>NZ_CP044067.1:0-1237500 GCF_008693385.1 Cupriavidus pauculus
CGGCGGCAGCAAGGAGGAGATCCGGGCGGCCGAGAAGGAGGCCGGCCTGGACCTCGCGGGCGCCGCCATCAGCGGCATCGGCGTGCCGGGCATGGGCGCCGTGGTCAGGGGCGGCGTCAATGTGGCCGAACACGCCATCGAGGCGGGCGCCACGCGCACGGTCAAGGAAGTCCTGCCCGAAGCCATCAAGGACACCGCGAAGGATCAGGTCACCGACGCGGCGTACAACGAGGCCGACAAGGCGTATCACAAGGCCGTCAACGGCTGACGATCACGCCTCCGCCCTTCCTGTTCGAGATGAGGCGAGCCGGGCCATGTGCCCGGTTTTTTGTCAATGTCGGCACCGCTACTTTGTATTCCTTTGGAAACATGGCATCGTCGTTTTGACTAAACGATAATGATTTGCATTTATAATTCGGCGCTTCCATCACATTGTTACGCCGAATGACGCAATGCAGCCCCGCCACCGCCTGAGTCCCGCCGCCCTCGCATGCCTCTCCCTTCTTGCCTCCGCCGCGTACGCCGCTGACGACGGCAAGGTCCTGCCCTCGGTCACGGTCAGTGCCGACGCGGCCGCCGATACCGATATCGGCTTCGCCTCCCGCCGCGCCGCGGGCGTGACCAAGTCCAACGAGTCCGCGGCGGATACCCCGCAGTCGGTCACCGTCATCACGCGCGACCTGATGGACAGCCAGCAGTCGCAGACGCTGAGCGACGTGCTCTGGAATTCGGCCGGCGTTTCCGCCAACACGTTCGGCCGCCGCGGCTGGGACGACTTCATCATCCGCGGCCAGCGCGCGTCGGAATCGATCTTTGCCGATGCGCTGCTCGTGGACAGCAACAACCGCGTCGCCCAGGAGACGTTCGGCGCGGAGCGGGTGGAAGTGCTGAAGGGCCCGGCCTCGATCCTCTTTGGACAGGTCCAGCCGGGCGGACTGGTGAACCTCGTCACCAAGCGCCCGCGCCCCGAACTGTTCGGCGAACTGGGCGTCACCGTGGGCAACTACGGCCTGCGGCAGGTGACCGCCGACGTGGGCACGCCGCTCAAGCCCGACAGCAAGGCCGCGTTCCGCCTGACCGCGCTCGCGATGAACAGCGACGATGCCACGGACTACGTCTGGTACCGCAATCGTTATATCGCGCCATCGCTGACGCTTGATTTCGGCGAGCGCACCGATTTCACGATCCTGCTCAGCCATAACGAGCGCCACTACGTGCGGCAGCAGGGGCTGCCGGTCAATGGCACGATCACGCCGAACATCAACGGCGTGGTGCCCAACTCGCGCTTTATCGGCGAACCGGGCGCGCAGCCCTACGATGGCGAGCAGAACCGCGTCGGTTACGCGCTGACCCACCGGTTCGACTCGGGCTGGACCGTCAATCAGAACCTGCGCTACCAGACGTCCTCGCTCACCGGCACGTTCGTCACGGCCGGCACCATGGCCGTGAACGGCCAGACCCTGAATCGCAGCGGCACGCAGCAGGACTTCTCGGGCGACTCGTTCGGCGTGGACACCAATGTCCAGAAGACGTTCGCGTTTGCGGGTCACCAGCACAGCCTCACGTTCGGCATCGACTATCGGCACACGAAGGAAGACCGGCTGCAGAAGACCTGCCGCGTAGCGGCGTTGAATGTCTACTTCCCCGTCTACGGTGCCGCCATCAACTGCCCGACGAACTTCAACACCGACAGTACCGACTCGCTGAATGCACTCGGCCTGTACTTCCGCGACCAGATCCGGATTGCCGAGCGCTGGACCGTGACCGGCGGCGTGCGTTATGAATCGGCGCGCTCGGCGAGCGCCAATCACCTGGCGAATACGCGCACCGATAACGACGACAAGGCCGTGACGGGCAGCGCGGCCGCGATGTACGACCTGACGCATTGGGCCCGCCCGTACGTCAGCTATGCGACGTCGTTCCTGCCGAACGTCGGCACCGACGTGAACAACGCCACGTTCAAGCCGGAGAAGGGCAGGCAGGTGGAGGTGGGCGTGAAGTTCGACATGCCGGGCAAGACGGGCCTGCTGACGCTGGCGGCGTTCGACCTGACGCGCAAGAACGTGCTGACGTCGGACCCCGTCAATATCGGGTTCAGTTCGGCGGTGGGGGAACAGCGCTCGCGCGGGTTCGAGGCGGAGCTGACGCAGGATCTCGGCAACGGACTCAGCATCATCGGCGCCTACGCCTATATCGCCAGCGAAGTCACGGAGGACACGGTCGCGGCCAACGTCGGCAAGCCGCTCAATGCGGTACCGCGCCACAGCTTCTCGCTATGGACCCAGTACCGCTTCCGCGGCGCGCTGGCGGGCTGGTGGGCGGGCGTCGGCGCGCGCGGGGAAAGCGCCAAGCGGGGCTACAGCTTCAGCTATACGGTGCCCGGCTATGCGGTCGCCGACCTGGGCGTCGGCTACACCGCGAGCCACTGGCGCGCGGCCTTCAACGTCAAGAACGTGTTCGACAAGGCGTACTACGCGGGCGGCCTCAACAACAACGTGCTGCCGGTAGGCAACCCGCGCGTGGCCATGCTGAACGTGGTCGTCAACTACTGATCGCCCCTAACCAGCAAGCATACCCTGCGCATGTGCCGGCAATGTTTGCATGCAATCGCCTCATCCGCTTTTGGAAACAAAATGTAAGCGGATGTTTTTTATCACTTTCAGGTCGATTTCGCGCTTTGCCGTGCCTTCGTTAAATCTCGCACGATCGTGCGGATGCGGAATTTCCAATCTGGGGCGTGTGTCATGCAAGTTACGCACCGATCCCCGCACGTTAGCGGCACGTGCCCCGCAGCGGGCACGCCATGGTGCAACCGTGAATCCGCGTTTACTTACAGTTTTGCAAAAGATGGTGATGAACCGCGCCCGCAAGTTACTTATCATCGGCCTCGCATTTAAGTCTGTGTTTAGCCGTCTTAAGCCGTTCAGCCGTTCACCAACAATAATGCCGCCATCGCCACTTCCGTTGACAGGGAGGGCGCGCTCGTAGCGGGAGCGCGGCGGCATCAGGTTCAACTAGAAGGGGAAATCCTCCGTGAAACTCGCCTTGCTCACCCGGAATCAGGCCGTGCGGCAGACCATCGCGGCCTTCTCGACGATGGAAACCGACTGGAATCCATCGTATTTCCATGACAGGCTGGATCTGTTGCGCCATCTGGCGTCGCGGGAGGCCATCGACGTCGTCGTGATCGATGCGGACTTCGATCTCGAAGCGGTCAGCCGCATCGCTTCCTGGCGCGCGTGCCATGCGCGCAGCGACTACGCGATTCTCGTGATCGGACAGTTCCCGCAGCGCGACGCGATGGCGCGCGCGTTTGCGATGGGCGGGGACGACATTGCGGTGGGACCCTTCCACGTGGAAGAGCTGCATGCGCGCACCGCGCACTGCGTGGCACGGCTGCGCGAACGGAGCCGGCAGGTCACGCATGTGGAAATCGGCGACTATCTGCTGGACCGGCCCTCGCAGACGGCGCTGCTGCGCGGACAGAACGTGGGACTCACCGCGCGGGAGTTCGCGCTGGCGTGGCTGTTCTTCTCGCTGCCCGGGGCATTGCTGACGCGGCCGCGCATTGCGATGGACATCTGGGGCCAGCCGCCCGAGCAGGTTTCCCGCGCGCTGGAGCAGCATATCTACAAGGTGCGCCGCAAGCTCTGCCTCGATGGCGAAGCGGGCTTCAAGCTCAAGGCCGTGTACGGAGGGGGCTACCGGCTGGACGCCACGCTGAGCACGCGGGCATCGGATGCGATGGGCTCGCTGACGTCGCTGGACGTGCAGGGGGCCATGCGGGGCGCCATGCAGGGCGCGTAGCGAGCGCCCGATCGCAACAGGGGAGCAGGCCTACTGCGCGCCAGTGTCGTGCCCCCACCGCCGCAGCACGGCCTGGACCTTGGCGGCATACCCGTCGCGCAGCGCCGGCGTGGCCGAGTGATAGGCCCCCACGGCGGCCCAGGTATTGCCGTAGCGATCCACCTGCTTGCGCAGGTGCCACGCGGCCACATACACGTTCTTGCAAGGCTCCATGAGCGTCGAGGCATCGACGCCGTACTCGGACAGCTTGCGCAGGTGAATCGAGTTCACCTGCATTACTCCGTAATCGATCGAACCGTTCTGGTTCACATTGCGCGCGTCGGGACGATTGCGCGACTCCACCCAGGCGATGGCTCGCAGCACGTGCGGATTGACGTGATGGTACGCGGCTGCCTCGTCGAAGCAGTCCGCGCGCGCCGCAGGGCTTGCTGCCAGCGCGATCAAGGGCAGGAGTAACCGGGACGGGCGGAACAAGTCGAATCTCCGGATCAGAAACAGGGCGAGGGTAATCACTCCGCCCACGCCGCCGCGATGGTCGATTCGCCGCCAGCGCATGCGCTTCGCATGTCCCGTCTTCGTGCATCGGTTCCCGCACGACCCAATTTCGCGCACGCCGCGCACCAAAACCCATCGCTCCGCTGCCTCCGCCAAGGGGAAACCCCAGTTTTATCGTTGGCACGATGTGTGCAATATGATTGCTAAACAATACGTAGTAATTGCAATGCAATACCTAAGGCAAGCATGAACCTCGACGACTACCGTAACCTCGACGGCCTGGCGATGGCCGAACTGCTGGAGAAGGGCGAGACCACCTCGCATGCGCTGACGCGCTGCGCGATCGACCTCGCCGAAGCGTGGGACCCCACGCTGAATGCCATTACCTATCCGCGCTATGAAGAATCGCTGGACATCGCGCGGGACTGGCAGCCGCGCGGTGCGTTCCGCGGCATTCCGTTCCTGCTCAAGGACTCGGGCTTCGCCCACCGCCGTTTTCCGTCGAGCATCGGCTCGCGCCTGTTCGACGACACGGTCTATCCGTTCGATGCGACCGTGGCCGGCCGCTTCGAGGCGGCCGGACTGATCCCCTTTGCGCGCTCGACCGTGTCGGAGCTGTGCATGGGCGCCTCCACCGAAGCCCGCCGCAACGGCGCGCCGACGCGCAATCCGTGGGACCTCGGCCGTTCCGTGGGCGGGTCGAGCGGCGGTGCGGCCGCGGCCGTGGCCGCGCGCATCGTGCCGGTGGCGCACGGCAGCGACGGTGGCGGCTCCATCCGCATACCCGCCGCGTGCTGCGGTGTCTACGGCCTGAAGCCGTCGCGTGGCCGGGTGCCGATGGGTCCCGCGCGCGGCGAAGGGTGGGGCGGCATGGCCTCCGATGGCGTACTCAGCGTGACCGTGCGCGATACCGCCGCGGCAATGGATGCGATCGGCGGCTACGAGCCGGGCGCCCCCTATGCGTCGCCGCCGCAGCCGGAGCCGTATCTCGAGGTGGTCCGCCGCGCGCAGCGGCTCGACGATGCAACGGGCGCAACGGGCGCAACGGGAGGTGCGGGCGCTTTGGGCAAGGGCAGGCTGCGCATCGGCATCCTGCGCGAGGGCTGGAACGGCATCGGCATCGCGCCCGAATGCGATGCGGCCGTGACGCATGCCGCCAGGCTGCTGGCGTCGCTGGGCCACGACGTCGCCGAGGCGCGCCTGCCCGTGCTCGACTACTCGGGCTTCGTGATCGCGCACGGCAATATCCTCGCGACCAATGTGGCGCTGGCCGTGGATACGAAGCTCAAGGCCCTGGACCGGGCGATGCGCGACGACGATATCGAACCGGTGCTGGCCAAGGCGTACGTCATCGGCAAGGGCCTCGACGCCGCGACCTACGTCGACGCGGTGCAGCGCCTGCACGCGATCGGCCGCGCCTTCGCGGCCGCCATGCGCGACTACGACCTCCTGCTCACGCCCACGCTGACGACGTTGCCCGCCGAACTCGGCTACCTCGCGCTCGACGTCGATCTGCCGTTCCGCGAGTTCCGCGAACGCGCCGCGGGCTACGCGACGTTCCTCGCCGTCATCAACGCGGCGGGGCTGCCGGCTGCGAGCCTGCCCCTGTCGTGGACCGACGCGGGCTTGCCCGTGGCCACGCAGCTGATCGGCCATTTCGGTCGCGAGGACATGGTGCTCGCCGTGTCCGCGCAGCTCGAGGCGCTGGCCCCGTGGTCGCAGCGCAAACCGACGCTCGCCGGCTAAGGTCCGGCTCTTGCATCGACGCCCCCAATCACACGTTTTTGCTACCAAAGGACACCGGCATGAAACCGTTCACCTCCACTGTCTCCCGCTGGCTGGCGCCGCTCGTGCTGCCCATCGCAACGGCAATGGTCACGGCAATCGCCACCGCACCGGCCGCCACGACCGCGCACGCGCAGGCGCCGACGACGGCCCGCATCGTGCTGCACGCGCCGTTGCGCGTGCTCGACCCCGTGCTGACCAACGCGTATATCACGCGCAATCACGGCTATCTCGTCTATGACACGCTGTTCGCGATGGACGCCGCGGGCAAGCCGCAGCCGCAGATGGTGGAGGCGTGGAAGGTCTCGCCCGATCAGCTGACGTATACCTTCACGCTGCGCAAGGGGCTGAAGTTCCATGACGGATCGGCGGTGACCGCGGACGACGTGGTGGCCTCGCTCAAGCGCTGGGGCGATCGCGATCCGATGGGCCAGCGGCTGATGGCGGCGATGGACAAGATGGAGGCCAGCGGCGCCGATACGGTCCAGATGCGACTCAAGCATCCGTTCGGCCTGATGCTGGACGCGCTGGCCAAGCCCGGTTCGCCGGTGCCGTTCATCATGCCCAGGCGGATTGCCGCCGCGCCCGCATCGCAAGCCATTACCGAAGTCGTGGGCTCGGGCCCGTACAAGTTCGTGCCCGGCGACTTCCAGCCCGGCGTCAAGGCCACGTACGTGAAGTTCGCCGACTATGTGCCGCGCAAGGACGCGCCGTCCGCGTTTGCCGGTGCGAAGGTGGCGCTCGTCGACCGCATCGAACTCGTCAATATTTCCGACGCGCAGACCGCGATCAACGCGCTGCGCAGCGGCGAGGTGGACTTCGTCGAGGACGTGCCGCCGGACCTGATGCCGCAGCTGGAGGGCGTCAAGGCCGTCGCGCTCAAGCCGTATGGCAAGAACAGCAACGCCTTTACGATGCGTATGAACTGGCACCAGCCCCCGTTCAACAACGTCAAGGTCCGCCGCGTGGCGCTGGCCGCGCTGAGCGAGGTCGATTACCTCGACGCGCAGATCGGCGACGCCAATGTCTATCAGATCTGCGGCGCGGTACTGACCTGCGTGTCGCCGTATGCCTCGGAAGAGGGGGCCACGCAGACGAAGAAGCCGGACCTCGCGCGCGCGAAGGCACTGCTCAAGGAAAGCGGCTACGACGGGACCAAGGTCGTGATCCTGCATCCGACGGATCTGCCGATCCTGTCCAGCTTTGCCTCCGTCACCGCGCAATCGCTGAAGCAGGCCGGCTTCAATGTGGAAATCCAGTCGATGGACTGGGCCACGCTGCTGGCCCGCCGCACGAAGAAGGAACCGGTGGCGCAGGGCGGCTGGAGCATCTTCCATTCGAGCTTCAGCAGCCTGGACCTGCTGAGCCCCGTGATCAACCCGAACCTCGATGGCCGCGGCGAAGCGGGCTATGTGGGCTGGTCGCGGAACGAGGAGATGGAGAAGCTGCGCGACCAGTTCGCCGGAGAGAGCGATATGGCCAAACGCAAGCAGATCGCCGCGTCCATCCAGAAGCTCAGCTACGACCAGGTGTTCTTCGTGCCGCTGGGCGGGTATTCGAAGTACAAGGGTTACAGCAAGCGCCTGGCCAACATGGTCGATGCGCCGCTGCCGCTTTTCTGGGCCGCGAAGCCCTGACGCCATGGACGCTTGCAGCCAAGGAGGCAGACCATGCTAGACATCGTCATCAAGCGGCTGATCTCGACCATCCCGGTCATGCTGATCGTGGCCACGCTCGTGTTCCTGCTGTTGCGGCTCGCGCCCGGCGACCCCGCGCGCGTGATTGCCGGCGATATGGCGAGCGAGGACACGATCGCGCAGATCCGCACCGAAATGGGCCTCGACCAGTCGGTTGGCACGCAGTACGTGCGCTGGCTCGGCGCGCTGGCGCAGGGGGACCTCGGGCACTCGGTGCTGTCCAAGCAGCCCGTGGCCACGCTGATCGCCGCGCGGCTCGGCCCCACGTTCTCGCTCGCGGGTGGCGCCATCCTGCTTACGGTGGTGCTGGCCATTCCGTTCGGCGTGCTCGCCGCATGGCGGCATCGGCGACTGGCGGACCGCGGCATCATGGCCGGCGCGGTGCTCGCGTTTTCCGTGCCCGCGTTCGTGGTCGGCTATCTGCTGATCCTCGTGTTCTCGGTCAAGCTGAACTGGCTACCCGTGCAGGGCTACACGCCCGTGGCCGAAGGGTTTGGCGACTACCTGGCGCATCTGGTGCTGCCCGTCATCACGCTGGCCACGATCTTCGTGGCGCTGATCACGCGCATTACGCGGGCCAGCCTGCTGGACGTGCTCGGCGAGGATTTCGTGCGCACCGCGCGCGCCAAGGGCGTGACCGAACGCTACGTGCTGTTCCGCCACGCGCTGCGCAACGCCGCCATCCCGATCGTGACGGTCGTGGGCGTGGCGCTGACCACGCTGATCAGCGGCGTGGTGGTCACGGAAACGGTGTTCAACATCTCGGGCGTCGGGCGGCTCATCGTCGATGCGGTGCTCGCGCGCGACTATCCGGTGGTGCAGGGCACGATCCTGTTCTTCTCGTTCCTGTACGTGTTCATCAACCTGCTGATCGACATCGCCTACGTGGTGCTCGATCCGCGCATCCGCTACTGACGTGGTGGACGGAGCCGAATCATGAGTTTCTCCGCGACCCTCGGAACCGCCCGGCGCGCCACGCGCGCCGTGGCCACCGACCGCGCGATGCTGATCGCGCTGTGCCTGCTGCTGTTGCTCGTGGTGGCGTCGGTCTGCGCCCCGTATATTGCGCAGCACGATCCCGCCTCGCTGTCGCCGCGCATGCGGCTCAAGCCGGCGTCGGCCGAATACTGGCTCGGCACCGACTCGCTCGGCCGCGACCTGCTGGCCCGCGTGCTCTATGGCGGGCGCCTGTCGATCATGCTGGCCGCGCTGGTCAGCGCGCTGTCGGTGGTCATCGGGCTCGTCATCGGCCTCGCGGCCGGCTTCGTGCGCCGGCTCGATGCACCGGTCATGCGCGTGATGGACGGCATCATGGCCGTGCCGGGCCTGCTGCTGGCCGTGGCGATGGTCGCGCTCGGCGGTGCCAATATCGTCACGATGGTGCTGGCGATCGCGATTCCGGAAATCCCCCGTATCGCGCGGCTGGTGCGCAGCGTGGTGCTGTCCGTGCGCGAGGCGCCGTACGTGGAAGCGTCGATCGGCGCGGGCACGCCGCCGCTGACCGTGCTGTGGCGCCACATCATGCCCAGCACGATCAACCCGCTCGTGGTGCAGGCCACGTTCGTATGCGCGGCCGCGATTCTCACCGAAGCGGTGCTCGGCTTCCTCGGCCTGGGCTTTCCGCCCGAGATTCCGAGTCTCGGTACGATCATCGCCGAGGGCCGGCCGTACTTTCAGCGTGCGCCGTGGATCGTGCTGTATCCGGGCGTGTTCCTTGCATTGCTGATCCTGTCCGTCAACGTATTCGGCGACGCGCTGCGCGATCGCCTCGACCCGCGCCTGTCGCGCACCAGAAAGGGCTGATGATGTCGCGACCCACCGAACAAGCTTCCCCGCCGGTCCTCGAAGTCCGCAACCTCACGGTGCGCCTGCCCGACGGCGGCGACCGCCGCCATGCGGTGCAGGATGTCTCGCTGATCGTCCGCCCGCGCGAAACCGTCTGCATCGTCGGCGAATCGGGGTCCGGCAAGTCCGTGACGTCGAGCGCCGTCATGGGTTTGCTCCCGCGCGACGTGCTCAAGATCGAGTCCGGCCAGATCCTGCTGGCCGGGCAGGACATCACGCGGGCCACGCCGGCCGAGCTCCAGGTGCTGCGCGGCCATCGCATGGCGATGATCTTCCAGGAGCCGATGACCGCGCTCAATCCGCTGATGCGCATCGGCGACCAGATCGCCGAGGTCTTTACGTTCCACGCGAAAGCGATGGACGCCGCCGCGCGCGACCGCCGCGTGCTCGCGCTGCTGGCGGACGTGCACCTGCCGCAGCCGGAGACGATTCGCCATGCGTATCCGCACCAGTTGTCCGGCGGTCAGCGCCAGCGCGTGATGATTGCCATGGCGCTCGCCATGGAGCCGGGTCTGATCATCGCCGACGAGCCGACCACGGCGCTCGACGTCACGTCGCAGGCGCAGGTGCTGCGGCTGCTCAAGGAACTGTCCGGCCATCACGACAACGGCGTGCTGTTCATCACGCACGACTTCGACGTGGTCGCCGAGATCGCCGATCGTGTCATCGTGATGCAGTCGGGCCGCATCGTCGAGCAGGGCAGCGCCGACGAGGTACTGAACCGTCCGCAGCATCCGTATACGCAACGGTTGCTCGACGCGCGGCCGCGCGGCGACTTCCGCGCGCCGCCGCTGCCGGCGTCCGCGCCCACGTCGCTGGCCGTGCGCGATCTGACGATGCGCTTCGAGACGCGTTCGATGTTCCGCTCGCGCCGCCGCAGCGTGCTCGCGCTCGATGCGGTGTCGTTGTCGGTCCGCCGTGGCGAGACGCTCGGCATCGTCGGCGAGTCGGGGTCGGGCAAGAGCACGCTCGGCCGCTGTATCGCACGTTTCAATGTGCCGACGTCCGGGGAGATCGAACTCGATGGGCAGTCGCTGTCGTCGATGGACCGCGGCGCCTCGCGCGCGTGGCGCAAGCGCGTGCAGATGGTCTTTCAGGACCCGTTCCGCTCGTTCAATCCGCGCCTGACCATCGGCCGCACGCTGGCCGAGGGCCCGATGAACTTCGGCGCGAGCCATGCCGACGTGCAGGCCCGCATGCGCGAGATGCTGCAGCTGGTCAGCATGGATGCCGGCGCGCTGGACCGCTATCCGCACGAGTTCTCGGGCGGCCAGCGGCAGCGGCTGTCCATTGCGCGCGCGCTGATGATGGACCCGGAGATCCTGATCGCCGATGAAGCCGTCTCCGCGCTCGATGTCTCCGTGCAGGCGCAGATTCTCGACCTGCTGGAGTCCATTCGCGAGCGGCTCGGCGTGAGCATCGTCTTTATCACGCACGACCTGCGCGTCGCGGCGCGACTGTGCCATCGCATCGTGGTGATGCAGCGCGGCCAGATCGTGGAGGCCGGCAGCGCGCAGGACGTGTTCCTGCGGCCGCGGAGCGCCTACACGCGCGACCTCGTCGCGGCCATTCCCGGGCAGCAGGGCGCTGGCGATGCGGGGCGCGATCCCGCCGCCGCGCCGGCGGGCCCGCAATCCCCCGCCGGCGGCTCGCCGGCTTTCATGGAGGCACGTTTCGCATGACCCTCGCACCGACCCGTATCGCTTTCATCAGCCAGTCCGCGTCGCTCGACTATTTCGGGCCGCTGATGGCGGACGCGCTGCCGCACGCGGAAGTCTCCGTGTGGCCGGACCCGCGTTGCCTCGAGGCCGATATCGCCGTGTGCTGGATCCCGCCGCCTGGCATCTATGCGCGCATGCCGCGCCTGCGCCTGATCCATGGCATTGCCGCGGGCGTCGACAATATCCTCGAGGGGCAGGACACGCGCGGGCTGCCCGTCTGCCGCGTGGTCGAGCCCGGGCTCACGCAGGGCATGGTCGAGTACGTGCGCTGGTCGGTGCTGTATTTCCATCGCGACTTCGACCATATGGCGATGCAACAGCGCGAGCGCGTCTGGAAGCGGCTCCCGCTGCGGCCCGCCGCCGACTGCCGCGTGGGCGTGATGGGCCTGGGCGAACTCGGCGGCGTGGTGGCGCGCACGCTGCGCGACGATGGCTACGACGTGGGCGGCTGGTCGCGTTCGCCGCGCGAGATCGATGGCGTGGCCACCTGGCATGGCGACGAAGGTCTGCCGGCCTTCCTCGCACGCACCGACGTGCTGATCTGCCTGCTGCCGCTGACCGATGCCACGCGCGGCATTCTGGGCGCGCGCACGTTCGCGCAGCTGCCGCGCGGCGCGGCCATCGTTCATTGCGGCCGGGGCGAGCATCTGGCCGTCGATGCGCTGACCGACGCGCTGTCCACCGGGCATCTGCGCGGCGCCGTGCTCGACGTGTTTCCCGTGGAGCCTTTGCCCGAAGACAGTCCGCTATGGCGCTGCCCCGGCGTCGTGGTCACGCCGCATATGGCGTCGATGGCCTCGTCGGCCGAGATCGTGAGGCAGGTCGCCGCGAACGTCGCGCGCCTGGGCAGCGGCGAGCCGTTACGCAATACCGTAGATCTCGCACGCGGGTACTGACGCCCCGCGCCATTCCCCGATGACCGAATGCAGTCTCCCTGATTCCGGAGTTTCGATGCACCCCGAAGATCCCGCTTTCACCCTGCCCACGGGCGCGCCCGCGCCCGTGGACCCCCAGATTCGTGCGTTTCTGAGCAAGATGGCGGCCGATGCCGCGAGGTATCCGCGCCGCGATACCGTATCGATCGCCGAAGGCCGCCGCATTGGCGAGGCGGTGCGTGCGCCATGGGCGCAGGGCGGCCCCGAGATGGCCGAGACGACGGAGCAGTATGTGCCGACGCGTCATGGCCCGGTGCGCGTGCGCATCTACACGCCGCGCGAGCGCGTCATGCCGGGCGCGTTCGTCTATATCCATGGCGGCGGCTTCGTGCTGTTCAGCATCGATACGCATGACCGCGTCATGCGCGAGTATGCGGCGCGCGCGGGCATCGTCGTCATCGGCATCGACTACACGCGCGCGCCGGAGGCCAAGTTTCCGCAACCGCTCGAGGAATGCGTCGATGTCGTGCGCTGGGTCCATGCCGAGGCCGCGACGCTCGGCATCGATCCGAAGCAGCTGTTCGTCGGTGGCGACTCGGCCGGCGGCAACCTGTCGATGGGCACATGCCTGACGCTGCGCGACGAAGGGGAGGCCGGGCTGCTGCGCGGTGCCGTGCTGAACTACGGCTCCTACAGCAACAACCTGTTCCGCAACTCCGTGGTGCGGTATGGCGCCGGAGATTACGGCCTGTCGCTCCATATGATGATCTGGTTCCGTGGCCTTCATATCGGCAAGGGGCAGGACTTCTACGACCGCCGCTACAACATCCTCGGCGATTCGCTGGAGAATCTGCCGCCGCTGTTCATGGTCATCACCGAGTGCGATCCGCTGTACGACGACAACGTCGAACTGGAGCGCCGGCTGCGCGCGATCGGCGCCGACGTCGAATCGAAGATCTACCCGGGCACCGTGCACAGCTTTCTGGAGGCGGTGTCCATCGCCGACGTGGCCGGCGAGGCCTTCGACGATACCGCGCGCTGGCTGCAGCGCAAGGCCGGCTGAGGAGGCCGCCATGTACACACCTTCCGCATACGCCGAGCACGATGCCGATGCGCTGCACGCGTTCATGCGCGCGCACAGCTTTGCATCGCTCATCACGTTCGGCGGGGCGCGCGTCAACGTCACGCACCTGCCGTTCCTGCTGGATACGTCGCGCGAGCCCGTGCTCTATACCCATATGGCCCGCGCCAATGCGCAGCTGGCGGACCTGCGCGCGGGGGCGGAGGCGCTGGTCGTGTTCCAGGGGCCGCATGCGTTCGTGTCGCCCAGCTGGTACGAGAACCGCCACACATTCCCGACGTGGAATTACACTGCGGTGCATGCGCGCGGCGCGCCGACGGTGCTGGACGACGCGGAACAGGTGCTCGATCTGCTCGAACGGACCGTTGCGCGATACGATATGCCGTTGCGGCCGCCGAGCGGCGCATGGACGCTGGAGGGCATGCCCGCCGAGACCACGCGCCAGCGCATGGGCGCGATTGCGGGCGTGCGGATACCCATCGCCGCGCTGGAAGGCAAGATGAAGCTCAACCAGGACAAATCGGTGGCCGATCGCATGGGCGTGATCGGCGCGCTGGAGGCCCTGGGCGAGCCGCAGGGACTGGCGGTGGCCGCGCTGATGCGCGACCATGCCGACATGCAGGGGGCCATACCGCCTGTCATGACGCAGGTAATGACCAAAGAGTGACCGAAATCCCCAAGGAGCCGACGTTGAACCTCGATGATGTAATTGCCACGGTGACCACCGCGCCACCCGCGGAATCCGATGCGTTTTCCGACCCGCTGGCGGGCCTGAACGAGCCGCAGACCGAAGCGACGGTCCGCCGCGACCTCGCGCTGCTGTACCAGCTGATCGCGCATTTCCGCATGACCGACCTGATCGACACGCATATCAGCGCGCGCGTGCCGGGCAGCGAGGACCACTTTCTGATCAACCGCTACGGCGTGCTGTTCCACGAGATGCGGCCCGAGACGCTGGTCAAGATCGATACGGAAGGGCGTGCCGTCGAGAACGGCGATTCTGCCCTGCAGCGCGTCAATGCGGCGGGCTTCACGATCCATTCGGCCGTGCATATGGCCCGCCACGATCTGGCCTGCGTGATCCACACCCATACGGCCGACGGTATCGCGGTGTCGGCGCAGCGCAAGGGCCTGCTGCCGCTCTCGCAGCACTCGCTGCGGTTCTACAACCGCCTGGCGTACCACGAGTACGAGGGCATCGCGCTCGACCTCGAGGAGCGCGAGCGGCTCGTGGCCGACCTCGGCAACCACAAGGCGATGATCCTGCGCAACCATGGGTTGCTGGCCGCGGGCAATACCATCCAGGAAGCGTTCGTCAATATCTATTACCTGGAGCGGGCGTGCCAGGCGCAGATCAAGGCGACGTCGGGTGGCGCGGAGCTCGTGTATCCGTCCCCGGAAGTGTGCGAGCGGACCGCGCGCCAGTACGAGCGTCCGACCGCGCCCGAGTATTGCCAGCGCGTGTGGAACGCCGCTGTCCGGTTGCTTTAAGTCCGGCTGCTGCAAGCCCGGCTGCGAGCGTTGGGGCCGCCGGGTCAGGACAGGCCCGGCTTGCCGCTGAGCGCCTTCGTGCCGCTCATCAGCAGCGGTGCGAAACGGCGCGCGAAATCGTCGATGCTCCAGTCCGCGAGCGAGCCCGAGATATCGATCGCCGCGATGGGGCGCGCCTCGTGGTCGACGATCGCGCAGGCGAGGCTGATCTCCCCGAGCATGCTTTCCTCGAGCGCCACCGCATAGCCGTCCACCCGGCATTGGCGCACGCGCGCGCGAATCTCGTCGTGATCCGTGATGGTCTTGTTCGTCAGCGGGCGGGAGTCCGTCCGCGCGAGGATGTCGTCCACCTGCTCGTCGCGCATATGCGACATCACCGCACGGCCGCTCGCGGTGTGGATCGTGGCCAGCCGCCGGCCGATCAGCGTGCTGGTGAAGGTCTGCCGCTTGGTCTGGCGGCGCAGCGCGAAGATGATCGTCAGATCGTCGAACAGGCTCAATTCCACGCGCTCGCCAGACTCCTTCTGCAGATCGACGATCAGCGGCGTGGCGCGCTCCAGCAGCGGCACGCTGCGCAGATAGTCAAAGGTCCGCTCGAGAATCTTCTTGCCGGGCAGGAACGCCTTGCCATTGGCGCCGCGCTCCAGGTAGCCGAGCGCAACGAGCGTATGCGCCATGCGCTGGACGGCGCTGCGGTCCATGTCGCAAACCGTCGCGAGCTCGTTGAGCGTGAGCGGGCCGGGATGATCGGCAAACGCCTCCAGCAGGCTCATGCCCTTGGCGAGGGACTGGACGAATAGCGTATTGGTGCGCTCGCTCATGATGTGGTATTGAATATCGAATGCTCGGTATCTTATATCAATACCGGGATGCCATCCCTACGCGTGCAGGCATTGCAGCAGAACCTCGAACGCCGGGGCAATCGCTTCCTCGGGCACGCAGGCATAACCGAGCAGCAGCCCGCGCGCGGCCGAAGGCGACATGTAATAGCGCGAGAGCGGCCGCACCATGATGCCGCGTGCCCGCGCCCGCGCCGCCACGGCGACGTCATCACAGCCATCGGGAAGCCGCAATACCAGATGCAGCCCGGCGTTGCTCGCATGTTCGTGCAGCGCGCCGGGGCCCAGGTACCGTTCGATCAATCCCGCAAGCATCGCGCGCCGTCGCGCATAGAGCGGCCGCATGCGGCGGATATGCGCGGCATAGTCGCCCGCCTGCATGAACTCGGCCACGGTGGCCTGCGTCATCAGGTGCCCCGCGCGATAGAGCTCGGCATGGGCGGTCTGGAACGCGGCCGCGATCGGCGCCGGCAACACCATGTACCCCATGCGCAGCCCGGGATAGAGCGTCTTGCTGAACGTACCGATATAGACCACGGGGGCGTCGGATTCCAATCCCTGCAGCGACGGGATGGGCTGGCCGGAGAATCGGAATTCGCTGTCATAGTCGTCCTCGACGATCCAGCTGCCCTGGCGGCGCGCGAGCTCCAGCAGCTCGCGGCGGCGGCGCAGGCTCAGCACCGCGCCCAGCGGGTACTGGTGCGACGGGGTCACGAAGATAAAGCGCGGTGCCGGCCGGTGCCAGCCGAAACGCGCGTCGCCGGTGGGCGGCAGCGTCATGCCTTCCGCATCCACGGGCATCGGCACCATATTGATATCGCTGACTTCCAGCACGCCGCGTATGCCCCAGTAGCCCGGTTCTTCGACCCATGCCGTTTCCCCGGGCGTGCCAAGCATGCGCACGACGAGGTCGATCGCCTGATGGATGCCTTCGGTGATCAGGACCTGCGAGGCATCGCAGCGCACGGAGCGCGCCACGCGAAGATGCGCGGCCACGGCCTCGCGCAAGGCGGGCAGGCCGCCGCCGTGGCTGTAGCTGAGCCATTCGGGATGGGGCTGGCGCCACAGGCGCGCGGCGATCTGCGCGTAGCGCCGGTGCGGAAAGCGGGCGAGGTCGGGCACGCCGGGCATGAAGGCGCCCCATTGCGTGGCGGAGGCCGAGGCATTGGCGATCAGCCGCTGGCCGCGCGGCGACAGGCCCTGCATGGGCGCCGCGCCATGGGTTCCGCGCAGTGCCGCGGCGGGCGTGCTGGCGACGGCCGACGCGTTGAGAAACCGCTCGGGCGCGGTATCGGCCACGAACGTGCCGCTGCCCGTGCGCGCGGTGAGGTAGCCCTCGGCGAGCAATTGCTCGTACGCGAACATCACCGTATTGCGCGACAGGCCCAGTTCCGCGGCCAGGTCGCGCTGCGGCGGCATGCGCATGGCGGGCGCGAGGCTGCCATCCTGGATCGCGCCGCGCACGCAGGCGTACAGCGCGCGATTGAGCGGCCGCGCGAGCGACGCCACGCCATCGGGCCCCATGCGCTGCAATAGCAGATCGGCGCAGATCGATTTCAAATTGGCACCAAACGATTTGTCAAAGCGGTGCTGGATTGTAGGGCCAAATCGGACTGAAATGGCATCCGTTCCTCCAACGCCTTTGGCCACTCTGACCATGAAAAACCTCGATATCGATCAACGCCGATCCCTGGCCACGCCGCGCGGTGTCGGCGTGATGTGCGACTTCTATGCGGATCGCGCCGAGAACGCGACGCTGTGGGACATCGAAGGCCGCGCCTTCACGGACTTCGCGGCCGGTATCGCGGTGCTCAACACGGGCCATCGCCATCCGCGCGTGGTGGAGGCCATTACCGCGCAGCTCGGGCGCTTTACCCATACGGCCTATCAGATCGTGCCGTACCAGAGCTATGTCGCGCTGGCCGAGCGCATCAACGCGCTGGTGCCGATCTCGGGCGTCAGGAAGACCGCGCTGTTCACGACCGGCGCGGAAGCCGTGGAGAACGCCATCAAGATTGCCCGCGCGCATACGGGCCGTCCGGGCGTGATCGCGTTCTCGGGCGCGTTCCATGGCCGCACGCTGCTCGGCATGGCGCTTACGGGCAAGGTGGTGCCGTACAAGGTCGGCTTCGGTCCGTTCCCGGCGGACGTGTATCACGCGCCGTTCCCGAACGCGCTGCGCGGCGTGACCACGGCGCAGGCGCTCGCGGATCTGGAGTCGCTGTTCAAGACCGATATCGATCCCTCGCGCGTGGCGGCCATCATCCTCGAGCCGGTGCAGGGCGAGGGTGGTTTCCATCCGGCTCCGGCGGACTTTATGCGGGGTCTGCGCGCCGTGTGCGATCGCCATGGCATCGTGCTGATCGCCGACGAGGTGCAGACCGGTTTCGCGCGCACGGGCAAGCTGTTCGCGATGTCGCACTACGACGTGGAGCCGGACCTGATCACGATGGCCAAGAGCCTCGCGGGCGGGATGCCGCTTTCCGCGGTCAGCGGCCGCGCGCAGATCATGGACGCGCCGCAGGCCGGCGGGCTGGGCGGCACCTACGCGGGCAATCCGCTGGCCGTCGCGGCGGCCCATGCGGTCATCGATGCCATTACCGAAGAGAAGCTCTGCGACCGCGCCGCCGCGCTCGGTGCGCAGTTGACCGAGCATTTGCAATCGCTGCGCCCGCGCTGCCCCGCGCTCGCGGAAGTGCGCGGCCTCGGGTCGATGATCGCCGCCGAGTTCACGGACCCGGCCACCGGTGCGCCCAGCGCCGAGGCGGCAAAACGCGTCCAGACCCGCGCGCTGGAAGCGGGCCTGATCCTGCTGACGTGCGGCGTCCACGGCAACGTGATCCGCTTCCTGTATCCGCTGACGATTCCGCAGGCGCAGTTCGATGCGGCATTGGCGGTACTGGCGACGGCCCTGGCCGGGTAGGTCGCCGCGGGCGACCGGACTTTCGTCGTTTATGCTGGCGCAAAACCTGAAGTCCGGCCCAAGGAGACCGCATGGCACCGACCGACTCGCAACTTGCCGCCCCGGCATCGGCACTCATCGACGCGCGTATTCGTGAACTCGACGACTGGCGCGGCGAAACCCTCGCGCGCCTCCGCGCCATCGTCCGCGCGGCCGCACCCGATGTCGTGGAGGAATGGAAATGGCGCGGCGTGCCGGTCTGGTCCGATCACGGCATCGTCTGCACGGGCGAAACCTACAAGGCCGCGGTCAAGATGACGTTCGCGAAGGGCGCGTCGCTCGACGACCCGTCGGGCCTGTTCAACGCGAGCCTCGAGGGCAATACGCGACGGGCCATCGATTTCCACGAAGGCGACACGATCGACGAGCCCGCGCTCGGTGCGCTGATCGCGGCGGCGGTGGCGCTGAACCGCGCCAGGATCGTCAAGCGCAGCAAAGGCGGCGGCAAATTGTAGTGCGCGCGTAAGCGACTCTCGGGCACGCGCAACACAGATTGCAATATCTCTCATATGGGAGTCTGTTGACTTCCATTCGAGACCATCTAGAATGGGAGCATCCAATCCACCAAACGAGAGCGTGCAACATGGCCAACACTTCCACGTCTGCACCCAGCGCAACTGGCTTAGGCACCCAGCCAGATGACTTCGATGTCTTCCTGAAGCAGATGGGCGCACTGGAGCAAAGACAAGTGATCCGTGAAGGTATGAACGCCGTGATGGTGGAGCGCGTGGCCAGGGAGCTGCTTCGCGTTCCGGTACAAACGCTACTCAGCGGTCTGGGCCTCCCCAGTTCCACCATGCTTCGCAAGATGTCGAAGCAGGAGCGTCTGTCCGCCCCCGAGTCCGACAAGGTCGCCCGTGTGCTGTACGTCCACGAACTGGCCACCGACGTCCTCGAGGACGCCACGCTCGCCTCGCAGTGGATGCAAAAGCCGCTGTTCGAACTCGACGGCATGAAGCCGCTCGAGGTCCTGGACTCCCAGCCGGGCTACGACCGGGTGCGGGACATCCTGACACGCGCGGCCTTTGGCATTCCGGTATGAGGGTGTACCGCCTCGCCAAGGAAAAACCGGGACGCTACCAAGCGGACGACCTCAGCGGCAACGGCGCCGCCCTCGCGGGCGGCCGCTGGAACCCCCGCGGCACGCGGGTCGTCTACACCTGCTGCAATCCATCGACCGCGGTGCTGGAGGCGCTGGTACATCTGGGCGGCCTGATGCCGGCGGCCCAGCACTTCCTGGTGACCATCGACATCCCCGACGCATGCATCGCCAGCGCGTTCGTCCCGGACATTCCCCCCGACTGGAACACCGCGGGCCAGGACCCAAGATCCACGATGGCCATCGGCCAGGCGTGGATCGAAAAGGGCAACCACCTGGCCATGAAAGTCCCCTCGATCGTCTGCCCGGCGGAGGTCAATCTGTTGCTCAATCCGTTGCATGCGGAGATGGATGCGGTCCGCGTGACCGATGTCTCCACCTTTACGTTCGATGCACGGTTGTTGGCCTGATGGTGTCCAGCGTGACGACGATATCGGCCATATCCAGCACCGCACTGCGGTGCGACACGATAATGACGGTGTCCGCATACGCTCGGATTGTTTTGAGTACGCGTGCTTCCTGAGCCAGATCGATCGATGACGTGGGCTCGTCGAGAATCAACGTACGGCATCCTTTCAATAGCGCCCGAGCGATGGCCAGACGTTGCTTCTCGCCGCCGGACAACGCGCGCGTTCCCTCGCCGACAGGCGCATTCAGGCCATCCTCCATGCCGTCGGCAAGCGCATCCAGTTCCAGATCGGCAAGGACTTTTCGCAGTGCCGGATCGCCAGGAGAACGTTCTAGTCCGTACAGCAGGTTCTCGCGCAGCGTACCGCGATTGATCGTCGGATGTTGAGGCGTGACGGCGATCTGTGACAACGGGTCTGCAAAAGGACGCGCATAGACCAGATGCCCGTCAAAGCGGACCGTACCCTGATCGACGGGTTGCAAGCCCAGCATGACGTTCAGGAGCGTCGACTTACCCGTTCCGGATTTGCCCATGATGGCGATGACTTGTCCGCGAGAGATGGTGAAGTTCGTTTGGCGCAAGATTGGGACGCCGTCTAGCGATAGCGACACATCTTTAAGTTCAAACAGAACGTTCTGGCTCGTGTCTTGCGTCGGTACCGCGGTTCGGATGGGCTCTGGTTCCACGCCGAGATACTGAAACCATGTGCTCATCGCAAGATAATGGCCCCGAAGCTGCATCAGGCTCGATGCGATCAGCGCGAACGGCATCGTCAGTTGTACGAGGTACGTCGCGACCATCACGAAGTCGCCGGCAGTGTATGCGCCCGCCTCCGCGCGATGGACCGCGTAGGTGAGCGTGATGACAAGGATCAGTCCGATGGCGCCAATCTGTACCGCCATCAGCGAGGCCATCCGAGCGTTCGCGGCCATGATGTCCCGCTTGTGCTGCGAGAGCACGGCATGCAGTCCAGCCTCTTCTTCCCGATAGGCCGCGTTGATCCTGATGTCATAGAACTTCGCCAGACGTTCGGTCAGCCGTGAGGCCAGCTTGTTCTGGATGGCAAACAGTGAGGCATGCACATCCCGGCTTCGCAAAGCGATCCATACAGCCAGCGCGAACAGTAGCGCCATCGACATCAGGAACATGGTCGCGACGACGGCGTCCAGCCTTGCCCAAATGACGCCAAACACGATCACGAGCTGGACTGCCACAGGCAGAATGGTCCAGAAGATGGCCTGGTTGATCTGGCCAAAGCTACTCATCGAGCGTCGGATCTCGGCGACGGTCTGGCCGAGATCGAGCGTCCGCTGCCGCGCATACGGCCATCGGATGATGCGCTGAAAGAAGCTCTCCGCGACGGCCGCATCGCATCGAACGAGGATAAAGGCGCTGACCAATCCTTTGGACCACTCCATGATGTTGGAAAGTGTCCAGGCCATGCCATAAGCGAGTGCCAGCAGATAGATCGGGAGCCAGCTCGCGACACCTCGCTCGCCGTGAACCGAAATCCGGTCAACGACGGCGCTCAGGAACACCGGGACCGATGCCGCGAGCATCGCCACACCGATCATCACGACGGAACAGAGCACCAGATGCCAGGGCAACGCCGGATAGACCGCCCTGATCAAATGGAATGCCCGGATATACGGGCTGATGAGGCCCGCCACAAGATGAGCAAAGGACATGGAGGGTAGTTCAGATCTGGAGAATTCTCGGCATGCGCGCGGGTAGATCCGGACTGTCCGCGACCACCCGGCCATCCACTTCAATCCAGGCGTGGGCAACAAAGTCGTATTTCTGAACCCCGATGTTGAACGTACAGTGCACGCCGTTATCGCAAAGCCGTCGATGCATGGCGAGCGAGAACTCGAGGCAAGCCGCGCTGGCGAAAGACCTTCGCGCGTACCATTTGATCTCGGAAGCAAGCCGCTCGATCTCGCGCCAGTCGTAACCAGCGGCGATGTCTGTACTTCTGGCATGACGGACGGCGTTCAGGGCCTCATGCAAGCCACGTCTGCGCAGTCGCATGACGGACGCCGACAGCGCGCAGGCGCTCCGAAAAAGACTCGCCGGCTTCCACGTCGTGACTTCATGCAATGGCGTGTGACGCCACTGATGATTGCCGACTCCGTAGATTCCGATCGTCGGCGAAAATTCACGAACGCTTGCCGGTTGCGCCGCGCATTCAAGAATCCCCGCCCTGTAGAGCTCCATCACGAGAGGAGAGACGCGCGCTGTCGTGAGCGCATGTTTGAGCAAGGCGCTGTCATCGATATCGAGGAGGACGTATGCATCATTGCGTTCGTCCAGGATTACCGCCTCGCGATCAACGAAGATGTGGTGCACATAGGGCGCGAAGGTCAGATGAAGATCAGGCATGCTTCAGATTCTCCAGCGCTTTCAAGAGCAACTCCGCACACAGCAGGGTCATCAGGTCGTGCGGTACGCCCGCATACCCCATGGCACATCTTCGCAATGCTCGGTGTGCCGCTTCGATGTTGATCAATCCCTCGCCAGCGAGTCTTCCGTGGGCGATCATGTCTCGAAAGTCTGACTCCCGCGACCGGATGGCGCGTTGATAGGCGCCCGTCATGTGCCCCTTGCCCTTGCGGAAAAAATCGCAATGTCCGTAACGCTGCTCGAGCCCCCGTCTAAGTGGATGACGCGAGTGCTCCGCATTGAATAATTCGTGATCCTGATACGCCAGCGCGCACCGGATCATCCTTGTGTCCGTAAACGGATGAATGGTCCGGACCTCGCCATCTCCATGGAAAGAAGCCGAGTTCTGCACGATGGCCTCACGAATCAAAGCATGCCGCCTGTGAAGCTTGGCACCGCCCTCGCGAGCAAGCGGTTGCAAAGCTCTCGCATACGCGCTGAGCAGTGCGGAGCGGTGTACTGCGCGACCGTAGGCATGCCACATGACGCGAAGCGGATCGATGCCGTAGAGCGACCTGTAAGCGCGCCAGGCGCTCGCGGTTTTCGACGGGGTGCGCCGCAGTATGCTCAGCAGCACCTCAGCCGGCACGGGGTCCAGAAAAACCTGATCTCCACCATGTCCATTGATCGTGCTGAACGGCGCGCCCCGGAAATGGCTGCGGAGCGCTTCCTGTCGGTTGTCCATCACGCCTCTGAACGCGAGGGCTGAGGTCGGCATGCCGGGTATGCTGCGCGATGGCACGTTGAGCAGCAATCTGTCATCGATCAGCACGACGATGTGCTCGACCTTTAGCTGTTTCGCGATGCGCTGCGCCCATTCGAGGTCGTCCGGTGCGCTGCCATGGGGGTCATGCCAGGTACAGGCTACCAGGCGACGCGCCGCCAATGCCCGCACCGCGTGGAGAATGGCTGTGGAATCCAGGCCCCCGGAGAAATCGATACCGACAAGGGCGTCTGATTCCACCGATGCGACGATGTCCTGCAATACCTCGGCAGGGTTTTGCCTCGTCGTGTCGCGCAGGCTGTCGTACGCCCACGCGACACTGATCGTACCGTTGATGTAGCGGACCGTCGTGCCCGCAGGGAAAGACCGCAGACCCGCGAACAGCGTCTCGTGCAAGCCGTTACGGTTCTCGATAAACCTGACGGCGCTTAGCGGACGCAATACCAATGGCGCGGCATGCGCAATACGCTCGAGACTTTGCGACACATAGACGGACGCGCCCTCCGACATCACGTAGAGAAGTCGGCCACTGCCTTCCGGAATTGCAATCTCGAAATCGGAGGGTTCCGATACTGTGACCATGGGCTTCGAGACGACGGAAGGGCCTGGTGGGGGAGGGCCTTCGATCATGATGGCCGGCCCGTCACGTCGAAGCCTGACCATGTCATTGGCGCCGACATGCAGCACGGAGGTCCGCACAGCGACGGCTCAATGCCAGGGCATGGGCACCTCATAGACGCCGTAAGCGCCCTCGATGATCGAGCCCCCCGGTTTGCCTCGGGTATTCCTGGAGGCCTTGATGACGACCAGACGGTTCCACAGGGACTTCACCATGTTCACATCCTCCTTCCATTGGACAGGCAATTCGCTGGGTGCTGGCGCAATGGTAGTGAATGAAACAGAAAAGTGAAGCATTGAGCCCATATTTAAGCAATACGCTATGCGTCCGGCACGAGTTACCACCGCTTCGCATAGTTGTCCCTGACAGTTCTCGATATATACGTACACAGCCCGCGCCCCGCGGCCGCCAATCGTTTCATCTCGTCCACCATTGCCTTGCCCGGCCGGTCATGGTCATAGAGATAGTGGCGATAGGTGCCGGATTGGAAGACCACGTGGATCGCGTCGTCCGTGATGTCGTAGCGCGCGATATTCGAGGTGCCGCTGAGGTTTCGGTAGGTTTTCATGTTGCGCCGTCACGTCCGGAATGGCTTCGCATCGTTCTCGGGAGACTCGGGAGAGGCGGTCTTCTTCCACTCCCCCCGCTCCAGTTCCGCGATCACCTGTGCGCCCAGCAGCAATAACGCCGCGGCGATCTCCAGGCTCAGCAACACCACGATCGCTGTCGTCAGCGACCCGTACACGCGGCTTACCTGCGATAGCGAGGCGAAGTACCACACCAGCAGGTGCCGGGAAATCTCCCAGAGGACCGCGGCCAGTACCGCGCCCGCCAATGCGCGGCGCAGCGAGAGTCGGCCGACCGGCATCACCATGTAGATCGACGTCAGCATCAGCACTTCGCCGAAGAATCCCAGAAGATAGAGCAGCCCCGTCGATAGCCGGTCCAGCGACCACTCGTGGCCAAGCACGTCCACGTGCCGTTCGCCGATCGCCAGCAGGCGGCCGGACACGACCGTCACGACCAGCAGGCCCACGCTGAGCACGGCGATATAGCAGTAGGGGAGGACCGCGGATACCAGAAAATGCCGGCGGCGGATGGCCACGCGGTGGACGAAGATGACCGACATCGCGTTCTCGAGCACCGTGAAGGCGAGCGAGCTGAAGAACAGCATGGTGGCCAGCAACACCCAGCCCGACGTGCCCCGATTGTGCAGAAACGCGGCGAGTTCGCCGATCAGGGCGCGGGACTGCCCGGGCACGACCCATTCGAGATAGCGCGCGACCGTCGAGAGCAGCAGGTCGGGGTCCACGAAGTGCGAGAGCGCGATGACGAGCAGGATCAGCAGCGGAACGATCGACAGCAGCGCATAGTAGCCGACCGCGCCGGCCAAGAGCAGGCCCTGGTTGGCGCGAAACTGCGCCAGCGTGTGCCACAGGAAGCGCCACGCGCTGCGAAGCATTATGCGCGCGTCGGGTAGGCGCATCGGGAACTCCGGAGATCGCTCGTCAGCACATTATGCGGCGGGCGCGGCGCGATCTCCAGCGGACACAGGCGGAAGGGTGTGTAGGACGATTCTGGTTGTCTTCGCGGCAACGCACTTGTTTTCGCGCCATCGCGCGTACGAGCGACCTCGTTCCCTAACATGCGTCACATAACAATCATGACGGGAGCAGAGAACATGACGGGTATCGCGGTAGATCGCAGCGTTGCCGTAGGGGGCGAGGTCGGGCAGGGCGAAGCAAACACGCCGGAAACGCGAATCGCGACCTTCGCCGCGCGTGCCCGTATGCGGCTGAGCCGGATGCGCAAGGCTGCAATGGCGCGGTTGATGTCACGCCGGCAGCGCGACCTCGACAATCTGCCGCGCATCGATGCGCAACTGTTGCAGGCCGCGATGGCATCCATGGAGCACGACCACGGCGCGTGATGCGCGAGAACGGTTATGGCGACAGCTTCTGCAGCGCCGTCTCCACCCTCCCGATATGCTCCCCCATCACCCGCTGCGCATTCGCCTCGTCACGCTTGCGAATGGCGTCGAGCAGGTCGCGATGCTGCCGGTTGGAAGCCTTGCTGCGTGTCGTGTCCGCGAAGAATGTCGCCCGGCGGTGGGCGGACATCAGGTAGAACGGGTGGACCATCTGCGTGAGCACGGTGTTGTGCGCCGCGTTGAAGATGGCCATATGGAACGCGTAATCGAGATCGGCGGTACTGTCTTCCGTTTTCCCGCCGATGGAGGCCTCGAAACGCTCCACGATGCCCTGCAGGAGCGCCAGATCCTCGTCCGTGCGCCGCTGGCAGGCCAACTGCACGGCCTGCACCTCGACGATCCGGCGCACTTCGAGGGCCTCCAGCAGCTTGTCCGTGGTCAGGGAGATACCCAGCTCCGAGAACAGGCCGAGCGTCTCCAGGCTGACGCGTTCGGGCGTCGCCGTGAGGAACACGCCCGAGTTCGGGCGCCGCGAGAGATAGCGCAGGTTCTCGAGCACCGACAGCGCCTCGCGCACCACGCCGCGTCCCACGCCGAACCGCTCGGACAATTCGCGCTCGGACGGCAGCCGTTCGCCAGGATCGTAGTTGCGCTTCTGGATGAACGACAGAATGTCCGCGAGTGTACGCGTGGTCAGCTCCTGTTTCTCGGTGGGCTGTTCTTCGGTGCTTGGACTGACTTTGGGCATGTGGAAACTGGCTTTCACGCGCGATCGCCCACCACTATTGTGACGGCTTCGTGAATATCTTGGGGGCAACGGTATTGAACGTATTTTGAATCGCCACCACCTGCTTTTGCAACTCGTCGCCGCGCACGTCCGACACTTTCATGCCGTAATCGCGCGCAAACGTCTGGTACGCATCGCTGGCGATGGCCTTGGCGAACAACTCCTGCAACTGCTGCGCGCGCTCCGCGGACAGCCCCTTGGGCCCAACCAGATACGACATCTGATCCAGCGCACCGAACGGGAACACGTCGATTTTCTTCTCGGCGAAGGTCGGCACCTTCGGCATGATCGACACGCGCTCGTTCGAGAATACGCCCACCGGACGGATCAGCCCGCCGTTGATCTGGCTCAGCGTCTCCGACGGCTTGAGCACCGCGCCGTCGATCTGGTGTCCGGCAAGGTCCGTCAGCACCTTGGCGCCGCCCGTGTATGGCACGTTGATGAAGCTTACGCCGTTGGCGCGCGCGAGCATGGCCGCGAACGTGTGGTTGACGTTGTTGTTGCCCGGCGTGCCGATCGACACGCCGCCGGGCTTCTTCTTCATCAACGCGACGAACTCCTCGATCGTATTGACGGGGCTCGACTTCGACACCACGAGAATCATCTGCTCGATGGTGGTCTGGTTCAGCGCCTTGAACTGATCCACGCGCAGCTTCGTCATGTCCTGCGCGACGGCGCCCATCAGCGACGACGTGGCCAGGCCTACGGTATACCCGTCGGGCGTGGCGTTGGCCACCTTGGTCAGCCCGATCGTGCTCGATGCGCCGGGCACGTTTTCCACCACCACGGTCACACCCGACTTGCCGAGGATGTCCGACAGCTTGCGCGCGGTCAGGTCCACGGACCCGCCAGCGTTCCAGGGGACGATCAGCGTGATGGGCTTCGACGGAAAGGTATCGGCGGCCTGGGCAGCAGCGGCGAACAACGTGCCGACGGCCAGCGCGGCCGAGGCGGCAATGCGAAACAGCTTCATGACTACGGTCTCCTCCAGTATTTTTATGAAATGCGATGCGGCGTCAGAACTTCACGACATAGCCGGGGCCATCGATAAACGGGTACTCCTTGAAGATGCCTTCGTCGATCTCGAGCCCGAGGCCCGGCTTGTCGAGCGGCCGCACGAAGCCGTCGCCATCGGCATGGAAGGCCGGGCCGAACATGTCGCGGAACGGGTTGAAGTGCGACACGCAGGCCTCGAAGTAACCGGGGTTATCGACGGCTGCAAGCATATGGACGCAGGCCGCATGGTTCAGGCCCGTGGCCGAGCTGTGCGGATGCACCTTGTAGCCCCATGCCGAAACCAGTGCGCCGATACGCATGCCTTCCGTGATGCCGCCCGTCTTCGACAGATCGGGCTGGAAGACCTGCACCGCGCGCTCTTCGAGCAGTCGCGCGAAGTCATAGCGTGTGTAATGGTTCTCGCCCGCCGCGATCGGCACGCGCGTGCTCAGCGCCGCGGCGGCACGATAGCCACCGAAGTTGTCGCAGGCGAACGGTTCCTCGAGCCAGCCGATGCCGGCTTCCTCGAGCACGGGCATCAGGCGGCGAACTTCGTCGATCGTATAGGCGGCATTGACGTCGGTCAGGATGTCGATGCCGTCGCCGAGGACCTTGCGGACATGGCGCACGCGCGCCGCGTCGTCGGCCACGTTGTCGCCAAGACGAAGCTTGAGCGCCTGATAGCCCGCGGCGACATATTGCTGCGCTTCCGCCGCCAGCGACTCCGGTGCCTGGAAGCCCAGCGCGATGCCACCCGCGTAGGCCTTGATCTTCTTGCTGCTGCCGCCCAGCAACTTGTACAGCGGCTGGTTGCAGAGCTTGCCGCGCACATCCCACAGCGCCATATCGATGCCCGACAGCGCGAGCGAGGCGCCCGCACCCATGCCGTGGCTCGCAAGCTGCATCTTGTGGATACGGCTCCAGACGCCGTTGGTATCGAATGCATCCATGCCGACGGCCAACGGCGCCATCGTATTGGCGATCAGGCTCGTGACCGCGCCGGGGCTGCGGCCGGGATGCGCTTCGCCGTAGCCGACCACGCCGCATTCGGTCTCGACGCGCACGATGATCGTGTCGCGCTTGATGGTGCTGCCGATGCCGAGCTTGACCGTCTTGCCTTCAGGCAGGCGGAACGACAGCGGGATGGCCTGGATGGACTTGATTCTGGACATGCTGGGGTGTCTCCTCTTTGATAGTGCCGGTATGCGGTTATTGCGGTGCGATGCCGAGTCGTGTCCATCGCGCGCGAATGGCAGCTTCGGCGTCGCGATTGACCCAGTGCGGCGGCAGTCGTCCCGCCAGCACGTCGAGCACCTGCGCGGCGGCGCCCATGCTCATCGCATGCAGGCTTTGCGCGGAGATGCCGGCCATATGGGGTGTGAGCCGCGCGGTGACGCACGCGAACAGCGGATCGCCGGCGGGCAGCGGCTGGGTCTCGTACACGTCGAGCGCGGCACCCGCGATCTGCGACGCGCGCAGCGCTTCATGTAGCGCAAGTCGATCGACCACGGCGCCGCGCGCGACGTTGATCAGGAATGCGGTCGGCTTCATGCGCGCGAGCTGTTCGGCGCCGATCATGCCGCGCGTCTCGGGCGTCAGCGGACAGGTCAGGACCAGGTAGTCGGCCGCCGCCAGTGCGTCGTCGAGAGGCACGTACTCGGCGTGCGTCTCGCGCGTACCCGTGCGTTTGGGATGGACACCGAGAACGCGCATGCCAAAGCCGGCCGCGCACATCGCGGCCACGCGCCGGCCGATCTCGCCCATGCCGACGATGGCGACGGTCTTGCCGCCGATCTGCTGACCATGGTCGGCGATGAGCCGGCTTTCACTCCACGATGCGGAGCGCATCAGGCGATCCATATCCGCGAACCGGCGCGAAAGCGCGAGCATCTGGCCGAGCACGTACTCGGCCACGGCCACGGCATTGACGGCGGGCACGTTGGCCACGAGCACGCCATGCTCGGACGCCTGTTCCACGGGGATCATGTCGAGGCCGACGCCATGGCGGATGACGGCGCGCAGCCTTGGCGCGCGATCGAACAGTTCGGCGGGGATGCGGTTGCGGACGACCACCACGTCGGCATCGGCGAGGTCGTCGGCGTAGGCCGCGCCGTCTCGCCAGGGGCGGATATCGAACGTCGAGGCTTGCTGTAACCGGGCCTGGGCTTCGGGGTGGATACGGTCGGTGGCGATGACAGTGGCCATGCGCGTGCGGTCCCTCTCTTATCTGGTCAGATTTATTTGGTACTACCAGTTTGGTATGGTAAGTTCGTGCCGACGCGTACGTCAACCACTCAACCACACAAGATGGTGAAGGAGACAACCATGACCACGACTCGCATCGCGCTGGCGCTACTTGCATCGCTGGCTGTGACGGCCACCCCCGCCAGTGCGGCAGAAGGCGACAACTATCCCGACAAGCCGCTGCGCATCGTCGTGCCCTATACACCGGGCGGGTTCAACGACACGCTCGCGCGCACGACCGCGGAGAAGCTCACTGCCAAGTGGAAGCAGTCGGTGGTGGTGGACAACCGGCCCGGAGGCAACACCGTCATCGGCAACAGTCTCGTCGCCAAGTCGCCGGCGGACGGCTATACGCTGCTGATCACGCCGCTGCCGTTCGCCGCGCTGCCCGCGCTCTATGGCAATCGGCTGCCCTACAACGCGACGAAGGACTTCACGCCCGTGGTCTGGGCGGCGAGCACGCAGAACGTGCTGGTCTCGCGCCCCGACCTCGGGCTGGCGACGGTGAAGGACGTGATCGAGTACGCGAAGAAGCAGCCCGGCAAGCTCAACTACGGCTCGACCGGAGCGGGCTCGTCGAATCATCTGTCGATGGAGCTTTTCAACAAGATGACCGGTACGCGCATGACGCATATCCCGTACAAGGGCAGCAGCCCCGCCGTGGTGGCACTGCTCGGTGGGGAAACCGACCTGATGTTCGACAACCTGCCGAACGTGATCCAGCAGTTGCGGGCCGGCAAGTTCAAGGCGATTGCCGTGACGGGCCAGGCGCGGTCGCCATTGCTGCCCGATGTGCCGACTGTCGCCGAGTCCGGCGTGCCGGGCTACGAGGTGAACGTCTGGTTCGGCATCCAGGCGCCCGCGGGAACGCCGGCGCCGGTCGTGCAGAAGCTCAACGAGGAAATCGTGCGCTCGCTGGCGGAGGCCGACGTCGTCAAACGCTTCCGCGACCAGGGCGTGGAGGTGGTCGGCAGCTCGCCGGCAAAGTTTGGCTCGCTGGTGGAGTCGGAGATCCGGAAGTGGGGCGAGGTGGTGAGGGAGGCGAACGTGCAGCTGGAGTAGGCCGCGTTGGCGGCACTGGCCGGCCAGCTTGCAGATGGGTGTCAGTGTAGCTACAATGTTCCCACGCACCGGGTTCATTGTCGACGTGAAGCGCAATGCTCACCGGTACGTGCGCGGTCATGGATCGCAGTTGGACTTATCACGCTCAGGAGGTGCCTATGCTTGCCATCGACGTTAAGACCACCGATGTACGCGCGCGAATCGAACCTGCATTGAAGGAGGACGCGCAAAGAGTGCTCGCCGAAAACGGACTGACTTTATCCGATGCGGTGCGGCTCTTTTTGCGTCAAGTCGTGCTTACGCGCGGCCTTCCTTTCGAGGTGCGGATTCCCAACGAGACGACGCTGGAGGCTCTCCATGAGTCTCGTGCGATGAAGGGTTCTGCGCGCCTTGGGTCGGCACAGGAACTCTTCGATGAACTCGAGAAAAAGGGCAAAACTGCCGCTAAGAAGTGACAGGACGAAAGGCTTCGAGAAGGATTGGGTTCGCCTGACTCATTCGGGCCGTTACAACATGGCGGCGCTCAAGGAGACGATGCTCCTGCTGATTGCGAACGACGGTCCGCTGCCTGCAGAGTACCTGGATCATGCTCTCGCAGGTGAATGGAATGATCATCGCGAATGCCATGTTGGAGGCGACTTCCTTCTGATCTACCGCGTGGACGATGACGAAGTGGTTTTCGTCCGCGCCGGAACGCACGCCGAGTTGTTCAAGTAAGTATCGTTGCAACAGCCGCCTACGGGCGGCTTTTCTTTTGGCCGTGACAGACTCGCCCCCCAGGCCCGCCATTGTTCGGTAATACCAAATTCACATTTGGATTATCAGTGTTTACCTGATCCTGTCGAGCGCCGAGAATCCACGCATTGCGATATCGCGCCACAGGAACAGCGTCATGGCTGCCCACATCGCGGACTGTGTTCCGGTAGAAGTCGAGGAAGTCACCATCGAGGGGCATGCCAAGCGGATTCCGCTGCGCGTCTATGCACCCGCCCCGGGCGCCGGCGCGCGCCCCGCGTTGCAGTTGCGCCCGATCGTTATCTATCTGCATGGCGGCGGCTTCCTGCATGGCGACCTCGACGCGGCCGACGACGCGGCGCGGGCGATTGCCTCGGCGACGCCGGCCGTCGTCGTTTCGGTGGGCTACTCGCTACCTCCCGCTTATCCGTTCCCCGCACCGCTCGAAGACGGCTATCTCGCCTGCCGATGGGCGCGGGAGCAGGCGCGCCGGCTGCATGCCGATGCCGATTGCCTCGGCGTGGCGGGACACGACGCCGGCGGCAACCTCGCGGCCGGCATCGGCGCGATGGCGCGTGACCGCAAGGAAATTCCCATTCGCGCGCAGGCGCTGCTCGCGCCGTTGCTCGACCCCAGCCTGACGCGCGTCTCGCACGTCATCGAATGCCCGACCGGCGAGATGTCGATGACGGCCTGCGCGCACGGCTATCGCGCCTATCTGCCCGGTTTCCGGCAACTCCTGCACCCGTACGCCGCGCCGCTCGAATCGCGCCGCCTGGCCGGGTTGCCGCCCACGCTGATCATCAGCGCGGCGCTCGATCTGCTGCATCTGGAGGCCGAAGCCTACGCGGGCGCGCTGATCGCGGCCGGCGTGCCGACCCACATGCTCCGCATTCCCGACGTCTCGCATGCCGCACTGGCCGCCAATAGGCAGGCGCTGGCCGAGGTGTCGGCGTTCTTCGCCAAGCAGCTATCCCCACGCGTCAGGTCGCGCCGATAGCGCACGCGCCAACGATTTCTACGCAGCAGATCAACAAGCAGAACCCAGAGGAAGAATCCAGTGGATACGGAACTACAGCAGACAGACGCCAAGCCTCTGTCGAGGGGTGGCAATTCGGATACCGGCAGGCAGCGGGCGCTTCGGCGCACCGCGATCGCGGTGGGCATATTGGTTGCGCTGGCCGCGGTGGGCTGGGGCTTCCAGCAACGCGGCAAGACGGCGCCGGCCGCGCAGCAGGGCACGGCGCTGCCCGAGGTCACTGTGGCCACGCCGCTCGTGCGCGACCTCGAGGCCCGTCTCGGCGCCCTTGGCCAGTTCTCGGCCGTGCAGCGCGTGGAATTGCGCGCGCAGGTGGGCGGCCCGCTGGTGGGCATTCATTTCAAGGATGGCGACGTGGTCCAGAAGGGCGCGCTGCTGTTCACGATCGAATCGCGCCCCTATGACATCCGCCTCGCGCAGGCCCGGGCGCAACTGGAAACGGCCAAGGCGCGCCTCGTGCTGGCCGAGAGCGAGTTCCAGCGCGCGCAGGCGCTCGAACGCACGAGCGCCGGGTCGGTGCAGAACCTGGAGCAGCGCACCGCGGACCGGCAGGTCGCGCAGGCCGCCGTGGCGGAAGCGCGCTCGGCCGTCGACGACGCGCAGTTCGACGTCGATCGCTGCCGCATCGTCGCGCCGTTCACGGGCCGCATCGGCACGCATCTGGTCTCCATCGGCAACCTGATCTCGGGCAGCCGCGCGGCAACCAGCGCCACGACGTTGCTGGCCACGCTGGTGTCGCTGGACCCGATCTACTTCGACTTCGATATCAGCGAGGCGGACTACCAGCTGTTGTCTACATACCGCAGCAAGGCCGCCGACAAGAAGGTTGCGCTGACCAATACCGTGGAAATCGCGCTAGGCACGGAACGTACCTACAGCCGAAAGGGCGTCCTCGACTTCATCAACAACGTGCTCGACCGTTCGAGCGGCACGATCCGCGCCCGCGCCACGGTCGCGAACCCCGACTATCGCCTGACGCCGGGCGAGTTCGCGCGGGTGCGCCTCGCGCTCGACCAGCCCACCGCGACGATGCTCGTGCCCGACCGCGCGGTGCTGCCCGACCAGTCGCAGTTCATCGTGCTGACGGTAACGCCCGATGGCACGGTGGCCCCGAAGATCGTGCAGGTCGGGGACGTGCGCGACGGCCTTCGCGTGATCCGTGGCGGCCTGGCCGCGAACGATCGCGTGATCATCGGCGGCATTCCTTACGCGGCACCGGGCGCGAAGGTCGCGGTCAAGACGGGCGAGATTCGCCTGGATTCACCCACGCCGGCGAACGCGGACGCGAACGCACCCGCGACCGGCAGCAAGAGGTAAGTGACCGATCATGCGAATCGCACATTTCTTTATCGATCGGCCGCGCTTTGCCACGGTGGTCAGCTGCTTCCTCACGCTGATCGGCCTCGGCGCGATGTTCGCGCTGCCCGTGGCGCAGTATCCGGAGATCGTTCCGCCGACGGTGCAGGTCACGACCTCGTATCCGGGGGCGTCGGCGGAGACGATCGCCCGCACCGTGGCCACGCCGCTGGAGCAGCAGATCAACGGCGTCGAGGACATGCTGTATCTGAGCAGCCAGTCCACCGGCGACGGCCGCCTCACGATCACCGTCACGTTCCGCATCGGCACGGACCTCAACGTCGCGCAGAACCTGACGCAGAACCGCGTGCAGAACGCGCTGCAGCGCCTGCCGGAAGACGTGCAGCGGCTCGGCGTGCAGGTGCGCAAGTCCACGCCAAGTATCCTGCTGGCCGTGCACGTGTTCTCGGGCGACCATTCGCGCGACACGCTCTATCTCTCGAACTACGCCACGCTGCATATCCGCGACGTGCTGGCGCGGATCGAGGGCGTGGGCGACGTGCAGTTCCAGGGCGGCCGTGAGTACGCGATGCGCATCTGGATCGATCCGGACAAGGCCGCCGCGAACAACCTCAACGCGAGCGAGATCCTGTCCACGCTGCGCGCGCAGAACCTGCAGGTCTCGGCGGGCGTGCTGAACCAGCCGCCGACGCCTTCCGCCGAGGCGTACCAGATCAACGTGGAGGCGCGCGGCCGGCTGGCCACGCCGAAGGAGTTCGAGGACATCGTGCTCAAGGCCGATGCGCAGGGCCGCATCACGCGTGTCCGCGATATCGGCCGCGTGGAAGTCGGCGCGGCGGACTATGGCTCCACGTCGTTCATGGATCGCGACGATGCCACGGCCATGCTCATCTACGCGCAGCCGGGCGCCAACTCGCTCGATGTCGAGCACAAGGTGCTTGCGGCGATGAAGGAGCTGGAGAAGGACTTCCCGAAGGGCGTCGAGTACAAGATCATCTACGACCCGACGATTTTTATCGGCAAGTCGGTCGATGAAGTGGTCGTGACGATCTTCGAGGCCATCGTGCTCGTGGTCGCCGTGGTGTTCCTGTTCCTGCAGAACTGGCGCGCGACGATCATTCCCGTCGTGGCGATTCCCATCTCGCTGCTCGGCTCGTTCATCGTGCTCTATGCGTCGGGCATCTCGCTGAATAATCTTTCGCTGTTCGGGCTCGTCCTGGCGGTGGGGATCGTGGTGGACGATGCCATCGTCGTGGTGGAGAACGTCGAGCGGAATATCCAGTCGGGGATGTCACCGTTCGACGCCGCGCACCGCACGATGGACGAGGTAGGCGGCGCGCTGATCGCCATCGCGCTGACACTGTGCGCGGTGTTCGTGCCCGCCGCGTTCCTCAGCGGTATCACGGGTCTGTTCTTCCGGCAGTTCGCGGTGACCATCGCGGCAGCGACGGTCATCTCGTGCGTGGTCTCGCTGACGTTGAGCCCGGCGCTGTGCGCGGTGCTGTTCAAGCACCACACCCCGCACGATGCCGCCCACAAGAGCCGCGCGCGCCGCTGGCTCGATGCTGGCTTCGGGCGCTTCAACAAGGCCTTCGACCGCATGTCGTTCGGCTACGGCAACGTCACGCGCCGCCTCGCGCGTGTGCTCGGTGTCGTGCTGGCCGTGTATGTGGGGCTGATCGTGCTGACGGGCGTGCAGTTCTCGCGCACGCCCACGGGCTTCATTCCCGAGCAGGACCAGGGTTACCTGATCACGATCGTGCAACTGCCGCCGGGCGCCTCGCTGGAGCGCACGGAGAAGGTCGTGCGCCAGGTCATCGATATCGCGCTGTCCACGCCGGGCATCGAGCATGCGGCACCGTTCGTCGGCCTCGACGCCACCACGAGCACGGTCGCGTCGAACTCGGGGACGGTGTTCACGGGCCTGCCGTCGCTGTACAACCACCACATTCCCGGTGTCGATGCCAACACGGTGCTGGCCGACCTGCGCAAGCGGCTGTCCGTCATCAAGGACGCCTACGTGCTGACGATTCCGCCGCCGCCGGTGCAGGGCCTCGGCAGCGCGGGCGGCTTCAAGCTGATGCTGGAAGATCGCGCGGGGCTCGGTTCGCAGGCGCTCGTCGATGCGGCCAAATCGCTGGTCGCCGCGGCGAACAAGGATCCGGCGTTCGCGGGTGCGTTCACGCTGTTCAATGCGGGCTCGCCATCGTTCTTCGCGGACGTGGATCGCGTCAAGGCCGAGAAGGTCGGCCTCAAGCCCACCGACGTGTTCTCGACGCTGCAGGTCTACCTGGGCTCGCAGTACGTGAACGACTTCAACTATCTGGGGCGCACCTATCAGGTGATTGCGCAGGCCGACGGGCGGTTCCGCCGCACCGCGGAGGACATCACGCGGCTCAAGGCGCGTAACGTGTTCGGCGACATGGTGCCCATCGGCACGGTGGCCTCGGTGGAGACGACGACCATTCCGTACCGTGTGCCGCGCTACAACCTGTATCCGGCGGCCGAAGTGCAGGGCGCCGCCGCGCCGGGCGTGGCCTCGGGCACCGCGCTGCTGCGCATGGAGCAACTGGCGCGCGAGGTACTGCCGCGTGGCATCGGCTTCGAATGGACCGAACTCGCGTTCCAGCAGCAGCAACACGGCACGCCCACGGCGCTCGTGTTCGCGGCGGCCGCGCTGTTCTGTTTCCTCGTGCTCGTGGCGCAGTACGAAAGCTGGCGGCTGCCGATGGCGATCATCCTGATCGTGCCGATGTGCATTCTGGCATCGGTAACGGGGCTGCATCTGCGCGGCATGCCGATCGACATCCTTGCGCAAATCGGCTTCGTGGTGCTGATCGGGCTAGCGGCGAAGAACGCGATCCTGATCGTCGAGTTCGCCCGTCAGCGGGAGGACGAAGGCGAGAGCTCGCCGATCGAAGCGGCCCTGCATGCGGCGCGTACCCGCCTGCGGCCGATCCTGATGACGTCGCTCGCGTTCATTCTCGGCGTGGCACCGCTGACGATCGCATCGGGCGCGGGCGCCGAAATGCGGCAGTCGCTCGGTACCGCGGTGTTCTTCGGCATGCTCGGCGTGACCTGCTTCGGTCTGTTGTTCACGCCGGCGTTCTATATCTTTATTCGCAAGTTCGGTCGTCGGAGGCACGCGTGAAGCCCGATTACAAACTCACCCCGCGCGCGGTGGTCCTCGCCGGTCTGATGCTGGCGGGCTGCGCGGTCGGACCCGACTACGTGAAGCCGCGGGCGGACCTCGCGCCGTTCCATAGCACTGCGGCGGCAACCGCAACCGCAGCCGCAGCACCGGTCAACCTCGACACATGGTGGACCGGCTTCGACGACCCGATGCTGGTCACCGTGATCGAGCGCGCGCTGGCGCAGAACCTCGACCTCGCGGCAGCGCTCGCACGGGTCGAGCAGGCCCGCGCGGTGGCGCAGGCCGCCGGCGCGGAACTGCTGCCGACGTTCGACCTGTCCGCATCGGCCGCCGCGCAGCGCCAGAGCCTGCAAAGCCCGTTCGGCACGCTCGCGCAGACGTTCCCCGGCTTCGACCGCAACCAGCGCCATTACACGGCGGGCGCGGTCGCCAGCTGGGAGATCGATCTGGCCGGCGGCTTGCGGCGCGGCGCCGCCGCCGCGCGCGCGGAGGCGGAGGCCGCTTCTGCCGACCACGTCGGCACACGCGTGACCGTTGCCGCCGATGCCGCCGATGCCTATCTGCAGGTGCGCGGCTATCAGTCGCGGCTGGCGGTGGCGCTGGACCAGATCCGCACCGACGAGCGGCTGCTCGACCTCGTGCGCGAGCGGCGGCGATATGGCGCGGCGGACGACAGGCAGGTCGCGCAGGCGGATGCGCTGCTGCGGCAGGCCCGCGCGACCGTGCCGCTGCTGCGCATCGGGCTGGAGGCGCAGCTCAACCGCCTCGACGTCCTGATGGGCGTGCAGCCCGGCACGTATGCCGCCGAACTGGCCCCGCCCGCGCAGGACGCGGTCCGCATTCCGTCGCCACCGGGCATTGCCGGCGCAACGGAGCCGCTCGAGATGCTGCGCAGGCGTCCCGACGTGCTGGCGGCGGAGCGTCGCCTTGCGGCGTCCAACGAACGCATCGGGGCGGCCCTGGCCGATTACTACCCGAAGCTCTCGTTGTCGGGCGCGCTGGGCTTCGACAGCATCACGACCAACGGGCTGTTCTCGGCACGGTCCTTCCAGCCGGTGGGCACGGCGGGCCTGCGCTGGCGGCTGTTCGACTTCGGCAAGATCGATGCCGAGGTCAAGCAGGCGCGCGGCGGCTACGCGGAAGCCCTGGCCGGTTACCGGCAATCCGTATTGCGCGCCGCGGAGGATGTGGAGAACGCGATGACGTCGATGGCGCAGACGGCGGAGCGGCGACAGGAGCTGCAGGCCGAAGTGGCCGCTTTGCAACGGGCGCGCGAGTTGTCGGAGCAGGCCTATCGCCTGGGCGCCATCACGCTGACCGACGTCCTCGATGCGGACCGGCAACTGCTGGTGGCGCGGGACGGCGAGGACGAAGCGCGCACCAATACGAGTCGCGCCGCGGTCACGCTGTTCCGGTCGCTGGGTGGCGGCTGGACGGTGCCACCGGCGAACCCGGCACCCCCGGCCGCCATCGCACGCGATTGACGGGAAGGTGGTACAGTCGCGCATGTGGAAAATGATCGTCATCTAAATAACGATACAGGATGGCGAAGCAATCGCGAGGGTGAGGGAAGATGGATCGGCTGCAGGCGATGGAAGTATTCGCGCGCGTGGTGGAAGCGAACAGCTTCTCCCGCGCCTCCGATTCCCTCGACCTCTCGCGCACGTCGGTCACCACGATCGTCAAAAGCCTGGAAGCGCATCTGCGCACCCCGCTGCTTCAGCGGACCACGCGCAAGCTCAAGCTTACGCCCGAGGGCGCCGAGTACTACGAGCATTGCGTGCGCATCCTCGCCGAGATCTCCGAGACCGAGGCGGCCATGGCGGGCGCGGGAAGGGGGCCGCGCGGCAAGCTGCGCGTCGACATGCCCGCCACCATCGGCAAATGGCTGGTCACACCGCAGCTGCACCGCTTTCACGAGCTATACCCCGATGTCGAATTGATCGTCGGGTATGGCGACAAGCTCGTCGATCTGATTCAGGATGGCGTGGACTGCGCGATCCGCGTGGGCGAACTCCAGGACTCCACGCTGATCGCGCGCCGGCTTGCGGACATGCCGACGATTACGGTCGCCAGTCCGCACTATCTTCATCGTCGTGGCATGCCCCGCACGCTCGAGGATCTGGACCGGCATATGGCCATCCACTACATCTCGAGCAAGACCAACCGCGCGATACCGCTGAGCTTCACCGTCGAGGGCCGCATCGTCGAAGTCCCGGTACCCGGCAAGCTCGGCTTCAACGATGCCGATGCGTACGTCGAGTGCGGACTGACCGGTACCGGCATCCTCCAGCCCCCGCGCTTCATGGTGGGCGAGCATCTGCGGTCGGGCGCGCTCGTCGAAATCCTGCCCCAATGGCGGCCGCGCACGCTGCCGATCTCCGCGATCTATCCGCAAAGCCGGCACCTCGCGCCCAAGGTGAGGGTGTTCGTCGAGTGGGTGCTGTCGTTGTTCGAAGCCTCGCCGCTATTTGCCGCGGAGGCCGCGCGCCCTCGCAGCGCGGGCACTGCGGGCACCGGGGGCGCTGCGGGCGCTGCGGGCGCTTACGGCCTGGCGGCCGGCGCGCTGGCGCCGCTGCCGGATTGAGACTGCTTCGATTTGCTCCCGCCTTGCTTCGTTCGGCCGTGCTTGGGGGTCGCCCCGGAAGTGGCGCCCGCATTCGTGCCCGGATGATTGCTGTCGATCGGGTGCGCGCCGGCGCCGCCCGAGCCTTGCGAGATGCCCGGGCCCGTGCTGTCCGGGGTGGCCGCGCGCTGGTTGTCGCTCGCGGCCAGTGCCGTTGACGCGGCCAGCGGCGCGAAGAGCAGGGTGACCGCGATCAGCGATCCGGCGATGAGGGTGGGCACGCGCGGTTTCATGAGTTCTCTCCTGTCGGTTTGCTTTCCTGTTGTGCCTTCGCAAGCGGTATGCCCGGGCAGAGCCCGTCGCGAGGCCACGGGGCTTGTCGAAATTGCACGTGCACCGTGTAAGGGCAACCGTCATCGGCAACTATTACCAGCGCGCCTCGCGCGTCCGCCGCAGGGATGAGACAAGGGGGGAGACATGGTTCGGATGTGTCGTGCAAGAACCATCCTTCTTTTCCGGGCGGGCGCACACCGGCGTCGCTAGCATGATAGCGACGCGTGCAGATTCTGCACGCGCAGATGTTGCCCGGAGGATCATTCATGACGCGCGCTGTCCCCACCGCGCTCGCGCTGCTGGTCGCGAGTCTTGCCGCAGCGGGACGCCCTTCCGTCGCGCATGCCGAGATTCCGGCGCCCGCGGTGCATGTCGCGTTCGGCCGCGATTACTCGCACGACATCAACAAGTACGAGATCGGGTTCCAGTTCGACTCGGGATTCAACTGGGGCAATCCGCAGGGCTGGCAGACCACGCTCTATTGGGAGTTCGATCTCGCCCAATGGCAGGCGCGTTATGGCACGCCGCGACAGAACGTCGTGGAGGGCGGCTTCTCTCCGCTGTTCCGTTTGCAGAAGCGCGGTGGTTCGTGGGAGCCGTTTATCGAGGGCTCCGTGGGCATCCGGATCATGAGCCATTCGAGTACATCGCCGCAGCACAACTACAGCACCGCATTCCGCTTCACGGAGACGATCGGCTTCGGTGTGGCATTCGGCCCGCGCAACGCGGCCGAGCTCGGCATGCGATTCCAGCATCTGTCCAACGCGACGATCAAGAAGCCGAACCCGGGCACGGACTTCATCACGGGTTTTTTCAATTACCGCTTCTAGCACCTTCTCGTGCGTTCCCGTGCGGCCTTAAGAAATCCCAAATACTGCACTGCAAAAAACTGAGCGATGTAACAGGAACTCGCCTGTATCCTGCTTCTCGAATCGTTGATCTACGATAGGGAACGCCAGCATGGAAGTCGTGAAGCGCTTGATCCTTGAAAACCGGGCGTGGGCCAGCGAGATGTTGGCCCGCGATCCCGAAGGCTTTGCTCGCCTGTCCGCGGGACAGGCACCCGCCGTACTCTGGATAGGCTGCTCCGACAGCCGCGTCCCGGCGGAACTCATCACGAATGCGGCCCCTGGCGATTTCTTCGTTCACCGCAATATCGCCAACCTGGTGGTCGAGCACGATCCCAGTCTCATGAGCGTGCTCCAGTACGCGGTGGAAGTGCTCAAGGTGGACAACATCATCGTCTGCGGCCATCGCGGATGCGGTGGCGTGCGCGCGGCGCTCGCCCGCATCCCCGAGTTGCCGCATGTCGACGCGCGGCTCGATTCGCTGCGGCAGGTCTATCGCCACCACTGCCGCGAACTCGACGCATTGCCCGATGACGATGCGCGCGTGGAGCGCCTCGTCGAACTCAACGCCGTGGCGCAGATCGAGCGGCTCGCGGCGCTGCCGCTGATCCGCCAGGCCTGGGACAGCGGCCGGCCGCTGCAGCTCCACGCATGGGTCTACGACCTGCATACCGGGTTGCTCGATCAGCGGCATTCGATCGCGCCGTCGCCGGTGTCCGCGCTGGCCGCCTAGCACCCGCCGGAAAGCACCCGCCGGAAAGCACCCGCCGGAAAGCACCCATTCTCGCTGCGTTCTTCCCTGCCGCGCGTGTCGTAAGGCCCGCGCGAGGGGAGGCGCTCGTCCGCGATTTCCCATTCGCCTTCTTTTTCATTCCATGCGCCCCCTCATGACTACGCCCTATACGCGCCATCTCGCGCATGACATTCCCGCCGGTATCGTCGTGTTTCTCGTGGCCTTGCCGTTGTGCCTCGGCATTGCGCTCGCGTCCGGTGTGCCATTGCTTGCGGGCCTGCTTGCCGGCGTGATCGGCGGTCTGCTGGTCGCGGTACTGAGCGGCTCGCAACTGAGTATCAGCGGGCCCGCCGCCGGGCTCGTCGTGATCGTCATCGAGGCCATCGCCTTGCTGGGCGGTTTTGCGGACTTCCTGACCGCGGTCCTCGTGGCCGGCATCCTGCAACTCGCGCTCGCAAGGCTGCGCGCGGGCGATCTCGGAGCCTACGTACCGTCGTCGGTGATCAAGGGCATGCTGGCCGCGATCGGCCTGATGCTGATCGTCAAGCAGATTCCGGTGGCGCTCGGGCACGCATCGTTCGCGGCGTTCGATAGCCGCATTCCCGACGATGCCGGGCTGGCCGACGTCTTTGCCCAGGCGAGCGGCGCGGTTTCCGGCGGCACACTGACGGTAGCGGCCGTATCGCTGGCCCTGCTCGCGATCTGGGAGACGTCATGGGTGCGTACGCAGCGAGCCTTGCGCCATGTGCCCGGACCGCTCGTCGTGGTGATCTGGGGCGTGATGTATCAGCTGGTGACGACGCATGCCACGCTGGATCTCGCATTGGCGGACGAGCACCTCGTGCAGCTGCCGGCCATCGATGGACTGGCTTCGCTCGGTGCGCAACTCGTGCAGCCGGACTTCTCGCAGTTCGCCAACCCGGCGATGTACCGCGTGGCCATCACGCTGGCCATCGTGGCGAGCCTGGAGACGCTGCTCAGTGTCGAGGCCGTCGACAAGCTCGACCCCATGCGCCGCGTGGCGCCGAGCAATCGCGAACTCTACGCGCAGGGGGCGGGCAATATCGCGGCGGGCCTCGTCGGCGCACTGCCGCTGACGGCCGTGATCGTGCGCAGTTCGGCGAATATCAACGCGGGCGGTCGCACCAAGGTGTCGGCGATCGTGCACGGCGTGCTGCTGCTCCTGAGCGTGCTGTTCCTGTCGAGTGCGCTGCGCTGGATTCCGCTCGCCGCGCTATCCGCGATCCTGCTCCACGTCGGCTACAAGCTCGCGAGGCCCTCGCTGTTCGCCGCCGCGTGGCGCGAGGGCCCGTCGCAGGCGGTGCCGTTCATCGTCACCGTCGCGGCCATCCTGGCGACCGACCTGCTGATCGGCATCGCCATCGGCATGGCGGTCGGCATCGCCTTCACGCTGCGCAGCAATTTTCATAGCGCGCTGTCGCTGACGCGCTACGAGGACTGCTATCTGCTGCGCATGCACAAGGATGTGTCGTTCTTCAACAAGGCGCGCCTGCGGCATTTGCTTGCGCGCGTGGCCCCCGGCAGCAAGCTGATCATCGATGCGAGCCGTTGCGCGTTCATCGATCACGATATCGAGGAGACCATCGCGGACTTTCAGCGCAGCGCGCGCCTGACGAAGATCGACGTGACGTTCCGCGCCATGCCCGCGCGCGGTATACCGCCGGCCGTGGCGGCGGCCATCGGGACCTGAAGGGTGGAAGTAAATCGTTGTGAATCGGCGGGTGGCGGATAAGGCCGTCGGCCATCCTTGCGGATTGCAACGGTTAACAGACCTAAAAGCGCGACCTCTGTTAACGTGTGCGAGGGCGCGGTCATGGCCGGATGTGGCCGCGCGTTTGAACCGACGTTTGAACCGATACAGGAGTCAGTCCATGCCCACGAACGAACCAGCCCTGTTTACTCCCACGACGATCGGCGCGATCGAGGTGGCGAATCGCATTGCCATGGCCCCGCTGACGCGCTCGCGCGCGGACATGAACGGGGTGCACTCGGACCTTGCGGTCGAGTATTACCGGCAGCGCGCTTCGGCGGGGCTCATCATCAGCGAAGCCACCAATATCTCGCGCCAGGGGCGCGGTTATGCGTTCACGCCGGGGATCTATACCGAGGCCCATGTCGCGGCGTGGCGCCGCGTCACCGATGCGGTGCACGAGGCTGGCGGCAAGATCGTCTGCCAGCTCTGGCACGTCGGCCGCATGTCGCACTCGTCGCTGCAGGAGAACGGCCAGCCGCCGGTGGCACCGTCCGCGATCCAGGCAGGGGAACTGGTATTCCTCGAAACCAGCACGCAGGATCGCCCGTCGATGCCGCGCGCACTGGAAACCGCCGAGATTCCGAAGCTCGTCGATGATTATCGGAACGCCGCGCGCCGCGCGAAGGAAGCCGGTTTCGACGGCGTGGAAGTGCATTCGGCCAACTGCTACCTGCTCGAGCAGTTCCTGCGCGACAGCACCAACAAGCGCACCGACCAGTACGGTGGCTCGATCGAGAATCGCACGCGGTTCCCGGTGGAAGCCATCTCCGCGGTGGCCGAGATCTGGGGCCCGGACCGCGTGGGCGTGCGCCTGTCGCCGATTACCCGCGCGGTAGGCGATACGCCGCTCGACAGCGATCCGCAGGCGCTCTATGGCTACTACGCGGAGCGGCTCGGCAAGCTCGGCATGGCCTACCTGCATTGCATCGAAGGGCAGACGCGCGGCGACAACGCCGCGAGCGCGTTCGACTTCAAGGCCCTGCATGCGTCGTTTGGCGGCAAGTACATCGCCAACAACAGCTACAACCGCGAAATGGCCATCGAGGCAGTGGAGTCCGGCCACGCGGACATGGTCGCGTTCGGCCGGCCGTTCATCGCCAATCCGGATCTCGTCGACCGTCTGCGCCGCGACGCGCCGCTCGCGTCGCCCGACCAGTCCAAGTTCTATGGCGGTGGCGCGGCCGGCTATACGGACTACGAGACGCTCGACGCCTGACGTCCGGCATCGGGCGCGGCGGGTGCGGAGGGGGTGCGGCAGGCGAAGTTTCGCCCCCCGGGGTTGGGGCAGGGCGATGCGTCAGTGTAGGGAAAGTGGCTATATCAAATAGTCTGGAATGGATATCCAGAGTAACGCCAATTCGCCCTATAGTTGTGCGTCATCTCCTTTGCCACACTTTTCTCCATGGGATTCGATCCAACCCATTCGCTGGGCAGCGACGCATTGTTCGCGCGCTCCTGGCCCAAGCTCGACGAAACGGAAGCCGCCGCCCTCGCAGCGCAGGCGTTCGGCGTATCGGGCCATGCGACGCTGCTCACGAGCGAGCGCGACCAGAACTTCCGGATCGACGTCCCCGGCCACGCCGGATACGTGCTCAAGATCACGCATCCGGCGGAAGACGTCGGCGTGACCGACTTCCACACCGAGGCGCAGTTGCACCTGATGCGCGCCGACGCGACGCTGCCGATCCCCCAACTGATCGCCACGCGCGACGGCGCCAGCGTGTTCTGGCGCGAGGGGGGCGGTGGCCGGCAGGCCGTGCGGCTGATTACGTTCGTTCCCGGCGTTCCGCTATACAAGGTGGCACGCAGCGCCGCCCAACGGCGCGCGCTCGGTGCCGCGCTCGCGCGCATCGACCTCGCACTGGGTAGCTTCTCCCACACGCATGCGAACCACCGGTTGCTATGGGACCTCCAGCATCTGGCGCAACTGCGGCCGCTGCTGGCGTGCATCGACGATCCCGCTCGGGGGGCGCTTGCACAGCGGTTCCTCGACCGCTTCGAACTGCGCGTGGCACCCGTGCTGACGACGCTGCGCCGGCAGGTCATCCATAACGATCTGAACCCTTACAACGTGCTCGTCGACGCCGGCGACCACGACCGCGTGGCCGCGATCTTCGATTTCGGCGATATGGTCGAGGCGCCGCTCGTCCACGAGATCGCGGTGGCGGCGGCCTATCAGCTGGCCGACGCAGCGGACCCGCTCGTTACCGCGGCGGAATGTATCGGTGCCTATCACGCGCGCCTGCCGCTGACGGAGCCCGAAATCGCCTTGCTGCCCGATCTGATCGCGGCGCGGCTGCTGACGACGGTGCTCATCACATCGTGGCGCGCGCGCGAGCATCCGGAGAACAGCACCTACATCCTGCGTAACAGCGGCCTGTCGTGGAACGGTCTTGAGCGGCTCGAAGCGATGGGCATGGATCAGGCCCTGCAATCGCTGCGCGCGGCGCTGGCTTCCACGAACGATCACACCCCGAACGATCACACCCATTCCGAAGTCGAGGATATTCATGAGTAAGGACAAGGCGATGCTCAACGCATTCGATCCGTCGCGGGCCAGCGAGCTCGCCGAAGCGGATCGCGCGCTCGTGGCGCGGCGCCAGCAGCTGTTGTCGCCGGCCTATCGGCTGTTCTACGACGAGCCGCTGCATATCGTGCGTGGCGAGGGTGTCTGGCTCTACGACAATACGGGCCGGGCCTACCTCGACGCCTATAACAACGTGGCGTCGGTCGGCCATTGCCGCCCCGAAGTCGTCGACGCCATCGCGCGGCAGGCCAGCGTGCTGAACACCCATACGCGCTATCTGCACGAAGGCGTGCTGAACTATGCCGAACGGCTGCTCGCCACGTTCCCGGCGCCCCTGTCGCAGGCCATGTTCACCTGCACGGGCAGCGAGGCCAATGACCTCGCGCTGCGGATCGCGCGCCGGCACACGGGCGGGGAGGGCGTGATCGTGACGCGCCTCGCGTATCACGGCGTGACGACGGCGATCGCCGAGATCTCGCCCTCGCTGGGCAAGGCCGTGCCGCTCTCTCCGGCCGTGCGCGCGGTGCCGCCCCCCGATGCGTATCGCGAGGATGCCGCCACCGTGGGCCAGCGCTTTGCGCAATCGGTCAGGGAAGCGTGTGACGGTCTGCTGCGCCATGGCATCCGGCCGGCGGCGCTGATCGTCGATACGCTGTTCACGAGCGACGGCGTATTCGCCGATCCCGCGGGGTTTCTGCGTGAAGCCGTCGAGGTCGTTCGCGCCGCGGGCGGCATCTTTATCGCCGACGAGGTACAGGCGGGCTTTGCGCGCACGGGCTCGTGCATGTGGGGCTTCCAGCGGCACGGCCTCGTGCCCGACATCGTGACGATGGGCAAGCCCATGGGCAATGGCCATCCGATCGCGGGCGTGGTCGCGCGCCCTGAAGTGGTCGAGGCGTTCGGCCGCGAGGCGCGCTATTTCAATACCTTCGGAGGCAATCCGGTGTCGTGCGCGGCCGCGCTCGCCGTGCTCGACGTGATCGAGAAAGATGGGCTGCAGGCCAATGCGGCGCGTATCGGCGCGCAGTTGCGCGAGGGGTTCCGCGCACTGGCGCGACGGCACGACCTGATCGGCGATGTCCGTGGCGACGGCCTGTTTCTCGGCGTCGAACTCGTCCGCGACCGCGCCACGCAAGCAGCGGCGACGGCCGAGACCGCGCAGGTCGTCAACACGATGCGGCGCAACGGCGTGTTGATCAGCACGACGGGCATTCTCGGCAATGTGCTGAAGATTCGCCCGTTGCTGCCCTTTACGCCGGAGAACGCGGACCTGCTGCTGCAGACCGCGGACGACGCGCTGCGCGGCGTGTAACCATCGGTCGCCGGCCCGGGTCAGCGCCGCGCGGCAGGTTTCCCCACGACGGTGCGCTCGACGGCGCGCCTGAGGCTCGTCACGCCGCGGGCGATCTCGCCCTGCGGCACGCCGCCGAAGCCCAGCACGACGGACCGGTCTTCGAGATCGGGCCGCTTGGCCGACCCCGCGCCGATAAAGCGCGGCACGCCAAGCACGAGTTTCTCTTCGTTGGCACGCTGGTGCAGCACGCCGGTGTCGAGCGGCAGGTTGAAGCGCATGAACAGATGCAGCCCCGCGCGCGCTTCGGAAAGCGTGATCGCATCGCCGAACGCGTGCGATAGCGAGGTGCGCAGCAGCTGCTGGCGTTCGCCGTATTCCACGCGCATACGGCGGATATGCTGCGCAAAATGACCCTCGTCGATATAGTCGGCCAGCGCGGCCTGGATATGCAGTTGTCCCGGCCGATAGATCCGCGCGCTGGCGCTTGCGAATTCGCGCGCCAGATGCGCGGGCACGACCAGGTACCCCAGCCGGATGCCCGCGAACATGGCCTTGCTGAACGTGCCCACGTAGATCACGCGCGCATCGCTATCGAGCCCCTGCAACGATGGCAGCGGCGAGCCGTCGTAGCGGAACTCGCTGTCGTAGTCGTCCTCCATGACCCACAGGTTGTGATCGCGCGCGCCCTGCAGCAGCTCGAGCCGCCGCGCGAGCGGCATCACCACGCCGGTCGGATACTGATGCGAGGGACTCGTGACCACGAGCCGTGCATGGCGGGGCACATGGCTTGCCGCCAGCGACAGTCCGTCCGCATCGACGACGCCGGCGCCGATATGCATGCCCGCGGCGGCCAGTACGGTCGGAAACGCCCAATGGCACGGGTTCTCGATCACGGCCATATCGCCGGGGTCCGCAAGCATGCGCGCGCAGAGATCGATCGACTGGTGCGTGCCCGCGGTGATGATCACCTGTTCCGGGTCGCAAACGACCGAACGCGAAATCTTCAGATAGCTCGCCACCGCCTGCCGCAGGGCGGGGAGGCCACCGCCGTCGGCGGCATAGCCGGCCAGCGCGAGATCGCCCTTGCCGATATGGCGCGAGACGAGGCGCCGCCACAGGTGAAACGGAAACAGCGAGGCGTCGGGCACGCCCGGCACGAACGCGCCGTGGAATTGCTGGAGGCCGCCCGGCAACGTGCCGATCATCGCGCCGCGCTGGGACAGCGCCATGGTGTGGCGCGCATGGCTCGCTTCGGACTTGCCCGCAAGCGGCAGTTCCGTCGTGGCCGCGACGAACGTGCCGCTGCCGGTGCTGGCGGTGAGGTAGTTCTCCGCGATCAGGCGGTCGTAGGCGAGCGAGACCGTGATGCGCGATACGCCGAGTTCCTGCGCGAGCGCGCGCGACGACGGCAGTTTCTGGCCCGCGACAAGCGAATGCTCGAGCACCGCGCGACGGATCACGTCGTAGATCTGGCGCTGCATGGGCACGGGATTCGCTTCGGACAATGCCTGCGAAAGCAGGTCGGTCAGCAGGACGGCACGCACAAGTGGCTCTATTAAATTAACACATATGGATATATAGGCTATAGCCACCGGTTGCTATAGTCAATCGGACCCCCGGAACCGGGGACGCTCAACGCATGGCGCGCCCGACAAGGACGCACGGAGGAATAGGGATGGACATCTCGGCATCAAGGCAGCCTTATCGAGCGGCCGCCGCGGCATTTTTCGGCACCATGATCGAGTGGTACGACTTTTTCATTTACGCGACGGCTTCGGCGCTGGTGTTCGGCGATGTCTTCTTCTCCAACGCGGACCACTTCGTCGGCACGCTCGCCGCGCTCGGCACGTTCGCCGTGGGGTTCGTCGCGCGGCCGGTCGGCGCGATCATCTTCGGGCACCTGGGCGACAAGGTGGGCCGCAAGCGCTCGCTGATCGTGACGCTGCTGCTGATGGGCATCGCGACGATGGTCATCGGCATGCTCCCGTCGTACCAGTCGATCGGTGTCATGGCACCGATCCTGCTGATCGTGCTGCGCCTGCTGCAGGGCGTGGCCGTCGGCGGGGAGTGGGGCGGGGCCGTGCTGATTGCCGCCGAGCACGCGCCGCCGAAGCTGCGCACGTTCCTGGCCGCGGCGCCGCAGTACGGCAGCCCGGTCGGCCTCGTCATCGCCACGTCGATGTTCGCGGCCGTGTCGTCGCTGCCCGATGCGGACTTCAAGAGCTGGGGCTGGCGCATTCCGTTCCTGTTCAGCGGCGTGCTCGTGGTGGCCGCGCTGCTGATTCGCCGCAGCGTCAACGAGAGCCCGGAACTCGAGGCGCATCGCGAGCGCATGGCCAAGGCACGCCACGTGCAGGAGGTCGCCCCGCTGCGCAATATCTTCGCGCGCTACAAGACGCGCCTGCTGCTGGGCATGGGCCTGTCGATGCTGGGGATCTCCGGCTTCTATTTCATCACCACGCTGATGATCACGTTCACCACGACGTATCTGCACGTCGCGCGTCCGGACATCCTCAGGGTGGGTACCTACACGGGGATCGTCGAGTTGCTGAGCTTCCCGATCGCGTCGTATATCGCCACGCGCATCGGTGAACGCCGCACGATCGCGATCGTCGCGGGAGCCGCCGTGCTGTGGGCCGCGCCGATGATGATGCTGGTGATGACCGGCAATATCGCGAACATCGCCATTGGCATCCTCGTGGCGACGGTGTTCATCGGCGCATACTATGCGGTGCTCGCGCCGTTCCTGCCCAAGGCGTTCCCGATCGACGTGCGCTATACCGGCATCTCGCTGAGCTTCCAGCTGTGCGGCGCGCTGTTCGGCGGTACCACGCCGCTGCTCGGATTGTGGATTGCCGAGCGATATGGCCTGCACTGGGCGCCGCTTGCCTTGCTGTTCGCGGTGATCGCCGGCGCGACGTTCCTCGGCGCGGTGCTGATTCCGCACGAGCCGCAGACCGAAACGGATGCCGACCCCCGGACGGCGGCGGACGCCGCGCCCGGCATGGCCGTGCGCAACGCCTGAACATCGCGTACAGATCAACGAATCGGAGTATCAGATTGTCAGCCTCCTTGACGGAATCCGACGTCCAGCCTTCCACGGCACAGCCGAGTGCCAAGCCCTTTGCCACCCCGCGCGCGCAGGCGCCCGTGCCCGATCCACTGCCCGATCCCCTGCGCGCGCGCATTATCGACGCCGTGGAGCGCGGCTTCGGCGCGCAGACCGAAATGCTGCGCCAGCTCGTGCGCATCCCGTCGCAGCGGGGCGCCGAATCGGCGGCGCAGGACTTTATGGCGGCGGCCTATCGGCAGCGCGGCTATGCGGTGGACCACTGGCGCATCGATATCGACGCCATCCGCCATCTGCCGGGCTTTTCGCCGGTGGCGGTGTCCTATGACAACGCCTACAACGTGGTCGGCACGCATCGCGGCCGCACGCAGGCGGGCCGCTCGCTGATCATCAATGGCCATATCGATGTCGTGCCGGTCGGCCCGCTCGACAAGTGGACCATGGACCCGTATGGCGGCGATATCCACGACGGCTGGCTATATGGCCGCGGTGCCGGCGATATGAAAGCCGGATTGCTGGCCGGTGTGGCGGCGCTCGATGCGCTGCGCGCGGCGGGGCTGCAGCCGGCGGGCACCGTGCATCTGCAATCGGTGGTCGAAGAAGAATGCACGGGCAATGGCGCGCTGGCCTGCCTCGCGCGCGGCTATCGTGCCGATGCGGCATTTATCCTTGAGCCGTTCGAGCCCAAGCTCATGCGTGCGCAGGTGGGGCCGATGTGGTTCCAGGTGCAGGTCGAAGGGGATCCCCAGCACGCGTCGGCATTTGCGGGCGCGGGCGCCAATGCGATCGAGAAGGCGATCTTCCTGATCGGCGAGCTCAAGCAGCTGGAAGTCGAGTGGAACGCGCGCAAGGCGCAGACGCGTTACTACTGCAATCATCCGCATCCGATCAACTTCAACCTCGGCAAGATTGCGGGCGGCGACTGGGGATCGAGCGTGCCCGCATGGTGCCACTTCGATATGCGCGTGGCCGTGTATCCGGGGCAGAGCCTGGCCGACGCGCGCGCGGAAATCGAGGCATTCATTGCCGCCGCAGCCGCCAAAGACGCGTTCCTGGCCAGGCATCCGCCGCGCATCGTGTACCACGGCTTTATGGCCGAGGGCTATGCGCTCGAGGATGCCGAGGATGCGGAAGCCGTGCTGCGGTCGAGCCACGAGCGCGTCTTCGGCCGCGCGCTCGAGGAACATTCGACCTCGGCCGCGACCGATGCGCGGTTCTTCGGGCTTTATGCGGATACGCCAGCCATCGTGTATGGCCCGCTGTGCAAGATGCCGCACGGCTTCGACGAAGCGGTCGACCTCGACTCGCTGCGTCGCGTCACGCAGACGCTTGCGCTGTTTATCGCGGGGTGGTGTGGCGTGGAGCCGATCGAGGCTTGACGGATCACTGGACTACAGCACGCCCTGTTCGCGCAGGGCGGCGATCTCCGCCTCGCCAAGGTTCAGGCATTCGCGTAGCACCTCGTCCGTGTGCTGTCCCAGTGCGGGCGGCGCATGGCGTAATTGCGTCGGCGTGTCCGAAAACCGCAGCGGACTCGCGGCCGTGCGGATCCGATCGACGGGATCGTGCGCCGGACGCTCGCCCTCGCGATACCGGTGCTGCTCGACCGCCAGCCCGCGATGGCGCACATGTTCATCCGCAAAGGCCTGCCCGATATCGTTGATCGGCCCGCACGGTACGGCATTGGCCTCGAGCACGTCGATCCACGTGGCGGTGGTACGCGCGCGCGTGATCTCGCTCATCATCGGAATCAGCGTCTCGCGATGCGTGACGCGTGCCGAGTTCGTACGGTAGCGTTCGTCGCGCGCCCAGTCGGTGCCGGCCACCTCGCAGAAGCGCGCGAATTGCCCGTCATTGCCGATGGCCAGCAGCATGCGCCCGTCCTGCGTGGGAAAGTCCTGATAGGGCACGACACTCGGATGCGCATTGCCCTGACGCCGGGGCACGGAGCCCGAGTTCAGGTAACCGGCCCCCTGATTCGCCAGCACGGCCATGGCGACATCGAGCAGCGCGATATCGAGAGACTGGCCGCGGCCCGTATGGTGACGCGCCTCGAGCGCACCAAGAATCGCGGTGGTCGCGTACATGCCCGTAAACACATCGATCACGGCCACACCGACGCGCATGGGCCCGGCACCGGGATCGCCATCGGCGTGGCCCGTGACGCTCATCAGCCCGCTCATCGCCTGCATCAGCAGGTCATAGCCAGGACGCGCGGCATACGGGCCGGTCTGGCCGAAACCCGTGATCGAGCAATAGATCAGTCTCGGGTTGAGCGCGCTCAGGGTCTCGTAGTCGAGTCCGTAGCGCGCCATGCCGCCGGTCTTGAAATTCTCGATGACCACATCGCTCTGGCTGGCGAGTTCACGGATCAGCCTCTGGCCCTCGGCCGTGGCCATATCGACCGTGACCGAGCGCTTGTTCCGGTTGCAGGCAGCGAAATAGCTGGCCTGCGAACTGGGGCCGTCATCGCCCGAGAGATATGGCGGGCCCCAGCGCCGCGTATCGTCGCCCTCGCCGGGCTTCTCGATCTTGATGACATCGGCGCCCATGTCGGCAAGATTCTGCGTGCACCAGGGACCCGCCAGCACGCGCGACAGGTCGAGCACACGCACGTGGCTCAGGGCGCCGGTCTGCCGGGACGGGGCCGGCATCAAACCGGATCCCAGCAGAACACATCGGCCGAACGATCCATCGGCACGAACGAGGCACGCAATGCCGGCATGCCATGGTCGGCAATAAACTCCGGCGTCCAGCCTTCGCCCCGATGCACCGAGCGCAGGGGCCGCGGCTGGCTCATGACGAAGATCTCGTTGTTGCGCACGGCAAAGACCTGCGCATTGACGTCGGCGGCGGCATCCGACAGCAGATAGACGGCCAGCGGCGCGATCTTGGCCGGCGTCATCTGCTGGATCTTGGCCACGCGCGCCTGCTGCTCCGGCGTGTCCGTGGGAATCGAGCCGATCATGCGGCTCCACGCAAACGGCGCGATGCAGTTCGAACGCACATTGAACTTCTGCATATCGAGCGCGATGCTCTTCGACAACGCGACGAGCCCGAGCTTGGCCGCGCTGTAGTTGGCCTGCCCGAGGTTGCCGATGAGCCCCGAGGTCGACGTCATATGCACGAACGCGCCGGACTCCTGCTCCTTGAAGTGGGGCGCGGCCGCGCGGCTCATGTAGTAGCTGCCATACAGATGCACCTGAATGACGGCGTCCCACTCGTCGTTGCCCATCTTGTGGAAGAAGCGGTCGCGCAGAATGCCCGCGTTGTTGACCACGCCATCGATGCGGCCAAAGCTGTCGAGCGCGCATTCGATGATGCGCGCCGCGCTGTTGGCGGTCGCCACACTGTCCGTACTGACCGCGGCGCGGCCGCCGGCCTCGCGGATTTCACGCGCAACGGCTTCGGCCGGGCCCATGTCGTGACCTTCGCCGCTGGTCGAGGTGCCGAGGTCGTTGACGACGACATTCGCGCCCGCCGCGGCCATCGCCAGTGCCATATCGCGGCCGATCCCGCCACCGGCACCGGTTACCACCACCACCTTGCCTTCCATCATCTGCGCCATGCTTGTCTCCTTGTCTCGTTGTCGGGTGCCTGGGGCTCGGCGTTTCAGGCCGGGGCGAACACCGGCACGGGCGGGCCGCCCTCGGTCTCGGCGAAGCGCACGCGGACGCGCTGGCCGATCCTTACGCTGTCGAGGTCCGTATCGACGATATGGGTCATCATCGTCACGCCTTCATCGAGGCGGACATAGGCGATGCAGTACGGTTGCGGGCCGGCACGGCGCGTGATGCTGTACGAGTAGATGTCACCGAGGCCGGAGGCCGTCTTCCATTCGGTATCGCCGAGGCAGAACGGGCAGAGCGCGCGCGGGTACCAGTGCGGCTTGCCGCAGGCCTTGCAGTGGCGCACGAGCAGCTGGCCTTCGCGTGCTGCCTGCCAGAACGCCTTGTTGTCGGGCAGTTCGTCGGGGGCCGCGTGGGCCATGGGAACGTAGGGCGTCGTCATGTGGGATCGGTGACCTTGGTTATTCACGTTCGAGAATCAGCGTGGCGGAGCCATGGCGCGACCCCATGTAGCCGCCCGTGCCCTGCACGAGGGCCAGATCGCAGTTCGGTACCTGCACGGCGGCGTGGGCCTCGCCACGCAACTGGCGCACGGCCTCGATGACCTTGGTAATGCCGCCGCGATTGGCCGGATGGTTGTTGCACAGGCCGCCGCCGTCCGTATTGAACGGCAGCTTGCCGACGCCGGAGATCAGGTTGCCGTCCATCACGAACCTGCCGCCTTCGCCCTTGGCGCAGAAGCCGAGGTCCTCGAGCTGCATCAGGACCGTGATCGTAAAGCTGTCGTAGATCGAGGCGTACTTGATATCGGCGGGCCTGACGCCGGCTTCCTCGAACGCCGCCGCGCCGGACACACGGGCGGCGGACCACGACAGGTCCACCTCGCCGCCGAGCTGGCCCTTGACATGCTCGCCCGCGCCGATCACGCGAATCCTCGGGCGATGGAGCCTGCGGGCAATCTCGGGGCGCGCGACAATGAGCGCGCCGCCCCCGTCGGACACCACACAGCAGTCCAGGCGGTGCAGCGGATCGGAGATCATCGGCGAGTTCAGCACGTCCTCGACCGTCACCACCTCGCGCAGCATCGCGTTGGGGTTGTGCTGCGCATGCTGCGATGCGGCGACCTTGATCCATGCGAGCTGCTCGGATGTGGTGCCGTATTCGTACATATGGCGTTGCGCGACCATGGCATACAGGTTCACGGTCACGGGGTTGTAGGGCGCCTCGAACGGCTGGTCGGGTAGATTGGCCCCCCAGTTGCGCGCCTGCGTGCCGCTCGAGCCCTCCGAACGCGGACGCCCGGCCAGCGTGATCAGCGCCACGTTGCACTTGCCCGCGGCAATGGCCTGCGCGGCGTGCGAGACATGGGCGATATACGACGAGCCGCCCATTTCGGTGGAATCGACATGGCGCGCGCGGATGCCGAGGTAGTCGACCATATTGACCATGCCGAGGCCCGGCGCGTCGCCGGCGCAGAAATAGCCATCGACGTCGGCGAGGGTCAGGCCCGCGTCCTCGAGCGCGCCTCGCGCGCATTCGGCGTGAAGCTGGGGCACGGTCTTGTCCGGGGCCTTGCGTGTGGGGTGCTCGTAGGCACCCACAATATAAGCACTCGCTTTAGAAGCACTTGCTTTGGAAACACCTTCGTGACGGGTCATCGATGCTGGCCTGATGTTCGAGGGAATGTGGCCATTCTAGAAGCGTGGCGCCCTCGCTGGTTCAGGTTTCCGGAATCCGCCCTTCATGAACGTGAAATCGGCGCCCGGACAGGGCGGCCCGGCGATTTCAAGTCTTCGAAGCCCGGCCTTGCCATTTACGAATGGCGTGACGCGGCCTTTGCGTCCATGCTGCGCGGAACACTCATTTCCGCCCGGCTATCTGCCCCGAAACGCCCTGTGACCACGCGAATCCATCATCTGCTCGACCACTGGCTCGCGCATGCGCCCGACCAGCCGTTTATCCACCTGCCGGACGGCCGCAGCCTGAGCTTCGCCGACCTCGACGCGCTCGCGCGCGTGGCGGAGACGGAACTGCGCGCGAACCGCGTGCGCCCCGGCGACCGCGTGATGGTCGTCGCCGAGAACTGCCCCGAGCACGCCGCGCTGATCCTTGCATGTAGCCGCGTCGGCGCATGGTCGTGCGGCGTCAACGCCCGCATGGCGCCCGGCGAGGTCGATGCCTTCGTGACCCGTGCCGACGCCCGGATCGTGTATTTCACGGCCGATGCCTCGACCGCCGCGGCCGCGCATGCCCGGCGGTTCGATGCCGTGCCGTCGGCGTTGCCGGGCCTTTCGCGGGGTGCCGTCCGCGAGGACGCGGTGCCCGAGGACGCACCGCTGCGTGACCAGGTCGCGTCGCTGATCTTCACGTCGGGCACGACCGGCCTGCCCAAGGGCGTGATGCTCACGCACGACGCGCTGATCCACTTTGCGCGGGTCACACAGGCCGCGCGCGCGCTCGATGCCCGCGACCGGATCTACGCCTTCGTGCCGATGACGCATATCTTCGGACTTGGCACGGTGCTGCTGAGCTCGCTGCTGGCGGGCGCGCAACTGGTCATGCGCCCGCAGTTCGATCCCGACGACCTGCTGCACGCGCTCGCGCACCATGGCATTTCGCAGCTGCAGGGGCCGCCGACGCTGTTCTCGCGCCTGCTCACGCATTTGCAGGCGCGCGGCATCGCGCAGCCGGAGGCGCCGGCGCTGCGCTATCTCTATACCGGGGCCGGGCCGCTCGATCTCTCGCTCAAGCAGCGCGTGGAGGCGACGTTCGGCCTCGCGCTCCATCATGGCTACGGCTTGTCCGAATACGCGGGCTCGGTGCATGTGACGCGGCTGGGCGAGCACCGGTCCGATACCAGCGCGGGCTATGCGGTGTCCGAGGCCGAAGTCTGCGTGGTCGATCCGCGGACGGGCCGGCCGATGCCCGTTGGGGAGCGCGGCGAACTCTGGCTGCGGGGCAGGGGACTGATGCCTGGTTACTTCCGCGACGCCGCGGCGACGCTTGCCGTGATGCGCGAGGGGGGCTGGTATGCGAGCGGCGACCTCGGCGAGATGCATGCGGACGGGGCGCTGTTCGTGGTCGGCCGGCTCAAGGAGATGATCATCCGGTCCGGATTCAACGTTTATCCGGCCGAAATCGAGAACGCGATCAACACGCATCCGAGCATCCAGCGCTCGGCCGTGGTGGGGCGGCCCGAACGCGATGGCAACGAAGAGATCGTCGCGTTCGTGGAACTGCGGCCCGGCGCGCTGCTGGAGGTGTCGGCGCTGCAGCATCACCTGCGCGACCGGCTCGCGCCCTACAAACGGCCGGCGCGGATCGTGGCGCTGGCGGAACTGCCTACCAATCCCAACGGCAAGATTCTCAAACGCGTACTGCAGGAGCAGGCCGGGGCGATGTAGACGAGACGTTCAACCCTGAAATCCAAAAAACATAAGACACAAGGAGACGCTGCAATGGAAACCCTCGATACGTTCACGATGCGAAGGCGGCTATTGGCCGCCGGCCTGCTCGGCATGGCCGCCAATCCGTTTACCGCGCTGTCCGCGCTGGCCGCCGACCCGTGGCCAGCCAAGCCCGTCAAGATGATCGTGCCGTTTCCGGCGGGCGGCCCGGTGGACAGCACCGCGCGTATCGTCGGCCAGCGGCTCGGCGAGATCTGGAAGACATCGGTCGTGATCGACAATCGCGCGGGCGCGGGCGGCACCATCGGCGCGGCCATCGCGGCGAAGGAAGCGCCGGATGGCTATGGCCTCTTCGTCGGCTCGATCCATCATGCGGTCAACGTGACGCTGATGGGCAATCTGCCGTATGACATCGAGCGCGACTTTGCGCCAATCAGCTTCGCGGCACTGTTCCCGGTATTCGTCTGCGCGCACCCGTCGGTGCCCGCGAACAATATCCGCGAGCTGATCGCCTATGCGAAGAAGAGCGACAAGCCGCTGGCCTATGGTTCCTCGGGCAACGGCGGCGGCACGCATCTGGCCGGCGAACTGTTCAATATGGAGGCCGGGACCAAACTGCAGCATATTCCGTACAAGGGCAGCGGCCCGGCGATGAACGATCTGCTCGGCGGCCAGGTGCAGCTGATGTTCAGCGATGCGCCGACCGCGCTGCAGCATATCAAGTCCGGCCGTATCAAGGTGCTCGGCGTGGCGAGCCGTCAGCGCTCGGGCATGCTGCCGGACGTGCCGACGGTGGCAGAATCGGGGCTGCCCGGATACGAGGCTTACTCGTGGGCCGCGCTGTTTGCACCGGCCAGCACACCGAAACCGATCCTCGACAAGATCAATGCGGACTTCAATGTCGCGGTCAACGATCCGGCCGTGCGCCAGCGCCTGCTGCAGGCTGGTGCCGAAGCCGACCCGGGCACGCAGGAGCAGATGCGCCAGCGTCTGCATGCCGAGATCGAGAAATGGCGCAAGGTGATCAAGACCGCGGGCATTACCGCCGGCTAGGGGGCCACAGGCGCGGGCCATTGGAACAGCGGTGGCGCTTTCTCCTTGAAGCGCCGCACGGCCTCGCGGTGATAGTCGGTGGTGAAGGCAATGCCCTGACCCAGTGACTCCAGTTCCAGCATCGCGCGCAGATCGCTGTCGAACGATTGCAGCATGGCGCGCTTGGCCAGGCCGAAGGCCGTCGGCGAGGCCCCGCCGAGCGCGCGTGCCAGGGCATCGGCGCGCGTGTGCAAGGCTTCCTGTGGCGAGATCTCGAGGACAACGCCCAGCCGCAGCGCCTCCTCGGCGCCGACCTCACGCGCGCTGAACACGAGTTCGCGCGCGCGGGCCATGCCGACGACGCGCGGCAGCGTGTATAGCGCACCGCAGTCCGGCACCAGTCCCACTTTCATAAATGGCATGCAGAACCGGGCGCGGGGAGAGGCGACGATAAAGTCGGCCAGCAGCGCGAGGCTGAAACCGGCGCCATAGGCCACGCCATCGACGGCCGCGACCACGGGGCGGTCGAGGTCTGCAAGCTGCGCGATCCAGCCATGCATATCGTCGAGCCGGTCGCGGCCGGCACCGGCGGCCGTGACATTCATGGAGCGGATATCGCCGCCGGCGCAGAAATCCGTGCCCGCGCCGCGCAGCACGACGGCACGGACGCCGCGATCGGCGCGGATACGGTACACCGTTTCGCGTAATGCATCGCGCATGGCAACATCGAGTGCGTTCTTCTGCTGCGGACGGTTCAGCGTGAGGGTTGCCACGCCGTCGTCGATGGCCACCTGCAACGGTTCATGTTGATTGTGGTCTTGCTTGTGGTCGTGCGTCTGGTCTTGGTTTGCCTGTGCCATGGGATGCTTCCGCCAGTGATCGGACGTACAGCTTGAACGAAGCCATCGGCCGGTGCAATTTGCATCTTTCGAGGCAGGCGTTTCATATAGGCGAAGATCGCACGCGATGCGGATTTCGGGTAATTGCGGGCATCGATCGAGGGGGCTTTCGGGAGATAATCGACGATTATTCGGGAGACGACCGTCATGCGCTTCGATCTGGTGGATCTGAATCTGTTCACGCATATCGCGGAGGCCAGCAGCGTGACCCGCGGTGCAGAACGCTGCCATCTATCGCTGCCCGCCGCGAGCACCCGGATCAAGAACCTCGAGGAGCAGATCGGCGTCAAGCTGCTGAGCCGCAGCAGCCAGGGCGTCAAGGTCACGCCTGCCGGGGAAACGCTGCTGGCGCATGCGCGCCGCGTGTTGCGGCAGATCGAGCAGCTGAGCGGCGACCTCCAGGAATTCGCGTCGGGCATCAAAGGCCATATCCGCGTGTTCGCGAACACCACCGCGATGAGCGAGTTCCTGCCCGGCGTCCTGCGTACCTACCTCGTCAATCACCCGAACGTGACCGTCGATATCCGCGAGCGGCTGAGCCCCGACGTCGTGCGGGCCGTACAGGAAGGCATGGTCGATATCGGCATTGCGGCCGGTGTCATGCCGAACGAGGGGCTCGAGGTCATGCCATATCGCGTGGACCGGCTCGTGCTGGCCACAGCGCTGAGCCATCCGCTGGCACGCGAGAAACGCGTGCGGTTTGCCGATACGCTCGAATACGACTTCGTGGGCCTGCCCGAGGAAAGTGCGATTCACAATTTTCTGAAGCGCGCGGCCTCCGATTTGCAACGCACGCTGCATTGGCGCATTCAGGTCAGCAACTTCGAGACCGCGGGGCGCATGATCGAGGCCAATGTGGGGATCGGCGTGCTGCCGGAGAGCACCGCGCGGCGCCATGCGCAGACGATGGCCCTCAGCATCGTGCAGTTGCAGGACGAGTGGGCAGAGCGCAACCTGCAGATCTGCGTGGCCGATCTCGATGCGCTCCCGGTGTTCGCGCGCAAGCTCGTGGACCTGCTGGTCGAAGACGGGATGCGCGGTCCCGCCTAGATCATCTCGCGCACGAGCGTACGCAGCTGGTGCTTGTGCAGCTTGCCGCTGGGCGTCGTGGGAATGGCCGCTACGCGCACGATGCGCGCGGGCCGCTTGTAGGGCGATAGCCGCTCGGCCAGATACGCGAGCAACGCCGGTTCATCGAAGGTCTCGCCCTCGCGTAACTCCACGAACGCAATCACTTCCTCGTTGCCATCCACGGTGGCATTGCCCACCACGGCCGACAGCCGCACCGAAGGATGCGAATTGACCACCGACTCCACCTCGATCGGGTAGACATTGAATCCGGACCGGATAATAAGATCGCGCGTGCGTCCAACGATAAACACCGCGCCATCGGGGGCGATGCGGCCGATATCGCCGGTATTGAGCCAGCCATCGGGCCGCAGTGCCTCGGCCGTCTGCGTGGGCTCGCGGTAATAGCCGCGCATCACGCCCGGCCCCTTGACCCATAGTTCGCCGGGCGTTCCCGCCGGCAGCGGTTCCCCGTGCGGGCCGACCACGCGCAGTTCCGCGCCCTCGACGACTTCTCCCGCCGCGCAGTCGTCGCGCGGACGATCCATACGCGTGATCACAAGCGAGCCTGCATATTCGGTCATGCCGTAGCCATGGTGCAGCGGCTGGCCGAACATGGCCTCCACATTGCGCTTGAGCGTCGGCTCGAGCGGGCCGCCGCCGGTATAGAGGTAACGGAGGCGTGGCGAAGCGAGCCGTTCGATGCCGTGCTTGCGCAGATGCGCGAGGATGCGGCTGAACATCGCGGGTACGCCCTGCAGGATCGAGATGGCGTCGCGTTGCAGCGCGGCGCACGCGTCGGCCACATTGAAGCGCGGCACGAGATAGAGACTGCCGCCGCCCTGGAACGTCGCCAGCAGCAGTGTCGCCAGCCCGAAGATATGGGACATCGGCATGACCGCGTACGCGCAGTCGCCAGGGTGCATGCGGCGGTTTTCCACCGTGACACCCGCATAGTGGAGCAGCCCGCGATGCGTGACCATCACGCCCTTGGGCTGTCCGGTCGTGCCGGACGTATAGATCAACGCGGCCACTTCGTTGGCCAGCGCTTCGGGCTCGGCCACGCTGCGGAGATCGGGGTCGGCGGCCATCACGGGGCCGAGGCCCGCCGGCGCGATCTCGCGCGCGCGGTAGCGCAGGCCGTGGCGTAACGCATCGGGGGAGGCGGCATGCGTGAACAGCATCAGCCGCGGCGTGCAATGCGCGCGAATCTCCTCGACCTCGCGTGCCGTCAGACGCGGGTTGGTCACGACGGGCCAGGCCCCGAGCTCGGACAGCGCGAAGATCGTGGTCACCACGGCGAGGCAGTTTTCCGCGACGATCATCACGCGATCGCCGCGGCCAACGCCCTGCGCCTGTAAATACTGGCACGCATGGCCGATGTCGTCCCACAGCTGGGCGAACGTGACCGTGCGCTCGCCTTCGAAGGCGGCCACATCGTCCGGCGCGCGCGCGGCGCGATGGCGGGGGATGTCGCTGATCCGATGCATCCGTGGCATCTCGTCGATGTCCTTGTGGAGAGAATGCGTAGCAGTGTATGAGCGGCGCCCGCGCAGGGCAATTCGTCTTCCGGAAAGAGGTACTTCTCGGGCGCCGAACCGAGTCGGCTATTCCACTTCGATATGCGCGGTCTTCACCACGCCCCCCCACAGCGCCAGTTCCTTGCGGATGCGCTCCTGCAGCGCGGCCGGTCCCGAGACATTGAGGTCGTACCCCACGCCCGACATGCGCTCCCGGAACGTGGGCTCCTGACCGACTGCCTGCTGTGCCTTGACCAGCCGGTCGGTGACGTCGGCGGGCATGCCCAGCGGGCCGATCAGCGCATACCAGCCCGTGAGGTCGTATTGCTTGAGGCCGGACTCGACCATCGTCGGCACGGTCGGCAGCGCGGCATTGCGCTCCTTCGAGGTCACGGCGAGCGCGCGGACCTTGCCGCCGTTGACGTGGCCGACCGCCGTGCCCGTGATGTCGAACATAAAGGTGACCTTGCCGCTCATCACGTCCGCCATGGCCGGAGCGTTGCCCTTGTAAGGCACGTGCAGCATCTTCACGCCCGTCATCTGGGCCAGCAACTCGGCCGACAGATGATTGGACGCGCCGACCCCGGCCGAGCCATAGCTGACCTCGCCCGGATGCTTGCGCGCGTAGGCCACGAGCTCGTCCACGTTCTTCGCGGGAAAGTCCTTGTTGATCAGCAGGACGTTCGTGTAATCGGTAATGAGACCGACATAGGTGAAGTCCTGTGCGGGCTTGAATGTGACGGATTTCTGCACGAGCGGCGTCATCGTCATCGTCGGGCTCGCAACGAAATAGAGCGTATATCCGTCCGCCTTCGCATTTGCGGTCATCCCGGCCGCGATGGCGCCGCTGGCGCCGGGCCGGTTATCGACGATCACGGGCTGCTTGAGCACGCGTCCCAGATAGTCGGCGTAGATCCGCGCCGCGGTGTCCACGGGCCCGCCTGGCGCATAGCCGACGAGCAGCCGCACGGGGCGGGACGGATAGGTATCGGCCAGCGCCGCGCCATGCAGCAGCGCCACCATCGCGGCGCCGAGCATGCATCGCAGCACGGGTCTCAGTATCGATCGCAACATGTCTCCTCCTGTTTTTCGGCATCTGCCGTTCTTGTTGAGGCAGAGGAGACTGTGCGACACGCCTGCCATGCAGGCAATTTTCATTTGTGGAAGGTCACCTTCGAGGATGCGATAAACGAAGGCGGATCAGGCGGCCTCCGGCAGCAGGCCGCCGCAATCGGCCGGATACCCGGCCGCCGCATATTGCCGGGCCTTGGCCGCGAAATACGCACGCACCCACGCATACCGCTCGCCGTCCTTCGGCAGGCCCACGGCCTCCGAAATGCTCGCCAGGCTGATGGTCCGCCCGCGCGCGCCCCAGTTGCCTTCGGTCACCTCGTCGATGACGACGAGGACGCTGGACCCGGCATCGGGGTGATCTTCACCGCCCAGCACGCCGAGGATCGCGCCGTTGACCGCGGCATGCACCTCGGTCTTGTGCGCCGCATTCATATAGCCCTCGGGAATCGTCACGTGGACGAGGAACGTGCCAGGGGGCGCGACAAGGCTGTCGTCGGTACGGCCATCGATCCACCAGTCCTGCTCGTGGACCTCGTGGAACAGGACCCACGCAAAGGCACGGCCGCCGCGCGTGCGGGCATTGCCTTCCATCACGAGCAGGACTTCGTTGAGGGCCTTCGCGAGGGCGGCTTTCTGGGCGGGGCGCAGCGCGCCCTCCACATGGGTGACGTGCATGATCGGCATGACGGGATCCTTCAATAGGTGGTTTCGACGACAAGAATGTCGGTATGGCCGGGGCCGGTGCGGAACGCAAACGCTTCGCCGCCGAACAGGGCCATGCTGTCGCGGCGCGTGAGCGCGACGTCCGCGCATTCGGCGGACCCCTCGATGACGAAGAGGTACACGCCATGACGGGGGGAGGACGGCTGGTAGCGCTGCAGCATGGGACCGTCGGCGCTCAGCCGCGAAACGCGGGCGTCCTGCGGAATCGGCAGTGCGCCCGGTGTATCGCCAACGAGCGTGACAAGGCGGTTGCGCGAGGTCTCCGCGGCATACCGCGCGCGGTGGTAGGACGGCGGCAGCAGCAACTGGCCCGGCAGGAACCAGATGTAGACGATCCGCATGTCCTCGCTCCTGATGTTCAGCTCCGCATGCTTGCCGCCCGCTCCGGCCGAGAATACGTAGTAGTCGCCCGCATGGAGCTGATCGACGTTGCCGACCGTGTTGATGTGCGTGAGCTCGCCTTCGAGCACGAACGCGCAGATCACGAAGTCGTGGTGCGGATGCATGTTGTAGCCGCAACCCATGCCGCTGAAGGTTTCCTCGCCGAACATGCGCATCGGTCCGAACCCGCGGCGACCCGACTGGTAGTCGGCGAAGTTGAAACTCGAATGCCGGCTGATGACGGCGTTCGGATGCCCGGCCACGTACGACGAGGTCTCGCCCGTCGACAGGTATTGGTGGAACCCGCGCTCGCTGTCGCGCAGCACGAAGTTCTCGGGCGGTCGGGTGGGAACGGGTGCTGCTTTCTCCGCGGTGGCCGGCACCGGTTCATGCGCGTACGGCAGCTCGACCATTTCAAACCGCGCCTTCGGCGTGCCGCAGTCGGGGCAGACCCAGTCGTCGGGCACATCCTCCCAGCGGGTGCCGGCCTGCAGTCCGTGCTCGGGCAACCCCTCCGCCTCGTCGTACATAAAGCCGCAGCCCAGGCAGACGAGCCGCTTCCAACGTTGGATATCCATGTCTTTCTGACTCCACATTCGTAGGGTGCGCACCGAAATCAGTAGCGCGTGACACGTTATAGGATGTGGCTGCACCCTAGGCAAGGGCGACCGTATGCACCGCGGAAGGGCGCGCATTTGTCGGCATTTATCTCGCGTAAACCCTGATGCAGCCTAGCGTACTACCCGCTACCATGCGCTCAATACGGAAATATGATGTGTGACGCGCTACTAAGATGACCAAACAAGTTGCCGGGTACTGCACGCTGTGCCGGTCCCGCTGTGGATCGCTGAACGAGATCGATGAGGAGCAGGGTCGTCTGGTCCGGGTATTGCCGTTGCCCGGACATCCGACCGGGGGCGCGTTATGCGCCAAGGGACGGGCCGCGCCCGAACTCGTGGCGAGCCCTTTGCGGCTGACGCGGCCGCTGCGCCGGACCACGCCACGCGGCGCCGCGGATCCGCAATGGCGGGCGATTTCGTGGGACGAGGCCCTCGACGAGATGGCGGAACGTCTGCTCGCGGCGCGCGCACGGCATGGCGCCGAGTCCGTGGCCTTTGCGGTGACGACGCCGAGCGGCACGCCGATGGTCGATAGCTTCGAGTGGGTCGAACGGTTTATCCGATGCTATGGCAGCCCGAACCTGCTGTATGCGGTGGAGGTCTGCGGCTGGCACAAGGACTACGCGCATGCGCTGACCTTCGGCCGCGGCATCGGCGCACCGGACCTGGACCATGCCGACGTGGTCGTGCTCTGGGGCCACAACCCGGCCCGCACGTGGCTGGCGCAGGCATCGCGCGTCGCGGCCGCGCGGCAGCGGGGCGCGAAGATCGTCGTCATCGACCCGAAGCAGGACGGCTCCGGCCAGCAGGCCGATCTGTGGCTCCCCGTGCGGCCCGGTGCCGACGCGGCGCTGGCGCTCGGCGCGATCCGGCATCTGATTGCCACGCAAAGCTTCGACGAAGCGTTCGTGCGGACATGGACCAACGCGCCGCTGCTCGTCGATCTCGATACGGATCGACTGCTGCGCGCGGACGAGTTGTGGGACGAGCAGGGCGAGGGCGGGCACTTTGTCGTGCGCGCGCATGACGGTACCCCGCGTCCGTTCGACCCCGCCTCGCGCAACGATCCCGATGGCGTCGTACTGCGGGCGGAAGGCGAATGCCTCGACCGGCACGGCCACACGCGCCGCTATGCCACGGTGCTCCATGCGCTTGCCCGGCACGTGGAGGCCTATACGCCCGAACATGTGGCACGCCTGACATGGATGACGCGCGAGCAGGTCGAACAGTTCAACGCGCTGTTCATGCACGCGCCGCGCCTTGCCTATCACGCGTGGACCGGCGTGGGGCAGCACACCAACGCCACGCAGACCGAACGCGCGATCGCCACGCTCTACGCGCTGACCGGTGCATGCGATCGCGAAGGCGGCAACCTGTGGACCAGTCCGCCGCCGTATCGCACCGTCAACGACTATGCGGAACTGCTGCCGCCCGAACAGCGCGCCAGGGCGCTGGGCCTCGACGAGCTGCCACTGGGCCCGCCGCGGCTTGGCTGGATTACCGCGCGCGATCTCGCGCGTGCGGTGCTGGACGGCGATCCCTATCGGGTGCGCACGCTCGTGAGCTTCGGTACCAACCTCGTGGTCACGCAGGCCGATGCCGCGCGCAACCGGCGCATGCTGGACGCGCTCGACTATCACGTGCACGTCGATATGTTCATGAACCCGACGGCGGAGCAGGCGGACCTCGTGCTGCCGGCCAACCTGCCGTGGGAGCGCGAGGCGCTCAAGTGCGGGTTCGAGATCACGCAGGCGGCCGTCGAGCACGTGCAGCTGCGCCCGCGCATGGTGCCGCCGCCGGGCGAGGCGCGGGCCGATTACGAGATCGTGATGGCGCTGGCCATGCGTATGGGCATGCGGGATGCGATGTTCGGCGGCAGCATCGAGGCCGGCTGGAACCATCAGCTGGCGCCGCTGGGCATCACCGTGGACGATCTGCGGCGGCACCCGGAAGGTCTGCGTTTTCCGCAACCTGCGTCGCGCGAGAAATATGCCGCCACGCGCGCCGATGGCGGTGTGACGGGCTTTGCCACGCGCACGCGCCGCGTGGAGCTCTATGCGGAAGCATTGCAGGAGATCGGCCAGCCACCGTTGCCGACGTTCGTCGAGCCTGCCCAGCATCCGGCCGCTCGCACCGCCTACCCGACCGTGCTGACCACCGCGAAGAGCGGCTGGTACGTGCATTCGTCGCACCGGCATGTGGCCACGCTGCGCCGCAAGGCACCGGCCCCGCAGGTGCAGATCGGCAAGGGGTTCGCGGCGACGATCGGCGTGCACAACGGAGACTGGGTGCGCGTGGTCACGCGGCTGGGCGCGGTGCGGCTCAAGGCGCGCGTGGATGCGGCCCTGCACGATCACGTGGCCGTGGCCGAGTTCGGCTGGTGGCAGGGATGCGAGCCGCTCGGGCATACGGATACGGCCGCGCATGGGAGCGCAACGTCGAACATCAACGCGATTCTCGGCGACGACGAGCGCGATCCTGTCAGCGGCTCGGTACCGTTGCGCGCGACGATGTGCCGCATCGAGGCCGATGTGGCCGGCAACCGCGGGGCATGGCCCGGCGCGCGCGCGTTCCGGCTCGTGGCCAAGGCGCGCATCGCCGAGGATGTCGAGCGCTTCGACTTCGCGCCCGAGGACGGAGGGCCGTTGCCGGACTTCCTGCCGGGACAGCATGTGGTCGTATCGATGGCGGACATCGATACGCGCCGCGCGTACTCGCTGATCGGCCCCAACGTGGCACCGCGCGCGTTGTCCATTGCCGTGCGGCTGGCCCGCTCGGACGACCATCCGCCCGGACGCATGTCGTCGCGGCTCCATGCGCTGGAGACGGGGGCAATCGTGCAGCTTTCCACGCCGTCGGGCGTGTTCACGATTCCCACGCAGACCCGGCGGCCGATCGTGCTGGTGGCGGGCGGTATCGGCATCACGCCGTTCGTCGGCCATCTGGAAGCGCTCGCGCAACGCCGCGCGCAGGGACACGCCACCCCGCCGGTCGTGGTTGTCCACCTGGCGCGCCCCGGCGTGGCGCATCCGTTTGCCGATGTCCTGCATGCGCTCGCCGATCGCCTTGGCAACGTGCAACTGACATGCGTGCATGGCTCGGTCGCGCCCGATTTTTCGATGCTCGACGCGGCACTGGTCGCGCGCCGGCCGCTGGCCTATCTGTGCGGCGCGCCGGGCTTCCTGACCAGCGTGCGTGCGGCACTGCAGGGCAGGGGCCTGCCCGATTTCGACATCTTCGAGGAAACGTTCTCCGCCGACGTGCAGATACCGCGCACGCTCGCGCCGCAGCCGGTGCGCATTCTCGACGCCGATGCCACGTTCGAATGGACGCCCGCGCGCGGCACCGTGCTCGATGCCGCCGGGCAGGCTGGCATCCGGCTGCCCAGCGGCTGCCGCGTGGGCCAGTGCGAGAGCTGCGTCATGACCGTCGTCGAAGGCAAGGTCGCCCATATGTCGCCATGGGATGGGCCGCCCGATCGCTGCCTGACCTGCATGGCCGTACCGCTTACCCCCGTCACACTGCGCCGTTAGCCACGGCGCCCGAGATCCCCCCACCACGCTTATCGCAACGAGGCAAACCATGTCCCAACCGCAATCCCGGCCCGCCGCAGACCTGGCGCCACCCACTACCTCCATGGAGCGCTTCTCGCAGGCCATCGTCGCCTGGGCCGAGAAATGGTTCCCGGACGCCTATGTGTTCGTGGTCGTCGCCTGTGCCGTGGTCGGCCTTGGCGCCGCGTTGCACAGCGGCAATCCGATGGCCGCCAGCAAGGCGTTCGGCGACGGGTTCTGGAGCATCATCCCCTTTACGATGCAGATGGCGATGGTCGCCGTCACGGGCTACGTGCTGGCCATGTCGCCGCCGGTCGCCGCGCTGCTGCGGCGGCTCGCGCAGATCCCGAAGACCTCGCGCGGTGCCATCGTGTTCGTGGGGGTGCTCAGCATCGGGCTATCGCTCGTCAACTGGGGCCTCAGCCTGATCTTCTCGGGACTGCTCGTGCGGGAGATGGCACGCCGCCGGTCCCTGATGCTCGACTATCGCGCCGCGGGCGCGGCTGCGTATCTGGGCATGGGCTGCGGCTTCACGCTGGGCATGAGCTCGTCGGCCGCGCAGCTGCAGGCCACGCCCGCGAGCATTCCGGCGTCGCTGCTGCCCATTACCGGTGTCATCGGGTTTGGCGAGACCATCCTCACCTGGCAGAACCTGCTGGTGATCGTGCTCGTGACCGTGGTGTCGGCGGTCATCTGCCATATGACGGCGCCCAGCCGCGGCGCCACGCGCACGGCGGAGGACCTTGGCGTGGAGCTCGAGGACGACCAGATGGCGCCGGCCCAGCGCAAGCGCCCCGGCGACTACCTCGAGTTCAGCCCGCTGCTGACGATCGTCGTCGTGCTGCTTGCCGCGGGCTGGCTGTGGAACGCGTTCCGCAGCGGCAATCCGCTCATCACGATGTCGCAGCTCAACACGTACAACTTCGTGTTCCTGCTGCTGGGCCTGCTGCTGCACTGGCGTCCGCGCAGTTTCCTGGAAAGCTTCGTGCGCGCGATGCCGAGCGTCGGGGGCGTGCTGCTGCAGTTTCCGTTCTATGGCGGCATCGGCTACATGCTGACCAAAGTCGGCAATGCGCAGGGCGTGACGCTGTCCGACGAGATCGCGCACTGGTTCGTGAGCCTGGCCCATGACTCGGGCATTTTCTCGGTGCTGGTCGGGATCTATTCGGCGGTGCTCGGCTTCTTTATTCCCTCTGCCGGCGGCAAATGGGTCATCGAGGCGCCGTACATCATGACGGCCGCGAACGATCTGCACGCGCACCTCGGCTGGACAGTGATGGTCTACAACATCGCGGAGACGCTGCCCAACTTCATCAATCCGTTCTGGATGCTGCCGCTGCTCGGGATTCTGAAGCTCAAGTCGAAGGACCTCGTCGGCTACACGGCCGTGCAGTTCCTGATCCATACGCCGATCGTGATCGCCGTGGCGGCGCTGCTGATGGCGACCTTCAGCTACCACCCGCCCGTGATGCCCGCGCATTGATGCGGCATGGCGAACCTGTCCATCATGACCACCATGAACGCTTGTTTCTCCGCCGGCCTGCCCGTCAATAAACCCGTGCTCGGCTACGCGCGGGGCACGCCCGAACGCGCGGCCCTGCGCGGCATGTCGATCGCGCGCGGGGCGACGGGCTGACGGCGCAGGGTTCGGCTCAGGATCTGGCTGAGGATCTGGCTCAGGCCTGCTGGGCGAGGGCGGAGCGGAACAGCGGTTTCCACGCGAGGATATGGCGGCTGATCAGTTCACCGATGGCCGCCACGTCCTGGCGAATCGCCAGGTCCACCATCTGATAGTGTTCCTGCACGGAATCGCGCTGGCGCTGCTTGCCTTCTTCGGAGTCGATGCCGTAGAGCCGCATATCGTCGCGCAGCTGCATGATCAGGCGGGTGAGCAGCGGGTTGCCGACCTGCGACACCAGCGCTTCGTGGAACGCGCGGTCGGTGGCGATATAGGCGGCCACATCGCCGCGTTCGACGGCGCGGCCCACGGCATCGGCGAGTTCGCGCACGGGTTTCGGATCCTTGAGCCCCTGCCGCGCGAGCGATTCGAGCGCGAACCGCTCGAGCAGTTCGCGCATCGTGAACAGATTGTCGAGGGCCTCGAGCGACAACGCCTCGACGCGGAAGCCGCGATTGCGCATGGGGACCAGCAATCCGTTCCGGCTCAGTTCGAGTAGCGCTTCACGGACGGGCGTGGTCGATACGCCAAGGTCATTGGCGAGGCCCGGCACCGAGTAGACCGTGCCTGCGGGCGTGCGCCCCGATACGATCTCCGACCGCACACGTTCCACCACCTGCTCGCGCAGGTTCGTGGCCCGAAGCTCTTGCATGGACTCCATTGTCTCGACTGGATGTGAACACGAACGATGCAAGTGTACCCGAGTTGGTGCAGTAGTGCGTGACGCGTTTTGGTGCGAAATCTCGCTGTTCGGCGTTGCCCGGGTGCGACGGTCTCCACAAATGGGTCACGACGGCGTGGCATCGGATCGCGATAATGGGGACTTCTCATGCCGGAGACCGGCTGCCGCCGGATGCCGATGCCTGAAGCGAAACCACCCGCCGCGCCGCCGCCGCCCTCGTTGCCCTCGTCGCCGTTGCCGCCGATTGCCTACCGCGAAGTCATGCTTGGCACGCGGCCGCGCGAGGAGCATGTATTCGTCGCGCCCGACGACCCGCAGGCGGACGCGCGGCATCGGATCGACGCGCTGGCCTTTCGCCGCTACCTCGAGCGCGCGTTCTCGCATCCGCGGCCGGAGATGCTGCGGTTCGAGGTGCGCGGCTTCGACGTGGTCGCGCTGATCGCGCCCGGCGAAGGCGAAATCTGGTTCTCGGAAGCCGCGGTGCCCACCCGCTGGGACTATGTCGCCGTGACCGAGATCAGCATCGCGCTGTTCGAACTCGAGCGGGCCGTGCCCGCCGGCGCGGTGGACACCAGCTACGACACGCTCGAATCCCCCGAAGAAATCGCCCAACGCCGCGCGGCAGTCATCGAGCGGCTACGCGCCGCCAACGACAAGGTCCGCGCGGTGGCCAACGCGCGCCAGACCATCGTGCGCCGCGCCATGCGGCGTGGGCCACGCGGCGGGTAGGTGTCAGAGGGGAAGGGCGCCGATCAGTCGTTACTCGAAGACTTCATCCAGCAGTTCGGAGCACAGACCTCGCATCTCTTCAGGTTCAAGAATCCGGTCCGCGGGAATGCGCGCAGCCTCGCGCAACATGTCCGTGGTCCCGGCGAAGATCTGTTTGCGCGCCTCAAGAATCTTCGCGATGTCGCAGTCGGCATACGCGGGGATAATCGCCTGCTTCCACGTTTTGTTGAGGACGTCGATCCGTGAGCCAAATAGCTCGAGGGTGTCGTGAATGTAAAGGAGATCTTGCGGCTTCTTTTCCTTCTTCCGTTTGTCGTGGATAAGAAGCTTTTGTGCAATGAACGCTACCGGGTTGGGAATTTGGAGTCGGTTAAGTGCCTCCGTCGAGTTTGCATCTGTGGCCAACGAGACGTGCCATGGGTCGATCAGCAGCAGATCCATGTAGCGCAGCTTTTGCGCGATCACGCCGGCCAACTCGGTGGTCGCGTCATGTTCGCCTGATCGCCTGACTCCGCTGCCGCGCAAGGTCGTGAGGAACTCGACATAGAAGCCCTGTTCTTCCTTGCCCAGCGTGTACTTGGACACCGGAGGCCTGAACTCGCTTTCCAGTTCTTCCTGGAATCCCGCTTTGGCAAGCGCCTCCTTGATGTTCCCGTCGAACGCTTCCTTGTCCCCCAGCGCGACATCTGCGTCCCTCGTATAGAGCGCGTCGTAAGGAGGGATGATCGCCAATGGGTGTTGCCGATACAGGCGGTAGGCCCAACCGCCTGCGAAGACAATTTGATGCCGCCAGGGCTGCAGTGCAATCGCCAGTCTTACGAAGGCATCCAGATCGTTCAAGCGGACTCCCCAATCAGTTTGTTGATGAGTTTTTCTTCGATCAGTTTTGCCTGTTCCCGCCCCCGTGAGGGATGCAGGAACACATCAAGCCATACTTGAATCGCATCCGTGGCCGATACCTGATCGCTATGGACAGCTCCCCTGAATACAGACTCAGGAAACAGCGGTTGCCGCAGAATTAGACTCGGCTTTTCGCCTTCGCGTGCGGGGCGTATGCCCTTCCATTGATCCCCGTCAATCGAGCTGCCTATCTTGCGAACATACACGTGCGGAGGCACGCCCGAAACGTGCCCCAAGCCATAGGCGTCAGCCGCCGCGAACAACCCTATGCACGCTTCGCTCCGATAGCGTCCCATGAACTTCTTCAACTGCCCGCCATCGACATCGGAGATCAGGTATCTGGATGGCTGTTCTGGTCCGACACGAACGGCGCTCGATTTCCACCGTTCGAACAGTGCTTCCCGCCTGACAAGTCGGAGCGTTCTGCCCGATGACAAAAAGCCGTCGCGTCGCAACGCGCCGAGAAACCGCGACACACTCATCGGAGAGACTTTTGCAGCCTCGGCGAGCTCCGTACCGCTTTTGAATTCCTTGCGCGGAGCCGTGAGCAGGGAGGCTGGAATCTCCGGCGCAAGCAGGACCTTCAGCATCCACTGGTTGAGGTCGGATAGGAGATTGGGGGCATGCGGCGACGAGTGACCAACGGCGTCCGGGCGTTCGTCCAAGCGCGTGAGTTCGGACAGTCCATTCCCCTCGAAGTACCGCCGACCATCGGCGCCGAAGAGACCGAACGCAATGTCGGGCGCGAACTGTCCCGTGAAATCGGACACCCGACGAACCAGCGCATCGGGTAACTCGTTCACACCGACAAGCGCCAGCGGTTTGGCACCTGGCTCGCTGCCGGCGTAGGACAGCGCTTCGAGAATGGCTTGGGCCAATAGCGCTACGACCCGATCCGAACGGGCTTCCGCCGCAGTTTTTACCTCGGCGACGTAATGGAACGAGCCTTTTCTGATCGTCAGATCGGGGCGAAGCCGTTCAGCAGGAGGGCCGAGAGCGACGTCCCAACCGAGATCGGAAAAAAAGCTGGCTAGAGAGAGTTCAGATGCGCTTTTCATCGCTTGTCCCATGGCCATGGGATATATCATGGCCGTGATATCTACCTAGGCCATGATAATGCGTCCGCCGCCGCGCAGCAAATTATGCACTATGTGTCACTTACAGGCCGGTCCAGTAGTCGCCTATTCCCAGTGACCTGTCAACATACACGCACGGCGCGGCGTTTCGATGCGCACTCGCTGTTTTCTTATCGTCAGCAGACAAGCGCTGCAGCCGATCAGCGTAAAGCCGTCTTCAAGCCTTCACTTCACGCTCGAGAACTCGCGGCGTATGCGCGTGTTCTCGCCGTCCTCCCGGCAGACAACGGCTGGATCTGTGCGAGAAAGCGCGGTTCATCGGAATAGAGCGGCAGCGTCTGTGCATACGAGCACTGCGCCCATCGTCAACAGTATTGCCACGAGTTTCACAAGTGGCTCCTCCACGATGGGGCGCGACGCTATCAGGGAAGGATGACCGCCTCCTGAACAGGCTCCCGGCAAAGGGCAGCGGCGCTGCATCGGCGCGGTATGATGCAGCTTCCTCTTTTCCCGAGGCTTGCATCTTCCGAGCGCTCGCGCTCATTCCCCATGACCACAGGACACGTCTTTATCGCCACGAGCCTCGACGGCTTTATCGCGCGCCCCGATGGGGACATCGGCTGGCTGCTGGAGCGGGACGATCCGGCCGAGGATCATGGTTACCCGGACTTTATCGCCGACAAGGACATGATCGTCATGGGGCGGGGCACCTATGAAAAGGTGCTGACCATGGGGGAATGGGCCTACGACAGGCCGGTGCTCGTGCTGTCCCGCGAACTGGCGGGTACGCCCGTGCCGGAGGCGCTTCAGGGAAAGGTGCGGTTCTCCGATAGCGCGCCCGCAGTCGCGATGGCGCAGCTGGATGCGGAGGGCGTGCGTCGCGTGTACGTCGATGGCGGTCAGGTGGTCCAGTCCTTCCTGCGCGAAGGATTGATCGCGGACCTCGTCGTCACCACGGTGCCCGTCCTGATCGGCGCTGGCCGGCCGTTGTTCGGCAGCCTCGCGCATGACGTGAGCCTCACGCTTGCCTCGATCCGGCATTTTCCGTCGGGACTCGTCCAGTCGACGTATCGCGTCATGCGGTAGACAATCCATCGGATGGATACCGAGATGCACCGATACAGGAGAAGAACTTGAACGACGAGGGCAGTGCGGCGGGCCGGGCCGTGGCGATTTACTGGGATTTCGAGAATCTGCATGCCGGACTCGTCGAAGCGAAATACGGCGAGGGCGCCTATGCGAAGCAGGACAACCGCTTCAAGGCGCAGGAGCCGTTGATCGATGTACAGGCGCTGGTGGAGCGCTGCGCATCCTTCGGCACCATTGCCATCAACCGGGCCTACTGCAACTGGCAGTTCTTCGGCCGATACCGCGATGCCCTGCTGCAGGGGGCGGTGGAGCTTATCCAGCTGTTCCCGCCGGGCCCGTCCGCCAAGAACGGGGCCGATATCAAGCTATGCCTCGACGCCGCGGAGGATATGGGCCGTTTCAGCCATATCGGTACCGTGATCGTCATCGGCGGCGATAGCGACTTCATGCCCGTGTCGCAAAAAATCAAGGCCGCGGGCCGCACGCTGATCGGCATCGGTCACCGCAAGAACACGAACCGGTACTGGGCCAGCGCATGCCACGCCTTCCACTACTACGACAGCGTGGTCGATCCCGATCTTCCGGTGGCTTCCAGCCTCGCGCCTGAATGAATAGCGACCGAATCGCCGATCATGTCACCGGATTCCCCGGCTTCAGCGCGGGAAACTGAATCTCGAATTCCGTGAATTCGTGCTCGACGGACCGGCACGTAATCGATGCGCCCCAGCTACGGAGCACGTCCTTGCAGAACGCCAGTCCGATACCGGTGCCCCGGTGGGCCGGGTACGAGAAGAACGGCTGGAACATGCGCGCAAGCACGTGCGGCGACACGCCCGTGGCCGTATCGCGAAACAGCACATAGATGCCATCGTCCCGCGCGTCGCAGCGGATGTGGATGCGCCCCTTGCCCGCCCGCTTGATGGCCTCCAGCGCGTTCTTCGTGAGGTTGGTGATGACCAGTTCGAACAACTGCGCATTGCCCATGACATGCACGGGCTCGCACGACTCGACCGTCACGATGCCCTCGTAGGCGGGCTCGAACGGAAAGCGGCCGATGCTCGCGCGAATCGAATCGGCGAGTTCGAACGCTTCCTGCCGGGCCGACTTGGGATCCTTCGAGTTTGCCACCAGCAGTTCGATGCTGCCGTTGACATACGCCACGTCCGTCTGCAGCCGGGCAACGGCCTGCAGCAGCGCATCGCGATAGGGCGACTGCGCGTCGAGCGCCATCGGCAAGCGGTCCCTGAGGCCGACCGCGGTCATCGCCAGGCTCGTCAGCGGCGTACGCAGTTCGTGCGCGACCGTCGCGAGTGCCACCGCCATGCCGCGCCGTTTCTGCTCCACGAGCAGTTGACGATCGAGCTTGATGACGATGAGCACGGCAATGACGAAGGCAATGATCGGCAACTGCAACAGCAGCGACTGCCATGGAATGCCCGCAAGCGAGTGGCCGGCCAGCACGAACAGCGCAAACGCGGCGGCCGCGCCGGAGAGCAACGCAACGGTCGCAAAGCCGGAACTGAAGTGGTAGAGCACCACGATGGCGATGATGACGGATTCCGCCCACACCAGCGAACCGTGATTCTCCAGATAGAGAAAAATAAACGCGAACGGCATGCCCACGGTAATCGCGAACAGCGCATACATCGGCAGCCAGCGCTTGTGCGACAGCGCGGAGGCGAACAGCAGCGGAGCGAACAGGATCGTGCAGACGAGCCGCAGCCACAGGTTCTCGTAAGGCTGCGGGAAGACGTAGGACCAGATGATGTAGTAGAGCGGATGCCCGATGACGCCGAGCGCGCCGACCATCTGGATCCGGCGCAGACGCACGACGCTTTCCTCGTCGAGCAGCGTGGTACGCGAGGCCCGCTCGAACAGGGCGCGCCATGTATTTTTTACCAGCCGTCGTGCACTGGATTCGCCGCCTGCCTGCTTCCGCGTTGCTTCCATATCCAGCCTGCACTCCTTGAGGGATTGTGGGGATCGTGGCTATGCCCCGCCGGCCGGCCCCGATGTGCCGCGCCGCGCCCTGCGCGTCGACGACCATTCCTCGAGCCTGACTTCATCCCGGATCGCCGCCAGTACCGCGACAAGCCGCTCCACATCGGAAGGCGTGAGTTTCGCATGCAGCGTTAGGCGCATCAATGCCCTATTCTTGGGGGTGGCGGGCGAGCAGAACACCGCGCCGAAGATCCCGCGCCGTTGCAGTGCATTGCGTAGCGTCATCACCTGCGGCTCCGTTCCCGCTTCGAGCCCGATGATCTGCTCGCTGCCGTCGCTGATGTTGTAGCCCAGATCGGAGATGGCGGCTCTGATGGACCGCGTGATCGCGTGCAGCTGCTGCCGGCGGTCTTCCGCCTGCGCGATAAAGTCCGTGGCGGCGTCGAACCATGCAATCTCGTGGCGCAACAGGCCGGAACTGAAAATCGCCGGCCGCGCTTCCACGGCAAAGAACTCCTTGAACTGGCTGGAACAGGTGACGAAGCCCGCGCGGCCGGCGAATGCCTTGGCCAGCGACGCGGTACGGAAATGGACGCGTTCCGACAGGCCGAGGGCCGGTACCAGTCCGCCGCCGCGTGGGCCATGGGTGCCGAGCGAGTGGGACTCATCGACCACGATCACGCTTTTCGTGGTTTCGGCGACGCGCACGAACGCCTCGAGCGGGGCAACGCTGCCCGTGGTGCTGTAGACCGAATCGACCATGATGACACCGGGCCCGATGCGCTCGATCTGGCGTTCCGCATGCGCGAAGTCGTTATGGCGGATCGGCACGGCCTGCGCCCCGGCCGCGCTGATGCCCTCCCACAGCGACGCGTGCGCGTTCATGTCGATATAGACGGGCACGCCGGGGCCCGCGATGCATTGCACCAGACCGACGTTCGCCGCCCAGCCGGACTGGGCGATCAGGCCGTCTTCCGCCTGCATCAGGTCCGCGAGCTTGCGCTCGAGCCGCTGCTGGGGCGTATCGCCGTGCCGGAACACCGAGGACATCAGCAGTTCGGGCTGCTCGTCGAGCAACGCGCGCGCCTGCGCCTGTACGAGCCCGGGCTCCCCCAGCAGGCACAGATAGTCGTTGCTGCTCAGATGCAGGGCATCGGGGTCCGGCGTGCGGCCATGGAGCAGATGGTCGCCGCCCCAGAGCTTCTCCATCCGGTCGACGAAATGGGCCTCCATCCGATTGGCAATCCACGTCGGAAGCGGCGCGGACCGGCGATTGCGGGCAATCGTCGGCGTTTCTTTGACATCGGCAAGCGGCATGAAGGGTTCTCCAGGGGGTATGCGCAAAGGGGGACACAGACACAACGATCACGAAAAGCTTGAGGCCTACTGCCAATATCCGCAGGATCCCTACTTTCGTGGGGACGGGCGTCCGCGGGATCTCTGCGGTGAAATGTTGTCATGCGGCAACAACGGCCGGGCGCATTTTCGGCCCATCGAGGCGTCCTGCCATGCCAATCGTCGGGGTGACACCTGGCCGCTGGCCTGCATCCCCTACAGCGGCGCGGACTACGGGGAAGTCGCCGCCATCGCCCGCGAGGTCGATCATGGTGACGATGGGGTTTTCCACAATGCCTGGATGCGCGCTGCCGAACGTATCGCGCGGGATGCTGGCGAAACCCTCGCCCGGGGGCAGCGCGCCATGGCCGCCGCGCGATGGCAGAAAGCAAGCGTGTTTCATGCCACGGCGTACCACCCGATGTACGGCACGCCGGCAATCCGAGCCGGAATGCCGCGCCGGATTGCCGCGCGGACCAGGGAGACCGATGCGTTCGATCGCGCGATGGCGTTACGCGATACGCCCGCGCAAAAGCGCGATATCCCGCCTGGCGACACTGTACTGCGGGGCTATCCGATCCGCTCGGCCTCGCATCCGGGCGATACCCGGCCGCAGCTGATCCTGAACAACGGTTACGACGCGACGATGGCTGACATCTACTATATGGCGGCGGTGTCGGCACGGGCGTGCGGACTGGGGAACGGTGATCCACGCCGCGGTCGATGTCGCTGTGACGCTGCCACGTATCGATGCGCGATTATTGGCGCTTTCCGGGCGCAGGTGATTGGTTTTGGGGGGGATCCCGCTGAAACGCGAGGGAGCGAGGTGGATGGTCGCGCGGCGCGGTGTGGCGTGGCGTGGCGGCCGCGCGGAGGCCATTCGGTGTCCGGTGCCGTTGCCGCAGGCCGAGGAAGACCCGCTAGCACGGTGTACGGCGGCCTGTCCGCGCAGCGCTGCTCCTGCGCGTGTCAGAGGTACTCGACGTTGCCGTCCACGCTGATGGCCTGCCCGGAGACATTGCGTCCGGCGGGCGAGGCGAGGAACAGCGCCATGGCGGCCACATCCTCGGCCGTGACCATGCGCCGTAGCGAGATCTTGCTCAGGTACTCGGCCTTCATCGCGTCAAAGCCGATACCGCGCTCGTCCGCGCGCGCGGCGATCACGCGGTCCATGCGCGGACCTTCGACGACGCCGGGCAGGATGGCATTGACGCGGATATCGTCCGGGCCGAGCTCGATGGCCAGCGATTTCACGAGGCCGACGATGGCCCATTTGGTCGCCGCATAGGGCGTGCGGTAGGCATACCCGAGCCGGCCCGCGACCGACGACATCGCGATGATGGTCGGACTGTCCGACGTGGCCTTGAGCAGCGGTACCGCCTTGCGCAGGAAGGCATGCTGGCTGTTCAGGTTGGTCGTGACCGTCTGTTGCCACTGCTCGGGCGTGATGGCGTCCACCGCGCCGGTGGGGCCGGCGATGCCCGCGTTGTTGACGAGCACATCTAGCCCGCCAAGCGCTTCGCTGGCGGCGTCGATCACGCGGTCGACCTGCGCGGCGTCGGCGACATCGGCCACGCCCGCGAACAGGCGCGGGTGACGGCTCGCGGCACGTGCCACGGCCTCTGCATCGATATCGCAGACGTAGACCGACGCGTCCGCCTCGAGGAAAGCGTCGGCGATTACCGCGCCGATGCCCGAGGCGCCGCCCGAGATCAGCACGCGCAGGCCGGCGCGGGGCTTGAGCATGTCGAGGATGGTCATGGTGAGTCTGTCTCCTTTGTCGTGCCGGGCCGTTACAGCGTCATGCCGCCAGAGACCTCGAGCACCGCGCCATTGATATAGCTCGCTTCGTCGCTTGCAAGAAACGCATACACGTTGGCGATCTCCTCGGGTTGGCCAAGGCGCCGCAGCGGCACGTCATCGCGCATTTTCGCGAGCACCTCGTCCGGCACGGTGCCGAGGATTGGCGTCTCGATAAAGCCCGGTGCCACCGCATTCACGCGAATGCCCTTGGGACCGAGTTCGCGGCTCCAGGTCTTGGTGAAACCGATGACGCCGAACTTGGCGGCCGCATAATTGGTCTGGCCGTAGTTGCCATACACGCCCACCACGGAACTCGCGTTCAGAATCACCCCGGCGCGCTGGTCGATCATCGTATCGACGACGGCCTGCGCGACGTGGAAGACCGCGCGCAGGTTCACGTCGATCACGTCGTCGAACTGCTTCGCGGTCATCTTCTGGAGGCGCGCATCGCGCGTGATGCCCGCGTTGTTGACGAGCACGTCGATGCGCTGCCAGCGCGCCAGCACACTCGCCACCATCAGGTCCACCGCGTCGCGATCGGTCACGTCCACGGTATAGCCGTGCGCATCGGCACCGGCCTCGCGGCAGGCCTGAACCACCGCCGATATGGCCTCGGGATTGACGTCGCACACGGCCACGGTCGCGCCCTCGCGGGCGAACTTGAGGGCGGTGGCGGCGCCGATGCCCTGGCCCGCGCCCGTGATGATGGCTACCTTGCTGCTGAGTCTCATGAACCTGCTCGTTGTCGTGTGGTGAGGAGTGGAGATTATTACGCGCGCTGGGGAAGACCGCCTTCGGTACTTGCCCGACCGGCGTCGGATTCATTGTCGATGGCCCGCGCCAGCAGCGGTACGATCAGCAGGCCGAGCAACGCGGCGCCGATGATCACCGCAAAGCCCGATGCGCTGCGCCCCGTGGCGGCCTCCGCCATGCCGAACAGGTAAGGACCCGCGAAGCCGCCCAGCAGACCGATCGTGTTGATAAAGGCCAGCCCCGCCGCCGCGTGGATACCCTGCAGGCGCTTCATCGCAATGGTCCAGTAGGACGGGAGCACGCCGCCGCCGAAGAACGCCGTGCCCGCCAGCAGCACGATCTGCAGCGTCTGGTTCGACGTCAGCAGGATACCCGCCGCGGTCAACGCGGAGCCCGCGGTCAGCACCCACAGGAACTTGCAGTCCGACTGCGTGCGGCGATGGATGCGCGGCAGCGTGAGCACGCCGAGCAGGAAGCCGATGCCGACGCTGCCGGACAGCACGCCGATGAGCAGCGGCGAGGTGACATGCATCTGCTGGATGATGGCCGGCGTAAAGAACACGAGCCCCACGAACGCGACCTGATTCAGGAAGTAGATGAGGCCGATCAGCACGGTGGTCGGACGCTTGAGCGCCGCCATCCAGTGGGCGGAAGTCAGGTGCGCATGGTCGTCGATGACCGCGCGGGACTCGAGCGACTGGGCTTCCGCGCGCGACAGCCAGCGCGCGTCCGACGGCCGCTCCGGCAGCTTGAAGTACAGCAGGATGCCGACGAAGATCGTGGGCAGCCCCTCGATCAGGAACATCCATTGCCAGCCATGCAGTCCGCCGATGCCGTCCATCTGCATCAGCGCGCCGCCAATCGGGTTGCCGATGACGAGCGCGATGGCCGGTGCCGTGTAGATCCAGCCGACCGCGACGGGACGATCCTTCGGCGCGAACCACAGCGTCACCATGTACATCAGCGCCGGAAACAGCCCCGACTCGGCGATGCCGAGCAGCACGCGCAGCACGTAGAACGACCATTCGCCCTGCACGAACATCATGCCGGCCGACAGCGCGCCCCATGTCACCGCGATGCGCGCGATCCAGCGGCGCGGCCCCACGCGGTGGGCAATCAGGTTGCTCGGCACTTCCAGCAGCGCATAGCCGATAAAGAAGATGCCGGCGCCGAGCCCGTAGATGGCGGCCGTAATGCCGAGGTCATGCGCGAGCTGCACCTTGGCCAGCGCGACATTGGTGCGGTCGAGGTACGACATGAAGTAGATCGCGCACATCAGCGGGATCAGATACCGCATTGCCTTGCGCGTGGCTTCGGCGTGGGTCGTGTCACTGCCCGAATCGAACGAAGGGGTCACCATTGTTGTCTCCAGATGGTTGTTGTCGTGAGGCTCAGAAAGTCACCGCCGCCGCGCCCTTGAGCCCGAGCATCTCGCGTGCTTCGTCGGGCGTGGCGATCTCGAACGACAGTTCCTCGAGCACGCGGCGGATCTTGCGGACCTGCTCGGCGTTGCTGCGCGCTTTCACGCCCTTCGACAGATAGACGCTGTCCTCGAGGCCCACGCGCACGTTGCCGCCCAGGATCGCGGCCATCGTGACCAGCGGCATCTGGTGCCGGCCGGCGCCGAGGACGGAGAAGTGGTAGTTCTCGCGCCCGAAGAGGCGGTCCGCGGTATTGCGCATGACCACGAGGTTTTCGGGATCGGGGCCGAGGCCGCCCAGAATGCCGAGCACGGTCTGGATGAAGAACGGCGGCTTGACCAGCCCGAGGTTCATGAAGTGCGCGAGGTTGTAAAGATGGCCCACGTCGTAGCACTCGAACTCGAAGCGCGTGCCGTGGTCCGCGAACTCGGTGAGGATGTTGCGGATGTCCCGGAAGGTATTGCGGAAGATCATGTCCTCCATGCCTTCGAGGTATTCCTTCTCCCAGTCGAAGCGCCAGCCATCCTCGCGGTCGATCTTCTGCGCGATGGGATGCAGCGAGAAGTTCATCGAGCCCATGTTGAGCGAGCACATCTCGGGGCGTGCCACGCGCGGATAGGCCAGGCGCTCGTCGAGCGTCATGCGCGTGCTGCCGCCGGTGGTGATGTTGATGACCGCATCGGTCTCCCGCACGATCTCGGGCACGAATTCGCGGAAGACCGCGGGGTCCGGCGTGGGACGGCCATCGACGGGGTTTCGCGCGTGCAGATGGAGGATGGCGGCGCCGGCCTGCGCGGCCTCGATTGCCTGCGAGGCGATATCGGCGGGCGTCAGCGGCAGGTAGGGCGACATCGAGGGCACGTGCGCGGAGCCGGTGACGGCGCACGAGATGATGACTTTGCGGGCGTCGGAACGCTTGGGGGTAGGTGTCACGGTGGCTGTCTCGTTATATGGCTCGGGCGAGCTTGTGGAGGGGATGATAGTTCGGTAGCATGCCCGACGTAAGGTCATTTCCGGACACGGTCATGTCCAAAGAGGACAGATTGAAGGCTGGGCGGGAAGGACAGTGAAGGACAGGGAAGAACAGGGAAGAACTGGGAAGGACAGAGGAGACAACCGTGCCGCCGAGATTTCCGCTGCACAACGAGCGCATCCATGCGCCGTACAAGATCGCCGCGCTGGTGGAGGTACTGGCCGAGCAGGGCATCGCGCCCGAGGACAGCCTGCGCGGCAGCGGGCTGGCGCCCGAGGCGTTATCGGACACGTCGCTGCTGACGTCCGTGCGGCAATACATCGCCGTCTGCCGCAATGCGCTGGCCTTGTCGCATGACCCCGCGACGCCGTTCGTGGTGGGCGGACGGCTGCATCTCGCGGCGTACGGCATGTACGGGTACGCGCTGATGTCGTGCCTGTCGCTGCGCGATTACTTCCGGCTCGGCGTCAAATACCATCGCCTCGCGACACCGACGGTCGCGATCGAATGGACCGAGTATCCGGACCGGATGGTGTGGACGTTTCCCGATGCCATGGTGGCCATCGCTTCGGACGAATTGCGCCAGTTCCTGATCGAGCAGCAGTTCACGCAGCACGTGACGCATCTGCAGGATGTGGCCGGGCAGCGTTGCCCGCCCGTTCTCGCGCGCTTTGCCCACCCGGCGCCCGCGCACGCGAGCCTGTATGACCGGTATCTGGGCTGCCGCTGCGAGTTTGGGCAACCCGAATATGAACTCATCTACGACAGTGCGATCCTCGGGCAGAAGCCGCAGCTCGCGCATCGGCATTCCGCGGCGCTGATTCAGGAGACCTGCGACCGGCTCGTGGGCGAGGCCAAGACATCGAGCGGCGTGTCGGGCGAGGTCTACCAGATCCTGATGCGCGAGCCGGGCGTGTTTCCGGGCATGGATGCGGTGGCGGACGCGCTCGGCATGACGAGCCGCACGTTGCGGCGGCATCTGGCGGCGGAAGACACGTCGTTCGGCGCGATTCTCGACGACGTGCGGTTCTCGCTCGCCACCGAGTATCTGAAGACCACGCGCATGAGCACCGACGATATTGCGCTGCTGCTCGGCTTCAGCGATGGCGCGAACTTCCGCCGCGCGCTAAAACGATGGACCGAAGCCGACGATGCGCGCTCAGGTCGCTAGGCGCGGCGCCTGCGTGCGCGAGGCAAACGCGAACGCGATCTGCACGGCGCCCACGCACAGCCCCATCGCCGCCCCCAGCTTCCACGCCGTATCGTAGTTGCGCGCGAGCTCGTACAGCCAGCCACCGCCGAACGCCCCGATAAAGCTGCCGATCTGGTGGCTGAAGAACGCCACGCCCGCGATCATCGCCTGCCAGCGCAGGCCGAACGTCTGCGCAATCCACCCCTGCACCAGCGGCGACACGCCGAGCCACAGGAAGCCCATGACCGACGCGAAGATCATCGTGGTCTCGGGCGTCGGCGACGCATGGAAATACCAGACGAAGCCGGCCGACCGCAGGATATAGATGCAGCCCAGCAGATGCAGCTTGTTGACCCGGCCGCCGGCCCAGCCGAAGAACAGGCTGCCGAGCACGTTGAAGCCGCCGATCAGGCCGAGCGCCTTGGCGGACAGCATCGGATCCATGCCGCACAGGTCGAGGTAGGCCGGCAGGTGCGTGGTCAGGAAGACGAGTTGCATGCCGCAGACCGTATAGGCCAGCGCCATGACGACAAAGGGCGGATGGCGCAGCGCGCTCATCAGCGCATGGCGGCCGCTTTGTTCGACGGGAGCATGGGTGGGCGTGGCCTGGCGCAAGGCGTCGACGCGGCCGGCGGACCACGCGGCGGGCAGCATGATCAGCGCGAGAATCACGAACGAGGCCACGCCAAGGCGCCAGCCCCAGCCCTGCGAGATCGCCTGCCCGAGCGGCGCGGCGATCATCGCCCCGAGCGATCCGCAGGCCGACACGAAGCCGAGCACGAGGCTGCGCACATGCGGCGGCACCGCGTTGGACGCGGCGGCCATCGACATCGCGGTGCCCGTGGTGGCCATGGCGGCACCGATCAGCAACCCCGCACCGAGGATCACGGCCCAGAGCCCCTGCGACGTCGCCAGCAGAAGCAGGCCGACGAGATACAGCAGCGACCCGCCGATCATCAGTGGCCGGAACCCGACCCGCACCGCCAGCGCGCCCGCGAACGGCTGCAGGACACCCCACGTGAGGTTCTGCACGGCAACCGCGATCGTGAAATCGCCCACGGAAATCCCGATATCGCGCGTGAGCGGCGGCACGAAGATCCCGAGACTTTGCCGGAGCCCCATGGCGAGGGACAGCATGACGGACGCGCCGACCAGGATGGGCAGCGCGGAACGGAGGGGGTTGGACATGTCGTTGGCGTCTCGGTGTCGTTATCTCGAATGGCCTCTGCGGGCCTCCGAGATTGTAGCCAAGTCAACGAATTTCCACAGAACGACCGTGTGGCGGGGGAACGGTCGCGTCAGGGCCGGTACGGTTCGAGGATCGCGTCCGTCATCCCATACCCGGCATCGCCCATCATGGTTTCCGCGCGCTCCACGCGCATGACGCCGCGGATCCAGACCGTGTCCATCGTGCGCAGCCCGTCCAGCGGGCGGTTGGTGCGCACGTGGACCACCTGGTTGGAAGGCGGTGGCGGCAGATGGATGCAGGCGCCAAAGTAGGGGACCAGCAGGAACTCGCGAACGGCCTCGCCTTCGCCGTCGAGCGAGACGACGAAGCCGGGCAGGCGGACCGCGGTGCCGTCGAGCGACGGTTCGACCGGTGCCGATTGCCAGTACTGGCGGGCCTTGTCCATGGCGATCTCCGCGCGGGGATCGTTGTCTTCCATGTCGTCGAGCTTCAGGCCCTTGAACGGGGCCATTGGGTCCCAGCCCTTGGGCAGCAGGGTTTGCCAGTCGATCTCGCGATAGTTGCCGACGGGCGCATCAGGCTGCGCTACGACGGGTGCCTTCGTATCGGCAATCGGCGCGGGCGACTGGGAACGCAGCCAGTAACCGCCCCCCACGGCAGCGGCCGTGCAGACGATGACGGCGGCGGTGGCCAATAACGGCGCGGACAGGCGTCGGCCTGGAGACTTCATCGGCAACTCGCATCAACGGACATGGAGCTCGACGCTCGCGTTATGCAACGCATAACCGGCATCCCCCATCGCCGACGTCAGGCGCTCGACGCGCAGCGTGCCCGTGGCCCATACCGCGCGCATCACGCGGAGCGGCGTGCGGGAAGGTTTGTCGAGCTTCACATGGACGATCTGGTTGGCCGGCGGCGGCGGTACGTGGATGCATGCCCCGAAGTATGGCACCAGCAGGAACTCGCCGATGATGCGCGCATCGCCGGACATCGGCACCACGTAGCCCGGCAGCCGCACGCGCGCGCCGTCGAGCGATCGTTCGACGGGCGCGGACTTCCAGTAGTCGCGTGCGCGCGCCAGCGCTTCCTGCGCGCGCGGATCGCCGTCTTCGAGCTTGTCGAGGTCGAGCCCCTGGAACGGCGCTTTCGCGTCCCACCCGGCGGGCAGCAGTTCGCTCCACTTGATCTCGCGGACGTCGTTCGCCGCGCGCGCGGCGGGCAGCAGACAGATGCCGCTCAGGGCGGCGAGGGCGTGCAGGGTCCGGCGTCGTGTGGTCACTGGCAAGGGCTCAGGTATTCGGGGTCAATCCATCGGCAAGGCTGATGCGGTACGCGCGCCAGCCCGGCAGCAGCGAAGCCACCGCACCGGCGGCAACGATCGCCCCGAGCAACGGCAATTCGCTGGCCTGCGGCCAGGCCACGGGCAATGCGATGCCGAGGCTCGCCTGCAGCCACGGTGCAATGGCGACGGACACCGCCGTCAACAGCATGTAACCGGCCAGCGTGCCGGCGAGCATCAGGCAGAAGCCCTCGGCCGCCAGCAGCAACAACAGATCCAGCGGGCGCGCGCCCACCGCGCGAAGAATCGCGAGTTCGCGGCGCCGTTCGCCCAGCGCGGCGAGGATGGACGATACCAGCCCGGCGAGCCCCACGGCAACGACCAATGCCGACATCAGCATCATGCCGGTCTCGGCCACGCCGATCATGTCCCAGAGTTCATCGAGCGCGACACCGGGCAGCACCGCCATCAGCGGTTCGCGCGTGTCGTCCGCAATCTCGCGCTGTACGGCAAACACCCGCGAGCGCAGCTTCAGGCCAACCAGTAGCCCGGTCACGTGCTTCGGCGTCAGATCGAACTTGCGGACGAGTTGCTGCGGAATGGACATGCCCGGCATTGGCGCGCCCGCCTGCCAGTCGAGATGGATCGCTTCCATCGCCTCCAGCGTGATGTGCACGGTGCGATCGACGGGCGTCCCCGTGGGCGCCAGAATGCCGGTGACCACGAACGGCTTGTCCGCATGGTCGTGATGCTCGCCGAGCGGCCCGTGATCATGCTCGTGGGCATCGTCATCGCCATGGCTGAGCACGATGCGGTCGCCGATCCGGTAGTGGAGCGTGCGGGCAACCTCGGCGCCGATCACCGCGTCGAACAGCCCATCGGGCCGCGCATCGAGCGGTTTGCCCTCCGCCAGCCGCAGCGCATGCTGCGCGCCATAGCGGAAGTACTGGAAGTAGTCGCCATTGGTCGCCAGCACCGGAAACCCGCGATGCGAATCGCCAAGCGATACCGGAATGGTCCACGCGACCAACGGATGCGCGGCGATACGTCGCGCGCTATCCCAGCGCATGTCGTTGGTGGCGCTGCCGAGGTGGAACACGGTGTAGAGCATCAGCTGCATGGGGCTGCCCCGCGCGCCGACGATCAGATCCGTGCCCGACACCGATTGCGAGAATCCCGCGCGCACCTGCTGCCGGATGCGCTCCACGCCGAGCAGCAGTGCCGTGGACAGGGCGATGGCCACGACCATCAGCAGCAGGTTGTACCGCCGGTTCCACGCGCTGCGCGCGGCAAGACCGAACAACGTCATGCGATGGCCTCCGCGGCAAGCGCCGGCATTGCCATGGACGGCATCGGGAACCGCCGGTCGAAATGCGCGGCCAGCCGTTCGTCGTGACTCACGAAGATCAGGCTCGCGCCCACGGCGCGGCATTCGCGTTGCAGCAGATCCATGAACGCGGCCTGCCGCGCGGCGTCGAGCGCGGACGTCGGCTCGTCGGCCAGGACCATCTGTGGCCGGCCGAGCAGTGCGCGTGCCGCGGCGACGCGCTGTTGCTGGCCGACGGAAAGCCGGGACGCGGGGCGCCGCCACAACGCTTCGGGCAGATCGAGCCGGCCAAGCAGCATGGCCGCCGCGTCGGCGGGCGTGTCGCCCTGCTCGCGCGAACGTTCGCGGCGCGCGGCCGAGAAGCGGCAGGCGAGCAGGACGTTGTCGAGCACGGACAGATACGGCAGCAGGTTCAGCTGCTGGAAGATGATGCCCATATGGTCCGCGCGAAAGCGATCGCGCCGCGCGCCGGCCAGCGTATGCAAGGCGGTGTCGCAGATCGTCACCGTGCCTTCGTCCGGCACGAGCACGCCCGCGAGCAGGCCGAGCAGGGTGCTCTTGCCACTGCCGCTCTCGCCCGAGACGAACACATGCTCGCCCGCCGCCACGTCGAAGCGGCCGATGCGCAGGCGCGCGTCGCGTTGTCCGGGCCATGCAAAGACCACGTCGTGCAGGGCGGCCACTGGCGGTGGCGCGGCGCGCGTATCGGGAGGAGGCATGGAAAACTGCTCGCGGAAGGTGGAAACAGTCGGCAAGCTTAATGCAACAAAGTTGCAATGTCGAACACTATCTGCTTACAAAACTGCGCTTTGAACGCGTCATGGGCCGGTCGTATGCTGCTCGGGGGAATTCACCCCAGGGAGACACGACGTGACAAACAAGAACACGATCTGTTTGTGGTACGAAGGTGATGCGGAAGCGGCCGCCAATTTCTACGCGGCAACATTTCCGGACAGCCGCGTCGTCGCGGTGCACCATGCCCCGAGCGACTATCCGTCGGGCAAGGAAGGCGACGTGATTACCGTCGAGTTCACGGTGGCGGGCATTCCGTGCATCGGCCTGAACGGCGGCCCCGAGTTCAAGCACAACGAGTCGTTTTCGTTTCAGATCGCCACCGACGATCAGGCGGAAACCGACCGGCTCTGGAATGCGATCGTCGGCAATGGCGGGCAGGAAAGCGTCTGCGGCTGGTGCAAGGACAAATGGGGCATCTCGTGGCAGATCACGCCTCGCGTGCTGACGGAGGCGTACACCAGCAAGGACCGCGCGGCGGCCAAGCGTGCGTTCACGGCGATGATGTCGATGACGAAGATCGACGTCGCGAAGATCGAGGCCGCGGTGAAAGGGTAGGAACTGAGGGATAGGGTATTCCCTCGGTGGGGACCGAAGTCCCATGCGCGCGGGCGTATTCCCGATGTTCTCACCCGAAACCGGGACGCTCGCCTCATGTTCGTATCCGTTCGATTTCCGACAATGGCTCCACGGTTTGGCCATGCCAGCCGTTTCCGTTACCGATTGGAGTTCGATGTTGGAGTAGTCGCGATGTCTACGAAGCTTGCCAAGACCCTGTTTGTTGTTTCCACGATGACCTTCGGCCTGTCCCAGGCCGCGCACGCCGCATGGAGCGAAACTTTCGTTCCGGCCAGTGCGTCCACCAAGCATGCGGGCACGACCACCTGCAAGCAGGGCGGCTTCGATCCGTTCACGGACGGCGCGCGAATGGGTCCGCGCGACCCCTACACCGATGGCGGCAACCATATCGGTATGCGTGATGCCTATACCGATGGCGCGCGCGGTCTTGGTGCACGCGGAGAGTGCGCGTCGCATATGGCCTGAGGCGTCATCCCCGACTGACCGCTGAGTCACCGTCCGCCGGCGCAACCACCTGTGCCGGCGGATGCGTGCGATGTGGCGCTGGGGCCGCTCCCGCGCGATTCACGACATTTGATCCGCGTTTACGCACCCTACGTCGCCGAGTCGGAGTAACGTTCATGCTGGTGGCCCGCGCCGACAACCTGCAGGGGAGCAGCGATGACCAGCAAGACGACCAGCACGACGAACGAAGCGACAACCGGTGCGACAACCGGCGCGGTAGATCGGGACATTCCAGCCTCCATGATGTCCCGCCATCATCAGATGTACATGCGGTTCTCCGAACCCGAGCTTGCCCGCATCGGGCGGTTCGGAACCCTGCGCTGCTATGCCCCCGGTGGACACCTCGAGTGCACGGGCGTGCGGACGGCGGGGATGTTCGTCATCCTGACCGGCACCGTGCAGATCAACCAGCGCGACGGGCTGGGCAATACGCGGCCGTTGACCCAATTTACGCGCGGCGACTTCGCGGCCGAACTGGCGGCAATGTCGGGCAAGCCGTCGCTTGTGGATGCCGTGGCCATCGATCACGTGGAGACGCTGCTCGTCACGCCGCAGGAGTTGCGCGCGCTGATCGTCGCGGAGGCGGACCTGGGCGAGCGGCTGATCCGCGCGCTGATCCTGCGCCGCGTGTCGCTGATCGAATGGGGCGAGAGCGGTCCGGTGCTGATCGGCCGCCCGGGCTCGGGCGCGCTGCTGCATCTCGAGAGCTTTCTGCGCAGCAATGGCGAACCGTATCGCGTGGTCGATGCACGCGAGGACGCCGGTGCCGCGGCGCTGATCGAACAATATGGCGCGGCGGCCGGCGACCCCGTTGCCGTCTGTCCGGGCGGCGCGGTGCTCGTCAATCCCACGGAGACCGAACTGGCCCGCTGCATGGGCATGGTGGAAACCGACGAGCGGCACGAGATCTTCGACGTCGCCGTGGTGGGTGCCGGTCCCGCGGGTCTGGCCACCGCCGTGTACGCCGCCTCCGAGGGGTTGCACGTCGTCGTGCTCGACCGACGCGCTTACGGCGGACAGGCCGGGGCCAGTGCCCGCATCGAGAACTACCTCGGCTTTCCGACCGGTATCTCCGGTGCGGCACTGACGGGCCGCGCGCATGTGCAGGCCGAGAAGTTCGGCGCGGAGCTATGGATTCCGTCGGAAGTCCGCCTGCTCGACTGCGAGCGCACGGGACCCGACAACGTGATGCATATCGAGCTGACCGACGGCCGCCGGCTGCGCGTGCGGACGGTCGTGATCGCGAGCGGGGCGCGCTATCGCCGCCCCAATGTGCCGATGCTGCCCGACTTCGAAGGGCGCGGCGTCTGGTACTGGGCCTCGGCCATCGAGGCGCGCAGCTGTGCGAACGCGGAGGTGGCGCTCGTGGGCGGCGGCAATTCGGCCGGGCAGGCGGCGGTATTCCTGTCGCAGCACGCGGGCAAGGTCAATATGCTCGTGCGCGGGCCGGGACTGGCGGCGACGATGTCGCGCTACCTGATCGATCGCATCGCGGCCACGCCGAATATCGAGCTGCTGCCGCACACGGAACTCGTCGCGCTGCACAAGGGGTCGTGCGATGGCCTCGTGGGCGTGTCGTGGCAGAACCGGCAGACCGGCGTCGAGACGGAACGCAATATTCGCAACGTGTTCCTGTTCGTGGGCGCCGAACCGGAAACGCGCTGGCTCGAAGGGTGCGATGTCACCACCGATCGCTCGGGCTTTGTGCGCACGGGCGCGGCCGCGGTCGATGGACCGTCGGACCGGCTGCCTGCCGCGCTGGAGACGTGCGTGCCCGGCGTATTCGCGGTGGGCGATGTGCGATCGGGCTCGGTCAAGCGCGTCGGTGGCGCGATCGGCGAGGGCGCGGCCGTCGTGGCGCAGATCCACGAGTTTCTGGCGATGTCGTCGGCGGAAGCGGCTGCCACCGCGACCGTCTCCGTGTCGATACCAGCGACCGTGTGAGCTAACGCGCCTTCAGAATCGTCTCGATCTTCTGCGCGGTGAGCCGTAGCGCCGGCAGAAAACGCTTCTCCAGAAACGCCTGATCGCGGCTGCCGAGCACCATGCTCAGGCCCACGCCGGCCACGACCTTGCCCGTCTGGTCGTGCAGCGGCACGGAGATACCCGCGAACCCATCGACGAGCTCGCTGATCAGCGTGCAGTGCCCCGCGCTGCGAATCTCCGCGAGCTTGCGCGCAAGCGTCTGGCGCGACGTCACCGTGAACGGCGTCAGCTTGCGCAACGCCGCCTGCTTCAGATACGCCTCGCGCGACGCGTCGTCGAGCCCGGCCAGCAACACGCGGCCGAGCGAATGCGCATAGGCCGGCATGCGGCGGCCGATCGCCATATCCACGCGCAATAGCTGGCGCGGTTCCTCGCGCGCGACGAGTACGACCGATTCGTGATCGAGCATGCCGATCGAGCAGCTCTCTCCTACCTCCGCGCACAGCGCCTGCAGATAGGGCCGCGCGATCTGCGGCAGGTTCATCGACGCGAAGTACGCATAGCCGAGGTCCATGACCTTCGGCGTCAGAAGGAACCTGCGGCCGTCCTGCACGAGGTATTCGTTATGCACGAGCGTCAGCAGCAGCCGGCGCGCAGCCGCGCGCGTGACGTCGAGCTGCTCGGCCACTTCCTGCATCGTCAACCCGTCGACGCCCGTTGCATAGAGGCGCAGCAGTGCGAGCCCCTTGGTCAGGGAATCGAGCAATTCGTCCTTCTTGGGCGCCTCGTTCGGGACGTCGAGGGCGTCTTCCTTGTCGGCGGAAACGGCACGTGGCATGTCGGGAATGGGTGGTGTGGGAGACGGGCTTGCATCTGGCCGTGCGATCCGTATGATAGTCGTTTTCCGAACAAATGTTCGCAGATTACAAAATCGGGAGACAGGCATGAAGGTCATCACGGCCAGCCAGGCGGCGGAACTCGTCCAGAGCGGATGGACCGTCGCCAGCGCGGGCTTTGTCGGCGCGGGCCACGCGGAAGGCGTGACGGAGGCGCTGGAGCGGCGTTTTCTGCAGCGCGGAATGCCACGCGATCTGACGCTCGTGTATTCCGCGGGGCAGGGCGATCGCGGCGCGCGGGGTGTCAACCATTTCGGCAATGCAGGCATGACGCGCGCGATCGTCGGCGGGCACTGGCGGTCGGCCACGCGGCTCGCCACGCTGGCCATGCAGGAGGCATGCGAGGGCTACAACCTGCCGCAGGGCGTCATCACGCATCTGTACCGTGCGATTGCGGGCGGCAAGCCCGGCGTGCTGACCAAGGTGGGCCTGCATACGTTCGTCGATCCACGCACGGCACAGGATGCGCGCTATCACGGCGGTGCCATCAACGCGCGTGCCCGCGATGCGATCGCCGCGGGCAGCGCGAACTGGGTGGAAGCGATCGACTTCCGTGGCGACGAGTATCTGTTCTATCCGAGCTTCCGCATCGATTGCGCGCTGATCCGCTGCACCGCCGCCGATCCGCGCGGCAACCTCAGCACGCATCGCGAGGCGTTCCACCACGAACTGCTCGCGATGGCGCAGGCCGCGCACAACTCGGGCGGCATCGTCATCGCGCAGGTGGAGTCGCTCGTCGATTTTCACGAGACGCTGCAGGCGATTCATGTGCCGGGCATCCTCGTCGATTACGTCGTGGTCAGCGAGGCCCCCGAGCATCATCAGATGACGTTTGCCGAGGTCTACAACGAGGCCTACGTGCGGCCATGGCGTGGCGAAGCCGCGCATGCGGCGGAGGCGCTGCCGTCCGCCCCGGCATCGCTCGATGCGCGCACGATCGTGCAACGCCGCGCCGTGATGGAACTCGCGGCCCGCGCGCCGCGCGTGGTCAATCTCGGCGTGGGCATGCCCGCGGCCGTGGGCGCGCTCGCGCATCAGGCCGGGCTCGATGGCTTCACGCTCACCGTGGAAGCGGGCCCGATCGGCGGTACGCCGGCCGATGGCCTGAGCTTCGGCGCGTCGGCGTATCCGGAGGCCGTGGTCGACCAACCCGCGCAGTTCGACTTCTATGAAGGCGGCGGCATCGACCTCGCGATACTCGGGCTGGCCGAACTCGACGGGCACGGCAACGTGAACGTGAGCAAGTTCGGCGAGGGCGAGCGTGCGCTGATCGCGGGCGTGGGCGGTTTCATCAATATCACGCAGAGTGCGCGCGCGGTGGTCTTCATGGGCACGCTGACGGCGGGCGGACTCGAGATCGCGGTGCGGGACGAACGTCTGTCCATCGTCGCGGAAGGGCGCGTGAAGAAAATCGTGCCCGAGGTCTCGCATCTGAGTTTCAACGGGCCCTATGTCGCATCGCTCGGCATTCCCGTGATCTACGTGACCGAACGCGCGGTCTTCGAAATGCGCACCGATGCGAACGGCGAGTCCCGCCTGACGCTGGTCGAGATCGCGCCGGGCATCGACCTGCAGCGCGACGTGCTCGATCAATGCGCGACGCCGATTGCCGTCGCGGACGATCTGCGGCAGATGGATGCGCGGCTGTTTCGCCCTGGCGCGATGACGCTGCGCGGCAGTACCCCACAACAACGATAAAGCAACGTCATACACCGGAGGACACAACATGAAGTACCGTCAAGCGCGTCGCACGACGCTCGCATCGCTCACCACACTTGCCATGGCGGCGATGGCGACCGCCCTGCCGATGGCCTCGGCCATCGCGCAGGCGCCATTTCCCGCCGACAAGCCCATCCGCCTCGTCGTGCCGTTCCCCGCGGGCGGGCCGACCGACACGGCCGCGCGCATCATCGGCCAGAAAATGGGCGAGACGCTGAAGACCACGTTCGTGATCGACAATCGCCCGGGCGCATCGGGCACGATCGGCACGGAAACGGTCGCCAAGGCCGCGCCCGATGGCTACACGCTGGTCATGCTGGCCACGCCGACGCTGCTTGCGCCGCATCTGCTGCCGCGCAAGGGCTACGACATCTTCAAGGACTTCACGCCGGTCGGCAATGCCTACGAACTGCCGATCGTCATGGTGGTGAACCCCAACGCGCTGCCCGACGTGACGGACCTGCAGCAGTACATCGCCAAGGCCAAGGCGGCGCCGGGGCAGACCAACTATACGAGCGCGGGCAATGGCAGCTTTGGGCACCTTTCGACGGAATTGCTGAAGAACCTCGGCCACTTCGACGTGCAGCACGTGCCGTACAAGGGGAGCGCCCCGGCCATCGCCGATCTGCTGGCGGGCCAGGTCCCGATGATGTTTTCGGACATGATTGCCGCGTTGCCGCATATCAAGGCCGGCAAGCTGCGCCCGATCGCCGTGGGGTCCAGCAAGCGCGTGTCGTTTGCGCCGGACGTCAAAACCGTGGCGGAGCAGGGCTTTCCGGGCTTCGATGCATCGTCGTGGGGCGGGCTGCTGGTGCCGGCTGGCACACCGAAGGACGTGGTGGCCAGGCTGTCCGATGCGCTGAAGGGCGCGCTGGCGGATGCGGCGGTGCAGCAGAAGATGCTGGGCGCCGGCACCATCGCGTCGTATCTGCCGCCCGACCAGCTGACGTCGCGCATGCAGGGCGATTACGCAAAATGGGGCAAGGTCATCAGGGACAACAACATCCGCAGCGATTGATGTCGAAGGTGTGACAGCGCTACGGATGCGCAATACCGCCCAACGCCATACACTTGCGGGTTGGAGCAGTTTTCGTCGCACGACAGTTCAACGAGGATGACCATGGCAATGATCGATGTGAAGGTTCCCCAGCTCTCCGAGTCCGTTGCGGAGGCAACCCTGATCCAATGGAAAAAGAAGGTTGGCGAGGCGGTCGGGCAGGACGAGATCCTCATCGAGATTGAAACGGACAAGGTCACGCTGGAGGTGCCGAGTCCCGCGCCTGGCGTGCTGGCGAAGATCGTGCAGCCCGATGGGGCAACGGTACGGGCGGACGAGGTGATTGCGGTGGTGGATACCGAGGGCAAGGCCACGGCTGCCGCGCCGGCCGCCGCTGCACCGGCTCCCGCGGCCGCCGCGCCGGCTGCGAAGCCCGCCGCGGCCCCGGCACCTGCTGCCGCGCCCGCCGCTGCCGGGTCTTCGGTGAGCGCGTCGGCCAAGGTCGACTACGACGTCATCGTGATCGGCGGCGGTCCCGGCGGCTATATCGCGGCGATTCGTGCCGCGCAGCTGGGCCGCACCGTGGCATGCGTCGAGGAGTGGCTCGACGACGCTGGCAAGCCGCGTCTCGGCGGCACCTGCCTCAATGTCGGCTGCATTCCGAGCAAGGCGCTGCTGGCCTCGTCGGAGAACTTCGAGCAGGCGCAGCACGGCATGGCCGAGCACGGCGTACGCGTGCAGGGCGTGACGCTCGATCTGCCGCAGATGCTCAAGCGCAAGGCCGCGATCGTGGACAAGTTCACGGGCGGCGTCGAATTCCTGTTCAAGAAGAACAAGGTGACCTGGCTCAAGGGCCACGGCAAGTTCAACAAGCGCGCGGCCGACGGCGCGTTCGTCGTGGACGTGACGGAAGGCGACAAGACGCAGTCGTACGCGGCGCGCGACGTGATCATCGCCACGGGGTCGAAGGCGCGGCATCTGCCGAACGTGCCCGTGGACAACAAGATCGTGTCCGACAACGAAGGTGCATTGTCGTTCGACTCGGTACCGAAAAAGCTCGCCGTGATCGGCGCGGGTGTCATCGGGCTGGAGCTCGGTTCCGTCTGGCGCCGGCTCGGGTCCGAGGTCACGCTGCTGGAAGCGCTGCCGGGCTTCCTCCCGACCGTCGATGAGGGCGTGGCGAAGGAAGCGGCCAAGAGCTTCAAGAAGCAGGGCCTGACGATCGAACTCGGCGTCAAGATCGGCGACATCACTACATCGGCCAAGGGCGTCAAGATCGCCTATCAGGACAAGGACGGCAAGGACCACAAGCTCGACGCGGACCGCCTGATCGTCTCGATCGGCCGCGTGCCGAACACCGACAACCTCGGCCTCGACCAGGTCGGGCTGGCGGCCGATACGCGCGGCTTTATTCCGGTGGACGACAAGTGCCGTACGTCGGTACCGGGGATCTATGCGATCGGGGACGTCGTGCGGGGGCCGATGCTGGCGCACAAGGCGGAAGACGAGGGCGTACTCGTGGCCGAAGTCATCGACGGGCAGAAGCCGCATATCGACTACAACTGCATTCCGTGGGTCATCTACACCGAACCCGAGATCGCATGGGTCGGCAAGACGGAAGCCCAGCTGAAGGCCGAAGGCCGCGAATATCGCGCGGGGCAGTTCCCCATGGCCGTCAATGGCCGCGCCCTGGGGCTCGGGCATGCGGAAGGCTTCGTCAAGATGATCGCGGACGCGAAGACCGATGAAATCCTCGGCGTGCATATCGTCTCGACCAACGCCTCCGACCTGATCACGGAAGCGGTGGTGGCGATGGAGTTCAAGGCGGCGTCCGAGGACATCGGCATGATCAGCCACGCGCATCCGTCGCTGCCGGAGGCCATGCGGGAGGCGGCGCTGGCGGTGCGGAAGCGGTCGTTGAATATGTAAGGTGGCGTAGCGCGGCGCACGCGCGTACGTTCGGTTGGGCGTACGCGCGGACTTGGCGGGAATGGACCATCAGCCCGGCACGGCGAAACCATTCGCCGGGACGTATGACATCTATGATTTCACGTGAGTGGTCATGTCGTCATCCTTCCCATCACTGCCATGTCAGAGAACCTGTTCGCCGATGGGGCTTCACCCATCGTTTACATCATCGACGACGATGCCCTGATCCGCGCGTCGCTCGACTCGCTGCTTCGCTCCGTGGGATTACGCATTCGCTCGTTCGAAGGCACGGAAGCGTTCAAGGCCTCGACCGTCGAGGATGCGCCGAGCTGCCTGTTGCTGGACGTCAGGCTCCGTGGAGAAAGCGGTCTGATGTTCCTGCAGCGCCAGCAGCCGGCGTTGCAGATGCCGATCATCTTCATGAGTGGGCATACCGATATGCAGGCGTGCGTCACGGCCATGAAAGCGGGCGCCGTCGACTTCCTGACCAAGCCCATCGCCGAACAGCAAGTCATCGATACCGTCATGATTGCACTGCATCGGGACGCGCAAAGGCGCGAGCAGGTGCGGGCACGCAACGAGGCGCTCGACACGCTCAAGACCCTGACGCCTCGCGAGCTCGAGGTGTTCGTTCGGGTCGTGGCGGGTTCGCTGAACAAGCGGATCGCGGCAAGCCTCGGTATCAGCGAGATCACCGTCAAGGTTCACCGGGCTTCCGTCATGCGAAAGATGAATGCGCGTTCATTGCCCGATCTCGTGCGCACCTCTCAGATGGTCGGCATCGTTCCATTGGATTGCTGAGCATCGTGTCTGAAAACATCGTCGTAAATGTCGCCATGGACGCGGTGGGATTGAGGCACCATTGATGATGATACACATTGGGCGCGCGAGATGGAAAAGCCAAACACGTCGATCCGGCGCTGGTCCACGGACGACGTCGAATCCCGGCTGAGACGGGAGTACTGGATCGACGCGATCGGTCACTCCCTTGCCAGGAGCGACATCGATATTTCCGACTCCGAGCGCTTTCAGGCGAAGCTTCTCTCTGGCGACTTCGGGCCGCTCCGTATGAGCAGGACCATGGCGACCGTCGGCAGAAGGGTGCGGAGGACCCGGCGCAATATCGCGCTGGATTCGCGGGACTCCTATCACCTGGTCACGTCTCACAACGGTCCCTGGTCGGTGCATACCGAAAGAGGCTCGGTGGATCTGCGTGGCCAGGACGCGGTACTGCTGAGTTCGGGGCGGGAGTATGCGATTCACCTGCCGGACGAGTCCGATCTCATTCTTGTCGGATTGCCGTCCCACTGGATCGAGGGCTGGATCTATCGGGCCGACGATCATGTCGGTGCGCATATCGATGCGTCGGCGGGCTGGGCGCGAGTCCTTTGCGCCTTTATCCGGCAGATGTTTCAGGACTTTCAGGATTCGGTTGCCCATGACGCGTCATTGCTCGCCAGCGAGCTCGGTGCGTTGGCGGGGCGCGCACTCAATCCACCCAGCGACATCCAGCTGAGCCGCTCGTCCGAGCTGGCCGGGAAGATCCAGCGTTGCATCCGCGACAGGCACCGTGAAGCAAGTATCGCCGCGGTCGATATTGCGACGGATCTGGGGATGTCGGTCAGAAGCCTTCACCGCCATCTCGCGGTACTGGGCGTCTCGATGGCGAAATACCTGATGGAGACCCGCGTCGAGTCCGCGAAGGCCATGCTGACAAGCCGCGCGTTTCGAAACCTCAGTGTCGCCGAGATCGGCCATCGATGCGGGTACGGCGATGCCTCGCATTTCATCAAGCAGTTCCGTCGAAGCACCGCGATGACGCCAGGAACGTTCCGTAAGCGTATGTCTTCCGTTTGAGATCGATAATGAGAATGTGGACCCTTTCCCTGCTGCTCGCCGCCGCGTTGAGTATCGTCGCAGAGGCCGCTGTGGCGGCACCGACGCTGCATGTTGTGGCCGAGAGCGACAGCATGATCTGGAACGCCACGGCGATCGACGATGCCGGTGGCATCTACGTGGCCGGCCCGCGCTGGACGGGCTCGCTCGGCCCATCGGTGGCCCGCGTCGGCACCGACGGGGCGCTGGTACCGTTTCCGGACGCAGCGTGGAATGCCGACGCATCGTCGGTTGCCGTCGATAACCGCTTCGTCAACGTCAATGCGCTCCGGCGCGACGGCGCGGGACAGCTATGGGTCGTCGATACGGGGGTGACGGCCTTTGGCGGGACCGTGGTGCCGGGCGCGGCGAAACTGGTCGCCATCGATCTGGCTACGGGGCAGGTCAGGCGGGTTGTTCCACTTGGCCCGGACGTCGCGCGCACCCATAGCTATATCGATGACATTCGATTCCATGGCGACCATGCCTATCTGACCGACGCGGGGGATCCGGGCCTCATCGTGCTGGATCTGCAATCGGGTGTGGCGCGACGGGTGCTGGAAAGCGAGCGTTCCACGACCGCTTCGGCCGGGCGCGATATCGTCGTCGATGGACGGATCTTGCGTGGTCCGGACGGACGTCCGCTGCGTGTTCACGCCGATCCGCTGGAGGTCAGCCACGATGGCCGCTGGCTGTATTTCGGCCCGCTCGAGGGGCCGTGGTCGAAGATCGAAACCCGCTGGCTGAACGACGTCGCCCTGACGCCGGCCCAACTCGCGGGCAAGGTGCAGCCCTGGCTGGACCTGCCGCCCATGGGTGGCTCGGTCATGGATGCCGCGGGCAACTTCTATTACTCGGACCTGGCGTCCGATTCGCTGAAACGGATCTCGCCGGACGGTGTCACGGAAACGGTCCTGACCGACAAACGGCTGCATTGGGTCGATGCGCCCGCATTCGACGGCCAGGGCCGCCTCTATCTGCCCGTGCCCCAGCTTGACCGCATTGGGTTGTTCAATGGCGGGCAGACGCGTCTGGAGCGTCCTGTCCGGCTATATCGGCTGGATCTGCCGCACACGCGCATTCCCGAGTGAAGGGCCTGCAGCCGTCCATCGCAGATGATCAGGAAGTTGCCAGCCGGCTCGTCGAAGGGATCGTGAATCGGATCGCCAATGGCGAGCATCTGGGCCGGGTACATGCCGAAGCCCGCATCGCGATCGAGGCGGCGCGCCGCGCATGCGACAGAGCGACGGAACTGGTTGTCGGCGCCCAGCTTCGGCTGGTGCGGGACCTGCGCCACGATAATCCGGTGCGGCGCCCGATTCCGTTCTCGCTGGCCGCGGTGCTGCCCGCCGACCAGAAGTTGACGGGGCGTTTGAAGGAAACGCGGCGACTCGTGCATCTCTACTCGGGATTGGCCGCATTCTTCGACGACGATCTGCCCCTGGCTACCGAACGGTTTCGCGCGGCGGAAGCACTGGCGACGGATACACCCGGCCGGGCACCCCACCGAGGCGGTCCATGCCTGGCATTCTTCGGTGCCATCGCCAGACTGAGCGTGACGTCCAGGGGCACGATACCGGCCGAGGTCAGTCCTTCCATCGTTGACGACATCGAGACGAGACGCGCGTTGCTCGAGCAATGGGGCGCGACGGTACCAGGACTCGGCGGAAAGGCGTTGCTGGTCGGCGCCGAGCTGGCGCGCGCACGCGGAGAGCACGTTCTTGCCGCACAGCTTTATTCCAGATCGGCATCGGCCGCCAATGTCAGCGGGCAGCTCATGGTCGAATCGATTGCCTGGGAGTTCTCTGCGAGGCATCACCAATCCCAGGGGAGCGTCGAACTGGCGCTCGAGCATGCCAGGCGGGCACGCTATTGCTATGGAGTTTGGGGGGCGCATGCGAAGGTGCAGCGCTTGATCGTAAGCTACCGTGCGCTTGCCGATGTCTCGGAAGGCGGCGCGGGCGCGCTGCTGCACCGGAGACAAGACATGGAAAACGATTTGCACCAAGGCATGCGGGCGGTTCAGGCATTCTCCGAAGAGATTCTGCTGGAGAAGCTGGTCGAGCGAGTGCTGGACACGATGATTCTTCAGGCCGATGCGCAATATGGTGTGCTGCTATTGATGAGAGGGGGCGAGCCAATCGTCGAATCCATCGGTACGTTGCACCATGGCAGGATCGTCTTCCAGACCATGGCCTCGGCACCCACCGACGCGATCCTCCCGCTGGCGATCCTCAACAAGACGATCAGAAGCCGGCGGCTCGTCGCGTTCGTTGACGCGGGCCAGGCGCTGGCGTCCAGTCGGATGGTCGGGCGGGCCGCTCGCCCCGTGCGCGCTGCGATGTGCTTTCCGCTGATGCGGCAGGGGACGATGGTCGGCGTGCTTTACCTCGAGAACAATCGCCGCACGGAAGCGTTCAGCGCGGACAGGGCGGCGCTTCTGGAGATGCTGGCGCAACATGCCGCCAATTCCATCGTGACCGCGCGTCTGTACAGGGAACTTGTCGATGAGAATGAACGGCGCGCCGAAACGGAGGCCGCATTGGTGAAAGCGAGAGCAGACCTCGCGCGAACCTCCCATTTGACGGCGATGGGCGGCATGGCGGCGTCGATTGCGCATGAAATCAACCAGCCGCTCGCCGCCATCATCAATTGCAGCGGGGCAGGGCGCCGCTGGCTCGCAAGGAGCGTCCCCGATGTGACGGAGGCCGTGGCGGCCTTCGATCAGATCAACAGCGCGGCGGCGCGTACGTCCGAGATTATCCGCGCGCTGCGGGCTCTGGCAAAGCAGACTCCGGCATCGCTGGCACCGCTTGCCATCGATGAAGTCCTGATCAGCGTGCTCGAGCTCATGCGGCCCGAGATCGACGATCGCAGGGTGAGACTGTCGATGTCCTTGTCGGCCTCCGGGAAGGCCGTCTTTGGCGACGGCGTCCAGTTGCAGCAAGTGGTGCTCAACCTGATCACCAACGCGCTGGAGGCCATGACCGAGACGCCGGCGCCGGCCCGCAAGCTTGCCGTGTCGTCGCAAGTCGAGGGCGGTTATGTCTGCGTGAAGGTATCGGATAGCGGAACCGGCATGGATGACACGACCCTCGAGAACATCTTCGATCCGTTCTTCACGACAAAGAGCACGGGGATCGGGATGGGGCTGGCCATCTGCCGCTCCATCATGGAGGCCCATGGCGGGACGCTCGAAGCGTCTTCCGAACCCGGCCACGGTAGCACGCTGACCTTCAGCATTCCCGTCGCGGCGCGAATCTAGAAATAAGACGCCCGCGCGAGCGGGCGTCCGGATGTGCAGAGAATTGCCTCAAAGCATCGACTTCCCCTGCGCCAGGATCTTGTCGCACACCTGCCTGGTGACCTCGGCCTTCAGCCCGCCCCCGCTCAAATCAAACTTGCTGCCACTGCTGGTGGAAAGAATCCCGCGCGAGCCGTCGCTGTAGTTGCTGTCCCGGGTCCCGCCGGACACCGAGCCGAGCAGCTTGTCCTTCACCGCCGAAGTGGCCGAGTCGGCGTTGAGATAGTTGTTCTTGACGCAGAATTCGATGACGCCGGCTGCGTTACCGGCCGAACCGGAACTCAGCGACGAGAGCGACGATAGCGACGATAGCGACCCGCCCCCAGGCGAGCCAAGCCCGCCGAGCGCGCCAGTGGCACCTTGGCCGGAACTGCCGCCCAGCGGCGAGGATTTCAGCATGTCGCCGATCTGGGCGTTGGCGGTGCCGGAGAGCAGGAGCACGGATACCGAAGCGAGCAATGCCGCGCGGCGAGAGAAAGTGGACGCAGTCATAGGGACTCCTTGTCAGGTTTCGCTGTGAATGGCGTCTCCACTATACGCCCCGTACTCGCTCCCGGTCGTGACGTTATCGTTGCGGCATGGCGGGTGCGCGCGGCGAGATGCCGGATCGGTAGCTGAACCACCCGAGGATCGCCACCCCGCCAAGCGCGATAAACGCCGCGCTATAGCCGAAATGATGCGCGATCCACCCGGCGAATGCGGGGCTCAGCGCCGCGCCGACGCCCTGCACGGCCATGACGGCCCCGAGGCCGGCGTTGACGTGGCCTGTGCCTCGGAGGATGCCGGCAACGAGTCCCGGTAGCGCGACGCCGAGCAAGCCTGCTCCGATGCCGTCGAGCGCCTGAACGGGGATCAGTGCCCATGGCGATGCCCAGGTCCCCGCGATGAGTCCGCGCAGGGGCAATACCAGAAGCGCCGCGACGATGAGCACGCGGTACCCGTGGCGGCTCGCGTAGCGGCCCGCGCCCAGCGCGGCGGGAATCATCACCAGTTGCGCCACGATGACCGTCGCGGCCGTGAAGACGCTCGGGTTCACCAGCCCATGTGCCACGATCGACTGCGCGAACCAGGGCAACATCGCGGCATTGCCGAGATGGAACAGCAGCATCGTGATCGCGAGCATGCGCAGCTCGCGCGATTCGGCCAGCACGCGCAGCGTCGAGGGGGGCTGACCGCCGTCATGCGCCGAAGCGGCGGACGGCGAGCTATCGCCGCGCGCGCGCTCATGATCGATGTCCTCGGGACGGATACGGATGAGGCAGACGAGCCCCGCGAACGCCATCACGGTCAGCAGCAGGAACACCGCCGACAGCCCCCACAGATAGCCCGCCATGCCGGCCAGCGCTGCCGCCACGACATTGCCGGCGTGGTTCCACGCTTCATTGATGCCCAATTGCCGGGGCAAGTCGTCATGGTCCACGATCCCCAGCGTCAGGCCCATGATGCCGGCGCCCAGCAGCGCACCCGCCATGCCGGTCACCACCTGAGAGGTCATGGCAATGCCGAACGATGGGCTGGCCCATAGCGCCGCGGTCGCCAGCGTGAGTCCGAAGGTGCCGGCCGCGAGCAGCAGCCGCTTGCTGTGCGACCGGTCGACCCATGCTCCCATCGGTGTGGTCGCAAGCATGCCGGCGGCACCGCCGGCCGCCATCACGTAACCGATGTCGTCGGCGCGCCAGCCCTGGCTGAGCAGCAGCACACCGAGAAAGGGCCCGAGTCCGTCGCGGACGTCCGACAGAAAGAAGATCAGGCCCGATAGCCAGTTGCGGGAGCTCACTCGCGTTCTCATCGCGGCACGCGGCGGCGTTCCGTTACGGTGCGGAGCGATAGAGCGGCTGCAGCGCGGAAAGCGCCGAGCCCATGCTCACCGCTTCCAGCGCGGTGCCGTACGCATTGCGCGTGCCGAGTCCCGACGCGGCAAACGGCGCGCCCGTCTGCACGGATTGGCGCAGGCTGTCGGGAGGAAAACGAACGATGGTGCCGTCGCCGAGGATGACACCGTTGGTTTCGCCGCGCCGCCCGCTCAGCACCATCAGCACACGTCCTTCGGCCTGCAGCGGCTCCAGTCGCTGCGCCCGCAGGTGCGGCGGCAGGGGGCGGCCCTCTCCCAGCGGCGGCGGCTGGTCGTACAAGGTGCGGCCCGTGGCCGTCTGGACGATGGCATCGGCCCGGATCGTGCCTGCCGCCTCCGGCCGGCCGATGATGCGGACGGTGTCCCCGACCTTGACGAGGGACGTCAGCGATGCGGACAGGTGAGGCGGAAACCTGGCGATGGTACCGTCGCCCAGTCGCAAGCCGTCGACTTCACCGTATGGGTTGATGAGCATCTGCCGAACCTGGCCCTCCAACGGGTATCCACCGATCGATACGGGAGATGCCGGCCCCGGAACCGGCGGCGCCGGCGCGTCGGCGGGGTCGGGCGGCATAGCCATTGCACTTGCGCCGCAGAGACCGAAGGCAAGGACTGTGGAGATGGCGATCGTGTGCTGGGACATGGGAGGCTCCTCGTGGTTGGGATGCCTCCATGGGGCGCAAGGACCGTGCCGCGATCTAACTCGCGTGAAATCAATGGGTTACGTTTCCGCCCCCGGTGGGACTGTCCGCCGCCGGGACAGCCATCTGTCACAGATTCGGACACCTGCGTGGACACCTGCGCGCGGAACGTTCAATCGATCCGGAGCTCGGCAAGCTTGCGGTATAGCTGCTGCCGGGACAGTCCGAGGCGACGCGCGGCCTCCGCCCGGTTGCCGGCGGTCGCCGCCAGCGCGCGCACGATCATTTCCCTTTCGACGCGAGCGACGGCGAGTTCCATGGGGCCATCCCAGTCGATATCGAGCGCCGTGACGGACCGCGCCTGCGCCTCCAGTCCGATATGTTCGACCTCGATGACGGGACCATGGCTGAGAATGGCCGCGCGTTCCATGGCATTGCGCAGTTCCCGCACGTTACCCGGCCACGCATGCGACAGCAGCAGCCGGGCAGCCGGGGCACTCAAACGTTTGGGAACGTCGCCGCCCAGTTGCCGCAGAAAATGCTCGGCCAGCAGCAGCACGTCGCCCAGTCTGTCGCGCAGCGGCGGCAGCCAGAGCGGGACGACCTGGAGGCGGTACCAGAGGTCCTCGCGGAAGCGACCTTCCCTGACCGCGGCGGGAAGGTCGCGATGCGTGGCGGCGACGATACGGACATCCACGGGCTGGACGCGACTTGCGCCAACGGGCGTGATCTCGCGCTCCTGTAGCACCCGCAGGATCTTCGCCTGCGTGGATAGCGGCATGTCGCCGATCTCGTCGAGAAAGAGCGTGCCGCCATCGGCCTCGCGGAAGCGTCCGATACGATCGCTGACGGCGCCCGTGAATGCGCCCTTGACGTGGCCGAACAGCTCGCTCTCCATGAGTTCGGGAGGGATCGCGGCGCAATTCACCGCGACGAACGGTCTGGCCGCCCGATTGCTGTTGCGATGCAATGCGCGCGCGACGAGTTCCTTGCCCGTGCCGGTTTCGCCAAGGATGAGGACCGTGGCGTCCGTGTTGGCGGCAAGACCAATGCGCTTGAACACCTGGCGCATGGCCTCGCTGCTGCTGACCAGCTCGGTGTCATCCGCGGGCGTGTTGCCGGCAGGCGTGGCGGCCGCTGCCTCGTTGGCTTCACGCCGCAATGCACGCTCGAGCGTTTCCACGAGCGCGGCCCGTGCCACGGGCTTGGTCAGATGGTCGAACGCCCCCAGGCGCATGGCCTCGATCGTGTTGCCGCCGCTCGCGTAGGCGGTCAGCATGATGCAGGGCACGCTCGAGAAGCCGCTTGCGCGACGCAGGAATACCAGGCCATCGTCGCCCGGGAGTCGCAGGTCGACGATCGCGGCATCGATGGCCTCGGTACGGAGCCTGTGCAGCCCCGCGTCGGTGGTCTCCGCTTGCAGGACGAGATGCCCGAGGTCGCGAAGCATCTCCGCCAGGCTCTCGCGGAACGCGACGTCGTCGTCAACGATCAGGATTTGGGCCACGGGAGCTCCATCTCGATGCGTGTTCCCTGCGGCGAGTCCGCAAGATAGATACGTCCATCATGACCCTGAACGATCTCGCGGACGAGCGCCAGGCCCAGTCCCGTGCCTCCCGCACGGCCGGTAGCGAACGGTTCGAACAGCGTGTCTCGCAGGTCGGCGGCAATGCCAACGCCATCGTCGGCCACCCACATGAGCAAGGTGCCGCGACTCGTGCGACGTGCGCCCAGTTCGATCTCGCCGTCCTGTCCCGTATGCGCGAGGGCATTGAGTACCAGGTTGTCGAACACGCGCACCATCTGCGTCGGGTCGAACAGCGCGAGGCCATTGGCGGCCGAGGCAAGCGCCGGGTCGATGACCAGCCCGATGCGTATCCCTCGCGCATGGGCCGCGTCGGCATGGGCGCTGCGGCGTGCCTCCAGCCAGGCGGCCAGGTCGACGCTCTCGCGCTCGACACGAAACGGCTGCGTCAGGGCCAGCAGGCTCGATACCAGTGTTTCGAGGCGAGCCGTCTGCGTCAGTACCGATTCGAGCGCACCATTGACCCGCGCTTCGCGCAGCTTGGCTGGCGCGGCCATCGCGTTCTCGGCTTTCATGCGCATCGTGCCCAGAGGGTTACGAATCTCGTGCGCAAGCCCCGCGGAAACACGTCCAAGGGTGGCGAGCCGTTCCGCCTGCGCAAGCTGGGTTCGCAGCTGGACGGCCTGGCGCTGCCACCGGGAGATGACCCACCCGAGCCACGCGCCGGAAACGATGACGAGCGCCAGCAGCAGGCTGACCGCGAGCATCAGGATATTGAGCGTTTCCGCGGCAAACAGCGGTACGCGCACCAGCGTCCAGGCGATCAGCCGGCGATCGCCGGCTTCCACCGGACAGGCGGCGAACGCGACGGCTTCACGCAAGCCGGGACGGACGTCGGTCACGAGGCCCGAAGCGTCCTGCGCGCGCTGCGCCATGGAGGCAATGCGGTCGAGTTCGGCGCTGGGTGGATCTCGCTTGATGCCGGTGCCGTCGTAGGTCGGAAACGCATACGCGACCACGCCCGCGCTCTCGCGCCAGAAGCCGCCCTCCACGCCGGGCTGGTCGCGCAGTGCGAGATCGAGAATGGCCTGCGCCGCGGCGGGAGTCAGCACATCGGGGGCACCGGCCGTTGCGGAAGGCTGGCGGTAAAGGCGCGCGGTGCCCGCCTGCAGTGCCTGGCAACTGGTCGCCGTGACCTGCCGCGCATGCGCGATCTGGCGACCCGCGCCCTGGCGGCTCAATAACAGCAGCAGCCCTCCCAGCACGAGGGCCGCCGCCGAAATGGAGAGCCACAGGATCAGCAGGTCGCGTCTGACGACCGGCTCCAGCGAGAGACCGGGTTTTCGTTTGATATCGAACACCGATGGCGTGCAAGCGTTGAACGTTGTTGGCGTTCGATTGTAACCATTCGGTTGGGTCCGGTCAGTGGAACGGCACCCACATCATCTTGACCTCGACGTTGAGCAACCCCGACTTGACGGTCGGATCGTCGTTCGCGATGCGTGTGGCTTCCGCCAGGTCCTTCGCCTTGAAGATCGTCATGCCGCCGTCGTCGAGCACGCCCGACAGGCCGCCAGCCTCTTTCATGAACGGGCCGCTCAATACGGTCAGGCCGCGATCGTGCATCTCGATCATATAGGCCACATGCACGCCGAACTCTGGCTGCTCGTTGTACTTCACGCCCGGTACCCACTTGGGGCCGGGTGTCTGGAATGCGACAAAGTAATGGGGGCCGTTTTCGTCAACCATTTTCCGCTCCTTGCGGTGTCATCGTTGGAGCAAACATCGTTGGAGCAAAGATAGGCGCGCGGCGGGCCGGCCGGTAGAGGGCCCCGGGGCATAGCACGTATGCCCGCGAAGAATGGTCTGTCGAATGCGGTCTAGCGAATGGCGGTCTAGCGAATGGCGAGCAACGGGTCTGCCGCGAACGTCTCGGCGAGGAAGTCGATGAGCACGCGCGTGCGGGTCGGCAGCCGGCGGCTGCCGGGCCATACGGCGCTGATCGGAAAGGGGGCGGGGCGAAAGTCTTCCAGGAGCGGGACCAGCCGGCCTGCCTCGATATCGCGGGCATAGAGCCAGCCCGCGTTATGGCCGATGCCGAGGCCGGCCAGGACCGCGCCGCGTACGTACTCGGCGTCATTGCTGCGTACCGGTCCCGCGGGCACATGTTCGGTCGTGCCATGCGGGGTGGCGAACGGCCACGGACGCGGTGCGTCGCGCGACATCATGGCGATGCACGCGTGGCTCGCCAGATCCTCGATGGACTGCGGCGTGCCCGCGCGTGCGAGATAGGCCGGCGATGCGACGGTCGCGTATTGCGTACTGCCGATGCGCCGCGCGATCTCGGTCGAGTCGGTGAGGGGCCCGATACGGATCGCGAGGTCGATACCGTTCTCGATAAGGTTGATATAGCGCTGTTCGACGCTGAACTCGACCGATACCTCGGGATACCGTTCGAAGAACCGCGGCAGATGCGGCACGATCATCATGCGGCCGAATGCCGGCGACAGCGCGACGCGCACCACGCCGGATGGCGCTGCCTCGCCACGGACGACGAGCGATTCGACCTCGTCCACGCGTTCGACGACATCGACGGCGCCTTCGTAGAAACTCTGCCCTGCCTCGGTGAGGCTGAGTCCGCGCGACGTCCGGTTCAGCAACTGCGCCCCCAGCCGCTCTTCGAGGCCCGCGACGATCTTGCTCGCGGTCGGCTGGCCGATGCCCGCGGCGCGCGCCGCCTTCGAGAAGTTGCCCGTCTCCACGACGCGGATGAACAGCCGCATGACATCGATCCGATCCACAGCAGGCTCCCCTTTCGCCGTCGCACTGGCGGCTACCTTAGCACCGAAGTGTCTCGTTGTGCCTATGAATGGTGCACCGCGATGAAAAGACTCAAGCAAACAGAAAACGCTCCGATATCCGGGGGAAACCCGTCACCCCAATTTCGTTTTCGTTCTTCTTGATCGCCCCCCACATGAATCGCCTGACCCTGCGTAAGAAACTCTGGATCCCTCTCGTGCTGGCCTGGCTCGGCCTGTTATTGCTGACCGTCACGCATGCGTTCCAGACGCGGCAACTGCAACTGGCCGACCGTCGCGGCGAGCTCGCGAGTGTGGTCGATATGTCGATGTCGCTGATCCGCGACTACGCCGAGCAGGCGCGGCAGGGCAAGATCAGCGAGGCCGATGCCAAGTCGCAGGCCACGGCACGTATCGCCGCGCAGCGCTATGGCAAGGATGGCTATATCACCATCGTCGGGGCGGATTCGGCGGTGGTCATGCATCCGACCAATGCCAAGCTCAATGGCAAGAACATGCGCGATTTCAAGGATGCCAAGGGGTATCCGTTGTACGTGGAGATCGCCGCGCGTGGCGAGTCGTCCGAGGGAACGGGGTACCTGGAATACTGGTGGCCCAAGCCGGGCAGCGACGAACCCAGCCCCAAGATCGGGTATGTGTCGCGCTTCAAGCCGTGGGGCTGGGATCTGATTGCCGGCACGTATATGGATGACATCGAATCCCAGTTCCGCAGTTCGCTGTATCAGTCGGTGGGGCTGCTCGTGCTGCTGGGCATCGCGATCTCGGTGGTGGCGACGCTCGTCATTCGCAGCATCCAGCGATCGGTCGGCGGTGAACCGCCGGTGGCGGCCGCGCTGGCATTGCGCATGGCGAGCGGCGACCTGACCGTGCGCGCGGAAACGCGTGCCGATGATCGCAGCAGCCTGATGTACGCGATCGGCCATATGCGCGACCAGCTCGCCGGCACCGTGGCCGGCATCCAGCAATCGGCCGATGCGATCAACGCGGCGGCGCAGCAGATTGCCGCGGGCAATACGGATCTGTCGAGCCGCACCGAACAGCAGGCCGCGTCGCTGCAGCAGACCGCCGCGAGCCTCGAGCAGATTACCGCCGCCGTGCGCCAGAGCGCGGACAACGCGGCCGAGGCGAGCCGGTACGTGGCGGACGCCGCGCAGATCGCGGAGCGCGGCGGTAGCGTGGCCAGCGAGGTGGTGGACAAGATGCGCGGCATCACCGCGAGCTCGCGCAAGATCAACGACATCATCGGCGTGATCGACGGTATTGCGTTCCAGACCAATATCCTTGCGCTCAACGCCGCGGTGGAAGCGGCGCGTGCGGGCGAGCAGGGCCGTGGTTTCGCGGTGGTGGCGGGCGAGGTGCGGAGCCTTGCGCAGCGCAGCGCGGGTGCGGCCAAGGAAATCAAGACGCTGATCCTCGAGTCGGTGAACGAGGTCGATAGCGGGTCGATGCTGGTGGAGCAGGCCGGCCAGACCATGGCCGAGATCGTTACCGCCGTGGGCCGCGTCACGGCCATCATGGATGGCATCGCCACGGCAACGGCGGAGCAGCGCACGGGCATCGAGGAGGTCAACCGCGCGGTGTCGCAGATGGACCAGATGACGCAGCAGAACGCGGCGCTCGTGGAAGAGGCCAGCGCCGCGGCGGCGTCGCTCGAGGATCAGGCGGGGGCACTGCATCATGCGGTGTCGGCGTTCCGCGTGGCGGCCTGATCCAACGCTCGTCGGACTGGCAGGAATAGGCAGGGATTCGGCAGATTCGGCATAGCCGGCGACGCCCGGGGACGCTATCGTGCAGTCTTGATGCCCCCTCAGGATTCCTGCATGCTCGACCACGTCTTTCTCACCGTCAGCGACATCGACCGCTCGATTCGCTTCTACGAAACGGTACTGCCGACCCTCGGCATCGCCGCCCGTCACGACTACGACGGCAAGGACGGCCCGCCCGGGCATCCGGACCTGAAGGGCTTCGGTGCCAACGGGCGGTTGTTCTTCTGGCTACGGCAGGGCCCGGCCGCACCGGGCGCCGCGCACGTCGGCTTTATCGCGGACTCGGAAGCCGCAGTGAACACCGCCCACGCGGCGGCACTGGCGGCGGGCGCAACGGAGATCCATCCACCAGGCCCGCAACGGCACTACGACCCGCGCTATTACGCGGCACAGGTCAGGGACCCGGACGGGTACAGCCTCGAGTTCGTCTACAAGAGCTGGCAGCACGGGCATTGACCATGGCCTCAGGCTGGCGCTGTCCGCGCCGGCCCCCGATATTCGCGCGCGTAGTCCGGCGTCGCGATGCCCGGCTTCAGTCGTGGGCAGTCGCGGATCTCGCCTGGGACGATGTGTAGCGGTATGACGCCCGCCCACAAGTCCAGGTCGTAGTCGCCGTCCACTTCCTTCACACCGAGGTCGCGGACCTTGGCCGAGACTTCGTCGAGGGGGAAGCGCAGGATCAGCGTGGCGCCGATTTCGCTGGCCTTGTAGGGGCGGACACGGTGGCCCGGCAGGAACGACTCGATGACGGCGTCGAGGACCCCTGCCTTGTCCTCGCCTTCCACGACCTCGCCGTGGCCGTAGATCACCACCGAGCGATAGTCCACGCTGCAGCCGAAGCCCGATCGTCCCGCGACGATCGCATCGACGTGGGTCACCGTGATGCAGGCCGGCGCGCCCGCCGCCAGCGTCGTGAGCATGCGGTTCTGCGGGCTCCCGTGCAGGTAGACCGCATCGCCGATGCGCACGATGGTGGTGGGCATCACGCGCGGCATGCCGTCCGCGACGAAACCGACGTGGCAGACCAGCGCTTCGTCGAGGATGGCGTGCACCAGCGCGCGATCGTAGTGCCCACGTTCGGGCCGCCGGCGTATCCGGGTGTTCTCGGTGGGCGTGTAGCTGTCCACGTCAGGCTCCCTGCGCCGCCAGCGCGGCGCGCAGCGCGTCGTCGCCTTCATATGCGTTGCGCTTGCCCGTGTACGTGCCCGTGCTCAGTTCCTGTAGCGTTTCGTACAACGATGCCGGTACCGTGACGCCGTGTTGCACGGTGCGTTTGCGCGCCTCGTAACGGCGGTCCGACGGCAGCCGCGTGCCCGGTTGTTCGAGGATCTTCGAGAACAACTGCTCGCCATGCGCGAGTTGCGCGGCGCGATCGCCGTTGGCCATGCACCGCACGGGATCGATCGCAATGATCAGCTCGCCACCGCACGGCGCGCCGGTATTGGCCACGTCCTTCTCCCCGGCCTCGTAGCTCAGCAGATCGCCGACGAGCGGCCCCGCAAGCAGTTCCACCATCATGGCAATGGCCGCGCCCTTGACGCCGCCGAATGGCAGTTGCGCGCCCGCGAGCGCCGTCGCCGGATCGATCGTCGGTTGCCCATCGGGCCCCACGGCCCAGCCTTCCTCGAGTTGCCGGCCATCGCGCAGGCGCACCTGAATCTCGCCGCGCGCGCTCGCGCTCGATGCCTGATCGAACACTACGGGCGGATGATTGGCGCGCGGCCAGGCGAACGCCATCGGGTTGGTGCCATACAGCGGCCGGGTGCCGCCGGCCGGCGCGACATACGGGCTGGCCGCGACGAACGCAAAGGCCACCAGACCCCGCTCGCCAAGACGCTCCACCTCGGGCCACAACGCCGCCACGTTGAGCGCATTGTTGACGGCCATCGCCGCGATGCCGGTCTCGCTCGCCAGTTTGGCCAGCGGGGCATCGGCGACCTCGAGCGCGAGCGGAGAGAACCCATAGTGCGCATCGACCTTGAGCACGCCCGGTGCGAGCACGGACAGCGTGGGCTCCGCATCGCCCGATGCCTGGCCCGCGCGCAACGCGTTCACGTAGAACGGAATGCGGAACAGGCCATGATGGCGGCACTCGTCGCGTTCGGCGGCGGTGACGGTGTTGGCGATGGCCTGCGCGTGCCGCGCGCCGAACCCCTGCGCCTGCAGCAGGCGTTTGGCGAGGGCATGGACGTCGTCGAGCGTCATCGTGATGGCGTGAGGCATAAGGGGTCTCCTGTGGGTGTCGATAAGGGCGGGGGCGTACTTACTTGCGCACGAGCGGGCAGGCGCTGGCCGCAAGCGGCTGAAACGCTTCGTTGGCGGGAACCGTGTCGAGGATGCGGTAGTAATCCCACGCGGCCCTGGACTCGGCGGGTTTCTTGACCTCGACGAGGTACATGTCGTGCATGACCTGACCGTCTTCGCGAATCCAGCCGTTCTCCGTGTACATGTCCTTGACCGGCATCTGGCGCATCTTTGCCATCACGGCCGTGGCGTCATCGGTCCCGGCGGCCTCGACGCCCTTGAGGTAATGGCGCACCGCGGAGTAGACGCCGGCCTGCGTCATCGTGGGCATGGCCTTGCGCCGCTCGTAGAACTTGCGCGACCACGCGCGCGTGGCGTCGTTGCGGTCCCAGTAGAACGCGGTCAGGAACTGCAGGCCCTGCGCGCTCTTGAGCCCCATGCTGTGGACGTCCGTGATGAACACGGCGGGCGCGGCGAGCGATTGCTTGCGCGTGACGCCGAATTCCGCGGCCTGCTTGACGGTGGAGGCCATGTCGCTGCCCGCGCTGGCGGACACGATGACCTTCGCGCCGGAGCTTTGCGCCTGCAGCAGATACGAACTGAGGTCGGGCGAGTTCAGCGGGAATTTCACTTCGCCGAGCATCTTGCCGCCCGACTCGAGCACGGTCTTGCGGATATCGGCGGCGAATGCGTGGCCGAACGCGTAATCGACCGTCATCAGATACCACGAGTCGTAGCCGCGCTTCGACAGCAGCTTGGCCAGTCCATGACCATTGCTGTAGCTGTTGTAGACCCATTGCGTCGAGTACGGCGAGCATGACTTGCCCGTGAACTCGCTCGATGCGGCCGCGACGAGCGTGATTTTCTTGCGCTCGGCCGCAAGGCCCTGCACGGCCAGGCCGACGCTCGAGTTCGAGAAATCGGCGATGACATCGACCCCTTCGCGATCGAACCACTGGCGCGCCTTCGTGGCGCCGACGTCCGCCTTGTTCTGGTGGTCGCCGGCGACGATCTCGATGCGGCTGCCCGCGACCTTGCCGCCAAACTCCTCTATGGCCAGCCGCGCCGCCTCGACCGAGCCCTGGCCGGACAGATCCGAGTACGGGCCCGACTGATCGTTGAGGATGCCGATCTTCACGACGTTGTCGGAGATCTGTGCGTGGGTGGCGAAGGGCGCGAGCAGTGATGCGCTGAGCGCGAGGGGTCCGATGGCAGGGCGGATGGTGGGCATGGGGGCCTCCAAGGTGAATTTGCGTGAGACGCAAGTTGATTTGCATCGTACACAAATTTCATGGGAGGCAAAAGAATTATCTTGAGCGCACCATTTCGGCTCAAAATTTGCCCCACAGGCAATATCGCTCGCCGTTTCTGTGCATTCCGGATAAACTCGCGTGCACACAACCGACAACAACAGCCCATGAACGTTGAGCAACGCGTCGAGGCGGTGTCCCGGCAACTCGGCATGCGCATTCGCGCGGCACGAAAGGCGCGCGCCATCACGCTCGATGGCCTGAGCGAACAGACCGCGCTATCGGCAGGCTTCCTGTCGCGGCTCGAGCGCGGCGAGACGAATGCATCGATCTCCAACCTGATCGTGATTGCGGATCGGCTGGGCATTCCGTTGCGGGACTTCTTCGAAGGGCCGGGCCAGGAGCCCCAGCCCGAATTCGTGGTGAGCCGCGCGGCGGAGCGCAATGCCGCCGCGGCAATGGAAGGCAAGGGCTACACCTACCGCCTGACGAGCGGCGTGCTGGCCGACCAGCAGATGAGCGCGTTCGAACTCACGTACCTGCCCGGCGAAGCCATGCACCACGAGTCGTTGAGCCACAAGGGCGAAGAGGTCCTGTACCTGCTCGAGGGCGAACTCGAATTCGAGATCAACGGACAGGTGGCCGTGCTCGGCGCGGGAGACTGCGTCCACTTCAACTGCGAAAAGCCGCACCGCGGCCGCAATATCGGCAAGACGCCGGCGCGGCTGCTGATGGTCGTTACGCCGGTGGATTCGCTGGCGCCGTAGACGCAGGGCGGCGCGTCCGCGCCGGTTTCTGCACGGCCGCCTCGGCGCGCATCGCATCGAGGATGGCCTCGCTCTTGTGCATCAGGTGTGTCTTCAGAATGCTGGCCATGGCTGCCGCATCGCGGCGCTGCAGCGCATTGAGCATGCCTTCATGCTCGGCCATCGCGCGCGACCAGATCTCTTCGGTCATTGGCGAATCGAAGCGAATGCGACGAATGCGCGCGTTCAGCTGCGCGTACTGCGTCTGCAGTATGGGGTTGTGCGTGGCCGCGACGATCGCTTCGTGAATCCGCCGATTGGCATCGTAGTAGGGCGCCAGATCGCGCGCGCGGAATGCGGTCCGCAGGTCTTCATGCACGGCTTCCAGCGCGGCGAGCGCCGCCGGTTCGATGCGCTTGCAGGCCTGCTCTCCGGCCAGCGCTTCCAGCGCGCCGGCGACGGCGAACAACCCGTCCACCTCCTCCAGCGTCAACACGTGCACGCGCGCGCCGCGGTTGGGCAGCAGTTCCACATGCCCCTCGGCGGCGAGCACCTTCAATGCCTCGCGCAACGGCGTCCGGGACACGCCGAACCGTTCGCATAGCTCGGCTTCGGGGACCTTGGCGCCAGGCGGCACATCGCCGCGAATAAAGACTTCGCGCAGGTTGTCGAGGAGGGAGTTGTGGACGAATTCTTTGCTCATAACCGCGATTATGCATGCATTTTCGGCGGTATGGATGTCAAGGCGCCGATTTTTGACCCGTGTTTACCCGATCCTGCATGCAAATGGCTTGACCGCGCGCGACGCGGACTCCTACAGTGACATGCATTCACTTTAGCGATTAAGTGGATTTTCAACGCGATCGAATCAGGAGATAGGCTGAAAATGAATGCATTCCAACAGGGTATCCGCGAGATCGACGGCTCGACGCACGACGCGCAGCGTTATGTGAACGCGCTGGGGCCGCGCGGCGTCATCGGCATCATGACGCCGGGCCCGAACGTCAACGTCGAGAACGAGATGATGGACATGCGGCCGCGCGGCATCATCAACGCGGTGGACCGCTACTACGTGCCGAACCAGAAGATCGAGCAGAACGAGGATTGGTCGATCATCATGCGCAACGTCACCGCGAACCTCGACGACTCGGTGCGGCGCCTGCGGGAAGCGTTGATCGATCATCTGGTGCTGGGCATGTCCTCGCAAAGCTATATGGGCGGGGAGCGGGGCAGCTTTGCGCTGCTCGAGCATCTGGAAAAGATCTCCGGGTTGAACGTGACGATGGGCGCGCAGTCGGCGGAGCAGGCGTTCAAGCTGTGCGGTGCCAGGAAGATTGCGTTGCTGACGCCGTACTATCCGGTGATCGAGCAGAACGCGATCGACTACTTCACCGCTCGCGGATTCGAGGTGGTCCACGTGGAGGGGCTCAAGTGCAAGAGCATCATCCACGTTGCGTCGCAGACGTACGAAGAGCTTGCGGCCGCGACGATGCGCTGCGAGGCGGCAAAGCCCGATGCGATCCTGCAGCTCGGTACCAACCTTGCCTACGCCCGCGTGGCCAACGATGCCGAGAAGTGGCTGCGCAAGCCGGTGTTCGCATCGGGTCCGGTGATCTACTGGTCCGCGCTGCGAAAGATGGGCATCAAGGACCAGATCGACGGGTTCGGCAGCCTGATGTCACATCACTGAGCGGCAGCCAGCACGAGGAGACGGGACGTGAAACACATCCAACGGATCGTGCTGGCAGCCGCCCTCGGGCTGCTGACCGGCGCGACATATGCGCAGGACACTTATCCCGCGAAGCCCATCACGCTGCTGGTCGGCTTCGCGCCGAGCGGCGGCACCGACATCATTGCGCGGCAGCTGGGGCAGAAGCTTGGCGAGATCTTGAAGCAACCCGTGGTCATCGAAAACCGAGCGGGTGCCAGCGGCACGATCGCGGCCACGGCGGTCGCGCGGGCGAAGCCCGATGGCTATACGCTGCTGCTCGGGCATGTCAGTTCCAACGCGATGGTCCCGGCCATCACGCCGAAGCTGCCCTACGACCCCGAGAAGGACTTCACGCCGATCGTGCTGATCGGCACGGTGCCGCAGGTGATCGTCGTGCCGGCCAGCTCCCCGGCAAAGACGCTGGCGGACTTTATCGCGATGAGCAAGGCGAAGAAGGGGGCGGTGAACTATGCCTCGTCGGGTGTCGGCACGCAGCAGCATTTCGCCGCGGAGCTGTTCCAGTCGGCGACGGGCGCGACCATGACACATGTGCCGTACAAGGGCAGCGGCGCGGCGCTGACGGATCTGCTGAGCGGGCAGGTAGACGTGAACTTCGACACGGTGCCCACGGTGCTCCAGTACATCCGCAGCGGCCGCCTGCGCGCGCTGGCCGTCACGACGCCCACACGAGTCGCGTCGCTCCCCGATGTGCCAACGGTCGCGGAGTCGGGCATCCCCGGATTTGCGATCAGCGCCTGGTACATGCTGATGGGCCCGCCCAACCTGCCGGACAGCATTCGCGACACCCTGAACCATGCCGCCAACGATGCGCTGAAATCGCCCGACCTGCGGGAGAAACTCGGCGCGCTGAGTACCGAGATCAGCGGCGGGACATCGGCGTCGGCGCGCGACTACCTGAAGGCGGAGGTCATACGCTGGCAGCGCATTGCGGCGGAGAAGAAGATCGTGGCGGAGTGAGGGGGCGGGCGAGCGTGTCCGGGCTTGGCATAATGGCTCGACAACATCAAGCGCTGGCTGATTTGATCCTATGTGCGCTCGGCAAACCATTCACTGTAGGCGAACGCCGTGCGCGCATCGGCAATCAGCCGGTCCAGACGTGCGGCGTCCTCGCTGATAGGCATCGCGGCCTGGCGGAGCATCGATTCCCAACGGCTGGCCACGAGGATTGCGGTGGCAGAGATCCAGTCTGCGGCGGTATCGGTGTCCACCCCGAAATGCGATGCGGCGTCGATCAATCGTGCCGCGCTTGTGCGGCTGCTACCGTCCTTGCCTGTTGCCATGGCGAGTGCGGGTCCTTCGCCGATCGGCTGCGAAACAATGTTCGCCGCGGGCGTGATATCGAACGCCGGCGACAGGTGCCAGCCTTTCTCCAGGGAGCCGTCGTGCAGCAGGCCATGGTTGAGCGGATGATCGTCGATGTTGCCGACCAGCGCGTTGAACACCATGCGTTGCCAAAGTTCGCGCAGTTGCCGCGGCAGATCATCCCGGCCTCTCGCCCATACGCGCAGGCGATCGCCGAAGGCGAGATACGACCGGTGAGGGTCGCCGCGCACGGCATCGAGCCGTAAGCCGAGTACCGTATGGGCGCTCGCGTAGAGCTTGCGCTGTGGTCGATAGGGATCTCCAGCTCTATCGAAACGCTCGGCCAGCAATACCTGATGCGATCCAAACGTGACCAGTTCCACTGGGGCGACGTCGAGGCCCGCCGCTCGCGCAAGTTCCATCGTCACGAATTCGCGCGCGGGCAACGCAGGGCGGTCGCCGCGATCCTGCATCTTTGCAAGCCAGAGGCGACCGTCATGCACTAGTGTCGTCTTTGGACGCTCCCCACCAGCACTGGTCGCAAGATCCTCGTTCAATCGGCGCAATGCCCTGCTCGACGGCGCCGCGGCATCGAGTTCCTCCACCAGCGGTCGGAGTTCGTCGAGTCCTTTCGGCCGCCACGCGAGCTTGCGTTCGATATCGATGCATGCCTCGACCGCGCCGACGCCATCGGGCACCCCGAGTTCCAGAAGCTGCAGGGCACTCAGCGGGGTGCCCGCTTGTGCGGCGAGTCTGTCCGCACCGTATCCGGCGGGTTTCGCATCGCGTATGACGCCGGGCAAGCCGTCGGCACCGCGAATGGCGATTCCGCGGGCGCTACGTACCGGGCGAAGTTCGAGAGGGTCGAGGGGCCGTGCCTCGGCGCGATCGAGATAGTCGGCACAGTATGCGAAGCGAGACGATGCCCGGTCGACAGTCAGGTCTGCCGCATGCAATGGCGCGTCCTGACCCGGTGGCCACGCCCAGATCGGTACGGTCGCCATCAGCCTTCTCCCAGTTGTCGCGTTGCGAAAGCAACGAACTCGGGGTCGTTCTGCGGCGCCAGCAGGTCTTCCAACTGATCCAGAAGCCCCAACCCCTGAAGCACCTTGAGCAGGTTGCCGGTCGATACGCCATCGCCGCCGTTTTCGATCGTGCGGAGGGTCGATAACGAGACGTCGGAAAAATGGGCCAGCTGCTCCTGCGTCATTTCGCGGACCTTGCGGGCGCTCACCACGCGGGTGCCCAGACGCTCCAGCGCGGTCTGCACGAGAACGGGGGTGTGCTTCGGTGGGCGGCGAGGCGGGCTCATCACCGAAGTCTAGATAGCAATCGCCATAATATCAACGATTTATGGCAAAAAATCGTTGACGGTATGGCGATTATAAGGCGTTGTAAGCCTCATAAGGCACATGCATCTCGAGGTTACTCGAACCGATGCGCCGCCAGTTCCAGTGTCTCCGCCATCTGGGCCGAGTTCATCTGGAAGCGGACCACGCGGTTGATGTCCGGGGCGTACCACGCCGTGGCCGAGTAGGGGGAGCTGACAGTGCCGCCGCCGCCGTTGATGACGCGTTGGACGTAGCCGCGATAGGTGATGCGGATGGTGCGGAACTGGCCGGCGGGTGTGGAGATGTCGGATTCGCTGCTGGCGATGCCGTCGATGTTCGTCAGCGTGCCGCCCGCCTGCTTGTACGAGAGTTTCCAGCGCTGGCCGACCTTTACGCCCGCGGGGACCCAGCCCGTCGGGGGCGATGCCGCGTCGAACTCGCCGCCGGCGGGCGTGACGATGCGTTCGAGGCTGCCGTCGGGGCGTTCGATGCGGCCGCCCTGGTTGATGATTACGCGGTCGGCTTCGATGCGGTCCACGCGGTATCTCACTTCCGACTGGCGGCGCGTCAGATTGTCCGTCAGTACGTATTGCCAGACCTCGCCGACGCGTGGCGAGCCGTCCGATGCGGCGGCTTGCGGGGCAACCGGGGCGCCGGCCGCACCGGTGCCGCGTGCCGAGTCATTCGCGGAAGGCTGATAGTTTGCCAGCGCCGTCGCGCCGCGCGCGTTGATATCGCGCACCCATGCGGCGGGTACCGCGCGCTGGCGTGGCGGCGGATTGCCTGCGGACGACAGGAGGATGCCAACCAGTCGGCCGCCGTCGTCGAACAGCGCACCACCGTTGGCCGCCGCATCCTGCGGTACCGCCAGCTCGATGCTCGACAGCTTGTAGTCCGTCCCCGCCTGCAGTCCGGTGACCGCCGATTCGCGCACCGCGACCGCGCCGCCGGCCACGGATGCCAGCACCATCTTCTGGCCGAGCGTCGGCGCCGTGTTGCCCGCGGCGAGGGTCACGCCCGTGCCCGGCAGGTTCGGCACCTTGAGCAGGCAGAGATTGCGTTCGACATCGGGCGCGGCGAGCGTGGCCTCGTAGGAAACGTTGTCGCGCACGACGGCAATCGATCGCGCGCCGGCGAGCGCATTGCATGCCGTCACCACCTGGTTCTGGCCGATGACGACGCCAGAGGTATTGGCGATGGCATTCCCCTGCGCGCCAGCCGCGCGGACCGCGTAGACGTTGGTCGTGATCTGTTCCAGGCCGATGGCGCTGGCTGGCGTGGCGGTGGCCGCGAGCGCGGCGAGCAGCAGGGTGCGGTGAGACATGCGGATAGATGCGGAATATTCTTTGTCGTGGGCTCGCCCGCACTGCGGCGGGTCGCGCGTAATGTATCAAGCCGGACAAACCGGCAGGCCCCCGCGAAGGAGGGGTGGCGGTAACCGTCCCGGCACGGACCGCATTTGCATCGTCGGAAACCTTCGTGGACCCGTGGCGGCGTGCTGCCTAGACTGGGCGCTTCCCTGACTCAGTGCCGCCAACATGAAACGACGCCACGTTCTTGCCTCGATTGCCCTCGCCCTTGCCGCAGTCGCCACGACCACCGCCGCCCACGCCCAGCGCGCCGACCGCCCGCTCAAGGTCGGTGTGCGGGGCGGCGTGGACGAGGAGATCTGGGAGGTGGTCACCCGCGTGGCAGAGAAGCAGGGTCTCAAGGTGCAGACGATCATCATTACGGGCACCGCCAGCCCCAACGAGGCGCTGAACAACGGCGACCTCGATGCCAACTCGTTCCAGCACATCCCGTTCCTGCGGGACCAGATCAAGCAGCGTGGCTACAAGATCGTCGATGTCGGCCATACGCTGATCTCGCCCATCGCGTTCTACTCGAAGAAGTACAAGTCGCTCGATGCGCTGCCCAACGGCGCGCGCATTGGCCTGCCGAACGATCCGAGCAACCAGACACGCGCGCTCGTGATCCTGCGCGACAAGGGCCTGATCAAGCTGCGCGACGGTTTCGATCCGTTCACCGGTACCGTGGGGCTGGCGGACATCACCGCGAACCCGAAGAAGTTCGAGTTCATCGAGACCGCCGGCGTGGTGCAGCCGCGCGCGCTGCCGGACGTCGATGCCGCGGCCATCGTGAATACATTCGCCTATCAGGCCGGACTGATCGCCACGCGCGATGGCATTGCCGTGGAGAAGAAGGAGAACAACCCGTACGTCAACGTGATCGCGGTGCGCGAGAAGGACAAGGCCGCGCCTTGGGTCGCGCCGCTGGTCAAGGCCTACCACTCCGACGAAGTGCGCCAGTTCATCCTGACCAAGTTCCAGGGCTCGGTGATCCCGGCGTTCTGATCCGCCATGTCCAATCTGCAAACAAGCGACCCGCATATCGTTTTCGACCGCATCGGCAAGACGTATGCGGGCGCCCCTGCGCCCGCACTGGCCGAGATCTCCTTCAGCGTCGCGCGCGGCGAGATGTTCGGCATCATCGGCCGCAGCGGCGCGGGGAAATCCACGCTGCTGCGGACCATCAATATGCTGGAGCGGCCCGATACCGGACGCGTATCGATCGACGGCCGCGATATCGGCGTGCTGGACGACGATGGGCTCGTGGGTTTGCGCCAGCGCATCGGCATGATCTTCCAGCACTTCAACCTGCTGTCGGCGAAGACCGTGTTCGAGAACGTGGCGCTGCCGCTCCGTGTGGCCGGCGTGCCGGCGAAGGACATCGCGCCGCGTGTCAACGAGGTGCTGGCGCTGGTCGGCCTCGAGGGCAAGGCAAAGGTCTACCCCGCAAAGCTGTCGGGCGGCCAGAAGCAGCGCGTGGGCATCGCCCGGGCACTGGTCAATCATCCCGAGATTCTGCTTTGCGACGAGGCCACGTCCGCGCTCGATCCGGAGACCACCGAGCAGATCCTCGCGCTGCTGCGCGATATCCATCGCAAGATCGGCCTCACCGTCGTGCTGATCACGCACGATATGGCCGTGATCCGCGAGGCATGCGATCGCGTGCTTGTGCTCGATCATGGGCGCATCGTCGAACAGGGCACCGTGTGGGACGTCTTCACCGAGCCACGCGCCGAGGCGACCATCGCATTGCTGCGCCCGTTGCGTCCCCTTCGCCCCCCACGGCCGGCGCAAGGCCGTGAACCGCATCCATCCGCCACACCGCAACCGGAGGCCCCACGCCATGTGGCTGCCAGTCTTTGACAAGTACGTAAAAGCTTTCGGCGAGACGCTGCTGATGACGGGCGCCGCCTGCGCGGTGGTGTTCGTCGCCGGCATGGCGCTCGCGCTTGTGCTGACCGTGACCGCGCCGCGAGGCCTGGCGCCGCGTCCGCGCCTGCACCGCGTGCTGTCCGTGCTCGTGAACATGTTCCGCGCGATCCCGTTCATCATCCTGCTCGTCGCGATGCTGCCGGTAACGCGCATGATCGTGGGCACGACCATGGGCACCTGGGCCGCCGTCGTCCCGCTGAGCGCGCATCTGATTCCGTTCTTCGCGCGCGTATCGCAGGTCGCGCTCAACGAGATCGATCCCGGGCTCGTGGAGGCCGCGCGGGCGATGGGCTGCCGCCGCTGGCATATCGTGCGACACGTGCTGTTGCCGGAAGCCTTGCCGGCGCTGCTCGGCGGCGCCACGGTGACCGTGATCGCGATGATCGGGTCGTCGGCGATGGCCGGCGCCGTCGGCGCGGGCGGCCTCGGCGATCTGGCCATCCGGTATGGATACGAGCGCTACGAGACGGCGGTGATGTTCAATGTGATCGTCATTCTCGTGGCACTCGTCACGCTCGTGCAGTTCAGTGGCGAACGGCTGGCGCGGCACTTCGATCGCAGACGCTGATTCAGCTGGCCGCGCCGTGCGAGGCGAGCACCGGATCGCCTTCCACGGCCACCGACGCACGGCCATCGGGCCCTACCGGCACATCGCCGACGAGCGTCACGCGATAGAGCTGCCGATCGAAGTCGAGATCGAAGATATCGGTCGGCGCCAGATGCGCGGTGGACCGGTTGTCCCAGAACGCGAGGCTGCCCGGCTCCCACTTGAAACGCACCGTGAACTCGGGGCGTATCGCATGTTCCCAGAGTAATTCCAGAATCTGCTGGCTTTCGCGAGGCGCGAGGTCCTTGACCGATTTCAGGAAGGACGGGCTGACGTAGAGCGCGCGCTCGCCTGTTTCCGGATGCACGCGCACGAGCGGATGCTCGCTGACGAGCGACGCGCGATTGACCAGCGCGTCGAACTCGCGCGTGCCGCTGGCGCCGGCCGGGGCCGTAAAGCGATGAATGCCGCGCAGCCCATCGACAAACGCGCGCAGCGGCGCCGACAGCGCCTGATAGGCGGCGACGAGGTTGGTCCATTGCGTGTCGCCGCCATACGGCGGGATGGTCACGCCGCGCAGGATCGATGCGGCGGGCGGATTGACCGCGGCCGTCACGTCGGTGTGCCAGCCGGTCCAGGGCCGCACGTTCGTCTGGCCCTGAAAGCGGTTGGCCTTGCGATGCTTGCCGATCGAGTACACCTCGGGGTGCCCCTCCACATGGCCGAACACGGGGTGTCCCACGGTCAGCTCGCCGAATTGCCGCGCGAACGCGACCTGCGTATCGTGCGTCAGCGGCTGGTCGCGGAAGAACACGACCTTCCAGCGCAGCAGCGCGCGGCGAATCGCGGCGACCTGCGCGGCGGGGAGCGGTTGCGTGAGGTCGGCGCCATGAATCTCCGCGCCGATATGCGCGGACAGCGGGGCGATGCGAAGCCCTGCCTGGGCGGCGCCCAGATCCGCATCGCCGGGGGCGTCGGACAGGTCGGTGGCGGCGAGTTGGGTCTGTGTCATGTGTGCACCTCGGTTCGGGGTGGGGTGGTCGGTGTCAGATCGACATGGCAGGCCACGCGATGCGCGGCAGTCGAAGCGTTCGGCCCGGCGACCTCGCGCAATACGGGCTTTTCCTGCCGGCAGCGCGCGGTGGCATACGGGCAGCGGGCCTGATAGCGGCAGCCGGCGGGCAGCGCGACGGGCGACGGGATGTCCGCGGGCGGTGCACCGGCGGTCGTCGAATCGACGCGGGTCTCGCTCGCGGCGATCAGCGCGCGCGTGTAGGGATGCGCCGGGCGGCGCAGGATCTCGTCGCGCGGGCCGATCTCCATGAACTCGCCCAGATAGAGCACGCCGATCTGGTCGCTCATATAGGCGACCACGGCGAGATCGTGCGAGATCAGCACGTAGGTCAGCGCCTGTTCGCGCTGGATATCCTTGAGCAGATTGAGGATCTGCGCCTGAATGAAAACGTCGAGCGCGGAGACCGGTTCGTCGAGCACGAGCGCGCGCGGCGAGAGGCCCAGCGCGCGCGCGATGGCCACGCGCTGGCGCTGGCCGCCGCTCAGCTGGTTCGGATATCGCGTGGCGAGCTCGGGCATCAGGCCGACCGCCGCGAGCAGCGCGCCCACGCGCGCCTGCAGGACCTTGCCGCGATACAGATCGTGCACGCGCATGGGTTCGGCGACGATATCGCCGATACGCATCATCGGGTTCAGCGAGGCGTAGGGGTCTTGCAGGACGGGTTGCACAAGCCGGTGGAACGCCTTGCGCTCGCGCGCGCCGCGCAGCGATAGCGGGGCGCCATCGACGCGGAGCGTGCCGGCCGTCGCGGGTTCGGCCGCGAGCAGCAGCCGTGCGAGCGTGCTTTTGCCGGAGCCCGACTCGCCGACGAGGCCGAATGTGGTGCCGGCGGGCACGTCGAAGCCGACGCCCGACACGGCGTGCAGCGTGCGGCTGGCGCCAAGGAGGCCGTTGCGGACCTGGTAGGTTTTGTGCAGATCCCGAGCGGAGAGAAATGCCGGGTGTGCCGTCATGCAACCCTCCTGCGTGGATGGGTGGCCGCGTCCGCCGGTACGTCGGCGGCCGGCCCGATAGACCGTTGCACGCGCTGCACCGTATGCCAGCACGCCACACGCCGCCGACCCTCGTCCCATTCGAACCAGTTGGGATAACGCGCATGGCAGCGTTCATCGGCCTCCCCGCAGCGCGCCGCGAAGCGGCAGCCATCGGCCCATGCGCGCGCAAGCGGCGGTGTGCCGGGAATCGTGCGCAGCGCGGCATCCCGATCGTGCAGCGAGGGCACGGCGCTCAGCAGGCCCTCCGTGTACGGATGCACGGGATGTGCAAAGACATCGGCAATCGGCCCGTGTTCCACCACGCGGCCCGCATACATGATGGCCACGTCGTCGCAGAACTGGGACGCGAGCTGCAGATCGTGCGTGACGAAGACGATAGTGAGGTTTCGCGATGCCTGCAGGGACTTCAGCAGACCCAGAATCTGCATCTGCACCGTGACATCGAGCGCGGTCGTCGGCTCGTCGCAGATCAGCAGGTCCGGCGCGCACGCCAGGTTGATCGCGATGCAGACACGCTGCCGCATCCCGCCGCTGAACTGGAACGGATAGCTGTCCAGGCGCTCTGTCGCGGCGGGAATGCGCACGGCCTCGAGCGCTTCGATACTCAGGCGCCGCAACGTGGCCCGATCGGTAATGCCATGGTGCCAGCGAAAGACTTCGGCAATCTGGTCGCCGATCGTCAGCAGCGGATTGAGCGCCGTCATCGCGTCCTGCAGCACCATGCCGATGCGCTTGCCGCGCAGCGCGCGCAATTGCCGTGGGCGCAAGCGCACGAGGTCGGCGCCGTCGAACAGCACTGCGCCCTCCACGATGCGGCCGTTGGGCGGCAGGAGGCCGAGCATCGACGCGCAGGTCATGCTCTTGCCGGAGCCCGACTCGCCGACGAGCGCGAGGATCTTGCCGCGCCGGACCTTGAGGTTGACATGATCGACGGCGGTCACCGTGCCGCCCTGCGTCACGAGCTGCGTGGTGAGATTGCGGGTTTCGAGAAGAATGTCCATGGTGTCGTCCTGTCACCAGCTTTCGGGAATCACGGGGTTCAGCTTTTCCCGCAGGACGTCGCCGAGCTGGTTCGCGGCCAGTACCGTGACGATGAGCACCGCGCCGGGCAGCACGCAGATCCACCATGCATTGCTCAGATGGCTGCGGCCCTCGGCGATCATCGATCCCCACGACGCGAGCGGCGGCTGGACACCGAGGCCCAGAAAGCTCAGCGTGGCTTCCAGCACGATCACGCTGCCGAGGTCGAGCGTGGCCAGCACGATCAGCGTGCCCAGCACGTTCGGCACGATATGGCGGCGCAGGATCCATCCGGTGCCCGCGCCCGCCAGGCGCGCGAGCAGTACGTATTCGCGCGATTTCAGCGAGAGGACCTCGCCGCGCGTGACGCGCGCGAAACGGGCCCAGTTGGCCAGCGTGAGCACGATCACGAGGTTCGTCATATCGACGCCGATCACGCCGGCCAGCACCAGCGCCAGGATGACGGCCGGGAATGCCAGCTGCATGTCGGTCAGGCGCATGATGAACGCGTCGGCCGCGCCGCCGAGATAGCCGGCCACCACGCCGAGCGTCGTGCCGATCAGCCCCGCCAGGCCGACGACGATGAGCGCGACGGTCAGCGAGACGCGCGCGCCGGCGATCACGCGCGACAGGATGTCGCGGCCGAGCGGATCGGTCCCCATCCAGTGCGTGGCGGAGGGCGGCTGGAACGTGTCGGCGAGCGAGATCGCCACGGGATCGAACGGTACGATCAGCGGTGCCAGCAGCGCGCAGAGGCCGATCACGAGCACGGCGGCGATGGCGGTCCACTTCTGCACGCGCGCGGCAAGACGGCGTGAGCGCGGAGGGGCGGCGGGCACGGCAATCGGCTCCGACGGCAGTTCTCGGATCAGCGGCAGGACATTCCGCGGCAGCACATCAGGCATAGCGAATCCGAGGGTCGATGACGGCGTACAGCAGGTCCACCGCCAGGTTGACGAGCGCGAACACGACCGCCGCGATGGTCACGGCGGCCTGCACGATCGTGTAGTCGAGGTTGTTGATCGAATCGAGGATCAGTTGCCCGACGCCGGGCCAGGCGAAGACCACCTCGACCGACACCGCGCCGCCGAGCAGCACACCGAACTGCAGCGAGACGAAGGTGATGACGGGAAGGATGGCGTTGCGCAGCGCATGCCGAAACACAATGACCGGTTCGGGCACGCCCTTGATGCGCGCGAACTTGATGTACTCCGAATGCAGGACCGTGGTCATGCTCGAGAGCGTCAGTCTTGCCACGCCCGCCGCGGCGTACCAGCCCAACGCGCACATCGGCAGGATCAGATGCGCCACGGAGCCATAGCCGCCGGTCGGAAACCAGCGGAATTCGAGCGAGAACAGCTTGACGAAGATGAGGCTGAAGAAGAACGGCGGCGCCGCCTGCCCGAGCACGCCAAACACCTTGGCGAACTGGTCGACGACGCCGTGTGGCCAGAGCGCGGACGCGATACCCAGCGGCAGCCCGATCAGCACGGCCACGCCGAGCGCGGCCACGGCGAGGATCAGCGTGGGCAGCAGTGCTTCCGCGACGACGCCGAGCGCGGGACGCGAGAAGCGGTACGAGGTCCCGAAGTCGCCATGCGCGAGGTCGCCAAGAAAGCTCGCGAACTGCACCGGCAGGGGCCGGTCGAGCCCCATCTGCTGGCGCAGGACGACGCGGTCCGCCTCCGTGGCCTCGGGTGGCAGCATCAGGTGCGTCGGGTCGCCAATCGCGCGGACGATCGTAAAGATCAGCGCGATCACGAGCAGGACCGTCAGCGCGGATTGCGCGAGGCGCCGGAGGAGGTAGTTGAGCATGCCCGGCTTACTTCCACGCCGCTTCGCGGAAGTTCAGGCTCCAGCCGGCCACCTGCGGCTTCCAGTCCAACTGCGGGTCCTTGACGTAGATGACCTTGGGTTCGGCCAGCAGCACGGCCTGCCCGTCGTCACGCGTGACCTGCAGGATCTGCCGGAAGATGGCGTCCCGCTTTGCCTTCTCGGGCTCGCCATCGACCTGCGTGACGAGTTTCTCGACCTCGGGATTGAAATAGTCCGACCACGTGCCGTCCTTCGTCGCCGCGCCGCCGATGACGTGAATCGGGTCGTAGATCGCGTTGCCGAAGCCCATGACGACGAGCGGGCCGCTCTGGTGCGTATTGTTGAGGCGGTTGTAGGCGACCGAGTCGATGACCTTGATCTGTGTGCGGATGCCGACCTGACCCCAGTACGCGGCCAGCGTCTCGCAGATGACGCGCGGCTGGTTGCTCGGGCAGGTGAGGCTGGTATCGAAGCCCTTGGCATACCCCGCTTCGCCGAGCAGCTGTTTTGCCTTCGCGATATCGAACGCGAACGGCTTCAGCGCGGGATTGCTGCCATACGGATAGCTCGACGGAATCAGCGAATTGAGTTCCGCCGCCTGGCCACGCAACACGCTGGCGATCAGCGCCTTCTTGTCCACCGCATAGTTCATCGCGAGCCGGACGTCGCGCTTCGATAGCGGCGAGGCGGCGTCGTTGGAGTAGATGCGGATATGCAGCGGGCTGCCGCCATCGACCACTTCTGCCGCGAGCCCCTTGTTGGCTTGCAGGCGTTCGAGGTCGGTCGGCAGCACTTCGGTGGCCAGATCGACCTCTCCCGCCAGCAGCGCGCTGGCGCGGCTGCTGGCCTCGGGCACGACCTTGTAGACGAGGCGCGAGACCGCAGGTTTGGTGCCCCAGAAGCCGTCGAAGCGTTCGAACGCGAGCTCGCGCCCGACCTGATTGCGCACGATCTTCCACGGGCCGGTGCCGATGGGGGCCTGGGCAAAGGCATCGGCGTTCGGCAGCGACTGCGCGTACCTGTGCGGCACGATATAGAGATAGCCGGCCAGCTTGTTCAGGAACGCCCCATCCTTTTTCTTGAGGCGGAACACCACGGTCTGCGGATCCTTGACCGTCGTCGATTCGATGATCGGTGCGAAGAACGGGCGCCGCGTACTCTTCGACTCGGGTTGCAGCACACGGTCCATCGAGAACTTGACGTCATCGGCGGTGAAGGCGTCGCCGTTCTGGAACTTGACGCCCTTGCGCAGCTTGAAGGTCCAGACCAGACCGTCGCCGCTGATATCGTAGCCGGTGGCAAGGCGCGGTTCGAGGTTGCCCTGGCGGTCGAAGCCATAGAGCGCGTCGAACGCGTTCCATGCGTACTTGGCCGACTCGACGCTCGGCGGAATCAGCGGGTCGAGGTTGGCGGGCAGAGCGGTGATGGCGACGACCACCGTCTGCTTGTCGACGGCGGGCTTGCCGTCGATGGCGCCGGCGGGGAGGGTGACGGCGAGCAGCGCGGCGGCGAGGGTCGTTCCGGCGACGGTGCGGTGCGGGGAGGGGAGCGACAGCTTCATGTTCTGGACAGGGATGGACGTGACAGCGCCTTGTGGCGGAAGGGGTGGTCAGGAGAACACGACAGGGTCGGATTCGAGGGGGACGTGTGCGGCGGCGTGGTGAGCATCGACGCGCGATACCGCATGGCGCGCCGCGCGCCGGCCGCCAACGATGCATTCGGCAAGATTGCCGCCCGCCATATACAGATGGCCAAACGCGCTGCCAAGCTCGCCAGCCGCATACAGGCCGGCGATGGCGCGGCCATCCACATCGAGCACGCGCTGGTCGGCATCGTGGACGGGGCCGCCCTGCGTATTGATGACGAGCGGCCAGACCCGCGCGAGATAGAACGGCGCGCGCGCAATGGGACGCATGGTGGACGGCGGGCGACCGAACGCGTCGTCGTGCCGCGCGGCACACGCGTCGTTCCAGGCGTCCAGCGCCGCGGCAAGGGCGGCCTCGGGCATGTCCGCCAGCGCGGCCAGTGACGATACGGACGCCGCCTCGCGGAAGATGCCGAGCGCGAGCTCCTGCCCGTTGTCCTCGCTCCATGCAAACGCGCGCGCGGCTGCGGGCGCATCGGGCGTGACGTGGGCGATGAAGCGGCCAAGCTTGTACATGGCGAAGCCATCGGCATCGAGCACCATCCATGCCGGCAGCCGCGTATTGCGCCCGTGGTTGCCGTCGAGATGCGAAAAGTGCCGCACGCCCGTATCGCCGGGGTAGGGCTCGTACTCGTTGGCAAAGCGCCGGCCGAGCTGATCGATGAGGATCCACGGCATGACAGGCAGATTGTCGTGTGCATGCCCGGGCGTCCACATCGGAAAGCTCTTTGGGTACAGCCCGAACGGAAACGCCGGATCCGGATGCCGAAAGCCATAAGGGCCGTGAAAGTGCCACATATGCCAGAGGTCCGCTCCGAGCGCCTGCGCCATGCGAATGCCATCGCCGGTGTTGCCGAGGAAGCTGCCATTGAGCACCTCGGCGGGCTCGAACCATGCCTGCTGCATGCGGAGGTCGGCCTCGAAGCCGCCACAGGCGAGAATGACGCCACGCGTCGCATGGACGCGCAACGCACCGTGCGCGTCCGCGAGCATGGCGCCATGCACGGGGCCGTCCTCATCGCGCAATAGCCGCGTCGCGCGCGTGCCGGTCAGCACGGAGATCGGCCGCCGTTCCACATGCGCCTGCAATAGCCCGAAGAATCGCGCCCCGGGCGGCGACAGCGCGGTCACGTGGCCGGGAATGCGATCGCCGAACGCGAGGTCGTCCGGCAGCGACCGCACTTCCGCATAGCCGAGGGACTCGAACCCGGGGAACGGATAGTTCCCGACGGCCTCGCGCACGACGAGCTCGGCGCCAATGTCCTCGGCCAGCGCACGCAGCCATGCCGGAAAGTCCTGCATACCCTGCGCGAGCACTTGCAGGACGTCGTCGGGCGTGCGGTCACCACAGGTGTGGCGCAGATAGTCGAGCGCGGCATCGGCGTCGAACGCCATGCGCGCGCCGCCGGCGGAGACCACGGACAGGCCGCCGGGCCAGGGCATCTTCTCGACGAGCAGCACGCGCGCACCGGCGTCGGCGGCCTCGATCGCCGCGGCCGCGCCCGCGGCACCGTATCCGATCACGAGCACGTCGCACGTCAGCGTCCGCATGGTCATCGCTGCCGCGTGGAATCGAAGGCCTGCCCCAGCATGGCGGCACCGATCGTCTGATGCGTGCGGTCGTGTCCGACGTGCAGGACGTGCGTGTGCAGGTCGCGGATCAGCCGTCCCAGCGGATGATCGTCGAACAGCGCGGTGGAACCCGTCAGGCGGCCCATCGTTTCGGCCGCAAGCATCGCGGCCTGCGCGCAGGTGGACTTGGCGGCCATCGAGGTCAGCTCGGCCCGCTGCACGTCCCCGGCGCGCCATATGGCAATCGCACGGTCGAGCGAGGCGGCGGCCGCCTGCAGGGCGACCTGTACCTCGCCGACGTGCGCCTGTACGAACGGATCCGCCACGCGCTCGGGAAAGTCGCGCAGCCAGTCCGTGGCCCATCCGGCGATCCCTTCGCCCATGCCCAGATAGTTGGCCGCAAAACCCAGATGGAAACGCCCCTGCCAGCGGCCGCGTACATAGTCGCCTGGGCGGCCCAGCACATGCGAGGCCGGAACGCGGACGTCGTCGAGCTGGACGCGCGGGCTTTCCGCCACGCGCATGCCGGTGGGGCGATACCAGCCCCCGATCTGCGTAACACCGGCCATCGACGGTTCCACGAGGACCATCTGCTGGTTATGGATCAGGCCGTCGGGACCGTCCACCGATGCAAAGGCGAGCCCGTAACCGTGCTCGATGCCGTTGGTCGCGTATTGCTTGACGCCCGTGACGCGGAGGCCATCGCCGTCGGCGACGGCACGCGTCTGGTAACGCGGCGAGCCCGGCGCGAGACCGGGCTCGCTGCCGAGGAATGCGAACAGCGAGAGCCGCTCGCGTTGCGGCGCGAGAAACCGCGCGTGCTGCGAGGGTGTGCCGGTCTCCCACACGGTCCATAGCGCATGGTTGTGCACCTGGAGGCAATGGGCCGTGCCCGGCGACACGCGAGCAATCGTGCGGATCGCCTGCAGATAGGTACCGGGGTCGTCCGTGCCGAGCCGGCTGTCGGCGCCACCGAGCGCGTCCGGCAATGTCAGGCGCAGCCAGCCACCGTCGTGCAGTTCGCGCAGGTTGTCGAGCGGCAGCGCCGCGTGCTCGTGCGCCAGCGCTTCACGCGCGGCGAAGCGCGTCTCCACGAGGTGGCGCAGTGCGGCGAGATCGGGGCGGGAAGATCGGCTGGCGGAAGGGGGGATACGGGGGGCAACGTTCATCGAACGCATTTTGCGAACGCGCACCTTACGGAACAAAGACTCATTTCGTATATGGATGGCGGGCGCCAACCGGTATCGACATGCGGAAATCGCGTTTAGCGCCGGTGCTGGAATTGATTACGCTAGAACGCTTCCTCGGCACCTCCCTTCTCCAGCCATGACTCAACGAAGCGGGCAAATCAGCCTCGGCGCGTTCCTGTATCCCTCCGGCCACCATATCGCGGCGTGGCGTCATCCCGATGCGCAGGCCGATGGCGGGATCGACTTCCGGTTCTACGCGGACCTCGCGCGCGCGGCCGAGGCGGCGAAGTTCGACCTGATCTTTCTCGCGGACGGCGCGGGCACGCGCGGCGACAACGTCGAGGTGCTGAGCCGCGTCGCCCATAGCTATCAGGCACAGTTCGAGCCGCTGACACTGTTGTCGGCGCTGTCGGCGGTGACGGAGCGGATCGGCCTTGTGGCCACCGCCTCGACCTCGTTCAACGAGCCGTATCACGTGGCGCGCAAGTTCGCGTCGCTCGACCATCTGTCCGGCGGCCGCGCGGGCTGGAACGTGGTGACCACGGGAAACGAGCACGAGGCGCGCAACTTCAACCTCGACAAACACTACGCGCACGCGGACCGCTACGCGCGGGCACGCGAGTTCGTCGAAGTGGTCACCGGACTGTGGAACAGCTGGGAGGACGACGCGTTCGTGCGGGACAAGGAACGCGGCATCTTCTACGACGCGGCCAAGCGCCATGTGCTGCATCACCGCGGCGAGCACTTCAAGGTGCAGGGGCCGCTGAGCGTCTCCCGTACGCCTCAGGGACATCCGGTGGTGGTGCAGGCGGGATCGTCGGAAGCCGGCAAGGAGCTTGCGGCGCGCAATGGCGAGGTCGTGTTCACCGCGCAGCAGACGCTCGAGGAAGCCGTCGCGTTCTATGCGGACCTGAAGGGCAGGCTCGCGCGGTATGGCCGTTCGCATGACGATCTGCGCGTGATGCCGGGCGTCTTCCCGGTGGTCGGCGCGAGCGAGGCGGAGGCCCGCGAGAAGTTCGAGCAACTGCAGGCGCTGATCGATCCCGTGGTCGGGCTGTCGCTGCTATCGACGATCGCGGGCGGCGTGGACCTGTCGCAGTATCCGCTCGACGGTCCCATTCCGGATCTGCCGGAGACCAATGGCACCAAGAGCCGCCAGCAACTCGTGATCGATCTCGCGCGGCGGGAGAACCTGACCATTCGGCAACTGTACCAACGCGTGGCCGGCGCGCGCGGGCATTGGCAGCTCGTCGGCACGGCGTCGCAGATCGCCGATGAGCTCGAGGAGCGGTTCCGGCATTACGGCGCCGATGGCTACAACATCATGGCCCCGTATCTGCCGGGCGGTCTCCATGACTTTATCGCGCACGTGATTCCGGAACTGCGGCGGCGGGGGTTGTATCGGACCGAGTACACGGGGACGACGTTGCGGGAGCATCTTGGGCTCAAGCGGCCCGCGCATCCCGCAACGGTGTCCGCGTCGACCCTCACACCCGCCTTGCAGCCCGCCTGACCCGATCCCGTTGCCTTATCGACACTCATCACCGTGCCAAAAGAAATCCGCATCAACGCCTTCGTCACGTTCGCCCCGAGCCATCTGTCGCCGGGCCTGTGGAAGCATCCGCGCGACAAATCGCTGCAATACCACACGCTGGCCTACTGGACCGAACTCGCGCAGATCGCGGAACGCGGCCTCTACGACGCGCTGTTCTGGGCCGACGGCATCAGTACGTATAGCGTGTACGGCAATTCGCACGCGCCGGCCATTCGCGGCGCGCTGCAGTTTCCGCGCCTGGATCCATTGCTGCTCGTCTCCGCGATGGCGCAGGTCACGACGCACCTGGGCTTCGCGGTGACGAGCAGCACGACCTACGAGCCGCCGTATCAGTTCGCGCGCCGCATGTCGACGCTCGACCATCTGACGGGTGGCCGCGTGGGCTGGAATATCGTGACGAGCTTCGGCAACACGGGCACGAAGGCCGTGGGCCTCGGCGAATCGCGCGGGCACGACGAGCGCTACGACGTGGCGGACGAGTATATGGAACTGCTATACAAGCTGTGGGAAGGCAGCTGGGAGGACGATGCCGCGGTACGCGACCGCGAGGGACAGGTCTTTGCGGACCCGAGCAAGGTGCACGAGATCCATCACGACGGCAAGTACTACCAGATGGAAGGCGTGCACTACAGCGAGCCGTCCCCGCAGCGCACACCGCTGCTGTATCAGGCCGGCGCCTCCGCGCGCGGGAAGGACTTCGCCGCCAAACACGCGGAATGCGTGTTTATCAGCGCGCCGAGCCGCAAGGTCATTCGCGATACGGTGGAGGACACCCGCCGCCGCGTGGCGGAGCAGGGGCGCGATCCGGCATCGGTGCTGTTCTTCATGCTGCTGACCGTGATCGTCGGCCGTACCGAGGAGGAGGCGCGCGCGAAGCTCGCCGATATCGAGCAGCATGTGAGCCTCGAAGGCGCGCTGGCGCTGTTCTCGCGCTGGACCGGTGTCGATCTGGCCGGCAAGGATATCGACGCGCCGTTCACGTACGAGCGCAGCGAGGCCATGCAATCGACGATCGAGGGCTTTACCATCGGCGATCCGGACCGCGTATGGACCATCGGTGAACTGGCGCGGCATAACGCGATCGGCGGCAAGGGGCCTGTCATCGTCGGCTCCCCGGAGCAGGTGGCGGACGCGATGCAGGCGTGGATCGAGGACACGGGCGTCGATGGCTTCAATCTCAGCTACACGATCATGCCCGATTCGCATCGCGACTTCGTGGAGCTCGTGGTGCCCGAACTGCAGCGGCGCGGCGTCTACAAGACCGAATATCGCCCCGGCACGCTCCGCGAGAAGCTGTATGGCGACGGCCGTGCGCTGCTCGGCGAGGATCACGTGGCGGCCAGCCATCGGGTGCGGGAAGGTGACCGCGAAGGTGTCCGCGAAGGTGCACGGGAAGGGGAAACCGTATGACAGCGCCATCCGCTATCCCACGCATTGCGATCGTCGGCGGCGGTTTCGCGGGCGTGGCCGTCGCGCTGCGGCTGCTGCGCCAGTCGCCGGTGCCGCTCCATATCGATCTGATCGAACCGGCCGAGACACCGGGACTTGGCGTGGCCTATGCCACGGCGTTGCCGCATCACCTGATCAACGGCATCAGCAAGATGATCAGCCTGTTCGACGACGAGCCCGGGCACTTCACGGACTGGCTTGCGCGGCAGGTGGCCGCGGGTGCCTGGACGCCGCCGGAGGGCGTGGCGCTGGGCGACAGTCTGCCGCCGCGGCGGCTCTACGGTGCCTATCTTCAGGAAGCGTGGACGACCTGCATGGCGACCCACCCGGCAGCATTGCGCGAGGGCCTGACGCTCGAGCATCTGCGTGCGCGCGCGACGGGCTTGCAGCGGGTAGGCAAGTCCTACGTGGTGACGCTCGGCGACGGCCGCCGGCGGCATGCTGACAAGGTCGTGCTGGCCACGGGCCTGATGCAACGCCGCGCGAAGGATCTGCCGTTTGCCATCGACGATGCGGTGCTCGCATCGCGTGCGTATGTCCATGACCAATGGGCGCCGGGCGCGCTCGATGGCATCGCGCGCGGGCGACGCATCGTCTATCTCGGTGCGGGCCTGAGCGCGCTGGACGGTCTGATTTCCGCCGAGCATGCGGGGTTTCGGGGCGAACATGTGGCGATCTCGCGCAAGGGGCTTGCCGTCAACGAACGTCGCGCACTGGAGCCGTGGCCCGACTTCGTCGAGATTCCAGAGCACGGCCTGACGCTGCGCGAGCTCGTCCGGCAGGTCCATCCCCAGCTGCGCCGGTTGCGCGCGCAGGGCGAGGACTGGCAGCGCATCGTGCCGACATTGCGGCTGCATGTGGATGCGCTATGGGCGCGCGCATCCGAAGCCGAACGCCGCCGCTTCGTCCGTACGCTGCGATCGCTATGGGACGTGTCGCTGCATCGCTCGGCGCCGGTGGCGCTTGCCTGGCAAACGCGCGTCAAGGCCGATGGACGCTATCGTCATGAGGCCGGGCAGTTGCTGGCGGTGGAGGCGCTGGCCGACGGCCGGCTGGCCGTGCGCTGGCGCGAGCGCGGCGGTACCGCGGTGCATACGCTCGAGGCAGACCGCGTGGTCAATTGCCTCGGTTTCGAATACGACTGGCGACGCAGCGACGATCCGCTTTGCCGCGATGTGCTGGCACGCGGGCTCGTGCTGCCCGACCCGCTGGGCTTTGGCCTGCAGGCGGCGCGCGACACCTGCGCGCTGCTCGACGCGCATGGGCACCCGCAGGCGGGGCTCCATGCCGTGGGGCATCCATTGCGCGGGGTCTTCTGGGAGTCGAATGCCGTGACCGAGCATATTCCGCAGGTCGGCAAGGTGACGCGCGCGTTGATCGCGCAACTGGAAGCCGCGCGTATCGAGGAGCGTGCGGTGGCGTAAGCGTGGCTGCGTCGACAAGTGCATATGGTTATCGGCATTCATTCGTTCCCGTGCACATACCCCGGGCCGTATCCTGCAGTCTCGTATCACGGCACTGACAGGAGCCATGGCAATCTACCTCGACGATCGGCAACGCGAAGAGCTGACGCGCGCGGCGCGGCACTGGCTCTGGCGCACGGAAATGCCGACATGGATGCTTGTGGTGGCCGTCTATGGATCCTGGTTCGGCGTCGCGGCCAACGCGGCGCGGCTGGGATTGCCGCTGACCTGCGTGCTGCTCACGCTGGCCACCACGTGGTACCTCTCGCTGCAGCACGAGCTGCTGCATGGTCATCCGACGCGCGTGCCATGGCTCAATACGTTGCTCGGCGCGGCGCCCCTCGGCGTATGGCTCCCGTACGGCCTCTACCGGCGCGCGCATCTCCAGCATCACGATGCGGAGCTCACGCATCCCGAGGCGGATCCTGAAAGCTATTTCCTGTTTCCGATCGAATGGCAGGCGGCGGGTCCGCTGCGCCGCCGGCTCTACGCCACGCGCAATACGCTGCTCGGGCGCGTGGTGCTGCAGCCCGCGTTCTCGATCTACGCGATCGCGGCGGAGGCGGCGGGCAAGGTGAGGGCGGGGGACTGGCGCGATGTGCCGATGTGGCTCGCGCATCTGTCGGCGCTGGCGGCATTGCTGGGGTGGCTGCAATATGCTTGCGGCATCCCCGTGTGGCTGGTGCTCTGCGGCGTTGTATATCCAGCCATGTCGCTCGCGGCCATCCGGTCGTTCCAGGAACACCGTCCCAGCGATTCGCATCCGGGCCGCAGCATCATCAACGATGCGGGGCTGGGCTGGCGGCTGCTGTTCCTCAATAACAACTATCACCTCGTGCATCACGATCTGCCCTCGGTGCCGTGGTTCGCGCTCGGCTGGGTGTACCGGCGTCGCGCGGAGGACTACCTGGCACGCAATGACGGCTTTTTCGTGCGGGGCTATCGGGAATGGCTGCGGCGGTATGCGTGGCGCCCGGTGGCACCCGTCGCGCACCCGATATTTCAGGGACCGTCCAGCCATGGCTAAGCTCGAGCGCTGGGTAGCCGCACTGCCCATGTACAACGTTTCCGCATCCCTGCGCGCCGACTGGCTCGAGCTGATCGAGCGCGTGGGCGACGCACTGGCACGCGACGGTGCGGCCGAGGGGAGCGCCATCGCCCTGCGCGCCGTGGATCCCGGCGAAGGCCACGATGCCCTGCAGGCATTCTGGCATCGCGACGATCTGCTGCTGTCGCAGACCTGCGGACTCCCGCTCGTACGCGGACTGGCGCCGCACGTGCGCCTGATCGGCACGCCGCGGTTCGACGTGCCGGGCTGTCACCGGCAACGCTATCGCAGCGCGCTCGTGGTGCGCGCGGGCGGTCCCAGGTCGCTGGCCGACTGTCGCGGCGCGCGTGCCGCCTGCAACGGCCCCGATTCGCATAGCGGCATGAATGCGCTGCGCCATGCGGTGGCGCCGCTGGTCAAGGCAGACACCGACGGCGGCCGGTTCTTCAGCCAGATCGTGCTCACCGGTTCCCATCTGGCGTCGCTGGCCGCGCTGGGCAACGACGAAGCGGACGTGGCCGCCATCGATTGCGTCACGCTGGCATTCGCGGCCGAGCATCATCCCGAACTGGTGGCCGGCGTGCGGCAGATCGGCTTTACGCGGCCCGTGCCCGGGCTGCCGTTTATCGCTTCCCGGCGCGCGAGCGTGGCGCTGGTCCGCCGCGTACGCGCGGCCTTGCGCAGCGTGCTGCACGAGCGCCCCGACCTCAGTGCGCGGCTCCACCTGGGAGACGTGGTGCGCTCCACCGTGGCCGACTACCTGCCGATTGCCTCGATGGAGCGCGAGGCGCAGCTGCGCGGCTACGCGCAACTGGCCTGACCGGCGCCGGTCAGCGTTCGGTTAACGTTCGGTTAACGTTGATACGCCGGAGGATTGAAGCCCGCAAACTTCTGCTGGGTCACGGCCTTGAACTCGGCCGACCGATACGCATCGCGGATATCGGCGACAAACGGCCGATTGATATCGGTCGTGCGCACGGCCACGAGGTTCATGTAGTAGTCCGGAATGGCTTCCAGCTTCAGCGCCGATGTCAGCGACAGCCCCGACGCCAGCGCGAAGTTGCCGTTGACGAACGCATAGTCCACATCGTCGAGCGAGCGCGGCAACTGCGCGGCCTCCAGTTGCACGAGCTTGAGCTTGTGCGGATTGCCGTCGATATCGCGCTCGGACGCGCGCACGGCGTCGGTGCCCGGCTTGAGCGTGACCCAGCCGATCTGCTGCAGAATCGCGATCGCGCGCGCAAGGTTGGTCGGGTCGTTCGGCAGCGAGACCGTCGCGCCGCTCTTCACGTCCTGCAGCGACTTGTGCTTGCGGCTGTAGATGCCGATCGGCGCGGTCGGCACCTTCACGACCTCCGACAGTTGCAGCTTGCGATCCGACGAGAACTTCTTCAGATACACCTCGTGCTGGAAGGCATTGGCGTCGATCGCCCCGTCGGCGAGTGCGAGGTTCGGCTGCACGTAGTCGCTGAACTCGACGATCGTCACCTTGTACCCGCGCTGTTCGAGAATCGGCTTGATCCCGAAGCGCACCTGATCCGCGTACGGGCCTGCCGTCGCGCCGAAGCGAATTTCCTTCTTGTCCGCATCGGCCGCGTGCGCGATACCGGCCGTCTGCATGACACCGCCCGCGATCACTGCCGCCAGCAGTGCCAACGTGCGCCGGCGGTAGATCGTTCCTGCTTTCATATTCACTCCCCTGTGTTCGTTATCGAAATAGTCAGACTGCAAACTGAAACGCAAGCGGCACGTGATCGGTCACGACGTGCAGCTGCGGTGCCAGCGGCGGCGCGGCGGCTTCGGCCGGCTTGTCGCCGAGTTCGCGCAGCACGGTGTCCCGGATGCGCGAGAACGCGGGCGCCGACCGTTCGCGCGGATGGGCGAGATCCACGGGCACGATGCGGCGGATACGTCCAGGCCGAGGCTCCATGACCACCACGCGTTCGCCGAGGTAGACCGCTTCCTCGACGTCATGCGTGACGAGAATCATCGTGATGCCCTCGGCCTGCCAGATGCGGTGGAGTTCCTGTTGCAGGTAAGCGCGCGTCAGCGCATCGAGCGCGCCGAACGGTTCGTCCAGCAGCAGGATGTCCGGACGCGTGACGAGCGCCCGCGCGATGGCCACGCGCTGGGACATCCCGCCCGACAACTGGTACGGATAGGCGTGTTCGAAGCCGCCCAGTCCGACGAGGTCGATATGGGACTGCACGGTGCGGAACTTGTCGCCTTCGCTGAGGCCGCTGTTCAGCAAGGCCAGCGAGATGTTCTGCTCGACCGTGAGCCACGGAAACAGCCGATGCTCCTGGAACACGATGCCGCGCTGCAGGCTCGTGCCCACCACGCGCTTGCCGTCGAGCAGGATCTCGCCGCGGTATTCGTCCTCGAGGCCGACGATCAGCCGCAGCAGCGTGGACTTGCCGCACCCGCTGGTGCCGACCACGCTGACGAATTCGCCGGGCTGGATGGAGAGCGTGATGTCCTCGAGCACCGGCAGGGCCGCGCCCTTGACGTCGTACTGTTTCGACAAATGCGAGATATCGAGTGTGCCGGCATGTGCCATCGGCATGTCTCCGAAAGAGGTTCAGTGGGCGGCGACCGAGCGGCCGCGCCAGCGCAGCAGCCGCGCCTCGATATGGCCGGCGATCCAGTTGAGGGTGAAGCCGACGAGGCCCACGACGATGACGCCGAACAGCACGAGGTCCATCCAGAAGTTCTCGCGGCCGTCGATCATCGTGTTGCCGATGCCCTTGCCGGACACCAGCAGGTACTCGGCGCCGAGCGTGGCCAGCCACGCATAGATCAGCGCCAGATGAATGCCCGCGAAGATCGCGGGCGAGGCAGCGGGCAGCACCACGCGCCACAGCGTTTGCCGGCGCGTAAAGCGCAGCACGCGCGAGACCTCGATCAGGTCCGCCGGCACGCCACGAATGCCCTCGAAGGTGTTGAGCACGACGGGGAAGAATGCGGCTAGCGACAGGAAGACGACCTTGGCGGTATCGCCGAGGCCGAACCAGACCGAGATCAGCGGAATCCACGCGAACAGCGAGATCTGCTTGACCGTGTGGAACGTCGGGCCGACCATTTTCTCGCACAGACGCGACAGGCCAAGCGCGGTACCGAACAGGAGGCCGACGGTCGTGCCGATGGCGAAACCTGCCAGATCGCGCCACAGGCTGGCGGCCAGGGCCGCGAACAGCTTGCCGCTGACAATCTGCTCGACGGCGGTATCCCAAACCTTGGACGGCGCCACGAGCAGCGGCGATCTGGACCAGCCGAATGCGACGGCGGCCCACCAGAGCGTAACGAGACCGACCGGCAACACCCATCCGCGCAGCACGCGTGGAATGCCCGGCTTCGTGGATGCAATCATGGCATGTGCCTCCTCAAAAGCCCGGTTTCCGCCAGCGCAACACGACACGCTCGGCCCGCGCGAGCAGCTGATCGAGCGTAAAGCCGATCGCGCCGACGACGATGACCGCCGCGATCACCATATCGAGCTGGAACAGCTGCCGTCCGTACACGATCATGTAGCCCAGCCCCTCGGAGGAGGCGAGCAGCTCCACGACGACGAGCGCGAGCCACGCATGCGTCAATCCATAGCGAATGCCATTCCATACGGGCGCGGCCGCCGCGGGAAAGATCACGCGCGACAGCGTCTGCCATCGCGACAGCCGCAGCACGCGCGCCACTTCCAGATACGGGGCGGGCACGTTGCCGATGCCCTTGTACGTGTTGATGGCAATCGGCACGAGCGCCGCCTTGGCAATCAGGATGATCTTGAGCGCTTCGTCGATGCCGACCAGCAGCATCAGCAGCGGCAGCCATCCGAGTACGGGCACCTGGCTGAACGCCTTGAACGTGGGATAAACGTAGTCGCGGAACCGCGCCGACAGTCCCATGGCCGTACCCAGCGACAAGCCGGCGACGAGGCCGACGCCGAATCCGGCCGCCACGCGCAGCGCGCTGATGCGCAGGTTGTCCCATAGCTCGCCGGACGCGTGCAGGTCCGCCAGCGTGTGCGCCACGGCTTCGGGCGTCGGCAGGACCTGCGGTGGAATCCATTCGAAGCGGGCGGCGATGTACCAGATGGCCAGCAGCGCCAGCGGCACGGGCCAGGCGAGCAGCACGTCCACGATATGCCGGCGGTAGCCGTCGAGGGCAACGGCGGGCCGCGGCGCTTCCAGCGCGAGCGAGTCGGTTGCCATTACGCCCCCAGGATCTTGCCGTCCGGCTGGTAGATGGGCCAGTAAGTCTGGAGCTTCAGCTCGTCGAGCGCGGTACGCAGGTAGCGCTGATCGATCCACTGGTCCACGTCGAAGCGCGCGCGGCTGAGGCGGAACCGATAGGACTGCTCCACGGCGTCCTTGTAGCGCGCGACGAGGAACGGATCGAAGTTCGGATTGAGGCGAACGCGCAGCGGTTCGCCGTCGAAGTCTTCCTTCCAGTGCTCGTAAGGCGTGCCCGCGCGCGCCCATGTCCGTAGCACTTCTTCGCGATTCTTTTCATCCGAGGCCCAGCGCGCCGATTCGACGGCCGTACGCACGAACTGCTGCGTGGCCTCCGGATAGCGGCCGGCGAAGTCGTCGGTGACCAGGACATGGCTCTGCCGCGTATAGATCGGCGACTGACCCTTGCTCGTATACAGCACGCGCACGGCGCCCTTGTCGCGCAGGCGCAGGATGTCCATCGCGCCGATGGCCGCGTCGATATCGCGCGTGGTCAGTGCCGCGAGATAGCCGGCGGTATCGAGGTTCAGGAGCCGCACGTCCTTCTCGGTCAGCCCCTGCGATTCGAGCAGCCGCAGTGCCGGCAAATGCATATTCGTGCCCTTGAACAGCGATACCCGCTTGCCGCGCAGATCCGCCACCGTCTTGAGTGGAGAGTCCGGCGGCACGCCGATATAGATGTTGGTCCGCACCCCGGTGGCCAGCACCAGCCGCGTCTTCAGACCGGCCGCGCGCGCGACGATCGAAGGCAGGTCGCCCTGCAGCGCGAAGTCCAGCTGGCGGTTGGTCAGGGCCTCGTTGACGGCGGGACCGGCGCCCTTGAAGAAGTACCACTCGATACGCGTGCCGGCAGGCTTGAACGCTTCCTCGACCCAGCCCTTGGCGTGCGCGATGGAGAGCGAACTGCCGGCGAAGGTCGGCGGCGTGCCGGTGGCGGGCTGCGCCACGCCGATGCGGATGACGTCCGGGCGCGCCGCGGCGGATGGGGCACTGAATGCGCTGAACGGAGTGAGGGCGGACAGCGTTGCCGCGCCGAGGCCGACGCGGCCGAGCTTCCACAGGGCATCCCGCCGGGCGGGGTCGAGATACGGGTCGTTCCGATCGGGCATGGGGCGCAAATGAGGGTGGTGAGCCGACCCACACGATAAGCGGCGGTGACACGTCCGACGAACGAAGGAATTTACGGATCGTTATGGGACCCTGCCGCATAAGGGCATGCGGGTTTTGCGCGAGTGCCGATAAGGTCTTCGGCCTGTTCTGACAGCACGTTGCGCGCCTGTCCTACAAAATCCGGGCCCCGGTTTTTCTACACTGACAGTGAGCCGCTTCCGACGCGATGCAAAGCGTACTTCGGAGGCGCCCACAAACTGACCGCAAGGAGCGTAATCATGAACAAGGACCAAGTGAAGGGTCGCATGACCGAGGCCAAGGGCAAGGCGAAGGAACTCGCCGGCAAGCTCACGGGCAAGACCTCCACCGAGATCAAGGGCAAGGCCGAGCAAGTGGCTGGCAAGACGCAGGCCAGCTACGGCGATGCCAAGGAAGACATCAAGAAGAGCCCGCGCTGAGCGGCATCTTCAGAGCTTCCATCGCGCATAAAAGCAAGTCGCGGAAGGGCAGGGAGCGGGGCGCAGGCCCCGCTCCCTTTTTGCTTACTTGAGCTCGGGCAGGAGCCGCCCCGGGTTCAGCAGATTCTTCGGATCCAGCGCGCGCTTGACCTGCCACATCAATTCGAGCTCCACCGACGACTTGTATTGCAGCAGATCGTCCCGCTTGGCCACGCCGACCCCATGCTCGGCCGAAATCGAGCCATTCTCGGCATGGGCCAGCCCGTCCACGAGGTCCGACACGGGCTTGTACCACTGGGCGAGGAACGACTTGGCGTCGCGGTCGCGTGGCCGCAGCGGATTGAAGTGGACATTGCCGTCGCCCATATGGCCGTAGATGACCATGCGCGTGGCGGGCTCCAGCGCCAGCACTTCAGCCGACGCCTTGCCGATGAACTGCGCAATACGCGAGACGGGCACCGAGATATCGCACTTGATGCTTCCGCCGGTGCGCGTCTGCGCGTCGGAGATTTCCTCCCGGATACGCCAGAACTGCTGCACATCGGCCAGGCTCGATGCCACGGCCGCATCGACGACGAGGCCCGCCTCCAGACCCGCCTCCAGAATCTCCATCAGCGTGCCGCCGAGCGTCTCCTCGTCGGCGCCCGACGTCAGCTCGATCAGCACCATCCAGTCGTGCCGGCTCTCGAGCGGCGAGGGGATATTGCCCAGATACTCGAGCACGAGCTCCAGCGCGGGCGCCGAGATCAGTTCGAAGGCGGTCACGGCACCGCCCGACAGCGCGCGCGCACGGCCAAGCAGGTCCACGGCGGCCTCGGGGCTCTGCACGGCCACGAAGGCGACCGCGGTCGAGCGCGGCTGCGGCATCAGCTTGAGCACCGCGCCCGTGATGATGCCGAGCGTGCCTTCCGCGCCAATGAACAGGTGCTTGAGGTCGTAGCCCGTGTTGTCCTTGCGCAGTCCTTTCAGCGATGAAAACACGCGGCCATCGGGCAGGACCACCTCGATGCCGAGCACGAGGTCGCGCATATTGCCGTAGCGCAGGACCGCCGTGCCGCCCGCGTTGGTCGAGAGATTGCCGCCGATCTGGCACGAACCTTCCGAGCCGATGCGCAACGGAAACAGGCGCTTCGCTTCGTCGGCCGCGGCACGGGCCGCGGACAGCGTCACGCCGGCTTCCACGGTCATCGTGTCGTTGATCGTATCGATCGCCAGCACGCGATGCATCTTCTTGAGGCTGATGACCACGGCGGTGCCGCTATCGTCGGGCACCGCGCCTCCCATCAGCGACGTGTTGCCGCCCTGCGGCACGACGGGCACGTCGTTGGCATGGCACCACGCCATCACGCGGCTGACCTGCCCGGTCGTCGCGGGCATGACCACCACCGGCGACCGGCCGCGATAGAGGCGGCGATAGTCGGTGACATAGGCCTCGGTATCGGCATCGGCGGTCAGGCAGTTGCCGGCGCCGACGATGTCCTGCATGGCGGACAGCAGGGCGGCTTGGGTGGGGGAAGCGGTCATCGTGGCTCGGAGGGCGGGAAAGTCGGCGGGAAAGCAGGCGGAAAAGCAGGCGGAAAAGTCGGCAGGTTAGTAGGCAGCGCCCGGCGCGGCAATGCTGGCGGCGCGGTCCGGCAGGAACTCGGCGGCCAGCCGGCGCGCGGCGTTGGCATAGACCAGTACGTCCACGCCGGTCGCCACGAACGTGCAGCCCAGCTCCAGATACCGGCGTGCGAGCGTGTTGTCGGAAGTCAGCGTACCGGCCGCCTTGCCACTCGCCACGATCGTGCGCATCGCGGATTCTATCTGGTCCTGCACCTCCGGGTGCCCCGGGTTGCCGCGATGGCCCATCGACGCGGCGAGGTCGGCCGGACCGATAAACACGCCATGCACGCCGTCGACGGCGCAGATCGCTTCCAGATTCTGCATGGCGGTCACGGTTTCGGCCTGCACGAGCAGGCAGACCTCGTCGTCGGCCACGGTTAGGTAGTCCTTGCGGGCCGACCACTGGGACACGCGCGCCACGGCGCTGCCCACGCCGCGCACGCCGAACGGCGGATAGCGCGTGGCGCGCACCAGCGCGGCGGCCTGTTTGGCGGTATCGACCATCGGAATCAGCAGCGTGCGCGCGCCGATATCGAGCAGCTGCTTGATCAGCGCGGTCTCGCCCGAGACGGCACGTACGACGGCCTGCGAGCGGTAGGGCCCGAGCGCCTGCAGCGTTTCCAGGATCGAGCGCACGTCGTTGGGCGCATGCTCGCCGTCCACGAGCAGCCAGTCGAAGCCGGCCGTGGCGCTGATCTCGGCCAGATAGGACGATGCGGCGGACATCCAGAGTCCGATCTGCGGCTGGCCAGCGGCCAGGGCGGCCTTGAACGGGTTATGGGCGGGCATGCGGTCTCCTTGGTGTCCGTGTTGGTCTCTGTTTTCGGGCGGGTCAGCTGAGCTGCCCCTGGCACAGATACTTCGTATGCATGTAATCGTCAAGTCCGTGACGCGAGCCCTCCCGGCCGTAACCGGACTCCTTCACGCCGCCAAACGGCGCCGCCTCAGACGCGAGCGCGCCCTCGTTGATCCCGACGATGCCGGTTTCCAGCGCCTGTGCCACGCGCCAGATGCGCCGTACATCGTTCGAGTAGAAATACGCGGCAAGGCCGAATGGGGTGTCATTGGCATCGCGAATCACCTCGTCCTCGTGGTGGAAACGGAAGATGGGCGCCACCGGGCCGAAGGTCTCCTCGTCGGCCAGCGCCATGGCAGGGGTCGCCCGGGTGAGTACCGTGGGCGCGTAGTAATGCGGACCGTCGTCGGTGCGCACGCGTTCGCCGCCGACCACCACATGCGCGCCTTTCTCGAGCGCGTCGCGCACATGCCGGTCGATCTTGGCCACGGCACGCGCGTTGATCATCGGCCCGATCTGGGACGCGGCCTCGCTGGCCGGGCCCACGCGCAGTGCGGAGACGCGCGCCGCCAGCTTGCCGACGAAGATGTCGTGCACGCCGGCCTGCACATAAATGCGGTTGGGGCAGACACAGGTCTGGCCGCCGTTCCGGAACTTGGCGGCCATCAAGCCTTCCACCGCGGCATCGAGGTCGGCATCGTCGAAGACGATAAAGGGCGCATTGCCGCCGAGTTCGAGCGAGAGCTTCTTGAGCGTGCCGGCCGACTCGCGCGCAAGGTGCTTGCCCACGGGCGTGGAGCCCGTGAACGTGATCTTGCGCACGCGGCTGTCCGCGAGCCACGCGTCGACCACGGCCGGCGTCCGCACGCGCGAGGCCGTGACGATATTGAGTACGCCGCGCGGCAGGCCCGCCTGCTCGGCCAGGTATACAAGGGCCAGCGCGGTCAGCGGCGTGTCTTCGGCAGGCTTGCAGACCACGGTGCAGCCGGCCGCGAGCGCGGGCGCGATCTTGCGCGCGATCATCGCCAGCGGGAAATTCCACGGCGTGATGGCGGCCACCACGCCGACCGGTTCCTTCAGCACGATCATCTTGCGTCCCGGCACGGCTTCCGCGACCACGTCGCCGCAGATGCGCGTGGCTTCCTCGGCGAACCATTCGACGTACGAGGCGCCATAGCGGACCTCGCCAAGGCTTTCCGCCATGGGCTTGCCCTGCTCGGCCGAGATGATGCGCGCGAGGTCCTGCTCGTGGGAGAGGATCAGCGCGTGCCAGCGCTTGATCCGCTGCGCGCGCTCGCGCGCGGTGCGGCGGCTCCAGTCCGGGAACGCGGCCGCCGCGGCGTCGGCGGCGGCCTTCGCATCGGCAGCGTCGCTGTCGGGCACGTGGGCGATGATTTCGCCCGTCGCGGGATCGATCACCTCGAAGCGTGCGCCGCTGTCTCGCCACTGCTGGTCGATAAAGTTCTGCGCGCGCAGCAGCGTCCGATCGGTAAGGGTAGTCAACATGGAGGCGTACCGGATAAAAGGATGGGGGAAATCAACTGACGATGCCAACGTGCCAGGGCACGAATTCATGATCGCCGAGCCCCAGCAGTTCGCTCTTGGTCGGCTCGCCGGAAGCGGCACGGAGGATGTGTTCGAAGATCCGTTCCCCAAGCTGCGCCACGGACAGTTCGCCGTCGAGCACGACGCCGCAGTTGATGTCCATGTCTTCCTCGAGCCGCCGATACATCGGCGTGTTGGAAGCGAGCTTGATCGTCGGCGCGGGCTTGGAGCCGAACATCGAGCCGCGGCCCGTGGTGAAGCAGATCATGTTCGCGCCGCTGGCGATCTGGCCGGTCGCGGCCACGGGATCGTAGCCGGGCGAGTCCATGAAGACGAAGCCGGCCTTGTCGATCGGCTCGGCATATTCGTACACGGCCTGCAGCGGGGTGGTGCCGCCTTTCATCGCGGAGCCCAGCGACTTCTCGAAGATGTTCGCGAGGCCGCCCTGCTGGTTCCCGTGACCGACCACGCCGTTGAACTGCGCGTTCTGGCCGGCCGTATACCGCTCCCACCACGCCAGGCGGTCGAGCAGCTTCTGCCCGACCTCGGGCGTGACCGCGCGGCGCGTGAGCATGTATTCCACGCCATGGATCTCGGGCGTCTCCGACAGGATCGCCGTGCCGCCGTGCCGCACGAGGATGTCCATGGCCGCCCCGAGCGCGGGGTTCGCGGTGATGCCGGAGAACCCGTCCGAGCCGCCGCATTCGAGGCCGATCTTCAGATGGCTGGCGCTCACGCGCTGGCGCGTGCAGGCATTGGCGCGCGGCAGCATCGACTCCACGGCGCGGATGCCGGCCTCGATGGTCGCGCGCGTACCGCCGGTGTCCTGCATGACCAGCGTATGCAGCTGTTCGCCCGGTGCGAGGCCCTGCGATTCGACGAGCGCGCTGACCTGATTGCGCTCGCAGCCCAGACCGACGATCAGCACACCGGCCAGATTCGCATGGCGCGCATAGCCGGCGATCGTGCGGCGCAGCAGGTCGAAGTGCTCGCTCGGCGACGACATGCCGCAGCCGCTGCTCTGCGCGAACGCCACCACGCCATCGACATTGGGATAGCCGGCCAGCCGCTCCTGCGTGAAATGCGCGGCGATATGCTTGATGACCGTGGCCGAACAGTTGACCGACGCCAGGATGCCGATGAAATTGCGCGTGCCCACGCGGCCGTCGGGGCGCACGTAGCCGAGGAACGTCGCGCGCTCCGCCTCGGGCACGTAGTCGATGGGCCGCACGTCCGCGCAGAACGCGGGATCGCGGTAGAAGTCCACGAGCCGCAGGTTGTGGCTGTGCACGTGATCGCCCGGCGCGATATCGCGATCCGCCACGCCGATCACGGTATCGTACTTGCGTACCTGTTCGCCGCGCGCAATCGCGCGCGCGGCAATCTTGTGGCCGGCGGGCACCTGCGCGCGCATGCGCACGCCCAGGGCCTCGAGGTGCTGGCCCAGCGTGAGGTCGCCACGGGCGATCAGCACGTTGTCGTTGGCATGCAGGCGGATGACGGGGTCTTGGGTCACGGTGGGTAATGGAATCGAGAATGGCGGATCAGCTCTGCGCGAGCATTTCCTTGAGTTTGAGGCGCTGGATCAGCTGCGTTTCCTGCTCGTAGACCTCGCCCACGTACTTGCGATAGTCGGGACCGTCGAGGTACATGATCGGTGCATCGAGACGCGCGGCCACGGTCTTGAACTCCGGGCTCGCCACCGCCGCGCGGAATGCCTCGCGCAGCGTCTTCTCGACATCCGGCGGCAGGCCCTTCGGCGCGCCGATGCCGTTGGGGGCCTCCACCACGACGTTGTAGCCGAGCTCCTTGAGCGTCGGCGCGTTGCTGAAACGCGGCGTGCGTTGCTCGCCCCAGGTCGCCAGCAGGCGCATCTTGCCGGCCTCGACGTGCGGCGCCCACGAGCTGGAGTCGGCAAGCAGGTCCACCTGACTGGCCAGCACGTCCTGCAACGCGGCGGAACCGCCCTTGTAGGCAATGGCGTTGAACCTGACGCCGGCCGCCAGTGCGAACTGTTCCATGCCGACGTGCGTGGCGCCGCCGATGCCCGCGTGCGCATAGGTGACGCGGCCCGGATGCGCCTTGGCTTCCGCCACCACATCGGCGAGCGTCTTGAAGCGCGAATTGTCCGGCACCGCGATGCCGAAGGTCTGGCCCGAAGTGCGCGCGAGGTAGGTCAGTTCCTTGCGCGGGTCCAGTTGCAGCATGCCCAGTTGCGAAAAGCGCGCGACCGAGATCGGGATCTGGCCGATGGTGTAGCCGTCGGGCGTGGCGCGGGCCAGTGCCTTCGTGCCGATCATGCCCGATGCGCCCGCGCGGTTCTCGACGACGATCGACTGCCTGAGGATGCCCGAAGCCACCTGGCAGAGCGCGCGCATCGACTGGTCGGCGGTGCCGCCGACGGGCCACGGGCAGATAAACGTGATGGGTCGCTCGGGATACCCGGTGGCGGCGCGGGCGATGCGCGGGGCGAGCAGGCTGGCCGTGCCGGTGGCGGCAGCAGCGGTGGCAGCGGCGCTGCCCAGCAGCAGACGGCGGCGCATAAGGCTCGCGGGAAGGCGATCGGTCATGGGGAAGGTCTCCTTGTTCTTGTCGCCGCCGGTTCATGCCGGAGCGATCGTGCTGCGATTGTGGCGGGACGAGGCATAACCATCCAATCAAAAATTGGCATGGCTTCATAACCTTTTCGTTACGTACCTTTGCGGGTAGACTCGCCGGCATGGCCCATATCGACCGCGCGTTCCGCTCCAATATCAAGCTGCGCCACCTGCAACTGCTGGTGGCGCTGGACGAGTTCCGGCATCTCGGCCGCACGGCGGAGTTCCTGTCCGTCAGCCAGCCCGCGATTTCCAAGGTGCTGGCGGAGGTCGAGAAGATGCTCGGCATGACGCTGTTCACGCGGTCCACGCGCGGCACGGAACCGACGCCGGCTGGCGAAGCGCTGGTGCGCTTCGCGCGCTCGGTGCTCGCGCAGTACGACGTGACGCGCGACGAAATCGAGGCGGTGGCCAGCGGCGCGGCGGGCCGCGTGCGCGTGGGGTCGATGGGCGCGGCCCTGCCGGTCCTTCTGGCCCACGCGGTGGCGCGGCTCAAGCAGCAGTCGCCGCGCGCGACGGTGCTGATCGAGGAGGGCGATCTCACGCATCTGCTGCCGCGCCTGCGGTTGTCGGAGCTCGACGTCGTGGTCGGCCGGCTCGAGCCTGCCTATGCGGCACCGGACCTCATCACGGAAGCGCTATACGAGGAACCGATGGTGGCGATCGTCGCGGCCGGGCATCCGCTGTCGCGCAAGGCGCGGCCAGACTGGGGCGACCTGTCGCGGCATCCGCTGGTTCTGCCGCCACCGTGGGCGTCGCTGCGCGTAAAGATCGAGCAGGCGTTCGTGCGGCATGGGCAGGACCTGCCCGCGGACCTGACCGAAACGTCGTCCTACTTCGCGGTGACGGCGTTCGTCTCGCAACGGCAGGCGGTGGGATTCGTCGCGCGTTCGGTCGGGCAGCAGATGCAGGCCGAGGGGCGCTTTCATGTATTGCCGATGCCCGTGGAGCTGGCGTTGCCGCCGATCGGCCTGATGATGCTGCGCGACCGGCGGCCCGCGCCGGGTGCGACGGCGTTGATGGCATGCCTGCGCGAGGAGGCGCGCGAGATCGCGCGCGCGGGCAAGTCGTCCCCCAGACCGCGGCGCGCGCGCACTACCGCGTGAAGCGTGGCATCACGGACGCGGTCCCAGAATCTGCAGCTTCGTCACCTTGACCGGCCCCTCGGCAAGTTCGGCGAGTCTGGCGAACCACGCCTTGACGTAAGGCGTCTCCTTATGGGCATTGAAGTCCTGCTCGTTCGCGAACACCTCGTAGAACACGAAGTGCCCGGGACGCGCGCGGTCCTCCTGCAGAAAATAGACGAGGTTCTTCGGATCGCCGCGCACGCCATCGACGAGCGGCCGGGTGATGGTCCGCAGCTCGTCGGCACGGCCGGGCCTGGCCTGGATCTCGGCCACCACGGAGAAGGCGCCGGCGGGCACGCGTGCGTAATCGACGGCGCCGGTACCGTCGTGCGCGAATGCATGGGCGGCACACAGGAATGCCGCCGCGGCGAGCAGCGTCGTCGCAATGCGTTGAGAGGTGGGCTGCATGGTCAGTAGGCCTTGAGCCGGGTGACGGTAATGCCGTTGACGGTGAGCTCCGGCAGCCGCTGCAGCCACTGCTGCACGTACACGGCCTTTACGTGCTCCTGAAACGCGCTCTCGTCGCGGAACACCTCGTAGAACACGAAGCGTCCGGGCGCATCGAGCTGCTCATGCAGGACGTAGGTGATCACGCCGGGCTCGGCGCGCGTGGCGGCGATCAGCGGCACGGTGGCCGCGCGGAGGTCGCCCTCCTTGCCGGGTTTGGCCTGCACGGTGGCGACGGTAACGAGGTGTCCCTCGGCACGCGTCCCTTTTTCCGCCGTGACTGGCGGCGAGGAAGGGGATGATGGGGATGACGGGGATGACGGGGATGACGGGGATGACGCGGATGACGCGCAGGCGCCGAGCAGCAAGGCGCCCGCGAGCGGAAGAAACGATCGGTGAATGCGAAACACGGTGTGAGTCCCCTGTCCGTTGTGCGATGTACGCCCTCAACGTTAGTGCGGAGACTCACCCGGCATCGAGTTAAATGTAGTGAAGACGAGTGAAGCGCGCCGGTCGCCCCGGTCACGTTCTATCCGTCGATATCCCCCAGCATGATCGCGTCGAGCCCGGCGCCCGACCGCACCATCGGCCAGACCTTCTCGCCGCCATCCACCTGAAAGTCCACGAACACGGTGCGGTCCTTGAGGCGAAGCGCTTCGCGAATCGCCGGTTCCACGTCGGCCTCGCGCTCCACGCGCAGGCCAACGTGCCCATAGGCGCGCGCAAGAATCGTGAAGTCCGGCAGCGCGTGCATATACGACTCGGAGTAGCGCTGGCCGTAGTCCACATGCTGCAGTTGGCGGACCATCCCGAGGTAGCCGTTGTTGAGCGTGAAGATCTTCACCGGCAGGTTGTGCTGGGTGCAGGTGGACAGTTCCTGGATGCACATCTGGATCGATCCATCGCCGGTGATCACGCACACGTCGCTGTCCGGAAACGCGCGCTTGACGCCCATCGCATAAGGCAGGCCCACGCCCATCGTGCCGAGCCCGCCCGAGTTGATCCACTTGCGCGGCGACTGGAAGCGGTAATGCTGGGCGGCCCACATCTGATGCTGGCCCACGTCCGAGCAGATATAGGCGTTGTCGCCGGCAATCTCGCTGAGCTTCTCGATCACGTACTGCGGCTTGATGACGATGCCGTCGCGCTGGTAATCGAGGCAGCGCTGCGCGCGCCAGTCGGCCACGGAACGCCACCATCCCTCGCGCGCCGACGCGGGCACCGCCGGCTGCTCGCGCAGTGCGGCGTTCAGCTTCTGCAGCACGCGCCGCGCATCGCCGACGATCGGCACCGTTGGCTTTACGCGCTTGCCGATGCTCGCGGGATCGATATCGATATGGATGATCTGCCGCGGCACCGCGCAGAACGCATCCACCTTGCCGATCACGCGATCGTCGAAGCGCGCGCCGACGGCGATCAACACGTCGCACTCCTGCATCGCGCGGTTGGCCTCGTACGTGCCATGCATGCCGGGCATGCCGAGATAGCGCGGCTCGGTGGCCGGCACGAGGCCAAGCGCCATCAGCGTGGTGGTGATGGGCGCATCGACAAGCCGCGCGAGCTCGGCGACTTCGGCGCCCGCATCGGCCATCAACGCGCCGCCACCGACGTAAACATAGGGGCGCTGCGCATTGCGCAATGCCTGAACGGCCTGACGGATCTGGCCGTCATGCCCCTCGAGCTGCGGGCGATACGAACGGATATCGATGCGCTCGGGCCACTGGAACGTGCCCTCGGCCAGCGCGACGTCCTTCGGAATATCGACGAGCACCGGCCCGGGCCGGCCCGTGCGTGCGATATGGAACGCCTTGCGCAGCGTGAGCGCCAGGTCGTTCACGTCGCGCACGAGGAAGTTGTGCTTGACCACGGGGCGCGTGATGCCGACCGCGTCGCACTCCTGAAAGGCGTCCTCGCCGATCATGCTCGTCGGCACGTTGCCGGAGATCACGACCATCGGGATCGAATCAAAGTACGCGGTGGCAATGCCCGTCACCGCATTGGTCACGCCCGGTCCGGACGTGACGAGCGCCACGCCGACCTTGCCCGTCGCGCGCGCATAACCGTCGGCCGCATGCACGGCGGCCTGCTCGTGCCGCGTGAGCAAATGGCGCGGCGCCTCGTGCGCGGCCAGCGCGTCATAGATCGGCAGTACGGCCCCGCCCGGGTACCCCCAGATCTCCGCTACGCCTTCCCGCCGTAGTGCTTCCACGACCATCTCCGCCCCACGCATGGTGACGGCAGGGGCGGCGGCCTTGGCACGAAATTCGGCGATTGGCATGTTCACTGGAAATGCTCCGTTGGCTTGGGGGTTGGACAACGGATGCAGTCTAGGAGCAGATGCCCGGTACGTTCTGCCGAATCTACGCGTATTCGCGGGCGTGGCAGTGCAATGTTCCGTGGTTCAGGGATTTCGCGGCAGTAACTGCGGCATGCCTCGTGCCTGGGCGACGCACTGCCTCGTCAGCGCGATCAGCCGCTGCGCGATGGGCGAGCGATTGTCGCGCCGCCAGACGAGCTCGAGCGGCAGTTGCAGATCGAGGTCGTCGAGCTTGAGAAACCGCACGGACGCACTGGCGTGCGCGGCCGCCTGCTCGGGCAGGATCGCGCAGCCCATGCCGGCGGTGACGAGCGTCAGCAGCGAGTTGTTGTCCGTGCCTTCCATGACCACCTTCGGCATAAACCCCGCGCCGTGGAAATGCGCGATCAGCCGGTCGTGGTAGTAGGCCGTGACGCTGCGCGGAATCCAGAGGAAATCGCGCCCATTGAGGTCCGCGAGCCGGCGCGGCGGCTTGTCGGTCCACTGCGGTTCGTTGGGCACGGCCAGCGCCAGTTGCTGCGTGGAGATCAGCATGCCGTCGAGCGCGGGGTCGTCCATGGGACGAAAGTAGAGGAACCCGGCATCGAGTTCGCCCGAGCGGATCAGATCGACCTGCGGCCCCGAGATGACCTGCCTGACCGATACCGAGACATCGGGCGACTGCTCGCGAAACTGCCGCAGGATTTCGGCAACCACCGGTAATAGCTGGTGCAGGATCGTCAGGCCGATGGCCAGGTTGCCAAGTCTGCCGCTCGCGGCTTCGACCGCGCGCTGTCTGGCCGCATCGAGGTCTTCGAGGGCCCGGGTCGTGTCGTACAGGAACTGCGCACCTGCCGCGGTGAGCGTCATGCCGCGCGACTGGCGTTCGAACAGCGTGACGCCGAGTTCTTCCTCCAGCCGCTGCAACTGCTTGGTCAGCGCCGGCTGCGCCAGGCCGTGCGCGCGTGCCGCCTTGTTGATCGACCCCTCGCGCGCGACGCTCGCGAAATACCGTAACTGCCGCAGCTCCATGGTTATTCCCGATAGTTATTGCTTCGATCGCTTAAATATATATTCGGGAATAGCATGATTTCAAGCGTTTGCCTTTACGCACATTCTTTGCCGCATCGAATCGCGTAAGGAAATCACGGAAATGTCGATCGTCAACAGTATCGAGGCCCGCCTGCCGGCATTGCGCCAGCTTCGGCAGACATTGCATGCGCATCCGGAGCTCGGTTTCGCCGAGCATCGCACCGGGGACCTGATCGCCGCCGAGCTCGAGCGGCTCGGCATTGCCTGCCACCGCGGCATTGGCAAGACCGGCCTCGTCGGCGTGATCGAGGGAAAGCGGCGGACGAGCGGGCGCGCGATCGGCCTGCGAGCCGACATGGACGCGCTGCCGCTGCACGAGCAGACGGCGTTGCCCTATGCCTCGTGCTGTCCCGGCCGGATGCATGCGTGCGGCCACGACGGGCACGTGACGATGCTGCTCGCGGCCGCTGGTTACCTCAGCGAAACGCGCGCGTTCGACGGCACGGTCTACCTCGTGTTCCAGCCCGGCGAAGAGGGTTACGCGGGCGCGCGGGAAATGGTCAACGACGGGCTGTTCGACCGCTTTCCGGTCGAGCAGGTCTACGCGCTGCACAACTGGCCCACGCTGCCGCTGGGCACGCTGTCGATCGCGCCCGGGCCGGCCATGGCAGCGACCGACCGCCTCGAAATCGAGATCTTCGGCGTGGGTGGGCATGGCGGGGTGTCGCCCCACAAGTGCGTGGACCCGGTGCTGGTTGCAGGGCACGTGATCACGGCGGTGCAGAGCATCGTCAGCCGCAATGTGCCGGCCCTCGATGCGGCGGTCATCAGCCTGTGCGCGATCCAGGGCGGGCAGATGGACGGCTTTGCGGTGATCCCCGACTCGGTGAAGATCGTCGGCACCGCGCGCTCGCTGACCGCCGAGATGCAGACGCTGCTCGAGCGCCGTCTGCATGAGGTGGTGCAGGGCGTGGCCTCGGCGTTCGGCGCGCGCGCGTCGGTCACGTACGAGCGGCTGTTCCCGATGACCGTCAACGATGCGGAGGCCGCGGCCTTCGCGACCGACGTGGCCGTCGAACTCTTCGGCCGCGCACAGGTCGTCGCGCGTCCGCAGCCGAGCCTCGGCGGCGAGGATTTCGCGTTCATGCTGCAGCGGCGTCCGGGTGCCTATGTGCACTTCGGCACGGGCTCGCCCGCAGGCGGCGACCACGGCCTGCACAGCCCCCATTTCGACTTCAACGATGCCGCCATCCCGCTGGGCGGCGCCTATCTCGCGCGGCTCGCCGAGCGCGCGCTTCCGGTGGCATAGCGCCACGCAACGCAGGAACCCTCACCATGTCCAAGTCCCCAACGCACCAGATCGCGGCCGCGGTCATCGGCAATGCCCTCGAGTGGTATGACTTCATCGTCTACGGGTTTATGACGGCGGTCATCTCCGCCGTGTTCTTTCCGGCGGAAAACGCGTATGGGTCGTTATTGCTGACCACGGCGAGTTTCGGTATCGGCTTTGTGCTTCGGCCCATTGGCGGCATCCTGATCGGTGCATATGCGGACCGCAAGGGCCGGCGCGCCGCGCTGCAACTGATCATCTTCCTGATGACGGTGGCCACGGCGATGATCGCGTTCGCGCCGCCTTATGCGGCCATCGGCGTGGCCAGTTCCGTGATGATCATCGTCGCGCGCATGCTGCAGGGGCTGGCGACCGGCGGCGAGTTCGCCAGCGCCACGGCATTCCTCGTGGAGATGGCGCCGCGCAACCGGCGCGGACTATATGGGTCGTGGCAGATGTTCGGGCAGGGGCTGGCCATGCTGCTGGGCGCGGGCGTCGCCGCGCTCGTCACGGGTTGGCTCCCGCGCGAGAGCCTGCATGCCTGGGGCTGGCGCGTTCCCTTTATCGTCGGCCTGCTGATTGCGCCGATCGGCATCTGGATTCGTCACCATCTGAGCGAGACCGTGGCGGTCTCACGCGATGACGATGCAGGCGTGGGACATGGGGTGGGACATGGGGTGGGACAGACGCTGGTGCAGCATCGCCGTGGACTGCTGGCCAGCTTTCTGCTGACCACGTCGGCGACCATCTCGTTCTACGTGCTCGTGATCTATCTGCCGACCTATGCGAGCAAGACGCTCGGCCTCGCGCTGGAGAGCGCATTCATCGCGCAGTGCATCGGCATCGTGGCGATGATCGTGGCCATCCCGTTGTTCGGGGCGCTGTCCGATCGCGTCGGCCGCCAGGTCGTGCTGCGCACCGCGCTCATCCTCTCGGTACTGCTGCTGTATCCGTGCTTTCAATGGCTGATTGCCGACCCGGACTTCTCGCGCTTCATGTGGATGCAGATCGTGCTGTGCGGCATCTTCGGCGCGTTCCTCGGGCCGTTCTCGTCGGCGGTGGCGGAGCAGTTCCCGAGGCGCATCCGTTCCACCGGCATGGCCGTGAGCTACAACGTGGCGGTCATGATCTTCGGCGGCTTCGCGCAGTTCATCCTGACCTGGCTGCTGCATGTCACCGGCTCCCCGATGACCCCCGCGTTCTACCTGCTGTTCGGCGCATGCGCGGGGTTGATCGGGAGCTTCATCATGGTGGCGACAGGGCCGGCGGCGAACCTCACTTACGCGCAAAATCCTGCTGCAGCACCCGCCGTGCGGAGTCGGCAATCATGACCACCGCGCCGGACAGCATCAGCACGTCCTTGAGCACGAGCCGGCCGGCCCCCGAGAGGTAGGGGAAGCCGTACTGGGCATCGCCGAGGTTGGCGACCCAGGCTTCCGGCGTGGTGATCAGGAAGGACAGCGTGACCACCGGTGTCAGGAACGCGAGGATCGAGCCGACGAGGCCGAGCCGATTCGAGAACAGGTACGACAGTACCAGCAGGCCGATTGCGATTTCCACGATGCCCAGACCGGTGGAGAACGAATAGGTGTGGTTGGCCACCTGCCATGCCCGCTGCACGAGGTCAAGCTGGCCCTCGTGCGTCAGGTGGGCGTGATAGGCCTCGGGGTGCGCGTAGAAGAACGACATAAAGGGGCTGTTGGCGACGAATGGCGTAATGCTGTCCGCCTCGTACGGCACGAACTTCAGGGCGCCGATCCAGAGGAAGACGATCGCCACGCCGAAGCGGATCATCGGGACGCCGAGGCGGTCCAGCCGGCTGGCGATGGTGAGGAGATTGCGTGCGTTCATGATGGTGACTCCTTGCTGAGACGGGAAGCGCGATGTGCGCTGGCTTGTCTCCATGCTATGCAGCCGCCGTGTGACGAGGACGACCGATCGGCTCAGGTTTTGTCTCGATCGTCTCAGTCTTCACCACGATTAACATCCGGACGCCGATCCCTTGAATAGGATGGAAGCGACGCGCGGCGTGGGGCTTCGCTATTCGCAGAAGGAGGTCGCAGTGAGCAAAGGCAAAGTGTTGATCGTTGGCTCGAATGCCAACCGGGTCGAGATACAGGGCGGCGGCTGGGGGGCAACCGGCCAGTATCTGAATGAAACCGTCGTGCCGGCCATGGCCATTATCGAGGCCGGCTACGAGGTGGTGCTCAGCACGCCGAACGGCACCAAGATGACGCTCGATGCGGCGTCGGACGCCCCGGCGCACTTCGGGGGCGACGAAGCTGCTTACAAGCGCGCGCGCCAGTTCTGGGACAGCGACCCGGTCATGACGAACGTGCGCACGCTCAAGTCCGTGATCGACGAGGGGCTCGACAACTACGCCGGCGTGTTCATCCCGGGCGGCCAGGCTCCCGTCGTCGATCTGATGCAGGACGCGGAGCTGCGGACGATCCTGCAGCACTTCCACGAGAAGTCCAAGCCGACCGCCATGCTGTGCCACGGCCCGATCTCGGCCGCGGCCGCGATGCCGCACGCGCGCGAGTTTCGCGCGGCACTGATCGCCGGCGACCCGCAGAAGGCAAAGGAGTGGGCCAAGGGGTGGCCGTACGCGGGCTACAAGATGACCGTGTTCTCCGCTACCGAGGAGAAGTACGTCGAGGAGAATATCCTGCACGCCAAGATCTACTTCGACATGCCTTACGCGTTGAAGACGGCCGGCGGCGAGGTCATCATCGAGCCGAAGGACTTCGCGCCGCACGTGGTCGAGGACCGCGAGCTCATCACGGGGCAGAATCCCGCATCGGATCACCCGATTGCGGCAAAGTTCGTGGCCGCGCTCGATCGCGCCACGGCCTGATTGCAAAAAAGCACGAACATCTGGAGGCCGACCATGGCGCATCTCAAGATCATGGCTATTCTGACTGCCAAGGACGGCAAGTCCGAGGATCTGATGGCATTGCTCGCGGCCATGGTCGCACCGTCCCGCGCCGAGCCCGGCAACCTGCGCTGGGACATCTGGCGTGATGTGTCGGATTCGAATCGCTTCGTGCTCGACGAACTCTATGCGGATGCCGCCGCGGTCGATCATCACCGCGCCACGCCGCATTTCCAGCACTACCTGTCGCGCGTCAACGATCTGGCGACGCGCGTCGCGGTAGTCGCCGAGCCTGTGCAGGTAGGGGGAACGCCATGAAGCTTTACTACCACCCGCTGTCCGGGCATTCGCATCGTGCCCGGCTCTATCTGTCCCTGATCGGGGAGCCATTCGAGCTCGTCGAGGTGGATCTGCCGTCCGGCGAGCACAAGAAGCCGGCCTTTCTCAAGCTCAATCCGCTCGGACAGGTGCCGGTGCTCGTCGATGGCGACACCGTCGTGCCCGATTCCAACGCGATCCTGATCTACGCAAGCAAACGGTTCGGCAAGACCGACTGGCTGCCGCAGACGCCTGCCGGCGCCGCGGCCGTCGAGCGCTGGCTGTCGATCGCGGCGGGCGACCTCGCATTCGGCGCCGCGGCCGCGCGGCTCGTCACGGTGTTTTCGGCCAAGCTCGATGCGGAGGCCGCCATCAAACGCGCGCACGGGCTGCTCCAGCGCATGGAGGACGTGCTGGCGGACCGCCCGTGGTTGGCCGGAGACAGCCCGACCATCGCCGATGTCGCGTTGTACAGCTATACCGCGCGCGCGCCGGAAGGGTTCGTCGATCTGAACGCCTATCCGAACGTACTGGCGTGGCTCGCGCGCATCGAGGCGCTGCCCGGTTTCGTGGAATTCCAGCGCACGCCGGTCGGCCTGGCCGCCTGATATGGCGCAGATGCCGTGGCACGCCGGGGAACTGGCGCTGCAGGCACGCGTGGGCGTGCTCGCGAAGATGGACGACGTCGGGCGCCGCTTCGTGCGCGACTACATGCCGGACGAGCATCGCGACTTCTTCGCGCAGTTGCCGTTCATCGTGCTGGGCACGGTGGCGCCCGACGGGCGCGTCTGGGCCACGCTGCGCGCGGGTCCGCCGGGGTTCCTCGCATCGCCCGAATCGCACCGGCTCGACCTTGCCATCGCGCGCGAGCCGGCGGATCCGGCCGATGCCGGGCTCGCGGACGGCGATGCAATCGGGCTGCTCGGCATGGATCTGTCCAACCGGCGGCGCAATCGCATGAACGGCGTGCTGCGTCTGTCTTCCGATGGCAGCGCGCGTGCCGCGCATATCGACGTCGTGCACAGCTTTGGCAACTGTCCGCGTTATATCCAGCTGCGCACGCTGCGATGCGTGCGCGAGGCGCTGCTACCCACAGCCGTGGCTCCACAGGCACTCGATGGACTCGATGACCGTGCGCGCGCGTTGATCGCCAGCGCCGATGCATTCTTCGTCGCCTCGTACGTGGATCTGCCGAACGCGGAGGGCGAAGGAACGACGCGTCAGGTCGATGTCTCCCATCGCGGCGGCAAGCCCGGCTTCGTGCGGCTGGATGCCGACGGCGGCATGACGATTCCCGACTTCGCGGGCAACCTGTTCTTCAACACGCTCGGCAACTTCCTTTCGAATCCGCTCGCGGGCGTCACGTTCGCCGATTTCGATACCGGCGAACTGCTGCAGATGAGCGGCCGCGCCGAGGTCATCGTCGATTCGCCCGAGATCGCGGCGTTCCAGGGCGCCGAGCGGCTCTGGCGTTTCATGCCCGAGCGCATCGTGCGCCGCGACGATGCCTTGCCCATCCGCTGGTCGTCCGTGGCCGATGGCGTGTCGCCGAGCTCGCAAATGACGGGCGACTGGGAGCAGGCCGCCAACCGGCTGCGCGCGGCCGCGATGAAGTGCCAGTGGCGGCCGTTTCGCGTGACGCGCATCGTCGATGAGAGCAGCGTCGTGCGCTCGTTCCATCTGGAGCCCGCCGACGGGGCGGGACGCATCGCGCATTGCGCGGGGCAGTTCCTGCCGATTCGCGTGACGCCGCCCGGCCACACGCAACCGCTGATCCGCACCTACACGCTGTCGGTCGCGCCATCGGACCCGGCGTACCGCATCAGCGTCAAGCGCGAGGGTGTGGTCTCGCAATACCTGCACGACACGCTCGCGGTGGGGGACACGCTCGAGACGCGCGCACCCGCGGGCGGCTTCACGATCGATGCGCTCGAGCGGCGGCCGGCCGTGCTGATGGCCGCGGGCATCGGAGTGACGCCGATGCTCGCGATGCTCCGGCATATCGTCTACGAGGGACAGCGCAAGCAGCGCGTGCGACGGACATGGTTCTTCCACGCCGCGCGTACGCTCGCCGAGCGCGCCTTCAGCGACGAACTGGCGGCGCTCGCGGCACAGGGCAATGGGGCGATCCGCGTCGTGCGCGTGCTCGGCCATCCGGACGGCGCGATCGTTGCGCAGGACTACGACGTTGCGGGCCGTATCGGCATGGACGTGCTGCGCGCGCATCTGCCGTTCGACGACTACGACTTCTATCTGTGTGGGCCATCGCCGTTCATGCAGGGGCTCTACGATGGGCTGCGGTGTCTCAATATCGCCGATGCGCGGATTCATGCCGAGGCGTTCGGCGTATCGTCGCTGACGCGCAAGCCCGATGCCGCGATGGCCCCGCATGCATCGGCGACATCGGCCGCGCGGCCCGCGACCGGATCGGTGCCCGTGCTGTTCACGGCATCGGCCAAGGAAGCGCGCTGGAACCCGGGCGACGGCTCGCTGCTGGAACTGGCCGAGCAGCGCGGGCTCTCGCCGGAGTTCGGCTGCCGCAACGGCAATTGCGGCACCTGCCTCGCGCATCTCGAACGCGGCGCCGTGGCCTATCTGCATCCGCCCGAGTACACACCCGGCGAGGGCGAGGTGCTGATCTGCTGCGCCGTGCCCGCGGAAGGCAGCACGGGGCTGAGCCTCGCGCTGTAGCGACGGTCAGCCCAGCGCGCGGACGGAGCTGCTGATGGCCCGCGCGCTCTGCAGCAGGGGCGGCCCCAGGCGCCGCTCGGTATCCTCGACGCTCCAGCGCGCGGTGGGGGCCACCACGTGGATCGCCCCGAGCGGCCGGCCCTTGCCGCCGACGATCGGCGAGGCGATGGTCATGTCGCCGAGAAACAGTTCTTCCGAATTCATCGCATAGCCGCGCACACGCGCCTTCTGCAGCTCGGCCATGACGGCATCGACGGACGTCAGCGTGAACGAGGTATGCGCCACGCGCGCCGACTGCTCGACGATCTCGCGCGCCTCGCCTTCCGGCAGCGCGCTCAGGTAGGCCCGGCCGGAGGCGGTGCAGTACATCGGGATGCGGCTGCCGATGGGCATATGCACGGGCACGAAATGCGCGCTGACGAAGCGCGCGAGGTAGACCATCTCGTCGCCATCGGGCTCCGTGAGGCAGGTCGTCTCGGCGGTGACCTTCGTCAGTTCGGAGAGGAACGGGTTGGCGACGTCGATCAGCGGATCCGCCGCCAGGTAGTTGTACCCGACCTTCATCACCTGCAGCGTCAGCTGGTAGCGCCGCGTCTGCGGATGCTTGCGCAGATACCCCAGTTGCTCGAGCGTGAAGACCATCCGCTGCGCCGAGCTCTTGTTGATGCCCGCCACCTCGGCGATCTCCGCGATGGTCATCGTGCGGCGCGACGCGCTGAACGCGGCCAGCACCGCCAGACCCTTTTCGAGCGACTGGTTGAAGAGCTGGCTGACTTCCGATTGAGAGGTTGACATCACATTGAGCCGTTTGCGGAGACATCGCAGAATCGCATATCGATTCATATGATGCAACTAATGGTTTTCGAGAATTAAAAGTCGATGGAAGTTCATCGACTATTGGCATGCAGGTTGCATAGCTCGCAGCACCGCGCTTCAAGGCGCGTCCTTCAGAACCCTTGCCAAGGAGTGTTCGCATGTCCATCGTCAATCGCGCCCGTCGCCACGCACTGCTTCTGTGCCTCGCCGGCACCGTTTCCTCTCTCGCATGGGCCCAAGGCAGTGCACCGGCCACCTTCAACGTCGGCGCCACCGCCACGGGCGTGCCGTTCACCTTCCTCGACGTCAAGACCAATACCATCCAGGGGATGATGGTCGATACGGTCACGGCGGTGGGCAAGGCCGGCGGCTTCCAGGTGAACGTGCAGCAGACCGCGTTCGCGGCGCTGATTCCCTCGCTGACCTCGAACAAGATCGACATCATCTCGGCGGCCATGCTGAAGACGCCCGCGCGCGAGCAGGTGGTGTCGTTCAGCGATCCGGTCTATTCGTATGGCGAAGGCCTGATGGTCAAGGCCGACGATGCCAGGGCCTACACCTCGCTCGACGACCTCAAGGGCGAGGTCGTCGGCGCGCAGGTTGGCACGGTGTTCCTCGACATGCTCAACAAGAAGGGCATCTTCAAGGAAGTGCGCAGCTACGATTCCATCGCCGACATGTCGCGCGATCTGTCGCTGGGCCGCATCAAGGCGGGCCTCGGCGATCAGCCGCTCATCGCCTATCAGATTCGCCAGAACGCGTTTCCGGGCGTGAAGCTCGTCGGCAGCTACAAGTCCGTCAACGTGGGCGACGTCTGCCTCGTCGTGCGCAAGGGCGATACCGAGACGCTGGCCCGCGTGAACAAGGCCATCGCGGCGATCAAGGCCGACGGCACGCTGGCGAAGATCGTCCAGAAGTGGGGCATGTAAGAGGATGGTAGTCGCGACCTTCCTCGAGAACGCGCGCGAGTTCCTGCCCATCCTGCTCAAGGGGGCGGTGGTCACGGTGGAGGTTACCGTGCTGTCGTTCCTGCTGAGCAGCGTGCTGGGGCTGGGCCTCGCGCTGATGAAACTGTCTCCGGTGCGCGCGCTGTCGGTCACCGGTTCGACGATCGTCAACGTGATTCGCGGGCTGCCGATCATCGTGCAGCTGTTCTATATCTACTTCGTGCTGCCCGATGCCGGCATTCATCTGACCGCGTTCCAGGCCGGCGTGATCGGCCTCGGCATCGCGTACTCGGCGTATCAGGCGGAGAACTTCCGCGCGGGAATCGAGGCCGTGGATCCCGGCCAGCGCGAGGCCGCGCAGGCCATGGGCATGCGCGGGCCGCTGATCCTGCGGCGGGTCATCCTGCCGCAGGCTTTCCGCATCGCGCTGCCGCCCTATGGCAATACGCTCGTCATGATGCTCAAGGACTCGTCGCTGGTGTCGACGATCACGGTGGCGGAGATGACGCGTGCCGGCCAGCTCATCGCGTCGTCGACATTCCAGAACATGACCGTCTACACGCTCGTGGCGTTGCTTTACCTGTTGATGAGCCTGCCGCTCGTGTACGCGCTGCGCCGTGTGGAACACCGCTTTGGCGCGGGAAGGAAGCGACCATGATCGATATCCAGAACCTTCAGAAGCGATTTGGCGACCATCAGGTGCTGCACGGCGTGGATCTCCACGTGGACAAGGGCGAGGTGGTATGCCTGATCGGCCCGTCGGGATCGGGCAAATCGACGGTCCTGCGCTGCATCAACGGCATGGAGTCGTACGAGGGCGGCGAGATCCGCGCATTCGGCGAGCGCGTGGACCGCGAGGGCCGCGACATCCACCGGCTGCGCAGCCGCATGGGCATGGTGTTCCAGCGCTTCAACCTGTTTCCGCATCGCACGGTGCTCGAGAACGTGATGGAAGGCCCCGTCTACGTGCGTGGCGAGCCGAAGGATGCCGCCCGCGCGCGCTCGATGGCGTTGCTCGACAAGGTAGGGCTGGCGGCGAAGGCGGACGCGCATCCGGCGCAGCTGTCGGGCGGCCAGCAGCAGCGCGTGGCCATCGCGCGCGCGCTGGCGATGCAGCCCGAAGCGATGCTGTTCGATGAACCGACGTCGGCACTGGACCCCGAACTCGTGGGCGATGTGCTCGAGGTCATGCGCAACCTTGCGAAGGAAGGCATGACGATGATCGTGGTGACGCACGAAATGGGTTTTGCGCGCGAGGTAGCGGATCGTGTCTGCTTTCTCCATGGCGGAAAGATCGTCGAGGAAGGACCCGCCGCGCAGGTGCTGGGCGCGCCGCGGCAGGCGCGCACGCAGGATTTCCTGCGGCGCGTATTGCAGAAGCCCGCGGGCGTTGCCAACGAGGCGTCGGGAGATGTCGCGTGACGACCGAGAATGCCATGAGCGGCCGCGCGCTGCCGCCGTCGCTGTGGGCCGCCACCGCGATCGATGCACCGCATACGCCGGCATTGACCGAATCCACGCGCGCCGATGTGCTGGTGATCGGCGCCGGCTTTACGGGGCTCTCCACGGCGCTGCATCTCGCGGAGCAGGGTGCGTCGGTCCGCGTCGTCGATAGCCATCAGCCCGGCTGGGGTGCGTCCGGCCGCAACGGCGGCCAGGTCAACCCGACGCTCAAGTACGATCCCGACGAGCTCGTGAAGAAGCTCGGCGCCGCGCGCGCGGAACCGCTGATCGAAGCGATCTCGGGCTCGGCGGATCTCGTATTCGACCTCATCGCGCGGCACGGTATCGATTGCCAGCCGGTCCGCGCGGGCTGGCTGCAGCTTGGGTATACCCAAAAGGCCGTGGACGGCATGCATGCGCGCGCGCGGCAGTGGGCGCGGCGCGGCGTCAATGTGGAGATGCTCGACCGCGATGCCGTGGCGCGGCGCGTCGGGACCGACGCGTTCGCGGGCGGCTGGCTCGACGGGCGTGCCGGCGCCATCCAGCCGTTGTCGTACACGCGTGGGCTGGCGGCGGCGGCGCAGCGCGCGGGCGCATCGATCCACGGCGACAGCGCTGTGGTCTCGCTGACGCGCGCGGCCTCGCAAGGGAAGGCCCGTTGGCAGGCGACGCTGGCCACGGGCGCGACGGTGGAGGCGGAGCATGTCGTCATCGCCACCAATGGCTATACGGGACCGCTATGGCCGGGCCTGTCGAGCACGATGCTCACGGCCAACAGCTTTATCGTGGCCACGCGCCGGCTGACGTCCGCCGCGGCCGATGCCATCCTCGAGCGGGGCGAAACCGCGTCGACGTCGCAGCGGCTGCTGCTGTACTTCCGCAAGGACAACGAGGGGCGGCTGCTGATGGGCGGGCGGGGCTTCTTCGCCGATCCGCGCGGGCCGGAGGACTTCGCGCATCTGGAACGCTCGCTGGAGCTGCTGTTCCCGCAGCTCGGTCCGCTCGACTATGCGTACCGCTGGAGCGGCCGCATCGCGGTCACGCGCGATTTCATGCCGCATGTCCATGAGCCGGCACCGGGCGTGACCGTGGCCGTGGGATGCAATGGACGCGGTATTGCGTTGTGCACGAGCTTTGGCAAGCATATCGCCGAACGGCTCGTGGGCGCGGGGATGGGTGCGGGGATGGGCACGGGGATGGGCGCAGGCAGGGGCGCCGGCGACGCGTTCCCTTATCCGATCTCGCCGATCGTGCCGATTCCGATGCATGGGCTCCAGCGCTTCTATGTCGCGGCCGGCGTGGCCTGGTACAGCCTGCTGGATCGGTTCGGCTGAACGTTCTGGTGCAGCGCGGCATGGATGGAACGTCCGGGCGAGCCTGTAGGAGGGCCGCCGATGGCGTTCCGGGCGGCGGGCTGGGATGATGGGCGCCTCAGTCTCGCGTGAGCGATGGGCACATGACCAAGTTCCTCCGTTACCAGTCCGGACGCGCCCCGCGCACGGCCATCTCGTTCGTCGCCCTCGTGGCGCTCGTGGTGTTGTCCGCCATCTGTGGGGCCATCGTCTGGAATATCGCGGGCGACGACCGGCATATCGAGCGGCGCATCGATCGGGTCTACAGCCTCGACGATCCGCAGTTCGCGCACGAACTCGGCGTGCTGCTCGGGCCGCCGGTGGTGGACGGCAATCGCTACCGCGTGCTGCGCAATGGCGACGAGATCTTTCCGGCGATGCTCGGTGCCATCCGGCAGGCGAAGAAGACCATCAACTTCGAGTCCTACATCTACTGGTCCGGCGATATCGGCATGGCATTCGCCGACGCGCTGAGCGAACGCGCGCGGGCGGGGGTCAAGGTGCAGGTGCTGCTCGATGCCGTGGGCAGTTCCAAGATCGAGCGATCTGTCCTGGAGACGATGAAGCGCGCGGGCGTCGATGTCCGGTTGTACCATCCGGTGCGGTGGTACACGCTGAGCAAGCTCAACAACCGCACGCACCGCAAGTTGCTGATCGTCGACGGCGTCATCGGCTATACGGGCGGCGTCGGCATTGCGCCCGAATGGACCGGCAACGCGCAGGACCCCGACCACTGGCGCGACACGCATTTCGAGGTGGAAGGCCCCGTGGTCGGGCAGATGCAGTCCGTGTTCGTCGATAACTGGATCAAGGTGGCGGGCCGCGTTTCGCACGGGCCCGAGTACTTCCCGATGCCGAAGCCGGCCGGCGAGGGTCGCGCGCAGATATTCAGCAGTTCCCCCACGGGCGGCAGCGAGAGCATGGCGCTGATGTATCAGCTTGCCATCACCGCCGCCAAGACCTCCATCGATCTGTCTGCCGCCTACTTCGTGCCGGACAAGATCACCGAGTATGCGTTGCTGGAGGCCATCAAACGCGGCGTCCGCGTGCGCATCATCGTGCCCGGCGAGTACATCGACTCGGAAACCGTGCGCGCCGCGTCGCGCCAGCGCTGGGGCGGGCTGCTGCAAGCGGGTGCCCTGATCGCCGAATACCAGCCCACGATGTACCACTGCAAGGTCATGATCGTGGACGGCTTGCTGGTGTCGGTGGGCTCGACGAACTTCGACAACCGCTCGTTCCGGCTCAACGACGAAGCCACGCTGAATATCCTGGACGCGAAATTCGCGGCGGAGCAGACGGCCATCTTCGAGGACGACCTGAAGCGCTCCGCGCCGATTACCTACGAGGCGTGGAAGCACCGCCCGCTGCGGCAGAAGATCGCGGATGCGCTGTCGTCGCTGATGGGGGCGCAGCTTTGAGCGACCCATACCGGTTTGCATACAGCCACGTGAACTCGGCGCCGAGCAGGAAGATCTGCGCGGAGTAATAGACCCAGACGAGCACGATCACCAGCGAGCCGGCCGCCCCGTAGCCGGTGGCGACGCCGGTCTTGCCGATATAGAGGCCGATCAGCACCTTGCCGATGGTGAAGAGCCCGGCGGTCACCAGGGCGCCGAGCCAGACGTCCAGCCAACGGACGTTGGCGTGCGGCATGATCTTGTAGATCATGGCAAAGACGACCGTGGTCAGGCTGAAGCTCAGCAGCATATCGACGCCATGCGCCACGGCTTCCACTTCGCCCAGCGGCGTCCATGCGCGGCCCAGCGCGGAGACCGCCGCGCTGGCGACGAGGGAGACGATCAGCAGGAACCCGATACCGAGCACCATGCCGAACGAGAGCACACGCGTGCGCAGCAGTTCGACGATGCCGGAAGCCTTCTTGCGTTCGGGCACGCGCCAGATGCGATCGAGCGCATCCTGCAGCTCGGCAAAGACCGTGGTGGCGCCGATGAACAGCGTGACCGCCCCGACGATCGCGGTGACCGTGCCGGCGCCCGGACGGTTCAGCGATACGAGCATCGCCTCGATGGCCGCCGCGCCATCGGTGCCGACGAGTCCGCCGAGTTGCTGCACCACGGCACCTCTCGCCGCGTCCGCGCCAAACACGAGACCGGCCACGCTAATGACGATGAGCAGCAGCGGCGCGACGGAGAAGATCGTGTAGTAGGCCAGTGCGGCGCCCATGCTGGGCGCATAGTCGTCGAGCCATGCAGAGACCGTGTCCCTGAGCAGAAGGAAGAAGTTTCTCGAATGCGAAAGTCCGATGCGCCAATTTTGCATGATGAGGGGGCGCCCGGCGCGCATGCGCGGTTCCGGAGGCGCCATACGAATCGATGCACTGGCAGGGCGCAATATCGATGCCAGCCGTCATTCGGTCTTTTCGCGCGGCCACGCGACTAGGCGCGGGTGCAGACGGAAATCGACAGGTCGATGCCGAGCTCGCCAAGGCGCTTCAGCACCCTTGCGTCCACGGTCTCGCTCGTGGTGCCGGCCGAGTACCAGACCACCGACAACTCGATCTCGCCGCCGTCCTTCCTCAGTTGCCGGAACGACTGCCGATGGGGCGTGAGGTCGCGGCATATCGATGCCACGGCCTCCTGAAGCTCCATGCCATGAAAGTCGAACGGTACGACGCAGTAGCCGTGGCCCGGACCATGGCTCATCGGTACCTCGCACGGCCGAAGGTTCGCCGTGCGGCATAGCGCCGCGAGATCGGCATCGCGGCTGTAGAGCCGCAGCGATGCTTCGAACGTTCTCAACCCTGTTCTCCCGACGCGCGTTGATCGCATGTTGATCGCACGCTCATGTCGCTGCATGCCGCCGCGTGCGAACCGTGTGGCCAAGCTTAGCAACTCGCCCCGCGCGCAGCAATTTTCCTCGTCGCCGAAGCTGCCCTGCGTTAGTGCGCGCGGGTCGTCGATCGCTGCCCAACTTCGGCGCAGGGCGCGATAGTCCTCGCCATCGCGAAGGCGCACGAGGCGAGGCGGCACATGGCGGCACGCCCGCATGCACGATGGCAATGCCGCTCCCCACATTGATGCATTCTCAACGCGACCCCCTGCACATTGAGAAAAATTGCATCGTCGTGTTCACGTCTTTCAATTTGCGCGCAGGCATCTCTCCGCAATGATGAGGCCATACGCAACTCACGAAGGCGCCATCCATGAACACGCTACTGAGCCTCAAGGGCATCAAGAAATCGTTCCAGTCGAAGGGCCGGTCCGTCGATGTACTCGGCGGCCTGACGTTCGACGTCAACGAACAGGACTTCGTCAGCATCATCGGCCCGAGCGGCTGCGGCAAGACCACGGTGTTCAACATCATCGCGGGACTCATCGATCCGGACACGGGCGAGATCAGCTATCGCGGCCAGCAGGTGACCGGGCTGCGCGGCAAGGTCGGCTACATGATGCAGCGCGACCTGCTGTTCCCCTGGCGCACGGTGCTCGAGAACGTGATGCTCGCGCCCGAACTGCAGAAGCTGCCGCTGCGCGAGGCGCGCGAGAACGCCATGGAGTACCTGAACACGTTCGGCCTCGCCGGTTTCGACAAGGCATACCCGAAGACGCTGTCGGGCGGCATGCGGCAGCGTGTGGCGCTGATCCGCACGCTGATCTCGGACCCCGACGTGCTGCTGCTCGACGAACCGTTCTCGGCGCTCGACTACCAGACGCGCCTGTATCTGGAGAGCGTGCTGCTGGACGCCGTGGACACGTTCAAGAAGACGGTCATCCTCGTCACGCACGACATCGACGAAGCGGTTGCGCTGTCGAAGCGCGTGGTCGTGCTGGCCGGCAAGCCGTCGCACGTCAAGCACGTCTACGACATCGACATCAACGAGAAGTCGCCGATCGGCGCGCGCAGCCACGCGAACTTCTCCGGCTACTTCCACCAGCTGTGCGCGGAACTGGATATCCAGACGCGCAAGCACTGATCACCCATCCATCGAGGACATCATCATGAGTCGCGTCATGACCAGCACGAGCCCGGGAGCCACGGCCGCCGCCGCCCCCGCTCCGCGCAAGAACACCAAGACCCGCAGCCGTTTCGACAACCCGTGGGGCCGCTCGCTGCTGCAACTGCTGATCGCGGCGCTCGTGCTGCGGGCGTGGCAGTTCGGCGTCGATGCCGGATGGATCTCCGCCTTCATGGTCGGATCGCCGGCCGAAATCTGGAAGTCCCTCGTGCGTGGCGCCGCCGACGGGCAACTGTGGACGGACAGCTACTACACGCTGTTCGAAGCGATCCTGGGCTTCGCCATCGGCACCGTGGCGGGGTCGGCTCTCGGCCTCGCGCTCTGGTACTCGCCGTTCGTCGCGCGCCTGACCGAGCCGTTCATCATCGCCATCAACAGCATCCCGAAGATCGCCTTCGGCCCGATCGTGATCCTGTGGTTCGGCACGGGGCTGATCTCCAAGGTCGCGCTGGCGGTCTCGCTCACGTCGATCGTCGCGCTGATCGCCGCGTATCAGGCGGCCAAGAACGCCGATCTCGATTTCCAGACGCTGCTCGTCACGCTGGGTGCCGACAAGAAGGAGATCTTCTTCAAGGTCATCGTGCCCTCGTCGCTGCCCGCGATCATCGCCACCTTCCACATCAATATCGGCTTCGGTCTGGTCGGCGCCGTGGTGGGCGAGTTCATCTCGTCGGAACACGGGCTCGGCCACATGATCTTCACCGCCTCGGGGCTGTACGACCTCAATACCGTCTGGGCCGGCCTGTTCATGCTGATGGTGATCGGCTTCAGCCTCTATTTCGTCGTGGACTACGTCGAACGCAAGCTGCTGCCGTGGAAGGAAGACACGCATCAGGCCACGCTCAACGTCTAACGCAGCGTCTAACGCAGCGTTTGACATCAAATCATCGGGATCTCATCGTGAAACTATCGTTCAAGTCTATCGCGGTCGCCATCGGCTGCGCCACGGCGCTCGTCGCCGCCATGCCCGCCGCTGCCCAGGCGCCGGCGCCGAAGAAGGTGGTGGTATCGCAACTGTTCCAGTCGGTGATGTTCCTGCCGCTGTACGTCGCGCTCGACCAGGGGTTCTTCGACAAGCAGGGTCTCTCCGTCACCAAGCAGACCGCGGGCTCGCCCAATGCCGCGCTGTCGGCCGTGATCTCGGGCAGCGCGGACTTTTCGCTGCACGGCCCGGAGTGGACGGCCATCGCCGCGTCGAAAGGGGCGGACGTCCAGGTGGTCGCCGGCATCGTCAACCGCGCTGCGGTCTGGATTGCCGCCTCGCCGAAGCTCGACTACCGCGGCCCGAAGGACTTCGCGGGGCAGACGGTATCGACGGGGATGATGCCCATCGCCAGCACGTCGCTGTTCAACAAGCTGCTCAACGACAGCGAGATCGATCCCGCCGCCGCGAAGATCACGATCAAGCAGGTGCAGGCCGGTGCCGAACTCGGGCCGCTGCTGGCCGGCCAGGCCACTGTGGGTGTGTTCTACCAGCCCGCGCTGGAACAGGCCGTCGCCCGCGGCTTCAAGGTCGTGCACAGTTTTCCGAAGCAGTACGGACCGTATCTGCTCTCCGGCATCACCGCGCGCAAGACCGTGGATCCCGATACCGCCGAGCGCTTCGTCGCGGCGCTGGAACTCGCCATGCGCTTCATGTCGAGCCATCCGGCCGAGTCCGTCGCCATCGCCAGGAAGGAATTTCCGTCGGTAGAGCCGCAGGTCGTCGAGGCCGCGGTCAAGCGCATGCTCGACGAACAGGTCTACGCGACCACGGTCGCGATCTCTCCCGATGCACTGCGCGTCGCCATGGCCACACAGATCGCGCTGGGCAACCTCAAGAGCCAGCCCGTCTACGACACGTTGATCGCGCGGTCGGTGATCGACCGTGCCATTACCCGCGCCGGCGCCCGCTGACGCTCCCGCTTCAACCACAACACCGAGAAGACAACTCCTATGAAGACCTATCCGAAGTTCAAGGCCGCCGCGTGCCATATCTCGTCCGTTTTCTTCGATCAGGACGCCTGCACCGACAAGGCCTGCGACTGGATCGCCGAGGCGGCCCGCAATGGCGCCGAACTGATCGTGTTCCCCGAGGCATTCATCTCCGCGTTCCCCGTCTGGGCGGGCGTCTGGGCGCCCGTGGACACGCACGAGTTCTTCGCGAAGTTCGCGGCCTCGTCCATCACGATCGACGGCCCCGAGATGGCGCGCATCCGCCGCACCGCGCGCGAACACGGGGTGTTCGTGTCCATCGGCATCAATGAGGCCACGACGAACAGCGTGGGCTGCGTCTGGGACACCAACGTGCTGATCGGCGACGACGGCAGCATCCTCAACCGCCATCGCAAGCTCATGCCCACGCATTTCGAGAAGCTCGTGTGGACGATGGGCGACGGCAGCGGCCTGCGTGTGGTGGACACCCGCCTGGGCCGGCTGGGCGCGCTGATCTGCGGCGAGAACACCAATGCGCTGGCGCGCTTCGCGCTGATGTCGCAGGGGGAGAACGTGCATATCTCGAGCTTCTCGCCGCGCTTTCCGACGCATCCGGCGGGCCAGCCCGCGTATGACCTCGAAGCCTCGATCCGGCTGCGCGCCGGTGCCCATGCGTTCGAGGGCAAGCTGTTCAATATCGTCTCGTCGAGCTACCTGCAGCCCGACGTCATCGACATGCTGTCGCGCGGCAACGCGGCCGTGCATCGCAATATCGACGAGGCCTCGCGCAGCGTGTCGATGATCCTCGGTCCGGACGGCGCGCCCATCAGCGAGGTGATCCGCGACGAGGAAGGTATCGCCTATGCGGACATCGACGTCGCGAAGTGCGTGGTGCCGAAGCAGTTCCAGGACGTGGTCGGGTACTACAACCGCTTCGACGTCTTCTCGTTCGGCGTGAACCGCAACGCCCACAGCCCCGCCACGTTCAACAACGGCCCGGTGGAACCCGAGTACGGCGAGCCGCAGTGGAAGGGCGTGCCCGAACTCGAGATCGCCGGCTGAGCGCGATACCGCTCACGCCCCGACGGCCCGGCCTTGCAATGGCCGGGTCATTCTGCCCGCACCTCACCCCACGCCAACGCGTACCCATCCCATGCCGACCCCATCGATATCCCTGCCCATCGCCCGCCCACGGCGATTTTCCCTGCGCGGTCTCCTGCAATGCGCCGCGGCGCTGCTGATCGTCACGACGGCGCCCGCCGCGCTGGCGGACAGCAAGAAGGTCGTGCTCTCGCAGCTGTTCCAGTCGATCCAGCTGCTGCCCGTCTACGTGGCCATCGACGGCGGCTTCTTCGACAAGGAAGGCCTCGCCGTCACCAAGCAGACCGCCGGATCGGCCAATGCGGCGCTCTCCGCGCTGCTTTCCGGGACCGCCGATTTCTCGCTGCACGGGCCCGAGTGGAGCGCCATCGCGGCGGAGAAGGGCGCATCGGTGCAGGTCATCGCGAGCGTGGTCAGCCGCCCGTCGTTCTGGATCGCGGCCGCGCCCGATGCAAAGTTCGACACGGTGGGCGACCTCAGGGGGCAGACCGTGGCCACCGGGATGATGCCGACCACGAGCACGTCGATGTTCATGAAGCTGCTCAAGCAGAATGGACTCAAGGCCGGTGGCGACGTCAAGGTGACGCAGGTGCAGATCGGCTCCGAGCCGGGGCCGCTGCTGGCCGGGCAGACGAAATTCGCGGTGCTGTACCAGCCGGGGCTCGACCAGGCCGTGGCGCAGGGCATGAAGGTCGTCTACAGTTTTTCGAGCATGGCCGATGCGTACACCGTGGCGGCGATCAGCACGCGCCGCGACGTCGATCCCGATACCGCGGCACGATTCGTCAAGGGGCTCCAGGCCGCGCTCGTCTATATGCAGCGCGATGTGCCCGGTACCGTGGCCATCGCGCGGCGCCAGTTCGCGACGCTGGACGCGGCCGTGGTGGAGGCCGCAGTCAGGCGCATGGTCAGCGAGCGCATCTATTCCACCTCGGTCGATATCTCGCCGGAGGCCTTCAGGAACTCGATGGCGACGCAGGTCGAGCTCGGCAACCTCAAGAGCATGCCTGCATACGACACCATCGTTTCGCGCCGCTATATCCGCGCGGCGCTCGGAGACAAACCATGACCGAAAGACACAGCGTGCCGACGCTCGGCATCTCGCAGGTACGCCGGGCCATCGTGCCGTTCGAGCAGCCGCTGCGCACCGCGAGCGGCATGATGCAGGCCGCGCCGCTGGTGATCCTCGATATCCCCACCAGTGCCGGCGTCACGGGCCATGCCTATCTGTTCTGCTATACGCCGACGGTACTGGAAGCCGCGGCGCGACTGACGCACGACGTCACCAAGGCGCTGGCCGGGCAGCCGCTGGCACCGTACCAGGCGATGCAGAAGCTGCGCGGCCAGTTCAAGCTGTTGGGCACGGCGGGGCTGCTGGACATGGTGCTGTCGGCCATCGACATGGCGCTCTGGGACGCCTGGAGCCAGTTTCTCGGCCAGCCGCTTGCGGCCTTGCTCGGTGCCGACCTGACGCAGCCGCGCGAGATACCGGTCTATGCGAGCTTCGGCATGGAGAATGCTGACACGACGCGCCGCAATATCGAGCAGGCGCTCGGCGATGGGCACCGCCATATCAAGATCAAGATCGGACATCCGACGCTCGGCGCCGACCTGACCGTCGTGGAGGCGGCGCTGGAGACCATGCAGGGCAGGGCGTCGCTGCTGATCGATTACAACCAGGGCCTGACCGTGGCCGAGGCGCTCGTCCGGTGCAAGGCGCTCGACGCCTATGGCCTGACGTGGATCGAGGAGCCGACGAACTTCGACGACTTCGCGGGCCACGCGGAGATCGCGCGCCATGTCACCACCCCGATCCAGGCTGGCGAGAACCTCTGGGGGCCGACGCAGGTCGCCGCGAGTCTCGCGGCCGGCGCGTCGGACCTCATGATGCCCGACCTCGGCAAGGTCGGTGGCGTGTCGGGCTGGCTGCAGGCCAGCGCGGTCTGCGCGGCGCGACGGGTGCCGGTGTCGAACCATTTCTACCAGGAGACCAGCGCGCATCTGATGCTCGTGACGCCGGGCGCCCATCTGCTCGAGTACTTCCGGATGGCGGACCCGATTCTCGAACATCCGCTGCAGGTGAGCGAGGGGCGCGCGCGGGTTGCCGATCTGCCGGGCAGCGGCGTGGCATGGAGGGAGGATCGCCTGAAGCCGTTTCTGTTCTGACCGCCACCCCGGCCGCCTTCTCGTCTCCACCCTCAGCCATCTTCCGCAGTTCGCTTTATGTCCGCTTCCCGTTCGTTGTTCCTCCCCGACCGCTTCACGCTGATGCTGGTCGGGGCGCTTGTGCTCGCCCGTCTGTTTCCCGCCAGCGGCACCGCCGGCATCGTCGTCCAGCACCTCACCACGGCCGGCGTGGCCGCGATGTTCTTCCTGCATGGCGCGCGCCTGTCGCGTGACGCCATCCTGTCCGGCATCGGCCACTGGCGTCTGCATGGCATGGTGCTCGGCAGCACCTTCCTGCTGTTTCCGCTGCTCGGGCTGGTGTTCCAGCCGCTGCTTGCCCGATGGGTAGGGCCCGCGCTCTACGTTGGCGTGCTCTACATGTGCCTGCTGCCGTCCACGGTGCAATCGTCGATCGCGATGGTGTCGATGGCGCGCGGCAATATCCCGGCAGCGGTTTGCAGCGCGTCGGCTTCGACACTGCTCGGTATCGTCGTCACGCCGCTGCTCGTCGGCCTGCTGATGGCGCGTCCGGACGCGACCACGGCTGCCAGCAGCGTCGATGCGATCGGCCGCATCACGCTGCAACTGTTCGTGCCGTTCGCGGCCGGTCATCTGCTGCGCCCGTGGATCGGCACGTTCGTCACCGGCAACGCGCGCCTGCTCAAGGTGGTCGATCAGGGTTCGGTGCTGCTCGTGGTGTACGCCGCGTTCAGCGCGGCCGTGGTGGAGGGGCTCTGGCGGCAGGTCAGCTGGAACGAGCTCGCGGGGCTGATGGTCATCGATGCCGTGCTGCTGGCCGTGGCGCTGTCGCTGACGGTATGGTCCGCGCGCCGGCTCGGCTTCAGCAAGGAGGACGAGATCACGATCATGTTCTGCGGCTCGAAGAAGAGCCTGGCCAGCGGCGCGCCGATGGCGAACATCCTGTTTGCCGGCAGCGCGGTGGGCGTGATCCTGCTGCCCGTGATGCTGTTCCACCAGATCCAGCTGATGGTCTGCGCGGTGCTGGCCCAGCGCTACGCGCGCCGGCTCTCGTAGCGGGCTTCCGCGCGTCAGGCGACCGAGGCGCGCCGGACCGGCTTTCTCGGGAGCCTGTAGCGGCTCGACGGGTCGTACAGGGCGTCCTCGAGCCATCGGATGAACGTCTCCACCTCGGGGCGCTGGTACGACTCGGGCGCGCACGTCGCATAGTAGGCGTAATAGGGCGCCGCCATGATGCTCGGGAACAGCACGGCCAGCGTCCCGTTCTCGAGGTGCTCTCCGACCATGCTCGGCCGCACCAGTGCGATGCCGGCCTGATGGGCCGCGGCGTCCGCGAACAGGCCGACGTCGGAGAACGAGAAGTGGCTTTCCGGCTCCGACCAGTCGAGCCGGGCCGCCTGGAACCATGGCCGCCAGGGATCGATCGAGCAGCGCAGCAGGTACTCGGGACGCAGGTCGGAAACCTTCTTGAACGGACCGTGCCGGCGCGCGAACTCGGGATGGCAAACCGCCACGACCTTCTCGTCGAGCACCTTCACGACATTGCGGCCCGGATAGTTGCCGTCGCCAAACCGAAAATCGATATCGGCGGGCTCGGCCTTTGCGCCGATCAGCGGCACCGACAGCTGGATATCGACCTCGATCGACGGGAACTGCTCGCGAATCTGCTCGAGGCGCGGAATCAGCATGCGCGCGGCAAAGGTGGGCGGGGAACTGAGCCGGAGTTTCTGCTTGGGCCTGGCGGCACGGCCGCGCGTGGAAAAGTAGCTGAGCGCATAGAGCGCGCCGCGGACCGTTTCCAGATACGACTGCCCGTCGGGCGTCAGCACGATATTGCCGTTGACCTTGGTGAACAGGGTCAGGTTGGTGAAGTCCTCGAGCTGGCGGATGCGATGGCTGACCGCGCTCGGCGTGATATTGAGTTCCTTCGCGACGAGCACGCCGCTTTCAAGCCGCGCGCGGGCCTCGAAGGCCAGCAGGCAGTGGATCGGGGGCAGGCGGGAGGAGATGGCGGACATGGCGGGCGGACATGGCGGGCGGACATGGCGGGCGGACATGGGGGGCGAACACTGAGATCCCATAAAAAAAACCCCGCAGTGCGGGGTTTTTTTCACCATCAGGCGAGCAGCAGCTTAGATCGCTTCGATCTTCGTTGCAGCCGGGCCCTTTTGGCCAACGCCAGCGACGTAGCGAACCTTCTGGCCTTCGGCGAGCGACTTGAAGCCGCTGCCCTGGATCTCGGAGAAGTGCGCGAACAGGTCGTTACCACCTGCGTCCGGGGTGATGAAGCCGAAGCCCTTTGCGTCGTTGAACCACTTAACGGTACCGGTTTCCATGTTGGATTCCTTAAAGAGAGAGTTCTCGGGCAGCAGAAACGCCACCGAGGCATGACGATCAAGGAAGCAACATTGAAAGCAACAACTTGAGATCCTGCGAGGGCTGTTTATACAGAGGGTTGCTGTGCACGTCAATGACTTTCTTTCAAGTCAAGCCAGGCGGCGGCGTACGGCGGCACGCAACGCGGGCAGCAATTCGGCCTCGAACCAAGGCTGCTGGCGCATCCAGAGCACCACGCGCCATGACGGATGCGGCAGCGGAAACACATTCGGTCCGAACCGGCGGAAGTCGGCAATGCGCTCGGTCATCGAGCATTTGGACTGCGGCAGATACCTTGCCTGCGCATAGGTCCCCACGAGCAGCGTCAGGCGATCCTGCGGCAGGCAGTCCAGCACGCGTGCGTGCCACAACGGCGCACATTCCCGCCGCGGGGGCAGGTCGCCGCTGCCGCCCTTGCCCGGATAGCAGAACCCCATGGGCATCAGCGCGATGCGCGAGGCGTCGTAGAACGTGTCCTTGCCGATGCCGAGCCAGTCGCGCAGGCGATCGCCGCTGGCGTCGTCGAACGGCACGCCGCTTGCATGCACGCGGGAGCCGGGCGCCTGGCCGACGATGAGGATGCGCGAGGTGGCGCTGAACTGGACGATCGGGCGTGGCCCGGCCTGCAGGTGCGCGGCGCAATGCGTGCAGGCGGCGATATCGCGCTGCAGGGCGTGCGTTGCCGGGGGCCTGTCGGGGAGCTTATGGGGGAGCTTATCGGGGAGCGGGAGGGTTTCTGGGTCTGGCACGGCGCCATTCTACGCATCCGCCGTTGCCGATTCGCACGCCCGCGTCAGGAGGGCGCAGGGCATACACGGTCCAAGTGCGTCATACGCCCTTATGATGCCGTTCGTCCCATCTTTCTCCCATGCCTGTCATGTCAACACCTCTCCTTCGCGCCACGCTGGTGGCTGCCGCCATGTGCCTCGCCGGCATGGCGCACGCGGAAGTCGTCAAGCCCATCAAAACCACCCGCACGGAAGTTCGCGGCGCGATCTTCAAGGGGCCGAACGCAAAGAAGGAGCCGGGCGAGAACGGCACGGCGGCCATCGATGCCGTCACGTCCACGTCGCGGGATGGCGCGTTCCAGACCGGCATGTACAAATCGGGCCCGATGCGCGAGGAAATCGCGGAGGCCCCGGGCTTTCCGTACGAGGAGTTCCTGTACTTTCTCTCCGGCAGCGTCAAGCTGACCTCGTCGGACGGCTCGTCGATGATCGTTCACGCGGGAGAATCGGTAACGATTCCCAAGGGCTGGAGCGGTGTCTTCGAGACCAAGGGCTACACGAAGATCTACGTCGTCTACGACCCTGCCGCGGTGAAGAAATAGACCAGGAAAGAGATAGGCCAGGAAAGAGATAGGCCAGGAAAAATATTCCTCTTATCGAGCGATCGATAGCATAAGTTTTCATGCGGGTCGCCATCGCTGGCAGATCTTGGAACGCCGTTCCAGACGCTGCGTCGTAGCATGGTCGTTCTACTTTGGAACTCCCTCTTGGAACGATCGGCAACAATGAGCACCGACACCCAGCGCTACTTCGATTACGCCGCGACCACCCCCGCGGACACCCGCGTCATGGACGCAATGTTCGGCTGCATGGGCGCTGCCGGTGTCTTCGGCAACCCGGCGTCGAGCTCCCACACGGCGGGGCTCAAGGCGAAGCACCTCGTCGAGCAGGCCCGTGCCCAGGTGGCGGCGCTCATTGGCGCGGCGGCTTCGGAGATCGTCTGGACGTCCGGCGCCACCGAGTCCAACAACCTGGCGCTCAAGGGGTTCTTCGATCGCGAACAGCACCGCCGTCATCTGGTGACCAGCAAGCTCGAGCACAAGGCGATTCTCGATACGGCGTCGCATCTCGAACGGCTTGGCGTCGCCGTGAGCTATCTTGCGCCGGACGCCTCGGGCGAGATCTCGCTGGCCGCCGTCGAAGCCGCGCTCACCGATACCACGGGGCTCGTGTCGCTGATGATGGTGAACAACGAAATTGGCACGCTGACCAACATTGCCGAGATTTCCCGCGTGGTGCACGCCGCCGGCGCCTTGCTGCACGTGGATGCCGCGCAGGCCGCGGGCAAGGTCGAGATCGACGTCAAGGCAATGGGCATCGATCTGTTGTCGATGTCGGCACACAAGTTCTATGGCCCGAAGGGTATCGGCGCGCTCTACGTGAGCCGCGAGGTGGCGCCGCGTGTCGCCTGCCAGATGCACGGCGGCGGTCACGAGCAGGGCCTGCGGTCCGGCACGTTGCCCACGCACCAGATCGTCGGCATGGGCACGGCTAGCGAACTCGCGCGCACGGAGATGGCGGCCGACAACCGGCGTATCGCGCAACTGAGCGCGCGCCTGCTCGATGGTGTACGGGCTTCGGGTGTCGTCACGCGAAACGCGGGCAACGCGCCGTGCATTCCGCATACGCTCAGCCTGACGGTGGCGTTGGCCGGCTTCTTCCCGTTCATGCTGGCCGGGGACCTCGCTGTGTCGTCCACGTCCGCCTGCAATTCGGCGGCGGGCACGCCGTCGCATGTGTTGACGGGTATCGGGCTGGCAGCCGACGCCGCGGAGCGCACGGTGCGGCTGAGTCTCGGCCGCTTTACGACGGAGGCCGACGTGGAGATTGCCATCCAGAGTTTCCAGCGGGCCATTGCACAATGCCGGCCTGTCGCGACCGAGCGTTTGGAGGCAGCGGAGCCTTTGGCCTGATAAGGTCATTCCGACAAGGCCATTCCGACGCAACCCACAAAAAAAAACCCGCCGGGGAGCGGCGGGGAGCAGGGGGTGATTCGGGGGGTGATTCAGGATGGGTCAGATCCTGAGTTCCAATGTAGTCCCCGCTAGCAGGCCGCGATGTCGGTGTCTGTCTGATAACGCACGCTCAATACTTTTGTCAGATTTAAGCAAAGCTGGAACTCTTGGTAAAAAATTCCAATAGCCCGGTCCAGCATGTCGTGCATCGGAATTTTCTGCCCCTAAGCGCCCCCACGTTCGAGGGGATGGCGGTTTCATGACATGTCATCGCGGGGTCATGAGTCCGTTCGCATAATCCAGGTAAATCGATTCGCTGCCTCGCATAGAACGAGGCGGATTGCCTTCGCCTGAAGGGTTTGACATTCGTATTGCCGGGGAGCTTTGCCATGACCATTCGTCAGCGCATCGTGCTGCTGATCGTCCTGATGTGTCTGGCGTTGACCGCCATAGGCGGTTACGCCGTCCTGCAGACACGTGCCAGTGCATCCGAAGTGAAACGCGTGACCGAGGGCGTCGTGCCCAGCGCGCTGGCGTCCGCCGACGTGGTATCGCTGGTCAAGGACGTGCAGCTGGCCACCATGGCGCTCGTCTACGCGCCCGACGCCAACCTGTTGGCCCAGGCGCAGGAAGACCTGAAGACCCGGCAGGCGGCGCTGCGCGAGGCGCTGGCCCGGCAGTCGGCCAATGCCGCGACCCATGCGCAGAAGGGGCTGATGACGCAGGCCGGCGAAAGCCTCGCCAATTATTTCGACGCCATTCGCGAAACCGCGGAGATGAAGGCCGCGGGCCGAGACGAGATCGCGCAGGCCTTCCTGTTCGCCAACGTCGCGCGGTATCGCGACGAGATGGAAAAGATCGTCGATACGCTGCGCGTGGAGAAGAATCGCGAGAAGGACGATGCGATTGCCTCGCTCAACGGCCAGCTGGACAGCGCCGCCGGCACCATCGGCCTGGTCAGCGCGGCGGCCGTGCTGCTGCTGTCGCTGGTCGGCTGGCTGCTCGACCGCCAGATCGCGCGGCCGCTCACGCGCATGCAGACCACGATGAGCGAGATTGCGGCGAGCCAGGATTTTACGCGCCGCATCGAAGTCGGTCGCATGGACGAGATTGGCCATTCGATCGCCGCGTTCAACCAGATGATCGAGCGGATCCAGGAGAGCGCGTCGCAGTTGCGCCAGAAGACCACCGATATCCAGGCGATCCTGCAGAACATGCAGCAGGGCATCCTGACCGTGGTCGATGGCGGCATCGTGCACCCCGAGTATTCGGCGTACCTCGAACAGATCTTCGACACGCGCGACATTGCCGGCCGCAACGTCATGGAACTGGTCTTCGCCGATGCCGGGCTCGGCGCCGACGCGCTGTCGCAGACCGAAGCCGCCATCGACGCGTGCCTCGGCCAGGACGGCATCAACTTCGTATTCAACGAGCACCTGCTGCCGACCGAGGTCGAGAAGCGCATGGCCGACGGGGAGGTCAAGGTGCTCGACCTGAGCTGGTCCGCCATTACCGACGATGCCGATACGATCGTCCGCCTGATGCTATGCGTGCGCGACGTGACGCAACTGCGCGAACTGGCCGCCGAGGCCAGCGAGCAGCGACGCAGCCTCGAGATGATCGGCGAGATTCTCGCGGTGGGCGAAGAGAAGTTCCATCGCTTTATGGAGACCGCGCACGGCTTCGTCCACGAGAACGAGCACATCATCCGCCAGTCAACGGAAGCCGACGACGCCGCCATTGCCGCACTGTTCCGCAATATGCATACGATCAAGGGCAATGCGCGCACCTACAAGCTCCTGCATCTGACGGACGTCGTGCACGAGGCCGAGCAGCGGCTGGAGCTGCTGCGCAGCCTAGAGCGCGAGGCCAATGCGTGGAACCCCGATGCGCTGCTCAGCGACGTGGCGCGCGTGCGCGACACACTGGCGCGCTATCGCGAGATCAACGAGGACAAGCTCGGCCGCAAGCGCGCACGCGGTGGCGCGTCCGAGCGGAACGTGGCGCCTCAGGACGATACCGCGGGCCATGTGCGCGAGAGCCTGCGCCTGCTGGAAGGCGTACGGACCGATAGCCTTGCCGAACTGGTGTCGATGCGCGCGGCCGTGCACCGCATCCTGCGCGTGCTCGACGCCTCGAGCCTCGGCGAGGTACTGGCGCCGGTGGTGGAAGCCTTGCCGTCGCTGGCCGCCGAGCTCGGCAAGGCGGCGCCGGAGGTCATCATCCAGGACAACGGTTACCGGCTGCGCGCGGAAGTCGCGGGGATGCTCGAGAACGTATTCACGCATCTGCTGCGCAACGCGATCGACCATGGCATCGAGCCCGTGCAGGCGCGCATGGCGGCCGGCAAGCCCGTGGCGGGCCGGATTCGCATCGACGCGGGCGTCGATGGCCAGACGCTCCAGATCACCGTGGCCGACGACGGCCGCGGCCTCGCGCTGGCCCGGATCCGCGCGACCGCCGCCGAACGGGGCTGGGTCGCGGACGACGCGGTGCTGAGCGACGAAGCCATCGCGCAGTTCATCTTCCATCCCGGATTCTCCACGGCCGAGTCGATCACGACGATCTCCGGACGCGGCGTGGGCATGGATGCGGTGCGCGAATTCCTGAGCCGCTCGGGCGGCACCATCGAACTGCGCTTTACCGATAACCATGCGGGCGCGTCGTTCCGGCAGTTCCAGACCGTGGTGAGCCTGCCGGGGAAGTTTGCCGTGGATAGCGTGGCCGCGCTGGCGGAGGCGCCTGCGTCGATGACACTGCAGGCGCCCTGATTCACGGTGACGGAAGGAGTACGCGGTATGGTCGAGTTTGGAATGGGCGCGCTGACCGGGGCGGCAGCCATCGCGGCGGTAGCGGGCATGGCGTGGCGCGCTCGCGCGCGGACCGCGGCAACGCACGCGAGGATCGAGCGGGACGGCGCGGTGACACTGCTGGAGCAGGCCAACGCCACGCTGCGGGGCGAGCTCGATGTCTGCGAGCAGGGCCTGCAGACGCTGCATGCGGAACTGGAGCGCGTGGAAGCGGCGGCCGCGGAACAGGCGGCGCTGCTGGCGCAACGCGATGCCGAGCTGGCGGAAAGCCGGCGGCAGCAGGCCGACGCACAGGAACAGGCGCAGCGCATTGCCGGGGAAATCCAGCGGCTGCGCGGGCTCGCGCATACGTTCGAGCGGTGGCACGAGCAGATGATCTCGCTGATGGCCCGCAACCAGTCGATGCACGAGCAGAACATGGAACTGTCGTCGATCGTCCGGCACGTGGTCATCGTTTCGCTCAACGCGTCCATCGAAGCCGCCCGCGCCGGCGCGGCGGGCCGTGGCTTCGGCGTGGTGGCCGGCGAGGTGCGCGCGCTGGCGGCCCGCTCCGAGGCGCTGTCGAAGAGCTATGGCGACAGCCTGCATCAGAGCGATCTGACGACGACGGCGACGTTCCAGGATATCCAGGCCGGCGGCAAGATGGTCACGGCCTCGCTGGCCAGCGTTGCGATGCTGGCCGAGCGGCTCGAGGAGGCTTGCCAGTGCAAGGCGGCATGATCGGGATGCAGGCACGGCAAAGCCTCGAACGCGTGCTCGAGCGCGCGGTGCGCTCGCGGCTCGTATTGCAGCCCGGCGATACCTGCACGATCGACCGCGTGACGATACCCGCCGCCGACAGCGATGGGCGCGTCGAGGGGCGCATCGATGGCAATGTCGATGGCGGCGACCCGGTCGTGGTGCTCACGATCTCCGCCATGGGCTTCCGCTACATGCTGTTCCTGCGCTTCCGCAACGATGCGGCCACTGTGGCCTACTACGCGCGGGACAACGCGGGCGAACTGCGGGACACGCTGCTGGAGCTCGGCAACCTGTGCTGCGGCGCGATCAACCAGGAACTGGTCCGGCATTTCCCCGACCTCGGGATGTCCACGCCCTATGCACTGGGTGGCCATAGCCTGCGCCATATCGATAGCCTGAAGCCCGACTACCGCGCGGACGTGTGCGTCGCCATCGCGGACGGCGTGGTCATCGATGCGACGACATGCCTGTTCACGCGCGTGCCCATCGATTTCCATATCGATGCGGGCGCCGAGGAAGCGACGAGCAACGCGACGAGCGACGGCGAACTCGAACTGTTCTGATTTTTAGCAGGAGAAAACCTTGGCAAAGATTCTGGTAGTGGACGATTCGAGCGCGGTGCGCGACGAAGTGGCGGGCTTTCTGCGCGGCAGCGGCCTCGACGTGCAGATTGCCGTGGACGGCAAGGATGGCCTGTCGCGGCTCAAGGCGGACCCCGGCATCCGCCTGATCATCAGCGACGTCAACATGCCCAATATGGACGGCCTGACGATGGTCGAGAAGATCCGCGGCGAGCTCGGCAACAAGAGCGTGAACGTGGTGATGCTGACCACGGAAAGCAGCCCCGCGATGAAGGATCGGGGCAAGGCGGCCGGCGTGAAGGGCTGGATCGTCAAGCCCTTCAAGGGCGCCGCCGTGCTGGAAGGGCTGAAGAAGCTGGCCGTGTAAGTCGGCGAGGTTACTGGCGCCGGTACTGCGCCAGCGCCGCGGCCAGCGCGGCAATCTCGTCGTCGCTCGTGTAGTAATGCGGCGTCAGCCGCAACAGCGCGCGCGCATCGGGCGATCGAAAGGCCCACGGCGTGTGCTGGAGCCCAACGGCCGCCGTGTGGATCTCCTGCGCGCGCAGCGCATCGCTCAGTGCCTCGGCGCCCGGCAGGTGCGCGGGCAATGCATAGGTGATCAGCGCGCTGTTATCGGCATCGGCCGCCTCGCGCGGCAGCCAGCCGCAGGCGGCTTCAATGGCCGTCACGATACGGCCACGCACCTGAGCGATGGTTCCCGCGATGCGATCGAGCCCGACTGCCTGCGCGTAATTGCTGGCCGCCCGAAACGCGAGCTTGAGCCCCGGATGCATTTCGCTCGGTTCGAAGCGGATCGCGCCTTCCCGCACATGCATGTCGTCCGCGGACCAGTACGCACCCCGGACATCGAGCCCATCGGGCAGATCGAGCAGCCGCAGCGCGCGCTCGGAATAATGCGCGGCCGCCAAGCCGCGCGGACCGCGCAGCCATTTGCGGGGCGGAAACAGCAGTACGTCGGCGCCGCTGGCGCGTACGTCGAAGGGACGCTGGCCGATCAGGTGACTGGCATCGAGCAAGAACAGCCCATCGCGCGCATGCACGAGTTCGCCGATGCCATCGAGCGGCAACACGGTGCCGAACGTCGCCGACACGGCAGGCAGCGAGACCACGGGCATCGCGCCGGGCGCCATATCGCGCAGTGCCTGCCGCACCTGTTCCAGCAACGGCGTATCGGCATCGGCCGGCAGCACGGTCAGCGCGATTCGCCCCTTGCGCAGGGCCACGTGCAGATACGCGGCATTGGCTGCGTACTCGGACGCGGCACTGATCACGTGCACCGGACGGGAGGACTGCAACGCGCCGCTGAGCGCCGTCGCCCATGCCGCGCTGGCCGAAGGCGCAAGCGCAATGGAGTGGGCCGGAACGCCGAGCAGGCGCCCGATGCTCGCATGCACGTCCCCGAGGGGTTCCGCATGCTCGGCCAGCGCGCGATGCGGCCCCACGGCACGCTCGCGCCCGATCCAGCCCGACAATGCGTCGAGCACCGCAGCCGGCGCCAGACTCGCCGAACCGTTATTGAAATGCGCCGTGGCGCCGTGCGCCGGCGTCTCGCGCCGAATGCGTGCCAGCGCCTCGTGATCGAGCGCGCGCCATGTCGGATGTCCCGGTATTTCCATGCATTCCCCTGCGGAAACCGGCGCGTTCGCGCCGTGCATCGCGCATGGTACATGAGCCGAAGAGGTGGTGTAGAGAACGTGGTGCAGAGGACGTGGTGTAGAGAACGTGGTGCAGAGCGGTTACGCGAAGATTCCCCTTCGGGTTTAACGAGCGCTGCCGATATACGGGCAGCGCTGGCACGACTGGCGTCCACAGGTCCGTCAGAGACCTCGCAGTGCACTCGTCAAACAAGCTAGAGAACGGGGAGTTCTTCATGATGTTCAGCAAATCCTGGACCGTCCGGGGCAAGCTGCGCGCGAGTTACGGCGCGCTGGTGGCCATTGTCCTGATCGTGTCGGCACTGTCGATCTATGCGCTCGGCGACGCCAATCGCCGCTTTGCCGGATTTATCGACGGCATCAACGGCCGGGCGCTGCTTGCGCACGACATCCGCACGGCCGTCGATCGACGTGCCATCGCGGCGCGCAATCTCGTGCTGGTCACTACCGACGCGGACCGCAAGCTCGAGTACGCCGAAGTCCAGCGCGCCCACGAGGAAGTCACGCACAAGCTGGAAACGCTGCAGTCGCGCATTGCGAGCGCGCCGGACGCGAGCGACACCGCGCGCAGGCTGGTGGCGGATATCGCGCGCGTGGAGTCGCGCTATGGGCCCGTCGCGCTCGATATCGTGCGTCTGGCGATGTCCGGCGAGCGCGATCAGGCCGTCACCAAGATCAACGTCGAATGCCGGCCGCTGCTGGCCGCGCTGGTACAGGCAACGGACGCCTACCAGCAATACACGGCTGGCCGCGCCGAACAGAGCGTGAGCGACGCCGAAGCGCGCGCCGTGACCCTGCGCAACACGGTGCTGGGCATCAGCCTCCTCGCGCTGGCGGCGGCCATCGGATTCGGGCTGCTGATCACGCGCGGGCTGCTGCGCGCGCTCGGTGCCGAACCGTCGGTCCTGAGCGCGGCGACGCAACGCGTGGCGTCGGGCGACCTGAGCCCGATCGACGGTGCGGACGCCGCCTACGCAGGCAGCGTGCTGGCGTCCATGGGCGTGATGCAGAACGGGCTGGTGCACCTCATCGGCAAGGTCCGCCATGCGTCCGACGCGATTGCTTCCGGTTCGGCCGAGATCGCCTCCGGCACCGACGACCTGTCGTCGCGCACCACGCAGCAGGCCGCATCGCTCGAAGAAACCGCGGCGAGCATGGAAGAGCTGACCACCACGGTGCGCCAGACGGCCGAGCACGCGACGCGCGCCAACGATCTGGCGTCCGATGCCTCCGATGTGGCGCGGCGCGGCGGCGGCCACGTCGGTAACGTGGTGCGCACGATGCACGATATCAACGAGAGCTCGGCGCGCATCGAGGACATCGTCGGGATCATCGAGGGCATTGCGTTCCAGACCAATATCCTCGCGCTCAATGCGGCCGTGGAAGCCGCGCGTGCCGGGGAGCAGGGACGTGGCTTCGCGGTGGTGGCGGGCGAGGTCCGGACGCTGGCGCAGCGTTCCTCGACGGCGGCCAAGGAGATCAAGACGCTGATCCATGCGTCGCTGGACAAGATCCGCAATGGGTCGGGCGTAGCGGAAGAAGCGGGCAAGACCATGTCCGAGGTCATGCACGCGGTGGAGCGCGTGACGCAGATCATCGCCGAGATCACGAGCGCGGCCGGCGAGCAGAGCCGTGGCATCGGCCAGATCAATCAGGCGATCGTGCAGATGGACGAGGTGACGCAGCGCAACGCCGCGCTCGTGGAGCAGGCGGCTGCCGCTTCGCGCTCGCTCGAAGACCAGGGGCGCGAACTCGATCGCGCGGTGGCGTACTTCCGGGCGGCGTGATCGGGCAAGGCACGGTCCTTGCGCGCCCCGGTGTATCGATCATCCACCGGAGCGCGGCATGACCAAGGTATCGAAGGGCGTCTCGAAGGGCGTCTCGAAGGGGGACAAGGTCCGTTGGCAGACCTCGCAAGGCCCCACCGAAGGCACGGTCACCCGCAAGGTGACCGCTACCGCCAAGGCCGGCGGCCATACGGCCAAGGCCACGCCGGCCGACCCGCAATATGAGGTAAAGAGCGCACGCAGCGGGAAAAAAGCGATTCACAAGGCGGATGCGCTGAAGAAGATCGGCTAAGTCCGGTGCACGCACCTTGCATGTCGGAGGCAGATGCGTAGAATACTGTATATCCATACAGTATCGGCGCCCGCCCCCATGGAACTGCTCACCAAACTCGAGATTCTGGCGGATGCCGCCAAGTACGACGCCTCCTGCGCCAGCAGTGGCGCGCCCAGGCGCGACTCGCGCGGGCGCGAGGGGCTGGGTGCCAGCACGGGCGCCGGCATCTGCCACAGCTTTACGCCGGATGGCCGCTGCGTCTCGCTGCTCAAGATCCTGCTGACCAATTTCTGCCAGTACGATTGCCAATATTGCGTGAACCGGCGGTCCAGCAATGTGCCCCGGGCGCGGTTTCTGCCGAGCGAGGTCGTGGACCTGACGCTCGATTTTTACCGCCGCAACTATATCGACGGGCTGTTCCTGAGCTCGGGCATCATCCGCAGCGCCGACTACACGATGGAGCAGCTGGTCGAGGTGGCGCGATCGCTGCGCGAGGACCATCGGTTCCGCGGCTATATCCACCTGAAGACGATTCCGGATGCCGATCCGAAACTGATCGACGCGGCCGGACGTCATGCGGACCGGCTCAGCGTCAACATCGAATTGCCGACCGACGGCGGCCTGCAGCGGCTGGCGCCCGAGAAGAGCGTGCATACGATCAAGCGCGCGATGGGGACCATCCGGCTGGCGCAGGAAGAGGCCGAGCACGAAAAGCGGGCGCCGCATCATGCGCCAGCCAAGGCGCCGGCCGGACAGAGCACGCAGATGATCGTCGGCGCCGATGACGCCGATGACCGCACGATTCTCCAGACCGCGCAGACGCTCTATGGCGCGTACAAGCTCAAGCGCGTCTATTACTCGGCGTTCAGCCCGATCCCCGACAGTCCCGGCGGGTTGCCGGCCAAGGCGCCCCCGCTGTTGCGCGAGCATCGGCTCTATCAGGCGGACTTTCTGTTGCGCGGCTACGGGTTTGGCGCGGAGGAGCTGTTCCAGAACGATGGCGACCTGCCGCTCGATATCGATCCCAAGCTGGCCTGGGCGCTGGCACACCGCGAGTCGTTTCCCGTCGATCTGAATCGCGCGCCGCAGCGGATGATTGCGCGTGTGCCGGGCATCGGCATGCGCAATGCCAAACGGATCGCCGAGTTGCGGCGGTTGCGCGCGGTGCGGTACCAGGACCTCGTGCGGCTGCGGTGTGCGATGGATACGGTCAAGCCGTTCGTCGTCGTGCAGGACTATCGGCCCGCGCTCGCGGATCCGACGTCCGAGCAACTGCGGCGCGCCTTGTCACCGCTGCAGCCGATGCAGCAGCAACTCGCCTTGTTATGAGCATGGCCGCGCGCACGCTTACCGTCGAGTGCGCGGTCGGCGGCGGTTATGCCGCGTGGCGCGAGCAGGCATTGCGCGCGCTGGCCGCGCAGTGGGCGCCGGAAACGGTGACATGGCTCGAACGCGGCCCGGGGCGGGCGACGGCGATGGAGCAACTGGCGCTGGACGCCGCACCCGTCCCGGATGCATTCCCCGAGGCCGCTGCATCGGCGTCACCTGCACCGCCGTCACCTCCCCAGGTCCGCATTTCCAAAGCGCTTTCCCAGTTGCTGCGCGACGCCGCGCGATTCCGCTCGCCCGAACGCTGGGCATTCCTCTACCGCGTGCTCTGGCGCTGGCAGCAGGGCGACCGCGCCGTCGCCTCCGCCGCCGACGAGGACGGCGCGCGCCTGCATGCCATGGCGAAATCGGTTCGCCGCGCGATGCACGACATGATCGCCTACGTCCGCTTTCGCGAATGCGGCGGGCCGCCGCCCGGCCCCGAGGCCGACGCCATCGCCGCCGGCGAAGTGGCCGGCGATCTGCCGCAGTTCGTCGCATGGTACGAACCGGACCACGACGTTCTCGAAGAAGCGGCCGAGCATTTTGCCAAACGCATGGGCACGGCATCGTGGTGGATCGGCACGCCGCAGGGCGCGGCGCTCTGGAACGGCCAGACGATGCAGTTGTCGGCGGCACCGGACGACGCCGATGCGTCCGGCGCGGCGGCATTGCACAACGCCGCCGCCGGCGACCGCGCCGAACCACTATGGCTCGCGTACTACCGCAGCACGTTCAATCCGGCGCGCATCAACGAGGGCGCGCTGCACCAGCACATGCCGGTGCGCTTCTGGAAAGGCCTGCCCGAAGGCGCGCTGATTCCCGGCATGGTCGCCGAAGCGCGCAATGGCGCGCGCCGCGTGGCGCAGGCAGGCACCGTGGGCGCGATGCGCGGCAAGCAGGTGGCCGTGGAGGCCGAACAGGCGTTACCCCAGCGCGCGGCCCCGACGTCGCTCGACCAATGCCGCCGCTGCGAACTCTGGCAGCACGCGACGCAGGCGGTCGCGGGCCACGGGCCGGACGCCGCGCGCATCATGCTCGTGGGCGAGCAGCCCGGCGATCAGGAAGATCTGGCCGGACGGCCGTTCGTGGGTCCCGCCGGCAAGGTGCTGAACGATGCGATGCGCCGCGCCGGCGTGGCACCGGACACGGTCTTCATGACCAATGCGGTCAAACATTTCAAATGGATCGCAAGCGGCAAGCGGCGCCTGCACAAGACCCCCGCGCAACGCGAGGTGGAGGCCTGCGCGCACTGGCTGGAACAGGAGCGCGCGACGGTGCGGCCCATGGTCATTGTCACGCTCGGTGCCACGGCCCTGCGCGCGATCCTCGGGCACAAGGCCGAGTTGCGCGATTATCTGGACACCCCCGTTCGTACCGACGACGGTACGTGGCTCGTCGCAACATGGCATCCGTCGTACGCGTTGCGCGCGCGCGAACCGGGCGCGCCGCAGAAGATCGCGGCTGCCATCGAAGCGGCCATGGCCTGCGCGAGACGGCTCGCCGAGCGCTGAGAAGATTCATGCACACGCAAGCGTCGTCGGCGTTACATTTTCACAGCGTTTAACCACGCACTATCGTGCGGACTGCTAGTTTCCAGGGTGATCACCGATGAACGAGGAGTCCTGCCATGATCGAAGTTGTCCAGGCGTTCGACCGCAAGCCGATTGCCGATATCGAGAGCGACGACGCCGCGGCGCTGGAGCGCAAGCTCGTCACGGCCCGGCGGCTGTTCCGCGACCGGTCCACATGGATTCCCGTTCATGAGCGCATGGCCATCCTGCAACGGTTGGCCGCGCTCATGGAGGCCGAACGCGATGCGCTCGGCATGCAGATCGCGCGCGAGGGCGGCAAGCCGCTGACCGATGCGCTGATCGAGACCGATCGCGCGATCGATGGCGTGCGCAATGGCATCGACGTGCTGCGCACGAAGGCCGGGCGTGAGATTCCGATGGGCCTTACGCGCGCGAGCGACGCGCGGCGCGCGTTCACGATCGTCGAGCCGATCGGCGTCGTGGCGGCCATCTCGGCATTCAATCATCCGCTGAATCTCGTCGTGCACCAGATCGTGCCGGCCATCGTCGCGGGCTGTCCGGTCATCATCAAGCCCGCGGGGCCGACGCCGCTGTCCTGCCTGCGGTTCGCCGAACTCGTGCGGGAGGCGGGATTGCCCGATGGCTGGTGCCAGACCTTCGTGCCTGAATCGACCGACCTCGCCGAGAAGCTCGTCACCGATCCGCGCACGGCATTCCTGAGCTTTATCGGCTCCGCGCGCGTGGGCTGGCATCTGCGTTCGAAGCTCGCGCCGGGCGCGCGCTGCGCGCTCGAGCACGGTGGCGTGGCACCAGCCATCATCGACCGCTCCGCCGATCTCGACAAGATCGTCGAGCCGCTGGTCAAGGGCGGGTACTACCACGCGGGGCAGGTCTGTGTTTCCACGCAGCGCATCTACGTGCATGCCGATCTTGCCGACGCGTTCACCGAGCGCTTTGCCGCGCGCGTGGCGCAACTGAAGGTGGGCGATCCCACGCTGGCGGAAACGGAAGTGGGGCCGCTGATCTCGCCGAAGGAGGCCGCGCGCGTGCAGAGCTGGATCGACGAGGCCGTGACCGGCGGCGCGCGGCTGATCGGCGGCGGCCGTCTGAGCGACACCACGCTCAAGCCGTCGGTGCTGGTCGAACCGCCGCGCGATGCCAAGGTCTCCACGCTGGAAGTCTTCGGTCCGCTTACCTGCATCTATCGCTACACCGATATCGACGAGGCGATCGAATCGGCCAATTCGCTGCCGGTCGCATTCCAGGCGAGCGTGTTCACCGAGAACCTGCGCGTGGCGCTCGACGCGGCGGAGCGCCTCGATGCCTCGGCGGTCATGATCAACGACCACACCGCGTTCCGTACGGACTGGATGCCCTTTGCGGGCCGCCGCGAATCGGGTTACGGCATCGGCGGCATTCCGTGGACCGTCGATGAGATGACCGAAGAGAAGATGATCGTCTTCAAGTCATGACCCATTTTTTACCACCCTCGGAGAGGAATCGATGTTGAAGCATGTCGTGCGAACGCTGGCCGCGGTGGCCGTGAGCCTGGGAATGGTGGGAGTCGCGGGAGTCGTGACACCTGCCCGCGCGCAGAGTGCGCCCCCCGTGACGATGGGCCAGATCAACCTGACCTTCTACGTCGCCACCGGCGCGGTGGTGCAGGCCGTGCTCGAAGATCTGGGCCACAAGGTCACCGTGTCCGAAGGCAATCACCCGACCATCTACGACCGTCTTGGCAAGGGGGAGGTCGATATGCTCGTCGCCTCGTGGCTGCCGAATGCGCATGGCAAGCTGCAGGCGCCGCTCGCCAGCCAGCTTGTCGAGGCGACCACGCTCTACGAGGGCGCGAAGCTCTACTGGGCCGTGCCCGCGCATGTGCCCGAATCGGCGGTGCGTTCGGTGGATGACCTGCGCAAGCCCGACGTGGCCGCGCGCATGGACAAGGACATCATCGGCGTCGGGCCCGGGTCGGGTTTGATGGTGGGTTCCGGCGAGATCATGAAGCGCTACGGGCTCGAAGCGGCCGGCTACAAGCTCGGCATCGCGCCGGCGCCGGAATGGGCCAGGCGCCTCGCCGACGCGACCGCATCGGGCAAGTGGATGGTCATGCCGCTCTGGCAGCCGCAGTACCTGAACGCGGTATATCCGGTGCGCGTGCTCGAGGAACCGCAGGGCGTGTTCGGTACCGATCGGGCGGTGGTGGTGGTACGCAAGGCGATATGGGAGACATGGCCCGCGCGCACGCGCACGGTGCTGTCGCGCGTGCAGCTGGGCATTCCCGTCGTGACCGAGCTCGAACGGCAGATCGTCGTGGACAAGAAGCCGTCGGCGCAGGTCGCGCGCGACTGGATGCGCGCGAACCCCGACATCGTCAAGGCGTGGTTCGCGCAGTAATGCGGGGCTAGTCTTCAGGCGGCGCTGGCAATGGCCGCCTCGAGCGCCTCGGTGGCCGCGGCCCTGGCGCTGCTCACATCGAGCAGCGTCTTGCGGAACGACTCCACGAGCGGGCGCAGATTCACACGATGCCATGCCGCCCACAGCGGCGTGCGATATGCGAACCACGGCAGTTCGTGCAGCACCACGCCATCGGGCGCCTGGTGACGCAGGCTCTGCTGGATCGTCGTCACCCCGAGCCCGGCCGCCACGAGTCCCAGCGCGGCCAGCGGCTCCGTCGCTTCCATCTTGATCGTCGGCGTAAAGCCGGCCCGCGCGCACGCGGCGATGAACGTATCGTGGCGCAGCACGCTTTCCTTGTGCATCACGCCGATCCACTCCTGCGCGGCCAGGTCGTCGGGTGTGAACTGCGTGGCGTTGGCGAGCGGATGCGAGGCGGGCAGCACGAGCAGCATCGGATCGTTGAGCACCTGCGCCGCGTCGAGATCGGGATCGTCGGCCGGAGGGGGCTCGCAGACCAGCGCGATATCGAGGCTGCGCTGGCGCAGGCCTTCGAGTTGCGCGGCCGATTGCTGGTTGTAGAGCGCGATATGCACAGCGGGGCGCGTCTCGCGCAGCTGCCGCAACGCATTGGGCAGCACGCCCGAATGCATCGCGTACTCGAGGTAGCCGATGCACAGGCCGCCTTCGTCGCCGCTGCCGAGCCGTCGCGCGAGCGATTCAAGCCGGCTGGCGTGCGTGAGGAACGCGCGCGCCTCGGCAAGAAACACCCGTCCATCGCGCGTGAGGCGAATGCGTTGCTGCGCGCGCTCGAACAGCACGAGGCCGAGTTTTTCCTCGAGCTGGGCGATCTGCCGGCTCAGCGGAGACTGGGAAATATGCAGCCGTTCGGCGGCACGGCCGACGTGCTCGTCCTCGGCGACCGCCACGAAATAGTGCAGTTGGCGGATATCCAGCATGCGGGTACTCCTGATGTTTCAAGTCTCCTGCATTTTGTCCCGAGCCGCGACGCGCCGCAACTGCATGGCGCGCTTCGTACGCGCGATGGGCGCCAGTGCGCAGATCAGGCCACCGCGCAGGAACATCACGGTGCCCACGAACAACAGTCCGCTGACGATCGTGACCGATTCGCCGAGCGCGTTGAATGCAGGAATGCCGGTCAGCGATGCGAGCGAGGCGCCGATATCGCCGATGCGCGTCTCCAGCGTGACGATGACGAGCGCACCGAGCACGGGGCCCCAGCGCGTGCCGATGCCGCCCAGCAGCGCCATCAGGATCACGGTGCCCGACATCGACCAGTGCACGTCGGTCAGCGTCTCGAAACCGAGCACGAGCACCTTGAGCGAGCCGGCAAGCCCGGAGATCGCGGCCGACAGCACGAACGCGAGCAGCTTGAAGCGGTCCGCGTCGTAGCCGAGCGAGACGGCGCGCGGCTCATGCTCCTTGATCGCGGCCAGCACGGACCCGAACGGCGAGGCGACGATACGGCCGAGCAGCACGAATGCGGCGGCGACGATCGCCACGACCACGTAATAGAGCACGCGATCGTCCTCCAGCGACAGCAGGCCGAACAGGTTGCCGCGCGGCACACCCTGCAGGCCGTCCTCGCCCCCCGTGAACGGCGCCTGCAGGCAGGCGAAGTACAGCATCTGCGCGAGGGCGAGCGTGATCATCGAGAAGTAGATGCCCTGGCGGCGAATGGCCAGCGCACCCATGCCCGCGCCGAGTAGCGCACCGGTCAGCGTGCCCACGAGCAGGGCCAGCTCGGGCGTGATGCCCCAGTGCTTGAGCGCATGGCCCGCGATATAGCCGGCGCCGCCGAAGAGTGCCGCGTGGCCGAACGACAGCAGGCCTGCGTAGCCGATCAGCAGGTTGAACGCGCAGGCGAACAGCGCGAAGCACAGCACCTTCAGCACGAACAGCGGATAGACGCCCGCAAATGGCGCGACGAGGATGACGACGAGAACGAGCAGGGGGAGTATTTTCTTGTCCACGGCAGGAATCCTCAGGGGTTCTATTTGTCTTTGCCGAACAGGCCGGCGGGACGAATCAGCAGCACGATGGCCATGATCGCGAACACGACCGTGGCGGAGGCCTCGGGATAGAACACCTTGGTCAGGCCCTCGATGACGCCGAGGCCCAGGCCCGTGAGAATCGAGCCCATGATCGAACCCATGCCGCCGATCACGACCACCGCGAACACGACGATGATCAGGTTCTGGCCCATGAGCGGCGAGATCTGGATGACGGGCGCCGCGAGCACGCCCGCGAACGCGGCCAGCGCCACGCCGAAGCCATACGTCAGCGTGACCATGAGCGGCACGTTGATGCCGAACGCCTCGACCATCTTAGGGTTTTCGGTGCCGGCACGCAGATAGGCGCCGAGCTTGGTCTTCTCGATCACGTACCACGTGGCGATACAGACGACGAGCGAGGCCACCACGACCCAGCCGCGATAGTTCGGCAGGATCATGAAGCCGAGGTCGGTCGCGCCCTGCAGCGCTTCTGGCGGCGAGTACGGCAGGCCGGACACGCCGTAGACGGAGCGGAGCACGCCCTCGATCACGAGCGTGATGCCGAGCGTCAGCAGCAGGCCGTAGATGTGATCGAGCTTGTAGATCCACCGCAGCATGGTCTTCTCGATGATCACGCCGAGCGCGCCGACAACGAGCGGCGAGAGTGCGAGCATCACCCAGTAGTTGAGGCCCGCATACTCCATGCCGGCCCACGCGAGCACGGCGCCGAGCATGAACAGCGCACCGTGCGCGAAATTGATCACGTTGAGCAGGCCGAAGATCACGGCCAGCCCCAGACTCAGCATCGCGTAGAACGCGCCATTGACGAGGCCCAGCAGCAGCTGGGACAGCAGCGCCGGCAGCGGATAGCCGAAGATATCCATCGTGTTCAGACTCCCAGCAATTCGTTGAGGACGGGCATCTTCTTCTGGAGCTCGTTGGCCGCGAAGCGTTCGACGATGTTGCCGTGTTCCATGACGTAGAAGCGGTCCGCGAGCGGCGCGGCGAAGCGGAAGTTCTGCTCCACCATCACCACCGTGTAGCCCTTCTTCTTGAGCGTGAGGATCATGCGCGCAAGCGCCTGCACGATGACGGGCGCCAGCCCTTCCGAGATCTCGTCGAGCAGCAGCAGGTTGGCGCCCGTGCGCAGGATGCGGCCGACGGCCAGCATCTGCTGCTCGCCGCCCGAGAGGCGTGTGCCCTGACTCTGCCGGCGTTCGGCGAGGTTCGGGAACATCTCGTAGATCTCGGCTTCGCTCATGGCCTCCTTCATGCCCGCCCGTTGGTGCTTCAGTGGGGGTGGCAGCAGCAGGTTCTCTTCGCACGAGAGGCTCGAGAAGATGGCCCGCTCTTCCGGGCAGTAGCCGATGCCGTAGTGCGCGATCTTGTGCGTGGGCAGGCCGATGGTCTCGTTCCCGTTCACCTGGATCGAGCCCTTGCGCGTGCCCGTGAGGCCCATGATCGCGCGCAGCGTCGTGGTGCGGCCCGCGCCGTTGCGGCCCAGCAGCGTGACCACCTCACCGTGGTTCACGGTGAGGTTCACGCCGTGCAGGATGTGCGATTCGCCATACCAGGCGTGCAGGCCCTCGATCTCGAGGGCAGGGATGGTGGATGTCATCTCAGTGCGCCCCCTGCAGTTCGGCATCGACGGTGCCCATGTACGCTTCCATCACGCGCGGGTCCTTCGACACCTCCGCGTACGAACCTTCGGCGAGAATCGCGCCACGCTGCAGGACGGTGATCTTGTCGGCGATCGACGAGACCACGTTCATGTTGTGCTCGACCATCAGGATCGTGCGGCCCGCGGAGACCTTTCTGATCAGCTGCGTCACGCGGTCCACATCCTCGTGGCCCATGCCCTGCGTGGGCTCGTCCAGCAGCATGAGTTCCGGTTCCATCGCGAGCGTGGTGGCGATCTCGAGCGCGCGCTTGCGGCCGTACGGCAGGTTCACCGTAACGGTCTCCGCGAACTCGGTCAGGCCGACCTGCTCCAGCAGCGCCATCGCGCGATCGTTCAGCACGTCGAGCGAACGCTCGCTGCGCCAGAACTGGAACGCGGTGCCGAGCTGGCGTTGCAGACCGATGCGAACGTTTTCCCGCACCGTGAGGTGCGGGAAAACGGCCGAGATCTGAAACGAGCGGATCACGCCGCGGCGCGCGATCTGCGCGGGCTTGTCGCGCGTGATGTCGATACCGTTGAACAGGATCGTGCCCGTCGTCGGTTCGAGGAACTTCGTCAGCAGGTTGAAACATGTGGTCTTGCCGGCCCCGTTGGGGCCGATCAAGGCATGAATCGAACCACGCTTCACGCGCAGGTTCACGTCGCTGACCGCGGTAAAACCCTTGAACGTCTTGGTCAGCGCGTGCGTCTCGAGTATCAGATCGTCTGGAGTCATGCCGTGTACGAGCCTGGGGCCGGGCTACTTCGAGGCGTTCTTGAAGACCCGGCACTGGCTGTTGCCGACCGGCAGGAATACGTCGTCGCCGGGCAGCGTTTTCTCCAGTGCGTACAGATCCCACGGCCCCTTCGACTCCTCGGGGTTCTTCACGCGGAAGTAGTAGTAGTCATGCACCATGCGGCCGTCGGGGCGTAGCTTGGGATTGCGTACCACGTCGTCCTGGATGGGAAGCTGGTGCATGGTGCGGATGGCCACCTGGGCGTCATCGGACTTGCTGGATGCCACGGCCTTCAGGTAGTGCAGCACGGACGAGTAGACACCGGCGTGCGTCAGCGACGGCGGTCCCTTCTTGTAGATGTCCATGAAGCGCTTGCTGAAGCGGCGCGTGCCGTCGTCGATGTCCCAGTAGAAGCTCTCCGGAAAGCGCAGCCCCTTGGCCTGGTCGAGACCGATGCCCTTGATCTCGTAGACCGTCGGGAAGAACGCCGCCTGCATCTTCTTGGCGCCGAGCTTGAACTGGCTCGCGGTCTTGATGGCATTGGCCGAGTCCGCGCCCGAGTTGACGTACGCGATCACGTCCGCGTTGGACTGCTGCGCGGCGATGATCTGCGACGACATGTCGCTGCTGTTGAGCGGGTGCTTGGTCTCGCCGACGGTCTGCGCGCCAAGCGCCTCCAGCTGCTTGCGCGCCTCGGCGGCCGCCGCGTTGCCGTACGCGTAGTCCACGGTGATGAAGTACCAGCGTTGCTTCGCCTGCGCGATGCCCTTGATGGCCGCGGCGGTCTGCGAGTAGGTGTCCCACATCCACTGCACGACGTACTCGGGCTGGCAGTCCTCGTTGGTAATGCGCACGGGACCGCCCGCGAACAGCGCGGCCTTCTTCTTCTGCACGGCCAGGCTCTCCATGGCGAGCGCCACCGCGGAGTTGACCATGTCCGCGTAGGCATCCACCTTGTTGACGTCGGCCCACTCGCGGGCCTTGGCCAGCGCGATATCGGTCTTGTTCTGATGGTCGGCGGTCAGTAGCTCGATCTTCAGTCCCTTGCACTCTCTGGCGAGACAGTCATCGATGGCCATCTGGGCGGCCACGACCGACCCCTGGCCGGAGAACTGCGAGAACGCGCCCGACATGTCGGTCAGCAGACCGATGCGGACCACGCCGTCGGAGATCTCGGCCTGCGCGCCAGCGGCGCCAAGCAGCAGCGCCGACGCCGCGATCGACTTCACAAACGATTGGGACAGCACACCACTGAAACGATGCTTCATGATTTCTATTCCCCCAAAGAGTGCCGCACGGTCTAGCGCGCGCTGGCTACCATGCCATCACAGATATCGGCTTCCACCAGTTCCGGGTTGCGCTCGCGCGCATCGCCGTAACCGCCCCCGCCGCCCATGAACACCTTGACACGGTCGCCCTTGTTCAGCGTGACCATCGACTTCGACGCCAGGCGTTCGGTGACGCCGTTGCGCGTGATTTCGCAATAGCCGCGCTTGCCTTCCTCGCCGCCGAAGAGCCCGCGTGGTGCATAACGGTGACGGTCCGCGTAGATTGCAAATACCACGCCATCCTTGAGCACCGAGTATTCGCGGCTGAAACCGGCACCGCCACGGTGCTTGCCCGTGCCGAAGGAGTCCGCTTCCAGCGCGTAACGCTCCAGACGGAAGAAGTCGTACTCCATGTCGAGCGCTTCCGCTGGCGTGTTCGCGCAATTGGAGAGCGGCGAGTCCACCGCATCGCAACCGTCGCCGTGCTGCGAGCCACCGTAGCCGCCGCCGAAGATTTCAAGATAGACGCTGTAGCTCTCGTCGCGCTGGATGGAGAAGCATGCGGCGGTCAGCGTGTCGAAGCCCGTGGCGATGACCTTCTCGGGCACCACCGTGGACAGCGCGCGCATGACGGCGTTGTAGATCCGGTAGTTGGCCTCCAGGCGCGCGCGCACCGGCGACGGCGGCGCCGGGTTCAGGATCGACCCGTACGGCGCCGAGATGCGGACCGCGCGCAGAATGCCGTCGTTGAACGGGATATCCGGCGAGGTCAGGATCGACTTGACCACCGTGACCGCGGCGGACACCGTGCACGAGTACGGCGAGTTGAGGTTGCGGCGTACCTGCGGGCTGCTGCCGTCGAAGTCGATGTCGATCGAGTCGCCGGCCACGGTGACCTTGGCCTTGATCAGCAGCGGTTCGTCGCTGACACCGTCGTCGTCGATCACATCTTCGCCGTAGTACACGCCATCGGGCACCTGCTGGATGGCGGCGCGGAAGCGGCGCTCCGAGTAGTTGACCATCTCGGCCATGACTTCGGTGACCGTCGCTTCGCCGTACTTGTCGCAGAGCTGCGTGACGCGCGCATTGGCAATGGCATTGGCCGCGAACATCGCGTTCATGTCGCCGATGGTCAGGTCCGGCACGCGGATATTGGCGCGCACGAGCTGCTCGAACGGACCGCCGTCCCAGTCCTTGCTCTTCGACCACTTGGTCAGCGGCAGGCGCAGGCCTTCCTGATAGATGTCGCTGGCACCGGGGTCCAGGCCCGGGGCGCCGCCGCCAAAGTCGATCTGGTGCGCCACGCTGGCCGCGAAGCCGATGAGCTTTCCGCTGTAGAAGATCGGGCAGAAGATATAGACGTCGGGCAAGTGCTGGCCACCCGAGTACGGATCGTTCGTGATCATGAAGTCGTCCGGCGTGATCGTCTCCGCCGGATGCTTCTTGAGCAGCGCCTTCAGCGTCATGCCGATGGGACCCAGCTGGATGGGAATCAGCTCGGCCTGGGCGACGATGTCGCCATGCACGTTGGCAATCGCGGCGGAGCCGTCGCTGGCCTCGCGCAGGATGGTGGTATACGCGGAGCGAATCAGCTTGACGCCCATCTCGCGGGCGGCCGCGAGCATGCTCTGGCTGATGATCGCGTTGTCGAACGGATTGACCGGCATGCTCAGGCCTCCTTGGAGAGAATCAGGTTGGATTGCGAATCGACGGCGGCTTTCCAGCCGGCGGGCACGAGCACCGTCGTGGTGTAGTCCTCGAGCACGGCGGGGCCCTGCACCGACTGGTTGGTCGTGGCGAGGCCCGTCACGGTGCGGCGCGCGCACGGTGCCCAGGCGTTGCCGTCGTACAGCGCCGGTTCGCCCGCGGCGGCCGTGGCGCTGCCCGTGTTCTGCGAGGTGGCGGCCAGCGGCGGTGCGGCGAGCGTGGCGCCTACGCGCAGCGCGACCACTTCCATCGGGCGGCCCGACTTGTCGCTATGGAAATAGATACGGTGATGCGCGTCGATGAACGCGGCCTCGAGGCCGGCGCGGTCGAGTTTCGCCAGCGCGTCGGCGTCCAGCTCCAGCGGCACTTCGAAGGCCTGGCCCACGTAACGCATCTCGAGCGTGTAGCCGAACGTCAGCGGCTGGTCGAACGACATACGCTGGAACTGCGCCTCGAGGTCCTGCTTCATCGCGGCAAAGCGCGTGCGGAGCTCGCCGCAGGTGTCGTCGCTGACCTGCACGCGGTGCGTCGTCGTCTCGTACTTGATGAAGTCGGAGGCGAGCAGGCCGTGGGCCGAGGTCACGCCGGGGTTCGGCGGTGCCACCACGGTGTCGATACCGAGTTCCTCGGCGATCTGCGCGGCCTGCATCGGACCGGCGCCACCGAACGGCACGAGCACGTAGTCGCGCGGGTCGCGGCCGCGCTCGGTCGAGACCAGCTGGATCGCGCGGACGATGTTCGCATTGGACAGGCGCACGGCGTTATAGGCCACGGCTTCCACGGGCAGCTTGAAGTGCGCGGCCAGCGCATCGAATGCGCGGTGCGCGGCGGCCACGTCGAGCGACATCTGGCCGCCGAGGAACGCTTCCGGCCGCACGGTGCCGAGCACGACGTGCGCATCGGTGATCGTCGGCTGCGTGCCGCCCTTGCCGTAGCAGGCTGGGCCAGGCTGCGCGCCGGCGCTTTCCGGGCCCACGCGCAGCATGCCGCCGTCGTCGATCCAGATCAGGCTGCCGCCACCGGCGCCCACCGACACGATATCGAGTACGGGCGTGCGCACGGGCAGGCCGTCGATCTCGGTTTCCGGAGCCAGCGTCGGCTTGCCGTCCTGCACGAGGCACACGTCGGAGCTTGTGCCGCCCATGTCGAACGTGATGATATTGCGGTGGCCGGAACGCACGACCTGGCGCACCGCGCCGACCACGCCGGCGGCGGGGCCGGAGAAGAGGGCGCTGATCGCGTTCTCGCGCATGGCCTCGGCCGGCAGGCGGCCGCCGTTGGACTGCATGACCGAGAAGCGGCCGCGGAACCCTTCGCGCGTCAGCGTCTCCGTCAGGCGGCCCAGGTAGCCCGCGATGACGGGCTGCACGAAGGCCGACAGCGTGGCCGTGCTGGCGCGTTCGTATTCGCGGAATTCGCAGGCGACCTGGTGCGAGCAGGTCACGACGATGCCCGGCAGCGCGTCGCGGATCAGCTGCGCGAGGCGCAGCTCATGATCGGGGTTGCGGTAGGCGTTGAGCAGGCAGATGGCCACCGCGTCGTAGGCGCCGGCTTCGAGCAGCGGCAGCACCTCGAGGCGGAAGCGGCGCTCGTCGAGGGCGCGCTCGACGGAGCCATCGGTCAGGATGCGTTCGTGCGCTTCGAAGCAGGCACGGCGCGGCAGCGGCGGCGCGGGCTTCTTGTAGAACAGGTCATAGATCTGACGGCGATCGTGACGCTGCAAGAAGAGAATGTCGCGGAATCCCTCGGTGGCGACGAACGCCACCTTGCCGCCCTTGCGTTCGAGGACGGCATTCGTCGCCACGGTGGAGCCGTGCGCGAAGTCCTCGATCTGCGAAAAGTCGATGCCCGCGGCGCGCAACGCATTGACGACGCCGATGTCCGGCGACGAAGGCGTGCTGGGCACCTTGATGACACGAACCTGGCCGCCGCTATGGGCGACGAGATCCGTGAACGTTCCTCCCACTTCCACTCCGACTTTCATTGCGTTTCCTCATTCCTTTCGGATCGATTGACGGTGCGAACGGTCGCCGTTGTCTTGGTGCGACTTTGGTGCGGATAACGGCGCCGTTCTGGTGCGCTTGCACAAAAAAGTGCGTCACGTTAATCGCTATGCGATATACTATGTCTGTGCAGCGATTACGGAAAGTCTACGAAGAAGTCGGCGTTCGGTAAACGCTTATGTGCGTTCGCATATCGATTAATTTGTTACGGAAAAAGGGTTGCCACATGGACAGCGATCAGAAGGATTCGCCGATGTTCAACCAGTCGGTCGAGAAGGGCCTCGCCGTGCTGGCGGCCTTTGGCGCCCGCAACCGGCATATGAGCCTGGGGCAGATCGCGGAAACGGTCGGCATTACGCGCAGTTCCGCGCAGCGCATCGTGTTCACGCTGGAGGCGCTGGGCTACGTCACCAAGGACCCGCATACGCGGCGCTACGAGCTGGCGAACAAGGTCATGGAGATCGGCTGCAACTACGTCGCCTCCAATACGCTGATCGACAGCGCCAATCCGTTCCTGTCCGCGATGAACAGCAACTGCGACGAGACGGTGTCGCTTACCGAGCCGTGCGGGCTCAACATGGTCTACGTGGCCTCGTTTACGAGCCGCAAGCCGATCGTCGCGCATCAGGCCATCGGTAGCCGCATGCCGATGTATTGCACGGCGGCGGGGCGCGCCTATCTGGCGGGACTGCCCGATGCGGAGATCCACGCGCTGCTGCGCGAGATGGATATCAAGCCGCTGACGTCGCACACGAACCTCGATCGCGAGCAGATCTTCAAGGCGGTCGTCGAAGGCCGGGCGCGTGGGTACTCGATCAACTTCGAGGAGTACTACATCGGACATCTCAATGTTGGCGCGCCCGTCTACAACAAGGACGGACGCGCGGTGGCGGCTGTGCATGTCGTGGCGCCGGGAAGCCGGTGGACCGCCGACGAAGTGCTGGGCAAGCTCGGGCCGATGGTGCGCGAATGCGCGGGCGCCATCACGAATGCCGTGCGCGCGCACTGAGGCGCGTCATTCCCACTCGTGCGGCATGGCGCGCGGGCGCCATTGCGCCCACGGCGCGCCAGGCGAGGGCATCGTCTCGCCGGGCGCCGGGCCGCACAACCGCAACGCGGCATGCCGCGGCCACTGCGGATTCTCGATGATCGCGTGGCCGATCGCGATCACGTCCGCGTCGCCATTGCACACGATCGCCTCGGCCTGCTCGAAGCCCATGATCCAGCCCGCCGCGATGACGGGCACGCCTGTCTCGTGGCGAAGCGCGCGCGCGAACGGCACCTGATAGCCGGGGGCCGCCGGGATGCCTGCATCGTCGAGCAGTCCGCCTCCGGCGATATGGATCGCATCGCAGCCATGCCGCGCGAGTTCGTGGGCGAATGCCGTGGCCTGTGCGAGATCCCAGCCGCCGTCGAGCCAGTCCGTCGCGGGCATGCGTACCGTGACCGTGCATCGCTCCGCCGACATCACGCACACTTCGTCGCGAATCGCATCCAGTACTTCGAGCGGAAAGCGCATGCGGTTGGCAAGCGAGCCGCCGTATTCGTCGGTGCGCTGATTGGAGAGCGGCGACAGGAACTGGTGAAGCAGGTGGCCGCTGGCCGCCTGCAGCTGGATCGCGTCGATATCGATGTTCGCGGCGCGCCGCGCGGCGGCCGTAAAGCCGTCGCGTATACGCTTGATGTCGCGGCGGTCGAGCGCGCGCGGAGAGATATCGCCCTGTCGGCGCGCCAGTGCCGACGGGGCGCGGGTCTGCCAGCCGTGCCCGTCCCCGGGCGGCATCTGCGCGCCGCCGCGTGACGGCACTTCCACCGAGGCGCGGCGCCCGGCATGGCTCAGCTGCACCGCGAGCGGCATGTCCGACCAGCGACGGATGCTTTCGATCGTCAGGCCCATCGCGGCTTCGTTCTGCACGTTCCAGAGGCCGACGTCGGCATGGCTCGTGCGGCCCTCGGGCAGCACGGCGGTGGTCTCGATCGTCAGCAAGGCCGCGCCCGACAGCGCGAGCTGACCCAGCTGGATCAGGTGCCAGTCGTTCATGCATCCATCCTCGGCCGCATACTGGCATATGGGCGCGATCGCGATGCGGTTGGCAAGATCGAGTGTGCCGATACGCACAGGCTCGAACAGGACGGGGCGAAGCACGGCGCCTCCTCCGGCCCTCTCACGCACTGCTAGGACGGCAGCGGGCTCGCCATCAGCCGCTGCAGGCCCGGCAACAGCGGCGGTGCGATCGCGAGCACGGGTTGCGCGGCGGCGATCGTCTCGTTCGTGCGGGTCGCCTCGGCGAGCCGCATCGCCGCATAGGTGCGCGTCGTGTCCAGCAGCCGCAGCCGCGTCCGACCGTCCACCGTATTGACGGCGACCAGCGACTTGTCGATCAGGTCGCCGATCGATTCCGCGGCCTCCGCGGTGGTGCACAGGTCATCCGCCGCGACCGCTACCGCCGCGTCGAGCGAGAACTCGCCCGTGAATACGCTCAGCCGGTACAACACCATTCGGTCCCGCGCCGGCAGCAGGTTGCAGCTCCAGTCGAGCATCGCCTCCACCGTCCGGTGCCGCGGCGCCGCGTCGCGCCGGCCCCGCCAGCGCAGCGCAAGCTGGTTGCCGAGCAGGTCCGCCACGCCCTGGATGCCGTACCGCCCAACCCGGCTGGCCACGAGTTCGATGGCGAGCGGGTTACCGTCGAGCCGCCGGCAGATGCCCGCGACCACCGCCGCGTGCTCGTTGCTCAGCGGCGGATGATGTCCGCCTTCCTGGGCGCGTTCCATGAACAGCTGCACCGCCGGCCACGCGAGTGCCTGCCGTGCCGTCAGTCGCCCCGTATGCGGCGGCGACCCCAGCGGGCGCAGCAGATAGACCGACTCGCCATGCACGCGCAAGGCTTCGCGGCTCGTAACGAGCAGGCGGGTATGGGGCGCGTGCGCGACCAGCTGTTCGACCAGCGATGCCACCGATTCGATCAGATGCTCGCAGTTGTCGAGGACGATCAGCATCCGCCGCTCGGCCAGGAACGCCAGCAATTCGTCTAGCCGATTGACGTCTAGCCGATTGCCCCCCGTCACATGCAACCCCACCGCTGCGATCACATGATCGAGCACGAGCACGCCATGCTCGACCATGCCGAGATCGACGAAGCACGTCGCGTCCGCGTACTGATGCATCGCATGCGCGACGAGCACGGACAGCGTGGTCTTTCCCACACCGCCGGGCCCCACGACCGTGACGAAGCCACGGCTGGCAATCATGTCGGAAAGCTCGACGATCTGCTCGCCGCGGCCGAGCGCGCGCTCGAGCGGCGGCGGAAGCGGGCGCGGCACGCCGACGCGCCGGAGGGGCGACAGCGATTTCTCGGCGGCAAAGCATTGCAAGGGCGCGACAAAGCAGTAACCCCGCCCCGCGATACTCGCGATATAGCGCACCCCTTCACTGCCGCAACCGAGCTTGCGCCGCAGATTGGCCATCTGCACGCGCACGTTGGAATCCTCGACGACCAGATCCGGCCAGGCAATTGCCATCAGGTCCCGGTGCGACAGGACATCGCCGGCGCGATCGACCATCGCGACGAGCATGTCGAACGCGCGGCTACCCAGCTGGACGTCCGTGCCGTCGCGTTGCAGCACACGTGCCTGCGGGTAGAGTCGATAGGGCCCGAATACGAAAATGTCGCTCATGATGGGAGTCTCTCGCGACCGCGAGTCAGCTGAGGGCGAGGCGGCTTCGTGTGACGAGTGCATGTAATCCGTTTTACCGGACCGGTCGCTCGTCTGCGGTTAAGTCGGGTAAATCGAGGTAAATCCTTCTCGATGTCTCCGCCTCTGGCCCGCTGTTCCCGCCGCCTCGCGCACTTGCTGCGCGGATCGGAGCCAATCAGCCGCGATCGATCGGCAGCGGCGCGTTCGCGGCGACCAGCCGCTCCGCGCGCAGTTCGCGCCAGAAGTCGGCCGGAATGACCTCGGCCAGCGCGGCCACGTCCTCGGCGATGCGTTCGGGCTTGCTGGCACCGGGGATCACCGCGGCGACCGCCGGATTGGCCAGCGCGAACTGCAGCGCGGCGGCCTTCACGCTCACGCCGTGGCGCTGGGCCACGGACTTGATGCGTTCCACCTTGGCGATGATGTCGGCCGGCGCCTTCTGGTATTCGAAGTGCGCGCCACCCGCCAGGATGCCCGAGCTGTACGGACCGCCGACGACAATCTCGGTCTGGCGCTCGGCCGCCTTGGGCATCACGCGCTGCAGCGCCCGTTCGTGGTCGAGCAGCGAGTAGCGGCCCGCGAGCAGGAAGCCGTCGGGCTGTGCCTCGCCCAGATCGAGCGTCAGTTCGATGGGCTCGACCTTGTTCACGCCGAGGCCCCAGCCCTTGATGACGCCTTCGTCGCGCAGACGGGTCAGCGCGCGGAACGCACCCTTGCGCGCGGCTTCGAAGTACGAGAGCCATTCGTCGCCATAGAAATCCTGTGCAATATCGTGAATCCAGACGATATCGAGCCGATCGGTCTTCATGCGCTCGAGGCTGTCCTCGATCGACCGCAGCGTGGCGTCTGCCGAGTAGTCGTTGACGATCTTGTTCGGGCGGCCCGCGGCGAATACGCCGCTCTTCTCGCCCAGCGAGCGCGCGCTGGCATCCTCTACCTCGTCGAGGATGATGCGGCCGACCTTCGTGCTGAGCACGTACTCGTCGCGCTTGTACTGATCGAGCACTTCGCCCAGGCGAATCTCGGCGAGGCCGGCGCCGTAGAACGGTGCCGTATCGAAGTAACGGACGCCCTGGTTCCAGGCCGCCTCGACGGTGGCTTTCGCCTCTGCCTCGGGAATGGCGCGGAACATGTTGCCCAGCGGGGCGGTGCCGAAGCCGAGCACGTGGCCGGCCAGTGTGTCGCGGATGCTCATGATGATCTCGTTTCTCGAAAAGAAGTGGATGAAGGGCAGTCTAGGTGGCGGACTTAAGCCTGTCCAAGACGGAATGTGGATGAGTTGAGTCGCCTTCGGTCTCAACCACATTCCTGTTGCGCCCACTTCACGACGATTAACCCCGCATTCACGCATCGCCCCGCGGTATCGGCCTAGTATGGCCGTATCGATGGAATAGACAGAGGGGTCCCCCGTGAAAAGTCCAGCCTTGGCGAGCCATCCTTCCCTCGACGTCATGTCCATCGACGATGCGACCGTGCTGATCGTCGATGACGATGCGGGCGTGCGCATCGCGCTGTCGAACCTGCTGCGGTCGGTCGGCTTGCGGTACCAGCTGTTCGCGTCCGCCGAGGAAGCCCTGGCCGTGACGCCGCCCGAAAGCCCCGCCTGCATGGTCCTGGACGTTCGCCTGCGGGGCCTCAGCGGCCTGTCGCTGCAGACGAAGCTCGCGCGCACGGAACGCGCGCTGCCGATCGTCTTCATCTCTGGCTACGCGGACTTCACGATGGGCGTTGCCGCGATGAAGGAGGGCGCCATCGATTTCATCGCCAAGCCGTTTCGCGACCAGGACCTGCTCGACGCGGTCTATCGTGGCCTCGATGTCGATCGCGAGCGCTATCGGTCGATCTGTCATACGGCGAGCCTCCGCGCGCGATTCGATTCGCTGACGCCGCGCGAGCGCGAGGTCATGGTCCTGGCGACGCACGGGCTGCTCAACAAGCAGGTAGCCGAGCGCATCGGCATCAGCGAGGCGACGGTCAAGATGCATCGCAGCCAGGCCATGCGCAAGATGCAGGCGGCATCGTTCGCGGAGCTCGTGCGCATGGTCGATCTTCTCGATATCGGTGTGCCAGAGCCGGTCGAAGAAGAGCGCGAGGTGGTTCAGGAGCGCTTTGCCGCGTACGCGTCGGCCAGCGCCTTCAGGCCGTCTTCGTAGATGCCGCGGAACAGCTGCGAAGCCTCCTCGTTGCCGACGCCCGGGTCCGGCGTGAATTGCCCCGACCATTCGACGCGGCAGGCGTGGCCGCCGTCGCGTTCCACCACGCGCAGCGTGGACAGATAGCCGGTCACGGGAAACGGCGCCTCGAGAATCGCATAGCTGTAGCTGCGCCCGGCCTCGTCGAACGACATCAGCCGCTCGACGATCGGATCGCCGTTCGGGTTGGCGAGCCGGCGCACGCGGCCGCCGTCGTCGAGTTCGCTCTTGGGGATATAGGGCAGCCAGTCGGGCAGCGAATCGAATCCGCCGATCAGGCCCCATACCTCGCCGGGCGGCACCGCGAGATCGATACTGGCAGATGCCTGCGCCATGGCGGGTCTCCGATAAAAGTGAAAGGGGTCGGTGCCTCTGACACTTTTGCACGTTCGGCGCGCGGGCGTGCGTTAAGGCTGGTTAAACGTGGTGAAGGTGCATGGTCGCCAGCAATGCGCGCGCGGCGAGGTAGTCCGCGGTACGAAAGCCCTCGGTGAACTTTGCCTGCACGGGCGCGAGCAGCGCAAGCGCCTCCGCCGCGCGATTCCGGGCGGCCAATAGCTTTGCGAGATCGAAGGCGGCGCGCAATTCCCACGACAAGGCACGTTGGTGGCGCGCAAGATCCACGGCCTGCCGAAGATGCGCGGCCGCCGCCTCGAGATCGCCATCGCCCTCGCGGATCAGCCCGCCCTTGATGCGCAGGAGCTCAGGCAGGCACCAGCGTTCGCCGGTGCGCGCGGACCACGACAGCGCCTCGTCGATCGCGGCGTGGGCCTCCGTGAACTGCCCGGCCGCGCCCATGCCGTCGGCCAGCACGCCCAGATAGGCGGGATAGCGTAGCCGGAAGCCGCTGCTCTCGAGCGCATCGAGTCCCCCGCGCATGACGCAAATCCCCGTGAAATCGTGCTGGCGCAGGCGCAGCATGCCGTCGACGACGGTAGACAAGGCGTTCCAGAACGTGACGGGCTGGCGCGCGAGATGCTGCGCCAGCATGGCATGCGCGTGCCGCGCGGTCTCGATATCGCCGACGAGCAGCGCGATCGGGCACACGGCATTGACCAGCGCGTTGGAGACGGACAGCGCATGGTGCGTGCCGCGCGCGTCGTCGAGGGCGCGGTGCGCGGACGCCATCGCCTGGTCGGGAAAGCCCTGCAGCCACTGCACACTGGACAGCGTACCGAGCGCGGCGGCGCGCTGGTCGAGCTGGAAGCGTGCAATATGCGAGCGATGCACGGGCGACACGTACTGCCCGAGCATGCGGTCCAGATAGCGTCGCGCCTGATCCTGTTCGCCAAGATAGCGCAGCGCCGTGGCGCTCATGCGATCGATGCTGAGCTGCGCGGCGCGATCTCCCTGGCCGGCGGCCACCTCGCGGAACCGCGCGGCCAGGTCCAGCGCGATGCGATGTTCGCCGATGTACGTGTGATAGACCGACAGTCCCCACAACGCGCGCAACTGGTATTCGCCATCGCTAAGCTGCTCCGCGAGCGCGAGCGCGCGGCTCCAGACACGGCCGGTCTGCACGGTCGGGCCCTGCGCATAGAGCAGTGCCGCGCCCAGTGCCGCATTGAGCTTCATTTCGTCGCGGCGATCCTGCGTGCCGTCGCTGGCACGCTCGGCCGCGACGGCCAGCGCGCCCTCGACGGCCTGCCGGCATTCCTCGAACAGCGCCAGATGCATCCACAGCGGAATGGCCGCCACCGTGAGCGAAATGCCGAGCTCGACATCTCCGGCAGGGGAGAACGCCCAGCGCAGCGCCGCGCGCACGTCGTCGATCTTGCCGCCGTAATCCGCCAGCCATGCGGCAGTGGGGCGCGCTTCCCATTCCGCCGCGGCGCGGGTAAGCAGGTCGCGATGATGCTCCGCATGCCGGCGCACGCAATGTGCGTACTCGCCGAGCGCGATCAGCTTGTGCTGGCCGTAGGCCCGCGTGGTGTCGAGCAGGCGGTAGTACACGAAATGGCCCGTCACATCGGCCACGAGCAGGGACTTGGCGACGAGGTTCGCCATGGCTTCGACGACTTCGGGGGGCTCGCCATCGAGTGCCCCGAGCGCGGCAGCCGTTTCGCGCGTAAAGGGGCCGATGCAGACCGAAAGGCGCCGCAGCAGCGTCTGCTCGCGGACCGGCAGGTATTCGTAGCTCCAGTCGAGCGCGGCGGCCAGCGTGCGATGGCGCGGCAGCGTGCCGCGGCGGTCCTGGTACAGCAGCCGCAGCCGGTCCTCGAGCAGGATCGACAGGTCGTGGATGCTGAACGCGTCCAGGCGCGTGGCCGCCAGTTCGATGGCCAGCGCGATGCCGTCGAGCTTGCGGCAGATCTCGGCGACGACCGGCGCATCGGCATCGCGCAGTTCGAATCCATCCACGCATTCGGCTGCGCGTTCGACGAACAGCTGCACGGCGGGAGACGCCAGCGCTTCCCTGGCCGTGAGCGTCGCCGAGTCCGGCGGCAGGTCGAGCGGCGCCAGGCGGTAGATGACCTCGCCGCGCACACGCAGCGATTCGCGGCTCGTGGCCAGGATGCGCACGTCGGGCGCGCCCGAGACGATCTGCTCGGCGAACGCCGCGGCGGCATCGATCACATGTTCGCAGCTGTCGAGCACGATGAGCATGGGCCGCTCGCGCAGGCAGGCGACAACGGCGGGCAGCGCATCGCTGCCCTGTACCGAAAGACCGAGCGCGGCCGCGATGGTGCCGCCCACGAAGTGGCTGTCGGACAACGGCGCGAGGTCGACGAATCGAACCTCGGACGGCACTTCGCGCGCGCTGCCGGCAATGACGGCGTCCGCCACGGCGAGCGCGACCGTGGTCTTGCCGATCCCGCCCGGGCCCACGACGGTGACGAACCGCCGCTCCCGCAGTTGTGACAGCAGCGTGTCGATTGCGTCGCCGCGACCGATGACGCGCGTGGTCAGCGCGGGCAGGTTGTGCGGCGGTGACGCGAGTTCCGCCGGTTGCAACGAGGAGGTCGTGGAGGACACGGGCGCCACGAAGCGATAACCGCGGCCGATCACGGTCGCGATATAGCGCTGCCCCGGCTGGCCGTCGCCCAGCGCGCGCCGCAGCGCCGCCATGTGGACCTTGAGATTGCTGTCCTCGACGACCGTGTTCGGCCACGCGCGCGCCATGAGCTCTGCCTTGCTGACGAGATCGCCGGGCCGTTCGACCAGCGCCGCCAGAATCTCGAGCGCGCGCCCGCCGATGCGGACCGGGGTCTCCCCGTCGAGCAACAGCTGCCGGCCCGGAATCAGGCGAAAGCGTCCGAACCCGAACCCATTGCCGTCCGCGTTGGCCGAACCTTCTGGAGGAGTCGTCTGCGCTTCAGTCACCTTGTCTCTTCAAACCGAAGAAGCCGCGATGATAGCGGATACCTCACCCGCTTAGGGGTTCACCGGATTTGACTACGCTTAACGAGAAGTCCACTGCCGTAGCCGATAGCATCGATTTCTACTAATGTGGGAGAAAACATGTCTGAGGATAATATCGATCGCAGCGACAAGCTCGTCAACGACGCGGCGCGCGCGCTGCCCAACGCCGGACGGCGCGACCTGCTGATGGCCGCGGGCCTCGCTTCCGTGGGCGGCATTGCGGGCGCGCTGGCGGCAGCCCCGACGACGGCCATGGCACAGTCGTCTCCATCGGCACCATCGGCACCATCGGCACCATCGGCATCACGCGCGGGTGCCGCGGCGTCCCTCGGCGCCCGGCTGCGCGGTGTCCAGCACTTCGGGCTGACGGTCCAGAACATGGATCGCGCGTTCGAGTTCTACACCCAGGTGCTCGGCGGCACCGAGATCCTGCGCGATGGCAATTTCAGCGGGGAGAAGATCCAGAACACGCTGCTGCTGACCGAGGAGATTCGCGCGCGGCAGGAGCACGTGAATCCGCGCGCGATCGGCGTGCCCGATCTTCGCAGCGGTGCCCAGCGGCTGGATGTGCGGTTCGTCCAGTTCGACAACGTGGTGCTGGAGCTGTTGCAGTATCGCGACCGCGATCAGCCGCAGGGGACCGGCGACAGCTATGCGCCGCCGCACAACCTGACGAGCCCGGCGTACCCGCGTTCGATGCACATCTGCTTCTATATTCGCGACGATGTGGATTTCAACCAGTTCGTGCACGACCTGGAAGCCGAGTCCGCGCGCCGTGGCATGACCAATGTAAAGGCGAACCGCATCGTGACCGCGCGGACCGATCAGGAGCGCCTCGCGCTGCCCGTCGATACCAATACGAATCGCATCACGGAAGGGCCGTCCGACGGCTGGTCGCTGATCTACTGCAAGGGCCCCGAGGGCGAACAGCTCGAGTTCGTGCAGGTGCTCGGTCGCGCCAGGCAGACGTTCGGCAGCGCGTACGAGACGCGCCGCCGCGCGGTGGGCGATCGGACCTGATCGCCACGCGCCTACGCGTGGCCCGCGTCGTCGGGGTCCGTGACCTCGACGATGCGGGCCGGTTCTTGCGTCGGCGCCTCGGCTGGCGCATGAGCCGGCGCCGCCATGATCGCTTCGCCGATCTCCGCGAGCTGCCGGCCCGCGCCGTCGCGGTCGCCGCGGCTCAACAGCCGGAACACCAGCGATACCGCATCGGCCATCGTGGTCCCGAGCGGCGTCGCCACCGTCGTATTCGCGATCGACAGACCCGTGATGAACTTGCCCCACGCCTTGTCGTCCTTCGCGATGGGATCGTTGAGCGCGGCATTCGTGCCATAGCAGAACGCCATCACGCCGCTGAAGCCGACCCACTGCGAGAACGCATCGTGCGATTCCTGCACGCTCGCCCCCGGGTTGCGGAGGATGGCGCCCATATGGAACATCGTGAATGCATAGTCGATCAGCAGATCGACGAGCGGGATGGTTTCCAGCTTCGGCTTGATGCCGGCGCCCGTGACGGGGATGATCGGCGCGAACAGGACCGCCGCGCTGATCCCGAACATGATGCCCTTGCCGACCTTGTCCTCGTTGCGGCTGGCCCGCGCGGCCGGCTGCGGGACGCCCGCGAGCCGCAGCATATCGTTCTCGAGGTTCTGCAATCCGCCGAGGATATGGCTGACGTGTCCGTCGGCGGTGTTGGTGAGCCGCTGGCCGCTCGCCTTGAAGCCGGCGCGCGCACGTTGCAGTGCGCCATATTGCGCCGCCGTGCCCGTGGCCATGTCCTCCAGAAATGCGCGCGATTCCGGCGACAACTGGGCCGTGAACGCGCCGAGCGAGCCCGGCGTGGCGGCACCGTGACGATAGCGGTCGAGCTGCGCTTTCGCGGCATTCGCGCCGTAGAAGGCCGCCATGAGCGCCACAAAGCCCGCCACGCCCACGACGAGGTTGTAGGCAAGGTTCTCGGACACGGCCTCCGCCTGCTTCGTCGGGACGATATTCGCGATCAGCAGTACGGCCTGCAGGCTGTTGGCAAGGTCGCGATTGAGCACGTGCTGCCCGACGACACGGCCGTTGGCCGTCGGGTTCATGAACAGCCCCGCCGCGATCAGCCATGTCTTGCACAGCGAGGCGACGATCAGCGCCACGCCGTTGCGTTGCTGTTCGTGCGACAGCAATGGCAGCAGCAACGGCAATGGCGTCAGCGCCAGCCGTGTCGCCACGAGGCCGATGCTGGCGGCCTTGCTCTTATCCTCGGTCAGGCCGTTCAGCGCGGCCTCGATACTGGCGATATCGCGCAGCAGCCGGTTGCGGGCGGGAGCGGGGAGGTCGTACCGGTATCCGCCTTCGGTGCCCTGGCCCTCGAGAATCTCGTCGCGAATCGTGTTCAGGTGCTCGCGTAGCTGCTCGGCAAGCGCGGCGCCGTCGTCACCGCCGGTGCCGCCGATCTGTGTCCGGAATGCCCGATCCTGGCGCGGCGCGAGCGCGTTGACGATATCGACCTGATGGAACTTCTCCACGGCATAGTCCTTTAGCGCACGCGCGATCGGGCGGCGGCCTTCGGTTACCGGGGCAGTCCGCGCGGGCGTGGTCGATGCCAGTGGTGCCGGCACCTGCGCGGAGGCCCGGCGCCGCCGGGATGATGTGGGCGAGGGCGACTGCCGCTCGGGGGGCACGAGACCGGCGTCGGCCTCGTGCGTGGCAAGTTGGGACCGGTCCCGCAGTTCGATGCTTTGCATGGTGTACTACCTCTTGGTTCGGCGATAGGAGCGCCAAGGGTAGGTGCCAGGGCCGGTGCGCGCGGCCGGGCGCACCGAAGCGATCGGTGCCGATGCGAAGCCGGGCTTCGAAGCATTTCGGCTAAGCAAATCCGGTGCTGACGAGCATGCAAGCTACAAAAATGTGCGAGGCGTTGAGCCATGCTTCAGTGGGCCGCTGCCGACATGCCTCCGCCTCCGCGTGCGGGACGTGTGATCCAGATCAGCGGAATGATCACGATCATCGCGATGGCGGCGCCGTAGAAGATATCGTTGAGCGCCATCATCGCGGCCTGCGACTGCACGGTGAGGTCGAACAGCGCATAGCCGGCGTCGTGGCTCAGCCCCAGCGTCGCATGATAGCGATCGAGCTGGCCCGTGAACACCGGGTTGTTGGCGCTGGCCTGCTCGGTCAGCACCTGGTGATGCAGGATGGTCCGGTTGTTCCACAGCACGTTGGCCACGGACGTGCCGACGCCGCCGAAGAACATCCGCGCGAAGGTCGACAGGCCCGCGGCGGCAGGCACCTTCTCGGGCGGCTGGCCCGCGAGGATGATCGTCGTGAGCGGCGCGAAGAACAGCGCCATCGGAATGCCCTGCAGCAGCGTGGGCACGATGATGTGCCACTCGTCGATGCCCACGTAGAAGTTCGTGCGCATGTAGTACACCGCGGCAAAGCCGGCGAACGCGAGCGTGCCGATGACGCGCGCATCGGTCTTCGGCAGGAGCCGGCCCATGATCGGCGCGCCGATCACCGCGAAGAAGCCCAGCGGCGCGGTGGCGAGCCCGGAGTCGAGCGCGCGGTAGCCGAGGTACTCCTGCATCCATTGCGGCAGCAGCACGAGCGTGCCGAAAAAGATGCCATAGGCGATGGAGATGGCCACCGTGCCGCCGAGGAAGTTGCGCTGCCTGAACAGCGTCAGATCGACGATCGGGTTCTTGTCCGTGAGCTCCCATACCACGAACAGCGCGAACGCGATCACCGCGACCACGGTCAGTACCACGATGGTGGTGGACGAGAACCAGTCGAGGTCCTTGCCCTTGTCGAGCATGATCTGGAGCGCGGCTACCCAGATGACCAGCAGCGCGAGCCCCACGGTGTCGATAGGCAGCTTGCGCGCCGGTGTCTCCCGCTTGCGATACAGCGACCAGACCAGCGTGGCCGACAGCAAGCCCACGGGCACGTTGATAAAGAAGATCCACGACCAGCTATAGCTGTCGGTGACCCAGCCGCCGAGCGATGGGCCCACGATCGGGCCCGTGACGACGATCATCGAGAACAACGACAGCGCAAGCGACGCTTTTTGTTTCGGCCACGAACTCAGCAGCAGCGCCTGCGAGAGCGGAATCAGCGGGCCGGCAACCGCGCCCTGCAGCGCCCGCGCCGCCAGCAGCAGCGGCAGCGACGGTGCGATGCCGCACAGGAAGGACGCCAGCACGAACAGCACGATCGACGTCACGAACAGCTTGACCTGTCCGAAGCGCTGGGTCAGCCAGCCGGTCAGCGGAATGGCGACCGAATTTGCGGCGGCGAAAACGGTGATGACCCATGTCCCTTCATCGACGGACACGCCGAGATTGCCCGAGATGGTCGGAATCGCGACGTTGGCGATGGACGAATCCAGCACGGTCATGAAGCCGGCCAGCCCGATGCCGAGCGAGCCGAGCACCATGCGGGCGCCGGTCAGCGGCGGAAGATCGGTCTGGGCGGTCATCGTACTCTCCGGGCCTGTCGTGCTTAGCGTGCGTTTGCCGCGACGATGCGCGCGATCTCCGCGTCGGCCTCGTCGCCGTACCGCGCGAAGACATCGGTCTGGTCGTCCGCGAACGACGTCGCCATCAGCGCCCGGGTCTGCGCGACGGCCTTCGCATCCTGCGCGCCGGCGGTATCGCGAATATCGATATCGACATTCATCGACAGCCCCACGCGCAGCGGATGGGCGCGCAGTTCCTCCACCGGAATCGCGATGCGGACCGGCAGGCGTTGCACGACCTTGATCCAGTTGCCGGTGGCATTCTGCGCGGGCAGCAACGCGAGCGCCGAGCCGGTGCCGGGGGCGAGGCCGACCACGCGGCCGTGGTAGGTGACCGTGTCGCCGTAGACATCGGCCGTGATGGTCGCAGGCTGGCCCACGCGGATGCTGCGGAGCTGCCATTCCTTGAAATTGGCATCGACCCACGCCTGTTCGAGCGGGACCAGCGACATCAGCGGCGTGCCGGGCGCCACGCGCTGGCCCACCTGCACGTTGCGCTGCGTCACGTAGCCGGTGACGGGCGCGGGCATCGTGGTGCGCGCGTAGGCCAGATAGGCGTCGCGGACGCGCGCGGCGGCGGCCTGCACGTCGGGATGCTGCGCTACGGACGTATCGTCGGTCATCGCGCGGTTCTCGCGCAGGGCCTGCTGCGCGGCGTTCAGTGCGGCGCGGGCCGTGGCCACGGCGTCCTGCGCGTGCGAGATGTCCTCGGTGGAGACCGCGCCGGCCGCGCCCGTGGCCAGCCGGCGCTGAAGGTCGCCCTGCGCGCGTGCAAGGTCGGTCTGCCGCTGCACGACGTCCGCACGGAGCTTGTCGTCGCCGACGAAGACCGCATGCACGCGGCGCACGGTCTGGCCGAGGTCCGCCTCGGCCTTTTGCAGCGCGATACGGGCGTCGGCGGGATCGATGCGTACCAGCGGCTTGCCTTTCTCGACGATCTGCGTGTTGTTGGCATCGACCGCGATGACGGTGCCCGTGATCTGCGGCGTGATCGGCACGATATTGCCGTTGACGTAGGCGTCGTCGGTGTCGATATGGAAGCGCGCCACGCGTTCGTAATAGACGCCGTAACCGATGCCGGCGGCCACGACGATCACGCCGATGACGGAGAGCCAGCGTTTGCGCGCGCGGGTCTTGCCGTCGGGGGCGGGGGCGGCCGCGGGCGGCGGCGGGCTGACGTCGGCGGCGGAGGCAGGTGCGTTCATGGAGCACTCCTGAGAGCTTGGGTATCGTTGTCCGTGTGGCTATCGAAGCCCCCGCCGAGCGCGTGGATCAATGCGATCTGCATGTCGCGACGATCCATCTCGAGGTTCACGACGGCGGTCTCGGCGGCCAGGCGGTTGTCGTCGGCGCGCAGCAGCGTCAGTTGTTCGATCAGGCCCGCGCGATAGCGAATCAGCGCGAGCCGGTAAGCGGTGGTCTGCGCATCGAGGGCCTGCCGCGCATCGACGAGCTGCCTGTCGGCCGCACGGATACGCGCGATCTGGCTCGCCACGTCGGAGAGCGCGTCGATCAACGTGCGGTCGTAGTGGGCGACGGACGCATCGACGTCGGCGTAGTTGCCCTTGAGCTGCGAGCGCAACGCGCCGGCGTCGAAGATCGGCAGGTGAATGGCGGGGCCCGCGATCAGCTGTCGCGACGAGGTCTGCAGGAATCGTCCCCAGCCGAGCGCGCTCAGGCCGGCATCGACCGACAGGTTGATATCGGGGTAGAACTCGGCCTTCGTCACCTTGACGCCGTGCAGCGCGGCATCCACCTGCCAGTACGCGGCGACGATATCGGGACGGCGCGACACGAGGTCGGCGGGCAGGTTGTCGGGCAGGGTCATGACGGGTGTGCCGGTATCGAGGCCAGCGAAGGTCGGCCGCGCGATCCGCTGACCGCGATCCGGTCCCGCGCCAAGCAACGCGGCGAGCTGGTAGCGCACGGCCAGGATCTGGCCATCGAGTCCGCTGACCGTCGATTGCGTGGTCGAGGTCTCGCCATGGGCGGTCTGGCGCTCGACGTCCGTGTCGAGTCCCGCGCGCACGCGGCGCTCGGTCACGTTGCCAATATCCTGCCGGTTGCCCACCTCGCGCGCCTGGATGTCATGCAGCGCGTAGAGGCGCGCGAGCTGGTTGTAGGCGCTGGCGACCGAGGCGGCGAGCGCGATGCGCACGGCCTCGGCTTCCGCTTCCGTCGCTTTTTCCTGCGACACGGCCTGCCGGAAGCCTTCGCGCTGCTTGCCCCATAGATCGAGGTCCCACGACGCGTGCGCGAATGCGTTGTTGAGGTTCTGCCACGATCCGCCGTACGGCGGCGGCACGAGCGAGTTGTCCGAGAGCCGCGCGCGCGTCCACGAGTATGAGCCGCTGACATTGGGATATCGCGCGGCATCGGCTTCACCGACATACGCACGCGCCTTCGCAATGCGCGCCATTGCCGCGTCGATGGTCGGACTGCCGCGCAGCGCTTCGTCGATCAGCGCCGGCAGTTGCGGATCGCCGAACTGTTGCGCCCACGCGAGGGTCGGCCACCGCCCGTGCTCGTCGGGCAGGCTCTGCCTGGCCTCGAACTGCGCGGGCGTCGCGATATGCCGGTCGTCATGGATGCCCGCATAGTTGACGCAACCGGTCAGGTCCGTCACCACGGCCATTGCCACGACCACGAGCAATACGCCCCTGGCGATCCACACCGGCTTACGCTTCCTGAAATCTGGCATGCGCATGACATTCCCCTCCTGCGATATAGCCAGAATGCTAGGGGGCGGGATTGTCGGCGCCTATTGACGCGTGGTGTATCCGGGGTCGACCGATGGTATGAGTGACCCTGCTGCCGGGCGGTGACCCGTACGCGACGAAGGTGTCGGAGGGCGGGGTCTTTGTGACGCGCTCACCGCTCGCGCGGATGGTCGCGTCCCTGCAGATCGGCCAGCGGAGGGTGCTATGGGGAGACCCGCGCGATCCGGCACAGGCGTCCGAGGTCCACGGCCGTTGGCGGCGCGTCGGACATCGCGGGCCTGGGCATGGGACGAGATCGCGCAGCTGGCGGCGGACGCGGGCGATGTCTCTCTTCCTCGAGCAACGCGCGATAGCGCATGGGCAGACGAAGCGTCCCGCAGTGCTAGACCCTAGACCCTAGACCCTAGACCGCGGCCTGCGGCGCGAGCGAGACCGCCGCCAGTTCCATGCGGCCGGCGAGGGCCAGCAGCATGCCGCCGTAGCGGAGGCTGTCCTCGCGGCCATGGCCCGTGCGCTGGGGGTAGCTGATATTCAGGCCATAGACCTGCCCGTCGATCCCCGTGAATGCGGTGCCGACCGCTGCCAGATGACCGTACTGGTAGGGCGCGGCGCAATACCCCTGCCGCTGCGCCTGCGCGATGCGGCGCAGGACGCCGCTCCCTTCGCGTGCCCAGCGCTCGCCCGCGCGGGCCGCGATGCGCGCGAGCAGTTCGTCGCGCACGGCGGGTGCCTGCATGGCCAGCCACGCGAGCCCGATCGTGGCGCTGTCCATGGGCACGCGTGTGCCCGGTGCCACGCGCCGGGTGCGGGAAACGCTGTCGCCGCTATGGCGAATCGATACCACGTAGACCATTTCGGTCTGGTCACCGATGGCCAGGCCGACGTTGACGCGTTCCGCCTCCGCAAGGTCCTGCATGGCCAGCAACGCCTGGCGCGGCACGGGCGTCGATTGCACGAACGCATCGGCGAGGCTCAGGACCACGGGCGCCAGCCGATAGGCGCGCGTGGTCAGGTCGTAGCGCAGAAAGCCCGCGGCGACGAGCGAATGCGTGAGGCGGCTCACGGTCGGCCGCGGCAGGCCCGTGCGCGCCGCGAGTTCCGCATTGCTGAGGAAGGTGGTTCCGGCGCGGAACGCGCGCAGCAGCAGAAGCCCGCGTTCGAGCGTCTGGCTGCCGGCATTGTCGCGCGTGAAGCGGCCGGTGTCCTGCGTGCGGCGTCGGCTGGAGGTGCCTTCGGCCGACGGCGTCGATACGGTGGACGAGCGCATTGCACCAATTTCAATCATTGAAATTGCAGTGTAGGCGCGCGCTGGCCTTTGTTGAATACTGAAAAACCACAAGGCCCGCGCGCTGGATGGAACGCGGGTGTGGCCTTGCATGACGAGACAAGGAGACAACCGCCAAATGACGACCGAAGCCAATGCCATGTCGGACGCCGTGGTTCGCCACGCCACGGAAGCGCACGTCGCGCTGATCGAACTCACACGCCCGCCGCACAATTTCGTCAATGCCGACGTCATGCGCGCGCTCGCCGATGCGTTCGACGACTGCGACGCCGATGACGAGTGCCGCGCGGTCGTGCTCGCCTCGGGCCTGCGCACGTTTTGCGCGGGCGCCGATTTCAGCGGCAGCGAACGCGGCGCGGTCCATGCGGATCCGGCGCCGTTCTATGCGCAGGCACTGCGGCTGTTCCGCAATCGCAAGCCCGTCGTGGCCGCCATTCAGGGACCGGCCGTCGGCGCGGGCCTCGGCATCGCGCTCGCGGCGGACTTCCGCGTGACCTGCCAGGAGGCGCGCTTCTCGGCCAATTTCAATCGGCTCGGCTTCCATCCCGGTTTCGGTCTCAGCGTGACGCTGCCGAGGCTCGTCGGCCAGCAGCATGCGGCGCGACTGTTCTATACCGGCGCCCGCATCGGTGGCGAAGAGGCCGTGGCCATCGGTCTGGCCGACGAACTCGTGCCTGAGGACGAAGTCCGCTTTCGCGCGCTCGCGCTGGCTGGCGAGATCGCGCTTTCCGCGCCGCTCGCGGTCGAAAGCACGCGCCAGACGCTGCGCATGGGACTCGCCGACCAGATCGTCGCGGTGAACCAGCGCGAACTGGCCGAGCAACGCGTGCAGTTTGCCACCGCGGATTTCCGCGAGGGCGTCGCCGCGATGGCCGAGCGGCGCGAACCCAATTTCCAGCGCCGCTGATCGTACGTCAGGGAGACATCGCATGAAGCAGGACGACAGGGTCGGCCGGCCCGCGCTCGCCGGTCCGCTGGACGGCATTCGCGTGCTGGACCTGACATCGGTGGTACTCGGACCGATGGCCACGCAGATTCTCGGCGACCTCGGCGCCGATGTGATCAAGATCGAGGGGCCGGAGGGCGACCTGATGCGCAGCAACGGCGTATCGCGGCATCCGGGCCTGAGCTCGATCTACCTCGCGCTGAACCGCAACAAGCGCTCGGTCGTGCTGGACCTGAAGACCGAAGACGGCAAGGCCGGCCTGCGCGCGTTGATCGCCGATGCCGATGTGCTCGTGCACAACATGCGCGTCTCGGCCATCGAACGGCTCGGGTTCGGCTACGCGGCCGCCGCCGCGATCAATCCGCGACTGGTCTATTGCGTGGCCACGGGCTTCGGCCAGGACGGTCCCGATCGCGACAAGCCCGCCTTCGACGACATCATCCAGGCGGCCTGCGGCCTCGTGGGGCTGCTCACGCCCGAGGGCGAGCGGCCCGAGTATGTGCCGAGCCTGATCGCCGACAAGACCGTCGGCATGGCCCTCGCCAACGCCGTGCTCGCGGCGCTGCTCCATCGCGAGCGTCGCGGCGAAGGCCAGCAGGTCGAGGTCCCGATGCTCGAGACGATGGCGAGCTTCATCATGGCCGAGCACCTCGGCGGGCTTACCTTCGCGCCGCCCACGGGCGGAGCGGGATACGCGCGGCTGTTGCAGGGCGGCCGCCGTCCCGCCCGCACGCGCGATGGCTGGATTTGCGCGCTGCCTTACACGGACCGCCACTGGCGCGCGTTCTTCGAGTCGGCGGGACGCGGGCATCTGCTCGATCAGTTCGATATTTCGGACCGCGCGCAGCGGAACGCCAATATCCGGATGTTGTACGCGCAGATGGCCGAGATCACCGTGGAACGGACGACGGCCGAATGGCTCGCGCTGTTCGCGGAACTCGATATCCCCGCGACCCCGATCCTCGCGCTCGACGATGTGCCGCAGCACCCGCATCTTCAGGCGGTGGGACTGTTTCAGGAAACGACGCATCCCACGGCCGGCCCGCTGCGCGAGATGCGTCCCGCCGCGCGGTTCTCGGCCACGCCGCTGTCGCTGCGCCGGCACGCGCCGACGCTGGGCGAGCATACGGAAGAAGTGCTGTCGGCGGCCGGCATCAAGACCGCGCCATAACCACGGAGACACCATGCAATTCGAGATCGATCACGAACACCGGATGGTGAAGGACCTCGTCGCACGCTTCGTGCGCGAGCACATGATGCCGCTGGAGCCCGCGGTACTCGCACGCGAGGCCGAAGGCGGCCACCTGTCGCTGTTGCCCGCGGAAAAGGCGAAGCTCGACGCGATGTCGCGCGAACTGGGCCTCTGGGGGCTCGACGCGCCCGAATCGATGGGCGGGTCGGACCTCCCCGTGGTCGCGATGGTCGGCGTCAACGAGGAAATGGGCCGCACGATCGTCCCGTACTCGCTGCCGCCCGATACGCCGAACCTGCGCATGCTGCTGGAGGCCGCCAACGCGGCCCAGCGCGAGCGCTATCTGGATCCGTACGCGCGCGGCGAGACCGTGTCCGCGATTGCGATCTCGGAGCCCGGCGCGGGCGGCGATCCCGCGATGATGACCACGCGCGCGGAGCGCGATGGCGATGGATGGGTGCTCAACGGCCGCAAGATCTGGATCAGCCGCGCTGAGCAGGCCGACTGGACCATCGTCATGGCCGTGACTGCGCGTGTTCCGGGCAAGCGGCCAGCGATCTCGGCCTTTATCGTCGAGCGCGGCACGCCCGGGTTCAAGATCGAACGGCGCATCCCGATGATCGGCGGCCACTCTACGTACGAGATCGTGCTCGAGGACTGCCGCGTCGCGGGCAGCCAGTTGCTCGGCGTGGAGGGCGAGGGTTTCGCACCGATGCAGACGCGCCTGTCGTCGCGCCGCGTCCAGATGGCCGCATGGTGCATCGGCCGCGCGCAGCGGGCGCTCGACATGATCTGCGAGTACGCGCCGCAGCGTCGTACATTCGGCAGTACGCTGGCCGAGCGGCAGGCCATCCAGTGGTGGGTCGCCGACGCAGCCACGCGCATCCATGCGTGCAGGCTTATGACCTATGACGCGGCCGCACGCATCGATGCGGGGCAGCAGGCGCGCACGCAGGTATCGATGATCAAGGTCTTCGCCACGGAAATGGCCTGGGACGTGATCGACCATGCGATGCAGACCTTCGGCGCGATGGGCATGACCAAGGAGATGCCGTTGCAGATGATGGCGAACGAGACGCGGCTGATGCGGATCTACGAGGGGCCCTCGGAGGTGCACCGCTGGGTGATTGCACGCGATCTGCTGGGGCTCAAGCGGCAGCAGTAGGCACCGCTTCCCTCCATGGCGACCGCCGGCACAGGCGGCGCCTTCCCAATCCGACATGGCAGGCGACACCATGCAGACGTTGACCCGCATTTTTCGTGCAGTACGCAAGCCAGCCGCGCTGGCACTGGCCCTCATCATGCCGTGGGCGGCCGCGCCGGCCTCGGCGTCCGACGGCGATTATCCGTCGCGGCCCATCCGCTTCGTGGTGCCGTTCCCGCCCGGCAGCGGCACCGATTCCACCGCGCGGATCTTCGCGAAGAAGATCACGGACCTGACCGGGCAGGGCGTGGTCGTCGAGAACAAGCCCGGCGGCAACGGGTTTATCGGCGTGCAGACGGTGCTCGGCGCGCCGGCCGACGGGTATACGGTGTTCGTCGGCAGCAATTCGACGCTCTCCACGAATGCCGCGGCCTTTCGCAAGCTGCCCTACGATCCGATCGAGGATTTCGCACCCGTGTCGCTGCTGACGCGCGGTCCTTGCCTCGTGCTCGTGCCGCAGAACTCGCGCTACACGACGCTCAAGGCATTGATCGATGCCGCGCACGAGAAGCCCGGCGCGCTCAATTACGGATCGGGATCGGTGTCGTATACGTTGTATAGCGAATGGCTCAACGAGCTGGCCAATATGAAGACCACCAACGTGCCGTACAAGGGCGCGGGCGATGCCATCAACGCCGTGGTCGCGGGCAATGTGGACTTCGCGGTGGTCGATGCATCGGGCGCGATCGAGCTGGCCAAGGCCGGCAAGGCGCGCGCGCTGGCGTATACGGCGCCGCGCCGGACGCCGCTGCTGCCCGACGTGCCGACCTCGGCGGAGGCGGGCGTGCCGGACTTCCAGTGCTTCAACTGGGTGGCCGCGGCGCTGCCGGTCAAGACGCCGCCGGCGGTGGTGCAGCGGGTGATTGCCTTGTTCGCCAAGGCCGGTGCGGCGCCCGAGGTGCAGGACTATTACCGGCAGCAATCGAACCAGTTGATCCTTTCCACGCCCGCGGAACTGCGCAGGTACCAGACCGAGGAGATCGCGCGCTGGAAGCGGCTGATTCAGGTGACCAAGCTCGAACTGCAATAACGAAGGGGGTGTCCGATGTTCGTGTCTGATCTGTTTGCAGGGCGGCGCGTGCTGATTACGGGCGGCGGGACCGGTATCGGCGCGAGCATCGGGCGGCGGCTCGTTTCGCTCGGGGCGCAACTGGTGGTCTGCGGCCGGCGGGAGGCTGTGCTTGCCGAGTTTGCCGAGGACGTTCAGCGCGCATTCGGCGCTACGGTCGAGACCCATGTGTGCGACGTGCGCGATCCCGAGGCCGTGGACCGGATGCTTTCGTCGATCTGGCAGACCGGGCCGCTCGACGCGCTGGTCAACAATGCGGCCGCCAGCTTCATCGCGCGCACGGAGCAGCTCTCGGCCCGCGCGGCGGATGCGATCCTGGGCGTCACGATGCATGGCGCGCTGTATTGCACGCTTGGGGTGGGGCGGCGATGGATCGATGCGCGGCGGGGCGGGACGGTGCTGAGCATCCTGTCGACGTCGGTTCGCACGGGGCGGGCATTCACGGTGCCGTCGGCGATGGCGAAGTCCGCGGTCCAGGCGATGACGCGCAGCCTTGCGGTCGAATGGGGGCCGCATGGCATCCGCACCGTGGGCATCGCACCGGGGCCGTTCCCGACCGCGGGCGCGGGGGCCGGGCTCGACCCGACGGGCAGCCGCGCGGCCGTCGATCCGGCGCGCACGAACCCGCTCGGGCGCGTGGGCGAGCATGGGGAACTGGCCAACCTGGCGGCTTATCTTTTGTCCGATCATGCGGGCTATATCAACGGCGAGGTCATCGCCATCGACGGCGGGCAGCATCTGCGCACGTCGGGGGCCGAAGACCTGCTGCAATGGACCGAGGCCCAGTGGCAACAGGCCTCGGCCCGACGGGGCAGCCGGGGCTGATTACGCCCGCATCCGAATCAGATCCGCCGCCTTCTCCGCAAGCATGATCGTCGGCAGGTTCGTGTTGGCGCTCGGCACGGACGGCATGACCGACGCATCGGCCACGCGCAGGCCATCGATGCCGATCACCCGGCAACGGGCATCGACCACGGCCTGGCGATCGTCTGCCCGCCCCATGCGGCAAGTGGACGTCGGATGGCCCATCGGCGCGACGGCGCCGAGGATCTCCTCGTCGGTCAGTCGCTGCTGGCCGATCCAGCGCCCCGGTTTCAGCGCGTTGGCCATCACCCGGCGCGACACCCGTGCCGGCGCATTGAGCGCGAGCTTCGCCCCCACCGCCACGAGCGTGCCCGCCAGGCCCGGCCGGTTGAACTGATTTGCGGCCATCACGGGCGGCAGGATAAACGCGTCGTGATAGCTGCGCCGCATCGCGGGCGAAGCCAGCAACGCCTCCACCATCCGCGCGGCCAGCACCATGCGCGGCGCATCGCGTGGGTCGTCGAGCAACCGGAAATCGATCGACGGCGGCGCATCTGCGTCGGGCGACGTCACGCGCACCGATCCACGCGAATAGGGCGCATACAGGGCCGCGCTCACCATCGCGAGATCGGTGCCAAAACTGCGGGGCCCCACGCGCCCGAGCAACGACAGGATCAGGTCGCCCTCGGGGCAATCCGGCTGCCCGGAAGAATGCCGCACCCCCGCGCAGGCAAACGTGCGCACCGCGGACGACTGCCGCGCATGCCGCGGCAACGTGAGCGCGAATTGCAGATAAGGGTGGTTCTGAAGCTGACGCCCCACACCGGGCAGGTGCCAGCGCGGCACGATGCCCGCCGCACGCAAGGCGTCGCTGTCGCCGATGCCCGACCGCAGCAGGATGGCGGGCGAATGCACGCCGCCCGCGCACAGCACGACTTCATCGGCGTCGAGCCGAATCGCCGCATCGCCCCCGGTCTCGCCCCGCCGGTACGTGACACCAGTCGCCCGCCGAACGCCCGCATCGTCCGAGACCTCCACCCGCAGCACCGTGGCATCCGTCACGATCGTCAGGTTCGGCCGCGCGCGCACCGCGGCCGTCAGATAGCACGACACCCCGGACGAGCGGCGACCGTCGCGCGCCGCATAGGGCATGGCAAAGAAACCGCATCCGGGCCGCTCGTTGATATCGTCGATCGTCGCCAGCCCGCGCGCATGCGCCGCCGCCTCGATCGCAATCGCGATACCGGGCCACTCCGCGCGCGGCGCCCGCCTCACGGCGAACGGCCCATCGCTGCCGGGCCTGCCATCGCGTCCGGCATCGCCCTCCGCGCGCTCGAAATAGGGCCGCACATCGTCCCACCCCCAGCCACCCGCGCCGGCATCGACCCAGCGCTCGTAGTCGGACGGCAGCCCGCGCAGCGTCCACATACCGTTGATGCTCGACCCGCCGCCCAGGATGCGCGCCTGCGGATACGGAAACTCGTCGCCACCGACGCGCCGCCGCGCCCGCAGTCCCGGCCAGAAATACGACGGGTTCAGCGACGCGCTCGGAAACGCATCGTCGATATCGGCCGGAATCGCATCGGGCCGCACATCGGCGCCGGCCTCGAGCAGCACCACCGTCGCGGCCGGATCCTCCGACAGCCGCGCGGCCAGCACCGCGCCCGCCGTGCCGCCGCCGACGATCAGATACCGCGTCCTAGCGATTGTCGACACGCTTGTTGAACGGGTGGATATTGACCTGCTGCCAGAGTCCCGCATGCGCGAACGGATCGTTGGCGTTGAACGCCACGACATCCTCCTTGCGGTCGGCCTCGACGAGGAAGAACGAGCCGATCATCGTTTCGCCATCGTCGGCCAGCAGCGGGCCGGAGACGAGCGTGCGGAGCGTGGCCTGGGACAGATAGGCCTTGTGCGCTTCGTAGTTGGCCAGCCGCACAGACACCGCGTTGGGCTTGTCCAGCGCGTGGATCACGTAGAACATGGTTTCTCCTAGGGTTGATAGTCGACCTGATACCGGGCAATGCGCAAATCGCCGAGCTCGCGCTTCACGCGCTGGTGTTCGGGGTGCACCGCGTACTGTTCCAGCGCGCCCTGCGAGTCGAACTCGGAGTAGAGCACCACGTCGCAGGCATAGTCGACGCGGCTGGAATCCACACCGATCTCGAGGTGCAGCAGCCCCGGAATCTTGCCGCGCAGGCTCTCGAACGCGGCCTTCAGTTGCGCGACGGCCGACAGCTTGTCGCTCTCGCTCTCGCCGCGCAGGTTCCACATCACGATGTGCTTGACGGTCACGCGATTGCCTCCCTGGTCACCGGATTGAGAATAAAGTCGAAGTCGAGCGTGTAGAACGGCGTCGCCGACTCGCTGCCGTCGGGCGCGCGCCCCGGCCGATGCTCGACCCAGTCCGCGATCAGCGACGAGCGCACGCCGAACACCGCATCGGAGTCGAGATACTGGCACCCCTCGCGGAACACATGCGTGACGAGTGTCTCGTAGCCCGGCGCCGATACCATGAAGTGCAGATGCGCGGGCCGCCACGGATGGCGCCCCATGGCGTCGAGCATGCGCCCGACCGGCCCGTCGTGCGGAATCGGATAGCTTTCCGCGACGATCGACTTGAAGTGGAAGCGGCCCTCGGGATCGGCCAGCAGCGTGCCGCGGCCCTGCGCGGGCCCGCCGTCGCGCTGGACGTCGTAGAAGCCCTCGGCGTCCGCCTGCCAGACCTCGAGCTTGGCACCGGGGACGATCTCGCCGGTGATGCTGCGCACCTGGCCGCTCACGAAGCACGGTTCCCCGGCCATGCCGTTGCCGACGTCCGCGCCCAGCGCGTAGTCGGGCGCATCATCGACGTAGAACGGCCCGAAGACCGTGGCCTCCGTGCAGCCCTGCGGCTTGCGATGGTTCTGCGCGGTCACGAGCGTGGACAGGCCGAGCGTGTCCGACAGCAGGATGAACTCCTGCCGCGTCGGCGTGCACGTCTGGCCCACCTCGGTCAGGAACTGGATGCCGGCGGCCCATTCCTCCTCGGTCAGCCGGGTTTCCCGGGCAAACGCGTGGAGATGCTGGACCAGGCTCGTCATGATCTCCTTGAGCCGGCTGTCCTTCATGTCGTGGTTGCGCGCCAGTACCGCCTGGGTAATGGTCTCCTCATTGAGGTTGCGCATGATGGTCGCTCCTGATGAAAGGGTTGGTTACGCCTTGTCGACGTCTTCCCAGCGCGGGCAGGTACGCTTGTCCGCGGGGATGTCCACCGACTGGTAGTTGGTCTTGTCGATCACAGTGGCCGGCAGGACGATCTCGGTCTTCACCGGCAGGTTGCGCAGCTTGCGGATCGCGGTCATCGTGCCGAGGCAGCCCTGGATAAAGCCGTTGTAGTCGCCCGTGGCGAGCAGCGTGCCGGCCTTGATCGCATCGACCGCCTCCTTGGTGCCGTTGATGCCGGACACCAGCGCCTTGCGATTGGCGCCCTGCAGCGCTTCGATCGCGCCGATCGCCATGGCGTCGTTGGCCGCGAACACCGCGTCGATCTGCGGGTACGACTGCATCAGGTTCTCCATCACCTGCAGGGCCTGCAGGCGCTGGTAGTTGGCCGGCTGCGAGGCCACGAGCTTGATGTTCGGGAACGCCTTCAGCGCGTCGCGCACGCCGCGCGTGCGGTCGATACTGGTGGCCGAGCCTTTCACGCCCTCGAGCAGGATCAGGTTGCCCTTGCCGCCCATCGCCTTGAACAGGTGCGTGGCGGTCTTCAGACCGAGCTCGTAGTCGCTGGCGCCGACGAACGCGACGAAGTTACCCACTTCGCTGCGATCGGTCACGTTCACCACCGGGATATTCGCGGCGTTGATCTTCTTGACGCCGGGGCCCATCGCCTTGTAGTCCACGGGCACGAACACCACCGCATCGGCCTTCTTGATGATCACATCCTCGATCTGGCTCATCTGCTCGGGAATGCTGTCCGGCTTGGTCGGGATGTAGTGCGTGACCTTGGCGTTGAGATCCTTCGCGGCCGCATCGGCGCCCTGGCGCAGCGCCTGAAAATACGGGTTGGTCTGGTTCTTCGTGAACACCGCGATTTTCTCGCCGTCCGCATGCGCGGCGGACATCGCGAGCAGCGACATCGCAAGGGCACCGGTCAGCGTGAGGATATGCTTGGGCATGTCAGTCTCCGTTTTACGTATGGTTGTGTGAAATCAGCGCGTTCCGCTTCTGCGGCGGGACAGCGTGTCGAAGAACACCGCGAGCACGACGATGACGCCCGTGACCAGCGGCTGCCAGTTCGCGCTGATGGTCAGCAGGTTCATGCCGTTGAGCACGAGCGTGAGGATGATCGCGCCGATCAGCGTGCCCGAGACACGGCCGACGCCGCCGAACAGCGAGGTGCCGCCGATCAGCACGGCCGCGATCGCGGGCAGCGTCAGCGCCTCGCCGATATCGCCTTCGGCCGAATTCAGCCGCGCGAGGAAGACGAGGCTTGCGAGTCCGGCCATGGCGCCGCTGATCACGTAGACGAGAATCAGCCGGCGGCTCACGGGCACGCCCGAGAGGCGCGCGGCCACGGGGTTGGCGCCGATGGCGTAGATCTCCTGCCCGAACGTGGTCTTCTGCGCCACGGCGATGCCGACGAACAGGAATGCGAGCATCAGGAACACCGGGATCGGCACGCCCCACAGGTAGCCACTGCCGATGGCGCGGAACTCGGGCGGAAATCCATGGATCGTTTCACCGGCCATGAACCAGTAGGTCAGGCCGTGCAGCACCCACAACATGCCGTAGGTCGCGATAAACGGCGGTATGCGCAGCTTGGCCACGAGCAGACCATTGGCCAGCCCGATGAGCGTGCCGCAGCCGAGGCCGACGGCCACGCCGAGCAGCGGGGAACCCGTGCCCTTGATCACGCTCGCGGCCAGGCAGGCGGACATCGCCACATTGGCCCCGACGGACAGATCGAGCCCGCCGGTCAGGATCACGAGCGTCAGCCCGGACGCGAGCAGGAACAGCAGGCTTGCCTGCCGCAACACGTTGATCAGGTTGCCGGTGGTGAGGAACGCGTCCGAGGCGACGGCCAGCAGTGCGCAAAGCACGCCGAGCGCGGCCAGCCGGTACACGAGCGATCGCGCATCGGAGGACAGGGACAGCGGCGCGGCGCCGCCAGCGGTGGTGGTCGTGGTCATGCGCGCTCCTTCGTGTTCTTGAACGATTCGATCAGCAGCACGAGCAGCACCAGCAGACCGATGGCCGCCACCTGCACCGCGGATGGCACGCCCAGCAGGTTCAGGCCATTGCGCAGCACACCGACGGCCAGCACGCCGAGCACGGTGCCGGGCAGCCAGCCGTTGCCGCGATCGAACGTGGTGCCGCCCACGGCCACCGCGGCAATCGCGTCGAACTCCATGCCGATGGCGGCCGTCGGATGCCCGGCGTTCATGCGCGCGGTCAGCAGCAGCGCGGCAATCCCGGCCATGACGCCGCCGAGCACGTACACGGCAATCAGGTAACGATGGATGCTGACGCCCGCGAACTTCAGCGCCTCGCGGTTGCCGCCGAGTGCGAATACGTAGGTGCCGAAGCGCGTGCGGTAGAGCAGCCAGTGGAACAGCGCATAGCTGGCGGCCGCGATATAGATCGGAATCGGCACGCCGAGCCATTCGCCCGCGTAGAGGTCGGGAATCGCGTCCGAGATGCCGACCACGCTCTGGCCATCGGTCAGCACGAGCGCGAGGCCTTGCGCGGCGCCGAGCGTCCCCAGGGTGGCCACGAACGGCGGAATGCCGAGACCGGTGACCAGGCCGCCGTTGACGAGCCCGAACGCGATGCCGACGCCCAGCGCGGCGAGCAGCGCGAGCGATACCGAGCCCGTGGAGATGTTGACCATGGCCAGCACCACGCCGCACAGCGTCAGTACCGCCCCGATCGACAGATCGAGACCTTCGGTCATGATGATCAGCGTCATCGGCAATGCAATCAGCAGCAGGATGGTCGATTGCGTGCCGACGTTGAGCAGGTTGGCCACGCTGAGGAAGCCAGAGCCGAATACGCTGAAGGCGGCGATCAGCAATAGCAGCACCCATGCGGCGCCGGGAATGCGGCCCGCAAGGCCGGCGGTGGGCACGAGAGCGGCAGCGCGTGGGGTGGCGGGTGTCAGCGACATGGCATCGGGATGCAGGATGGCTTGTGGAGCAGGGCGGGTATCAGGCATGTCAGGCATCGTTCATCCCCAGTTGCAGAACGCTTTCCTCTGTCATTTGCGTGTAGTCGAGTTCGCCGGCGATCCGGCCCTCGCGCATCACGTACGTGCGATCGCAGACGTTGACGATCTCGGGCAGCTCGGAACTGATCAGCAGCACCGCGGCCCCGTCCTTCACGAGCCCATCGATCAGCGCGAAGATCTCGGCCTTGGCGCCCACGTCGATACCGCGCGTCGGCTCGTCGAAGATGAACAGCTTCGATTCCGCGAGCAGCCATTTGCCGATGACGATCTTCTGCTGGTTGCCGCCCGACAGGTTCTGCGCGAGCTGGTCGCCATTCGGCGTGGCGATGCGCAGCCGTTCGATCTCGCGGCTGGACATCACGTCGGCCTTGCGGCCGCTGTACCAGCGCGCCGGAAACGCGCGGCCCAGGCCGGCCAGCATCAGGTTGTCGCGCACGGTGCGGATCAGCGCGAGGCCCTCGGTCTTGCGGCTCTCGGGGATCAGCGCGGCGCCCAGCGCGCGCGCCTTCTCGGGGCCGCCCGTCATCGGCTTGCCGAAGATGCGGATCTCGCCCTCGCGGATCGCATCGGCGCCAAAGATCGCGCGCGCCACCTCGCTGCGGCCCGACCCGACAAGGCCGGCCAGCCCGACGATTTCACCGGCGCGCACATTCAGGTTGATGCCCTCGATACCGTTGGCGGCACTCACGCCGCGCACCTCCAGCGCGAGGTCGCCGGTGGGCCCGCCGCGCGTGCGCTGATAGGTCATGTCCACCTTGCGGCCGACCATGCGCGCGACCAGCTCGTCGGGCGTGGCATCGCCGGGCAGGTAGCTGCCGACCTTGCGGCCGTCGCGCATCACCGTGATGCGGTCGCCGAGCGCGAAGACCTCGGCCATGCGATGCGAGATATAGATCAGGGAGACGCCGTCGGCCTTCAGGCGGCCGATGACCTCGAACAGCTTTTCCGTTTCGCGGTCGGAGAGCGCCGCGGTCGGCTCGTCGAGCACGAGGATGCGCGCCTTCTGGGACAGCGCCTTGGCAATCTCGATCATCTGCTGCTGCGCCACGCCGAGCTCGTGCACGAGCGTGTGCGTGGACAGGTCCATGCCCAGCATGTCGAGCAGCCGGCGGGCCTCCGCATGCATGGCCTTGTGATCGACCGATCCCGGCAGCCAGCCGCGCGGCTCGCGGCCGAGAAAGATGTTCTGCGCGATGTTCAGGTATGGCACCAGCGAGAATTCCTGGAAGATCACGGCGATGCCAAGGCGCATCGTGTCCGAGGGGCTTGCCACGCTCACGGGCTGGCCCTCGTGATAGAACGCGCCGGCATCGGCCACATAGACGCCGCACAGCACCTTCATCAGCGACGATTTGCCCGCGCCATTCTCGCCGAGCAGCATATGGACTTCGCCCGGATAAACCGAGAATGACACGTCGTCGAGCGCCTTGACGCCCGGAAAGGTCTTCGAGATGCCGCGCATCTCGAGTAAGGGCGCGCGCGGCGGTGTGGCCGACGGCGGCGCGTCGCAGATTGCGTTCATGGTCTCCTCCTACTTATGGGTATGGCGCTGCAGCAGCCGTTCGCCCGATGCGCGCAGCGTCGCCAGGGCGGAGGGCAGTCCGTCCGCGAGCAACTGGCCGTTACGCTTGCGGGCAACCCCGCCGACGAACACGCTGTCGATATTGGCGAGGCTCGCCTGCATCACGACCGCGCTGACGGGGTCGTGCACGGGGAACATGTTCATGCGCCGCGCGTCGATCATCACGAGGTCCGCCTGCTTGCCCGGCGCGAGCGAGCCGATGCGGTCGGACATGCCGAGCATCCGCGCGCCTTCCACGGTGATCCATGCCAGCGCGTCGGCACAGCTCACGTCGTGCTGGGCGGCAATGCCATCGTGCGCCCGGCGATATGCCGCATGATCGAGCGCGCGCTGCACGCCGAGCGCGATCCGCGCGGTCACGAACATCTCGCCCGACAGGCCGGACTCCAGGTCCACGCCAAGCGACGGCGCCGCGCCGAGCGCGCGCAGGCGCCCCGTGATCGGAAACCCGTGCCCCTGCGTGAGCTCGTTCTCGGGCGTCACCGAGAAGCTCATGCCGGCCGCGACGAAGCGCGCCAGCTGCGCGTCCGTGAGGTTGTTGCCGTGCACGATATTGATCTGGGGCCCGAGCAGGCCGGCGGCTTCCAGGCGCTCCCAGCCTTCGGGCGTGCGGGCCGCGCCGCCGCCCTGATGCATGCTCGCGATCAGGCCAAACTCCTTCGCCAGCGCGAAGTCGTGCAGCGCCACGTCCATGGTCGAGTAATGCGGGCCCAGGATCGCCAGGCCGAGACTCACGCGGGCATCGCCTTGCAGCCGGTGCGCGATGCGCTCGACCTCGGCACGCGGATGGGGCGTTTCCCAGAACGGCGCGACGCCAGGTTTCGGATCGGGCTTGGGCGAACCGTGAAAGAACGCGGCGCGGATGCCGGATGCCTGCAGCGCATCGATGGCGGCGTCGCTATGCGCGGGCGTCGGGTTGTTGTGGCACCAGTCGACGAGCGTCGTCGTGCCGCAATCGAGCTGGTTCCAGGCACCGACGAGCGTGGCGATATGGATGTCCTCGGGCGTGAAGCGCGTGGCCAGTCCCGCATGCATCTGCCGGAAGTATTCGGTCAGCGTCCAGCCTGCCGCGACGCCGCGCAGGGCGGTCTGCCACGTATGCATATGGGCGTTGACAAAGCCGGGCGTGACGATGAATCCTTCGGCGTCGATCGCGGGGGCTTCCGCGTCGAGATGCTTGCCGATAGCCGCGATGCGGTCGCCGTCGATCAGCAGATCGCCGGTCGTCACGCCGCACGGGTTGCCAGGTTCGGCCTCCATCGTGACGAGCGTCGCCCCGCGTATGAGCGTTCGCGTCATCGTTCTTGTCTCCTCGTCCGGCATCGTGATCGGCCGGTTGAAAGCAGTCTATACTCCGCCAAATCGAAAAAAAACGATGCCAGAGGAAATCTTTCTTCCGCCTGGCGAGAAAATAGCGGCAAAGGTGGAGACCACATCATGGATCGTTGGACCGAGATCGAATTGTTCGTACAGACGGCCGAACTGGGCAGCCTGACCCGGGCCGCCGAGAATCTCGAAATGTCGAATGCCGCGGCCAGCCGGTATCTGAACTCGCTGGAGCGCCGGTTATCGGCGCGGCTGATCGAGCGCAGCACCAGGCGGCTCTATCTGACGCAGGTCGGGGAACAGTTCTTCCGGCGCTGCAAGGAATTGCTCGCGGAAATGAAGGAGGCGGAGGCGGACGTCAGCGCGAACGTGCTCGAGCCCGGCGGCACGCTGACGGTCACAGCCTCGCTGTCGTTCTCGATGATCCATATCGCGCCGATCCTGCCCGAGTTCACGGCGCGCTATCCGAAGGTCAGCGTCAATATCATTGCCGCCAACCGCTACTACGACATCATGGACAGCGGGATCGACCTCGCGATTCGCACGCGCGAGTTCGAGCCCGATTCGAACCTGACGGTTCGCCGGCTGGCGCAGACGCGGCGGATCCTCGCGGCCTCGCCCAAGTACCTCGACCAGCGCGGCACGCCGCGCACGGTGGAAGACCTCGCCCATCATGCGATGCTGATCTATTCGTATGCCAACCGGCCCAACGAGCTGATCTTTACGCGCGGTGGCGAGGACGACGGGGAAAAACGCGTGATCAATGTCCGCAGCACATTCGAGTCGAACGACGGGCAGGTGCTGCGCGCGGCCGCGCTCAAGGGCATGGGCATTCTCGTGCAGCCCAAGTACATCATCTACGACGATATCGTCGCGGGCCGGCTGGTGCCGGTGCTCGATGATTGGGATCTGCCGCGCCTGACCGTGAACATCGCGTTCCAGAACCGCGCGCACCTGCCCGCGCGGATCCGGCTGTTCATCGAGTTTCTGGTCGATAACTTCCGCCGGATGGATTACGAGCGGAAGTGGACCAGCTGAGCGCTGTCCGGCGCGCCTAGCCCGGCAGGCCCGCGGCGCGACCCGCCGATTTGATCACCGCCGCATAGTCGTCCCCGGCAAAGCCCTGCGCCGCGGCACCCTGCAGCATCTGGCCGAGCAGGGCGGTGAGCCCCATCGGCACGCGCAGGTCCGCGCCGGCGTCGAGGATCAGGCCGACGTCCTTGAGCATCTGGTCCACCGTGAACGTCGGCGTGTAGTCGTGCACCGACAGTTGCGCCGACTTTGCCTTGACGATCGGGGACGCCACCGCGCTCGCGCCAATCACGTCCCACATCGCCTGCCAGTCGAGGCCGCCTTTCTTCCCGAGCGTCAGCGCTTCCGCGAGCATGCCCGAGGTCAGCCCGATCAGCAGGTTGATCACGAGCTTCATCAGCCGGGCCTGTTCGCCGTCGCCCAGATAGAACTGCGTCGGGCCGAACAGCGCGAGCAGCGGCTGCACGCGTTCGTAGGCGCGCGCGGGGCCGGACACCATCGAGGTCAGCTTGGCCGCCTCGGCCATATGGTTGTTGCCGGACACCGTCACGCGCAGATAGCCGATATCGCGCGCGGCCAGCGTTTCGGCGGCCGCCGCGGAGGCGGCGGGCGAAATCGTGCTGGTATCTATATAGAGGGTGCCCGGCCTGGCGGCGGCCGCGACCTGGCCCGAGACGGCCGCAAAGGCCGCGTCGTGCGGCATCGAACTGAATGTGGCGTCGGCGCCGCCGACCGCTTCGGCCAGCGAGGCCGCGACGGTCAGGCCCGCGGCGCGGGCCGCGTCGGCCTGCGCGGGGGCGATATCGAATACCACGACGTCGTGGCCGCCATGGGCGAGGTGCCGGGCCATCGGGAGGCCCATCTTGCCGGTGCCAACGAATGCAATCTTCATTTGTCTCGCTCCTGGTTATGTTGTCAGTCGGGTCGCGTCCCGGCGTATGCGGCCTGAATCAGCGCCCGCAGCGGCTCGCGCTCGATCTGGCGCGGATTCCAGTACGGATTCGCCAGCGCGCGTTCCAGTGCGACCTCGATATCGGCCTCGCGCATGCCGATATCGCGCAGGGCAGTGGGCACGCCGTGTCGCGCCGCCATATCGAACAGCCTTCCCGGGACGCCCGCGGCGTCGCCGCCGATGGCGCGGGCAATGCGGGCCATGGCGTCCGGCACCGCCACGGCGTTGTAGGCGAGCGCATGGGGCAGCACGATCGTATGCGTTTCCGCGTGCGGCAGGTCGAAGCTGCCGCCGATCGTGTGGCACAGCTTGTGGTGGAGCGCCATGCCGACATTGCCGAGCACGGTGCCGCAGAGCCATGCCCCGTACAGGCATTGCGCGCGGCCTTCGGCATCGCGCGGATTGGCGACCACGGCGGGGATGCCTGCGAACAGCGCACGGATGCCTTCCTCGGCCATCAGCGACATGACGGGGTTGGCATCGCGCGCGTAGAGCCCTTCCGCCGCGTGGGCGATCGCGTTCAGGCCGCTGGTCACGGTCAGCTGGGCGGGGAGGTCGTACGTCAGTTCGGGGTCGTAGATCACGGTGCGCGCGAGCACGCGAAGGTCGCGGCCCGTGCGCTTCTGACCGCCTTCGGTCAGGCCGTAGATCGGGGTCATTTCCGAGCCGGCATAGCTGGTCGGGATGGCGATATAGGGAAGGCCGGTCTCGAGCGCGATGGCCTTGGCGAGCCCGGTCGTGGAACCGCCACCGATGGCCACCATGCAGTCCGCGCCGACCGCGTTGGCACGTTCGACGGCTTGCCGGGCGATGTCGATGGGGACGTGCATGACGGCGCCGGCATGGACGCCGGCACTGCGGGTACCCAGCTGCGCGGCGACGCTTTCGGCCGCATTGGCCTGGTTGGGTGTGCTCAGGACCAGCGCCCGGGTGCAGCCGAGGCGGTCGACTTCCTCACCGACCTGCCGGACGGTACCGGCTCCGAAGACGACGCGTGCCGCGTGGGCTTCGTACGTAAAGCTTTGCATTGTGCGTATCCGTTCTATTTGTCTCCGGCTTAGACCTTATATTTCCTGCCGGTGGAAGGAAACACCGCTTGCGAAAAACAGTCTTCAGCCTGGTGGAAAAATCGGGCAGGCCGGTATTGTCATTATCCGACCGGATAATTGGCATCGTGCCGGTCCGCGCCTAAGCTTGCCGCTGCCTGCCGCCAACATAAGATCGCATGACCACCACCAACACGTCCGTCCCCGTCGCCCCCGCCACCACCGGGTTCGCCATCCCCGCCTCCGCGCTAGGCATCGTCCTCGGCATGTCCGGCCTGGCCAACTGCTGGAAAGTCGCCCATAGCCTCTGGGGCGCGAGCCTGGTCGTCCACGATGCGATTTTCGTCGTCACCACGCTGATCTGGGCGGTTCTGGTCCTGTCTTTCGCCGCCAAGTGGGTCTGGCACCGCGAAGAAGCGCTGACCGAAGCGCGCCACCCGGTGGCCTGCTGCTTTATCGGGCTGATTCCCGTCGCCACGCTGCTGGTCGCCGTCTGGGTCCATGGCTACGTGCCAGCGCTCGGCGCGGCGCTGGTGGTCGTGGGCGCGCTTGGCCAGCTCGGCTTCTCCACATACCGCAGCGGCGGCATGATGCGCGGCGGGCGCAAGCTCGGCGATACCACCGCGGTCATGTACCTGCCGACCGTGGCCGGCAACTTCGTGTCCGCCATTGCCATGAGCGCGCTCGGCTGGACCGATCTTGCGAGGCTGTTCTTCGGCGCGGGTCTGTTCTCGTGGCTGGCGATCGAATCGATTCTCACATACCGCCTCTATCTTGGCGATGAACTCCCGCCCGCCATCCGGCCGACGCTCGGCATCCAGCTGGCCCCGCCCGTGGTGGGGGCCGTCGCCTACCTGTCGGTGACCGGTGGCAGCCTGGACTGGCCGTTCTATGCGATGTTCGGCTATGGCATCCTCCAGTTCCTGTTTCTCGCGCGGCTGGCGGGATGGTTCTCCGCCTCGGGCACCACGCCGGCGTTCTGGGCCTTCAGCTTCGGCGTGACCGCGCTGGGCCTCGCCTGCCTGCGCGCCGCGACGATTGCGCCGAACTCGCTGTTCGCGAGCCTGGCGCTGCCGCTGTTCATTTTCGTCAACGTCTTTATCGGGGCGCTGTTCCTGATGACGCTGCGGCTGCTGTGGCAGGGGCGCCTGTTCCGCCGCACGGCTTGAACACACGGTCAAAACCCTGTCGGACGGGGACCGATGGCGGCCACGCCCCGGAAGCGTGCACAATGCGCAATGCGCGCCGGCTGCCGTCCGGCGCGCCCATCCAAATCCGGTAGCGCAAGGGGTATTCATGGCCGAACCGACGGGCTCCACGGGCCTGCATCACAAGACGTTCCTGTTACTGCTGGCTGCCGTCACGATCGCATTTTTCTGGATCCTGCTGCCGTTCTATGGCGCGGTATTCTGGGGCGCCGTGCTGGCGATCATCTTCGCGCCGCTGCAACGGCGGCTCGTGGCCGCGCTGCATGGGCGGGCCAATATCGCCTCGCTGCTGACGCTGCTTCTGGTCTTGCTGCTGGTGATCCTGCCGCTGACGCTCATCGCGATCTCGCTCGTCAACGAGGGCATGAACCTCTACGAGAGCATCAAATCGGGACAGATCAACTTCGGCGTCTATTTCCAGCGCGCGGTCGATGCGCTGCCGCCTTACTTCCGTGACCTGCTGTCGCGCTTCGACGTGCAGAGCCTGTCCGACCTGCAGCAGAAGCTCAGCGCCAGCGCGATGCAGACCAGCCAGTTCCTGGCCACGCGCGCGCTCAGCATCGGCCAGAACACCGCGCATTTGCTGATCGGCTTCGGCATCATGATGTATCTGCTGTTCTTCCTGCTGCGCGACGGCCCGCAACTGTCGCGGCGCGTGCGCATCGCGGTGCCGCTGAGCGCGTCGCACAAGCAGCATCTGATCAAGAAGTTCACGATGGTCGTGCGCGCGACGGTCAAGGGCAATATCGCGGTGGCGGTCGTGCAGGGCTCGCTCGGTGGCGTGATCTTCGCGATCCTCGGCATCCAGGGCTCGATGCTCTGGGGCGCGATCATGGCGTTCCTGTCGCTGCTGCCCGCGGTCGGCGCGGCGCTGATCTGGCTGCCTGTGGCCGTGTATTTCCTGCTGACCGGCGACCTCGTCAAGGGCTTCGTGCTGATCGGCTTCGGCACACTCGTCATCGGCATGGTCGATAACGTGCTGCGCCCGATTCTGGTGGGCAAGGACACGCAGATGCCGGACTACGTCGTGCTGATCTCGACGCTGGGCGGTATGGCGCTGTTCGGTCTCAACGGGTTCGTGATCGGGCCGCTCGTGGCGGCCCTGTTTATCGCCTGCTGGGATCTGCACAGCATCGGTGAAGGCGCGCCGCCCGAGACGCTGCGCGAGGAAGCGCAGGGCGGGCCCGCGCGGGCGGAGGCGCAGGAAGCTCGCTTGCGCGCCGAAAAAGACCGCGCCACGGCCGACTGAGCGTGCCGGGCGCGCCGAAGTTGGCGCCTCTGCGAGATTCGCGCCCCTAGGTCCGCGCGCATAACTCGAGGCAGAATTCGAGAAATGCCTCCACCGCAGCCGGCGGTAACCGGCGGGACGGCCGCACGATATAGAGCGGAAACGTTTCGCCGGGCCAGTCGGGAAACAGATCCACGAGCGCGCCGCTGGCCATCAGCGGCTCCACGCTGAGCGCCAGCACCTGCGCGATACCCGCGCCGGCGAGGCAGGCGCCGATCAGCGTATCGCCGTCGGACAACGTCAGCCGGCCCTTCGTCTCCACCGTGATGGTTTCCTTGCCGCGCATAAACAGCCATTCGAACGGCTTGCCGCGCTGCGGATCGATAAACTGGATGCAGTCGTGCTCGACCAGCTTGCGCGGCGTCTTCGGCTGGCCGTACTGCCGCAGATAGGCGGGGGATGCCACGGTCAGCACGCGCGTATCCAGCAGCTTGCGCGAGGTCATGCCCGACGAGCGTGGCTGGCCGAAACGCACCGCCATATCGACACCGGCCGCGACGAGGTCCGATGAGTCGGGCAACGTCACCGTGGTCAGTTCCACTTCCGGATAGCGCTGCGTAAACCTGCCCAGCGCGGACGCCAGCACATGCCGCGCGAATATCGGGTTCAGGCTCACGCGCAAGGCGCCGCGCACGTTCGTGGCCGCGCCCGATACCGCGTTCGCGGCTTCCTCGATGCCCGACAGATGCGGCGCGGCCAGTTCGTAGAGCCGCGCGCCTTCGCTCGTCAGGTGCAGGGCGCGCGTGGTCCGGTCGAGCAGCCGGACGCCGATCCGCTCCTCGAGCCGCGATACGGCGCGGCTCACGCCCGATGCCGAGAGCCCGAGCACGTCGCCCGCCCGGGTAAAACTGCCGCTCTCGACCACCGCGGCCAATACGCTCATCCCCGACAACAGCCTGCCATCGAAGCTCATGGGGTTGCCTCCGTGCGCGGATTCATGACTTTAAGCAAAGATGATTTGAGAGCCCCTATCTTAATCAAAAATCGTCTGGCCCCTAATCTTGGCTCCAACGACGCCGCACCGGTCGTCGCCGACTTGTTCGAAACGCCTTCCAAACCTTCGCTGGAGCCCACCATGCCTCAAATTCAACGCACGCTGTTCAAGGGCGGCACCGTCGTCACGATGGATGCCAATGTTCCCAACCTCGCCGTCGGCGATGTCCTCGTGGAGGACGACCGCATTGCCATGATCGGCGAAGAGATCGTCGCCGCCGACGCGAAGGTCATCGACGCCCGGGGCACGATCGTGATGCCGGGGCTGATCGATGCCCACCATCACGCGTGGCTGGGCGTCATGCGCCGCCTGATGCCGAACGTGGACGACCTCTTTGCCTATATCGACGTCGTGGCGGAGACGCTCGGCGCGCACTACCGCCCGCAGGACATGTACGCGAGCACGCGGCTGACCGCGGTGGCGTCGCTCGACGCCGGCATTACGACGATCATCGATGCGTGCCATAGCTCGCGCAGCCCGCTCCACACCGATGCCGCGCTGGAAGCGTTGGAGGAATCGGGTATTCGCGCCTTGCATATGGTCGGCGCGGCGATGGACAAGCGCGCCTCCAATGCGCATTTGCCGCACGATCTGGCGCGGCTGGCCAAGCGTTGGAACGGTGCCGGCAGCCGCGTGCAGGTGGGACTGTTCGGCCAGTTCAACCTCGAATGGTGGCAGGCCGCGCGCCGGCTCGACATGCAGATCCTGACCGAATTCATCGGCGATCTCGCCAAACTTGGGCCCGAGTTCGCGGCACCGGGCGTGCTCGGCGCGCACAACATCTTCAACCACTGCACGCGGCTGCCCGAGGAAACATGGAAGCTGCTGGCCGGGGCCGGTGTCAACGTGACGATCAATCCGCGGTCCGATGCGCTGTTCGGCTTCGACGACGATCGTTTTGCGTGGCAGCAGGCCGTCGATCACGGCCTTAGCCCGGCCATCGGTATCGACCTCGACACCGCGTTCGGCAGCGATCTGTTCGGGGAGATGCATGCACTGTTCGGCCAGCAGCGCTCGGCCATGCGGTATCGGCGTTTCCGCGGAGAGGCCGACGTGCCCGCGCCGATCTCGGTGCAGGCGGTGCTCGAATCCGCCACGGTCAACGGCGCACGGGCGGCGGGGCTCTCGCATGCCATCGGCACGCTGACGCCGGGCAAGCAGGCCGACATCATCATGGTGCGGACCGATGACGTGGCGGTGTTTCCGGTGACCGACGCGGTCGGCACGATCGTGCAGGCGGTCGGGCGGTCGGATGTCGATACGGTGATGGTGGCGGGCAAACTGCGGAAGCAGGGCGGCACGCTGATCGGTGTCGATGTCGGCAAGCTGCAAGCCGAGGCGGTGGCGTCGCGCGACTATCTGCTGGAGGCCAGCGGCTATCGCACGGCGCTGTTCGCCAGCGCCTGACTGGCGGTTATCGGGAGCGCATCATGTCTATAACGTCCATGGCATCCACACGTAACGAAGCCGCTGGCGCCGACCACGTGGCGACCGGAGCCGCCGGTGGGCCGGCGGGCGTCGGCGGCGAGCCGCGGCCCCTGGCCGAGCAGCGGCCGGCCGGTGCGTCATCTGGTGCGGCGCATCTCGCCCGGCCCTCGCTACCCGTCATCGCCGCGCTATTCGCAGGCTATCTCGCGGTCGGCCTGCCGTTGCCCGTCATACCCCTGTTCGTCCACGACAAGCTCGGCTTCAGCAACGTGATCGTCGGCCTGGTCATCGGCATCCAGTTCCTGGCCACGGTGCTGACACGCGGCTACGCCGGCGCGGTCACGGACAGGCAGGGCGGCCGGCGTGCCGCGCTGCAGGGCGCCGCGTTCTGCGCCGTCGGCGGCCTGCTGTACGCGCTGGCGGCGCTCCCGATGCTCTCGCCCACGGCAAGTCTCGCGATCATCGTGGCAGGCCGGCTCGCCGCGGGCCTCGGCGAAAGCCAGTTCGTGACCGGCTGCGTGTCATGGTCGATCGCCTCGGTCGGCCCGCAGCGCGCGGGCATGTCGATGTCGTGGACCGGCATCGCGATGTTCGCCGCGCTCGCAATCGGCGCGCCCGCCGGCATGGCGCTGTACCAGCAGTGGGGCTTCCAGGCCGCCATGCAGGCCTGCGTCGCCGCACCGGTGACGGCCGCCGTCATCGCATTCGGCGCGAAGGCCTATGTGTCGCCCGGCGGCCAGCGCCTGCCGTTCCACCGCGTGATTGCGCAGATCTGGCGCGAAGGACTGGGTTTGATGCTGCAGGGCGTCGGCCTGGCCGGCCTCACCGCGTTCGCCTCGCTGTATTTCGCGGCGCGTCACTGGGGCCACGCCGGGCTGGTCATGACCGCATTCGGCATCGGCTTTATCTTCGTGCGCCTGGTCTTCGGCCATCTGCCCGACAGGATCGGCGGCTATCGCGTCGCGCTGTATTCGCTCGGCGTCGAAGCCATCGGCCAGCTGATGGTATGGGCCGCCACGCATGAAGCGGTGGCACTGGCCGGTGCGCTGGTGACAGGACTCGGCTGCGCGCTGATCTTCCCCGCACTGGGCGTGGAAGCGCTCAAGCGGGTACCGCCCGCGAACCGCGGCAGTGCGATGGGCGCATTCGTCGCGTTCCTCGATATCGCCTACGGCATCTCGGGCCCGCTAGCCGGTGCGATTGCCGCGCAGGCCGGCTATGCGGCCGTCTATATCTTCGGCGCGATCTGCGCGTTGCTGGGTGGCGCACTCGTGCTTGCCGCCAGCCGTCCACCGCGCCAGTCACGCCAATCGTGACTATCCTTTCGTTTTGCAGGAGTTCATCATGTCTCGCATCTTTATCTCCGGCTCGTCCACGGGCCTCGGCCTGATGGCCGCCGAAAAACTGATCGCCGACGGCCACCGCGTCGTGCTCCATGCACGCAATGCGGCGCGCGCCCACGACGCCATGACCGCATTGCCCGCGGCCGAGGCCATCGTTACCGGCGATCTGGAAACCATCGACGGCGCGAAGGACGTTGCCGCTCAGGTCAATGCGCTAGGCCCGTTCGAGGCGGTCATCCACAACGCCGCGGTTGGCTACCGCGAGTCGTATCGCGAAACGTCCGACGGCCTGCCACACCTGTTCGCGATCAACACGCTATCGGCCTATATCCTGACCGCGCTGATCGATCGTCCGTCACGGCTCGTCTATCTGAGCTCCGGCATGCATCACGACGCCGACGCCAATCTCGGCGACATCCGCTGGCAACAACGTCGCTGGAATGGCGCTACGGCGTACGCGGAAAGCAAGCTGCACGACACGCTGCTGGCGTTCGCCATCGCCAGGCGCTGGCCCGACGTCCTGTCGAACGCGCTGGAACCGGGCTGGGTCCCGACCCGCATGGGCGGTGCCGGCGCGCCCGACGACATGCAGCAGGCCCATCTGACACAGGCCTGGCTGGCGACCAGCGACGACCCGCGCGCCCGCGTCACCGGTGAGTACTTCTATCACCTCAAGCGCATGGCCGCGAACCCGCAGGCGCGAGATCCGGTGCTGCAGCGGCGGCTGCTGGAGACTTGCGCGGAGTTATCGGGGGTGGACATGCCGGCGTGAGGCACAGCCGCCCTCGTTCATGGCGGCTTTATTGCGGCTTGATGGCGAGTAATCGGTCAACCATCGCGTTGACCGCCCGCATCTGCGCGCCGGATTTCACGGCATAGTCCATGCCGGTATAGCCGAACCAGTCCCAGCAGCCTTGCGGGTTGAAGGGCACGGTGGACGCGTTCACCTGCGGATACAGCACGAGGATATCGTTCGTATCGGCCCAGTTGTTGTAATGCGTGCGCGCGTAGAAATCATTGCCCACCACAGCGGCCGATTGCTTGCAGCCGTGGAACGCGACGTGGACCTTGCACGCGGCACCTGTATCGCACGACTTCGGCACATAGAGGAAGCCAGTATCCGCCATGCTGGTCTCGGCCCCCGCGAACTCGCGCTGATCGAACGGCACGATCCTGCCGGTCAGCGTCGTGGCCGGCTGCTGCAACGGGCCGTAGATCTGCTGCAGCAACGCGCCGGCCTGATCGTACGCTTGCCGGTCCACGATCATGACAGAAAAACAAGAATAAGCAGTGCTACTCTAATGATTACGGCGCGATCGCGGACATCGCGAGCTTCTTGGGGACCCAGGCTGGGCGCGTTAGCGCCGCCACAACGGCTGTGGGAACTGTGCCCGGGCCTCACGTAATTCCAGCCGACCTGCCTGCTACCGTAGCGAACCTTGCACTAACTGCGATTCAATAGATGGTAAAACCTGATCCCGGAAGTTTAGCTGCACACACAGTTGCGACGGGCTGGGGGGGGGGCGGCTAATGCCGGATATGGAAAAGCGTTGACGCCTATAACAAATGAAATTATCGAGATCGGAAAGAATTCGACGGCCTCTTCTGCTGCACAAGATCTTATTAAAAAAGTCTTAATAAATGAAATGCATCATTAAAAACGGAAATCTGAGTGGAATGGCGATTGTGGCGCTCATAATTGTCGGTTTGGTTTTGGTGTATGCCTGTATCTACTGGATAGACAGTTATATGGGACGACTCGCCGGTTTCACGATCGGTCTTACATGTGTGGCAGCGTCAGGATTTGCTGGGCGAGCCAAAGCACTAGGATTGCTGCCATTTGGTGAGTCATCGTGGCGCCATGCGAAAAAAACCTATAGCAAAGACGATACGAAATCTTCCGTTTAGTCGCCATCCGCGGCCAGTTCACGAACGACCGTCTGGACGACCAAGGAGATACGATATGGAGAGAAATGGAAGCTGCCATGTTTCGGGATATGAGTTGGCCACACTTCGCAGCCTCTTCTCGGAAAGCGGTGTCCTGCAGCACTCCGTTGTCAAGCAACTATCCGATATTTGTAGGGATAACTTATCAATTGATCAAGGAACTTCGTTCCGTTTCCCGTGAAGAGAGAGGGGAGTCTCCCGCGACACCCAAGCGAGGGCCATGGGAAGAAGAATAAGGATAAGCGATGAAACTCATTCGCAACGCTGAACGGCGCGGCGTTCGACTACGCTGATTCACTCGGTCCGTGATGGGAAAAATGAAGAATCCGGATGCGCGGAAGAAGATATACAAGAAATTTCTCGTTGGCTATCTTGGCCTGGCAGGCATGATTCTTTTTGCGCTGGGATTTTCGCTGGCCCAAGGTGCAAGCTGGCGGCCGGTCATTGTCGGAGCCCCGGTCTATCTGACATTCTTCCTCGGTCTCACGTACTCCTTCATCAAGGAGATCCGCGCGCAAGGGCGGAAAGAGCGCGGCAAGCCGGAGCCGCCGCCACGGAAGAGTCCGTGGGAAGAAGAGTAGTCTCGTCCTGCTGGCGCGCCCGCCACCCTAGCTGATCCATCCAAGCCCCGGTCTTCTGGTCTTCTAATAGTGGACAAACACAACAATATCCAATACAGTGTCCACCAACAACAAGCAGTACAGACCAAGGAGACAAGATGTTGCGCGTGATGAGGGGCATGCTGTGCGTGGCCGCCTTGCTGGCCTTCGGGTCGGCGAAGGCGGCGTTTCCGGAGAAGCCGATCGTCCTGATCGTGCCGTTCGCCGCCGGTGGCCCGGCCGACGTGATGGCGCGGACGCTGGCGAAGTCGATGGGCACGAAGCTCGGGCAGACCATCGTGGTCGAGAACCGGCCCGGCGCCGGGGGCCTCGTGGGGATCTCGGGGGTCACGCGCGCCGCGCCGGATGGCTATACGCTCGGCATGGCCGGCACCGGTGCCATGGTCTATGCGCCGTTTATCTCGCCCAAGATGCCGTTCGACGCGCTCAAGGACGTCACCTACCTGACCACGATGGTCTCGACGCCCAATCTGCTCGTCGTCAGCGCGAACTCCCCGTTCAAGACGGCCGCCGACCTCATGGCCGCCGCGAAGCGCGAGCCGGATAAGTACACCGTCGCCTCCGCCGGCGTGGGCAGCAGCACCCATGTGGTCGGCGCGCTGTTTCAGCGCGAAGCGGGCATCAAGCTGCGTCACGTGCCGTACAAGGGCGGCGCGCCCGCCGTGCAGGACCTGATTGGCGGCCAGGTGGACATGTTTATCGCCGAAGTCCCCGCCGTGGCGCATCTGATCAAGGCCGGCAAGCTGCGCGGCCTGATGGTCACCGACAGCAAGCGGCTTGCCGCGTTGCCCGACGTGCCGACCGCGGCCGACGTGGGCCTGCCCAAGGTGCTCGCCGCCGGCGCGTACGGCATCGTGGCGCCGCACGGCCTGCCCAACGATATCGCCGCGAAGATCGTGGAAGCGGCCACCGCCGCGCTGCGGACGCCCGATGTCGTGGAGAAATTCGCGGAGCAGGGCGGCATCGCGCAGTCCAGCACGCCCGATGCGTATCGCAATCAGGTCAAGGCCGAACAGGGGCGTTGGGGTCCGATTATCAAGGCGGCCGGCATCACCGCGGAATAGCGTCACACGTTTCTACACGGGAATCGAGAGGAACCGATACATGAGCTTCAAGACGCGCATCACCGAACTGCTCGGGATCCGCTACCCCATCATCCAGGCTGGCATGAGCTGGGCCTCCTCCAGTTCCCGCCTCTCTGGCGAGGTATCCCGGGCCGGCGGCCTCGGCGTGATCGCCGCGGGACCGATGCGTCCCGACGACCTGCGTCGCGCGATCCGCGAAGTGCGCGAGATCACCGATGCGCCGTTCGCGGTCAATGTCGCGCTGTACAACAAGCGCGCGGCCGAGCATCTGCAGATCGTGCTGGACGAACACGTGCCCGTGCTGATCGCCTCGCAGGGCAGCCCGCGCGAGCATATCGCGCGCTTCCAGGCCGCAGGCGTCAAGTGGCTGCATGTCGTCGCCCACCCCGACCACGCACGCAAGGCCGCCGACGCGGGGGTCGATGGCCTCGTGGTGGTCGGGGGCGAAGCCGGCGGCCACCCGCCGCCGAGCGGCACCAGCACGCTCGTACTCGTGCGCCTGATCGCGCGTGCGGTCAACCTGCCGATCGTCGCGGGCGGCGGGATTGCCGACGGCGCGGGTGTCGCGGCCGTACTGTGCCTCGGTGCCGATGCGGCACAGCTGGGCACGCGCTTCCTGCTGACGCCCGAGGCCTCGCTGCACGATGCCTACAAGGACAAGGTGCTCGGCGCCGGCGTCGGCGACACCACGCTCGTGGGCTGGCGCGGCCTGCCCATCCGCGCCGTGCGTAACGCGTTCACGGCCGAATACGAGGCCGCCGAGCGCGAAGGACAACCGCGTGAAGCGCTCGAGGCGCTGTTCGGCAGCCGCTCGCTGCGCATGGCCGCCGTCGATGGCGACGTGGAGCAAGGCAAGGTCGAAGCCGGCCAAAGCGCGGCGCTGATCGACGAACTGGTGCCGGCGGCGACGCTGGTCGAACGCATCGTGGCGGAGACGCGCGAGGCGATGGCGAACATTGCAGGATTATCGAGGTAAGAACCATGAACGAACTGCTGATCGAAGACGTGGGTCAGGTCCGCGTGCTGCGCATGAACCGGCCCGAGAAGCGCAATGCGCTCAACAACGCGCTGACCCGCGCGCTCGTCGATGCGCTGGCCGCTGCCGAAGCCGACGACACCGTGCACGTGGTGGTGCTTACCGGCAACGGCGCCGCATTCTGCGCGGGCGCCGATATCACCGAGTTCAAGGACCTGACGCCCGACCAGATGTCGCGCGTGGAAGAGCGCGCGGAACTCACGATGCAATTGCACCTGAGCGTATCGCGCATGAGCAAGCCCGTTATCGCGGCGATCAACGGCTTCGCAATGGGCGGCGGCGCGGGGCTGGCCATCGCCTGCGATCTCGCCATCGCGGGCCGCTCGGCGCGCCTCGGCTATCCGGAAGTCAAGCACGGGATCGTCGCGGCCATCGTGCTGCCGAACCTCACGCGCCAGATCGGCCGCAAGGCGGCGTTCCACCTCGTGGCGACCGGGGAGACCATCGATGCGGAACGCGCGGTGGAACTGGGCATGGTGAACGCGGTCCACGACGACGCGGTGCTGATGGACGAAGCGATGGCCATGGCCAGCCGGATGGCCGCGGTCAGCCGCGCCGCGATGGCCACCACCAAGAAAACGTTCCACGAGGTTGTCGACCTGCCGCTCGCGCAGGGCCTCGAAGTGGGCCGCGAAGCGAACAAGCGCATGCGCAGTTTCGTGCGGACGGAACGGTAACGCGCCATGGCCAGGCCACTCGAGCACATCACGATCCTCGACCTGTCGCGGGTCCTCGCCTGTCCGTTCGCCTCGATGATTCTCGCCGAGCTCGGCGCAAACGTCATCAAGGTGGAGCAGCCCGGCACAGGGGACGAGACGCGCAGCTTCGAGCCGCGCGTGGAAGGGAAGGACGCCGGCCATCGCGGCAGCGAGAGCGCGTACTACATGGCGTTCAACCGCAGCAAGCAATCGATCACCGTCAATCTGCGCAGCGAGCAGGGCCAGCAGATCGTGCGCGATCTCGCCGCCGGCGTGGATGTGGTCATCGAGAACTTTCCCGTCGGCACGCTCAAACGGTACGGCCTCGACGCGGACAGGCTGCGCGAGATCAACCCGAAACTGGTCTACCTGTCATGCACAGGGTTCGGCCAGACCGGGCCGTATGCCTCGCGCAAGGGCTACGACACGGTGTTCCAGGCGATGGGCGGCATCATGAGCCTGACCGGCGAGCGCGATGGCGGACCGGTCAAACCGGGCCTGCCCGTCGCGGATCTGACGTCGGGGCTGTGGGCCGCCATCGCGCTGCTGTCGGCGCTGGAGGGGCGCAGCGCGACGGGGCAGGGGTGCCATATCGATCTGTCCATGTTCGACGCGCAGGTCAGCCTGCTCACGCTGGCGGCCGCGCGCTGGTTCGCGCTGAACGAGGTACCGCCGCGCCTGGGCACCGAGCATCCGGGCCGCGTGCCGTCGGCAAGCTTCCAGGCGGAAGGCGGCCGCTGGCTCCATATCACCGCGAGCGACCAGCACTGGACGCCGTTGTGCGGCGTGCTTGGGATCGAAGCATGGGGCGCCGATCCCGCGTTGCAGACCAATGCGGGCCGCGTGGAGAACCGCGACGAGGTCATGCGCCATCTGACCAAGGCCATTGCCGCATGGGACCGCGACGCGCTGTGCGACGCGATGGAGGCGGCCGGCGTCCCGGCGGGCCCGATCAACGCGGTGGACGAAGTCCTCGCCGATCCGCACGTGAAGGCGCGCGGCATGGTCGCGCATTTCGATCACCCTGAGATTGGCACGTTTCCGGCGCTGCCCGTGCCGCTGCGGTTCGACGGCTGGGACGACCCCCTCGTCGGCCGGCCACCGCTGCTGGGCGAGCATACGGAAACCGTGCTGCGCGAGCGGCTGGGCATGGACGCGGAACGCGTGCGCGCGCTGCGCGAGGCGAAGGCAATCTGAGCAGGACATATCATGACCGACACCACCTTATCCGCCGCTGAAGCGCCGGCCGTGCTGTATGCCGTCGATGCCGGCATCGCCACCATCACGCTGAACCGGCCCGAAAGCCGCAATGCATTGAACCTCGCCATGTGCGAAGGCCTCCAGCGCGCCGCCGCCACCGCGGCAGCCGACCCCGACGTACGTGTCGTGCTCGTGCGCGGCGCCGGCCCCGCATTCTGCGCGGGCGCGGACCTCAAGGAACGCAAGACGATGGACGAGGCGCAGGTGCTCGCCCGCCGCATGCGCGGCTTCTTCGCGTATGACGCGCTGGAAGCCCTGCCGATGCCCACGATCGCCGTGGTCGAAGGCGCTGCGGCCGGATCGGGAGTAGAGATCACCGCTGCCTGCGACGTTGCCATCGCCACGCCGGATGCCGCGTTCTGGACGCCGGAGGCGCAATGGGGCACCGTGGGCGCGACGCAGCGGCTTGCGCGCATCGTCGGCAAGCGGCTGGCCAAGGACATGATGTTCACGGGCCGACGGCTGACCGCCGCGGACGCACTGGAAGCGGGCCTCGTCACGCGCATCGTCGCGCGCGACGGTATCGACGCGGAGGTGGCAGGCATGGCCGCCTCCATCGCCAAGGCGCCGCCGCTGGGCATGCGGCTGGCCAAGCGTTGCATCGACCGTGGCATCGAGCTCGGTCCGCGCGGCGCGCTGGCCGAGGAGCTGCTGGCCATCGAAGAGAATCTGTCGCGCTCCGACTGGCGCTCGGGCATCAGCGGATTCAGCCGTACCGGTCAGTCGCAGGGAGGCGAAGCATGAGCTGGGAACCCCGTACCCTGTCCGCCGTGCTGGCATTGCAGGCCAGCCAGCGCGGCACGCAGCGCGCGCTCGTCACGCCCGCCGGCGCGACCATGTGGCGCCAGCTGGAGATCCAGGCCCGTCGCGTGGCCCGCGCGTTGCTCGCACGCGGCATTCGGCGCGGCGACTTTGTCGGGCTGCTGTGCGGCAACGACGATCATTGGGTCGCCAGCTTCTATGGCGCGGCGATGATCGGCGCGGTCACGGTGCCCGTCAACACGCGCTTCAAGGCCGACGAGATCGCCTATTGCCTGCGGCAATCGGATGTGCGGCTGCTGATTCTGGCCGATCGCTTTCTCAAGATCGACTTCATGGCCTACCTCCGCGAGGCCGAGCCCGCCGTCGATCGCGCACTGCCGGGCCAGTCGCTGCCGCTGCTGGGCCATGTGGTGGCGATCGGCGACGACGTGCCGCGCGCGGGCCTCGGGTGGGAGGCATTCCTGGCCGATGGCGACGTGGTTTCCGACAACGAACTCGACGCCGCGATGCAGGCCGTGGTTCCCGACGATCTGCTGCTGATCCAGTTCACATCGGGCACCACCGCGCATCCCAAGGGCGTGATGCTCACGCACGACAACATGCTGCGCAACGCGACGGCCGTGGGCGAGCGCCTTGGCATCGGTCCCGCCGATTGCTATTTCAACTGCCGACCGTTCTTTCATGTGGCGGGCTCCACGCTGTCGCTGCTGTGCGCGCTCTGCGCGGGCGCGAGCATCGCCACGCTGCCTACATTCGAGGCGGGCGCCGCACTGCGGATGCTCGATCAGGAGCGCTGCACGTTTATCTCGGGCAACGAGACGCTGTTCCAGCTGCTGATCTCGCACGAGACCTTCGACCGCTCGCGCCTGCATCTGCGCGGCGGCTGGGCCGCGGCAGGTCCCGATACGATGCGGAAGATCATCGACGAGATGGGCATCGCGCGCATTTGCTGGGCCTATGGGCTGTCCGAAGCGTCGCCCAACGTCGTGCTCAACGACTGGCGCGACGACGAAGCATTGCGCGTGGGCGGTTTCGCGCTGCCGCACGACGGGGTGGGCGTGCGCATCGTCGATGACGCCACCGGGGCCGTCTGTGCCACGGACGAGGTGGGCGAGATTCAGGTGAACGGCTGGGGCGTGATGCGCGGCTACTACAAGCAGCCCGAGGCGAATGCCAGGGTGTTTACCGCCGACGGCTGGCTGCGCACCGGCGACCTGGGCGCGCTGCGTGCCGACGGGCGCCTGCGTCTGGTCGGCCGGCTCAAGGATGTGTTTCGCGTCGGCGGGGAGAACGTCGCGCCGGCCGAGGTGGAGCAGGTGTTGCTGTCGCATCCGGCCGTCGCGTCGGCACAGGTCGTCGGCGTGCCGGACGCGCGCCTCGGCGAAGTGCCGGCCGCATTTGTCACGCTCAAGCCGGGCATGACGCTCGATGCGGAGGCATTGCTGGGCTGGTGCAAGCCGCGCATGGCCAATTTCCGGACGCCGCGCTATGCCGATGTCGTGGTGGATTTCGAGCGCATCGGCATGACCGCGAGCGGCAAGGTACAGAAGAACAAGCTGCGCGAGCATGCGATCGCGCGCTTTGGGCTTTGATTCCAATACCCCATGACAAACGACCCCCATCTCGACAACGTCCCCGATGTCGGCAACGCTGAAGTCGTCCTCTGCGAATGCTTCGCCCGCGACGGACTGCAGCACGAGCCCGACTTCGTGCCGACCGATACCAAGGCCGCGCTGATCGACCGCTTCGCCGCGATCGGGTTTCCGCGCGTGGAAGCCACGTCGTATTCGAACCCCAAGGTCGTGCCGCAGTTCGGTGACGCGACGGCGCTGCTCCGCGCGCTGCCGCGCCGCGATGGCGTCATGTACAAGGCTACCTGCGCCAACGGCCATGCGGTGTCCCGCGCGCTGGCCGACCGCGCGGACGGTATCGGCGCGAACGAGGTGAGCCTGCTCGTCTCGGCCTCGTCCTCGCACTCCGAGCGCAACCTCAAGCGCAGCCGCGACGATCAATGGGAGAACGTTCGCGCGATGGCCGAGGCTGCGCGCGGCAACTTCCGCATGGTCGGCACCATCTCGGTGGCGTTCGGCTGCCCCTTCGAGGGCGCGGTGGACCCGCAGCAGGTGCTACGCGATGTAGGCCGCTTCCGCGATCTCGGCGTGACGCTGGTCACGCTCGGCGATACCACGGGCATGGCTACGCCGCAGACGGTGCGCGCGCTGTTTCGCAAGATGCGGCGGGACTTTCCGGACGTCACGCCGATCGCGCATTTCCACGACACGCGCGCGACGGGGCTCGTCAACTATGTGGCGGCGCTGGAGGCGGGCGTGACCCACTTCGATTGCGCGATGGGCGGCGTGGGCGGCCATCCGGCCAAGGTGCAATACGGCGGCGGCCATACGGGCAATGTCTGCACCGAGGACTGGGTCGCGCTGCTCGATGCGATGGGCGTGCGGACCGGCATCGACCTCGACGGGATGCTCGAGGCCGGGCGCGCGTGCGAGGCCGTGCTTGGCCGTCAGCTCCACAGTCGCGTGCTGCGCAGCGGGCTCAATCCGCTGCGCGCGGCGTTACAGGCTGCCTGATCCGCCCGGCTCGCCCACGAGCCGGTTCAGCCGCGAGACCAGCGAGCGGATCTCGGCAAGATCGAGGTCCGCGCCGCCGCCCGTTTCCACCGGCGTGGTGCCGGCCACGGGACCCTGCGGATCGCCCTCGTCATCCTCGTCGGTGGCGTCGCCGGCCGCCGCACGCCGCTCTTCGTCGAGCACATCGCGCGCGCTCGTGGTCAGCACCGCCAGCATCTCCATCAGCATCTTCCTCTGCTCGGGGCTCAGCGGCCGCAGCAGCCGTTCGTTGCGCGCATTCGCGTCGACGATCACCTTGCGATAGAGCGCGTCTCCGGCCTTGGTCAGGCTCAGCAGCACCGCGCGCGCATCGGTATCGCTGCGCGCGCTGACGATCAATCCGCGTTCGATCAACGCCGACACGGTACGGCTCGCATAGCTCTTGTCGAGCGCGGCACGGCGCGCGAGCTCCTTCAGCGACAACGGCGCGTACGCGCCCAGCATGCCGATCGACCGCCATTCCAGCAGCGTCAGGCCGAACTTGCGTTGCACGCGCAGCGACGCACTGGCCGCCGAGAGCCCGGCGAGGTTGTGCAGGCGCGAGGAGAGCAGGTCCGTGATGATGCGCGGGGCAGCGACCGGGGCCGGGGCTGCGGCGGTCTTGCTCGCGGACTTGGCGGTCTTCGCGGACTTCGTTGCGCTCATGGGGTACAGCTCCGAATGGTTGTCACTGTCAACGATTCTAACGCCATTGTCGCCGCCGAGACACATGGCTAACCCGAAGCTGCAACCATATAGTTTACGTTGTCCATCATGTGGTTTACATTCGAAACCAATTTACAAGGAGGAGACAATGAAGAAGGTTTCGACGCTGGGCATCGTGCTGACGATGGCGGGGGCCGCGCAGGCGCAGTCCCTGATTCCGCAAAGTTCGGTCCAGCTTTACGGGTTGATCGATACGGCCATCGCTTTCCAGACCAACCAGATCGCGGCGACCAACGCCGCGGGCCGCGCCACGCGCAGCGGCAGCGCGGTCGGCATCGTGCCGGGCTTTTTCAACGGTTCGCGCTGGGGCCTGCTCGGTAGCGAGGATCTTGGCGGCGGTACGACGGCGGTGTTCCGGCTGGAGGCCGGCTTCAGTCCCGATACGGGGGTGTCGCTACAGGGCGGCCGCCTGTTCGGCCGCCAGGCATGGGTCGGGCTCAACGCCGACTATGGCCAGATCACGTTCGGCCGCCAGTACAGCGTGCCGTTCGATATCCTGCTGCCGTTCGACACGATCGGCTGGGGCAACACGGGCGCGAGCGATGTCTGGGTGCAGTTGCTGGAAGGCTCGCGCATGGACAACTCGCTCAAGTACCAGCAGAACGTCGGACCGCTCAAGATCGAAGCCGCGTACACATTCGGCGAGTTCGCGGGCGGGGCGTCGGCGGGGTCGATCTACTCGGCGGGCCTGAACTACACCAGCGGCCCGCTCGTGCTCGGCGCGGTGGGCCAGCAGGCGCGCGACCCGAACCGCAACAAGCAGACCAACGCGGGCGTGGGCGCGGCGTACGCGATCGGCCCGGTCACGCTGCACGGCTATTACCTGTACACGCGCCGCGACGGCGCATTCGCCCCGTCGACAAGCCAGGACTTTCTGCCGACGTACGGGACCAATGCGCAGTACTACGCCAATCCGGGCATGACCGGCACGGGCAGCAGCACCGCACCGCGGACCGACCACGTGTTCCAGTTCGGCACCACGTACCAGGCCACGCAGGCATGGGTGCTGAAGGCCGCCGTGATCTACGACGCGGCGCGCGACGTCAACCCCGCGGGCCAGAGCGGCAACAAGCTGTCGGCGTTCCTGATCGGCGACTACTTCTTCTCGAAGCGCACCGATACCTATCTGGCCACCGCCTACAATCGCGTGGGCTCGGCGTTGAGCGGCGCCTATGCGGGCCGCAACGACAGCATCGGCGTGTTCCTCGGCATGCGTCACCGGTTCTGAGCTACGCGGCAGCCCGTTCGCGCGCGGGCAGGTGCTGGAGGTTGAAATGGTCGCGCAGCCGTGGACCGCCGTAGCGCTGGCGGTAGATACCGCGCCGTTGCAGCTCCGGCACCACGAGCGTGCGGAACCGGTCCATCGCATAGGGCAGGAAAGGCATGAAGACGTTGAATCCGTCCGCCGCGCCTTCCTCGAACCACCATTGCATATAGTCGGCAACCTCTGCCGGGTTGCCGACCACGGCCGAGCTCTGCGCGATGGAGGCGTGGATCAGGTCGAGGTAGGTGATGCGCCGGGCCGGATCGGCGGCGACGAGGTCGCGCCGCGTCAGGCGTGTGATGTACGCCAGGATCTGCCGGCCACGCTCGCTCGCGCGATCCGCGATATCGGCGGGGACCAGCGCATCGTAGGCATGCCCCCGGACGTCGACGCCGAGCACATCGCTCGCGAGCGACAGGTTGCGGCTGGCGCCGCGTCCCATGCCGACGTACTGGAAGTCCGCGGCGGCCGCGTCGCCGGCGTGCGTGCCTTCGGGCGCGGGGTCCTCCGGGTCGAGCGTGAGCAGACGGTTCAGCGTGTCGTAGGTCGATACGGCGGCCTCGGTCGTCGGCTCGGCAATGACGGTCAGCCCGGGCACGACCTTGAGGTCGTCGGGATTGCGGCCATAGGCGGCCGCGCGCGCCTTGACCTCGCGATAGAAGTCGCGTGCCACATCGAACCGCGCGTCGCCCGTGAAAATCACGTCCGCGTGGCGCGCGCCGAAATCCAGCGAGCGTTCGGAAGTGCCCGCGTGAAGGATGATCGGATGATGCTGCGGCGAGCGCGGCAACGCCGAGCCGCCCGCGCGGATCTGCCGCGCATGCAGCGCCAGCTTGCCGTCGTCGTCGGTCAGTGCGTCGGGTCCCCACGCATCCCACAGCGACCGCACCGTGCGCGTGAAGGTCTCCGCGTGCGCGTAGCGGGCTTCGTTGTCCCAATGCGCGGTGCGGCTGAAGTTCAGCGCCGCGGCCGGATCCGCACCGGTCACGACGTTCCATGACGCGCGCCCCGCGCTGAGGTGGTCGAGCGACGAGAGCATGCGCGCGACGGTGAAGGGATCGCTGTAGGTGGTGTTCGTCGTGACCACGATGCCGACGCGTTCCGTCGCCGCGGCGATCGCGCTCGCCGCGACGAACGGTTCCAGCCTCGCCATCTGGCCCGGATTCGTCCTGGCCAGCGCGGGGTCCGCCACGAGGCGGTCGCCGAGGAAGATAAAGTCGAAGCACGAAGCCTCGGCGTCGCGGCAGGTCTGCTGGATGAATGCGATATCGAACGCGCCGTCGGCGCGCGCGGCCGGGTGCCGCCACCCCGCCGAGTGCGTACCGGTGGCCCAGAACATCAGGCCCAGATGAAGTTGGCGATGGCGGGTGTCAGGCATGGGCATCCTGTATCGGGCGCGCCGTCTCGCGTTGGGCGGCGTGCCGGTTGATGGCGGGTGGCAGGCCGAGGCGTCGGGTCAGCGTGACCGGCCCGGCCGGGCGTTCCACGAGTCCGAACGGCTCGAGCAGCCGCGTCAGGTAGACGAGGTCGCGCGTGCGTGCGGGCGGCAGGGTCAGCCATGCCCCGTCCAGCGCGCGCGCGTGGAGCGTGGCGATGTGGGCTTCCCAGTCGGCCCATGTGCCGACGAACGCCTCGTTGAACGTACCCTCGAACGTACCTTCGGACGCACCGTTGAGCCCGACGGCGAGCAACTCGGCTTCGGCGCGGGTGTCGGCGACGCATGGCGTCACGCGCTGCAAGGTTAGCGTGGACACATCGGTGCCGAGCCTGCCGTCAGGCCGCAGGCGTGGCGGCCGGCCCTGCGGCGAAGCCGCGATATTGAGCGGTCCTTTTACCTGAAACGCGGCACCCGCGTGCTCGATGAAATGCGCGCGGGTCAGGTCGACGAACGCGCCGCTGGCCTTGTCGCGCACGAAGGCGCCGGATTCCCACGAGTCGAACAGTTGCTCCACCACGTCGACGAATTCGCGCTGGCGTGCGCGACGCTGTGTGTCGGCGGACGGCGCGGCACCGTGGTTCGCGGCGGCGTTGCCGGACTCGTCCGTTACGGCGAGCCAGCCCGCACGGCCATGGCTCACGTGGTCGAGCGATGCAATCAGGCGCGCGGCCGCGAACGGTTGCGCGTAGTTCGTATTGACGACAGGCACGAGTCCGATATGCCGCGTGGTGACGGCCAGATAGGATGCGAGCGTAAACGCTTCGAGCGCAAGGGCGGCATGGCCGTCCGCCACACCGGTGGTATCGAGCGCCGAGTCCTCGATAACGAGGAAGTCGACACCCAGCGCTTCCAGTGCCCGCGCATGCGCCAGCGTGGTATCGCTTCGGAAAGGATTGAAGGGGAGCGCGGCGTGCTCGCTCGCGCGCAGCGCGGCAAGCGTGACGCCGGCGACGAGCGGCCGGCGGCCGTCGCGAGGGTTGTGGGCATCGCGTTCGTGGGGCATGGCATCGTCCGGAAGTTCAGGCGGCCTGTCGGCCGCCGAGATAGGCATCGAGTACCGCGGGGTCGGCCGCGACAGTGGCGCCGTCGCCCGACAGCACCACGCGTCCCTGTTCGAGGACATAGGCGCGATCGGCCATCGCCAGCGCCTCGCGCGCGTTCTGCTCCACGAGCAGCACGGTCGTTCCCTCGGCACGGATCTGCTCGATGATCCGGAAGATCTGCGCGATGATCTTCGGTGCAAGCCCCATCGACGGTTCGTCGAGCAGCAGCAGGCGAGGGCGCGCCATCAGCGCGCGGCCGATGGCGAGCATCTGCTGTTCGCCGCCCGACAGCGTCCCCGCCGGCTGGCGATGGCGTTCCGCCAGGCGCGGAAACAGCGCGTAGACGTGCGCGACATCGGCCGCAACGTCGCGGTCGCGGCGCAGATAGGCGCCAATCGCCAGATTCTCGGCGACGGTCAGCTGCGGCACGGTCTGACGGCCCTCCTGCACGAGGCTGATGCCGCGCGCCACGCGACGCTCGACCGCAAGGTCCCCAAACGATGTGCCATCGAAGGAGACCGTGCCGCTTACCGCCGGCAACAGGCCCATGATTGCCGACAACGTCGTCGTCTTGCCCGCGCCGTTCGCGCCGACCAGCGCAACAATCTCGCCCTGCCGCACCTCAAGCGACACGCCGTGCAATACCGCACGCTTGCCATAAGCGGCCGACAGTCCCGCTACCGACAGCAGCGCGTCCGCGTCACGCGTCATGGCGGACTCCCAGATAGGCCTCGATCACGGCCGGATCGGCCTGTACCGCGGCTGGCGTACCGGCGGCAATCTTGCGTCCGGCGTTGATGACGATCACCCGATCGCTGATGCCCATGATGAGTTCCATATCGTGTTCGACCAGCAGCACCGTGACGCCGCGTGCGCGCACGTCCCGCAGCAGGGCATTCAGTTCGCGTTTCTCGCTCGGGTTCATGCCCGCCGCGGGTTCGTCGAGGATCAGCAGGGACGGTTCCGTGGCCAGGCTGCGCGCGATCTCCAGCCGCCGCTGATGACCGTAGGGCAGCGCCTCGGCCGGCCATTCCCCCGCATGGCCCAGGCCCAGACGTTCGAGCAGCTCGCCCGCTCGCCGCGCGGCACCCCGCCGGCCACGGCGCTCGGCACCGAGCAGCACGTTGTCCCGCACGCTCAATCCCTGGAACAGCCGGATCTGCTGGAATGTCCGGCCAATGCCGAGCCGCGCAATGCGCGCGGGCGGCAGGCCGGCGATATCGCGGCCGCCGAAGCGGACCGCACCGCTGTCGGGCCGGTAGAAGCCGGTGACCATGTTCATCAGGCTCGTCTTGCCCGAACCGTTGGGGCCGATCACCGACGTGATGGTGCCCGCGTCCACGCGCAGCGACAGCCCGTCCAGCGCCTGCACGCCGTCGAACCGCTTGCTGAGCGCATCGATCTGCAGAAGCGGGGTCATGGGCGCGCCTCCGTGGCGGCTTCTCCGGCGGGAGGCCGCACGCGTGCCGGCCGGGCCAACCTGCCGAACCTGTCGCGCAGCGGTTGACCTATGGACAGCATGCCGCGCGGGAGAAACACGACGGCGAGCAGCAGGATGGATGCCATGACGATCTCGCGCGCCTGCGCCGAGAAACGCAGCGCTTCCGGCAAGGCCGTAAAGATCGTGGCCCCCACCAGCGCGCCGGAAACATGCCCCAGTCCGCCGAGCACCGCATAGGCAATGGCATCGAGACTGCGTTGCAGCCCGAAGTCGTTGGGCCCGATAAAGCCGTTCAGGTGCCCGAGCAGCGCACCGCCAAGGCCGCATACCGCGCCGCTGAACACGAACACGGCGAGCCGCACGCGTGCCACGTCGATCCCGAGCGATTGCGCGGGCATGTCGTCGAGGCGCGTTGCCTCGAGCACCCGGCCGGTGGGTCCGAGGCGCGCGATCACGATGACCGCGACGAGGACCGCGACCGTGGCCGCGAGTAGCGGCTGCGTCGTCGCCAGCGGAATGCCGTCGAGGCCGAGCGCGCCGCCCGTCACCGTGTCCCAGTTGAGCGCGACGACGCGCATGACCTCGGTGAACGCGAGCGTCGCCAGCGCGAAGTAGTCGCCTTCCAGCCGCAGCACGGGGGCGCCAAGCAGGAGCGCAACCAGCGCCCCGGCAATCGCGCCAGCCGCGAGCGCGATCGGAAACGGCAGCGCCGTATGCAGCGATATCAGCACGGATACATAGGCGCCCACGGCAACGAGCCCGCCCGTGGCCAGCGAGAAGCGGTTGACACTGAGCATCAGGTAGACACCGATGCCGAGGATCGCGTTGATGCCCACCAGTGCGATCACGTTTTCATAGGCCAGCAGGAATTCCATCATGCGCGCTGCCTTGCGGACGTACCGAAGAACCCCGTGGGACGGACCACGAGCACCAGGAAAATTGCCCCGAACGCGATGGCATCGCGCAGCGACGATTGCAGGTAGGCCACGCTGTACACCTCCGTAAGACCCAGCACGATGCCGCCGATCGCGGCCCCCGCGACCTGCCCGAGACCGCCGAGAATCAGCGCGGACAGCCCTTTCAGCAGGATGTTGTCGCCCATGAACGGCGACACCGCGTTGTACAGCACGCCGAGCTGCACGCCGGCGGCGCCCGCGAGCGCGCCGGTCATGCCGTACGTCAGCAGCTTGAGCCGCGTGACCGGAATGCCGACGAGCTGCGCCACGTTGGGCTTGAACGCAATGGTGCGGATGGCGAGGCCGATGCGCGTGCGGCGCAACGTATAGGCCAGCACGAGCATCAGCAGCAACGCCGACGCAATCACGATCAGCTGCAGGCTCTGCACGCGGACCCCGAAGAGGTCCCATGCGTGCTCCGTCCACGCGCTCTGCGGAAAGCGACGGACCTGCGTGCCGAAGACTTCCTGCACCACCGCGATCAGCAGGCGGGCCAGCGCCAGGCTGGCGACGAGGCCCATCCAGCGATTGGCGCCGCGTGCCTCCAGTGGGCGGAACACGAACCACTCGCTGGCCATGGCCGTCAGCGCGGACACGAGCATCGCCGCCAGGAACGCCAGCGGCAGTGGCCAGTGGAGTGCCGTGGTCAACTCGATGCCGGCGAACGCGCCGACCATCAGGATCGCGCCCTGGGCGAGGTTCAGCACGTTGAGCACGCCGAACAGCAGCGTGAACCCCACCGCGAACACGGCGTAGGTGGCCCCGAGCGCGAGCCCGTTGACCGTCTGTTGCAGGAATACCTCCATGATCGCTACCTGTTGGCGTTTACTTGTCGGCGCCCTTGCCGTCGAGCGGCACGAACTTGCCGCCGCGCGCGACGAGGATCTTCGGTTCGACCGTCGGTTCGCGATTGGCATCGAAGCCGATCGGACCGAGCACGCCCGGATAGCCCTTGATCGCCGTCAGTTCGGCATGGATGCGCGCGCTGTCGCCCGACTGCGCGCGGCGAATGGCCTCGACCAGCAGCGCGGCCGCATCGTGGCCATACGCGGCATAGATATCGGGCCGGCGCTTGTAGCGGGCCTCGTACTCGCGCACGAACGACTGGCTGACGGGGTTGTCCAGTTCGGGGAACCATGCGGTTCCGACGATGGTGCCTTCCGCGCCCGCGCCGCCGAGTTCGAAGAACTTCGTGGAGATCGCCGATTGCGTGCCGACGAAGAGCACCTGCTGGGGAATACCGAGCTGGCGCGCCTGCCGAACGATGGCGGCCGCTTCCTCGGCCAGCGCGCCGATGACGATGGCGTCGGGGTTCTGCGCCTTGATCTTGGTGAGCTGCGCCGCAAAGTCGACGTCGCCACGCTGGAACGTCTCGGTCGCGACCACGCTGACGCCGTTGTCGGTCAGCGCCTGCTTTTGCACCGTATACGCGGACTTCGTGAGCTGGTCGTCGATGCCGTAGATCTGCGCCACGCGCCTGACCTTGTATTGCGCCACGGCGCGCTTGATCACGCCCGGCGTGACGATGTCCTCCGGCGGGCTCACGCGGAACAGCCGGTCGCCGATGCGCTGCGTCAGGCCCGCGGCGGTATTCGACGAGGCGATGATCGGAATGCCGGCCTTCTGGGCCAGCGGATCGGCCGCCAGCGCCGAGGTCGTCAGGGTCGGGCCAAGAATGGCGGAGACCTTGTCCTTGCCGATCAGGCGCTGGAAGATATTGACGGTCTGGTTGCGATCGGCGCCGTCGTCATAGTGGACGAGCTCGATCTTGAGCTTGCCCAGCCTGCCGCTGGCATTGGCCTGCTCGACGACCTGCTCGATGGCGTTCTTCTGCTCGATGCCGTAGAGCGCGGCCGAGCCGCCGGTCGTGGTCTGCACCACGCCGACCTTGATCACCTGCGCGAAGGCCGTGTGTACGTGGAGGCCGGCTGCGCCGATCAGGGCCAGCGCAGCGATGGTCTTGCCGAAGGATGTCATATGCGTTCTCGGAAATAAGAAGTCGGGGATATCAGGCCTGCCTGCGCCACGCGGCATCGCGATCCGCGGTCCATGCGGACGTCGCGCCGGCTTCGGTTTGCCGGTCCACGGGCAGGTGCGGCAGCACGAGTTCGGCAAAGCGGTACGCTTCCTCGAGCAAGGGCATGCCCGAGACGATCAGCACGTCGATGCCCGCATCGCGATACTCCTGAATGCGCGCCAGCACCTGCCGCGGACTGCCGACCAGCGCGGTGCCCGGTCCGTGACGGACCAGACCGATGCCCGACCACAGGTTGGGCTCGATCTCCAGTTCGCGCAGGTCCTTCGGCTTGTGCCCGCCGTGCAGCGCGGACATGCGTTGCTGGCCGATGGAATCGATGCCTGCCACATACGACTGCGCGCCGGCGATGGCCGCGTCGTCCATGTGGTCGTACAGGTCCTGCGCCGCGGCCCAGGCCTCGGCCTCCGTCGGCCGCACGATCACGTAGAGCCGGATGCCGAAGCGGATCTTGTCCGCGCGGCCGTGCCGGCGCGCGAGTTCGCGCACCTCGCGGATCTTGACTTCCGCCTGGGATACGGTCTCGCCCCACGACAGGTACGTGTCGATATGCTTCGCCGCCACCTCGTGGGCGGCCGGCGAGGACCCACCGAACCACAGTTCGGGCACGCGCCCGCCATGCGGCTGCAGCGGCAGGCCGGCATCCACGACATGGATGTACTTCCCCTTGAAGGTCACCGACTCCCCGCGCAGCAGCGCGCGCAGCACGGTCAGATACTCGTCCGTATAGGCATAGCGCTCGTCATGGCTCAGATGCACGCCGAACTGCGCCATCAGCTTTGCGTCGCCATTGACGATGTTGACGCGCAGGCGGCCCTTGGAGAACTGGTCGAACGTGGTGATCATCTTGCCCAGCAATGTGGGCGACAGCAGCGGCGGGTGCGCGGCGATCAGGTGCTGGAAGCGGTCGGTGTACGGAATCAGCGAGGCACCCTGTACCCAGGCGTCGTGCGAGCCCGTGGCGAGCAGCGCGCCGGTAAAGCCGAGGTGATCGACCGCGCGGGCCAGTTGCTGGAAATAGGGATAGCTCAGCTGGCGCGCGCCATCGGCGCGCCACGGGTAGCGGCCATCGGGGCCGGTCAGGTACCACAGGACTTCCATTGCGTATCCTTTGTCAGGCAGCTACCGCGGCGGGGTAGCGATGGGTCACCGTGTCGTCCACGGCAATCTGTTCCGGAATCAGCGCGAAGCGCGCGAAGATATCGGCGTGATGCTGCTGCTCGGCCAGGAAACCCGCGTCGGGCAGATGCACGCCCCATGGCCGTGCGGTGAGGGCAGCCAGCCAGCCTGCGGCGTTGTGCCCGTTGAGGCCGGCCAGCAGCTGCGCGGCGCCTTCGGGGTCGGCGGCAGTCAGCGCGTCCGAATCGCTGAGTGCATCGACGAGCGCCTGCACCGCTTTGGGGTGGTCGCGCAGCACGTCCTGCCGGCCCCAGTACACCGAGCGGTTCGAGAAGGCCGAGCCGGGCCGCGCGAGGATCCGCACTTTCACGGCCGATTCGATCTCGGCGAGCAGTGGGTCCGTCGCGACGATCGCGTCGAGCAACCCCTGGTAGAACGCGTCGCGCGCGGTGGCGGGCAGCAGCTCCACGGCATTGACGTCGCGCCACGCCACGCCGGCGTTGTCGAGTTCCGCCGCGAGGAACTGGGTGTGCCACGAGATCGGCATCAATGCCACGCCGCGTCCGCGCAGGTCCGCCAGCGTCCGATAGGGCGAATCGGCGCGCACGACCAGTCCGCCGCGTTCGTGGCGAGGTCCGGACATACCGAACACGGCCACGTCCAGGCCCCCGGCCTTGGCGAGGATGGGCGGCGTGGCACCCGTGCCCGCGAGCTGGATGACGCCCAGCCGCATCAGCGGAATGGTCGCGGCACCTGCGCCGTAGACAAAGAACGCGATGCCCTGCGCGCGCAGCGCGGCCACGTGTTCGGGGCGGCGCGCAAGGATCGACAGCGATGGATTCTGTGGGTGAACCCCCACGATTAACGTCATGGCAACTACCGTAATGGAGAGTGAATGGCGGTCATGGGTTAAACCCATGACGCCGAGTGTAAGAGCCAATGGCCGGCGCCCAAACCAACGAATTCGGCTATGGATATGCGACGGTGGCGTCGACTGGGTGCCTCACGGCGCGCCGCGAATGCCGGTAACATGGCGGTCAACTTTTTGCCACGACGAATCGAGACCATGACCCACACAGACGCCGCGGTGAGCGCGGAGGCGCTGGCGTTCAAGCTGCGCGGCGGCACGCCGAGCCTGTACCTCGTCGAGACGCTGGGGGAATGGACGGGCCGGCAGTACGAGCGTGTCTACGATGCCGAGCGCTGGCACGAATGGATCGGGCTCGTGAAGCTGCCGCTGCCCGCGCGGCGTGCCACGGCGCGCGAGCTTGACCGCATGCGGGAACTGCGGCGCGCGATCTACGAGATCGCGCAGGCGGTTCGGACCGGCGGCGTGCCGGACGCCAGCCATATCGATACCGTCAATCGCGTGGCACGGACGGCGCTGGCCGCGCCGCAGCTGTCAGCGGCGGCGGACCGGTGGGCGATATCGGATCGGGTGAGCCACGGGCAGGTGCTGGCGATGATCGCGCTCGACGCAATCTCGCTGTTCGGTGGGCCCCTGCGCGAGCGGATCAAGGTCTGCGCGCGGCCGCGCTGTCCGGTCCTGTTCGTCGACCGGTCGCGGCATGGCCGGCGCATCTGGTGTTCGGCGGCCTGCGGCGCGCGCTCCGCGAGCGCAAAGTACCGGCTGCGGCTGGCCGGCCGCGAGCTCGACGAAGATCGGGATTTCTGCGTGAGTCAGCACTGAGTCAGCACTGAGCCGGCACGCCTCAATGGCTGCGCATGCCGGCCGCTTCCATCAGAAACCGGATCAGCATGGCGGCCACGCCGAGGCTGGCCACGCCACCGGCCCAGATGGCGATGAGCCAGCCAACCTGCCGCAGGCGAAGTCGGGTGCGTTCCATGGCGAGGGTTCCCGTCAGTGGTAGCCCTCGCCGAGCCTGACCTTGCCGCGGAAGACGTAGTAGGACCAGGTCGTGTAGACGAGGATGAACGGTATCACGAACAGCGCGCCGACCAGCGCGAAGCCCTGGCTTTGCGGTGGCGCGGCCGCGGTCCAGATGGAGATGGACGGCGGAATGATATTGGGCCAGGTGCTGATCGCCAGCCCCGTGTAGCCGAGGAAGATCAGCCCCAGCGTGTAGAGGAACGGCTGTGAATGGACCTCGCCGCGCAGCGACCGCAGCAGCAGCACCGTGCCGAGCACCACGAGGATCGGCACCGGCGAGAACCAGAGCAGGTTCGGGAATGTAAACCAGCGTTCGGAGATCCGCGCGTGGGCCAGCGGCGTCCATATGCTGACGGCGACGATGGATGCGAGCATGATCCAGACCAGCGGCCGGGTCACCTGCACCATGCGCGCGTGCAGTGCGCCTTCCGTCTTCATGATCAGCCACGTCGTGCCCAGCAGCATATAGGCGAGGAGCACGCCGACGCCGCAGAACAGCGGAAACGGCGCGAACCAGCTGAACGTGCCACCGGCATACGCGCCGTCGCGCACGGGCAGGCCGTCGATGAACGCGCCGAGCGCCACGCCCTGGCAGAACGCGGCAACCACGGATCCGCCCGCGAACGCGAGGTCCCAGACCGGCCGCTCGCGATCGTTGGCCTTGAAGCGGAATTCAAACGCCACGCCACGGAAGATCAGGCCCAGCAGCATCAGGATCAGCGGCAGGTACAGCGCGGACAGCAGGACCGAGTAGGCGAGCGGAAACGCGGCAAGCAGGCCCGCGCCGCCGAGCACGAGCCATGTCTCGTTGCCGTCCCAGACCGGCGCCACGGTGTTCATCATTACATCGCGGTCATGCCGGTCGGGTACGAACGGGAAAAGGATGCCGATACCGAGGTCGAAGCCATCCATCACGACGTACATCATCACGCCGAAGAAAATGATCACGATCCAGATTAGCGAGAGATCGATGCCCATGGGTCAGCTCCCTTTGTGATCGGCGGCGATGACGGCCTGGCCGTCGGGAATCGCGGAGAGGGGGCGCGCGGGCTTCTGGTGCGCGGCGGGTTCCGGCGGCTCGATATCGTAGGCATCGCCTTCGTTCATCTGGGGTCCCTTGCGCACGAGGCGCAGCATGTAGGCCACGCCGACGCCGAACACGAAGAAGTACGTGACGACGAACAGCGCAAGCGAAATCGTGAGTTGCCCGACGCTGTGGGGGGATACCGCGTCCGCGGTGCGCATCAGCCCGTAGACGACCCATGGCTGGCGGCCGATCTCGGTGGTGAACCAGCCGGCCAGCAGGGCGACCAGCCCCGCGGGACCCATCAGCAGCGCCATGCGCAGGAACCCGCGATGCGCGAAGATCCGGTCCCGCCGTCGTAGCAGCAGCCCCAGCAGGCCCAGCAGGATCATGAGCATGCCGAGGGAAACCATGACGCGGAACGTCCAGAACAGGATCGTCGCGTTCGGCCGGTCCTGCGGCGGGAAGGCCTTCAGGCCCTTGATCGATCCGTCGAACGTATGGGTCAGGATCAGGCTGCCGAGCCGTGGAATGGCGAGGGCGAAGCGGGTTTCCTCGCGCTCCATGTCGGGCCAGCCGAAGACGAGCAGCGGCAGCGGGCCCGGCGCGTCGGCTTCCCAGTGGCCCTCCACCGCGGCGATCTTCGCGGGCTGGTGCTCGAGCGTGTTCAGCCCGTGCGCGTCGCCGACCACGGCCTGGATCGGCGCGACGATCAGGATCATCCACATCGCCATCGACAGCATCTTGCGGATGGCCGGATTGTCGTTGCCCCGCAGCAGATGCCACGCGGCCGACGAGCCGACGAACAGCGCCGTGGACAGGAACGCGGCAATCACCATATGGGTGAGCCGGTACGGGAACGACGGGTTGAAGATCACGGCCAGCCAGTCGGTCGGCACCACGCGGCCATCGATGATCTCGTACCCCTGCGGCGTGTGCATCCAGCTATTGGACGCCAGGATCCACGTGGAGGAGATCAGCGTACCGATGCAGACCATGGCCGTGGCAAACATGTGCAGGCCCGGGCCGACCTTCTTCCACCCGAAGAGCATCACGCCCAGAAAGCCGGCTTCGAGGAAGAACGCCGTGAGCACCTCGTAGGCGAGCAGCGGGCCCGTGACCCCGCCCGCGAACTCGGAGAAGAAGCTCCAGTTGGTCCCGAACTGGTAGGCCATGACGATGCCGGAGACCACCCCCATGCCGAAGTTCAGGGCGAAGACCTTCGACCAGAAATGGTAGAGGTCGCGGTAGACCTTGTTGCGGGTGCGCAGCCAGCAGGCCTCCAGCACGGCGAGATAGGCCGCCATGCCGATGGTGATGGCCGGGAAGATGATATGCACCGAGACAGTGAAGGCGAACTGGAACCGCGCGAGATCGAGGGCTTCTATGTTTGGCATCGACGTCTCTTTTCGTGGCTGGGCGTGCGCGTGGGATGACACTTTCGTGCCGAGCATGGTGCGATGCTAGGCGCATGCGCGCGCCTGCGCGAAGTCTCTTTGGTGCGAACGAAACCATACGATGGTTGTGGTGACAACGTATGCACCGGCGCGTATATCGATACTGGGACAGGACGTTCCCACGCGCGCAATGCGCCTTGGGCGCCCCTGGCTTTGCGGTTGAACCTAATGCGGAAACTGACATGGCAAGCCTGAATATCAATGGTGAGACGCGCAATGTCTCGGTCCCCGACGACATGCCGCTGCTTTGGGTACTGCGGGATGTAATGGGGCTGACAGGCACGAAGTTCGGTTGCGGCATTGCGCAATGCGGCGCGTGCACGGTGCAGATCGACGGGGTGGCCACGCGGTCCTGCGTGCTGCCGGTGGCGGCGGTGCAGGGGCGCAAGATCACGACGATCGAGGCCGTGGGCGCGACGCCCGCCGGCCGCAAGATCCAGAATGCCTGGCAGATGCTCGATGTGGTGCAGTGCGGCTACTGCCAGTCGGGACAGGTCGTCGCGGCGGCCGCGCTGTTGACGGCGAACCCGAATCCCTCGGACGAGGATATCGACGCGGCCATGGCGGGGAATATCTGCCGGTGCGGCACCTATGTCCGCATTCGCGCGGCGATCAAGCAGGCTGCCAACGAGGGCTGACATGTCGCCGAACCACAACAACACGTCCCCCGCCTCCCCAGAATCCATCAACCCTTCGCGCCGCACCTTCCTCAAAGCGGGCGTGATGCTGACCGCCGGTGCGGGCGGCGGCCTGCTGCTCGGCTTCAGCCTCCCGGCGACGGGCGGCCCGCCGCTGCGTGCCGGCGTCACGGACGAGCTCGTCAACGTCGCCTCGCCGCAGGGCGTGTTCGCGCCGAACGCGTTTATCCAGATCGGGACGGACGGCCAGGTCACGCTGATCATGCCCAAGGTCGAGATGGGGCAGGGCGTGTATACCGCGATCCCGATGCTGCTGGCCGAGGAACTCGAGGTGCCGCTGTCCCGCGTCGTGCTCGCCCACGCGCCCCCCGACGAGAAGCGCTTCTTCGATCCGCTGCTCGGTGGGCAGCTTACGGGCGGCTCCACCTCCATCCGCTATGCCTGGGATCCGATGCGGCAGGCTGGCGCGGTCGCGCGCACGCTGCTCGTCAACACGGCCGCCGCGCGCTGGCAGGTGGACCCTTCCACGTGCAAGGCCGAAGACGGCACGGTCGTGCATGCCGCCTCGAGCCGGCGCGTCGGGTATGGCGACCTGGTCGCCGACGCCGCGAAGCAGCCCGTGCCCAAGGAGGTCAAGCTCAAGAGCCCCGACCAGTTCCGCGTGATCGGCAAACCGCTGAAGCGGCTGGACGGGGTGCCCAAGGGCAACGGCACCGCGATTTTCGGTATCGACGTCATGCTGCCGGACATGCAGTACGCGATGATCGTCAACTGCCCGGTGTTCGGCGGCAAGGTCGCCAGCGTGGACGATTCCGTGACGAAGCAGGTGCCGGGCGTCAAACAGGTGGTCGTGCTCGACGATATCGTGGCCGTGGTCGGCGAACATACGTGGGCGGCCAGGCGCGGCGCCTCCGCGCTCAAGATCCGCTGGAACGACGGCCCCAACGGCAAGGTGAGCACGCGCGACCTGTTCAACGACATGAAGCGCGCGGCCAAGAAGCAGGGGGCGGTGGCAAAGTCGGTCGGCAATATCCGCGACGGCCTCGACAAGGCGGCCTCGCGCTTCAACGCCGAATACGAGCAGCCGTTCCTCGCCCACGCACCGATGGAGCCCGTCAACTGCACGCTGCACGTCAAGGCGGACAGCTGCGAGGTCTGGACCGGCACGCAGGTGCCGACCCGCGCCGTCGATGAGGTCAACCGGGCCACCGGGGTCCCCAAGGACAAGATCGTGCTGTACAACCATCTGCTCGGCGGCGGCTTCGGCCGGCGGCTGGAGGCGGACATGGTCTACAAGGCCGCGGCCGTGGCCAAGCGCGTGAACGGGCCGGTCAAGGTCATCTGGTCGCGCGAAGAGGACGTCCAGCACGATATCTATCGCCCGTGCTACTACGACGAGGTCGTCGTGGGCCTCGACGGCAAGGGCAAGCCCGTCGCCTGGTATCACAAGGTCATCGGCTCCTCGATCCTCGCGCGCTTCGCGCCCCCGCTCTTCAAGGACGGGATCGACGCGGACGCCGTGGAGGTGGTCACCGATCTGCCTTATGCGATCCCCACCCAGCAGATCGAATACATCCGCGAGGAGCCGCGGCATATCCCCACGGGATGGTGGCGCGGCGTCGGTCCCACGCGCGCGACGTTCGTGGTGGAAAGCCTGATCGACGAACTGGCCGTCCGCGCCAACGCCGATCCGGTGCAATACCGCCAGAGCCTGCTGGGGCAGACGCCCCGGGCGAAGAACGTGCTCGATATCGCGGCCAGGATGGCCAACTGGGGCAGCGCGCTGCCCAAGGGGTCGGGCCGCGGGGTGTCCGTGCTGCATGCGTTCGGCAGCTTTATGTGCATGGTCGCGGAAGTCACGGTGGACAAGGCCAACGAAGTGGCCGTCAAGCGCGTGGTCTGCGCCGTGGATGCGGGCATGCTCGTGAACCCCGAAACCGTGGAGGCACAGATGCAGGGCGGCATCATCTTCGGCATCACGGGTGCGTTGTGGGGCGAGATCACGATCGCCGACGGCAGGGTGCAGCAGACCAACTTCGCCGACTACCGCATGCTGCGCATCAACGAGACGCCGAAGATCGAGGTGCACCTCGTCAAAAGCACGGAGGCGCCCGGGGGAATCGGTGAGCCCGGCACCTCCGCCATCGGCGCGGCGCTGGCCAACGCGGTCTACGCCGCCACGGGCAAGCGCCTCCGGGCGCTGCCGCTGGTCCGGCAGTTGAAGACCCCGGCCAACAAGACCGCATAAGGGAGCCCGCCATGAACCGACTCCCTGTCTTCACCAAAGCGCGCGTACGCGATGCGGCCGTGACCGTCGCCCTGCATGTGGCGCCCGTTGCGGCCTTGTTTGCCGGCGCGCTGCTGACCGCGTCGATGGCGTCCGCGCAGACCGCCGCCCCGGGCGCGCAGGCCAACGCGGATCCCGCCATGATCAAGCGTGGCGAATACCTCGCCAAGGCCGGCGACTGCATCGCCTGCCATACCGCGCCGGGCGGCAAGCCGTTCGCCGGCGGCTTCAAGATGGTCACGCCCATGGGCGCGATCTACGCGACCAATATCACGCCGGACCCGGAAACCGGCATCGGCAAGTACACGGAGAAGGACTTCGACCGCGCGGTCCGCGAGGGCGTGGCCAAGGAGGGCCACACGCTGTATCCGGCCATGCCGTTCCCGTCCTATGCCAAGGTGCGGCAGGAGGACATCCAGGCCATGTATGCGTACTTCATGCATGGCGTCGCGCCCGTCAGGCAGCCTAATCTCAAGTCCGAGATCCCCTGGCCGCTGAACATGCGCTGGCCGCTCAAGTTCTGGAACATGGTCTTCCTCGACAAGACGGTGTACAAGGACGACCCCCAGAAGGATGCGGTCTGGAACCGCGGCGCCTACCTCGTGCAGGGGCTCGGCCACTGCGGGGCGTGCCATACCCCGCGTGGCGTCGGCTTCCAGGAAAAGGCGCTCAGCGAGAAGGGCAAGCCGTATCTGACCGGGGCCGTGGTCGAGCACTGGTTCGCATCGAACCTGACCGGCGACCCCAACGTCGGGCTGGGCCGGTGGTCGGAGCAGGATATCGTCCAGTTCATGGGCACGGGCGCGAACAAGCATGCGAGCGCGTTCGGCGGCATGGTCAGCGTGATCAACCACAGCCTGCAGGAGATGACGCCGCAAGACCTGACGGCGATGGCGCGGTACCTCAAGTCGCTGCCGGGCGTGGGCGGCAACGGTTCGCCGCCGTATGCGTACGATCCCGCCATCACCCAGACCTCGTTGCGCAAGCCGGCCGGCAATGCGGGGGCCAAGGTGTATGCGACGTACTGCATGTACTGCCATGGCGCCGACGGACGCGCGTTCTCTCCCTTGCTGTCGCCGCTGGCAGGCAATCCCAACGTGCTCGAGGGCAATCCCGTCTCGCTGATCAACGTCACGCTCAACGGGTCGGACGAGCTGATCATCAAGGGGATGCCGGCGCCTTATCCGATGCCGAAGTTCGCCGACGTGCTCAGCGATCGCGACATTGCCGATGTGCTGACGTTTATCCGGCAAGGCTGGAACAACAAGGCGGGGGCGGTTTCGGAGGCCGATGTGGCGAAGATCCGCAAGGCGACCGGGCAGGAGGCGGATTGACGTTGTTACCCGTGCCGCAAACGTTACGTAACGCGTAACGCCCCCGGCATGGGTTCGTCCGCTCTCGCCTGGGTCGGTTGAGAGGAAATGCCAGAACTTGCCTGTGCGTTGCATGGGGTTGGCGATATTTGACGAGGCGGGTCTGGCTGGCACGCGGGTTGCGCTCATGGCATGGGAACCCTCCCATGACATGAACCCGCAGCCACCATGACCCTCCGCCTCGACGACTCCCGCCCCCGCCGCGCCGTGATCACCTACGGCACGTTCGACCGGTTCGATCTGGCCCAGGCCCGGCAGCTCGAGCATATCTGCGAGATGGGGACCACGATCATCGTCGGCGTCTCCACCGACGAGCTGGCCGCGCGCAAGGGCGAGCGGCCGATCGCGCGCTATGCCGAACGCGCGGCGATGGTCCGCCATTTTCCCGGTGTGGACACCGTGATTCCCGAGACGGGCTGGGAGCAGCGCGTCATGGATCTGCTGGCCTACGACATCGACCTGCTCGTGGTCGGGTTCGGCTGCCGCTCGCGGTGCGATCATCTGGCCGATCTGTGCGAGGTCCGGTATCTCGACGGGAACGCCCGGGCGGTGGGCAACCGCGCGGGGGTCCCGTCCCGTCGGGAGGAGGCTGTGTCGATGGCGCTGCCAGTGCCGATGATGCTGACCACGTGGGAACCCTCGGACGCACTGCTCGCGCAATCGACGTCCAAGGCCGCCGCTAACCAGCCGCGCCTCGTCACGCGCGAGCGACTGGCCGCCGCCTACGCGGTCTGATCCGACCGATCGGTCTGCACTCCCCGCGCCGCGCGCGCTTCCGAGCTCCGCAAATGCGCGTACAGCAACGCCGCCACCGGCGTCAGCGGATGGCCCACGCGCGTCGCCAATAGCAGTTCACGCGTGGCCCACGTCTCGGCCAGCGGTCGTGCCGTAACGGTCTTCGCTTTCAGGAACGGTGTCACGCTGCCCTCCGGCAGCAGGCTCAGCCCGATGCCGGCCGCCACCATCAACACGAGCCCCTCGTAACTGCGCGCCTGAATCCGCAGCTTGAGCGGGCGGTCGAGCTTGCGCGCTTCCTCCACGAGCATTTCGCAGAGCGCCGAATCGCGGGGGAGGCCCACGTGGTCGTAGGCCAGCACATCGGCAAACCGTACCGCGTCCCGCGCGGATAGCGGATGCTCCCGCGGCATGACCGCGACCAGCCGGTCGCACCGAAAATGCTCGAGATTCAGCCCGTCGATCGCATGGGGCGACACCAGGATGCCCAGATCCGCGAGCCCCGGCAGCAGCGTGCGCTGGGTCTCGTCGCTCGTGCGTTCCTCGAGGTCGAGCTTGACGGTCGGATGCGCGGCGATAAAGCTCGCGAAATCCTGCGGCAGGAACTGTACGATGGAAGAAGTATTGGCCAGCAGCCGGACCTGCCCGCGCGCGCCGCTTCCGAAATCGCTGAGTGTGGTGTCGAGCCGGTCGAGCTCGGCCATCACGCGCCGCGCGTGGTCGAGCAGTTCGACGCCGGCCGGCGTCAGCGAGATGCCGCGGCGATGCCGGTCGATCAGGCTCACGCCGCATGCCTGTTCCATTTCCGAGATGCGCTTGCTCACGGCGGATGCGACGGTCGCCTCGCGCGCGGCGCCTGCCGCGATGGAGCCTTCCTCGGCCACTGCCACGAAGGCGCGAAGCGTTTGAATGTCGTAGCGCATGCGAGTGCCGGGACGGGGTCGGGTTGAGGGCGGGAAGCCCAGTATGCCGCAGGGCTCCGCTGCGTCACCATCGGGGAAGACCAGCTATCGGGCCGGCGGGAGCTCGGGCATCCGCACGCCCAGCCGCTCGCCGAGCACGATGATCTCCTCGATGACCTCCGATGGCATGTCGATGCCATCCCGCATCTGCCGGCGGTAGTGACGCGCTTCCATCTCGCCCGGCACGAAGATCTCTTCGACGCCCGGTGCGCGTCGCGACGACTTGAGGTATTCGATCTGCATGTCCATATTGCGCTTGAACTCGTCCGGGTCGATCAGGAAGTCGAGCCGGATGGCGCAGAACGAATGCCCCTTGTTCAGCGGTGTGAAGTCCTCGTAGACATCCTTCAGCGTCGGGCCGATGGCCGCGCCAGCGATCATCGAGGACAGCATGCCGATGACCACCGACAGGCCCGACCCCTTGTAGTCGCCCATGGTCCGCAGAAATCCCTGCGTCGCGGCGATCGGGTCCGTGGTGGGCACGCCATTGGCGTCGAGCGCCCATTCGGGCGGGATCGGCGACCCGGTCTTGGCCGCCATCATGATCTTGCCCTTGGCGACGACGCTCTGCGCCATGTCGAGCACCACGGGCTCGTGCGTGAGCGCGGGAAACGCGATGCTGAACGGGTTGTTGCCGATGCGCCGTTCCGCGCCGCCGTGCACGGGCATGAGGTTGCCGCCGCCGATGGACGAGCTGAAGCCGACCATATCCTTCGGCAGCGCCATCATCGAGTAGAACGCCGACGCGCCATAGTGGTTGCTGCCGCGCGCCGTGACGAAGGAAATACCATGCTCGCCCGCGAGATCGATGGCTTTGTCCATGGCCATTCTGGAGACGACCTGCCCGGCGGCGTTACGGCCGTCGAGCAGCGCCATCGCGCCCCGCTCGCGGATGAATTCGGGGCGGCCACGCGGATCGACCGCCTGTTTCTCTATCCGGTTGACATACAGCGGCACGCGCAGGCACCCGTGCGAATGCACGCCCCGCGCGTCCGCGACGACAAGCGTGTGCGCGGTGAAGTCGGCGTCGGCGGCCGACATGCCGACCGCCTCGAAAACCTGCGCCACCCAGTTCTGCAGCGTTTGCGGCGCAAGGTTGACGGTCTCGTTGAAGAAATAGTGTCCCAAGGGCGTGATTCCGGATGCGGGGTGGTTACTCGGGTTTGATGCCGGCCTCGCGCAGCAGCCTGGCCCAGTGCGCGGCATCCGCCTTCTGGAACGCGGCAAACTGGTCGGCGGTGCCACCGAGCACGTCGCCGCCCATGCTCTGGATCTTCTCGGCAACCTCGGGCCTGGCCAGAATCGCGTTGATATCGCGATTGAGCATCTCCACCTGCGCGCGCTGCATCTTCGCGGGACCCATGACGCCGAACCACTGGCTCATCTCGAACTTCGGCAGACCGGACTCGTCCATCGTGGGAACGTCGGGCAGCAGCGGGGAGCGCTTGAGGCTGGTAATGGCAATGCCGTGCAGCTTGCCGGCCTTGATGTGCTGGAGCACGTTGGGCGGCGATTCGAAGTTCAGGTCCACGCGGCCGCCGAGCAGGTCGGTCATGCCCTGGCTGCTGCCCTTGTACGGGACGTGGACCATCTCGGTATCGGTGGCGCGCATGAACTGCACGGCGGCCAGATGCTGGGCGGTGCCGATACCCGACGACGCGTAGGTGACCTTGCCCGGATGCTTGCGCAGATATTCGATCAGGTCCTTGAGCGTACGCGCCTGAATCGACGGTCCAACGGTCAGTATCACGGGGGTGGAGGCCACGCGCGCGATCGGCGTCAGGTCGCGGATCGGATCGTACGAGAGCCTGGCCATCATCGCCGGCGCGACCGATACCCCCGCGAAATGCCCCATCAGCAGCGTGTAGCCATCGGGCTCGGCCTTGGTGACGATCTGCGTGCCGATGGTCGTGGAGGCGCCCGCGCGGTTGTCGATGACCACGGGCTGGCCAAGTTTCTCCGACAACTGCTGGCCGACGAGGCGCCCGAGCACGTCGGTAAACCCGCCCGGGGCCGAGCCGACGACCATGGTGACCGGCTTGTCCGGATACTTCTGCGCGAATGCGCGCGGGGCGGGCAGGGCGGTCAGGGCGGTCAGCGCCACGGCCGGTACCAGCCCGGCCAGCGCCCGTCGCGAAGCCGAGAACGTCATGAGGTGTGTCTCCGTCTAGTTTTGATAAACCGTCGGAGGCACTCTATCGACCGTGGACTAACGCCAGTAGTGGTCTTTGGGGAGTGTGCCATCGCCATTCGCGATGGCTGAGCCGCGGACTCACGGCTCCATCAGCTTCTCCTTGACGATCGGCAGCTCGCGAATCCGCACCCCCGTCGCGTGATACACGGCGTTGGCAACGGCCGCGGCCAGGCCCGTAATGCCGATCTCCCCGATGCCGCGCGCGCCGAACTCGTTGAATTCGAGATCGGGGTAATCGAGCAGGATCACGTTGATATCGGGCTGGTCCGCATGTACGGGCACCGCATACTCGGCGTAGTTGTTGTTACCCGGCATGCCATTGCGTTCGTCGTATTCGGTGGCCTCGAACAGCGCCATGCCGATGCCCATGACGATCGCACCCTCGACCTGATTTCGCGCGGTCACGGGATGGATCACGCGCCCCACGTCGATCACGCTGACCACGCGCGACACGTGCAGCCGCGAGATGCCCGGGTCCCAGCGCACCTCGACGAAATGCGCGCCGAAGGACATGAACGCCACCTTGTCGGTCGGCGTGCCGCCCGTGTGCGCAAAGCCCTCGGCGCTCGCGTAGCGCCGCCCCGTAAGGATCTCGCCATGGTCGGCGGAGCGCTTGCCATCGGTCAGCTTGCCGTCCTGCATGCGCAGCGCCGCGGGTTTGGCGCCCGCGAACGGCGCGCCTTCCTCGGTGGCGTACTTGCAGAGCTCGCCGATCGCCTGCCGCGTGGCCTCGGCCACGGCCGGCAGCACGCTCGCGGTGGCCCACGAGCCGCCGGCCACCGGGGCGGCCGGTGCCGACGAATCGCCGATGCGCACATCGATCTTGTCGAAGGGGAGGCCCGTCAGTTCGCTGATGGTCTGCGCGACGATCGTATACATGCCCGTGCCGATATCCTGGACCGCGCACGACACCAGTGCCGTGCCATCGTTGCGCAGCAGGACGCGCGCCTCGGCCGGCGTGCGCCACGCATCCCAGTTGCAGCCCGCCATGCCGTAGCCGATGTATTCGGTGCCCTCGCGCATCGAACCGGGACGCGGATCGCGCGCGGCCCAGCCGAACTCGCGCGCGCCCGTCTCGATGGCTTCGCGCAGATGGTTGCTGGACCAGGGCAGGTCCTGGCTCTCGTCGCGCGTGGAGATATTGAGCAGCCGGAACTGCACCGGATCCATCTTGCAGGCCAGCGCGAGCTCGTCGACAGCCGATTCGAGCGCGAACAGTCCCGGCGCCGCGCCCGGCGCCCGCATCGACGTCGGTGCCCCGCGATGGACGTTGGTCGTATGGTGCGTCACCGTGACATTGGCGCAGCCGTAGGCGCTCTGCGTCATGCTTCCGCATGTCTCCACGTACTGGTCGACGAACGACGTGGTGTTGACCGATTCGTGCCGCATCGACGTGAGCTTGCCGTCCTTGCCCGCCGACAGCCGCAAATGCTGGCGCGTTTCGGGGCGTTGGCCGGTGGTGGAGAACATCGCCATGCGCGGCACGACGAGCTTGACCGGACGGCCCGTCACCTGCGCTGCCGCGCTGGCGGCAACGGAATGCGGCCACAGGAACAGCTTGGAGCCGAATCCCGAACCGAGAAACGCGCAATCCACGGTGACCTGCTCCGGCAGCAGCCCAAAGATCTGGGCGAGCGTGTTGCGATGGCCGGTGGCGCCTTGCGTGGCTTCATGGACGTACAGGTGGCCGTCGTCCCACCACGCCACCGTCGCGTGCAGTTCCATCGGGTTGTGCGCTTCCACGGGCGTGCGGTACACCGCGTCGATGCGCACCGGCGAGGCATCGAAGGCCGCCGCCGCATCGCCGCGCGTGTGGCCCGCGCCGGCATCCCGCAGCCCGTTGTTCTCGACGCCATGCTCGAGGTCGAACACCGCCGTCGCGGTTTCATAGGTGGCGCGCACGCGGTAGGCCGCCTCGCGGGCATGCTCGAACGTGTCGGCCACGACGAGCGCGATCATCTGCACGCCGTAATGGATCGTTTCATCCTCGAAAGGCAGGCGGTGCTCGTCGGTGATGGCCGAGGTCAGGATCGTCGCCACGGAAATCGGGACCTTCGGTGCGCGGTACAGGCGCGGAAAGTTGCCGTGATGCAGGATGTCGACCACGCCGGGCACGCGCCGGGCGTCGTCGAGGTCCAGCCCGGCAAGGCGGCCGGCGGCCACCGTGCTGTACACGCCGTGGGCATGCAGCATGCCGGGCCTTGCATGGTCGGCGGTGTAGCGCGCGGCACCGGTCAGCTTGAGCCGTCCATCGATGCGCCGCGGGGAGGTGCCGATGGCAGTGGGGTTCACGCTGGTCATGATGGGCTCCCGAGCAGCTTCGACAGGTTGCGCATGACGGCCTGCTGCCCGAGCCGGATCTTGAAGCCGTTCTGCCCATAGGACTTCGCGCCCGTCATCGCGGCCGCGGCGGCCTTCGACAGCAGCGCCTCGGAGACAGGCTGTCCGCGGAGCGCGGCTTCCGCCTCGGGCGCGCGCCATGGTCGCGTGGAGACGCCGCCGAGCGCGATGCGCGCTTCCCGGATGGTATTGCCATCCATCGCCAGGATGACCGCGCTCGATGCCAGCGAGAACTGGTAGGACGTGCGGTCGCGCAGCTTGAGGTAGGCCGACCGGCTGCCGGCTATCGGTGCATCGAGCGTGACGTGCGTGATCAGCTCGTTCTCGTCCAGCGCGGTTTCCTTCCAGGGCGTATCGCCGGGCAGCAGGTGGAAGCCTTCGAAGGGCAGGTCGCGCTTGCCGTTCGGCCCCTGTGCATGGATGGTCGCGCCGATGGCGATCATGGCCACGCACATGTCCGACGGATGCGTCGCGATGCAATGCTCGCTGCCGCCCAGCACCGCGTGCACATTGCGATTGAGCCCGTCGACGGCGGAACAGCCCGCGCCGGGCTCGCGCTTGTTGCAAGGCGATACGCCATCGCGGAAGTAGCCGCAGCGCACGCGCTGCATGATGTTGCCCGCCGTCGTGGCCTTGTTGCGCAGCTGCGTGCTGGCGCCGGACAAGATCGCCTGGGACAGCGACGGATAGTGCTCGACGATATGCGGATGCCGTGCGAGCTCGGTATTGGTGACCATCGCGCCGATGCGCACGCGGCCGTCGTCGAGGACCTCGACGCGGTCGAGCCCGACGCGGTGGATGTCGATGACCTGCACGGGCCGCATGACATCGAGCTTCATCAGGTCCAGCAGCATGGTGCCGCCGGCGAGGAAGACGGTTTCGACCGAATTGGCGCTCTGGGCGTGCAAGGCGATGGCCTGGTCGATATCGGCCGCGCGCGTGTATTGGAAGTTTCGCATCAGGCCTGGCTCCCGGGCTCGGTGGCGCACTGCGCGCGCGCGTCCTCGCGCGCGTCCTGGATGGCCGCCACGATGTTCTTGTAGGTGCCGCAGCGGCAGATGTTCCCGCTCATGGCCTCGCGCACGGACGCGTCGTCGGCGGGAATGCGCGCGTCGCGCAGGATGCAGACCGCGCTCATCATCTGCCCGGCCGTACAGTAGCCGCACTGGTAGGCATCGTGATTCCAGAACGCTTCCTGCACGGGGTGCAGCGCACCATCCGCTGCCGCCAGCCCCTCGACGGTCGTGATGCGGTCGCCGTCGTGCATCACGGACAACGACAGGCACGCGTTGACCGACACGCCGTTGACGTGGATCGTGCAGGCGCCGCACTGCCCGTGGTCGCAACCTTTCTTGGTGCCCGTCAGCCGGAGCTCGTCACGCAACGTGTCGAGCAGGATCGCATTGGCCGGAACGGTCAGGCGATGGGTGACACCGTTGACGGTGAGTGCAATGGACATGCCGTCACCCGCCGCTCCGGTGGTGGTGGAGTGGGTCATCTTCCCTCCTGCTAAAGGTGGGGAAACGCTATGCGTGGGAACAGATCTATGTTGGTGTCATCTGCGATGGCGCGCGGTTGGCGCGCAGTGCCCGGTGTTCGTGAGGGGTGCCCGGTTCTTCTGCCGTCGCGCTATAACTGTTGGTCAGAAATCCGAGTTTGGCAAGAAACGCACGAAAGATCGCGCGCGAGAGAGGTGACGAAAAAGGAGCGGTGCCCGGTCGGTGGCAGGCGTTGCCGCTGCCACCGTCACCAGAACCACGAGATTCCTCTTGTCGTATTCGCCCGGTTTTTGCCACCGGGGTCTAAGCCTATCGGTCGGCCGGCGGATGGAGAATGGCCTTCGGAATGAGCGCGATCAGCACGCAACTGACCAGCAGGCACGCGCCGAGCGCATAGGTACCGTTGTTGATGTTCCCCGTCATCTCCTTGGCCACGCCGGTGATCATCGAACCGGTGAAGCCGGACAGGTTACCCACCGAGTTGATCAGCGCGATGCCGGCCGCTGCGGCGGTACCCGACAGGATCTGGCCCGGGAACGTCCAGTAGATCGGCATCAGCGACAGGATGCCGCAAGTGGCGATGGTCAGCAGCACGATCGACAGCGCCACATGCTGTGCGAACGCCGCGCTCAGGATCAGTCCGACGCCCCCGATGAACGCGGGTACGGCGGCGTGCCAGCGGCGCTCTCCGGTCTTGCGCGAGTGCGATGCGTTCCAGACCATCGCAAAGATCGCGGTCAGGTAGGGAATGGCGGTCAGCAGCCCGATATGCATGGGGCTCTGGACGCCCGATGCGCGGATGATCGACGGCAGCCAGAATGCGAGGCCGTAGAAGCCGGTGTTGAACGTCAGCAGGATGAACGTCAGCAGCCAGACGCGCGGGCTGCGCAGCGCAGCGCTCACGCTGTGCGACTTGTGCGCGGCCTCGCGCTCCAGATTGCGCGAGAGCACGGCCTTTTCATGAGCGGAGAGCCAGTTGGCCTTCTGCGGACCGTCTCCCATGAAGGCCAGCACGATAAACGCGACGACCACGGAAGGCAGGCCTTCGAGCAGCAGCATCCATTGCCAGCCGCTCATGCCGGACAGGCCGTGTGTCTGTTCCATCAGCCAGCCAGAGACCACGCTGCCCAACGTCAGGCTCAGCGGAATCGCGACCAGGAAGCCGGACATGGCCACACTCTGGCGGCGCGCCGGGAACCAGTAGTTCATGTACAGGATCACGCCGGGGAAGAAGCCGGCTTCGCAGATGCCCAGCAGAAAGCGGAGCGCGTAGAACATCGTTGATGTCTGCACGTGGAAGAACCCGGCCAGCGGCTGGACAAAGGCCATCGACGACGACACGATGCCCCACGTGATCATGATCCGTGCGATCCAGAAGCGCGCGCCATAGCGATGCAGCAGCAGGTTGCTGGGCATCTCGAACAGGAAGTAGCCCCAGAAGAAGATGCTTGCGCCGAGCGCGTAGACGCTGTCGCTCAGATGCAGGTCGTCCAGCATCTGCAGCTTCGCGAAGCCCACGTTGACGCGGTCGAGGTAGGCAACCACGTAGCACAGCAGCAGTAGCGGGAGGATGCGCCGCATGACCTTGCGGTAGAGCGCGTCTTCCGACGCGTCCGCCGCGGCCGGCAGGGCGGCGGTCTGGGTGATGGTTGGCATCGGTGTCTCCTTTTTCGTTATGTCTTTTGTGTGCGGCGGGATTCTACGGCCGAATTCGGTTGCCGTAGTTACCGATAACATTTCGGTATCCAAAAAAACGCCGACGGGGCGGCGAGGCAACCGGCTATCGCGGGACGAATCTCGTCGGACGAATTAGTTACCGGTAACAAAAACTAAGGTAGCACGCGGGGTCGCTGCGCTTCAAGCCCCTTTATCCAAGGAGTTTCCCTAGTGCCGGCCCGCCGTTGCCCCACAGGCCGCGCGGGCAGGGCGGGGCGGTATCATGTGGGCTTTACCGCCTTCCCCGCTCGCGAACCCGATGACCAGCTCCAACGCATCCCGGCATGCCGGCCCCCCTCGCATGTCCGACGTCGCCCGTGTGGCGGGGGTGTCCAAGATGACGGTATCCCGCGTGCTGGCGGGGCACCGCGTCGCCGACAAGACGCGCGAGCGGGTTCGCCAGGCCATCGACAAGCTTGGCTACGTGGCCGATGCCGCGGCGGGCGCGCTGTCGTCGGGACGTTCGGAGTTCGTCGCCGTGCTCGTGCCGTCGCTGTCCAGTTCCAACTTCTCCGATACCGTGCGCGGACTCACGACAGTGCTGGAACCCCACGGTCTGCAACTGCTGCTTGGGGACACCGACTACGAACTCGACCGGGAAGAGCGGCTCGTGCGTTCGTTGCTGCGCCATCAGCCCCGCTGCATCGCACTGACCGGGGCGCAACACACGGACGCCACGCGCAAGCTGCTCGAACGGTCGGGTATCCCGGTGGTGGAGATGTGGGATCTGCCGACGAATCCGATCGATACCGCGGTGGGCTTTTCCAACGTCCGCGCGGCGCGCGCGATGGTCCGTCACCTCGCCGAACGCGGCTATCAGCGTATCGGATTCCTCGGCGGCGCCAGCGCGCTGGACACGCGCGGGCTGGACCGCCTCAAGGGCTACCGCGCGGAGATCAAGGCCCTGGGACTGGGCGAGCCACGCGTCGTGCGCCTCGGCGATTCGCCCATTACCATGAGCCACGGCGCGCCCGCCATGGCGGCACTGCTCGCGCAGTGGCCCGACACCGACGCCGTCATGTGCGTCAGCGATATGTCGGCCTTCGGCGCGATCATGGAATGCCACCGTCGCGGCCTGTCCGTGCCTGGCGACATGGCCGTGGCGGGCTTCGGCAACTTCGAGGTGGCTGAGTGCTGCCATCCGCGCATTACGTCGGTCTCGGTCGATCCCTACGGCATCGGCCTGCGCACGGGCGAGGCGCTGCTCGCCGCGCTCGAGGCCCGCGACGCGGGTACGGAGGCGGCGTCGCAGAGCATTCGCATCGAGTTCGAGATCGTGGCACGCGAGAGCGCCTGATCACTCGGCGGCCCGTCTCCGCGTTACCGATAACAAGTTTTGCTTTCCCACGCGGAAATCTCCGTGCTACCATCCAAAAAAAAAGTTACCGGTAACTATTCCGAATGCGGAATCGGCCGGAACGCACGAGATATCAGTCAGGAGACAGCAACATGCCGGACACCCCACGCCGCCTGCGCAGCCAGGAATGGTTCGACGACCCGTCGCATGCGGACATGACCGCGCTATACGTCGAACGCTTCATGAACTACGGCCTGACGCGCGAGGAACTGCAATCGGGCAGGCCCATCATCGGCATCGCGCAAACGGGCAGCGACCTCGCGCCGTGCAACCGTCACCATATCGAGCTGGCCGAGCGCACCAAGGCCGGCATTCGCGACGCGGGCGGTATTCCGATGGAATTTCCGGTCCACCCGCTGGCGGAGCAGAGCCGTCGCCCGACCGCCGCGCTCGACCGCAATCTCGCCTATCTCGGACTCGTGGAAGTGCTGCACGGCTTTCCGCTCGATGGCGTGGTGCTGACCACGGGCTGCGACAAGACGACCCCCGCATGCCTGATGGCCGCCGCCACGGTCGATATGCCCGCCATCGTGCTGTCCGGCGGACCCATGCTCGATGGATGGCACGAAGGCAAACGCGTCGGCTCGGGCACGGTCATCTGGCACGCGCGCAACTTGCTCGCCGCGGGCGATATCGACTACGAAGGGTTCATGGCGCTGACCACGGCGTCGTCGCCGTCCATCGGCCATTGCAATACCATGGGCACGGCGCTATCGATGAACAGCCTCGCGGAGGCGCTCGGCATGTCGTTGCCCGGCTGCGCGAGCATTCCGGCTGCCTATCGCGAGCGTGGGCAAATGGCGTACGCCACGGGCAAGCGCGCCGTCGATCTCGTGCGCGAGGACTTGCGGCCGTCCAAGATCATGACGCGCGCCGCGTTCGAGAATGCCATCGCGGTCGCTTCCGCGCTCGGCGCATCGAGCAACTGCCCGCCGCACCTGATCGCGATCGCACGGCATATGGGCGTGGAACTGAGTCTCGAGGACTGGCAGCGTTTCGGAGAGAAGGTACCGCTACTCGTCAACTGCATGCCGGCCGGCGAGTATCTGGGCGAGAGCTTCCACCGCGCGGGCGGCGTGCCGGCCGTGCTGCGCCAGCTCGATGCGGCCGGTCTGCTGCGCCGCAACTGCATGACGGTGTCGGGCCAGCGTCTCGGCGATATCGCGGACAAGGCGCCCGAGGCCGACCGCGACGTCATTCGCACGGCCGAGGAACCGCTCAAGCACGGTGCGGGATTCATCGTGCTGTCGGGCAACTTCTTCGACAGCGCGATCATGAAGATGTCGGTCGTGGGCGAAGCGTTCCGCAGCACGTACCTGAGCGAGCCTGGGGCAGAGAACACGTTCGAGGCCCGCGCCATCGTGTTCGATGGCCCCGAGGACTACCATGCACGCATCAACGATCCCGCGCTCGCGATCGACGAGCGATGCATCCTCGTGATTCGCGGCTGCGGCACGGTGGGATATCCGGGCAGCTCCGAAGTCGTCAATATGGCGCCACCGGCCGAGCTCGTGCGGCAGGGCATTACCTCGCTGCCCTGCATGGGCGACGGCCGCCAAAGCGGCACGTCGGCCAGCCCGTCCATTCTCAATATGTCGCCGGAAGCCGCCGTCGGCGGCGGTCTGGCCCTGCTGCGTACGAACGACCGGATCCGGGTCAACCTCAACGATCGCAGCGTCAACGTGCTCGTGGATGCGGACGAACTCGAACGCCGCCGCGAGACCGCGACCTTCACGGTGCCGCCGGCGCAGACGCCATGGCAGGAGCTCTATCGGCAGACGGTGGGCCAGCTGTCCACGGGCGGATGCCTCGAGCCCGCCACGCTGTACCTGAAGGTGATCGAGCAACGCGGCAACCCGCGCCACTCGCATTGATGCGGACCGTCAACCCCTAATCGATCTGACCGAGCTGACCATGGATACCCTCAACGTTTCTGACTGCCTGCCACAGGATCTTGCCCAGGCGCTGCTCGTCGGCCGCGTCTGGCGCGACGACGTTGCGCACCCCGGGCCCAGCGTCGTTGCCGTGCGCAACGGCGAAGTCTTCGATATCACGCGCGAAGCCCCGACCACCGCCGATCTGTTCGATCGTCCCGATGCCGTCGCCATCGCCCGCCACGCGCCCGGCGAATCGCTCGGCCGCGTGGAGGCGCTGCTCCAGCATGCGCTGGACGGCGGCAAGGCACGCCACGCGCTGCTGGCCCCCTGCGATGTGCAGGCCATCAAGGCGTGCGGCGTGACGTTCGCGGTCAGCCTGATCGAGCGGGTCATCGAGGAGCAGGCCGGCGGCGATCCGGCCAGGGCGCGGGACGTGCGCGAGACGATCGCCGCCACCATCGGCACGGATCTGTCGAAGATCGTCCCGGGTTCGGAGCCGGCGCAGCGTCTGAAGGCGGAACTGGAACGGCGCGGCGCGTGGTCGCAGTACATGGAGGTTGGCATCGGTCCCGACGCCGAGGTGTTCTCGAAATCGCAACCGATGTCGTCCGTCGGCTTCGGTGCCGATGTCGGGCTGCTACCCGTCTCCGTCTGGAACAACCCCGAGCCGGAGATCGTGCTCGCGGTCAACAGCGCCGGCGCGATCGTGGGCGCGACGCTGGGCAACGATGTCAACCTGCGCGATATCGAGGGCCGTTCCGCGTTGCTGCTGGGCAAGTGCAAGGACAACAATGCCTCCTGCGCGATCGGTCCGTTCGTGCGGCTGTTCGACGACGCCTTTTCGCTCGACAGCGTGCGCGCGGCCAGCCTGTCGCTGCGCGTGGAGGGCGACGACGATGGCTTCGTGCTGGACGGCATCAGCCATATGCGCGAGATCAGCCGCGATCCGGCCGATCTGGTCGGGCAGACCTTCGGCGCGCACCATCAGTATCCGGACGGCTTCATGCTCTTCCTCGGCACGATGTTCTCGCCGATCCAGGATCGCGACGCGCCGGGCGCGGGCTTTACCCACCATCTGGGTGACCGCGTCACCATTGCGACGCCGTTGCTCGGCGCGCTGGTGAACACGGTCCGCCCGTGCACGGAAATCGCGCCATGGACGTACGGCGTGCGGGCGCTCTACGGCAATCTCGCGGCGCGCGGGCTGCTGGGCGGCGAGTGAATCGACAACGTCAGGCCAGCACGAACGGCGTTTGCCGCTGCCGTTTTCCGGTGAGCCGGAATACCGCGTTGGCGACCGCCGGTGCCAGCGGCGGCACGCCGGGTTCGCCGAGGCCGGCCGGCGGATCCTCCGACGGCACGAAGAAGACGTCGATCGGGGGCGCGTCCGGCATGCGGGGCGGCGGGTAGTCGGGGAAGTTGCTGTTCTTCACGACGCCGTTCTCCATCTCGATGGCGAATCCGGGGCGGATCATCGATAGCCCGAAGATGCACGCACCCTGTACCTGCGCTTCGGCGGTCAACGGGTTGACCACGCGATTGCAGTGCACGCCAGCCGTGACGCGGTGCACGCGTGCTTCGCCCTTGACCACCGATACGTCGACCACATAGGCCACCACCGTGCCGAACGATTCGTGCACGGCCACCCCCCACGCATGCCCCTTGGGCAGCTTGCGCTTGCCATAACCGGACCGGTCCACGGCCAGCTGCAGCGCGTCCCGATGGCGCGCGTGATGGGTGGGGTCGAGTCTCGCCATGCGCCACGCCACGGGATCCTGCTTCGCGGCGGTGGCCATTTCGTCGATCAGCGTCTCCTTGACGAACGCGGTATGCGTGTTGCCCACGGAGCGCCACCAGAGGACGGCCACATCGGTCTTCGGGTGATGGGCGCTGACCTGCATCGGCAGCCCATACTCGTTCTCGACGATGCCTTCGGTCATGGTTGAATCGACGCCGTTCTTCACCAGAAACGGTTCGAACGGCGTGCCGATGATGATGGACTGGCCCACGATCGCATGCTGCCAGCCCAAGACCTGGCCCTTTGCATCGAAACCGATCCGCGCGCGATGCACGTGCAGGGGGCGGTAGTAACCGCCCTTGATATCGTCCTCGCGGCTCCACATGACCTTGAGCGGTTCCGCATGGCCCCTGGCGATCCATGCCCGCAGCACGCCGGCCGACTCCACCAGATAGTCGGACGTGGGTACCGCGCGGCGTCCGAAGCCGCCACCCGCCATCATCGTGTACAGCGTGACCTTCTCGGTCGGGAGCGCTAGTGTCCGCGCGATGGCGGCCTGATCGACGGTCTGGAACTGGGAGCCGACCCAGACCTTGACGCCGGTTGCCTTGTTGCCGCTGATTTCCGCCTGCATCGTGCAGTTGAGCGGCTCCATCGGGGCGTGCGCCAGATAGGGCAGCCGGTATTCGGCGTCGATGACCCGGCTCGCCCCCTTGATGGCGGCGTCGATATCGCCGTGCGCCGATGCCAGCGCCACCATCCCCGGCTGCGTGGCAAGCTTGCCGTACTCCTCGTACAGCGCCTTCGTGCCGGCGCGCGAGCCTGCATCTTCCCAGTCGATCTGCAACGCATCGCGGCCTTGCTTCGCGGGCCAGTAACCGTCGGCAACGACGGCGATGCCGGTGCCGTCACGGTCCACGGGCACCAGCATCACCTCGCGCACGCCCTTGATGGCCAGCGCCTTGTCGGCGTTGAAGGTCTTCACCTTGCCACCGAAGCGCGGCGGATGCGCGACGACCGCCACCACCATGTCCTTGAGCCGCGTATCGATGCCGAACACGGGGTCGCCATGCAGTTTCGATGCGGCGTCGAGTCGCGGCGTGGGCTTGCCGATGATGCGGAACTGCGACGGGTCCTTCAGGGTCACCGTCGCGGGGATGGGCAGCGCCATCGCGGCGTGGGCAAGCTCGCCATACGTGGCCCGCTGCGATCCCGCCGTGACCACGCCTTGCTGCGCCGTGCATGCGGACGGGTCCACGTTCCACTGCTTCGCGGCAGCCGCCACGAGCATTGCGCGCGCGCGGGCGCCGAGTTCGCGGTACTGACCGAACGAGTTCCTGAGCGCCGTCGACCCGCCTGTCATCTGAATGCCGAAACCCGGATCGCGATAGGCATCGCCGGCCGGCGCCAGCACGGACCGCACGCTCGCCCAGGGCACGTCGAGTTCGTCGGCAAGCACCATCGGCAGCGCCGTATGCACGCCTTGCCCGAACTCCAGCCGGTTGACCGCGATCGTGACGGTGTTGTCCGGCGCGATGACGACGAAGGCCTGAGGAGGCGAGGGCGCTTTCGGGGCACCCCCGTTGTCCGCGTTGGCCATCTCCGGCAATCCGGCGAGGCCGAGCGCGAAGCCGCCGCCCGCCAGGCCGGCGATCTTGAGAAAGCGCCGTCGCGAGAGCGGCGCGACGCCGGCCGTCGCCTCGAATCCTTGTAGACGCATGATCGGCTTCTCCTCAGGCGATGGTGCGCGCGGCATCCTTGATGGCCGCGCGTATACGTTGATAGGTGCCGCAGCGGCAGATGTTGCCTGCCATGGCCTGGTCGATATCGGCATCCGTCGGCCGGGGCTTGGTCCGAAGCAGCCCGACGGCACTCATGACCTGTCCGTTCTGGCAGTAGCCGCACTGCGCCACGTCATGGCGAATCCACGCATCGAGCACGGCGCGCCCGATCCGGTCGTCGCCCATGCTTTCGATGGTATTGACGTTGATGCCGGCCACCGCCGAAATCGGCATCACGCAGCTGCGCGTGGCCGTGCCGTTGATATGGACGGTGCAGGCACCGCAGGCAGCCATGCCGCAGCCGAACTTGGTGCCGGTCATGCCCAGCGTGTCGCGCAGCGCCCAGAGCAGTGGCGTCGATGGATCGGCATCGACGTCGACCGTCTTGCCGTTGATGTTGAGCGTCGTCATGGGGACGTTTTCCTGTTGTGATCGAGAAACAGCGCGACGAACTGGCAGGCGCCCGCCAGCAATCCGATGCCCCAGATGGCATGGCGGCCGAGAATGACCGCGCCGAGCGCGCTGCCGATGGAGAAGCCGAGGTACATCGTCGAGGTATTGAGGGCCAGCGCCAGCGACGCCTGAGACGCGCTTCCCGCGGCCATCAGCCGGGCCATCTGCGCCGGGAAGAACGACCAGACGGTAAAGCCCCAGACGACGACGGCGAGGAGGACCGGCACCATCGCCAGATGCGGCGACAAGGCGGCCGCCGCCATCGACAAGGCCCAGAACGCGAGCCCGAGAACCAGCAGGGACAGGCGCGCGACGCGGCTGGAGCCGTAACGGTCATTCAACGCGCCGCCGGTGGTGACGCCGAACGCCGCGGCAAGACCCCATAGCGAAACCGTGGCGTTGATCCCCGCCGACTGGAAACCGAGCACCTGCGTCAGGTAGGGGGCGATATACGGATAAGCCGCATACGCGCCGATCGACCAGAACAGGCTGACGGACAGCAGTTGCAGGACCGCGGGCTGGCGCACCACCGCCAGGCGCTGCGAGAGCGTGGCGACGGGAATGCCGGCACCGGCATCGCGGGCGACGCCGGCGAGGATGCCCACGATTGCCGTCAGGCTCATCGCGCCCACGGCCAGAAACGTCATCCGCCAGCCGAATGCGTGGCCGACCAGTCCGCCGAGCGGTAGTCCCAGCGCAATGGCCAGCGTCATGCCGCCGCTCACCACCGCCAGCGCGCGGCCGCGCCTGGCGGGGCTCACGATGGCGCCGGCCAGCGCATTCGCATTGGGCACGTAGAGACCCGAGGCCACGGCCATCATGACCCGCGCGGCCATCAGGACCCCGAAACTCGGCGACCATGCCGCCAGCAGGTTGCCGGCCGTGAACACTGTCATGGCACACAGTAGCGTGCGCCGGCGGCTCCACGATGCGGTGAGCGTCGTCGCGATCGGCGAGGTGATCGCCATCGTCAGCGTGAACACGACGACGAGCAGCGCGACATGGGGCACGCTGAGGCCGAAGTCCGCGGCCATCGTCGACAGCAGCGGCGCGATCATGAAGCCTTCCGTGCCGATGGCAAAGGTGCCGAGCGCCAGGAAGACCGCCGGCGTCAGCGAATCGGCACGGTCGGGCGCAAGCGTGGAGACTGCCATGTCAGACCGGGATGGGGTTCTCGGCAATGCTCTGGTTGAACGCATGCACGAGCTCGTGCTCGCCCAGCCCCGGGTTGTTGCGCATCGCGCGAATGCCCTCGACGAAGACTTCGGGCGCTTCCGTGGCGAGACCGCGCATGGTCTCCTCGATAAAGGCATCCAGCGGCATCGCGCGCGGGTCGCCGCTCTTCTTGACGAGGTCGGTATCGACCCAGGGGGGCGCGATCTCCTGCACCGTCACGTTGGTCTCCCGCAGCATGAAGCGTTGCGACAGCGCGTACGAATGCAGCGCGGCCTTGGAGGCCGAGTACACCGCGTTGGTGGCAATCGGCACGTACGCCAGCACGGAGCTGTTGTAGAGGATGGTCGCGCGCGGCTGCGCCTTCAGATGCTCGACCAGTGCCGAGGTCATGCGCACGGCGCCGAGGAAATTCGTATCGAGAATGCGGCGCGAACCTGTGTCGTCGACGACGGTGGAGGGGTCGTCGAACGGCATGACACCCGCGTTGTTGATCAGCACGTTGAGCGCGGGGTACTCGGCGACCAGCTTTGCCGCGACGCGGGCGATGTCATCGGCATCGGCAATGTCGAGCTCCACACCGTCGATGCCCGGATGGTCGGCAGAGATTTGCGCCAGCAGCGCCTTGCGGCGTCCGGCGACGATGACCTTGTTGTCCAGCTTGTGAAACGCCTTCGCGAGCGCGAGCCCGATACCGGAGGTTCCGCCCGTGATGAAGATGGTGTTGCCCGTGAGTTGCATGGTCTTGTCCGTTGTCGTTGCCAGAGGGGGCGATCAACCTTCGTGGGCATCCGCCGATTCGTAGCGCGGTGCCGCCATGCGCGACGAGAGATTCGGCATCATGACTTCGCGGGCGGCTTCCCATGCCTGCCATTGCGTCTCGTCCTGCAGCGAGGGAATCGACGCGAACACGCCCGCGTCGAGGTCGAGCAGCGCGGCGTCGACGAGCGTCTGGGGCGTCATGACCCAGCTCTCCGGCAGATTCGACGATGGCAGTCCGGCGATATCCCAGAACTCGGTGCCCGTCGCACCGGGCAGCACCACTTGCACACGCACCCCTTTCTCCGCCAGTTCCTTGTGCAGCGACCGGCTGAATGCCAGCACGAACGCCTTGGTCCCGCCGTAGACGCCATTCAGCACCTCGGGCGCGATGGCCGCGATCGAGGCGATATTGACGAGGGTGCCGGCGCCGCGCGATGCGAACGCGGGGGCGGCCGCATAGGCGAGCCGCATCACGGCGGTCACGTTGACGCCGATCATCCGTTCCATATCGTCCACCGACGATTGCGCCAGCGTGCCCGCGCCCCCGAAACCCGCGTTGTTGACCAGCATGCCGATGCGTGCGTCGGTGGCCAGCCGCGCCTCGACCTTCCGCAGGTCCGCGGGATCGTTCAGATCCGCGACGAGGATGTCGACGGTGACGCCGTACTGGCTCGACAGCTTCTGTGCCTGCGCGCGCAGACGCGCTTCATTGCGCGCGACGAGCAGCAGATCGTGACCGCGCGCGGCAAGGCGATCGGCATAGACGGCGCCGATGCCCGACGACGCACCGGTGATCAAAGCAGTGACAGATTGCGATGGCATTTCCTATCCTTGTTGTCGTGTCGAGGCACAGTGATGCGAAGGATAGGGATAGCGGCGTGCGTCGGGATGACGTATTCGCGGTGATTTCGGACATCCTTGCGCAAACCGGGGCTCGCGCGGCCTACTGGTCTTGACGACGCCAGGCGTCGCGAATAAATTGCCCCGGAGCCTGGACAATCGTGTCGTCACGGCTGACGTAGCGGAAAGAATGTCATGCGGCAAATCGGTTTGATCCTCGAGGACGGGTTCCAGGTCATTGGCCTCTCCGCGCTATCCGCGTTCGAGCTCGCCAACGCGGAACTGGGCAGCGATGGATATCGCATGGCCATCCTCAGCGAACACGGTGGCCTCGTGCGCTCGACGGTCGGGCTTGGCATCGAGACCGTGCCACTGAGCGCGATGCCCGACACGCTGATGGTGGCTGGCATCCGCATCCCGGGCCCGTTGCCGACGGGCCTCAAGCGTTTTATCCAGCGGGCGGGCAACGAGGCGCGCCGTGTCGCGGGCATCTGCACGGGCGCCTTCGCACTGGCCGAAGCCGGCCTGCTGGAAGGCCGCGCGGCCACGACGCACTGGCTGTACGCGAGGCGGCTGCAGGAGCGTTTTCCGCGCGTGAACGTCGATGAAGATCGCATCTTCGTGCAGGATGGCAACGTGTGGACCTCGGCCGGCATGTCCGCGGCCATGGACCTCGCACTCGCGCTGATCGAGAACGATCACGGCCCGGCATTGGCCCGCAACGTGGCCCGCAGGCTGGTGGTCTACTATCGCCGCCCGGGCGGACAGTCGCAGTTCTCCACGCTGCTCGAACTCGAGCCGCGCAGCGATCGCGTCAAGCGCGCGCTGATCTATGCCAAGGAACATCTGCGCAATGCGCTGACGGTGGAAGAGCTGGCCGATGCGGCGAGGCTGTCGCCACGGCAGTTCAGCCGCCTTTTTCGCGAAGAAACCGGGCAGTCGCCGGCGAAGGCCGTGGAAATGCTGCGGCTCGAGGCCGCGCGCGCGATGCTGGAAAGCGGCCGGCATGCGATGGAAACCGTGGCGCGCGACACGGGCTTCGCGGACCGCGACCGCATGCGCCGCGCCTTCGTGCGCGCGTACGGGCTGCCGCCAAGCAGCCTCCGGCGCAATGACGCGATACCGGAGTCATTGGGCGTGTTCGACGTCGCAGAATGACCGAAAAGCCAGCGTTTTTGTCATGCGGCCCCGCGTGGGACCCCATACGCTTGAGGCATTCCCATAACAAGAACACTCATGGCGCGATCCTTCGACCTCGAGACACCCCACGGCCGCCTCGCCCTGCGCGAGACGGGGCCTGACGGCGGCATTCCGCTGGTGCTGCTGCAACGTTTTCGCGGCACGATGGACGACTGGGACCCCGCGTTTATCGACGCGATCTCGGCCGAGCGCCGCGTGGTCTGGTTCGATAGCGCGGGCATCGGCCGCTCGGCGGGCAGGGTGCCGGACACCATCGCGGGCATGGCAGCCGTCGCCGGCACGGTCATCGGCGCTTTAGGCTTTGCACAGGCCGATGTTCTGGGATGGTCGCTCGGTGGCGTGGTCGCGCAGCAGCTGGCGCTCGACGCGCCCCATCTCGTACGGAGGTTGATCGTCGCGGGTTCGAGCCCGGGCGGCATTACCGATGGTCCGCAGCCGCATCCGCGCGTGCCGCAGGTGATGACGCACGCGATCAATGATATCGACGACTTCCTGTTCCTGTTCTATCCGGAGTCGGAGTCCGCCGTCGCGGCGGGAAGGACATCGCTCACGCGCATCGAAGCGCAGCCGGATCGCGGCCCGCGTGTCACGGCCGAGGCGTTCATGGCGCAGGTCAAGGCCATTTCGTCCTGGCAGGGGGTATTGCATCGCGCGGCCGAACTGCGGCTGCCGATCCTCGTGGCCAACGGCGCGCACGACGTGATGCTGCCCGCGTACCGGTCCTACGTGCTGTCGCAGCAGGCGCCGTACGCCAAGCTCGTGCTGTATCCCGATGCGGGCCACGCGTTCCTGTTCCAGGAGATCGAGGACTTCGTGGCCGAGGTCGATCGCTTTCTTGCGTAGCGAATCGCGGCTATCGGGTGTTGCGGCGCATGCGCGTCGTCACGGACACGGTTTCGGCCGGGTGGATCGTCACCGATAGCTCGAACGTCTTGCCGTCCGCGTCGATATAACGGCGGACGACCTTCAGCACCGCCGCGCCCGTCTCGAGGCCCAGTGCCTCGGCGATCCGCGCGTCCCGCAACGTGGACGCGCGGATATCCTGCTCGATCTCGGCAATCTGCCGCCCATAGCGTGACTCGATCAGCGAGCTGACCAGCACGTCGGGGGTGTCGCGCACGATTTGCCCGAGGTCCGCATAGTCCGCGTCGATATAGACGTCGGTCCAGGCGATCGGCGACTCATTTTGCCCCTGGCCGCGTGCCGCATCGAGCCGCACGCTCGAAATCCGCAACACCTCCCCACGCGCGCCCCCATCCAGCACGGCGGCAACATCGTCGGGGGCATTCACCGTTTCCACCGACTGCACCACGCGCCGGTGCTGGCCGCCAAACTGCATCAGGTCTTCGACCGAGGCCAGCGTCGGCCGGAACACCGTCTTGGGCTGCGAGGCCTCCACACGCGTGCCCACGTTCTTGCGGCGCGAGACCAACCCCTTTTCCTGCAGGTCCTGCAATACCGCGCGGATCGTATAGCGGCTCGCCCCGAACTGCTCGCACATCTCGAGTTCGGTCGGCAGCAGCGCGCCGACCGGGAAATGTCCCGTCGTAATGCCTTGCAGCAACTGGCTGCTGATCTCGGCGAAGTTCATCTTGCTCATGATTGCCAAGGGTTAACACTAATTTCGAGAATATGTTCGAACATATTTAATGGCGAATAAGTTCGAACATATACCAGTTCACGCCCGAATACCAGATCGCTCACGCACACCACATGACCGCCTATACCATTCCCGCCGCCAGCACCGTCGTCGATTCCGCCTTGTTCCGCGATGCCTTCGGCACGCAGAAGATGCGCCAGATCTTTTCCGACGGCGCGCTCGTGCAACGCTATATCGATGTGGAAATCGCGCTGGCCAAAGCCGAGGCGCGCGTTGGCGTCATTCCCGCCGACGCCGCCGAGGCCATCGCCCGCGAGTCGCGTATCGAACGTATCGACTTCGATCACATGCGCGAGGAAACCGACATTGTCGGGTATCCGATCCTTCCGCTGGTCCACCAGATGGTGAAGATGTGCGGAGAGGCGGGCCGCTACGTGCACTGGGGCGCCACCACGCAGGACATCATGGACACGGCCGTGGCGCTGCAGGTGCGCGATGCGCTCGACAGCGTGGCCGCCGACATCCGTGAACTGCGCGGCATTCTCGCCGACCTCAGCATCAAGCACCGCGACACGCCGATGGCGGGCCGCACCCATCTGCAGCAGGCGCTGCCCGTGACGTTCGGCTACAAGACGGCCATCTGGCTCGCGATGTTCGACCGCCATCAGGAACGCCTCGCCGAACTGCGCCCGCGCGTCGCCGTGGTCGAGTTCGCCGGCGCGGCCGGCACGCTGGCCTCGCTGGGCGACAAGGGCTTCGAGGTGCAGCGCGCGCTCGCGCAAGAACTGGATCTGGGCATGCCCGCCACCACGTGGCACGTGGCGCGCGACGGCTTTGCCGAAGCCGTGAACCTGCTGGCCCTGGTGACGGGCTCGCTCGGCAAGATCGCGCTGGACATCATGATCATGGCCTCGACCGAGTTCGCGGAAGTCTACGAACCGTTCGTCAAGGGCCGCGGCGCCAGCAGCACCATGCCGCAGAAGCGGAACCCGATCTCGAGCGAACTGATGCTGGCCGCGTCCAAGGCCGTGCGCCAGCACGCGGGCCTGATGGTCGATGCGATGGTGCAGGACTTCGAGCGCGCCACGGGGCCGTGGCACGCCGAGTGGATCGCCATTCCCGAGAGTTTCATCCTCACGTCGGGCGCGCTGCATCAGGCCAAGTTCGCGCTCGGCGGGCTGATCGTCGATACCGCGCGCATGGCGCACAACCTCGGCATCTCGAAGGGCCTCATCGTCGCGGAAGCCGTGATGATGCGCATGGCCCCGCATATCGGCCGCCAGGAAGCCCACGATGTGGTCTACGACGCCTGCCGCACCGTCAACGAGCAGGGCGGCACGCTGGCCGAAGCACTGCTGGCGCTGCCGGCCGTCACGAAGCATTTCGATCGCGCGGCCATCGACCAGATGGTCGATCCGGCCAACTATCTGGGCCTCGCGCCGCAGATGGTGGACCGCGCCATCGCGCTGTCGAAGGAAGTCGCCTGAGCGCACGCCGCTCTGGCCGAAGGAGACATAGATGAGCAGTACAACCACCCAAACGCCCACGCCATCCGCACCCAAACGGCTGCCCTGGTACCGCCGCCTCGGCATGCAGGTACTGGTCTCGCTGATTCTCGGTATCGCGGTGGGGTTCGTCTTTCCGCAGTTCGCGGCCAAGCTCAAGCTGCTCGGCGACATGTTCCTGTCGCTGATCAAGGCTGGCGTGGCACCGCTGGTGTTCCTGACCATCGTGCACGGCATTGCGTCCGCCGGCGATGTGCGGAGCGCGGGACGCGTGGGCTGGCGGTCGATCCTCTATTTCGAGGTGGTGTCCACCGTGGCGCTCATCCTCGGCATGGTCGCGGGCAATCTGCTCGAGATCGGCAAGGGCATGGCCAGCGTGGGCGCGGCGTCGGCCGCGCCGGTCGCCAAGGCGGCTGCCCCGCAGGGCTTCCTCGAGTTCATGGCGCATATCGTGCCGGACAATTTCGTGGGCGCGTTCGCCAAGGGGGAACTGCTGCAGGTGGTGGTGCTCGCGGTCATGGTCGGCATCGGCATTCTCGCGATTCCCGAGACGCGCCGCGTCAGGATCAACGAGGGTCTCGACACGATTTCCGAGGTGCTGTTCTCGTTTATCAACCTCGTGATGAAGCTCGCGCCCATCGGCACCTTCGGCGCGGTGGCGTACTCGGTGGGCAGCAACGGCACCGCCGTGCTGCTCGCGCTGGCCGAGTTCGTGCTGAGCTTCTACGCGGTGGTCATCATCTTCCTCCTCGGCGCGCTGGGGCTCGTGGCGCGGCTGGCCGGGTTCAGCCTGTGGCGCTTCCTGCGATATATCAAGGATGAGATCCTGATCGTGCTGGGCACGGCGTCGTCCGAGAGCGCGCTGCCGCGTCTGCTGATCAAGCTCCAGCGGCTGGGCTGCGCCAAGCAGACGGTCGGCCTGGTGCTGCCCACGGGCTATGCGTTCAACCTCGATGGCACCTCGATCTTCATGGCGATGGGCGTGATGTTCATCTCCCATGCCTATGGCGTGCCGCTGTCGCTCGAGCATCAGTTCGGCATCCTGCTGCTGATGCTGCTGACGTCGAAGGGCGCGGCGACGGTGTCGGGCGGGTCGTTCGTGGTCTTTGCCGCCACCGTGAGTTCCACGGGCATCCTGCCGGTGGAAGGGCTGGCCGTGATCTTTGGCGTGTACCGCTTCCTGTCGATGGCCATCTCGACCTGCAACACCATCGGCAACAGCGTGGCCACCGTGGTCGTCGCGAAATGGTCGGGCACGTTCGATGCCGAGCGCGCGCGCCGCCATCTGTATCCCGAACTCTATCCGGACGCCGCGCATGCGGATGCGGCGCTCGATGACGGCAACCTGCTGGAAGAGGACGCCGACGATCGCCGATCGCACACGGCCGGCATTCAGGTCAAGCGCGCATAAGACGCGCTGGCCGCATCCCATCAAACAGAGGAGACAACCCATGCAACGAGTCGGAACGCTGGCGCGCATCGCCATGGCAACCGTGGCGATCGTCACGGGTGCCACGGCACACGCGCAGAACTATCCCACCAAGCCCATCACCTGGATCGTGCCCTTCGCGGCCGGCGGCCCCACGGACGCACTCGCCCGCAGCATCGCCGAACGCGTCTCGCGCGAGGTCGGCCAGTCGATCGTCATCGACAACTCGCCGGGCGCCGGCGGCACCGTGGGCGCGACCAAGGCGGCCCGCGCCAACAATGACGGCTACACGATGCTGGTCGGGCATATGGGCTACATGGGCGCGGCGCCCGCGCTCTACAAGAAGCTGTCGTACGACCCGGTCAAGGACTTCGCGCCGGTGTTCCGCTTTCCCGATACACCGATGGTGCTGATGGTGCGCAAGGACCATCCGGCCAGGGATGTGAAGGCGTTCGTCGAGTACGGCAAGCAGAACCCGGGCAAGCTGAACATCAGCAATGCGGGCATGGGATCGACCTCTCACCTGATCGCGGCAATGTTCGCGTCGGCGGCGGGCATGAAGGTGTCGCTGGTCCCGTACAAGGGCGCCGGCCCGGCGCTGATCGACGTCATCGGCGGGCAGGTCGATGGGATGTTCGACCAGACCAACACGGCGCTGCCGCAGATCACGGAGTCGAAGGTCCGCGCACTGGCGGTCACGTCCGCGACACGCGTCGCCCAGATCAAGGACGTGCCGACCCTCGCGGAAACGGTGATCCCGGGCTTCGAGGCGGCCACGTGGTATGGCATCTACGCGCCCAGGGGTACGCCGCAGGCCGCGATCGACAAGATGCAGGCCGCCTATCTGAAGGTCATGAGCGACAAGTCCTTCACGGACCGCCTGACGGCACAGGCCATCCAGACGCTACCCACGGAGAAGTACACGGCGGCCGCGCTGGGCAAGCATACGGAATCGGAAGTCGCGCGCTGGAAAGTGCTGGCCGCCAAGGCCAATATCTCGCTGGATTGAGACGGTCTTACCGAGCCGCGCGCGCCTGCAGCTGCATGAGCGCGCGGTCGGTCTGCGCCAGGCGGATCTCGCTCGACGCGAACGCCGCAAGGGCCTCGAGGGTCTGGGTCTGCGTGGCATCGAGCGTGCGCGGCGCGTAATCCATCACGCAGATGGAACCGAGCGCATAGCCCTCGGGGTCCAGCACCGGCGCGCCCGCATAGAACCGGAAATGCGGCGCGCCCGCGACTGCGGGGTTCGATGCGAATGAAAGGTGCGTCGACAGATCGTTCACGACAAAGACCTGCCGTTGCAGGACCGTGTGATTGCAGAACGCCCAGCTGCGCGGAGACTCGGTCATGTCCAGTCCCTGCCGGGATTTGAACCACTGGCGCGTGGGCGTCAGGATCGTCATCAAGGCCACCGGCGCCGAGAGCGTTTGTGCCGCCATCCACGTAATGCGGTCGAAAGCGGTCTCTGGGGCCGTATCGACCAGACCGGAACGCTCGACCGCAAGCAGACGGCGCGATTCATCGGCGGCAACGGGATAGGCGCCCGCGGCATCCACCGCGGGCAGGGTGGCGCTCGCCGTGTCCTGCGGCAAGGCCGGCCGTTCGCGCGCCATCAACGCCTGCACTTCCGACCGGAACACGCGGCGATGCCCGCCCGGCGTCTTCCACGACGTCAGCGTCCCACCCTCGATCAGCAACTGTGCGGTGCGTACCGAGATCCCCAGCATTTTGGCGACCTGCGTGGTGGTCAGAACGTTGTCTTCCATGAGATTCATGCGTTTGCGTGCGGTCCGTAGTGTACCGGCGCGGCCGGCTTCCCGCGCTGGCCTGCATCCCGTCGTGCGAACTCGCAATTTAAATTATACAAAATTGATAGGTTCGATGGAATTGAATTAGACTCCGGCTCATCGCAACTCCCCCCTGAAAGGAACACGATGGTCCCGAGCGAAGCATTTGATTTCATCGTCTGCGGTGCGGGCACGGCCGGATCGGTCGTTGCCGCGCGCCTGGCGGAGAACCCCGACGTCCGCGTGCTGCTGATCGAGGCGGGTGGCAGCGACGACGTGCCAGAGGTGATGAGCCCTGCACAATGGTCGATGAACCTTGGCGGCGTGCGCGACTGGAACTTCATGGCCCAGCCGAATCGCCACGTGAATGGCCGCGCCATTCCGCTGAACATGGGCAAGGTGCTCGGCGGCGGTTCCAGCATCAACGTCATGGTGTGGGCCCGCGGGCATCGCAACGACTGGGAGGACTTCGCGGAGGCGACGGGCGACCCCGGCTGGGGTTACGAATCGGTGCTCAAGATCTATCAGCGCGTGGAGAACTACCAGGGCACGCCCGATCCGCTGCGGCGCGGCGTGAACGGCCCCGTGTACGTCAGCCCGGCGCGCCAGGCGCAGCCGATTGCCCACGCGATGGTCGATGCCGCGCGCGAGCTCGGCATTCCAAGCTACGACAACCCGAACGGCGCCATGATGGAAGGGCGCGGCGGTGCCGCGATCAGCGACCTGATCGTTCGCGACGGCAAGCGGTCGTCGATCTATCGCGCCTATGTGCATCCGCGCATCGGGCAGCCCAATCTCACCGTATTGCCCCATACGCTCGTGTCCCGCCTTGTCCTGCGCGGCACGACCGTCGTCGGCGTGGAAGCGATCCATCACGGCGAGCGTCATATCTTCCGTGCGAACCGTGAGGTCATCCTGTCGATGGGCGCGATCAATACGCCGAAGGTACTGATGCAGTCCGGCATCGGCGACGAGGATGAACTGCGCCGGCACGGCCTGCCCGTCGTGCAGCACCTGCCAGGCGTGGGGGCCAATCACCAGGACCACGTGTCGTTCGGCGTCATCTTCGAATACCGCGAGCCTCAGGCCATCGGCCACGGCGGCTCGGAGGCCACGTTGTACTGGTCGAGCGAGCCGGGCATGCATCTGCCCGACATGTTCCACTGCCAGACCGAAATGCCGGTGCCGAGCGCGGAGACCATGGCGATGGACGTTCCGTTGCATGGCTGGACCATGTTCGCGGGCCTTGCGCATCCGGAAAGCCGCGGACGCGTGCGGCTGTCGGGCCCCGATGTGCGCGATGCGCCGATCATCGAGGCGAACACGCTCTCGCATCCCAACGATATGAAGACCGCGCTCGCCAATATCGCGCTCGTGCGCGAGCTCGGCGCCAGGCCCTGCTTCGACAGGCTCGTCACGCGTGAAGCGCTGCCCGGCAAGCTGCGCGGCAAGGAGCTGGAGGACTACGCGCGCAATGCGGCGGTCACATACTGGCACCAGTGCTGCACGGCGAAGATGGGGCGCGATGCGATGTCGGTGGTCGATGGCCGCCTGAAAGTCTATGGCATCGAAGGGCTGCGCATCGCCGATGCATCCGTGTTGCCGCACGTCACGAGCGGGAACACGATGGCGCCCTGCGTGGTCGTCGGCGAGCGCGCCGCGGAGCAGATCCGCACGGCCTACGGCATCTAGCGGAGCGAGGCGGGGGCGGCCACCATGCGGCGGGCGATCAGCGTGTCCACCGCATAGGCGCCGCCGCCGCGCGCGACCATATACAGCGCCAGACAGCCCATGAGCACGGGGAACTCGATGCCCCGGTCGATCCACGGCCACGTGGGCCCCAGCGCGTAGCTGATGGCCAGCATCTCCAGTACGACGAGGCCCGCGATCCATCGCGTGCCAAGCCCGAGCAGGAGCATGAGCGCGCCACCTGTCTCCAGCAGCATGACGAGAAACGCGAGCTGCGGGGCAAACGGCAAACCCATCACGTCGCCGATCAGGCGGATCGATCCCGCCATGGGATCGGCCATCGACCCATGCGAGGTGCCGAGCGCCTTGGGCAGGCCGTGGGTGAACAGCACCGCGCCAAAGACGACGCGGAGCAGGGCATAGCAAGCGGGTTCATGGCGGGAGGCATGCGAGAGGCGGGTCATGGGTCGCTCGATCGAGGGAGACGTCCGCGCATTGTTTACGGGTATGGCCGTCAGATATACGGGCCAAACCTGTCAGGTCCTTCCGGGAATCGCCAACAATCAAACGGCGATGATCGAGCCCGCAGTGTTAACCGCCGACAGGACCTGTGCGAATCCGACCGGCTCTGCTTCACGGGATTTAATGTGAATTGTCTTGCCGCGGGTCGTACGGTATCTAGACGACGCAGGGTCTACCGCCGGGAGAATTCGACATGACGTGCCGCTTGCTGAATACGCTGTGGATGGCTGGGCTGCTCGCTGCCGTCCAACCCGCACTGGCCGCGTGCCCCAAACCGGCCCGCGCCGGGACCGCGCAGGCCGTCGCCGTCGTGCACTACCGAACGGCGTCGATCGATGGCGTCGATGTCTTCTACCGCGAGGCGGGTCCCGCCAACGGACCGGTCGTGCTGCTGCTGCACGGGTTCCCGACGTCGTCGCATATGTTCCGTAACCTCATCCCGCTCCTCGCGGACCGGTACCACGTGATCGCGCCCGACTACCCCGGGTTCGGGCAGAGCGGCATGCCGGACCGGGCAAATTTCGCGTACACCTTCGCGCAATACGCGGACATCATCGACAAGCTCACGGTCAAGCTTGGCGCGGCGCGGTACAGCATGTACGTCATGGACTACGGCGCGCCCGTCGGGTACCGGCTCGCCATTGCCCACCCCGAACGCGTGCAGGCGCTGATCGTGCAGAACGGCAACGCGTATACGGAAGGGCTGGGCGCATTCTGGGACCCCATCAAGGCGTACTGGGCGGAAGACACGCCGGCACGCCGGAATGCGCTGGCGGGCCTCGTCACGCTGGATACGACGAAATTCCAGTACACGGACGGCATGAGCGATCTCTCGCGCATCAGCCCCGACAACTGGGTCATCGACCAGGCGTTGCTGGATCGGCCCGGCAACCGGGATATCCAGCTCGATCTGTTCCGCGACTATGGAACGAACGTCCCGCTCTACCCGAAATTCCAGGCCTTCTTCCGCGAACGCAAACCCCCGACCCTGATCGTCTGGGGCAAGAACGACAAGATCTTCCCGGAGCCGGGCGCGCATCCCTACAAGCGCGACCTGCCCGACGCCGAGCTCCATCTGCTCGACACCGGACATTTCGCGCTCGAGGACAAACTCGATGTCATGGCGCCGATGATCCGCGGATTTCTGGACCGAAAGCTCTGCCGGTGACCGGCGGGCCCATCACATCGCCCGCTTCGACACCAGCACCGCATCGTCGCGATAGATGTCCGGGAACATCGTCTTCAGATTGGCGACCTTCGGCAGGTCGTTGATCACGATATACGGATGGTTCGGGTTCTTGACCAGAAAGTCCTGATGGTAGTCCTCGGCGGCGTAGAAGCCCTTGTTGGGCTCGATGCGCGTCACGATCGGGGCGCCGAAGGATTTGGCGCCGCCAAGCTGGGCGATGTAGTTCTGCGCGATTGTCTGCTGTTCGGGCGTGGTCGGGAAGATGGCCGAGCGGTACTGCGTGCCGTGGTCGGGACCCTGGTAGTTCAGTTGCGTCGGGTTATGCGCGACCGAGAAAAAGATCTGCAGCAGCTTGCCGTAGCTGACCTGCGTCGGGTCGTAGCGGATTTCCACGGACTCGGCATGGCCGGTCGTGCCCGTGCCCACGCGCTCGTACTGCGCGGTGTTCGCCGCGCCGCCGGCATAGCCCGAGGTCACGCGCGTCACGCCCTTTACGTGTTCGAACACGCCCTGCACGCCCCAGAAGCAGCCGCCCGCGAAGACGGCGGTCTGGGTGCGGCCCGGGCCCGATGCGCCCGGCTTCTCGTCGGCCACCGGCGCGGGAATCTTGACCGCGGGTTCGCTCGATAGCACCGGTCTGGCGACGCCGCCGAACAAGGCGGCCAGCAATGCCAGTCCGGCGAGCCGGGCGGGGGTAGGGCGCAGCCGGCGTTGCAGTGTGGCGATGACGTTCATGATCTGACTCTCTGAAGAAGGGAATACATTAGCCGAACGTAAAGGCATACGCCTTCACCCCGGGATCGAGAAATTCGATGGCAAACGTCCTGTCGTGGACGTCGCCGCTCTGCCGGACCAGTTGATAGAGCCGCTGGTCCGTCACCGTGCCGCCGCCATCGGCCGCCACATCGGTGCCATGCGAGGCCCCGGGCGCCTTGCCGTCGATCGTCACACGGAATCGCACGGGCTTGCCATCGGCCGAAGGACCGAGCACGAGGTGCAGATCGCGCGCATGGAAGCGATAGACGATGCCGCCCGCGTGACGCCCGAGCGTCGCGTCTTCCTCGCCGACCTTCCAGTTGCCGGTCAGGCCCCACTGATTGAGCGCGAGATCGGCGGGCGTACGGTAGTCCTTCGGCTCGTCTTCCTTCGCCCCGCCGTCCGACACGAAGTTCTCGGCACGCGCGTAGCCGACGTAGGTTTCCGGCGACCGCATCGCATCCTTGTCGGGGGCCATTTCGACGCCCGTCGCTGCGACCTTTCTTGCACCCGTGGGCGCGTCCGCTCCGGCGACGTCCGCATGGCCGGCCTCCGCGAGCAACTGGCGAATGACCGCCTCCGATTTCTCGTACTCGCCTTCCCCGAAATGGTGGAAGCGAATGCGTCCCTGCGCATCGATAAAGTAGTGCGCGGGCCAGTAGTTGTTGCCGAACGCGCGCCAGATCGCATAGTTGTTGTCGATGGCGATGGGGTAGGTCACGCCCAGGTCGCGCGCGGCCTTGCGGACATTGTCGATATTGCGCTCGAACGCAAACTCGGGCGCATGCACGCCGATCACGACAAGCCCCTTGTCCCGATACTTCTCTGCCCAGGTTTTCACATAGGGCAGGGTACGCAGGCAGTTGATGCAGGAGTAGGTCCAGAAATCGACGAGCACGACCTTGCCGCGCAGTGCTTCGCCGCTGAGCGGCGGCGAGTTCAGCCATTGCACGGCGCCGTCGAGGCCCGGGAACCTGCCTTCGACCGGCAGCACGGCGTCGGTGTTGGCGGTGCGCATCATCATCATCGAGCCGCCGTCATTGACGCCTTGCGCCGGCTTCGGGGACAGCTTGTTCACGAGCTGCTGCTCCAGCCCACCGGTCGCGACGGTCGAGATGCGCGTCAGCAGGCCGGTATCCAGTCCCAGCGCAATCGCCCCGACACCCACGAGCATCGCCGCCCCGATGCCGCGGCGAATCCATTCCCCGACCCCGAGCGAGCGCTTCATGGCCGCGAACACGCGGCCGCCGATCAGCAGCGCGATGGCCAGCGACGTGGCCGCGCCGGCCGCATAGGCCAGCAGCAACAGCGTGGTGCCGATGCTCGCCCCCTGCAGGGCCGCGCCCGTCAGCACCAGGCCGAGAATCGGGCCCGCGCACGGCGCCCAGACGAGCCCCGTGGCGATGCCGAGCAGAAACGAGGCCGAGGCGCTGTTCTTGCCGCCACCGCTCTCGGCAAGGTTCGAGAGCCGGCTGCCCGCCCCGACCAGCGGATGCATGAGCCGTTCCGCCAGACGCGGCAGCAGCAGCGCCAGCCCGAACGCGGCCAGCAGCGCGATGGCCAGCCAGCGCCCGAACTCGTTGGCCTGCGCCACCCAGCCACCGCCCACGGCGGCAAGCGTCGCCACCGCGGCAAACGTCACGCCCATGCCCGCGAGCAGCGGCAAGCCGCTACGGACGAAGGGCTGATCGGCGCGTGCGAAGACGAATGGCAGCACCGGCAGGATGCAGGGGCTCAGGATCGTGAGCACCCCGCCAAGGAAAGACAGCACGAGGAGCAGCATGGCAAGGGCTCCGGTCAGGCAGCGGCCGCGCGGAACGTCATGGCCACGCCGTTCATGCAGTAGCGCAGGCCGGTCGGCTTCGGTCCATCGTTGAACACGTGTCCGAGATGGCCGCCGCAGCGGCTGCAATGCACGGCGCTGCGCACCATGCCGAAGCTCCGGTCGTCCTCGGTGCCCACGGCGTTCTCGAGGGGCGCCCAGAAGCTGGGCCAGCCGGTACGGCTATCGAACTTGGTGGTGGAAGAGAACAGCGGCTGGTCGCATCCCGCGCAGGCAAAGATGCCCTTGCGATGCTCGTCGTTGAGCGGGCTGCTGTACGGGCGCTCGGTCCCTTCCTTCCGCAGTACCGCGTACTGGTTCGCGCTGAGTTTTGCGCGCCACTCGGCGTCGGATAGCTGGAACGGAAAGCCGCCGGCCGGCGTCGGGGAGGGCGTGCCGGCTTCGCCGGGCCGCGGCGCGGCATTCAGCACGCGCCAGCCGCCCATGGCGGCCACGGCGGCGGCGAGGGTGCCGCCCGATAGGAGAATGCGTCTCGACATGCCCATGGTCAACTCCAGAGTGGCTGCGGATATTCGCAGATTAGGTGCGCTTCCGTCGCCAAGTCCTCGCCAAACCTTAAACATTCTGTGATAACTGCGCCGGCGGTTTTCTGCACAATAGCGCCATGGACCCTACCAAACGCATTCTCCTCGTGGAGGACGACGTCGGCATCGCCAACGTCCTTGCCCTGCATCTGCGCGACGAGCGCTATGACGTCGTGCATACCGCGGACGGCACGGAAGGCCTGCGGCTGCTCGAGCAGGGCGGGTGGGATGCGCTGGTTCTGGACCTCATGCTGCCAGGGGTGGATGGGCTGGAGATCTGCCGCCGCGCGCGGGCCATGACGCGCTATACGCCGATCATCATCATCAGCGCGCGGTCCAGCGAGGTCCATCGCGTGCTGGGGCTCGAGATCGGTGCCGACGACTATCTCGCCAAGCCGTTCTCGATGCTCGAACTCGTGGCGCGGGTCAAGGCGCTGCTGCGCCGCGTCGACGCGCTGGCGCGGGACGTGCGCGCCAATCTCGGCAGCATCGACCATGCGGGCCTGAGCGTCGATCCGCTCGCGCATGAAGCGTCGATCGATGGCAGGCGGCTCGACCTGACGCCGCGCGAGTTCGATCTGCTGTACTTCTTCGCGCGCCATCCGGGCAAGGTGTTCTCGCGCATGGACCTGCTCAACGAGGTCTGGGGCTATCAGCACGAAGGGTATGAACACACGGTGAACACCCATATCAACCGCCTGCGTACCAAGATCGAGGTCGATCCCGCGCAACCGCGGCGGATCCTGACGGTCTGGCGCAGGGGGTATCGCTTCGTCGCCGATCCCGCGGCGGGCGATGCCTCGCCGGGAGCGCCGTCTTGAAGCGCCTTCAGCTGTCACTGAGCCAGAAGCTCGCCGGCGTCTTCGCGGCGTTGCTGCTCGCCTGCTGCGGGGCGTCCGCGTGGCTGCAGGTGCGGGCCAATGCGATGCACGAGACCGAGGTCGTGCAGGATATTTCGCGGGGACTCGCGGCCTATATCGGGCGCACGGCGCTGCGCGAGGACCAGAGCGAGCTGGAGCCGGCCGCGCTGCGCCGCCTGTTCGGCCAGCTGATGGTGGTCAATCCGAGCGTCGAGGTCTATCTGCTCGACGATCAGGGCCGGATTCGCGGCCATGACGCGCCGGAGGGGCACCTGATCCGCGATCGTGTCGATCTCGCGCCCATCAGAAAGCTGATCGACGGCGGCGCGCTGCCGATCTTCGGCGACGATCCGCGCAGCGCGTCCGCGCGCAAGGTCTTCAGCGCCGCGCCATTGCGGCAGGGCGGATATATCTACGTCGTATTGCAGGGCGAAGCGCACGACAAGCTGGCGGCGCAGGCATCGCGCACGGCGGTCATGCGGACGACGTTGTGGTCCATGGCGCTGGTGACCACGCTGGGGCTGGCCGCGGGTCTTGCCGCGTTCGCGCTTATCACGCGCCCGCTCCGCCGCCTGACCGTGAAGATCAGCCAGTTCGACTCGACCGGTGGCCACGCGGTCCGCACCGAACGCCCGCCTGCGCCCGCGGCCCGCGACGAGATTACCGCGCTGGAAACCGCGTTCTCCCAGATGGCTAGCCGTATCGACGCGCAATGGCGCGAACTGGCCCAGCAGGATCAGGAACGGCGCGACATGGTCGCCAATATCTCGCACGACCTGCGCACGCCGCTAACCTCCCTGCACGGGTACCTGGAAGCGCTGTCGCTGAAGGCCGATGTGCTGAGCCGGGAGGAGCGCCAGCGGTACCTGGACATCGCCCTGGCCCAGAGCGCCAAGGTCGGCGGCCTGGCGCAGGCGCTGTTCGAACTCGCCCGGCTGGAGCACGGCATGGTGCAGGCCACGCCGGAAGCGTTCTCGATGGTGGATCTCGCGCAGGACGTGCTCGAGAAGTTCGCGCTCCCCGCCGAAGCCAAGCAGCTGCACCTTCGCGCGGGTGTCCCGCCCATGCTGCCCGCCGTCAGGGCCGACCTCGGGATGATCGAGCGCGTGCTGACGAACCTGCTCGACAACGCCATTCGCCACACCCCGGCCGGCGGGACGGTCGAAGTGGACCTCGCCGCCGAAGATGGCAAGGTCGCCGTCACGGTCAGCGATTCGGGCCCGGGCATTCCCGCCGCGTTGCGGGAGTCCATCTTCAATCGGCCGTTCCCGTCCGGTGGCGCGCATCGCGGGGGCGGGCTGGGATTGCTGATCGTGCAGCGGATGCTGCAACTCAACGGCAGCCAGATCCGCCTTGTCGATACACCGGTCGGGGCGACGCTGCGGTTCGCGCTGCCGGTGTCACGCTAGGGCCGGCGTCACGTCAAGGCTTCAGCGTTCGCAGCCAGTTCAGCCACGACTGATCCTCGATCTCGTAGGTGCCGCGCGATTCCTTCCACAGGATCTCGCGCTCGCGCAGCGCGTCGATGGCGTTCTGTACCGTGGCGTTGTTCACCGTCGTATCGGCCGGAAGGAAGCCCTTGTACGCGCGCATGGCCGCCTCGCCGAACGGCGAGAACTGGCCCTGCTTCATGGCCATCACGCGGATCACGGCCTGTTGCAATGGCGAGAGCGACGCGAACTCGCTTTCGACTTCGTTCCACAGGCGCTCCTGCACGAGTCCCGCATCGTCCCGCAGCCGCTGGCTGAGGTAGGGGGACTCGTTTGCAATCGCGATGGTGGAGATCAGATGGCGAAGCAGCTCGGGGCGGTGTCCGACCATCTCGAATGCTTCGTAGACGGCATCGGGCTCGAACTGGTTGCCCGATGCGAGGGCCGTGTTCACGCTGGCCGTGTATTCGTCCGTGAACTTGCGGTCCAGTAACGGGAACGGGGTCACCAGCGAGCCGAAGAACGGCATGCGCGCGTTCATGACGAGATGCGCGAGCTTGTCCCGGCTGGAGCCGGTAAAGACCAGCATCAGGTCTGGCGCCTTGCCGGACGCGTTCATCGCATCGCGCGCGGCCTTGAGGCCGAACATTGCCTCCACGCCTTTTTCGGTCGTAAGGGCGTGCTGGGCTTCGTCCACGATCAGCAGCACCGGACGTTTCGCGGCCTTGTGGAGGGTCGTGAGCGCCTGGGTCAGCGTCACGCCCGGCGGCAGTCCGGTCGATGTCAGGTCCAGCCCCAGGGTGCCCATCACGGTGACCTTGGTGAGTCCGACGGCCTTCGCGGCCTTGCCGACGATGCCCGCGTATTCCGCGATCTCGTGCTTGATCGCATCGGCGATCAGTTCGCCCGGGTCGTGCGCCTTGTTCGACCAGAGGTCCACGTACACCGTCGCCCACCCGCGCTCCTGGGCGGCGGGGACGAGGTCCTCGCGCAGGAAGGTCGATTTGCCGACGCGGCGCGGGGCGGCCAGAAACAGCCCCGAGCGCGCGTCCAGCAGGCCGTCGCCGCTGAGCGCCGCGCAGAAGCTCGCGGCTAACGCCGGACGGCGGAAGGTATATCGGGTCGAGGCGGGTGTGGGCTGGGTCATCGCAACATACGGCTATTTATCGCGAATTATTCTACGTCGATAAATTATCTCTGGCAAATAATTGACGATAAATGCCCCCTGAGGCACTTGCTCCGGGTATCAGGCCGACGTCGGCGTCCGATGCATCCAGAACGTGAAGCGGAACTTGTCGGCAGGGTAGGTGTTGACCGTAATCAGAAACGCCTGCTTGGCGTCGTCCAGATAGGTCCGCGTGATCTCGAGCCCGGCCGTGCCCGGATCGACGAGCAGCCGCCGTGCCATGTCGCCCGCGATGGTCGTCGCGCCGATCGTCTGCTTGATATCGGCCACCGTCACGCCGACGGTCTGCTCGATGATCTGGCTCAGCAGCCCGGTGCCGTTGGGCACCAGCGGCGCCACGCGCCGGCCGATCTTCGGTTCCAGGTAGGCATCGTTCCAGCACAGCGGCGTGCCGTCGCCATCCATCTCCGTACGCAGCATGCGGATGCGCATCCACCGCGTGCCCGGCTTGCATTCGAGCGCGGCCGCGAGGGCTTCGTCGGCCACGACGTTCGATACCCCGAGCACCTCGCGTTCCGTATGGCTCGCGTAGTTGACGAGGTCCTCGATCGTGTTGACGGACTTGGTGTAGGTGTTCGTGGTCGTCTTCGAGCAGACGATCGTGCCGGCCCGCCGGCGGCGCGTGATCAGGCCAAGGCCTTCCACGATGTCGAGCGCGGCGCGGACCGTGGTGCGGCTGACGTCGTACTGGTCCGCCAGCGCCAGCTCGCTGGGCAGTTGTTGGCCGATGGCAAACGTGCCTTCGGTAATGCCCTTGACAAGGGAGTTCGCCAGTTCTGTGTAACGCACTGTTCCATCGGTCCGGATGTTGATCGGTCGGCCGGGCATCCGCCCGGCCTTCGACAGGCGCTATCGTACACAAAGTCCGCCGGTCCGCCGCGCGGGTCAGCTGTTCAGCAGCTTCCTGTAGCGCGCGACTTCTTCCTCGTACATGTCGCGGCCCTGCGCGTCGTTGGTGACCAGCAGCGGAAAATCCTCGATGACGAGGCGCTGCACCGCCTCCGTCTTGAGGTCTTCGTAGGCGATGACCTCCGCGGACTTGATGCAGGAGAACAGCGTCGCGGAAATCCCGCCGATCGCCGAGAAGCAGACCGCCGTGTTCTGCTTGCACGACGCCCGGATCGCGTCGCCGCGGTCGCCCTTGCCGATGGCGCCCTTGACGCCGTAGTCGAACAGCACCGTGGCATAGGGGTCCATCCGATAGGCCGACGTGGGCGCGACCACGCCGATCGCATGGCCGGGCTTGGTCGGGCCGGGGCCGCCATAGAACACGACCTGTCCCTTCAGGTCCACGGGCAGGTCCTCGCCCCGCGCGAGCGTATCGACAAAGCGCTTGTGCGCGGCATCGCGCGCCATATAGATCGTGCCGGAGAGCAGCACCTCGTCGCCGATGTTCAACTGCCGGATGGCCTCGTCGGTCAGCGGCGTGGTCAGTCGATGTGTCGTCATGATGCGCGTCCTCAGATCACCGCCGTGGCACGACGGCCCGCGTGGCACTGGATATTGACCGCCACCGGCAATGCGGTGATATGGCAGGCATAGGTTTCGACGGACACCCAGAGCGCCGTATTGATGCCGCCATAGCCCTGCGGACCGATGCCGGTCTTGTTGATCGCTTCCAGCAGTTCGGCTTCCAGCTGTGCGATATGCGGTTCCTTGTGATGCTCGCCGATATCCCGCAGGATCGCCTTCTTGGCGATGGCCGTGACCTTGTCGAAGCTGCCGCCGATGCCCACGCCGACCGTGAGCGGCGGGCAGGCGGCACCGCCCGCGGCCTCGATGGCCGACAGCACGAACTTCTTGACGCCCTCGGCGCCTTCGCCGGGGAGCAGGAATTTCATCGTGCTCCAGTTCTCGCTGCCGCCGCCCTTGGGCACCACCGTGACCTCGATGTTGTCGCCGGGAACGATCTCCGTGTGGACCACGGCGGGGGTGTTGTCGTTGCTGTTCACACGCAGCAGCGGATCGGACACCACGGACTTGCGCATATAGCCTTCGGCATAGCCCTTGCGCACGCCCGCCTGCACGGCCTCTTCATAGTGGCCGCCGACGAGGTGGACATCCTGTCCGACCTCGACGAACACGATGGCGAGCCCCGTGTCATGGCAATAGGAGACATCGTTCTCGCGCGCGATGCGATCGTTGTCGATCAGCTTCATCAGCACGGACTTGCCCAGCGGCGACACTTCCTTCTCGGCCGCCTTGTGGAAGCTCTGCACGAGGTTGTCCGGCAGGCGGTGGCAGGCGTCGATGCACAGCTGCGCGACCGCATCGGTCAGGGTATCTACGTGAATCTCTCTCATGATGGTCAGGGTTTGAGTGCAGTCAGTTCTTGCCACAGTTCGGCCTTGCCTTCGAAGCCGAAGCCCGGGAGCGACGGCAGCGCGACATGGCCGTCCTCCACGCGCGCGTCGTCGCCGAAGCCACCGAGTGGCTGGAAAATATCGGGATAGACTTCGCAGCCGCCGAGCCCGAGGCCGGCCACCACATGCAGGGCCAGCAGTTGCCCGCCGTGCGGAAACGCGGCGCGGCGCGAGAAGCCTCGCGTTTCCATCTCGTGCAGCATGCGCAGATAGCCGGTCACGCCATAGGACAGGCCCGAATCCATCTGGAAGATGTCGAGGCCAGGACGCATGCCGCCAAAGAGCACGAGGTTCCGGACGTCCTGCGCGGAGAACAGGTTTTCGCCGGTGGCCAGCGCGCCGCGATAGTGCTTTGCCAGTTCGCTGTTGCTCGCGTAGTCGAGCGGATCGCACGGCTCCTCGTACCACATGAGCGGTAACCCGGACATGGCGCGGCCATAGGCGATGGCCTGATCGAGATCGAAGCGCCCATTGGCGTCCACGGCAACGCGCGCGCCGTCGCCAAGCGTCGCGGCCGTATCGACAGCCGTCTGCGCGCGTTCCAGATCCTGTCCCAGCGGCGCGCCGCCGATCTTGATCTTGAAGCGCGTAAAGCCCCGTTCGATATGGCATTCGACTTCGCGGCGCAGGCCGGCCACATCCTCTCCCGGGTAGTAGTAGCCGCCGGCCGCGTAGACGCCGATGCGCGTGTCGGCCTCGCGTCCGCACTGGCGTGCGATGGCCACCGCGGCGGGAACGTCATCGAGCTTGGCGATCAGATCCCACGCGGCGAGCTCCAGTGCGGCCGCCGCATGCGCGCGATCGCCGTGGCCGCCGGGCTTCTCGTTCTGCATCGCCGTTTGCAGGACCCTGGCCGGCGATAGCTTGCCGGCTTCGTCGAGCAGCGCGTCGGGCAACGCCTTGAGCAGGCGTGGGATCATCCGGCCATTGAGAATCCCTTCCTGATCGTAGCGGCCGATCGAGTCGAACGCATAGCCGATGACCGGCCGGCCATTGCGGACCTGGTCGGAGACCATCGCGACCAGCGAGACCGTGTGCTCCGAGAAATTGACGAGCGCGTTGGCGATATTGCTCCGCAGCGGCAGCCGCTTGTGGAGGATGTTGACGATGCGCATGGCGTGATCTCAGTAGTCTTCGACCTTGACGTTCGAGTCCTGGACGATCTTCTTCCAGCGCGTGACTTCTTCCGTCAGGTAGGCGGTGAACTGTTCGGGAGACTTCTCCAGCGCGGGCGTCATCGCGAGCTCCTTCATCTTCTGCTGGAAATCGGGCGTACGCGCGATCTTCATCAGGTTCTTGTTGAGGACGGCCACGACATCCTTCGGCGTGTTCTTCGGGGCCACCAGCCCGAAGAACGCGACCGTGGACAGGGCAGGGAAGCCGGATTCGGCAAGCGTGGGAACGTCCGGCAGATAGGCCGAGCGCTGCTTGTCGACGACCGCGATCGCCTTCATCTGGCCGGCCTTGATGTTCGTGTAGATGGCGGGCAGCGAGTCCGAGGTCACCGGGATCATCCCGCTCATGACCTGCGTCTTCGATTCGGAACTGCCCTTGAACGGCACGTGCACGAGCGGGAAATTCAGTTCCTTCTTCAGGAGCTCCATCGTCAGATGCTGGGTCGAGCCATTGCCGGCCGAGCCGTACGACAGATCGCTCTTTTGCGCCTGCTTGACGAGGTCCGCAAAGGTGTTGATCCCCGATTTCGGCGAGACCGCGATGATCTGCGGCGTGGTGGCCACCTCGGCGATGCCCGTGAAGTCGCGCACGGGGTCGTATTGCATCGTGCGCGGATACAGCGCCGGTGCGATGGCGTAGGGGCCCGTGCTCGTCAGCAGCAGCGTGTAGCCATCGGCCCTGGCCTTGGCGACATACGCGGTGCCGATGCGCCCGCCGCCGCCCCGGTTATCGACCACGAAGGGCTGCTTCAGGCGTTCGGCCAGTTCCTTGCCGATCAGGCGGGCAATGATGTCGCCGGTCTGGCCCGCGGCAAACGGCACCACGATCGTCACGGGCGCCGAAGGGTAGCCCGCCGATGCGTAGGCAGCGGGCACGGCTGCGCCTATCCATGCCGCGGCCGCGGCGAGAAGCAGATGTCGCTTCTTCATGTGTCTCCTCCTTGAGGGAATCTAATAGTTACTACTTTTTATTGGTACGGACCAATAGTAGTGAGCGGGATCACGGCGGTCAAGCCGTGCGGCGATCAGGCATCAGCGGACCATGCGGCTCTCGATCGTCGAAGGGGCTGATCGAAGCGCTGATCGGCGCGGCAGGGTAGCCCGACGGAACGGGAAGTCGTATGCTTTCACGCGAGCGGCCTCCCCACGCTCGCCACCACCCAACGACAAGATGAAGAACACGCCCACACCCCAAGCCGTTTGCAATCCCATCACCCGTTCGGCCATTTTTATCGTCGCGACCATTGCCGAAGGCAGTGAGCAGGGCGACAAGGTCAAGGCACTGTGCGGCGACATTGCCGCGCTGGTGCGCTCGGTCGGCAAGCGCCAGCCGCAGGCTTACCTGTCATGCGTCTGCGGTTTCGGATCGGCGGCGTGGGACCGTTTGTTCGGCACGCCACGCCCGGCGGAGCTGCATCCTTTCCGGGAGTTCGGCGAAGGCAAACGGCACGCGATCGCCACGCCCGGGGACATGCTCCTGCATATCCGGGCGGACCAGATGGACCTGTGCTTCGAGTTCGCGACGCAGGTCATGAAGCGCCTGGGCGACGCCGTATCGGTCGTGGACGAAGTCCATGGATTCCGATACTTCGACATGCGCAGCATGGTGGGCTTCGTCGATGGCACGGAGAACCCCGAAGACAACGAGATGGCCGAGTTCACGATCATCGGAGACGAAGACCCGACGTTCGCCGGCGGCAGCTATGTCATCGCGCAGAAGTACCTGCATGACATGGGGGCATGGAACGACCTGACCGTGGAAGCGCAGGAACGCGTGATCGGCCGCACGAAGCTGGACGACATCGAACTGGACGAGTCGGTCAAACCATCGAACTCGCACAGCGCGCTGACGACCATCGAAAAGGATGGCAAGGAGATCAAGATCCTGCGCGACAACATGCCGTTCGGCCAACCGGGCAAGGGCGAGTTCGGCACGTTCTTCATCGGCTACGCGAGATCACCGGCACCGATCGAGGAAATGCTGGAAAACATGTTCGTAGGCAAACCACCGGGCAACTATGACCGCCTGCTGGACTTCAGCCAGGCGAAAACAGGCGGGCTGTTCTTCGTGCCGCCGGCGGGATTCCTGGAAGCGTTGGGGGACTGAGGACGAGGTACCGACTGTGCGCAAAGGCTGCTGCACAGTTGGATATCTTATTTAACATAAGATGGATTATACGAGAATCCGGTTGGGGCCAAATCAGAATGTCCGCTTCCCGGACCTATACCTCACCACCCGGCAGGTCCGCCGTCTGGTCGAGCGCTGGCGCGTGGACGGCCCGATGGGCCTGGTGCCGCATCAGCGCGGCCAGCCCGGGCACCGCCAGCTGCTGCGGCTGCAACACGAGCCAGGCCAAGGGCCGTGTCGAACGGATGAATGGCACGCTGCAGGACCGGCTGGTGAAGGAGCTGCGCCTGCGCGGCATCAGCTCGATGGCCGACGCCAACGCGTATGCGCCCGCCTTCATCGCCGATTACAACGCCCGGTTCGCCAAGGTTCCAAGCAGCGATTTCAACGCCCATCGGCCGATACATCACCATGAGGATCTACGGCGGATCTTCTGCTGGCGCGAATGGCGCAAGGTCTCGCACAGCCTGAGCCTCCAGTACGACAAGACGTTGTGCCTGCTCGAGGATCTTCCGGCCGGCAGCTGATCCATCGCTACATCGAGGTGGCCGAATATCCCGACGGTGCGATCGAGCTATGGGCGGACGACACCTCCCTGCCCTACACCACCCACGATCGCTATCCAGACATCGACCAGGCCGCGATCGTCGAGAACAAGCGGCTGGGCCATGTACTGGGGATTGCGCAGAAGGTGCAGGCGCTACGCGAAAACACTCACCATATTTAAGTCCTCCCCCCCCTGGATCTAATTTTTTCAAAATCATCCGATCGAAGAACTTGATTAATGATATTTTCAGCAGTCAAAAATTCTTCAAAAAACATCGCAATATTGGCAGAGGGACTCGATGATTGTATCCATGAATCCCGCCCCTGTCTTATTCGTGCTGGTTTGTATCGATTGTCGATGATTTGGCTCTGAGGCCGACTGGCCGCTTCTGGCCGACCGCGGACTTCGTCGCTAGATTGAATCACTGGTCTCCGAGCTAAACACGGAGGCTCCAGAAGCGCGCGAAGTAGCCAAGGGCAAGCCCCGACGCTATCGCAACAATATAGCCGAGTGTTCCCACTCCAATATTGTCTGCAACAAGAACGCAGCCGAGCACTGCGAGGGTCATTTGCCAAAGCCGTGGAAATCGAAACAGTCGCGGGTATATTTCCGGCGCCCCAATAGCACCTATAAGGGCTCCGGCCGAGCCAAGAACAACAACATTCTGAAGGGAATATCCGAACACAAATCCCCAACACAGTATGAAGATAACCGCGAACATGAACGTCCACAGCGAGACGACTAACGCGAAGTTCTTCTGGTCTACCATGTTATTCAGGGTTCGGCGTGCATTGGGGAGCGGCGGCAAGGCGGCGTGGACCAAAGACATTCACTCTGCAGTGACGCGCCCATCGCGGGTGAGCTTAAAGGCAATGTGCGGAGCAGGACAAGCGCAACGACGGGGGGTATCCGGAGCCTGGGTAAGCGTGGCAAACGGCGGCCTCGGCCGTGAAGCTGGTGGTTGCTTCCCGTGAATCTCCATCTTTGGTCCCTTCATCGAGTGGCGGCTCTTGGCCGATCTGGGACATCCACGGACGGGGTATGCTCACGGTACGCCGCCGCTAGCCCGCCGGCAGCAATCGGCCAGAAGCGGCCACTCGACTTGCCGCTCTAAATTGAACACAATCTCAAAGGTCACTGCGGTGCGATAGTGTCCGCCCCCGTGTACGACAAGCGACGAAATACATACCGGCAAAGCAGATTCTAGAAGGAACCACTGTGAGCGAGATTGACGGTCTGAAGCGACTCCGGCTTCAGGAAGAAAAGAAATTCATCAACAATGAGTTCACCGAGGCGCTCGCTCAGCAGCTAATCGACAGCCTCGTTGGCTGGGCCAATAAGAAGATTTTCGCTCCTCGTGGCGGGGAGCTGAAATTCGACATGACGATGGGCCCGCCCAACGCTGGCGTATTCGTCTCCCCAAGTCGTCCGTTCCACCCCCGCATGGAGTTCCGTACATCGCTCGTCTCCGATATCTACGCTGACGCGTTCGCATTTCCCATCGTCTGCCGCCGCCTCGCGACGGAAACTGATGTGTTGAGCAACTTCAACAGCATGGAGATGTTTCTCGATTGCCCGGTTCGTTTCACTGATCCGCTTCCGCCTTTGCATGCTTCGAATGTGAGCGACCTGTTTAGGCCCATATGCGAGGCTTTCGTCGAGCGCATCTCAGAGCAAAAGGATGAACGGCAACCTCGTCCTGACGAAGTTCGGTGCAGATTCATCATGTTTGAGTTAATGCTCGTGTGGACGTTTTTTCATGAGTTAGGGCACGTCGTGCAGGGACACCACACGTTGCGCGCGAGGACAGCTTCACGTATCCATGATGATGCCTTCTGGGAAATGGAGGAGGACTCGGTAGTTCAGAGTGATTCCGCCTCTCAAGATACTAGCAAGTCGCTCCCCTCCGACCTTCCGGCACAGGCACGAGAGCTTCTGGCCGACGCTGAGGCGACAGATCTAACGTTGAAATACCTTGTGGAGCAGCGCAGACTCAACTTCAACGTCTGGTACCTATTGCTCTGCTCCACGGGTTGCATGTTTCAGCGCTTCTATTCCAACTATCCAGAGAACTTAGACTTGTCGCCTGCGCGCCATCCTCACCCGTTAATCCGCGACGAGGCTAGCCAGGTGCTTAGTAACCATTGGGTGGCTGACTTCCTTGTTGCCAGCAAGATCATTAGGAGCCGGCAGGAAGCGGCTATGCCAATCGCGTATCTTAATGTTCGGGCCTCGCTTATGACGGGCTTATTCCGTGCTCATCGAATGGAAAAACGCGAAGGTCCCGAACGGCTTCCCTCATATATGGACCTGTCATTTCGTGACGGCGGGTCGGCGCGGCGCACGTACCTCAAGGCACTTTTACCGGAGATCGAGTGGCAGTTGCCGCTCATCTTGAAAGACCATTTAATCGAACTTCATTCTCTCGAGTACTGGCTCCAACATGTAAGAGACCTCGTTGAACCAGAGGCTCGGTAATGCTCAAGCCAGGCGTCCGTAGCCGGACGCCTGGCCCACCGGGCGCCGGCGGTTGCGGATTCACCGACTGATCGACGGCTGTGTCCGCCATGACCGGACGGACGACGTTGCTTCGAAACGGCCTAGAATAGGCGTTACCCAAGTTGAGCCCGAGGCTCTCCCCCTTTTTACTGGAACGTCAAAGGGCTGGCCCCAGGCACGAACGAGACATGCACTAATGCCGCAGGACGAGACTTCCAGACGCGGCTCTCTCCCATAGCACGTTAGAACCCATGTCTTCGAAGAAGCTGAACACATATCGAGGGCCGTTATCCGCAGCGGAAGTCGCCGCTGGAATGAACGCCGCCAATGCGAATGCTCAACGTCTCGCAGACGATGCTGAAGCGCTACTTGCTGCTGGGCGAATTCCGACTGCTGCTTCGCTTGCAGCTCTATCGATCGAAGAATCTGGAAAAGTATCGATCCTTCGGCAACTCGCCACCTCGAATTCCAAAGAAGAAGTCGCTGCCGCTTGGAAGAGTTATCGATCTCACAGTCGAAAAAACGTTAATTGGCTACTCCCTGAACTTGCAGTCAAGGGTGCACGGAAGCTAGAGGATTTTCGACCGCTTTTTGAGGAAGATGCTGAACATCCGTTCGTTCTCGACAAAGTAAAACAACTCGGGTTTTACACAGATTGCCTGGGCAATCGTCACTGGTCGGTTCCCACTAACGCGATCGATGAAGCGCTCGCTGGTAGCCTTATTCAGATCGCCAAGCTTCTTGTGGGCAAGCGCGAGATCAGCGTCAAAGAAATCGAGCTCTGGATCCACCACGTGGGTTCAGCGCCAAAGAACGACTTCTCCGCAATGAAGAGGGCTTTGGCCAGTTGGTACTCCGCCATGCAGGAAGCTGGTCTTCGGCCGCTCGGAAACAACGAGATGGAGCGCTTCATCAATGAAGGCGTGCCCTTCCCATAGGTCTGCCTCATCCATCGAGGACCCGCCTTCGACGGGACGTTTTGCGTCGAACGTTGAACGGCTGCTACTTTGGGCCGATTCTCGCGACGCCGAAGACCGCTCGCGCTGGAAGCCCTCCTGAGTCGCCCTGGCTGCCGCCATCCGGAGGCCAGCGAACTGCAGTCCGCGGGGCGGCTTGTTCAGCGGGGACCGAGTCGACTACAGCCGGCTGGCCTCGGCCCAACAGATCTCGCAGTCGATCGGGTGCTTACCGGCCAGTCTCCGCCATCGCCTATTTCGTCGGCGAGCATCTGCTGAGCAGTCGGAAACTGACATTGACCCAGGCTGGGCATTGAACCTGTGCGCTGGTGCGCGAAATGTGCCGCTGAAGGTAGGCAGTAGCTGATGATCAACCGGATCGCTCTGTCATACTTCAGTCGAGGCGCCCGCCCAAGCCCCACGAGGTCGAGATTCTCAGTGCCGTTCATGGGTACAAGCTGTGCGCCTTCTGAGGGGTTCTGAAAAGTTGCCGGTGGAGCGAATTCCCGGGGATGCGCAACCATCCCCATAACCTCCATATAATCAGCACGAGCCAACATTGTATGGAGCGAGCGTGGAACCGACGATGAAGCGGGACTGGGACCTGGTCCGGGAAATCTTGACACGCCTCGAGGGGCTGAATCCGAACCACGAGGGGTTGTCCTCAAGTCAGTTCGACGGCTATGACCCTACAATGGTCGCTTATCACTTCCAGATGCTCAACGAAGCGGGCCTGATCATTGCCAGGACCATAGGCAGTATGTCGGAGCGTTACGCGGGAGCGTTCGCCTTGCGGTTGACGTGGGATGGCCAGGAATTTCTCAGCAAGATCCGCAGCGATACGGTGTGGTCCAAGGTTAAGAAGATGATCACCGACAAGGGCATCGCTCTTGGCTTCGACGTGATCAAGGTCGCGGCGACGCACTACATCAAGTCGCAGTTCCGAGATTAGACCATAGCTCTCGGGAGTCCTGCATGCCAACTCAGATTCTGCATCTGAGCGAACTCGGAGGAGCCCAATGGGTTCTTCCCGTTTATGCGAAGGCCAATGCATGGCATAGCCAGCATGGCCAGCCCCCTCTGCCGACTGTAGTAACGCAACTCGGCTTGCATATTTCCATACGTCTGAATCTGCTCCATTGGGCCACCATCCGACTGAATGGGAACCTGAAAGCACTAAAATCTAAGGCCAGCGCTGCGAAGCTACCTCAGCACGTGTTCTTCCCTGGCAAGCCTGGCGTCGCTTTGCCGATTGATAATGAACTGAAGTACCTAGTAATCGCTGACATGCATCTGTTCATAACGGAACTGGATGCCTGCATCGACCACCTAAAGGTCTTCATGCATGAGATTCACGCGTACGTGGGCAAGCCGATCGATGATGCAATGCGGATAGCCATCATCAATGGTTGGATGCAGAAGCGCGGGATCGATCCTAGGTGGTTTGGGCGACTCGCCCATTGCAGAAACTTCGTTGCGCACAAAGGTGCCCTCTACTTGGCGTTTGATATCACGCGACCGGATTGGGACCTGCTCCTGCTCAAGGAGAACGTACAGATTCCAACACCGGCGCAGTGCTTCCGCCTGTCAGCGCTGGTCCAAATCCACAAGGACTTCGCCGCCTGCAAGCAAGCCCTCCAAGACCATCTCGTAGACCTTCTGGCCTAGCGGGCCACAGCAATAGACCCTTTCGACGCGGCAGTACGCAAGGCTAGCTCACCGCTGGATCGCTTCGATCGGGCGCGACGATTCTGCCTACTCCCCTAAACATTCGCGGCCTAAACTGTGGGCGACCTTTCAATGAGCCGCCGGACCAGCCTAAGCCCTCAGCGTCCTTAAGGACCAACTTCCTCAAACGGCCAGGAGCAGCCGCTCGACATGCTTGCCTATCTGCCACTCGCCCCTCGTTGGAGTGATGTTCTTCTTCATAAGCTTTGCTAGGCTGGCACGAGATTAGTGATGGGAAGACCGAGTGGGATATGAAATTCAGTTACTCGTTTACGATTACGCCCCCGCCCGCACCGCCAAAAAAATCACCGGAGAAGCTCATTGAGTATTCTTACAGTGAATTCCTTCTTGATCTGCCTGAGCATTGGGAGCAGATGGGCACATCCGAAGATGCCTCCCTGACTTGGCAATCTGACGTTGACGGTGCGGCAATTACTGTAAGTTGCGATTTTTACGAAGTGCCAAACGAAAAATTTTCTAAATTGGCTGAAGTATGCCTGCATGCACGGCATGAAGCCATGGAAGTGCAAGCACCAGGTCAAGTAACGGTGCTGTCCCGAAGTGTCAAGCCATACTCTGGAGGCGGCGGGCTGGAGATGAGCTACTCGGCTCAGATTCCCGGCAGCACCTATCTTTACTTGGGCTATGTAACATTGAGAAAGGTCTTCAACTTTGCTCTTACCTATGGCCCGGACAAGTTTGCCGCGGCTAACCTGTACAACCTCATCATGAAAGAACGTCTGCGCGTCAAGATTCCTTGATGTCCAAAGCCGGATGCGAATCTGTCCAAGAGCGGCCGGGAGCAGCCGCTCGGTATGCTCACCTAGATGGCACACAATTCGTCGCTAGCCCGAACATTTCAGTCGCGCCATGCAACACATGTCCTATAGGCTTCTTGAATCGCCGCTCATCTGCGCCTAACACTACCCGACATAGACGTAGCGGACTCGCCCACCGACCCACAATCGATGTTTCCGGACATCGTTTCCACGGAATTCGTTACGCCACCACACCGGACGTTCCCCGACATGGTTCTAATGGTGCCGACAGTTCCGCTGACATGGATCGAGTCACAGGCTGAAACATCAATCGAATTGATGTCCCCTTGAACTTGGATCGTGATCACTTTGCTGTGCGGCGTCATTTCCTGTCCGTCCACAAAAATTTTGCCATTATTCACCCGAATCGAAGTGCCCGAAACCGACATGCCGTTCACTGTGATGGTCGCCATTGGTGCGCTCTCTCTGGTGAGTGAGTACGGTTATCATCTCTCATTTGATGATTGTCGTCGAGCGGCGCACGCCTGTTCGATTAAGGCTCATGACTGTGGGCTCTTACGCGCAAAGACAAAAAAATAAGAGGAGCTACAACTTGCGATCTTGGGCAGAGTTCCGAGCATTCATTATCGCTAGCGGGAATTCCAGGTGGGGATTGATCGTCGCAGGAGCCGCACTCATGTTCGCAGGGCAGATCTTGCTGATCCTGACGAGTTGGTGGATCCTGGGTACAGGGGACGCACAGGAAAGGCCGTTCGAAAATCGTTCTATAGAGTTCAAACTGCTGGTTATCGTGGTTGTGATGCCGTACGTTGAAACGCTGATTGGGCAATGGGCTCCCATACGGTTGCTAGCGGGAGTGCTCCGTCAACCTTGGTGGCGCGCGTGGCTCGGTTCAACCATCGTGTTCACATGTTTGCATGGCTCTACAGATCGAAATGTCCTAAGTATTTTCCTCGGGGCAATGGTACTTGCTGGCGTGTTTGTCATAGAGGCACGGAGGCGCGGCCGACCGGTGCTATGTGCTTATCTGACCCATGCACTGGCGAACGCCATGGTGCTCTCGCTCCAACTTCTATAGTCTGCCTAGATGGAGCAGTTCGACCAGAAGCGGACGTTCAGCAAGCATCGCAAGTTTGCCAGGATCAGGGCCCGTGATCATCTCGAATGCGGGCTTGAGCAGAAGTTGACGCGCCGTTGACACTTTGTCTTGTGCCAAGGCGTCGAATGACCGCTATCGGCAAGACCGACAGACCGCTATGGGTCGTTTTGCGCCGGTCGAGCCTTCGGACAACTCCGGTGCCCGCTCACCCCACCGGGAATTGTTGCGACCAGCTCTCCCGCGGCGGAGGCGCTGCGAAGCCGATCTGCGTGCGCCCCACCCTGCCCGTCGGCCCAGCCGCTGCCGGCCAGCGACACCGCCCGATCAAAGGCCCAACGAAGCCTTCAACCCCGCACTAACCGCACGCTCGTGCCGACATTTAAATTCAGCGGGCACCACGACATCTGAGAACGCCCTAGACATTGTTGGCCGTTTTTTCTGATGTCGTACTTGAGACGAATTCAAGTGTCGCATCCCTAGGGTTCCCGATCCTGCCATGCGCATGGGCGACCGAACGCGCCGAGAGGTTGTCGATAAATGGTCGCCAGTCCGGCGACGTGTCAGGTCGACAGCGGCACGCGGAAGGCGCCGGAGGAGCTGTCGACACGAAATCGACGCGCAGCCCGACGATCCCGCCATTCTTCAGCCGGCGCAGCTTGGCCTCGGCACGGGCGGCTCGTCGCCTTCCGAGTACGGTGCCGACTGCCGCGACGCTGCGCGCGCAAGCGGTACCGCGCCAGCCAACGCGATGGCCGTCATCACAAACCGGCGGTGCGAGGGACGCCGAGGTGCACCTTGCTGTCGATCATCGCTTACTCCAGCGTGATGTTGGCCGCCTTGCCGACGCGGCTCCATTTGGCGATATCGGCCTTCTGGATCTCGGTCAGCCGCTCCGGCGCGCCACCGGCGATCTTGATGCCGAGCTTGTCAAGCTGCGCCTTGACCTCCGGGTCTTGCAGCGCGCGATTGATCTCGGCATTGAGCCGCTGCACGATGGCGGGCGGCGTGCCGGCCGGCGCGAAGATGCCCTGCCATTGCTCGGCTTCGAACCCCGGCACCCCGGCTTCGGCCATCGTCGGCACATTCGGCAGACTCGGCACGCGAGCGGCCGTGGCGACGGCGAGCGCGCGCAGCTTGCCGGCCTGCACATGCGGCAGGATCGGCGCGGTCGGCGCGAACATGAAGTCCACATGGCCCGCTATCACATCCTGGATCGCCGGCACATCGCCCTTGTAGGGCACGTGGGTCATCCGCACGTTCTCGTGCTGCTGCAGCAGCTCGGAGGACATTTGCAGGATGGTGCCGTTACCGCCCGAGGCAAAGGTCACCGCGCCGGGCTTGGCCTTCGCGGCAGCGAGCAGATCCTTGACGGTCTTGTGCGAGCTGTTGGGCCCGACAATGAGCACGCTCGGAATGGTGCCGAGCAACACCACCGGCGCGAACGACTTGACCGCGTCATACGGCAGCTTCGGGTTCAGCGCGGGATTGATCGCGTGCGAAGCGGTGGACGCGCCCAGCAACGTGTAGCCATCGGGCGCGGCGCGCGCGACGAAGGCCGAGCCGATCGCACCGGTCGCGCCGGGACGGTTCTCCACCACGATGGTCGTATGAAGGGCCTGTCCGACTTTCATCGCCACCAGGCGCGCGAGGATGTCGGTGGTACCGCCGGCCGGGTACGGCACGATGTAGTTGATGGGCTTGCCCGGCCATTCGGGTTGCGCCTGAACCGTGCCCATTGCGAGCGCTGCCGCGCCCATGCAGGCGACAACGCCGAGCTTGCGCAGCAAAACAGAGGAAAACTGGACCATCGATGTCTCCGAGAATATTTGTTCTACGTACGTGACGCGTAAAGCGTCTGCGGATTGCGCACCAGCACCTGCTCCGCCAATGCCGCGGCGCCGCACCACTCGATAAACGTGCGCAACGTGGCCGCGTCGTCGACCGGTTCGCCACCGCGGGCCTGCACCGTCGGGTGCGGCCAGTCGGAGCCCCACACCATGCGCTCGGGCGCCAGCGCGAGATACCGTGCCGCTAGCGGCTGGACGTCCGCGTAATCCGGCGCACCGGTACGCGATTCGATATACGGCCCCGACAGCTTGACCCACGCCTTGCCTGCCTCCAGCAGCGCGGCAATGGTGCGGAACGCGGGCTCCGCCTGCGCGCCCTCGAGCGGCAGGTGCCCGTAGTGGTCGAACACCATCGGCACCGGCAACGCGGCGAGCATGGCCGCCGCGTCGGGCAGCCACGCCGGCGGCAGGTTCAGTTGCACGTGCCAGCCGAGTGCCGCGATGCGGCGCGCGAGCGTGGGGATATCGGCGAGCGTCACCGGCGCGGGCAGCGTCAGATTGAAGCGAATACCGCGAATGCCCCTGCGATGCAGCCGCGCCAGCTCGGCGTCCGTGACATCGGGCCCCACCACCGCCACGCCGAGCGCCCCGGTGCCGAGTGCGGCAATGGCGTCCACCGTGATGCTGTTGTCGGTGCCGTACGTCGAAGGTGTCACCACCACCGCGCGCCGCGTGCCGAGCGCGCGCTGGACCCGCCGATAGTCGTCGACCGACGCATCCGCTGGCCGCAGCGTCGCGCCGGCCGCGACGGGATAGCGGCGATCGTAGACGTGCATATGGCAATCGCAGGCGTCGGCCAGATCGACAACGGGAGCGACGACGGGCAAGGCCTGACCGCTCATGCCACGCGTCCGCCGTGCACGGTGGCCCCACCCTCGGGCATCCCGGCACTCAGGATCGAGCCCGTGGTGGACTCGGTCATCAGCAGCGTCTTGCCATCGGCACCGCCAAAACAGAGGTTGGTCAGCGAGGCGCCCACGGGGGTGCGGATGACCTCGACCGGTTCGGCGCGATGATTCAGCACCCACACATAGCCGAGGCCGGGATTGGCCACCAGCAGATAGCCATCGGCCCGCATCGCCAGACCATCCGGGCCGCTGGGGCCGTAGGACGTGAAGAACTGGCCGACCTTGCTCACCGAGCCATCGGCCTGCAACGGCACGCGCCACACGCAATTGCCGCGCGTCATGGCCACGTACAACACTTTCTCGTCGGGCGACAACACGATGCCATTGGGGCTCGGCGCGTTCGCCAGCAGCAGGTCCAGCCGGCCGTCGGGGGACAGCCGGTACACGCGCCCGGTCGGATCCTGCAGGCCCGTCTGGCCCTGATCGGTGAAGTAGAGATTGCCGGCGCTGTCGAACGTCAGGTCGTTGACGCCGCGAAAGCGTTCCGAGTTGCGGCGTTCGAGGAACGGCGTCACCGTGCCGGTCTTCGTATCGAGACGCATCAGGCCATGGCGATAGTCCGTGATCAGGAAATCGCCGTTGGCCATCCGCTTCATGCCGTTCGGCTCGCCGTCGTATTCGGTGACCAGCTCCCAATCGCCGCGCAGCGAGACCCGAAACACGCGGCCGTAGGGAACGTCGGTCACCCATAGGTGATCGTCGGCCCAGACCGGGCCTTCGAGAAACGAGTCGACGATCGCGCCGCCGCGATTGGCGATGGACCAGGCGTTGTCGCGATCGTGCCGCCGCAACGATTCGGGTAGCCGCGTGAGTACCGTCGCATCGCGCACGGCCGGTTGCTGCAGGAAGAACATGTCGGCTCCCGTTACTGCTTTTCGATATTGGCTTTCTGCGCAACGGTCGCCCATTGCGAAGTCTCGCGCTGAATCAGCTGCGCGAACGCGGCGCTGTCGAGACTGCCCGGCTGCGAGCCCATCTGCGCGAGGAATTCCTTCATGTCCGCGGACTGCAGCGCTTTCTGGATCTCTGCCTGCAGCCGCTTGATCACCTCTTCCGGCGTGCCCTTCGGCGCGGCCAGTCCCGACCAGTTGAACAGGCCGAACGTGGGCAGCCCTGCTTCAGCGAAAGTCGGCACATTCGGGAACACCGCCACGCGCTGCTTGCCGCTGATGCCGAGCAGACGCATCTGATTGCCCTTGACCGGCGCCAGCGCGGTCGGCGTGGACACCACCAGCAGGTCGACGCTGCCACCCAGCAACCCTACGGTGGCCTCGCCCGCGCCCTTGTAGGGGACGTGCATCAGCTTGATGCCGGCAGCCTGCTGGAACGCTTCCGCCGAGAAATGCGGCGAGCTGCCGGGGCCGCCTGTGCCGAAGGTCACCTCGCCGGGATGGGCCTTGGCATACGCGATCAACGACGCCAGATCCTTGAAGCGCGAATCGGCCTTGACCGCTATCACGACCGGAGAAAACGCGAACGGCGCGATCGGCACCAACGCCGATTGGTGGTCCCAGTTGAGCTTCTTGAACACGTACGGCAGCGTCGTGTACGAGTTGTCGTTGGCCAGCAGCGTGTAGCCATCGGCTGCGGCATTGACCACCTGCATGGTGCCGATGGTGCCCGACGCACCGGGCTTGTTCTCGACCACAAAGCTCTGGCCCAGCTGTACGGTGAGCTTCTGCGCAACCTTGCGCGTCACGACGTCCACCGCGCCGCCGGGCGGATTCGGTACCACGATACGGACGGGCTTGTCGGGATAGGCAGCGAACGCGCCGGAGGTGCCGACAGACGCGCCGACAGTCACCGCGAGCATGGCGGCTACAGAGAGGATTCGTTGCAACATCGTTGTCTCCTGACACCAGCGACGGGGTCCCGCGCATGGCACGGAATCCGTCGTGATGCCTGTTTCTATTGGTCTGACTCAGACCGCCGCAGCGGTGTCCTGCAGGACGGCCAACACGTTCTTCGCCGCGCCCAGTCCCATGTTTACGTAGGCCGCATCGCTCACGCCGCCGATATGCGGCGACAGGATGAGGTTCGGGATTTGCTGGAACGGATGCGGTACGGTCATCGGCTCCACGGCAAAGCTGTCCAGCCCGGCCGCGTAGAGCTTGCCGCCGGTCAGCGCGTCGGCGAGTGCCGGCTCGTCGATCAGGCCGCCGCGAGCGGTGTTGACCAGAATCGCGCCGTCCTTGAACTGCGCCAGGGTCTCGCGGTTCAGCATGCCGCGGTTCTCTTCCGTCAGCGGGCAATGCAGCGAGACCACGTCGGACTCGCGATAGAGCTGCGGCAGGTTGTCCACCAGCGTCACGCCCACCGGCACCACCTTGGCGTACGGGTCGAACGCCACGACGTTCATCCCCATCGCCACACCGATCACTGCCGCGCGACGGCCGATTTCGCCAAGACCCACGACGCCCAGCGTACGACCGTTGAGTTCGATGGTCTTGTGGATCGACTTGTCCCAGTGCCCCGCGTGCATGCGATCGTTCAGGTGCGGCACCGCCTTGGCGCAGGCGAGGATCAGCGCCCACGCGTGCTCGGCGACTGCCGCGGCATTCGCGCCCACCGCGGCTTTCACCGCAATGCCGCGTTCCGCGGCCGCCTTCTGGTCGATCACGTCGATACCGCTGCCGTGCTTGGAGATGACCTTCAGCGACGGCGCGGCGTCCATCACGGCCACGCCCACCTTGCCGTACCGCACGATGATCGCAACCGGGTCCTTCTCTTTTGCCAGCGCGATGACCGCCTCTTCCGGGCACTGCTTACCCGCGAAGACCACCTCGAAGTCCTGCAGCAGTGCGAGCGCCTGCGGCGCCAGGTCATTGCCCGTGACCAGCAAAGCGGGTTTCTTCACGCTGCTCACAGCGACTCCCCCTCGGCCAGCACGCCAGCGGTACGCAGTTCCTTGTCGAGCCAGCCCGGACGCAGCTCGCCGGCCTTGATGGCAGCGATACGCTTGGCTTCGGCATCCACCTTCTTCTGCGCAAGCTCGAGGATGACGGGCACGTCTTCGCGCGGGATCACCACCACGCCGTCGGCATCGCCCACGACCAGGTCGCCCGGGTTCACGGCCACGCCCGCCACGGAGGCCGGCCAGTTCACCAGACCGCCGATGGCCTTGGTGGGACCGCACGGATTGGTACCCGCGGAGAACACCGGGAACCGACCGTGGCCGAGTTCATGCGAATCGCGCACGGCGGCGTCGATCACGAAGCCCGCGACGCCGGAAGCCTGCGCCTGCGTCGCCATGATCTCGCCGATCAGCGCCGCGGTCTGGTCACCCTTGCCATCCACCACGATGACGTCGCCCGGCCTGGCGATCGCCAGTGCCACGTGAACCATGAGGTTGTCGCCCGGACGGACTTCGACGGTCAGTGCCGGCCCGCACACCTTCATCGTGGGCGACAGACCTTGCACGCGCGCGTTGAGCGTACCGCGACGGCCAACCACGTCGGCCAGGATCGCGGCCTGGAACTTCGAGGCACGCTCCACCAGCTCGGGGGAAACGCGCTCATATTCGCGACGGATCGCGGGGGATGCCTTGGCCTGGGTGCTCATGTACAACTCCTATGATGTAACGGACTAACGTCAAACTTACTTTGTGGAAGCGATCTTCCACAGGCTCTCGAACTTGCCGCGCTGCGTGACCATGTGCTGGGTCCACGCCGCGCCGGACAGATAGGAAATGCCGCGCGCCTCGTTGACGGCGCGCGTCAGAAACTCGGGATCTTTCACAGTCGCTTCGATCGCGCTTTGCAGGCGGCTGGCGATCTCCGGCGGCAGACCTCGCGGCGCGGCGAAACCACGCTCCGAAGAGACGGTGATATCGAGCTTCTGCTCGCGCGCGGTCGGCACATCGGCCACCACGCCCTGACGACGCTCGGTGCCCAGTTGCGCCAGCACCTTCACGTCCCTGGACGCGCGGTCGGCTTCCGTGAATTCGGTGGTGCTCATCGCCATCACGTCGATGTGATGGCCAAGCAGGCTGGTCTTGGTCTGCGACGTGCCCGAGAACGGCACGTGATTGACCTTGGCGCCGGTCGCCTGCTGCAGCGCCAGTGCAGCCATATGGCCGTTGGTGCCGATGCCATTGCTGCCCATCGACAGGCCTTCGGGATTTGCCTTCAGCTGCCGGACCAGATCGGCCATGGAGCCGAGCTTGCTGTCGCCGGCGACGACGAACATGGTCGGATCGTCGATCACGCGCGCCAGCGGCACGATCGTGGCGGGGTCGTACTTGGGCTTGCGCTGGATGGGAATCGTCAGGAACGAGGGCGTCGAGATGATGCCGATCGTGTAGCCGTCCGGTGCCGCGCGCGACAGCGACACATATGCGATCTCGCCGGACGCGCCGGGCTTGTTCACCACGACGATCCGCGCCTTGCCGCCCAGATGCTTCTGCAGATACGGGGCCATGGCACGCGCCAGCAGATCCGTGCCGCCGCCGGCGGCGAAGCCGACATACACCTCGATCGGCCGGTCGTCCGGCCATGCGGCGTGCGCCGACGTACCGGTCAGGATCAAAGCCGCAACGACGAGAGCGCGGGTTCGGATAGCACGCATTGGATGGTCTCCGTTCGCTTGGTTGTACTGTGTACAACTGCGTTTCATTTAGTATGGAAGGCATAATAGTCGCTCCCCGCCATCCGTCCATTAGGCGTTTACCCAAGTACGCTTCAAAATGGCGTTGTACCTAGTACAATTCGACAAACACTGCGTCGGGGAAGACATGAGCAATCACGGGGTAACGGCGGTTGAACGGGCACTCAGCCTGCTGGACTGTTTTCGGTTGGGATCCGAAGTGCTGACCCTTGCGCAGCTCTCCACCGCCTCGGGCATGCACAAGACCACGGTGTTTCGTCTGCTCAATTCGCTCGAACGCATGAGCTACGTGGTCCGCACGGCCGATGGCCGCTACGCGCTCGGCCCGCGCCTGCTCTACCTCGGCAAGCTCTACGAGCAATCGTTCCAGCTCGGCACCGTCATCGAACCGGTGCTGCAGGAGCTTGCGCTGGCAACGCGCGAGAGTGCGTCGTACTACGTGCTGCATGGTGACGAGCAGCGCATGTGTCTCTATCGCGCCGAACCCAGCGAAGGCCTGCGCGAGACCCGGCTCCCCGGCACGATCCTGCCGCTCGACGACACGGCGATCGCGTCGGTGCTCAAGTACTGGGGCAAGGGGGACGCATCGGTCAAACGGGAAGAACCGTTGCCCTGGTTCACCTCTGGCGTCCGCGACGTTTACACAGCAGCATTTGCCACCCCGCTCTTCGGCGCGGGCGACAAATTCCTCGCTGCGCTCACGCTCTCGGGCCCGGCCTCGCGTCTTCAGGCCGCCGAGTCCTCGGAGATCGCACGCGTTCAGCTCGTCGCCGCAACGAAGCTCTCGCGCCTGCTCGGCGCCAGTGCGGCGTGGTGCGAGAAGATCTACGCGACCCACCCACCCTCGCCCTCCGCGCGCGCCTGACCGTTTCACCTGTCGAAACGCTGCAAGGAACCGTCGCCGTCCGCCATAGAATTGCCCGCGACAACAACCGCCGGCGATGACCGGCCCGGAGACAATTCATGCGCAACGCCCTATTCGTTCGTCTTGCCGTTCGCCCTACGCTTGGCTGCCTCGCCGCCCTGCTTGGCACATACGCGATGGCGCAGCCTGGCGCCTATCCGAACAAGCCCGTCAAGATGGTTGTGCCGTTTGCCGCGGGCGGCCCCGCCGACGTCGTCGCGCGTGAAGTGGGCGTGGCGCTCGGCAAGGAGCTCGGTCAGTCTTTCGTCGTGGACAACCTCGGTGGCGGCGCTGGCCTGCCGGCGATGAATGCCGTGAGCCGCGCCAATCCCGATGGCTACACGCTGCTGTTCGCGGCATCGGGCAATATCGTGATTCAGCCGCTGCTGACGAAGAGCGTTGCCGATGCGGCAAAGAATCTGATGCCCGTGGGCATGGTCACCACGAGCCCGCACGTGCTGGTGGTCAGCGCCAAGCTCCCCGTGCACAACGCGCAGGAACTGATTGCCTATGCGAAGGCGAATCCGGGCAAGGTGAATTTCGGTTCCGCCGGTGTCGGCGGCCTCGCGCACCTGGGCATGGAGCAGTTCAAGGCTACCGCGAAGATCGATATCAACCACGTGCCATACAAGGGCACCTCGCTGGTCGTGAACGATCTCGTATCCGGCGAGATTCAAGGTCTGTTCAGCAGCTTTCCCTCGCTGAAGGGGATGATCGACAAAGGTGCGATTCGCGCGATCGGCCTGACCGCGCCGTCCACATCGCCCAGCCTGAGCAAGATTCCCGTGATTTCGGCATCTGGCTTGCCGGGCTTTCAATACACGACCTGGTACGGCATATACGCAACGTCGGGCACGCCGGCCGACGTCGTCGCGCGCCTCAATGCCGCGCTGGTGAAGATCGGCAACGACAAGGGCCTGCGCGAGCGTCTGGATGTGCAGGGCGTGGACCTCCATGTCACCTCGGCCGACGAGCTTGGCAAACAGGCGCGTCAGGAAGCCGTACAGTGGGACCGTGTCATCCGCAGTGCCAATATCACGCTGAACTGACCATGATCATCGATTGTCACGGGCACTACACCACGGCCCCCAAAGCGCTCGACAACTATCGCGCCAGACAGACCGCCAGGCTGCTCGAGCCCGGCGCACCGGCGCTGGCACCGGATTTTCATATCGGCGACGACGAGATTCGCGACAGTCTCGAACGCAACCAGCTGCGCCTGCAGCGGGAACGCGGCGTCGATATGACCATCCTGTCGCCCAAGGCGAGTGCCATGGCGCACCATGTGGGCAATCCGACCACGAGCCTGCACTGGGCGCAGGCCTGCAACGATCTGATTCATCGCGTGGCAACGCTGTATCCGCGGCAATTCACCGCCGTCTGTCAGTTGCCGCAATCGCCCGGGCACGGTCTCGAGGCCTGCGTCGCGGAGCTCGAGCGATGCGTCAGCACGCTAGGATTCATCGGCTGCAACCTCAACCCGGATCCGTCGGACGGGCATTGGAGCGGCCCCCCGCTCACCGATCGCTACTGGTACCCGCTGTACGAAAAAATGGTCGAGCTCGACGTGCCGGCCATGATTCATGTGAGTTGCTCGTGCAATCCGAACTTCCATCACACCGGTGCGCACTACCTCAATGCCGATACGGCGGCGTTCATGCAGCTTCTGCTGTCGGACGTATTCGTGGACTTTCCCACGCTGCGCCTGATCATTCCGCATGGCGGCGGCGCAGTGCCGTATCACTGGGGACGTTATCGCGGACTGGCGCAGCAGATGGGGCGGCCACCGTTGAGTCAGCTCATGCGCAACGTCTACTTCGATACCTGCGTCTACCATCAGCCCGGCATCGACCTGTTGCTGAAGGTCGTGGCGCCGGAGAACATCCTGTTTGCCTCCGAGGCGTTCGGTGCCGTCCAGGGCGTAGATCCCGAAACGGGATTCAACTTCGACGACACACGGCGGTATATCGACGCCGCGGCGGAGCTGCCGGACGCCGCGCGCGAGCAGATTTATTTTCGCAACGCGCTTCGCGTGTATCCGCGCCTGAGCACCTGGGCCAGGCAATTTGCGGCCGCTTCCGCCTGAGGCCGTTGCAAGCGAAGGCGCGATGGAACGCAGCAACCGAACCCCCGAAACGTCGGCACCGGGCACCGTCCAGGCGGTCACACGCGCGCTCTCGTTGCTGACATGTTTCTGGGGGGACGAGGTGTACGTGCCGTTGCATGTGCTGGCGAAACGATCGGGTATGCCAAAACCCACCACGCTCCGGCTGGCGCGAACGCTGGCGGCATCGCGGTTCCTCGTGCAGCGCGAAGACGGCGCATGGCGCCTCGGCCCAGCCGCGGCACTGATCGGCTCCCGCTACCAGGCACAGTTCGACGCGCATGCCGTGATCGAGCCCGTGCTGCAGGAGCTCGCGACAGCGTCGGGCGAGAGCGCGTCATTCTTCATTTATGAAGAAGACATTCGCTCCTGCCTCATGCGTTGCGAAGGACCGCAGGGACTGCGCCGTCATGTGCGGCTTGGAGAGCTGCTGCCGCTCGACCGGGGGTCGGCCGGCAAGGTCATTCTGGCCGCGCTGGGGCGCCCGGGCGTGGTGTACGAGAACATTCGCGAGCGCGGGTTCTGCGTGACGCGCGGCGAGCGCAGTCCGGACGCCGCCAGCATATCCGCAGCGGTGACGGGTGCCAGAGGCACCGTACTCGGATCCGTCAGTATTTCCGGTCCCGCCCTGCGGCTGACGACGGCGCGTTTGCAGAAGTTCTCGCCACACGTCGTCCGCGCGGCGGCGAAGCTCAGTTATTCTCTGAGCGGCATGCCCGCCGCGTCGATCAGGTCGACGTGGCATCCGGCATAGCGCCCGCCCAGAAGATCTGGTGGCCCGCCACATCGATCGGATGATGGCGCAGCAGCGATAGCCGGCCATCTGCGGCCACGCGGAACACGCTCAATCCGGCCGGACAGGATTCGATGCCGTGCCCGACGCGGCGCGCGCTGGGCTGGCGTATCGCTGCCACCAGCAAATGACCGCCGTGGGCCAGGTCGATGCAGCGCGCATGCAAACCGGCGAGCGGTGCATGCTGCAACAACTGCGGCGCGCCGGTCTCGATGTCCAGACGGAAGACCGCGATGCTGTTTTCCGCGCCGGCCCAGACGAACTGGTCGCCGTCCGGCACGACGGCATGCGAGCGATTCACGGCATAGGCGAAACGTCCGCTTGGATGCATCGCCAGCGCACCGCCGAGTTGCGGGCGCACCAGCGACTCCGGGCGTTCCAGCAACGTGACGGTCCCCCGCAGTTCCGGCGCGATGCCGTCCGGGCGAAGCCGGAACCACGCGAGCCCATTCTGTCGCTCCAGCACGGCATATAGCCACGGCGCGGTGGGATGGAAGCCGCAGTTGCGCGGTCCGAAGCCCAGTCCGCCGCGCGGTGCCACCACCTGCACGAGTGTCGCGTCCCGAGGCTGCGAACGCGAAACGCGGAGCACGCGCAACGAGCCCGGATTCTCGGGACGGTCCGCGGTGGCGTCGTCCCCGCGGCAGGTCAGCAGCATGGCGTCCATGCCGGGCATGGGCAAGACCTGATGCGGAAACCAGCCGACGAGGTCCTGTCCCTCCGCAGCCGCCACAAATTCGCTGACCCTACCGGCGTCGTCGAGCGCATGCACCGTGACAGCCGCCGGGAGGTTGTATGCGACAAGCAGCTGATGCCCGGCCCGATCGAGCGCGACGTGAATGGGTCGATAGCGCAACGCGACGGACTCTCCCACCAGGCGCATGGCGGCATCGCGCACGGCAACCGTCATCAGCCAGTGCGTATCGCCGCGACTCGCCACGCCGCCGTTGCTGCAGACCACGTAGAGCAGACCGCGCGCCGCATCGGCGCACGCGTACTGGATATTGCAGGGCATGTCGAGGCTGTCGACTTCCCGCATTGCACCATCGGGCGCCAGATCCAGCCGGCACAACCTGTTGCCAAGCGACAAGAAAAACTGCTGCACCACGGTTCGCTCCGTTTGCTGAATGAGACTGACGCCGATGATCCACGACCGCTTGCCGCATGCCAAGCCATTACGCACAACATAACGCCAGCGACCGTTACGCACCGCGTAACGCATTGCGAGCCACGCCGGTCGGCGTTTCAATGCCGGATCGGACCCACCGACATAACTAAAAAAGACAGGAGACACGTTGACCAAGCCTATCGAAGCCCTCGTTCGCACGGCGCTCGCGGCATGCGCCATCGCGTGGAGCTGCGCGACGCACGCCGCGTGGCCGGAGCGGCCCATCACCATCGTCGTCCCCTACGCTCCCGGCGGCGCGGCCGACGCGCTCTCGCGCGTCGTGGCCAACAAGATGGGCGCAAAGCTCGGCACCAGCGTGATCGTGGACAACCGCGCGGGCGCCAGCGGCACGATTGGCGCGGGATTCGTCGCCAAGGCCGATCCCGATGGCTACACGGTGCTGTACGACGCCACGCCGTATTCGATCAATCCTCACCTGTTCGCGCGCATGCCCTATGCGCCCGGTTCGCTGCAGCCGCTGGCACTGGTCTCGCTCGCCCCGAACATCCTGATCGTCCGGGCCGATTCGCCGGTCAAGACCGTGCAGGGCCTGATCGACAAGGCCAAGGCCAAGCCAGGCGCGATCAACTTTGCCTCGGGCGGTAGCGGTACGGTGCAACGTCTGGCCGCGGAACTGTTCCGGCAGCGGCTTGGGCTGGACATGGTGCATGTTCCGTACAAGAGCGGCGGCCCGGCCATCACCGACGTGATGGCGGGTCAGGTGGACTTCATGTTCAGCACGGTGGCCGCCTCGCAGCCGCTCGTGACCAGCGGCAAGCTGCGCGCGCTCGCGATCTCTTCACCGCAGCGCTCGCCGCGCATGCCCGATGTGCCCACGGTGGCGGAGACGGTCATTCCCGGCTTTGAAGTCTACGAGTGGAACGGGATGTTCGTGCCGCGCGGCACGCCCGCCGCGATCGCGGACAAGCTGCATCAGGCATTGGTCGATGCGTTGCGGGACCCGGAGGTACAGCGACGCTTCGGCGATGTGGGCGCGCGCCCCGTGGGCTCCTCGCCGGCGGAGTTTGCGGAGTACCTCGCGAAGGAAGACGCCAAATGGGCCGAGGTGATCCGCAAGGGCGCGATCAAGGCCGACTGATGCGTACGCACACCGACCCCTGACACCATCACCATCGATTCGACATTCAGGAGACTTAGACAATGAGTATTGCCATGACCCGCCGCACAGCACTGGCCGCGGTCCTCGCCACCGCCATCGCACCCACGCTCGCCTGGGCGCAGACGGGCGGCTATCCGACCCGGCCGGTCAAGGTGATCGTGCCCTTCGTTCCGGGCGGCAATGCCGACAGCACCGCGCGTATCTTCGCGGAAGCGTACGGCCAGCGACTGGGACAGCCGTTCGTGATCGACAACCGCGGCGGTGCGGGTGGCATGATCGGCGCCGCCGCCATGGTGCGTTCGGACGCGGACGGATACACCCTTCTCGTCGGGACGACCGGGCCCATCGTGGCGAGCTGGCAGCTCGCGGGCAAGGCCGCGAACTATAGCCTCAAGGACATGCGTCCGGTCGCGCTACTCTCGCTCGTGCCGGGCGTACTCGTCGTCAACGCCGCGTCGCCGGTCAAGACCTACGAGGATTTTGCGAAGACCGCAAAAGCGCAAGGCGGCGCGCGGATCGGTCATCCGGGCAATGGCACGGCCGGCCATGTGAACATCCTGCAGATGCAGAAAGCCCTGGGCACGAAATTCGTTATCGCGGGATACAAGGGCGCCGGCCCGGCGGTGCAGGATCTGCTGGGCCAGCAACTCGATGCCGTCGCGACGGACCTGCCCTCTGCGCTGCAACTGATCAAGGGCGGCAAGCTCCGCGCGCTGGCAGTGGTGTTCCCGCAACGCGTGCCGCTGCTCCCCGACGTCCCGACCATGGCCGAAGCGAAGCAGCCGGAAGTCGATATCGCCCCCTTCACGGCCGTGATGGGCCCGCGCGGGCTGCCGCAGGCAGTCGTCGACAAGCTCGTGCAGACCAACGACGCCGTGCTCGCGGACCCCGCCACGCGCAAGCGCGTCGAGGACATTGGCGGCGTGCCCACTCACATGACGCCGGCGGACTTCGAGAAGCTGCTGGCGCGGCAGACGTCGACCTATGCCGGACTGATCAAGTCCGGCGTACTCACTGCCGAGTGATATCGATTGCGCGGCGCGCGCTCAGAAGCCGTACAACGCCGCGGCATTCCGCGTCAGCACACGGTCCATGAGCGCGTCCGAGCCACACCACTCGCGCAGCAGGTCCACGAGATCGGCGTCGTTGACGCCCTCTCCGGCCCCGGTGGTATGCGGCCAGTCGCTGCCCCACACCATACGCTCCGGCGCCGCCGCGGCAAGCGCGCGGCCGATCGGCACGGTGTCCCGATAACCGGGCGCACCCGATGCCGAGCACATGTACGCGCCCGACAGTTTCATCCAGGTGTTGCCGCCATCGAGCAGGCGCCGGATCACGGCATACGCGTCGGACGCCGTTCCCGTCGTGGGTTCGATCTTGCCGAGGTGATCGATGACGAGCGGCACGGGCAGGCGCTCGAGATGCTGCGCAAGTTCGACGATCTGCGCCGCATGGGCAAAGATCTGGATATGCCATCCCAGCCGTTGCACCTTGCCGGCCAGCGTGTTCAGCATCTCGGGCGTTGTTCTGCCCCAGCTCTGCGGCGTCACGAAGTTGACCCGCAGACCGCACACGCGTTCACGCGCCAGCGCATCCAGTTCGTCATCGGCAACCTCCGCGGCGACGACCGCGACGCCACGCGCCTGCTCCCCCAGCTGGCGCAGTGCATCCACCGTACAGGCGTTGTCGGTGCCGTAGGTGGAAGGCGTGACAACCACGGCGCGCGAGGTGCCGATACGCGCCTGCAACTGGCGGTAGGCCGCGACCGGCGCTACGGGCGGCGTGCGGGTCCAATGCGCGGAAGGCGCGAAACGCGGGTCGAAGATATGCATGTGCGCATCGCATGCATCGGGCGGAAGTTGCCGGGATGGCCGGTTCGTTCCCAGGGAATGCGGCACGGCCGCTGCGGAGTGATCCATGGCGTAGGTCCTCGTTGGCATGATGCCGGGCTACCGCGGCACCAGCCGGTCCGGACCGAGTTCGTCCAGGCGGTTGACGCCGAGTAGCGCCATATCGCGGTGCACTTCGTCCTTGAGCAGCTGGATCGCATGCGCAACGCCTGCTTGCCCCTGGATCGCCGCGGCATAGACCATGGGTCGCCCCACGAAGACGTGATCGGCGCCGAGGCTCAGTGCCTTGATCACATCGGTGCCGCGGCGTACGCCGCTGTCGAGCATCAATGCCATGGCACCCTTGGCGGCCACGGCGGCGGGCAATGCCGCAAGGGGCGCGATCGTGCCGTCGAGCTGGCGTCCGCCATGGTTCGACAGAATCACGCCATCGGCACCGTGCTGCTCGGCGCGCCTGACGTCGTCCGCTGCGGTGATGCCCTTCACCACCAGACGGCCTTTCCAGAGGCGGCGCATCAGCGCCAGGTGATCCCAGGACAAATGGTCGCGCAGACCGAACTGCCGCACCACGCTACCCGAGATGATCGGCACGCCGCGCTTGGCGCCCGCGTTCTCGAAATGCGGCATCCCCTTTGTCAGCAGCGTGCGCGCCAGTGTGCCAAGCAACCAGTGCGGCCTCACGATGCCATCCCAGGCGAGCCGCAGGCTCGGACGGAGCGGCGTCGAGAACCCGACGCGTACATTGCCTTCCCGGTTGGCCAGCGTCGCGGTATCCACCGTGAGCACGAGCGTCCTGAAGCCCGCCGCGGACACGCGCGCGACCAGTGCCTCGATGTGTGCGGGTTCTCCGGGGATATAGGCCTGGAACCAGCCGCATGTGGGTGCGGCCGCCGCAACCTCTTCCATGCGCGTCAGCGATGCGCCGCTGAGGACGTAGGGAATGCCCGCCGCCTCCGCCGCCCGCGCCATGACCACATCGCCATCGAAGGCCGACAGTGCGCAGATGCCCATTGGCGCGATGCCGAACGGTGCCTGATAGGACTGGCCCATCAGCGTGGTCGCTTGCGTGCGCATGGAGACGTTGACCAGGACATTCGTGCGGAACATCCATTTCGAGAACGCCGCGCGATTCTCGGCGACGGACACGTTGTCTTCAACGCCGCCCCGGATATAGCCGAAGATCGGGCGCGGCAGATGCCTCTGTGCCGCGGCCTCGAAGTCGTCGAGACACAACACGTTGCGCAGGCGGCGCGGCAGGTGCTTGCGGGCGTTGGGGGCAGGGCCGACCTGCTGGCGGGCCGGTGCCTGGGGCATTGTCGTCATGGTGTCTCGCATTGCTCGTGCCCGGCGAAAATTGCCGTAGCCTCTGGCTTTGCGGCGACTTTACGAAGCGACCGGTCTCCGCGCAATGCGTTACGCTGTGCGTAACACCCACATCAGGTCGGATGCCACGTGGCACGCAACGCGGTGGCCGGCATGGCGCCGAGACTGACGCCGAGTTCCTTTGCGGCGGCGATGGTCGCAGGTGCCAGCTCCTTCAGCCGCTCCTCCGTCAATCGCTCGATCGGGCCCGAGGTACTGATGGCGCCAAGTACCGCGCCGTGCTCGCCCCTGACAGCCGCCGCCACGCTGGAGACACCGGCCGCGCGCTCCCCTCGCGTCAGGTGGTAGCCATTGCGGCGAATTCGTTCATAGAGGGTGCCGGGCTCGCCGAGCGCCGCGAGAATGACGCGTCCCGGTGCGCCGCGGTGCAGCGTGAGCACTTCTCCGGAACGGACATGATCGGGGATCGCCGCAGGTCCATCGCAACGCATCAGACAGCTGCGCAGATCGCCTTCATACACGTAGAACGACGCACTCTCGCGCGTGGTCTGAGACAGGCGCCGCAGGATCGGTTCGATCGCGAAGTTCAGGTCGAACTGCGCCTGATAGTTCGACCCAATCAACCCCGCCGCAGGCCCAAGGCGCCAGGCACCATCGTCGCGCCTGACCAGAAAGCGCGACGTCACGAGCGTCCGCGCCAGCCTCAGCACGGTGGGCTTGTGCATGCCGGTGCGACGCGCGAGCTCGGCCAGACTGAGATAGATCTCCGCGCCCGTGAACGCCGTAAGCACCGACAGCGCACGCGTCACCGCATGAACCTGGGAGCGATCCTCCGACGGTAATGGTTTGGCAGGCGTCAGCAATACAGCGAGCGCTGCATTGCTGTCTTGTTGCGAAACCTGTTTTTTCGAAGCGGCTGGCATTTCGGGGCGATTGACCTCAAGCGTTACGCACAGCGTAACACGGTATCAGCGCGGGTCGTTTTGCGACGGCCGCGACGCCGCTATGTAGCGCCGACCCGAAGGCGGCCCTGCGGTTGACAAGCGCGTGCGTGGGTATGTCATGGATGCGTTCGGTATGGCGGTCTGGGAAGAGTCGTATGCTCAGATTCAGGCGTCTATCCAACGCATCCGCGAGTTTCCTGAATGCGGTCCGGTAGCCGATGAATTGAGCACCCTGACCGCGGAAAGATTTCGCGAAGTACAGAGCGGGAAGAATCGAATCATCTATGAGGTCCGGGACGACACTATCTACGTGCATCTGATCGTGGACCGGCGCCGTGATCTGACGAGTTTGTTGCAAAGAATCCTCTTGCACGTATGAGTCGCTGAGTTCGGCTCTCAGCGGCACCCGTCGTTCTCAGTGCCAGCCGGGGTCGCGCTGCGGCAGATTGCCTCGTCGGCGCGCGGTTGCTTCCGGTCAGCCCTCTGAACGGATCTCCACGCATTGCAACTGCACGACAAATCCGCCTACTAGCCTTGTCGATCGAGAAACGGATTGAGGTGCATCGCGGTGATGAAGGAAACAAGGTTGGTCAGGAGAAGATCGACAGCTAGCAGAGCGGCCATTGCGTGCTCAAGTGCGTCTGCGTCAATGAGCATCTGAAGAATTTTCTTCAACGCCAAGCACCATTGGCTGACCCACTCGGTAGCCTCCGTATCACGCATACCGAGCTTTCCGACACCTCGCGTAAGTGCCGCAACTACGGTCTTTGGGAGAGCTTCGTACATCGAAGCCACGCTACAATCCGCAGGCCATGAGACGTGCATGATGTAGGTGGAGTCTTCGCTTCGACTGCTTGAAAGCCCTGACCCGAGAATGACGAAAAGATCGTTCTCAACGCTGCTCAATAGATCATATAAAACTTGCCCGTCGTCAGGGCCCGCTTTTATTCGATCCATGACTTCCCCAACATAGCTAAGTCGGCGGCACAGTGAAGTTATGTGGCTGTCTGTTCGATCAAGCGCCGGTGAAAGCAAGTACTCAATGAGTACTGCAGGCAAAGGGAACAAATCGTCCATATTCGTCATGTCAATACAGTATCGGTACGTCTCGGTTTGCTTGATACGCCCACTCTGGAAGTTACAGCGGCCAGGCGACACCGTAGCGTTTCACACGGCTGATAGACCAAGCCTCTCTGCGGAGACGGACAGAGGTTTATCGATTCGATTGGGCAAACTCCAGTGAATTGATTGTTTGCCATTCACTGTCGAGCATCGCGTACCGATGCTCGTCATGCCACACACCGTGTACGAGCATGCTTTCTCGCGTCGTCCCTTCGCGACGCATGCGCAAGCGTTCCATCAAGCGGATGGATTCCATATTCTGCGTGCTGGCGTTCGAGGTCAGGCGATGCAACCGACGTGCTCCGAAAGCGTAGTCGATTAGCCATCTTGCTGCTTCGGTCGCATAACCCTGACCCCAGAAATCCCGATTGAGCGACCATCCGATATCACCGGTCTGCCTGTGGTCGGCTTCGATATACATGCCGACCTCTCCGATCATGCCCCTGCGCTCTCTCAGTTCTATCGCGAACATAAGCCAGCAGTTGTCGGCATCAGAGGTCAGCTCGGCCTGCTTCGCCAGAAACGCCTGCGCCTCGGCGTGGGGCATACGCTCGATCGGCTGCAGGCGCATGTTCTCGTGGGCGTTCCGATAGGCCAGGAAAGCGTGCAGATCCTCCTGGCTGGGGCGGCGAATGACAAGCCGATCTGTGTACGCAGGAATCATCTTCTCTTGATTCGATCTTGAACTGTCTTCATGCGTGGCTCGATCCTGACTGGAGAATCGCATCCGCGAATTCCACAAAGCCTGCACCCCCTGGTCCGTGCGTGACCCAACGAGGAGGAACTGGCAATTGCGGAAGGTAATCGATCACCGTGCTCACGCCCGCCGTATGCTTGAAGAACGCGAACATTGGTGCGTCGTTGGTGGAGTCGCCGGAATAGGCAACCGACTCGCTGGCCCCTTCCGTGTCCACGCCATACGTCTTGGCGAGCACGCGTAACGACATCGTCAACTTGTCGTAGTCGCCAACCCAGCCGAGGACCCAGAGGTTATTCACCGTCGCGGTCGCTCCTGCCCGTGTAAGAGCATCGACGATGCGTCCATCGAGGTCGGTTCCTGTGCGGCGATAGGCGAGACTCGTCAGCCGGAACACTTGATCCTCCGCCTCTTGTGCCTCCGGCACCGATTCTTCGACGCCGCGGGCGATGGACCTCAACTGTTCGCGGACCTGCTCCAGTCTGTCGGGCGAATGCCAGTAATGCCGTTCGACGCTGTGCCCGTCTGAACTCCGACGCAGGAACAGTCCGCCGTTTTCGGCTATGACGCCGTCGACGGGCCACATGCGGGCCATCTGGTCGCACCAGCCGGCGGGCGCCGCGGTGACCGGTATCACGCGAATGCCGCCGGCTTGCAGCCGTGCCAGCGCAGTGTACGTCTCGGCAGGCAAGCGGCCTTGATAGGTCAACGTCTCGTCCATGTCCGTAAGGACGAACCGGACTTTCGAGAATTCATTCGCTGCTGCCTCGGATAGCGATTGCATGGTGACGGGTTGGCAAAGGACAGCGGCAAATTATGAACGACAATCAGGAAGCCGTCTTTGGCGGCCTACGCCGTCGCGCTGGATCGCGATGAAACCACCGCGTACCAGCGCTTCACTGCGGAGCGCCCCTCCGGAATCGGCATGGAAAACGCCTTCGTCGCAAAATCGACGGTAGCAAGGGCTGTGATATCCGCCGCGGAGAACCGATCGCCCGCGACGTAGGCCGAGCGTCCTAGCTGGGCTTCCAGGTCGTCGTAGAAATTCGCGACCCGTTGCTTGCTGCGGTCGATCAGGTCGGGAATCTGTTCGTACCCGTGGAGACCGGAAACCGCTCGCCCCTTGAGGCCCCCGGCAGCGTTGCGCACTCCCTCCATGACGGCGGCGAACCCCTCGGTCTCCATGCGCCGCTCCCACATCGCCACCACGGCCTTCTCGGCTGGCGTCGTGCCGTACAGCGACGGCGGTGCGGAAGCATCGTCGAGATAACGCATGATGGTTGGCGCTTCGCCGATGACGGTACCGTCGTCGAGCACCAGGGCCGGGACGACGCCGCGCGGATTGATTGCAAGATAGGCGTTCGAGTGTTGCTCCCGAGACCCGAGGTCGACCGGAACGAGCTCGACGTCAAGCCCCTTTTCCGCGATCAGCATCCTGACGCGACGCGCGTTTGGCGAGCCATTGGAATGGTAGAGTTTCATGAATATTTCCAGTTAGAGTTTCGAGCCACCGTTGACGCGCAGCGTCTTCCCGGTGATTCATCGCGCCCGCTCTCTGTTCACTAATGAGAATGAGGGTACTAATCTAGAAGTTTTGAGCGCACTGGAAAAAGACTTTGTAAGCTGGCGGGCATGCCTGTCAGGCATGACAAGCATGGAATGCTCGTGGCGACTTCACCTGCCCTCCCCTGCATCCGGCGGGCCCCGCCTTCCGTTCGGTTGCGCCGCGGCCGGCATCGATCCGACCAGCACCGACGACATCTTTCCAAGCTGGTCGTAGAAGCTTCCCCATGCGGCCGAAAGTCCGTTCATGCCGGCGGGATCCGTGGATGCCGCGCCCGGACGCGCCGATGCCGGCCATGACACGTTGAGCGCCTGGCACTGCGTGAGCCACGCCGACCATACGTCGGCGAACGCCTTGGCATACTCGCGCGACAATGCCGCCTGATGCTCCATCCGGTCCGTGAGCAGTTGCGCGACGGACGCCTGCAAGGTCGCAGGCTCGCTCGATGCTTCGATGCGCTGTAGCAGCCGTTTGGCGCTACGTACCTCGTCCTCCACCGCCTTCATGTGGGCCTTCAGGATGGTGTGCCTTGCATCCTGTACCGCGATGTACGCCCGGCACGCTTCCGCAAGCGCCACGCGCTGCATCGTTGCGCCATAGTCGGCGGGAACTTGTGTTTCGCTCATGGCAGTCTCCTGGTTGATACGGTTCACGATAGTCGGCCCGACGTCGGGAGTGTTGACGCATGTCAAGCTCGACGTGCGTGGCTGCACTAGGCTTCAGTCGTCATCGATTACCCATGCACCGCTTATGGCGGGACGGCACGGTTATCTCCACATGAGGCCTGATCCCGCGAGTCGGAACTGCTTTCCCCATATGTCGCGGCATTCCGGCAATCCGCCGGCCACGTCCACGACATTGCTATCCGCCGCCACGCTGCTGCCGTCCGCGTTACTCTCGGCGCTCGGGAGCTCACGTATTGGGCTGACGGACGCCGACGCCCGTCAGCGTTTGAAGGAGGTGGGCCCGAACGAGGTACTGCCCGACGAGCGCCCCCGACTGACCATCGAGCTCCTGAAAAGGTTGTCCAGCCCGCTCAGCGTGATGCTGCTCGTGCTCTCTTCCGTATCGCTGGCCATCGGCGAGGTCAACTCGGCCGCCATCACTGCCGCGATGGTTCTGTTGAGCGTGGGCATTGCCACCTGGCAGGAACAACGTTCGGTGACGGCCGCCAAGGCTCTGCGCGCGCTCGTCCACACCACGGCGACTGTGCAGCGGCGTGCAACGTCCGATGCCGAATCGACCCTGGCGGAGGTCCAGATCGCGGAGCTGGTGCCCGGCGACATCGTGCACATCGGGGCCGGTGACATCGTTCCAGGCGATCTGCGTCTGCTTGCAGCCAAGGACCTGTTTCTGAATCAATCCGCAATGACGGGCGAGTCGGTGCCGGTCGAAAAATGGGCGCGGGACACATTGGACGCACCCGAGGCAACGGCGCTCACGCCGGGCGACCTGCCAAATGTCGCCCTGATGGGCACCACGGTCGTGAGCGGCACCGGTACTGCGGTGATCGTCTCCACCGGTGTGCGCACGGTGTTCGGCAATATCTCCCACCTCGCGTCCCAGACGGCTGCGCCAAGCGCCTTCGACACGGGCATACGGCACGTGGCGAACCTGATGCTCGTGCTCATATGCGCGATGACGCCACTGGTATTCGCCATCAACTACCTGACCAAGGGCGATATGTTCGAGGCGCTGTTGTTCTCGCTGGCCGTTGCGGTCGGCCTGACGCCCGAGATGCTGCCGATGCTGACGACTGTCACCCTATCCAAGGGCGCCCTGGCGATGGCGCGCCGGAAAGTGATCGTCAAGCAGCTGAGTGCGATCCAGAACCTCGGGGCCATGGATGTCCTGTGCACGGACAAGACCGGTACGTTGACACAGGACTGCGTCATCCTCCATCGCCACATCGATATCGACGAGACCGAATCCGATCACGTCTTCGCCCTCACCTATCTGAACAGCCGTTTCCAGACCGGCCTGCGCAACCTGCTGGACAAGGCCGTGTTGCTGCACGATCCGGCCGTCGTGACCAGCATGGGGCTCGACCAGCGATATCGGCCGATTGACGAGGTACCCTTCGACTTCGCACGCCGGCGCATGTCCGTCATCGTCGAATCCGACACCGAACAGCTGCTGGTCTGCAAAGGCGCCGTGGAGGAAACTCTGTCGGTTTGCACGACTTGCGAACGGGCGGGCGCCGTCGTGCCGCTAACGGCGCCGGTCATGGATGAGGCCAAGGCGCTCGCCGCCCGGCTCAACCGCGCGGGGTTCAGGCTGCTGGCCGTCGCGTTCCGCAGCGTGGCAAAAGCGGACGCCCGCGCCTATGCCGTGGCGGACGAAAGCGGCCTGACCCTGGCGGGCTTTGTCGCCTTCATCGATCCGCCGAAAGAGACGGCAGCGGCGGCATTGCGTGCCATCAGGGGACGCGGCATCGGCATCAAGGTCCTGACGGGAGACAGCCCGGACATCGCACGGCATGTCTGCGGGCTGGTCGGCATCGATTCCCTCGAGATCGTGACGGGGCGGCAGCTGGACGGTCTGGAGGAGACCGCCGTCGCCGACCTCGCCGAACGGTTCACGGTATTTGCCAAGCTGACCCCGGAACACAAGGCCATGCTGGTCCGCGCGCTGCGTTCCCGCGGGCACGTGGTGGGCGTGCTCGGCGACGGCATCAACGACAGCCCCGCGTTGCGTGCCGCGGACGTCGGCATCTCGGTGGATACCGGAACCGATATCGCAAAGGAGGCGGCCACCATCATCCTGCTGGAGAAGAGCCTGCTGGTGCTGCATGACGGCATCGTCGAGGGGCGGCGAGTGTTTGCCAATCTGCTCAAATACATCCGGATGGCGTCCAGCTCCAACTTCGGCAATGTGTTCAGCGTGCTGGGTGCCAGTCTCTGGCTGCCGTTTCTGCCGATGGCATCGATTCAGCTGCTGACCTGCAACCTGCTCTACGATATCTCGCAGACTGCCATTCCCACCGATCGCGTCGATGACGATGCGCTGGCACAGCCAAGCTCCTGGGATACGCGGGTGCTGTGGCGCTATATCGCGATCATGGGACCGCTGAGTTCCGCCGTCGACTTCCTGACCTTCCTGCTGCTCTATTTCGTGCTGGACCTTCGCTCGATGGCGTCCGAGGCAGCGTTCCATTCGTCGTGGTTCGTGGAGTCGATACTGTCTCAGATGCTTGTTATCTACGTCATTCGCACACGAAGGATTCCGTTCGTCCAGAGCCGCCCCAGCGCGGCACTCGTCGCTGCCACGATAGCGATCGTCACACTCGCGCTGTGGCTGCCGTTCTCTCCGTTTGCGCCCGCCCTGAGGCTGGTGCCCCCGCCGTCGGCGTTCTGGTTATACCTTCCGCTGCTGCTGGCCGTGTATCTGAGCGGTGCCTTCCTGGCCCGTGGGGCGCTGTACGCCGAGCCGAGGGTAGACGCTCGGACCGGACTGGCCAGCGCGTTGCGGCAGATCAAGGAACGGGCCTGAGCAGTTTCAGGATCGTCACCGCTTCGGCCCCTCAGGTGCCGACTCCCGAAGCCTGTAGGTCTCGCGATACTCGGGCATGGTCACCGCCCATCCAAGTTCGCGCTCGATGCGGAGTCGCAATGCATCGCTGGCCTGCGGCTCGCCGTGCACGATGAAGGTCTGCCGCGGCGGCTGATGGAAACCCTTCAGCCAGGCTAGCAGGTCGGCCGCATCGGCATGCGCCGATAGCGTGTCGAGGCGTGCCACTTCCGCGCGGATCGGAATGTCCTTGCCGTGCAGCCTGACCAGGCGCCCGCCGGATCCCAGCGTCGCGCCACGTGTGCCGCCCGCCTGAAACCCGCACAGAAGGATCGTGTTGGAAGGGTCCTGGCCGAAGCTCTCGAGGTGATGCACGACGCGTCCCCCGGTGAGCATCCCGCTTCCGGCCAGGATGATCTTCGGGCGGGTGTCGCCATTGAGCCGAACGGAATCCTCGGCGCGCTGCACGGGTTCGGCCATCTCGCAGGCGGCCGCGCAGGCTTCGCGATCGATGCGCAGTTCTTCCGGGTGCAGCGAAAAGATCCGGGTCGCGGCGATCGCCATCGGGCTGTTGAGGAAAATCGGCACATCCGGCAGTTTCCCCGCCTGCTTCAGGCGGTAGAGGCAATACAAGAGCGACTGCGCGCGGCCCACTGCGAAGGTGGGGACCACCAGCGTGCCGCCGCGCCCAATGGTCCGATTCACGATATCGCCCAGGGTTTCGATGGGATCCTCGGCAGGATGAAGCCGATCCCCGTACGTCGACTCCACGAGCAGCCAGTCTGCCGCGCTCACCGGCTCTGGCGCTCGCATGACGGGATCCGACTGGCGGCCAAGGTCGCCCGAGAACACGAGCCGGACGCCGTCGAAATGCAACGTGACCGTCGACGCGCCGATGATATGCCCGGCGCGATGAAACTCGGCCTCCATTCCTGGGGCGACGGTCCAGCGTTTCGCATACGGCACCACCTCCAGGCGCCGCAGCGCGCGGGCGGCATCCGTGCCCGAGTACAGGGGAATGGCCGGGTGGTGCCGCGAGAACCCTTTGCGATTGGCGTAGCTGGCATCTTCCTCCGCCAGCGCGGCGGCGTCGGGCAACAGGATCTCGCAGAGCTGCGCGGTCCCCAGCGTGCAGTACACGCTGCCACGAAAACCGTTGCGGACAAGCAGCGGCAGATAGCCGCTATGGTCGATGTGCGCGTGCGTCAGCACGACCGCATGCAGGCTCGCCGGATCCACCGGCAATGGCGCCCAGTTGCGCAAGCGGAGCTGCTTGAACCCCTGAAACAGCCCACAATCGACCAGAATTCGGCACCTGCCCGCCTCCACCAGATACTTCGAACCCGTTACGGTGCCCGTCGCACCCAGAAATGTCAGTTTCATCGCGTGTGCATGCCTGAGAGGTGGGCCGGTCAATGTGCCAGCAGTACCGGCACCGTCATCGATGCCAGGATGGTGCGCGTCACTCCGCCGAGCGTGATCTCGCGCAGACGACTATGGCCATAGGCGCCCATGACGATGAGATCGGCCCCGATATCCGCCGCCCGCGACAGAATCAGCTCCCCGATAAGCAGATCGTTGGCCTCCGCCATGTACTCCATCTCCACCTCGGCACCGACGTCCCGCAGCAGCCGCAGTGCGTTCGCCGCCGGTGTCGCATCCGCACGCAGGCTGCGCATCGCCGCATTGGCGTGCAACAGATGGACACGACTGCCCGCCAGTAGCGGCAAGGCATCGTGCAGCGCGCGGGCGCTTTCCCGGCCGCCATCCCATGCGATCAGCACACGTGTTCCCAGCGTGGGAAAGTCCCCTGCATACGGAATGACCAGCGTGGGACGACCGGACTCGAGCACGATCGATTCCAGATACTGGGGCGCGATATAACCGTCGTCGTTGGATTCGTCGGTCTGGCCAAGCACGACAAGGCCTGCCTCCCTCACCTCTCTCAGGGTGCTCGCCACCGGTTCGCCTTCCGCCACACGCCACTCCGCCGTCATGCCGTGCTCCCAGATCGCGGACTCGAAGCGACGCCGCAGGGTTTCATGAGTATGGTGCCGGCGTTCGCGATCCTCCTGCAGGCACTCGGCCGCATGATGCATGCGATAGAACCAGGGCTGCGGGGCATAGGTGACGCAGAGGCCGGTCATGCGGCATTGCTGCGCGAAGGCAATGCGCGCGGCCAGCGCGATGCGCGACTTGACCCGCGCCTCGGCGCCGACGTGAACGAATACGCTGGAATAGCCAAGCATTTCGGACTCCTGTTTCCCATTCGATCGTCAGAGGCGGCCAACAGGCGTGCGCCTCGCACGATTCAGTCTAGGAGTCGCATAAGGGTGGACTTTGACGTGGGTCAAGTCGAGCAAGCGCTCAAGGCGAGATGGCCACCTTCAACACCCCGTCGCGCTGATGCGAGAACAACTCGTAAGCGTCTTCGATCCGCGCGAGCGGGAAACGATGGGTGACCAACGCGCCCAGATCCACGCGGCCGCTCTCGATCATGGCCATCAGCCGCCGCATGCGCGCCTTGCCGCCGGGGCACAAGGACGTGACGATGCGATGGTCGCCGAGCCCCGCGGCAAATGCCCCCAGCGGAATGCGCAGATCCTCGGCATAGACGCCGAGGCTCGACAGCGTCCCGCCGGGCCGGAGCACGCGCAATGCCGCCTCGAAGGTGCCTTGCGTGCCCAGGGCCTCGATTGCCGCGTCGACGCCCCGGCCGCCCGTCAGGCGCATGATCTCGGAGACCACGTCCACCTGGCGGTAGTCGAGCGTGATATCCGCACCGAGCTGGCGGGCGACGGCGAGCCGGCCTTCGATGCCGTCCACGGCAATGACGACCGCGGCGCCACGCAGCCTGGCTCCCGCGGTCGCGCACAGTCCGATCGGGCCCTGTGCGAACACCGCAACGACGTCCCCTAGGCGGATATCGGCATGTTCGGCGCCGGCAAAGCCCGTCGACATGATGTCCGGGCACATCAACACCTGCTCGTCGGTGAGCCCATCCGGCACCGGAGAGAGGTTGGCCTGGGCATCCGGCACGAGCAGATACTCTGCCTGGGCACCGTCGATGGTGTTGCCGAACCGCCAGCCTCCCGCGGCCTTGTAGCCGTGCGCGACGCCCTCCCCGTCCTGCGCCGGCCAGCCATCCTGGCAGGCGTAGGAGTGAAAGCCCGGGCAGATCGCCCCGGCAATCGCACGTTGCCCTTCTTCATAGCCAGTGACGCTGCTGCCGAGCTGTGCGATCACGCCCACAGGCTCGTGGCCTACGGTCAATCCCGGTGGCACGGGGTACTCGCCCTTGAGGATATGGACGTCGGTCCCGCAGATCGTCGTGGTCGTGATGCGCAGCAGCGCATCGTTGGGACCTACCTCGGGTACCGTCTTCTCCCGCAGTTCGATCTTACCGGGTCCGACGAACACTGCTGCTGCCATGGATGTCATGATCGTTTGCTCCTTCAGGGTTCCAGCACATAGGCTCCCGGTGCGTCGGCCAGCGCGTCCGCGGGCAACGCTCGCGCCTCCCGCTGCCCGCTCGCGTGCCCGGCCAGCCAGTCGAACCAGCACGGCCACCACGAGCCTTCATGCAGCGTGGCTTCGGCGAGATACCGGTCGGGATCGCGATAACGTGCGCCGGGTACACGCGTGGCCACGCGATACCTGCGGCGCGGGTGCCCGGGCTCCGACACGATGCCGGCGTTGTGGCCGCCGGAGGTCAGTACAAAGGTGAGTTCGCCGCGCGTGTGCAGATGAAGCTTGTAGGCCGAACGCCATGGCGTGACGTGATCGTGCTCGGTACCCACCATGAAGAGCGGCGCAGCGATGTCGGCCAGCGCGATGGGCTCGCCCCCGACGCAATACCGGCCCTCGGCCAGATCGTTGCGGAGGAAGAGCGAACGGAGCGTGTCGGCGTGCAACCGGTGCGGCAGCCGCGTGGTGTCGCGATTCCACGCGATCAGGTCGTTGGGCCTCGCGCGCTTGCCTAGCAGGTATTCCCCCAGCATGCGCGACCACACCAGGTCGCGCGCGTGCAGCATCTGGAATGCCGTCGTCATCTGGGGGCCGTCCAGATAGCCCTGCCTGCGCATGAGCGCATCGATCGTCGCGAAGGCGCTGTCGTCGATGAAAAGGCCCAATTCCCCCGGCACTTCGAAGTCGGTGCCCGTGGCGAACAGGGTCACACCGGACAGGTCGTCGCGATGCTCCCGCGCCAGCCATGCGGCCGCGATGGCGAGCAGCGTGCCGCCCAGGCAATACCCGGCCGCCTGCACGCGCGCGTCGCCGCATTGCTGGCGCACGACCCGCAACGCTTCCAGCAAGCCGTCGCGCAGATAGTCGTGCAAGCCCACATCGCGGGCTTCGTCCCCGGGGTTCTTCCACGACACCATGAATACCGTGTTGCCGCGGGCCACCGCATGCCGTACGAGCGAGTCGGCGGGTTGCAGGTCGAGGATGTAGTACTTCATGATCCACGACGGGACGATCAGCAGCGGCTCCGTCGCCACGCTTGCGGTCGTCGGCGCGTACTGGATCAGCTCCATGCGGTCGTTACGGAAGATCACCTTGCCCGGCGTGATGGCGACATTCCTGCCCACCACGAAATCCGGATTGCGGCGCTGTGCGGGAAGGTGGCACACCTGCGCGACGGCATCCTCGACGTCTTCGAGCCAGTGACTTGCGCCCTGCACGAAGTTGCCGCCGAACGTATTCGCGGTGGCCGCCAACACGGCTGGGTTTAGCCACCAAAGGTTACTCGGCGAGGCCAGGTCCAGCCACTGGCGCGCGCAGAAGGACGCCAGCCGCTGATGATGAGGCGATACGCCGTCGAGTTCGGACGTCAACGCCTGCCAGAACGTCTCCTGGCGGAGGAACGCGTCCCGCCAGACGCACCATGGCCACTGTTGCCATGCCGGTCCCGCAAAGCGGGGATCGCCCGCGATGGCTTTGCGCTCAGCGAATGGCGGCTGCGCCCAGTCGTCAAGCGTACCCGCGCACCATTGCCCTGCCACCTTCCCCTGTCGGCCCGGAGAGACGATCAGGTGCAACGCCCAGTCGGCCCAGGCCAATGCCAGCGAGGCGATGGAGATGCCGCCCGTCGTCGCCGCGAGCGCCGCCCGTATGTCCTGGTCCCAGCGCGCGTAGGCGTCAGGGAGCACGGGCGCCTGACAGGTGGCGGGAAGAGACACGGCGGGGAGTGGTTCGCGCTTCATTGCATGTGCTGCCCACCGTTGATGGCCAGGTTCGCGCCGGTCACGAATGCGCCATCGTCGGAACAGAGGTAGGAGATCAGGGCCGCCACTTCCGACGGCTTGCCGAGCCGGCCGACCGGTATCTGCGGAAGAATTTTCTTCTCGAGGATGTCCGCCGGAACCGCCCGTACCATGCTGGTGTCCAGATAGCCCGGCGATACGGTGTTGACCGTGACGCCGTGCGATGCCATCTCCAGCGCCAGCGCCTTGGTGAATCCATGCATGCCGGCCTTCGCGGCGGCATAGTTGGCCTGCCCGAAGGCGCCGCGGGACGCATTGACGGACGAGATATTGACGATGCGTCCCCATCCAAGGCTTGCCATGCTTTCGCACAGCGGCCGTGTCATGTTGAACACCGAATCGAGGTCGGTGCGGAGCACGGTGGCCCAGTCTTCCTGCCGCATCTTTCGCAGCTGGGCGTCGCGGGTAAGCCCTGCATTGTTGATCAGGACCGAGACCGGTCCGATCTCGGCCACGACGCGTGCCACGCACTCCTGGCACGACGCGAAATCGGCCACATCCACAGCCACCGAGGCGAACGCGCGGCCGCCCTCACGATGCGCGGCGAGCCAGCTGGCCACGTGGTCGTTGGCGATGGAATGCGTGACGACCACACGCAGCCCGTCGTCGTGGAGACGCGTGGCAATCGCTTCGCCCAGTCCGCCCATGCCGCCGGTCACCAGGGCAATACGTTCCGGATTCATGCGGTACCTCCTTCGGGGCTGTTTGCCGGCCGCAGCCGGCGCAGCAGACGTGTCACGTCCGCATCGGGTGCGGTTTCGAAGCCAAGAGAGCGAGCCAGCCCCAGCATCGGCTCGTTCGCGCGAGAGGTCATGCCGTAGAGGGCGCCCGTGCCGTGCGCCCGGCTATAGGCAATCATCGCGGTCAGCAGGAGCCTGCCCAGACCCTGGCCCTTGCAATCGGTGCGCACGCACACCGCGAACTCCGCGCGCTCGTTGTCCGGATCGGCCATCGCGCGGCACTCGCCCAGCAGTTCGGCGGGCCTGCCTCCGCGCGCGGAGCGCTCGATCACGAAGCACATCTCGCGCGCGTAATCGATCTGGGTCATCCGCGCGAGCTGGCTGTGCACAGGATGGCGCAACATGCAGAAGTACCGCGCGTGCATGTCCGCGGGGCTGAGCGCTTCGAGGAAGGTGCGATACGCACGCTCGTCGTCCGGTCGCACGGGCCGCAGCCGCAGGGTTTCTCCGTGCCACGTCAGGTCGCGTGCCAGATGTGCCGGATATGGCAGGATCGCGAGCCGCGCGGTCGGATCGCCTCCCGCATGCCGGATCACGATACGGGCATCGAGTGCCATGACCCCCTCGGCGCTTGCCACGAGCGGGTTGATGTCGAGCTCGGCGATGCCATCCAGCTCGCACGCCATGCGCGAGACGGCCATCAGCACGTCTTCGAGCGCGGCGCTATCGATGCCCGGGACGTCGCGGTAGCCCGGCAACAAGCGTGCGATCCGGGTACGCGAAACGAGGTCGGCTGCCAGCAGCCGATTGAGCGGCGGCAGCGCGACGGCGCGATCCGCGATCCGTTCGACCGCCGTGCCGCCATGTCCGAAGAGCACGACCGGTCCGAACACCGGATCCGACGCGATGCCCACGATCAGCTCGAAGGCGTGGGTGCCGTGCGCCATGCGCTGAACGGTGAAGCCATCGACGCGCGCGGCCGGTGCCAGCCGCGCCACGGCCGCACGCATCGCCAGCGCCGCCTCCCGTATCTGCTCGGCCGACCGTAGCCCAAGCGCCACCCCGCCCACATCCGACTTGTGCGAGATATCGGGCGATGCAATCTTCAACGCCACAGGAAAGCCGATCGCCTCCGCCACCACCGCCGCTTCGCGCTCGTCGCGCGCGCTTCGCGTCGTGGCCACGGGGATCCCGTAGGCCTCGAGCACGCGCGCCGCGATGTCGGCCGGCAGTTGCCGGTGTCCCGCCGCCACCGCGTCGGCAATCCATCCCCTGGCGGCGACCCGATCGGGTGCGAGTTCAGGCGCGGCGGGTGGCGTCTGCATCAGCAGCTGGCGATGTCGTGCCTGCGTGACGACTTGAAGAAACCCACGCACGGCCTGCTCGGGCGTGCCGTATTCCGGCACACCGGCGTCGCGGCACATGCGGCGCGCCTCGCGTACGGCGTCCGCGCCGAGCCAGGACGTCAGGACTGGAAGACGCCCCGCCCCACTGTCCACGACGGCGCGTGCGATGGCGTCGCTGGCCACGATTGCCGTCGGTGCATGCAGCATCAGGACGGCATCGACCTCCGCGGCGTCCTGCAGGATGCGTAACGTATCCGCGTAACGCTGGACCGGCGCGTCGCCGATGATATCGATGGGATTGGCGCGTGGCCACGTCGCCGGCAGCACGGCATCCAGCCGCGCCACGGTGTCGGCGCCAAGCAACGCGAGTTGCCCGCCCGCGCGTACGAGCGCGTCCGTGGCCATGACGCCCGGGCCACCCCCATTGGTCACGATCGCCAGTCTTTCTCCGGCTGGCTGCCGCGCGCGCGCCAGGGTCTCCACGGCATCGAACAGTGCCTCCGTGCTCTCGACCCGCAGCATGCCGGCCCGCTGGAACACCGCGTCATACACGTCGTCCGCGCCAGCCAGCGCGCCGGTATGGGACGCCGCCGCATGGGCCGACGCCTCGGTGCGTCCGGCCTTGATCACGATCACGGGCTTGTTGCGGGCGGCGGCGCGAGCCGCCGACATGAACTTGCGGCCGGCACGCACCGCCTCGATGTACAGCAGGATCGCCGATGTGTCGGGGGCGGCGGCGAGGTAGTCGATGACGTCGCCCACGTCCACATCGGCGCTCTCCCCGAGCGAGACGACATGCGAAAAGCCGATGCCCTGCGCGTTGGCCCAGTCGACGACGGCAGTAAACAACGCGCCTGACTGCGACACGAATGCCAGTCTTCCCGGCAAAGCCTCCGTATGGGCAAAGCTGGCATTCATGTGGAGGCGCGGCACCATGAGGCCCAGGCAATTGGGGCCGAGGACGCGCAGCAGGCCCGGTTTGGCCGCGTCCAGCATGGCCTGCCGGTCCGCCGCAACGAGTCCGGCTGTCAACACGGCCGCCGCCTTGCATCCGCGTTCCCGCAGCTCGGCGATGAGTCGTGGAACGGTCGAAGGCGGTGTGCAGATGATGGCCAGATCCGGACAGGCCGGAAGTTGCCCGACGCGCGCATGACAGGGCATGCCGTCGAGACGATCGAGGCGCGGGTTGACGGCATGGAGCGCTCCCGCAAAGCCGCCATGCCGCAGGTTGTTCCACACCGTCGTCCCCACGCGGCCCGGGCGGTCGCTTGCGCCAATGACGGCGATGGAGGCCGGCTGGAAGAGATGTTCGAGGTTGCGGATCGTCATGAGCGAACTCGGGAGGGTGCGGGGTATGCCATCCAGCATAGAAAGCCCGCGTCGCGCGTCATTGATCCAGCGCAATGCCCGGTGACAGGCGCCTGCCACTATGAAACTGCGGGCGGCGTCTGGCCGTCCCTTTTGACCGAGGAGCTTCCTATGAGGAGCTACACGAGCGCCAATGCCTCCACGTCGAACAGTTCCACGCGTTTGCCGTCGACGTGGAGCAACCCCTCGCGCTGGAACCGCGAGAATGCGCGGCTGACCGTTTCCAGCTTGATGCCAAGGTAATTGCCGATCTCCTCGCGTGTCATGCGTAACGTCAGGCTGCGTGGCGAATAGCCGCGTTGTTGGAGACGCCGCGAGAGGTCCACGAGGAAGGCGGCGACGCGCCGCTCCGCGGACATACCGGAGAGCAGCGTCATCTGGCGCGATTCCCTGACGATCTCGGTGCTGAGCAGGCGATGGAACTGGTGCTGCAACGGCTTGAGCTCCCGGCACAATGCCTCCATCGGCCCGAATGGAATCACGCAGACCGAACTGTCTTCGAGCGCGATCGCATCGCAGTCGTATGCGTCGGTGCTGATCGCCCCCAGACCGAGCGTTTCGCCGGCCATGAAGAAGCCCGTCACGTGCTCGCCGCCGCAGGTATCGCTGGTGACAGTCTTGACGCTACCAGATCGCAGCGCGTAAAGACTCCGGAAATGATCGCCGGCGCGAAACAACCGCTCGCCGCGATGAACCATCCGCCAGTGGCTCACGACGGCCTCCAGGCGTCCCACATGATCGTCGTCGAGACAACTTGCCATACATAGGTTCCGTAGCCCGCAGCCCGAGCAGTGCGCCTTCGATACCTGCTCGCGTACGTGTACCTCGCATACCTGAAGCATCGCCTACCCCTTCTTATCAAGGGCCATGTGTTGCCATGGCTCCCGGCGCCGCGCGCCTGCCCACCAACCATGCGGGAAGTATGGTCCGAGGATACAGGCCCGGAAATCAGGCTTTGCTGAGCCGCACGTCGGGCACATGGAAGGGTTTTGTCAGGGGAACCTGACACGCCGTGCCGACAACGTCACGGCGCTGGCGGAGCACCCCGGGTTGACATGCCGTCCCCGCTGACCCGCAGTACGGCGGCGCCCGCGATGCGACCGGCGCGGAGATCCGCAAGCGCGACATTCGCGTCCTCGAGCGGATAGGGTGTGGCATGGACATGGAGGCGCGTCCTGGTTGCCGCGCGCATGAGCCCGATGCCGTCCGCCCGCGTCAGGTTGGCCACGGACACGAGGCGCCGCTCCTCCCAGAGTAGCCGGTAGGGAAACGCCGGGATGTCACTCATATGGATCCCGCCGCAGATCACGATGCCGCCCTTGTCCACCGACTCGAGCGCGCGGGGGACCAGATAGCCGGCCGGCGCAAAGATCAGCGCGGCATCGAGGCGTTCCGGCGCGGGATCGTCGCTGCTTCCCGCCCATTCGGCGCCGACATCCCGAGCCAGCTGGCGGGCACGGTCATCGTCGGCCCGCGTGAACGCGAACACGCGGCGCCCTTCCGACACGGCGATCTGCGTGACGATATGGGCCGCGGCACCGAAGCCATAGATGCCCACGCGCCTCGCCGCGCCCGCCATCCTGAGCGACCGGTAGCCGATCAGCCCCGCGCACATGAGGGGTGCCGCCTCCACGTCGTCGTAGGCATCCGGAATACGGAAGCAGTACGCGCTCTCCGCCACCACATAGTCCGCGTAGCCGCCATCGCGTGTATAGCCGTGAAAGGCGGCGGCATCGCACAGATTCTCGTGCCCATCGAGGCAATACCGGCAGTGGCCGCAGGTGTGACCGAGCCAGGGCACGCCGACCCGCATCCCCAGGCGCAAGTCCCTGACGCCGGCACCCAGCGCATCCACGTAACCAATGATTTCGTGTCCGGGAATGAGCGCCGGCTTCGGTGTCGGCAGTTCCCCGTCAATGACGTGCAGATCGGTGCGACAGACGCCGCATGCGGCGACAGCGATCCGCACCGCACCGGGGCCAGGCTCGGGAATCGGCATCCGTCGCAGCGACAGGCACGGATCGTGGCCGTCGAATACCGCTGCCCGCATTGTCCGGGAATGTTCGGTGGAAGATGCCATGTCGCGCTCCTGCCCGAGGCATATGCGCCGTTATCGCACTGGACGCCAGCGCCGTCAACGCGCCGGCCCCTGCAATGTTCGTGACCTTTGACCTGCCTCAACCTGCATGTCGCGCAGCATCCTAGAGTCAAACCACCTTCCCGCATCGAGGCAGACATGGACATCGTCAGCCTGGTCGTTTGTCTCGACGACAGCCGTCCCACGACTTTGGCTCCCGCCCAATCGGCTATGTGGACTCCCCTTTTTTCGAGAGCAATTCTCTGGCCATCTGTATTGCCTGCTCACGTGAAGCAGCAAGAAACAGCGGGTAGCCCCAGAACTTGGCGAAGACGACCGAAAATGCTTTGAAGCCCAGACGTTTTGCCTGGTTGGTTTCGATCAGGATCATGCCCAGCACAAGGTTTTGCAGTTCGGCCTTGTGCTTCTTCATCCAGAGCGCGGTGCGCTTCCTTTCTTCCGGCGGGTGCTCATGGTTTTCCGCAGGCGCGGTATCGGTCAGGAGAACGAATGGCTGCCCGCGCCGCAGATTCGCTTCGAACTCTGCAAAGTCCTTTTCGTGGTCGTGTCCGGGTTCTTGCGTCAGACTCATCCAGACCAGAGGGAAGTCGGTACTATTCATCGACATGTCTGTTTCCTTTATTTTTGAAAGGTGCCAAAGAGTGCGGCACCGGCGGCTGTCGTCAACCAGGACAAGGCGACCTTGTCTGGGCTGGCGGAAGGTAGAGAGGGGGGAAGGGTCATAGGCGCTCGTCCTGATCGTCATGGCTTTTTGCGTCGGGCAGTCAATATCTGAAGTTCAGCATCGCCATCACGTTGCGTGGCGCGCCATAATTCACGGTATCGAAGTCGCCCTTCTGAAGCGCGTACTTTTTGTTGAGCAAATTGTTGAGGTTGACTGTCACGTTGGCCTTCTTTGTGAACGCGTAACGCGCCATGAGCGACACCAGCGCATAGGCTCCCTGTTCCCCGCCGAGCGAACTCGTGCCGGTATTGGGCGCCTGGTAGAAGCGGCTTTGCCAGTTGACGCCGCCGCCCAGCGTCAGCTTGTTCCAGTCCCCGGGCAGCTGGTGGGTGATGAAAAGCCGGGCCGTGGTGCGGGGTATTTGCGAATTCAGGCGGACGCCGTCGCTATCCCGCGCCGTGAAATGGGCGAGGCCTGCGTAGATGTTCCAGCCGCGCGCCAGCTCGCCCTGCAAGTCCAGTTCGATTCCGCGCGACTTCGTTCCATCGGCGGTCTTGTAGGCCTGCGCGCCGCCCGGCGTATAGATTCCGGAGACCATCTGTGCCGCGTTATCCAGATTGGTCTCGAACACGGCCATCGACGCATGCAGACGCCCGTCCATATAGGCGCCTTTGAGCCCGACTTCCTTGGTCTTCCCCTTTGCGGGCGTGAGCACATTGCCGCTGCTGTCCCGATAGTCGGTTTGCGGATTGAATATCCCCGTGTAGCTGACGTAGGCCGAATAGATCTTGTTGATGTCGTAGATCAAGCCGGCATACGGCGTGAACTCACTGCTCTTCTTGTAGTGCAACGATGAGCCGCCGACGGTGTCGTCGATTTCGTAGCTGTTCAGGCGGCCGCCGACGACAAGTTTCAGAGGATCGGCCAGCGAGAACCGGGCAGCGCTATAGAGGCCGCTCTGCCTGATTCGGGTGCGGGTCGGCACCGAAGCCATGGCATCGAAGTCGGGACGGGGAAACGCTGGGCTCAGCGTATAGATATCGACCGGGAAAACGCTCGCGTAGAACGGTGGAATATCCTCCTGACTGGCCGTGCGACGCGAAGTCATCGCCCCCACCACCAGTTCATGTTGGCGGCCGAGCAGGTCGAAGGGGCCGCTTGCCATCACGTCGAAGGTGTTTTGACGGCTGCGGCCGTCGGAAGCCAACGCCACCGGATAAGCGCCGGAGGGAAAGACGCCCAGTCCGGTGGTGCGATCGGGGCGGCCGACCAGGCCGAGGAGTTCGGCATCGTAGTCGGTGCGGTACTGATTGGCGAGTGCCCGGAATCTCCAGCCGTTTCCGAAGCGGTGCTCGACCTCGGCGAACGCCGTCTTGACGGTGTTGTCCCAATAGCTCCAGTCCTGCGCGTAATTCCTGGAGCGTGGATACGACGCCTGCGTGCCGTCGCTGAACCATAACGGCAACCCGCCCCAGGTGGAGCCCTTCGGCGTGATGTCCTGAAAGTCATAGCCCAGGCTCACCGTCGTGTTTCGTGTGAGATCGGCTTCCACGATGCCGTAGAACGACTTCCTCTGCGGCTTGTAGCCGTCAATGTACGAGTGCCCATCCTGGTACGTCCCGACGATGCGCGCGCGAATGCGACCATCCCGGGTTAGCGGCGTCGAGATGTCGGCCATGCCCCGGTAGGTGTCCCAACTGCCGACGCCAAGCGAGGCGGCCGCCGAGAATTCTCGCGTCGGCCGCTTGCGCACCAGGTTGATGGCGGCAGAAGGATTGCCGGTGCCGGTCAGCAGGCCGGACCCGCCGCGCACGACTTCGACCCGGTCATAGAACGCGGTATCGAGCGAACCGATGCCGCTCCCGTTGACGATGTCGCCGACGACGGTGGGTATGCCGTCGTACTGAATGTTGTTGATCAGGAAGCCACGCGAATAGAAACTCGTCCGCTCGCTGTCGGACTGGTACGCCGAGATGCCCGTGGTGTTCTCCAGCACGTCCTGCACCGAATTCAACTGCTGGTCGTCCATGCGCTGGCGCGTGATCACCGTCACCGCCTGTGGCGTTTCCTTCAGGGACAGCGGCAACCGCGTCGCCGCCGCCGTCTCGCCCGTGGTGTAGGAACCAGTACCTTCGGTGGTCGCCATATCCAATTGGCCCGTGACGGTGACGGCCGGCAAGCCTATCGCCTCCCGGTGCGTTTCCACTGCCGTGCTTTGGACTGGGGCCGACTCGGCCAATGCGCTTTGCGCGCTAATGAGAGCTGCCGCGGCGATGACGGCTGGCGCCGTGCCGGTCTCGATTACCCACCGGAGATTTCCGGTAGTGGTGCAGGTAGACATCAATAATACTCATTCGCATTTAGGTGCCGTATTTAACAATGGCAACGCGCGAGCACGATGTCGAAACCAGGCCAGATTGTTATTCAGTTAGGCCAAAAGCAGGAAAGGACCGCGGACGGGTCAGGGAGAGGTTTCACCAGGAAGCATGATGCAGGGTACGGCAGCCAACGCCGTGCCGCTTATCCGGTCCGAGAGGTAACGCGCCGGCGGCTTGCCCACCGCCTTGCGGAACATGGTGACGAACCCGCTGGCGTTTTCATACCCGAGCTCCATCGCCACCGTTTGCACGCTTTCACCCTTGGTCAAACGCTGAATCGCGAGAATCACGTGCAACTGCCGGCGCCAGCGCCCGAAGCTCATTCCGGCTTCGTGCAGCAGAAGACGGCTCATGCTGCGTTCGCTCATGCCGATGCGGGTCGCCCAATCGGCCTTCGAGGTCTTGTCCGTGGGGTCGGCCAGCATCATTGCCGCAAGGCGCCGTAATCGGGAATCGCGCGGCATGGGCAGATGCAGGTCTTCCACCGGTGCGGCCACCAGCTCGTCGAGCAATGCGGCAATCAGCCGGTCTTCCCGTCCGCCCAGCGGATACGACTCGGGAAATCCGGCCGCCTTCAGAAGCAACTCGCGCAGCAATGGCGATACCAGAATCGTGCAACAGGTTTTCGGAAGCTCGGGCGCGGCGTCTGGCTCGACGAATAGGCAATAGCATTCCGTTTCCCCCGCCCCCCGCGAAGCGTGCGGCAAGTCGCCCGGTATCCATATCGCGCACTGAGGCGGCACGATCCAGACGCCCTCTTCGATCTCGCAGTTCAGGGTACCGCGTACGGAGTAGATTAGCTGCGCCTTGCGGTGCTGATGCCTGGCCTTTTCCCAGTCCTTGGTTACCGATGTGGCACTCAAGGCCGCCACTGGTCGCGGGATGCTGTCGACGTCCGTCGGCGCGGTCAACTCCCTAACTTCAATGGTCGACATATTGGGCTGTAGAACCGTGGGACAAGACGAAGTGTTGGCCGAATTGGAGAATATTATGGATGACTTGCTCAATGGCGTCCAGCCGATCGGTTGCGCGCCACTCTCCCAGCTTTACGCTGAGGGTCTCGATTTCTCATATCCTCGAGAGTTATCTCCGTCAGCGCCCTGGGCTCGCCGCCGTCCGCCAAAGGTCGCGCGATAACGATAGCGTCATCATCCAGCCTAATTTCCAACGATTCTTTTTTCATATTTTCCCTCCTAATAGATCTTCACACAAACGACAACATCTATCGCGCTCTATCTGCGCCTAGACGAAGTAAATTATTTTTATCGTTTTTATATTATCGGAATTATTGAAGCTTCGATAACTGATGCTTCGGTGGCCGAGCAAGGCCATTCGCGGCACGCAGCCGGTTGACGGTTCGGGGGCACGACGCGCAGCCTGCTGCAGCAGGTCGCCGTCCCCCTGCCGATGTCGCACTGACGTGTGAATGCCTGCGTTGCGTGGCTCAGTGTGCCAGCAACGTGGCAACTTGCGTGTGGCGGAGAAGCGTATCGGTGACGCCGCCAAGGATGTCCTCCCGGAGTCTCCCCTGCCCGTATGCGCCGCAGACAATCAGATCCGCGCCGCGGCGATGCGCGAAGTCCAGGAGCAACGCGCCGACGTCCGCGGACGCCTCCGCGACGAGTTCCGTCAGCGCGGCGTGAATGCCGTGCCTCGACAGCCATGCCACCGCATAACTGCCCGGAGACGCCTCGAACCGCTGGTGCCTTCGGGCTTGCAGCACCTGCACCACATCCACCGACTCCGCGCGGGTGAGCCAGGGCAAGGCATCGTGAAGCGCACGCGCGGACTCGCGGGAACCATTCCAGCCGACCACCACGCGCGTGCCATTCGTGCTCACGCGCGCATCGCGAGGCAGGACCAGCACGGGCCGTCCCGCACCGAGGATCACCGACGCGACAAAGCGGCGCTGCGCGCGAAACATCATGCCGCTATCTTCCCGAATGGCGCGCGGCTGCCCGACGATCAACAGATCGGCAAGGCGTCCCTCGCAGAGCATGGCCTCCTCCGGCGCGCCTTCACCCACGCGCCAGTCGACCGGGAACGTCGCGGTCTCGGTCGCTGTGTCGAACGAATGGCGCGCCTGCTCGCAGGCCTCCGCCACGCTGCGCTCCGGCACCTGCCGCTCGCGCCGCCCGTCCGCGTGCCGATACACCCAGGCGGATTCGTTCGCGTCGACCGACAGCAGGCCGATCAGCGCCGCATGAAAGCCCTCCGCAAGCGCCACGGCCTGAGTCAGGCGGGCTGACGTTCCCTCCGCCTCGTCTACATGGACGAGCATGGCGGCAAAGCTCATCTTGCACCTCCGGTGATGCGACGTACTGCCGGTAGTGACCACTGTAGTTGCGGCGCGATACGCACGCTTGAGGGAGATCAACGATCCGATTGATACAGCGCAAGAATCGCGGCGATTCACTGAGTACGCTGTTATCAGGCGTACTGTGGACAGACGGACATCGAAGGAGCGCGCGATGTATGAACGGATTCTGGTAGCGATAGACGGCGGCCCCTCGTCCGCGCTGGCGCTATCGCAAGCGATTGCCGTGGCGAAGCTCGCCGCCGCGGAGGTCAAGGTGTTGTTCGTGGTGGACGACAGCGAACTATTCTTCGAATCCAGCTATCCCGAGTCGGAGGATATGATGCGCGCGATCGCGAACGTCGGCACGACCGCGCTCGCACGCGCATCGACACGCCTCGAATCCGCTGGCGTGCGCTTTCTGACCGAGCTGATCGAGCGGCCGATCACGCCCGGGCAGATCTCGGCGACCATCGTCGAGCGCGCCGACCGCTGGCCTGCCGATCTGATCGTGATGGGAACGCACGGACGCCGCGGGTTGCGCAGGCTGATCATGGGCAGCGTATCGGAAGGCGTGATCGCGCAGACATGCAAGCCGGTGCTGCTGATCCGTGGGGAAGCCTCCCCCGTGCGGCGCCCTGCCCGCGTTGGCGCCTCCTAGAGACTCGTGTCGTCGTCGAACAGCTTGGCCTCGATCGCATAGCGCACGAGGGCCGCATCGCTGCGGAGCTTGAGCTTGTCGAGCAGACGCATCTTGTACGTGCTGACCGTTTTTGCGCTGACGCACAATGCGCTGGCGATATCCGTGAGCGACTCGCCCGCCACGATTCGCCGGAACACTTCCAGTTCGCGGTCCGAAAGACTTGCGTGCGGGGCGTCGGCCATGTGCGTCTGGAGTCCAAGCGCCAGTTTCTCGGCCATCGCGGGACTGATATAGGTGCCGCCTGCCGCCACTCTTCTCAGCGCTTCCACGAGCTCCGTGCCGGCGCTTTCCTTGGTGAGGTAGCCCGAAGCGCCCGCGCGGAAGGCTCGCACGATGTATTGCTCCTCGGCATGCATGGTCAACACGAGTATGCGCAGCCTCGGATGCTCCGCGCGGAGCAGGCAGATCAGTTCGAGGCCGCTGCGTCCGGGCATGGAGAGATCCAGGATTATCACGTCGCCGGGGTGATCGCGGACGAGGCGAGGCACTTCCGCGCCATTGGCGGCTTCGCCCGTCACCACGAATCCGGCGGCCCGCTCCAGGATGTGCCGCAGGCCGTTGCGCATGACGGCGTGATCGTCGGCGATCAACACGCGGATCATCGAGCGGGCTCCTTCCGTCAGGGATGGTCGGGAATTCTGACAGCGAGCTCGAAGCCCTCGCCGGGAGCGTGCCGCATGGAAACGGTGCCGCCGAGCAACCTCGCGCGCTCCCTGATGCCCAGCAGGCCAAATGAGCGTCGATGCTCCCGGCTCGCTTTCCCGTCCCACCCGCGACCGTCGTCGCGCACCGTCAGCACGTACGCGTCATCGACGTGCGCGAGGTCCACCCATGCCCGGCGTGCGTCCGCATGCTGGATGACGTTGTTGAGGGCTTCCTGGACGATACGAAAGGCGGCCGTCGCCACCTGCTCTCCCACGTCCGGGCTGTCCACCGCGTGCACGACGACGTCGATGGCATAGCGGCGGCCGAAATCCTTGGCCAGCCAGTCCAGCCCGGCCGCCAGCCCCAGTTCGTCCAGCAGCGCCGGCCGCAGATCGGACGCGATGCGTCGCACGGCGTTGACGGTCGTGTCGATGACACCGTGCATCGCCGTGACCTGCGCCAGAATGCGGTCCGGCAAGCGGGCGTCTCGCAGATCGCCTTCCAGCATGACCAGATCCATCTTCAATGCGCTGAGCTGCTGGCCAAGCTCGTCGTGGAGCTCTCGCGCGACGCGGCGCTTTTCCTCTTCGCGTCCGGAAAGAATGCTGTCGGACAACGCTTGCAGTTCTTCTCGCGAGCGACGCAATGCCGCCTCCGCCTGGACGCGCTCGGTGATGTCGCGCAGCATGACGGTGAACAGCTTTCGCCCGGGTTCTTCGAACGTCTGTGAAATGGATGCCTCGATCGGGAACTCCGTGCCATCCCGGCGTAACGCAAAGAGCGTACGCTGCTGTCCCATCTGCCGGTCCGAAACGCCCGTCACGCCGAATCTGGCCACGTGCGCCGAATGTGCGGCGCGAAAGCGTTCAGGGATGAAGTCGCCGAGTTGCCTGCCGATGGCCGTCTCCGCCGGACAGCCAAAGAGGCGCTCGGCCATGGGATTGAACAGCACGATCCGTTGCGCCTCGTCCACGGAGATGATGGCCTCCATGGCGGAACGGATGACGCCTGCCAACCGGGACTCGCCCAGCGCAACGATTTCGGTAACCGGACCCGGCCGCGTCCGGTCCGGTGCCGCTTCGGATTGTGTGGTTGCAACCATCTCGGTCTTCCCTGCAGGCGTATCGGACGTCTCCCGATGGACTGGTGTCCACTGTAGCCTGCATGGCGCCGGATGTCATCTCCACTGCCCGCCCGCCCTGCCCTTGCGCTTCAGAGCAGATCGACAGCGGCCAGCACCGATGCCGCGAGGGCGAACATCAGCCCCGGCAATCCGAAGCGCTCATAGACGATGCCGAATTTCTCCTTCCGTTTGGCACCCGGGAACCTCGCGCTGAGACCGCTTTCCTCGATGATCGACAGTGGCTCGGCCACATGACGGAATGCCTTCGACTTGAAACGCTTGTAGTACTGCAGCACGAAGTCGAGGTCGCTGTAGATACGCCATCTTTCGTCGTAGCGCAGGTCGCAGACACGAAATGCCATGGCCTGGTGGCAAGCGTGGATTACCCCCGCGCGCAGCTTGTATAGCGGTGCGGCGGGCTCCAGCCCGCGTGGGCTGATGTTGTCGCCATAGATGAGCCAGGTGCCCCCTCGTTCGCAGGCGGTGCGCGCAATGGTCGAGAGGGCTTGCGGGCCGGCGAAGCAGTCGCCGGAATTCATGAACACGACCCATTCGCCGGTCACCCGGTTGAGCCCCTTGTTCATTGCCGCATAGATCCCATCGTCGGGCTCGCTGACAAATACGTCGATATCTTCGGCGCGACTCCGGGCAAGCTCGACGGAACCGTCTGTCGATCCTCCATCGATCACGACATATTGCAGCGCGCACACGTCGGTGTCCTGCTGCACCACGCTATCCATGGTCCGTTGCAGACCATCGCGGTTGTTGTAGTTGATCGTCACAACTGAAATCAGGGTCATATCCGGCTCCCACGTCGGTGATTCATGTGACCCGGAAAGCGGCAATGATCGATGCAAAACCGCTGCGTGTTGTTTTTCCCTTCATGCCCTGCTCACGCGCTTGTGAGCTTGACATCAATGGCACACGCCTTATGTTGGGTACCGCACGTATCCAGTTCACGGCAATGCGGTCGCGGCGGGTTGCCGTGGCGACGATGAACGCCCGATTACCACCAGATTACCACCATCACGTGGCCGTCATTTCCAGTCTGATCGTTTCATATAACGCCTCCGCCGCAGGCCGCAACGGCCTGTCTCGGCGGCGGATCAGGGCCAGCACGCGGTCCACGTCAGGTTCGATCAAAGGGATGGCGCGCAACCGGGAATGGTCGTGCGGCACCGCCATGCCTGGCAGCACGGCCACGCCCAGACCGGCGTCAACCAGCGCCAGTACGCCCACGACGTGGTTGGCTTCGTAATGGATCGTGGGTTGCCGCTCGAGGTGGGCAATCGCGCTTTCGATCAGGGCGCGATTGCCGCTTTGCCTGGACACGCTGACCATCCGTTGTCCGGCCAGTTCCTCCCAGGATACGCAGTCCCGCCCGGCCCACTCATGGTCTTGCCGCAACACCAATCGATAAGGCTCGGCGCGGACCGCATGGAATTCGATGCTTGGCTCCAGCGCGCCCATGAAGTTGAGCCCGAAATCGGACTCGCCCGACATCACGCTCGTCAGCACGGCGTTCGCGCTTTCGTCGATAACACGCACGCGTACGCCCGGATGCCGTTGGGCAAACGCGTGGATCGCATGGGGGAGTAAATGCAGCGCGACGGACGGTATGGCCGCCACCGTCACCAGGCCACGGCGAAGCGTGGTCTCGTCGCCGAGCCGAAATACCGCGTTATCGAGGATATCCAGTGCGGCTCGCGCTTCCTCGAGGAACTGCCGGCCGACATTCGTCGTCTCCACGCGACGCGTCGTCCGGTCCAGCAGGCGGGAGCCGAGCGTCTTTTCCAACTTTTCGATCCGGCGGCTGAGCGCTGGCTGTGAAATGTTAAGGGCCTCCGCGGCGATACGGAAGCTGCCCTTTTCGGCCGTCGCGACGAATGCCTGCAGGTCTTCGAGCGCGAAATTGATGTGTGACATGCATCGAATCATCAGAATATTGCAATTCACAGATTAGTCGCTCGAGAATAAGCTTGCAATGCCTGCCTGGAAGACCTACCTCGAATCATGCCGATCGTTACATCCTTGCCGAACCATTTCCGTATTGCCGACCGTTCAGCCGCCCGCGTTGCCGCCACGGCGGTCGCCTCACTTGCCCTGCTGCTGCCCGGCCTCGGACACGCGAGCGACCTCGTTGCCGTGACGTCCGGCGGAACCGCCGAGGCGGCCAAGCAGCTGACGAGTCTCTATAACAAAGAACACCCTTCCGCCCCCGTCACTCTCACTTTCGGGCCGTCCATGGGCAAGACAGAGAATGCGATCCCGGCCCGTCTGGCCCGTCAGGAACCGATCGACGTGGTCATCATGGTCGGTGGCGCGCTAGATCAGCTTATGGCTAGCGGCAAGCTGGAACCCGGCAGCAAGGTCGTTCTCGCCAATTCGAAGATCGCCTGTGCCGTGCCCGCCGGCAGACCCCATCCGGACTTGCGCACCACGGCAGCGGTGCGTCAGGCCTTTCTCGATGCGCCCTCCATTGCATGGTCCGATAGCGCGAGCGGCGAGTACATCCAGGGCGAGCTACTGGCTCGCCTCGGCATCGAGGCGGAGGTGAAAAAGAAAGGCAAGCAGATCCCGGCAACGCCCGTCGGCGAGGTGCTGGCGAAAGGCGAGGCGGCATTCGGATGCCAGCAGCACAGTGAGCTGCAGCCCGTGCACGGTATCGACATCGTGGCCGAACTGCCGGACGAATTGCAGCGCGTCACGCCGTACGCGGCCGCCATCGTGAAAGGCAGCGCCCATCGCGCGGCCGCCAAGGCGTACATCCAGTATCTGGCGGCGCCGGCGAGCGGCAAGGTTATCAAGGCAACCGGATTGACGCCGCTCAGCGAAAAATAAAGCGGACGTTGGCGACGCGGTCGGGTATGGCCGCTATCGACGTCGACCGGCGGTCGCGCGCCGCCAGCCTCGAATAGCCCGGGTCCCTGCATAGCGAGTCCGGGCCTATTTTCTTTTCGATTTCTGCCTGGTTATGACACGATCCTGCTGTCGGCAGGTCTCGTGCCGTTGGTATCAGCCCGGCAGCTTCGCTGCAAGCACGTCGGCCTTCTCGATCGACGGTGGCTCGGCGAATAATTCGTCCGCTTTCTCCATCAGCGCGGCTGCGACCTTGCCGGAAAGGTGCGCTTGCCGTCCGGCCTCGTCCGGAAATGCGTCGAAGATGCCGAACGTCGACGGCCCCAGACGGATGCCGAACCAGGCCGTAGTCGCCGGTTCTGCCTCCACAAGGGGAAGACCACTCAACAGAAAGCTCTCAACGTCCTTCTCCTTTCCTGGCTTCGCTTCCAGACGAACGAACAACGCGACATTGACCATGACATATCTCCTGTTCTGAAACAGACGCCGCGCACCAAGACTCGTGGCGAAGCCACTTGCCTGGCGCGGCTGGATTCAGTCTAGTCAATGGGACGGGGCGACTCGGCCCTGGCTGATCATCGATGCAGAAGCGGATAGGCGATCAGGCCGACCAACGCTGCCCCTGCGACGATCATCGGCTCGCTCAGCTTTTTGAACTTCAGCAGCAAGGCAACGGTGACGAGCGCCAGCAGCACTGTCGGCAAGTCGACGATCGAACGCTTCGCCAGCACGATCACCGCGCCGGTAATCGCACCGATGGCGGCCGCGGTAACACCATCCACGAATGCGAGGATCGCGGGTAACTTGCCATACTTCTTGAAATACGGCGCCGGCAGGACGGTGAACAGGTAGCACGGCAGGAACGTCGCAGCCGCGGCGACACAGGCACCAGGCAGTCCCGCCACGAGATAACCGATGAAACCCACGGTGATGACCACCGGACCGGGCGTGATCATGGCCACGGCGACTGCATCGACAAACTGTTTGTCGTTCAGCCAGTGGTGCTCCGTCACGACACCGCCGTACAGGAACGGCACGATGGCGAGTCCCGATCCGAAGACGAACGCGCCCGCCTTGGCAAAGAACACACCGAGCTGCGACAGAAGCGGCCAGTCGATCGTGCTCATCATGCCGCTTGCCGCGGGCAGCGGCGTTGCAGCCAACGCATTCAGTTTGCCCTGGTGCAGCCATTTCGGCGGTGCGCGCCGCAACCAGACAAGCACGCCGGCCGCGATGAACAACCATGCCACTTCCGACTCGGTGATGACCGTGACGGCCACAAGCACCAGATAGATGAACCACAGCAGTTTGTCTTTGCCGACGCTCTTTCTGGTCAGCTTGTACGCGCTGATCGCAATGATGCCGATCACCGCCGCACCCACGCCGTAGAACACCGACTGCATCCACGTCAGGCCGCCAAAACGCACGTAGGCCCAGCCGAGTGCAATGACCATCAAAAACGAAGGCAGCACGAAGGCGATGCCGACGAGGGTCGCGCCCACGATGCGGTAATGGACGTATCCCAGGTAGATCGCAAGCTGCGCGGCCAGCGGCCCCGGCGCGAGTTGCGCGAGCGCCAGGCCCTCCTTGTAATCCGCATCGGTGATCCACTGCCGCGCGTCGACGAGATCGCGGTGCATATAGCCGGCGAGCGCGACCGGGCCGCCGAAGCCGAACGTGCCGAGCCTCAGGAAATACAAGACCAGCTGGCGCAGCGAATATGTGGGGTCACCGGCCGCGGCGGTGGTGGGTAGCTGGGACGAGGTCATGCTTAACGCCTGCGCGCAGTGGAGAAATGGGTGTACAGCGAGTCGAGGACGTGACTGACGTCATCGAGCAGTGCGTCGTCGCTGGGCAAGCGCTCGCGAGCGCCCGCCAGTACCGCCTCGAAACCGCTCGCTTCCGCAACCGGTGTGCCGCCGACATCCAGTACATGGATCATCTGGCCGAGACGGGCGAGTCCTTTGTCCTCGTCGAGTCCGAAGCTGGCGAGCAGCACCTCGAACGACACGCGGTCACCGATGTGAGAGAACGTCGCGCCATCGAAGTCAAACCCCAGCGCGGCGTCCGGGCACTGTCGGATGTCGTCGAGCCAGAGAAACGTGGCGTGAGGATCGATGAACCGCCGGATCAACCAGGCGCAGGCGACGCGGTCCACCCATAGATTCCGGCGGGTCGCCCACTGGCGTCCCTGATATTGCGCAGGATCGCGCCTTGGGATGTTGCCGGCCACGCCCCGCGGCTCGCCGGGCGAAAGCATGACGTCGATCGCCGCATTGAAGTCGCGCCACTGGGCTTCGGCACGCGCGGATGCCTCGTCGGGAAAGAAGTCGATCCTGCGAATCGCGTCGAATCCCCGGCCATGTCTGCGTGCCAGTCGCAGCAGCCCTGCTTCGTCCATCTCCGACAACGTCGAGCGCGCGGCGGAAAGCTCGGTGATCCAGGCCGCGTACTCGCTGGCGCGGGCGAACAGGGCGCGATACTCCGCATCCTGCTGTGCGCCGGTGGCCTGAACCGACAGCACCCAGACCTTGCCGTCTTCGCTGGCCGCGTCGGTGGCCAACGCCTGCAGCGACGCGCCGAGGCCCGGCAGATTGGGGAGAAGGTAGGCGCCATCCCGCAGCGCCGCCGCGCCAAGCGCCTTGATCCCGCGCCATAAGCGCATCCGGGCGGTGGACGCGGAGGTCGGCAGGCTGACGACGAGCAGAAGCCAGGCAGTTTCGGGGAGCGCGGAGGTCGCATTCATGCAGCCAGATTAGCGGGCTGTTTCGACTATTTCAATCTTGTAGAGATCTCTACACTGCGCCCGAGAGGGTTCGCGTCGTCGAGAATCACTTCCAGATGAAATAGCAGGCTCGCTTAGCAGGCAACCGAGCAGCCGATTCAGGATCCGGATGACGATGTTGTACAGCGAATGGCCAACGGTCGTGCGGGGAACGGCCAGTACCGCGATGGTGGTGATCATGGCTTGCGCCATGCCGATCAGCGGATGGCGATAGAGAATCCATGACAGCGCCGCGAGCGACATTGCGCAGACCAGCGAAAGCCGGGTGCCAGAGACGGCCTGGGCCGGGTTGTCCGACGAGGGGGCTGGCGGCGCGGCCTGCGCCGGTGCATGGTCGCCCCCGCGCAGCCGCGCCACGCCGCTGGCGAGCGCCGTGACAAGCAGATACGCCCCCGTGCCGATCAGCGCATTGATCCACAGGGCCACGGCAAGCGGCCTCGCGTCCGCCGCGCCATGGATCAACAGCAACGACACCATATAGACGAACAGTGCCGCGGACAGGATCCACAGGAAACTCGCGGCGCGCCGCGCGGCAATGGAGAGGCATGCGGTCGCGAACAGTGTGCTGAGCGCGACGAATGCGGCGGGGCCATCCAATGCCAGCGGTGCCAGCCAGACGCCCATGACGGTGCCGGCGAACGTGCCGGCAATCTGCTGCACGCCGAGCCCGAGCGCGGGGCGCAGCGCGCTACCGGTCAATGCGAACGCGCAAATGGCGGCCCACCAGGCTTCCGGCTGACGGCACGCCAGGGATATGGCCGCGGCGAGCGTCACCGCGATGACCGCCTGTAGACAGCGCGCGCTGCGTGCCACGAGCGCGGAGACGTCCAGCTCGGCGCGGAACGCCACCTGGGTGTTGCGCAACGCGAGCCGTAGCACCTCCCACATGGCTGGCCTCCCCCCGAACCCGGACCGTCATTGTCGCGTAGTGTAGTCGCGGGGCCGCTTCGGCATCAGCCGTTGAGTGTGCGACCGCCGTCAACGATCATTTCGGAGCCGACGGTCCACCGGGATTCGTCGGACGCCAGATACAGCACCGCCTTGGCAACCTCCTCCGGCCTGCCAAAACGACCCATTGGAATCGTCGCGACGATGTCCCTGGCAACCTGCTCGCGATAGGCATCGGGGATGCCGAGCTTGTCGTACAGCGGCGTCTCGACCGGACCCGGGCTGACCGCGTTGACGCGGATACCGCGGTCGAGCAGTTCGCTCGAGAGCGTCTTCGCCATGTTCAGCAATGCCGCTTTGGTGGCGGCATAAACCGATGAACGGGCGGCGCCGACATGCGCGTTGATGGACGTATTGAGGACCACCGACGCCGGCCTCGCAAAGCAGGACAACAGCGACTGAACGAGGAAATAGGGTCCTTTGACGTTGATGGCGAACGAGCGATCGAACATTTCCTCCGACCATTCCTCCATTGGCACCCATACCGAGACGCCGGCGTTGAGGAATGCGATGTCGAGCTCGCCGTAATGGGCGCTGACGGCCAGTGCCAGTTCCCTCTGCGCGGCGACGCTGGCCGAGTCGGCGCGCACGATCAGGACTTCCGGGCCAAGTTCCGTCCTGGCGCGCGCGATGGAATCGGGATTGACGCCGGTCACCATGACACGTACGCCTTCTGCCAGAAATTGCTTGGCGGTTTCGAGACCGATACCACTGGTGCCGCCGGTAATGAGGGTGCGTTTGCCTTGCAAACGGGACATGATGTGCTCCTGAGTTGACTCGACGCCAGCGAGACAAGATTGCTGGGTGAGCGCGAAGCATGGGGCCATATCAGAAATGCGATAAGATCCCCGCCGGACATATAATCCATGCCGTCAGCGCATAAATAAATGGAGGCGCGTCTGGATCGGTTTCTGCAAATGACCTGCTTTGCCCGCGCGGTGGAAACAGGCAGTTTCTCCGCGGCGGCGCGCGATCTGGGTCTTGGGCAACCCAATGTCAGCCGATACGTCGCCTCGCTCGAGGAGCATCTGAAGACTCGGCTGCTACACCGAACCACGCGCCAACTCGCGCTGACGCCCGAGGGCGAGCGGTATTACGCGGAGGTCAGACGGATACTCGATGCGGTCGGGGAAGCGGAGTCCTCGCTGCGCGACGAAGCCGAACCAACGGGACTGTTACGCGTTGCCTGCCCGACAGCATTCGCGCATGCGTTCGTTCTGCCGTTGGTGCCCGCCTTCCTCGCGCGCTACCCTGCCCTCGCGCTCGATCTGCAGACAGGCGACCGATACGTAAACCTCGTGGATGAGGGCGCCGAACTCGCCATACGGATCGGGCATCTCGAGGACAGCGCATTGCGCGCCCGCCGCATCGGGCAGTTTCAGCGGGTGTGCGTGGCCAGCACCGCTTATCTTGCCCGTCGCGGTGTACCGCGCGAGCCCGCCAGCCTCCGCGACCATGATTGCATTGTCTACACGCTGCTTTCCTCTGGCAGTGCGTGGCGGTTTCGCGATGGCGAGGTAGCGGTTTCCGGCCGGCTGCGCGTCAATTCACCTCAGGCAGTCCAGGAAGCCGCGAACGCGGGTCTGGGCATCGCGAACGGGCCGAAGTGGCTGTTCGACGCGGGGTTGAACAACGGCACCTTGAAGCTTGTGCTGTCGGGCTACGAGGCACCCTCGGTACCGGTCCAGATCGTGTACGGGGCCCACCGCCTGGTGTCCAGGCGCGCGATTGCATTTATGGATTTCATCGGCGAAGCGTTTCACGGCATCGACGCGCTCGGCGCGTTGCCCCACGGCAAGCCCAACGACTGAAGTCACCTTCGGACCCCTGACGGCCAGCTAGGCCACCCTTTGCCGCCCCGGCCTGCCGAGCAACGCCGGCGCAAATTCGGGCGCCAGGCATTCCTCGACGAACGCCGCGAACTGCCTTGCCTTGCTGCTGGCCATGCGCCCGGTGGGATAAAGCGCCGACAACGGAACGGATGGCAGCACCCAATCGTCGAGGACCGATACGACTTCGCCCGAGCGAAGCTCCGGCGAGAATGCCCATTCCGATGCGACCGCGAGCCCCATGCCGGACAACACGGCGGCCCGCAGTCCTTCGGTGGCCGATATCGCGACACGCCCCTCGAGCTTGACCGATTGGTCGATGGTGTCCTTGCGGAATGTCCAGTTTTCGCCGCCACCCAGATCGCGCGAGTAGATGACGGCCCGATGGGAAAGCAGATCCGATGGGGCCTTGGGCGCGCGATGCCTTTCGAAGTACGCGGGCGTCGCCACCACCCGTCGTCTTGCCTCGCCAATCCGCTTTGCCGTCATGTTGGAGTCGATCAGCTCCCCCATGCGCAGCGCAAGGTCGATGCCCTCCTCCACCAGGTCGATGTTCCGATCGTCGAGGATGAGCTCCAGATCGAGCCCCGGATGCTTCTCCATGAACGCCGGCAGCCGCGGCACGATATGAAGCCTGGCGAAACAGACTGCCGCCGACACCCTGAGCTTGCCCGTGAGCCCCACGGCAGTCCCGCGCGCGGCGAGCACGGCCTCGTCGGCCTCCTCGACCGCACGCCGCGCGCGGACATAGAAGCTTTGCCCCGCTTCGGTCGGCGTCAATGCTCGCGTCGAGCGCAGCAATAATTTCACGCCAAGCCAGTCTTCCAGTTGGGCGACCGCCTTCGACACGGCGGGCTGCCCAATGTCGTAATGCCTTGCCGCCGCCGAGAAGGAGCCTGTATCGACGACGCGAATGTAGATTTCGATCGCGGCAAGGCGGTCCATCGAGACTCTCCCATGGTGCGGACACTGAAGGTCCTGTCGTTACGCGGCGCGTTGCCGGGCAAGCGGCGACAACAGGTTACCTGATTTCGATGGGAATTCGCCCGCTCAACCATCGCGCCCAAAGCGCCTTTCTCCGCCAGGTCGTCTGGCCGCCTTCTCGCGCGCCATCGAGCGAGCCCGCAGCGCCTGCAGGGCGCTCAGCAGCGCTTCGTTTTGCGGGTGGTGCCGATAGTCGGGGTCGATATGCGCGAGCACGATCATGCCCTCCTGGTCGATGAGATAGGTCGCCGGAATCGGCACCAGGAAAGTATTCGCGCGCCGCGTTCTGGGGGGCACGTAGCCGAGATCCAGATATTGCTGCCTGAGTTCGGCGGGCAGTTCGAATGCGAGCCCGAACGAACGCGCGACCTTCATGTCCACGTCCACCAGTTCGGGGATGGGAAGTCGCCTGTCGGCCGAGGTGCGCGCGGTGGGAGGCGCGATCGCCAATGCGGCCGCGGCCGCGTTGGCGATCAGGCTATAAGTCGCGGCGAGCCGTGCCAGGCTCTCCTCGCCGAACGCACACCATGCCCCTCGGAAGAAATTCAGAACGACGGGGCCCTCGACCAGTAACTGGTCGAGGGACACGGGATTGCCACGGGTGTCCCGCAGCTGGAATCCCGGCACCCGGGTGCCGGCGCGCAGCGCCCCCGACACAGCCTCCGCGGCCGCGGCCATCGCCACCTCGACGGCACGGTCAGCCTCGGCGTGCGGCACGGGGAACGCTTGACGCATGCCCATTCTCGCTAGTCGGAGATCAAGCCGCGGCAACGGTGTTCGCTTCATCCTGTTCGGGCCGCGCTACCCCCTCCCCATACGCGGGGAAGTCCGAGTAGTTCGTTTCGTTCCCGCCCCAGAATGCCGCGCGGACATAGGGCGTCAGCGGCAAATCGTGTTGCAGCCGGTAGGGCAAATCGGGATTGGACGAAAAGTGCCGCCCAAAGGCGATCAGATCGGCGTCGCCCTTCTCGACCGTCGCAATGGCATCTTCGCGATCGAAGCCGCCCGCCGCGATGATCGGACCGGAAAAATGTGGCCGCAAGTAGGACGCCGCAACGACCGGATGACCCGCGTGCAGCGTGTCGTCGCCCTTGATACGCGGCTCGATGAAGTGCAGGTACGCGATCCCGTAGCCGTCCAGCACCTTCGCGACGTGGCTGAACGTCGCCTGGGGATCGCTGTCCGAGATTCCGCCCCACTCGCCCGAGGGAGAGATTCGCACGCCGACACGGTCGGCACCGAATACCGAGATCAGCGCCTCCAGCGCTTCACGCATGAATCGCACTCGGTTCTCGACCGGGCCACCATAGGCATCCGTGCGCTTGTTGGTGCCGTCCTGAATAAACTGATCGACGAGGTAGCCGTTGGCCGCGTGCAGCTCGACGCCGTCGAAGCCGGCCTTTTTCGCTCGTTCCGCGGCAACGCGGAAGTCTTCGACGATGCCCGGGATCTCCTCGATTCGCAGCGCGCGATGTGGAGATACGGGGACGAAGCCATCCTTGGTCAGTGCCACGCCCTCGAACGGCACCTCCGAAGGCGCCACCGGGGTGGCCCCACCGGCGACATCGACATGGCTTTGGCGGCCGCCGTGGATCAGCTGCAGGAACGCATATCCGCCCTTTGCATGGACCGCGTCCGCGATGGCCTTCCAGCCTTCGTGCTGACCGTCGTGAAAGATGCTTGCGGCGCCGAGGTACGAACGCGCCTGGGCGGAAACGCTCGCTGCCTCGATCACCAGCAGCCCGCCTTTCGACGCACGCTGACCATAGAAGTCCGCCATCATCGGGCTGGGAATGTCGCCCGGCTGGATCGTCCGGACGCGCGTCATTGGCGCGAGCGCGACGCGATGGTTGAGTTGGAATGCACCGACTTTCGCGGAGGTGAAAAGCTTTGCCATGATGGAACCTGTCAATGTCTGGGAACTGCCGGGAAGCTCCGGCATGCACACTTCGTTGGGCTGAAATGTAGGACCTTGAACAGGCGTCAGATAGCCCTCCGGCGGGATAGGGGCCATTCCGGATCCGGATAAATCCCGCTATCGATCCTCCCTGTCTTTCTCCCTGTCTTTCTCCCTCTCTTTCTCCCCTTGCTGGGCCAGCCACTCCACAAACGCGCGCAGATGCAGGGGCTTGTCCGCGTCGCGCGGTACCAGCGCGTGATAGGTGTTGCCCGGGGCCCGGATGTCGCCGAACGGCGTGGCAATGCGGCCGGCGAGCCGGTCTGTGGAAAGCGTCGGAAACGTGCCGATGGCCAGGCCCAGGCTGTCCACCACGGCCTGGAGCGTGACGAAGAAATGATCGAAGCGCAGCGTGCGCACTGGCCGCAACGATGCATGGCCAGCCTGCTGATCTGTGGCAACTTTTTCTACGACGCGGAGACCGGCGAAGAAGTCCTGATGAACGACGCGCGCTACCTGCGTGCCCCCACGGTACTGGCCGCCGCCGCGCAAGCCGGCGCGAAGGTTGCCGTGGTGACGGCAAAGGACAAGCTCCGCGCGCTACTCGGCCACGGCCTGCGGGGCATCTGCTTTTCCGCGGAAAAGGCCGATCAGGCGACACTCGAAGAGCATGGCATCGACGATGTACTGGCCCGGGTCGGCTTGCCATTGCCAACGGTCTATAGCGCCGATCTGTCGGAGTTCGTATTCGCCGCGGGTGTTGCGCTTCTCAAGTCCGACCGGCCGGACCTGATGTACCTGTCGACCACGGACTACGTACAGCACAAGCACGCACCGGGTACGCCGGGCGCCAATGCGTTCTACGCCATGATGGATGGCTATCTGTCCGACATGCAGGCGCTCGGCGCGGTCATCGGCATCACGGCCGACCATGGCATGAACGCCAAGACCGATGCGCTGGGCAAGGCCAACATCCTCTTTCTGCAGCAGGTGCTGGACCAGCGTTTCGGTGGCGGCGCCACGCGCGTGCTGCTGCCGATTACCGATCCCTATGTGGCGCACCACGGCGCGCTCGGCTCTTACGCCACCGTGTATCTGCCGGCGGGCACCGATCCGCGCGCGGTGCATCAGGCCATCGAGGCGCTGCCGGGCATCGAGCTCGTCCTGGACAAGCGCGACGCATGCGAACGCTTCGAACTGCCCGCGGACCGCATTGGCGACCTGGTGGTGGTCAGCGACCGCCTGACCGTCATCGGCACCGCGCCCGCGCGTCATGACCTCAGCGGTCTCGATGTGCCCCTGCGCTCGCATGGCGGGCTGTCCGAACAGAAGGTGCCGCTGCTCTTCAACCGGCCCCTGGCCAACCTTCCGGCGGGCCGTCTGCGCAATTTCAGCGTCCTGTCGCTCGCGCTCAATCACGCCGACTAGGCGCGCCGTGCCCCCACAAAAAAATACAACGGAGACAACACGATGGACATGCTGCAACAGCAGGAGCGGCGCGCCGGGCGATTGCCGCAAGATGCCCTGCCGCACGAGGCGGCAACCAGCGCCAGCCTGTATGCCAGGTGGCAATGGCGGGCCCTCCTCGGGGTGACGTTCTGCTACCTGTTCTATTACACGGGACGCCAGACGTTCGGCTTCGCGATACCGGGCATTCAGGCGGAGCTGAGGCTTTCGAAGTCCGCGCTCGGGTGGGTCAGCGCGACGATGCTGTGGGCCTATGCGGTCGGGCAATCGATCAACGGCAACCTCGGAGACAAGTTCGGCGGACGCGTGATGATGCTGGCGGGCGCGATTCTCTCGTTTCTGGCCAACGTCGCGACCAGCGAAGCCAGTGGACTGGTCTCCCTGATCGTCTTCTGGGGCATGAACGGCTATTTTCAGGCGATGGGATTCGCGCCCGGCAGCCGGCTGATCTCGAACTGGTGGGGGCATGGCAAGCGAGGCTTTGTCTATTCCTTCTATGTCGGCGGGTCGAGCCTGTCCTCGGTGATTGCCTATGTGTTGCCGATTCTCATCCTGCAGGTACTGGGGCTTGGCTGGCGGGAGATCTTCCGGTATGCGCCGATGCTGATGGTGGCGGGTGCGCTGGCGATGTTCTTCGTCGTGCGCGAGCGTCCCGAGGACCTGGGGCTAAAGGGGCCGGAGCAATCGGCTGGCGGCGCGTCCGAGCGCGAATACGCCAGCAGCGCGGCCCGATACAAGGCGGTGCTGTCGCAATGGCGGCTGTATGTCACCGCGCTATCGATCGGCTTTCAGAATGCCGCCCGTTACGCGCTCCTTATCTGGATTCCGGTGCACTTCTTCGGTCCGCAATGGAAGTCGCATCCCGACGGCATCGACCCGATGTGGATCACGCTGGCGTTGCCCGTGGGGATGGCGATCGGCGCGATCACCAATGGCTGGCTGTCGGATGCGCTGTTCGGTTCGCGGCGGTATCTGTCGATCGTGAGCTATATGGTCATCGCCACGCTCGTCGCGATGGGCATGATCGTCCTGCCGCACGGTAGTCCGTGGGCCGTGGCGGCGATCATGGCGTGCGGCTTCTTCGTCTACGGCCCGGCGTCGTCGTTCTGGGCACTGTGCCCCGATATCGTCGGCCGCAAGCTGGCCGGCACGGCGACGGGATGCGTCAACTTCGTGAGCTACCTGTTCGCCGGGCTGGCCGAGCCGATGATGGGCCGGCTGATGGACCATACGGGTTCCACCGCGGTGATCTTTCCGGTGGTTGCCTCGCTCTGCATGGCCAGCGCCATCACGGCGATATTTATCCGGCGCTGACGCTGTCCCGCTCGGCCACTGCCCGCAGAATGTCGCGCCAGCTGACGATGCCTACCGGTTCGAACGCTGGCGTGACGACAGGAATGCACGAGATGTTGTTGGCCAGGAACAAGGCGATGGCGTCCGCGATCGTGGCTTCCGGCGGCAGTGTCAGCGGCTGACGGGACATGATCTGGTGCACGCGCTTGTTCAGCGTGGCGAGATCGCGGGCGTTCTCCACATTGCTGCCGATGAATGGGCTCAAGGCGCGCAGCAGGTCCCGGTCGGACACGACGCCGCGCAGCTTGCCGTCCTCGACCACCAGCAAATGGTGAAAACTCGCCTGATCGAAGATATCCCTGACGGTCGTCAGCAAATCGTCGAACCCCACCGTGGCGAGGCGCCTGGACATGATGCTTTCTACGTTCACTTCTTGCTCCCCTCTTGCACGCGTCTGGGCCGTCCGACAGGTACGGTAGCCCGCCTCTATATCGGCAATATCCGGGAAGAATTGAATCGGGAAGGCGCCGGCGACCCCGCCGTGGGAGGCATGGCGTTGCCATGGCACGCAAACGATGCTACATCGTACGTGGTCAGCCTCAACCCGCACCGAAGCGCGCCGATGCCCTCCGCCGTCCGTAATTCCCTGCTCTGGATCTTCGACGCCTTCGATCGGGATGCCACCTATCTCCGCAAGCAGATGTTCGGCTGCGATGCGGCCTATATCGATGGACGCCTGTGCCTCGTGGCGGCGGATCGGGCGAAGCCGTGGAATGGGTTGCTGGTGTGCACCGCGCGGGAAGCGCATGCGAGCCTCCTCGAGGACTTGCCTGCGCTGCGTCCCCATCCGGTGCTCGGCAAGTGGCTCTACGTTCCGCAGGAGGATGCCGCGTTCGAGGACACCGCCGAAGCGCTCGTCGCCCTTGTGCTCGAGCGCGATACGCGTATCGGCGTGGAAGCGAAGCCCCGGAAGCGCGGCCGGCGGTCGGCGTTGCCCAAGCCGTAGCCTGTTTCGTCGCCGCGACGATCGCGGCCGCCTCGGGCGCAATCAAGCATCGTAGTCGGCCGACCGGCTCAGATCCCGCTGGCTTTCGATCTCGTTCACGCGCTTGTGCAGGTCCTGCACGACCGTATCGAAGCCCCACGCGCCCAGTACCAGATGGCGCGGCGCGTCGGCATTGCGCGCGATGGCGACCATGGCCTCGCCCGCGCGGACGGGGTCGCCGGCCTGTGTGCCGCTCGCCTGTTTGGTGCCGGCCAGCCGCTTGCCCGCAGTGTCGGCGTAGTCGGTAATCTTGCTCTGCGTCTGCCGCAGCGACCGGCCGGCCCAATCGGTGCGGAATGGGCCCGGCTCGATACACGTCACGCCGATACCCAGCGGCGCCACCTCCGCGCGCAGCGAGTCGGACCAGCCTTCCACCGCGTGCTTGGAGGCGGCATAGTAGCCAGACCCCGCGAAGCCGATAAAGCCGGCAACCGACGTGATATTGATGATATTGCCGCGCCGCCTTGCGCGCATGTGCGGAAGCACGGCACGCGTCACGCTGAACAGGCCGAAGACGTTCGCATCGAACTGCGCGCGGATCTCGGCATCCTCGCCTTCCTCGACGGTGCTCTGGTAGCCGTAACCGGCATTGTTGACCAGCACGTCGATCTGGCCGAAGCGCGCAACGGCCTCGGTCACGGCGGCTTGCACGTCGGCGGGGCTGGTCACATCGAGCGTAAGCGCGAGGGCACGGTCTTCCGCGCGCTGGACGATGTCGGCGACGCTCGACACATCGCGCGCCGTGACGACCACGCGCCAGCCCTTGTCGAGGATGACGCCCGCGAGCGCGCGGCCCAGACCGGTGGAGCATCCGGTGATCAACCAGACGGGAGTATCCGTTTGCGACATGATGTGTCCTTCAGAGGGGTTACATGGAGGGCGTGCGGGTCCTGATATCCGCACACTGTAGGCATTCCGCGCGGCGCGATAAAGCCATGTCACCCACATGCGCCTTGCCAGGGGATTTCATAATGCCGCGGCAATCGCCCCTGTGGCGATTGCTGCTCAAGGGTTAACAGTCGGTGCCGATACAAGGCGAGAGCGATTGGCTCTTCTCCTCACTATCGAGCATGCACACTCAAACTCGCATTACCCATATTGCTGCCGCGTCGATGCTTCTGATCGGCCTGACGATCGCCGGTTGCGGCGGCGATAGCAATGGTGGGCAGGCTGCCACCGCACCGGCAGGCAATACGCCCCCGCCCCCCTCCACGCCTTCCGTCCCGGAAGCGAAGACCTATACGATCGGCGGCGCGGTGACGGGCCTCGCCTCGAGCGCGACCGTGGTACTGCAGAACAATGGCGTGGACGCGGTGTCGGTGGCCGCCAATGGCAGCTTCACCTTCGCCACGGCTGTCAGCGGTGCATACGACGTGACGGTTTCCACGCAGCCGGCGGGCCAGACCTGCACCGTTACGCACGGATCGGGCACGGCCACGGCCAACGTCAGCGATGTCGCCGTGGATTGCGTCAACAATCCCGCGCCCGAGGCGCAGGTATCGACCTACGCGGGTTCGGCCACCGGCGGCTTCACGGACGGCCCGCTCGCATCGGCCACGTTCCTGTCGCCCATCGGCATCGCCTTCGATGCGGCCGGCAATATGCTCGTCGCCGACTCGCAGAACAGCGCGATCCGCAAGATCACGCCCGCGGGCATCGTGAGCACCGTCGTCGGTACGAACACCGTGGGCGTCGTGGACGGTCCCGCGGCATCCGCGCGCTTCCGCTATCCGAACGCGGTGACCGTCGATGGGGCGGGCAACCTGTACATCGTCGACCAGGGCAACAACTCCATCCGCAAGTTCGACGGCACGACGGTCTCCACCTACGCCGGCTCCACGGCCGGCACGCCGGGCTATGCCAACGCCGGATCGGGTACTGGGGCGCGATTCAGCTCGCCGACGAGCGCGGCGTTCGACGCGAGCGGCGATCTCTACGTGACCGAGTTCAACAACCACACGATTCGCAAGATCACGGCAGCGGGCGTCGTCACGACGCTGGCGGGTAGCAACCTGACGCCGGGCGCCACGGACGGTCCGGGTTCCACGGCGACGTTCTTCTCGCCGATGGATATCAAGCGCGATTCGCACGGCGATTTCTTCATCGTGGACATCTCGACCAACTCGATTCGCAAGATGACGCCGGCAGGCACGGTCACGACGTTTGCCGGATCCGGTGTCGCCGCCGTGGTCGACGGCACGGGCACGGCTGCCCAGTTCGACGGCCCCAACGGTCTGGCCATCGACCCGGACGACAACCTGTACGTTGCCGACCGTAATGGCAACACCATCCGCAAGATCACGCCCGCCGGCGTGGTAACGACCATCGCGGGAGGAAGCACGCCGGGCTCCACAAACGGCAGCGGGTCGACGGCGCGATTCAACACGCCGACCTCGATCGCGATCGACAGCGCCCGGAACCTCTATGTGACCGAGCTCAACCAGAACACGATCCGCAAGATCACGCTGCCTTGATGCGTGCCCGGCTCTCGTAGCACAGAGGGCGGGCGCGGTGACGAGGGCCACCGTGCGCGGGTATCCCCTGCGCACGGTGGCCCTTCGTTGTTACACTTCGGGCTTGCCAACGTGGCGCACGCCCTGCCTTCATCCCCCTATGACTCCTCTGGATTTACAACTGCTGCTGACCGCCCTGGTCAGTGTGCTGGTGCTCGTCGCGCTGATCGTGTCGCGCATCAAGATGCATCCCCTGCTTGCGCTGCTCGTGGTTTCAGTGGGGGTGGGGTTTGCGACGGGCATGGCGCCCGAAAGCATTGTCAAGCATCTGGTCGATGGCGCGGGCAAGACGCTCGGGGCCGTGGGTGTCGTGATCGCGCTGGGCGCCATGCTCGGCAAGATTCTTGCCGATGCGGGCACCACGGAGCAGATTGCCGAAGCCATCCTGCGGCGCGCGTCCGATCGGATGATTCCGTGGGCCATGACGCTCGTGGCGTTCGTGGTCGGGATTCCGATGTTCTTCGAAGTGGGGCTCGTGGTGATGCTGCCGTTGATTTTCAGCGTGGCGCGCAAGCTCGAAGCCAAGGGCCGGTTCAAGGGTTCGGCCTACGTTTATGTGGGCGTGCCCGTTATCTCCGCGCTGGCGGCCATGCATGGCATGGTGCCGCCCCACCCCGGTCCGCTGACCGCGATCGCCAGCCTCAAGACCTCGGTCGGTCCGACGATGCTGTATGGATTTCTGGGCGCCATTCCGGCCATGATTCTCGGCGGCCCGCTTTACGGCGCGTTTATTTCGCGGCGCATGACCACGAAGCCCGACCAGGCGTTGCTGGACCAATTCACGATCACGGAAAAGGCAGACGCCAGCCGTCAGCCCGGTGTGGGCATTGGCGTGCTGGCGGCGCTGCTGCCCGCGATCCTGATGCTCGTGCATGCGATCGCGGAAACGGTTCTGCCCAAAGGCAGCGCGGCGCTGCATGTGGCCAGCTTTCTCGGCAATCCGCTGATCGCCATGCTGCTGGGGGTGCTGTTCGCGATTGGCGCTCTCGTGCTGTCGCGCGGCGGCGATGCCGAGAAACTGCGCGGCGCGCTGGGCAGCAGTCTCAAGCCCATTGCCTCGATCATCATGATCATCGCGGGCGGCGGCGCCTTCCAGCAGATGCTGACGAGCGCCAAGGTCGGCGACGCCATCGTCCATCTGACGCAGCAGCTCGCGTTTCCGCCGCTGATTCTCGGCTGGCTCATCGCCATGCTGCTGTCCGTGTCGACAGGCTCGGCCACGGTCGGCATCGTGGGCGCGGCGGGCCTGCTCGCGCCGCTGGCCGGCAGCGATCCGAGCCTGAACCTGCCGTTGCTGGCCTTGTCGATCGGTTGCGGCTCGCTGTTCTTCAATTACGCCAATCACGCGGGCTTCTGGATGGTCAAGGAATCGTTCGGCATGACGATGAGCGAAGCGACCAAGACCATCTCGGTCGTGCAGTCGATCGTCGCCGTGGTGGGGCTGATCATGGTGCTGATCTTCAACGCCGCGATTCCCATGCACTGAGGCGCGGCCCCGGTTCCCCCATCAGCCCGCCTCCGCCACGAGGCGCTCGCGGATAAAGCCGAGGAAGGCGCGCGTGCCTTCCGGCAGCACCCGTCCGGCCAGCGTCTGGATTTCGATCACGCGGCTGCTCATGCCGCGTTCCCGGATCGTCACCGGGTGGATTTCCCCGCGGCGCACGCGGTCGCCGACCGTTACCGCGCCGGAGATCGACAGGCCGCCACCGTTCAGGACGAAGCTCGTCAAGGTTTCGAAATGGTTGGTCACCAGCACCGGTTCGAAAATGATGCCGCGCTCGCTGCAGGCGATATCGAACAGCTGGCGCACGGTGTTGTCGCCCTCGGGTAACGCGACCGGATGCGCCTGCATCTGCGCGAGCGTGATGCTGCGGAAGCGCGCGAGCGGATGATCGGGACGCATGATCGCGATGACGGGGGCCGGCTGCCTGTGCTCCACGCGAATGCCGTGCCCGGCCGCGCGACTATAGGTGATGCCGATATCCGCATCGCCATGGAGCACGATATTGGTGACCTCGGCCGGCGGCGCCACGCGAAGGTGGAAATGCAGCCCCGGATAGTCGTTCCGAAACGCTGCAATCGCCCGAGGCAGGAAATCGATCGCAAAGCCCGCGGACGTGGCTACCCTGACCCGGCCACGGCGCAGGCCCTGCAGCGCGGCAATCTCGGTCACGACCCGGTCGGCGTCGAGTGCGCCCCGCAGCGCGAAAGCGGCCAGCAACTCGCCGGCCGCGCTGGCCACCATGCCGCGCGGCCGGCGGTCGAACAGCGGCACGCCCAGCTGGTCCTCGAGCACGGCGACCTGTCGGCTGACCGCGGACACCGTGACATTGAGCCGCTTGGCGGCATCGGTCAGGGATCCGCAGCGGACCACTTCCAGGAAATAGCGCAGCGAGGTGTCCTGCAGGCGGTGTGACAGCACGATTCTGGTCTCTCCGGGATATCCCGAGGTTTGCGTTTTACGCAAGGATATCTGGAAAAATCATCGATTGTCGAAAAGGCACGCCCGCTCGTATGCTTTTCGGAACGCGACAAAAACAGAGCTCTTATGCCATCGCCTGCCAACGCTTCCATCGTCGAACTCGACGCCGTGTCCCTGTCCCGTGCCATCCATGCACGCGACGTCTCCTGTGTGGAGGTGCTCGATGCCTTCCTGGCGCAGATCGACCGCCACAATCCGCAGGTCAATGCGATCGTCGCGCCCGTCGATCGCGACGCCCTCCGCACATTGGCCGCCGAGCGCGACGGCGAGCTGTCCCGTGGCCAGAGCCGCGGCCCGCTCCATGGCTTTCCGCAGGCGCCCAAGGACATCATGCCGGCCGCCGGGATGGTCACCACCAAGGGCTCCCCGATCTTTGCCGGCCAGGTCAGCCGCACCGACGCCGTGATCTTCGAGCGCATGCGGGCGGGCGGCGCGCTGTTCGTCGGCCGCAGCAATTCGCCGGAGTTCGGGCTGGGGGGCCACACGTACAACCAGGTCTATGGGACGACCCGCAATGCCTGGGAACCGTCGCGGTCGGCCGGCGGCAGCAGCGGCGGTGCGGCGGTGGCCGTGGCGCTGCATATGCTGCCCGTGGCGGACGGCTCGGACATGATGGGATCGCTGCGGACACCGGCCGCGTTCAACCATGTGTACGGGCTGCGCACGTCCTTCGGTTGCGTGCCCCACGGGCCGACCGATGAGGTCTTCTTTCAGCAATTCAGCGTGGCCGGGCCGATGGCGCGCAATGTGCCGGACCTGGCATTGCTGCTGTCGGTGCAGGCCGGATTCGATGCACGGCTGCCTTTGACGCGCCGCGCGGAACCTCAGGGCAGTGTTGCGCTGCCGCCGCCGCGCGACTGGAAAGGCGTCCGCATCGGCTGGCTCGGCGATCTGGGCGGTCAGTTGCCGACGGAACCCGGTCTGCTCGGGACCTGCGAGCAGGCGCTGACGCATCTGCGCGATATCGGCTGCACGGTGGAAGCCGCGCTGCCCGACTTCGACCTCGAATCGCTGTGGATGGCGTGGATCGACCTGCGCAGTTTCGCGGTGGCCGGGGCCAACAAGGCGCTCTGGGATGACCCCGCGAAGCGTGCGCTGCTCAAGCCCGAAGCCGTTTGGGAGATCGAACGCGGGCAGGCGCTGTCCGGCAGCCGCGTATTCGAGGCCATGTGCGTGCGCAGCGCCTGGTATCAGGCCATGCGGGCGCTGTTCGAGCGTTACGACTACCTCGTCTTGCCCTCCACGCAGGTATTCCCCTTCCCGGCCGAATGGGACTGGCCGCATGCGATCGATGGCCGCGACATGGATACCTATCACCGCTGGATGCAGACCGTGGTGCCGGCCACGATGGCGGGACTGCCCGCACTCGCGGCACCGGCCGGTTTCGGTCCGAATGGATTGCCCGCGGGCATCCAGATCATCGGGCCGGCGCAGGCCGATGCGGCCGTCCTGCAGCTTGGGCACGCCTATGACGAGGCCGGCGGGTTCTCGCGCCTGCGCAGCCCGCTGTTGGGCTGAGCCATTGCACTGACGGACCCTCGCTTTCCCCAACGATCGATTGCCCCCGAAATCTTCGCAGACATTGACATGATGACCTCCACACTCCTGAAACTGGTGCTCGCATGCGGCGTGGCCATGACCTTGTCCGCGCCGCAGGCCATGGCGCAATCGGCGTCGTATCCCGATCGGCCGATCCGGCTCGTGGTGCCCTTTGCCGCCGGCGGTGCGACGGATGTGCTGGGACGGTTGCTGGCGGTGGGGCTCGGCGAGAAACTGGGGCAGTCCGTGGTCGTCGAGAACAAGCCCGGCGCCGGCACGATCGTGGGCGCGACGCAGGTCGCGAAGGCGGCACCCGACGGCTATACGCTCCTGCTGGCCTCCAACAGCACGCTCACGCTGAATCCGGCCATTCGCCAGCACCTCTCATATGACTCGGTCAAGAGCTTTACCGCGCTGGGACAGGTGGCCGATATGGCGCTCGTCCTCGTCGCCAACCCCGACACGCGGCTTGGCTCGCTGAAGGATCTGGTGACGCAGGCCAAGGCCCAGCCGGACAAGTTCTCCTATGGTTCGTTCGGCAGCGGATCGTCGGTCCATTTCGGGGCCGAGATGCTGAAGTCCGCCGCCGGCATGCGCATGGTGCATGTGCCGTTCAACGGCAGCGCGCCGAGCCTGACGGCGCTGGTCGGCGGCCAGACGCAGGTGGCCGTGGATACGATCGTCGCGAGCCAGCCGCTGATCAAGGCCGGAAAGATCAAGGCGCTTGCCGTGCTGTCCGCGCAGCGTCACCCGGCGCTGCCGCAAGTGCCAACGGTCGCGGAAAGCGGCTATCCGGGCTTCGAGATGGGGAGCTGGTTCGCACTGATGGCCCCGGCGGGACTGCCCGCGCCCGTGCAACAGAAACTGGAGAAGGCGCTCGCCGATGTCGCCAACGCGCCGGCCACGCAGGCACGCATGGTGGAGCTCGGGCTGACGCCCGCCTATGGCAACGGTGCCACGGTGCAGACGCGCATCGAGAAGGAATTGCCGGCGATGCGCGCCGTCGCGGCGCGCGCCGATATCAGGGCGGACTAGCTGGCAGGCGATAGATGCGGCCCGACGATCCCGTGACCGACGTGACGTACATGTCGCGGCCATCGCGGGAGATGGCGAGATTGGAGTGATGGTCGCCGGGTACATCGATCGCCTTCACCAACGCGCCTTTGGCGTCGAGGACCCAGACGCCGCCGCCATGGAACAGCGCCACGAATAGCGATCCATCGGGTCCGGTGCGAATGCCGTCGGGCGTATGGCGCCCCGTGGCGCTTGAGGGGGCCAGCGCATCGAGTGCCGCGAAGGTGTGGCGACCTGGCAATGATCCATCGGCACGGATCCGATAGTCGAGGACGCTGTCCGATCCGCTTTCGCCGACGTAGAGGATGCGCTCGTCGGCGGACAACGCGATACCGTTCGCGTTGTCGAGGCCGGACGCGATTTCCTGCGCGACCTGATTCGCGGCAGCGCCGGCTTGCGGTACCAGAAACACCTTTCCGGTGCCCGGCCGGTCGCCCGACGCGGTGAAGTAGAGATCGCCGCGCCGGTTCGCGACGAGGTCGTTGGGGCGAACGAATCTTTCCCCATCACGAGAACGGTCGATGCGGCCCAGACGCCGGCCATCGGGAGCGACGCGCTCGATCGTTCCGCTGTCGTAGCATGCCACCCACAAGTCTCCGTTCACGACGGCCAGCCCGTTGGCCCCGCAGCCGGGCAACGTCTGAACCACCGCGGGGCCTCTGTCATCGAGCCGGTTGACGGTGGAAACCTGATAGTCGACGTAATAGAGCACCTTGTCCGCCAGCACGGTGCCTTCGGGAAAGCCGAGTGCGTCGGCAACGATACGCGCACGGAGCGGCTCGGCGAAAGTGCCGCTCGTGCCGGCCGCGAGCGATGCCGCCAGCAGCAGGCCGACCCAGCGCTTGATCGTGGCGGTCCCGATGGTGGTCCCGATGGTGGTCCCGATGGTGGTTCTCATGGCAGGCGCACGATGGTCAACCTTTCAGCTCGAAAATACTGTCGATTTCCACCGGAATCCCCATGGGCAGCGAGTACATGCCCAGCGCGCTGCGCGCCGGCAGCTTGTCTCGCCCGAACAGTGTCAGCAGCACGTCGCTCGCACCGTTGGCCACGTTGGGATGCTGGGTGAAGTCCGGTTCCGCGCGCACATAGACGGTCAGCAGGTTGCATCGCTCGATATTGTCCAGACCGCATGCCTGATCGACGCAGGACAGGATCATCAGCATCGTCAGGCGCGCCGCATGCTGGGCGGCCTCCAGCGACATATCGCGCCCGACGACGCCGACGATCGGCTTGCCATCCTCGAAGGGGCCGAGACCGGAGACATACACCTGGTTTCCGGAAATGGAGACGGTCTGGTAGGACCCCAGGGGCGCGATGGGGGCAGGCAACGCGAGGCCTGCCTGGGAGAGGCGGTCGAGTAGGGACATGTTCCGGCTGAGCTCGTATCGAAGGCGTGGTCCATTGTATGGATCGGCAGCTTTCAATTCGCCTGCGGTCGCCGGTCAGATGGCACCCTGAAGGACAGGCTAGTCCTCCGTATCCTCCACATCGCCGAAGTCCTGCACGATGATCGATAGCGTGATGCCCGGCGGCACTTTCACCACCTCGGTGAAGCTGCCTTTGACCGCGAGGCGCAGAATCGGCACGCTGGCATAGGGCTGGATCGCGGCCGGCAATGTCGTGACGTAGGTGCGGAACACCTGCAGGAACAGCGGATTGATCTTGTTGAGGTGGAAGCCCCCGTCGAAGCGCTCGGGGAAGCCATATCCCGCGGTGAATGGCGAGACCATCATGCCCGCCGCGGTGACGGAAAACTTGCGCCACTGATCGGCGAATCCGGAGCCCGGAACGGCCTCGCGGATGGCGGCATCGAGCACCGCGAGCGTATCGGGACTCGACACGTTGTACAGCAGCGTCTTGTAGAAGCCGAGGCCGAGCTGGCGATTCAGGAATGCGCCGAAGGAGCCCGAGACCGAATAGCTCTCGCAGGTATTCGTGAACGGCGTCCAGTGGACGAGGCTGCAGTTGTAGGAGCCTTCGCGCCGCGCGACATAGTCCAGATACCGTACGTCGGCCAGCGGACTGTAGCCCGGCGTAATGCCCTCGGCCGCGAAGTCCTCGATCATCATGGCGGTGCCCTCCTCCAGCCATGAGTCGTACATCGCCGGCCATCCGTGCAGCACGCCACGGCGATAGAAGTTCTGCATGTGCATCCCCTCGTGCGCAAGCGTCATCGTACTGTTCTGCACGCCCTGTGCGCCGCCAAGATACAGCGTCTCCGAATCCAGATAGAGCGAGATCGAATCGTTCCCGTAGAGGTTCTCGGTAGCGGTGCGCTTGATGGCGTTGCGCGAGAAGAAATAGCCCACGTCGCCAAACGGCTCGCCATTGCGATCGAAGTTCAGGATGACGATATCGATCGGGCGTCCGTTGCCCGACAGCAGATTGGTGTAATTGTGGGGACCCCACAGCGGGCCGCCGACGGCAGTCAGGATGTCGTAGATGCGGCCGGCGGGTACGAACGCGTTCATCAGCGTGTCGGCCAGCGTCGTGCCGATCCGTGACGGCGCCCATTCGTCGGCCTCCACCCACAGGTTGACCGTGGTGCCATCCGAGACCTGCGCCTGGCGCATCAGCGTGGCGGTACGCGCCGTGTTGTCGGAGTGATACCAGGTCCGCGAGTCGCCCACATGCCCGGGATCGACGGGCTGCACCGAGCGATACAAGCCCGGCTGCGCGGTGCGCTCGCCCGCGAAATCGACCCAGCCGCGGCGGTTGAACTCGCCGATGGCGTCATGCATCGAGCGCCCCACGATGCTGGCGGCGGACGCGTTGGCGACGGACGCGCCGTTGCGATCGAGTTGCCACGGTTGCCGCGTAGCGGTGAGCGAGATCGGCGGCATGGGCTGTGCCGTGCCCGTGGTATTGGCGAACACCAGCGTGACATCCTGGCCCGTGAGGCCGTCGATGCGGACCGGCACGTCGAGGGTGTCGTTCGTGTCGTTTACGTGCTGCCATACGCCGATGCCCGCACCCGCATAGGTATGCGCATCGAGCGCGGCGCAGTTGCTGCAGGCGGTGACGACGGTGGATGCCGCGTCCGGTTGCGGCGCGGGCGTGTTCGGCACTGCAGGCGCGGCGGTGCCCTGCTCCACCGTCTGCGTGCTCGCGGTCGGCTGCGCATCGTCGCCACCGCAGGCGGAGAGCATCAGCGCGAGCGCGAGTGCGGCGGCCGTGCGGGAAAGACAGGGAGAACTGTGGGGACGCATAAGCTGGAGGGGGACGTGATGGCGGACCCGCTGCGATGTTCGGCGACGTGCGGCGGGTCCGGTCCTGCGGTGGGGATTACTGAACGATCAGCACGGGGATATGCAGATCGCCATCGCGCACGGAAGGCGCCGCGCCCTTCGGCGTGGTGTTGATCTTGATGTACCCGAAGCTACCCACTGCGGCCGTCTTGGGCACGCGGATCGTCAGCGGCTGGTCGCCACTGCGCGAGCTGCCCTTGGAAGGCGACAGCGTGAGCCAGTCCGGCGCATCGGTGACCTGCCACTGCAGGCGATACGGCGTGCTAGTGTCGCCGGCCTTCACGTCGATCCTGAACGTCTCTTCCGGCTTCAGGCGAATCGGATTGTCGGCGTCCAGCGTCACGGGCCTGGTGCCACCCGCGCCATCGGACACCACGGCCCCGAACATCGGCGGCGAGTACGTCTCGGAGATGGCATTGGCCGTGCGGTAGCCAAACAGGTCCACGCCGACCGAGCTGGGCACGAACAGGCCCGGGTCCACGAAGAACCCGAAGTTGCCGGATAGCTCCGACACGTTCAGCGTCACGTCATCGGCCACGCTGGCGGACCCCGCCGGCACCTGGAAGACGACCCAGATGGGCGTGTCGACGTTGCGAATCGTCGTATCGGCGCCGCTGAACAGATCGCCACTGGAGAAGACGTGCCCGAGATCGGTCGCGTGATAGCGCGAGAAGGTGAGCACGTTGTCCTGATTGGAGGCAGCGATGCTGACGGACGGATACGAATACGACTGGGTGACATCGCTGCTTGCCGTGACGCCGCCCTTCTCGCCCGCGGTGGCGCTGACGCCCACCTTCCTGCTCGTGGTCGTATTGCGTGCCATCGTGACCGGCGCATAGTCGACGATCTCGCCTTTGATCGACTTGCCCGCGCGGGTGACGTTCAATTGCAGCTTCAACGTCGAGTCGTTGTTGTAATAACCGCAGGCAACCGTCGTGCAGGTCGCGGCCATGATCGGCGTGCTCGACCATTTGATCTTGGCGAGGTAGTAGTCCACCTGATTCACCGAGTTCAGACGGTACAGGCTCATATTGGCCGTCACGTTGCCGGCAGCGGCCTGCCCGTGATACCAGTGCTTGATGCCGTTGACGGTGGTCGAGTACGTTTTCTGGCCCCGGCCGAGCAGGGTCCACGCATTCGCATCGGGCTCGACATTGCCGATCGCATCGAACATCGGCGCGGCGGAGGGCGACATCACGTTCTGCGCGACCTGCTGTCCCGGCGTGCGCAGCGGCGCGAGGCAGTTCTCGAGGCCCGCTTCCAACGCCGCGTCGTCACCCGAGATTTCGCAGGTGACCGGTGTGTAGTTGGCATCGGTCGACTTGGCCAGCACGAAGCGCGTGCGCGGTACCGACTCCGCTTCGGCGGGTGCCGAGGCCGGCAGCATGCTGATGATCAGATCGTCGCCCGTCGCCGGCGACTTCGCCTTGGTGGGGCTCAATTGCTGGAAGCCACCGTGCGCATCGCCGGCGGCCCACGGGTCGACGTCCTCGTCCGAGACGATCGCGTAACCGGCGATATAGCGCTTGGCCACATCGCATGCGTCGTAGCTTGCCGCGCTCACGGAATAGACCGGGTAACCGGTGACTTCCTGAATCTGGTCCATCCCCGTGCAGTTGGCCAGCTGATTGTTCGGCGTGGGCGCTGCCGCGGTGTTGCTGTTGTCGTCACCACCGCCGCAGCCGTTGAGTGTGGCAGCCATTGCCGCGAGCACTGCAGCGCGTGCCGTCCTTCTCCAATAGGTCTCGAACATCGACTTCCCTTCTTCGTTGGTTTTCTATGCGAATACCTAACGGTCGTGACGTTTGGCACTTTAGTTAAAAGTGTGCTTTTTGAAAAATCTATACACAGTGCGTCGTGCCGTGCAAATTCTGGAACGGCAGTGCCATTGCTCAAGGCCCTTATGCGCGCGCCGATAGACGACATGAGACCTCTCTGGGAAAACCATTCATGCAGTCCGCACGTAACCGCTTCATGCTTGTCGCAGGCGTTGTCGCCCTCGCCTACTTGTTCGTTGGCGCGCTCTCTGCTGCAATGGCCGCGAGCGATACGCAAGCCATTGCCGTGTGGCTGGCATCGGGCGTGAGCTTCGGCGCCATGCTCGCGAGTTCGGCGAGCCATCGCACTGCCGTCGTAACCGGTACGGCGGTGGCAACCGTGCTCTGGGGTGCGATCGGGCATGCATTGCCGTGGAACGCGGCCATTGCATTCGGCCTGATTGAAGCGGGCAGCATCGTGCTGGGCACATGGGTGGCATCGCGCGCGAACGTCGATCGGCCGCTACAGCAAGTGACGCTGCTCGTGCTTGGCGCATGCGTGACAGGTATCAGCGGCGCCACGCTCGCCAATGAGCTCTGGCGATGGCAGTACCCCGAACAACTCGTGTCGTCGAACGAGTGGCGCGCGTGGGCGTTCTCCACGATTGTCGGCATTCTGCTCGTGGCACCGGTTATCGGCGCATTCAAGGGTTTCGCGATCAAGCGTTCGGGCGGCATGCCCATGAAACAGTTCGGCGCGGGTGCCGCGATGTTTGCGCTGTTCCTTGTCACGACGCTGATCGTGTTCAATCGCGGCGTGGATGCGCGGTTCGGCGAGATCGCGCCGACGCTCGCCTATCTGCCGATGCCGTTCCTGCTGCTGGCGTCGATGTTCTGGGGCCCGCGCGGCGGCTCGCTTGCCACGCTGGTGGGCGCGGTGCTGATCATCGGCCTCACGGCCCGAGGGGGCGGCCCGTTTGCGGTCAGCGAGGCGTTCGCGGGCGAAGCGGTGATCGAGGTACAGGCCTACGTTTGCGTGTGGGCGGTGCTGCTGCTCGCCGGCCGTGCCCTCAACGAGGCACGGCGCATGGCGTTGATCGATGCGCGCGAGTGGCAGTTGCGCTACGAGCGCACGCTGCTGGCCACGGGCATGGCGAGCGTGGAGTTCGATCCCGTTACGGGTGCCGCGGTCTGGGGCGAGTCCGCAGAGGCCGTGCTGGGCAAGGATGCCGTGCAACTCCGCAATATTCGCGACTGGCTGGATCGGGTCGTCATGCGCGACCGGCCGCTTGCGCAGGCGGGATGGGATGCGGTGGCGAGCGGTCGGCACGACGGCAGCGCCGGCACCTGCGACATTCGCCTCGACGGGCGTGAACTGCATGTGCACACGCGATTCGCATCGGTACATGGACCCGATGGTGCCGTCGAGCGCGTGGTCTGCCTGATCCGTGCGGAAGCGCATCATGCGTGAGCCAGGCGTATTTCTGATTCACGGCCTGGGCGGCACGCAGTTCGATCTCGGCTCGATGCACAAGCGGCTCAAGAACGCGGGCTTCGTCACGCACTCGCTGACGCTGCCGGGCCACGGCACGAAGCCTGAAGACCTGCTGAACGTCAGCGCGGAAGACTGGCTCGACGCCGTCCGCGAGAAATATCGCGAAGCTGCGGCCCAGCACGATGTGCTGCATGTGATGGGCATGTGCATGGGCGCGCTGCTGGCCGTAGAAACGGTCAAGCGCGAGCGGCATGCCAAGGGCAAGCTCGTGGCGCTGGCGCCACCGATCTTTATCGATGGCTGGGCCACGCCGTGGTACAGCTCCGCCCGTTCGCTGCTCTATCGCGTGCCGGGCGTGGCCGCGCGCATGAAGGTCGTGGAGGACGAACCCTACGGCATCAAGAACGAACAGCTTCGTGGCATCATCAAGGCCAAGTTCAAGCGCGGCGAGAACTTCCATTACCGCTGGGTGCCATTGGCCTGTATTCGTGAAGTAGACCGCCTGCGCGCCATGGTCATGGCCGACCTCGATCAGATCGTGTCCCCGACGCTCGTGGTGCACGCGCGCGAAGACGAACTGACGAGCCTTCGCTCCGCGAGTTATCTCGTGGAACGCATCGGAGGCCGCGCCCGCGCGGGCCTTGCGCGTATGGTCGTGCTCGAGGACAGCTATCACATGATCTGCGTGGACAACGACCGCGAGATCGTCGCGCGCAACGTGGTGGAGTTCTTCGATGCCAACGCGGCGGCTTCGCTGGGCATGGGACTCGTGGATGCGGCCATGGCACCCGCCGATATCGAGCGCTTGCTCGATACGGTGCGGCAGTTGCTGGATGCCGGCGACTTCGCGGGCCTGTATGCCGCGGGCATTCCCGACTTTACGTGGCTGCAGCCGGGCGTCAATCGCACGTCGGGCGTCTATCGGGGAGTCAAGGGCCTGGCGAAGCTCAAGGGCTGGGCCATGGGGCAGACGCCCCTGCATTTCGGTGCATTCGGCAAGCCGAGCCTCAATGGCGGCGTTGTCGTGCTGCCTGCGTCGTTGATGAGCGGAAACGGGCTGGCGTCGCCCGGGGTGCTGGCATTGTCGCTGCGCAGCGGCAAGCTGCTCGAGGCGCGATGGTTTCCGGACGATGTGGATCTGGAGGATCGATACTTTGGCGTTTGAACTGTAGCGTTTGAAGCTCGGCCCATGAACCTCGGCGTATCGACCGCCGTTTGCGATCCCGGGAGCCGGCTTCAGGAAACATTTCCAGAAGCCGGCTCCCGGACGATCAGTCGAACACGACCACTTCGCCGTTGCTCAGGCCCATGCTCAGGATGCCGTCGTTGGTCACGACCGCGGTCATGATGCCGTTGGCGCCGAAGCTCGCGATATCGAAGTCGGTCGCCACCCAGCGCGCATCCTTCGACTCGAACTGGTAGATCTGCGCCGACTCCGTGATGCCGAACACGGTCCTGAGGTCGGCACTCGCGATGACGCGCGTGATATCGGGCCGCGCGGCGGACAGGTTCGTCGTCGAACCATTGGCCAGGTCGTGGAGGAAGTACTCCGCGACATCGCCCCGCGTGGCGCCGATCAGCACCCTGGGATCCTTGCCGTTCATGCTGCCGAACACAACCGAAATACCTTCATCGCCGGCAATATTCACCGGCACCTCGCGCCATATGCCATCGCGATACGCCGCGACGCGGTTGTTGTTCATCGTAGCGACGATATAGAGGTCCTTGTTCGGCCCGAACCCATAACGCCTGTCCACCACGTCGGTCGCTCCAAGCGCGCCCACGTTCAGGCCGGATGGCACCCATTTGCCATCGATCCGGCGATAGAAGTCGTTCCTGACGTCGTCGAAGACCACGACCTCGTTGGCGGTACCGCCGACGCTGAAGCCGTCGCCGCCCGGCAGGATGCCGTGGGAGATATCGAGTCCTGCCGTGATATCGCGGGCCGCGCCCGTGGCGTCGAACTGGATCATGCCGTGGTCGGCGTTCAGCACGTAGAAGCTGCCGTCGTCGGCGATCATGCTCAGCGTAAGCTCGCTGGGGTCCGCGGTGCCCGCATCGACCTTCATCGTGCGCCACTTCCTTTCGTCCAGACGGTATTCGCAGATGGTGCCCGCATCGTTGAGCAGCGCGATGGCATTCGATCTGGCATCGAACGAGGTATCGATGACATCGGTGTTCGCGGTGTCCATGCAGGACGCAAGGTTCAGATCGGACCAGCCTGCGCCGTCGAAGAACAGAATGCGATCGCTCGTCGTGGCCGCCCATGCGGAACGGCCATCGGGGCGCACGACAAACGACAGCAGGTCCTCCACGGCACCGACGAGGCTGGAAGGCGGTGTCACGTCCACCCAGTTGCTGCCCGTCCAGAACGCAATGGCGCGATTGCCGCCGAGCAGAAATAGCTGCTTGCCGCTTTCCAGTCCCGCGTTGAGGGAAATGGCATCGATCGAATTTCTGGCTTCATGGGAAGCGTCGGCGACGACGAGCGGCGACGCGGTCTTGCCCCAATCGCCGGCGGACTTGCCGTCATCGCCGGAAGAACATGCCGTCACGACTGCCGCAGCCACGATAGTGAGATATTTTTTCATGATGGATGTGGGCGGTTCCGGTTACCTGGCGTTGTTCCAGTTGTATTGCCAGAACTCCTCGTCGAAGCGGCTGGCAAAACGTTGCGAATCCACGATGACGCCGTACTCCGCGTGAGACTGGTCATAGGTGTTGTGCGAGCCCACATACACGAGCCTGCCGTCCACCTGGCCGGTTGCCTTGTTCAGGCTATCCACCATCACGACCTTCGAATGGTTGGGGAAATGCGGGAAACTGGCGGCGTCGGCCGTGGCCGCCGCCTTGTTCCAGTTCGTCCGGATCTCCAGCACCCTGGTGTCGTCGATCAGGCCGCGCTGGCATCCGCCGAACGTCACGAGATAACCCTTCAGCTCGCTGATGGACGCGTACGCGGGATAGGTCACCTCTCGTCCCAGCGGCGGACTGTACGGATACGCGCCTGGATGGCCCTTTTCTCCGGACGTCATGACCTGCACCTTGACCCCGCGCGCCATGGCGCCGCACAGCGCCATCAGGATCTTGCGCGGGAACGGCACCACATCGCGATAGCCGGGCGTGTTGGCATCGAGCGCGCTCAGCGCGTTGTTGTACAGCGATTGCTGGGAGATGCGCACGTACGAGTTTGCGCGCTGGATCATGCTGACCTGCGCCACGTCGGAGGCATCCTGCTGCCAGTCCGCAACATCGCCCAGGCGTCCGAGGGAGATGGCATAGTCCGCGGACGGGTCGTCCTGCTGGGTATGGTTGCTGACGAAATCGAAGGTTCTCGCGAGCTTGTCGGGACATCCGGTCTCATAGACGTTGCCGTTCTGAAAGCGCTGGAGGTCCCACGAGGGCCTGCCGCCACGCGTCCACAGCGCGGTCGCCGCCCACAGGACGCTCTTCTCGGCGTCCTTGGCCTGCTTGCAGACGAGGTCCCACTGATTGTCGAGGAACTTGCTGGCGGGCACGCCGAGACCCGCGCCGCGATAACCCAGCGACATATCGTTCACCGGGTTGACGTCGCTCACATAACCTCGGGACTTGAAGTCGCCGTCGAGAAAATTGACACCGCCGATGATCACGCTGTCGCCATCCACGGAGAGGATCTTCGCGTGGTTCCACGAGCGGCCGAGATAGCCCGAGCGATACATGCCCACGTACACCTTCATCGGCGACGAGGCCGGAATGCCTTGCGTGATGTACTTGAGCGTATCGGCCGCGGACTTCGGCGAGTTCTGGACGCGAAAGTTGAGCAACTCCGGTACCGAGCCGAACATCACGCGTACGGTAATCGGCTTGTTCTTCCTTGCCAGCGCTGTCAGCGCGGCGCGGATATTGTCCAGCATCACGCCGTCCTGCGAGTCGAGGCTCGCGATGTCGACGTAGCCCTCGGCGGACTGGATCAGCTGGTTGTACTGGCGGACAAAGTTCATCCCCGGCTGGGTCAGCAGGAGCTTTTCATCCTGGCAGGGTTCCACCACCTTCGAACAATCGGCGACGGTGGGCTGTGCCGTTCTGAAAAACGGCACTTGATAGATCCCGATGGCATCCGTACTGGCAAGCTTGTTGACGCTCCACACGCTTCGCTTCGCGGAGAACTGGCTGCCTTGCAGATCGGAGATGATGCCTTGTCCCACCGTCGACGCTGACGCGTGGAACGCCGCATGTCCCAGCAGGACACCGGTGATCGTGACGACACCGGTCACGCAATTCATCTTCACGAGCGACTCCTTATAGACCTTTTGGTCTATCGGATATCGGCGTGCCTGCTAGATGCTGAAGTTAATACGTCGTGTCCTTGTCGAGCGGAAACACCGGCCTCGACACCTTGCGGAAAGGAAACTTCTCGTAGCGCGAACTGGTTACGCCTTCGCCGTCGCACTCGACGACCGCCTTGGCGATCGGCACGAAGACCGGCCGGCAGTACATGCGCGACTTCAGCAGCAGAAATCGCGCGGCATGCGGGTCGACACCGATATGGGTGAAGATGCCGAGGTCCCAGTGCTCCTGCGGTGTCTCCGTGACGATGATTTTCGCGGCACCCGTATCGAGCAGGACCGTCCTGCCCATCCGGATTTTCTGGCCCGTATAGGTGGGGCCCGAAATGACATACTCGCCGTCGCTGATGGCCGTGACGATCCCCGACACCGGTTTCGGTTGCGGGTACTGGTTGAGCTGCGGCATCGCGACCTTGTCGCCGACCTCGAGCGTGACGCGCGCGCCGACACCGGCCGCGATCAGTGCCGCCACGGCCTCCGGATCGCACACAGGGCCCACCGCAATACCATCGAGCCCCTGTGCCAGCGCTTCGTGGAGCACCGCCATGTTGTCGCACGTGCCGCCCGACATGCAATTGTCGCCGTGGTCGAGCAGCAGCACGGGGCGCTGCGTCGAGGCGGTGTCGTCGCTCGCCTGCGCGGCGTGGGCCGCCGCCGCGATGGAATCTGCCAACGGTGCGGAGGTGTAAACGAAATCGTTGCGGTCTTCCCAGATCTGCGCCGCAATCCGGTCCGCAACGGCCTCGGCCGCATCCGGATCGCCGTTGCCCACCACGATCACGCTCAGGCATGGCGCGGCAATGTCGGCCAGGCCGAAGCCCGCCAGCACCGACACCGCGAGCATGCCGTCGCGCTCCGCCTCCTTCGCGCTCGCCACGGCGCGGGCCATCGCGCCCTCGTCGGTGCGGCTACGCAACGTATGCGTGACGAGCGGCGGCCGGCGCCACGCCATGACGGGACGAACCCTTCCGGCCATCATATCGAACAGCAGGCGGCCCGCATGCGCGCCGGTCTCGTACATATCGACGTGCGGATATGTCTTGAAACTGACGGCGATATCGGCGTGGTCGATCAGCGTTTGCGTGATATTGCCGTGGAGATCGAGCGCGACCGCGATCGGCGCATCGGGTAGCACCTTGCGCAGGCGTTCGAGCAGCTCGCCCTCGCCGTCATCGCTGTTCTCGGCGACCATCGCGCCGTGCAGATCGAGCAGTACCGCATCGCAGCCGGCCGCTGCGCCGACGATCGTGTCCGTGAGATGCGTGTACGCGGCCGCGGCCACGCGCCCGCTGGGATTGGCGCCCGCGATGACGGGCACCACGATCTCCGCGCCCGCGGCCTCCGCGAGGTCGATAAACGCGCCCGCGGCGGTGCGCGATCCCTTCGCGGCCCGGTAGCCCTCGGCGCCGTACTGCGGGTCGAACGAGGCCAGTGGCGTGGCCACGGGCGAGAACGTATTGGTTTCGTGGTTGAGCCTGGCAATCAGAATCTTCATGAGCCCCTCGGCTTATCGAATGGTGGGGTGCGCGATATCGAGCATCGCATGCAGCAGCACATTGGCGCCCGCTTCCAGATGCTCGGGCCTGGCGTCCTCGATCTCGTTATGGCTGATGCCATCCTTGCAGGGCACGAAGATCATCGCGGTGGGCGCCACGCGCGCAAGATAGACCGCGTCGTGCCCCGCGCCGCTGATCACATCCATCTCGGAAAGACCAAGGCGCGTGGCGCCCTGGCGTACGGCATCGACGAGCGCGTCGTCGAACGGCTGCGGCGGAAAATAGACGACTTGCCGCACATCGATCTCCACGCCGTGGCGCTCGGCGAGTGCCTGCGCACGCGCGAGCAACGCATCGTGCATGGCCGAAAGCTGCGTATCGTCGGCCGCGCGCAGATCCGCCGTCATGGCGACCCGCCCGGGAATCACGTTGCGGGAATCGGGATGCACGGACAGGCAGCCAACCGTGCCGCGCCCGTGTGGCGCATGCTCGAGCGCGATGCGATTGACGATCGCCACGAGCTCGGACGCGGCAAGCAGCGCATCGCGGCGCAGCGCCATCGGCGTGGGTCCCGCATGGGCCTCCATGCCCGTGACCGTGACGTCGTACCAGCGCTGCCCCAGCGCGCCGGTGACGACGCCGATCGTCGTCTCGTGCGCTTCCAGCACCGGCCCCTGCTCGATATGGGCTTCGAAGTACGCGCGAGGCTTGCACTCGCCCAGCGGGGCCGAGCCGGCGTAGCCGATGGCAGCGAGCGCCTCGCCGACGGAAACGCCATCGCGGTCGGTCTGGGCGAGCAGGCCCTCCAGTGCGAACTCGCCGATATAGGCGCCCGATCCCATCATGACGGGCACGAAGCGCGAGCCCTCTTCGTTCGTCCAGACGGCCACCTCGATCGGCGCCTCGGTGACGATGCCATGGTCATCGAGCGTCCTGAGGACCTCGATACCGGCAAACACCCCGTAGTTGCCGTCGAACTTGCCGCCGGTCGGCTGCGTATCGATATGGCTGCCCGTCATGACGGGCGGCAGGGTGTCGTCGCGCCCCGCACGGCGCGCGAAGATATTGCCGATGGCATCGATGCGGATCGTGCAGCCGGCCGCCCTGGCCTCCCGCACGAAGAAATCGCGGCCCTGCCGGTCGAGGTCCGTCAGCGCGAGGCGGCAGACGCCGCCTTTCGGCGTTGCGCCGATGTCGGCAAGACGCATCAGCGTGTTCCAGAGCCGCTCGCCATCGATGCGCAATTCACGTGGTGTGTTTTCCATGCTGCCTCCAGTGCAATGGCGGTTCAGACGGCGAGGCCGACACCGAGATACCGGTCCTTGATCGCGTCGTCCTGCCGGAACGCCTCGTTGGTGCCGGTGTAGACCACCTTGCCCTGCTCGATCACCACATGGCGGTCGGCAAGCTGCATGCAGACCTCGAGGTTTTGCTCGACCAGAAGAATCGGCACGCCGGCGGCCTTGATCACCTTGAGCTGCGCGACGATCTCCTCGACGATGACGGGCGCGAGCCCTTCCACGGGTTCGTCGAGCATCAGCAGGCGCGGATGGTTCATCAGCGCGCGTCCGATCGCGAGCATCTGCTGCTCCCCGCCCGAGAGCTGCGCGCCGCCATTGCCACGCCGCTCGCGCAGCCGCGGGAAAATCCGGTAGACGTCGTCGAGTTGCCACGGCGAAGCCTTCCTTGCCGCGAGCTTGAGGTTCTCCTCGACCGTCAGCAGCTTGAAGATGCCCCGGTGCTCGGGCACGAAACACAGGCCTTCCGAGGCAATACGGAACGCCGGCTTGCCCGTGACGTCCTGCCCGCGGAACAGTACGCGGCCGCCGCGCGGCTCGACGATTCCGGCAATCGCCTTCAGCGTCGTCGACTTCCCCGCGCCGTTGCGGCCCAGCAGCGTGACCAGCTCCCCGTCGCCGACGCTCAGCGACACACCCTGCAGCACGTGGCTCTTCCCGTAGTAGCCGTGAATATCCTGTACGTCGAGCATCATGCCTTGCCTCCGGTGATCATATTGCCCAGATAGGCGGCGCGGACGCGCGGATCGCCACGCACGTCCGCGGGCGCGCCCTCCATCAGGACCTTGCCCTGCTGCATCACGGTGATGGTGTCGGAGATATCCATCACGATATCCATGTTGTGTTCGATCAGCACGACCGTGTGGTCCTCCACCAGGCCGCGAATCAGCCGTTTCATCGCACCGAGGTCGTCCACGCCCATGCCCGAGGTCGGCTCGTCGAGGAACACCGCGCGCGGGCGCGCCGCCAACGCCATGCCGACCTCGAGCCGGCGCTGCTGGCCGTGCGACAGTACGCCGGCCGCCGAGGACGCCACGTGCGCAAGTTCCAGCCGCGCCAGAATCTGATCGACGATGCCCGCGCAGGCCAGGTCGCCGGTCGGCAGGCGCCAGCCGCTCATGGCCTTGCGGGGCGAGGTGCCGAGCGCCGCCAGCCGAAGATTCTCGCGCACGGACAGGTTGGGAAACAGGCTCGTGACCTGGAACGAGCGCGCGATACCGCGCTGGACCCGCTGGTAGTCGGTTTCCGTCGTGACATCCTTCCCTTCGAACACGATGCGCCCCGCGGTGACCGTGCGCGTTCCCGTCAGCATATGGAACAGCGTGGTCTTGCCCGCGCCGTTGGGCCCGATCACGGAATGGATCGTGCCCGGCATCACGCGAAGGTCCACGCCGCCGAGCGCCATGAACTTGCCGTACTGCTTGACGATACCCGTCGCTTCGAGAATGGGCGTGGTCATGCGCGCTCCTCGTGAGTGGCCGCGGTGTCTTTCAGGCCGCGCAGGCGCGCCGCAACGGTCGAGCACAGGCCCCATAGCCCGCGCTGCATGAACAGGCTCACGGCGATGAGCAGGAAGCCCAGCAGCATCAGCCACCGTGGCCAGAGCGTGGAGAGCCAGTCGGCCAGCAGCACGTAGAATGCGGCGCCCAGCACGGACGCGAAGATATTGCCGGTGCCGCCGATCACCGTCATGACCAGGATCATCTCGCTGGCGTGATAGTCGATGTTCGCCAGCGGCGCGATGCCCGTGAGCATGGCGTGCAAGGCGCCGGCCAGCCCCGTGACGGCGCCCGAGATGACGAACGCCAGCAGCTTGAACGCGCGCACGTTGTAGCCGACGGCCAGCGCCCGTTCCTCGTTGTCGCGGATGGCCAGCAGCGTGCGGCCGAGCACGGATTCCGTGACGCGCAGGACCAGTGCGAAGACGATCAGGAACAGCACCGCCACAAAGGCGTAGAAGCCCCACGACGAGGTGATGTCGATCAGCGTGTGCCCGCCGATCGCGATGGGCGGCCGGGGAATGTCGAGCAACCCGTTGTCGCCGCCGGTAATGCCGGGCGTCGTGTACGCGATGAAGTAGAACATCTGCGCAAACGCCAGCGTCAGCATCACGAAATAGGTGCCGCGCTGGCGAATGGAGAACCATCCCACCAGCGCCGCGGCCAGCGCGCCGATGACGGCGGCACCGAGCAGCGCCAGCGGCATCGGCATGCCCTGCCATCGCGTCAGCGCGATACCGGCCGCATAGCTGCCCAGACCGAAGAAGATACCCTGCCCGAACGACAGCAGGCCCGTGTATCCCAGCAGAAGGTTGCACGCCATGGCGGCCATGGCATAGATCAGCACCTCGGTGGCGAGCGTGCCCGACCGGATCGTGAGCGGAAGTAGTAACGCGATACCGAGCGCGAGCCACCAGAAGCGGTAGCGGACGAGCCATTGTTTGCCTGATGCCATCATCCCCTCCCCAGCAGACCGTGCGGACGCAGCAGCAGTACCGCGGCCATCGCCACATAGATCATCAGCCGCGCGCCCTCGGGCCAGAGCGTGCTCATCAGGCTCTGCACGATGCCGACGAGCAGCCCGCCCACCAATGCGCCCGTGAAGCTCCCCATGCCGCCGACGACGACCACGATAAACGCCACACCGAGCGCTTCCACGCCCATGAACGGTTCGGCCCCGCGAATAGGCGCGGCCAGGACACCGGCAATCGCCGCTGTCCCCGCGCCCAGCGCGAACATCAGGCTGAACAGGCGAAACACGTTGATGCCGAGCAGCGAGACCATTTCCGTCGATTCGCTGCCGGCACGCACGGCGCTGCCGATGCGCGTGCCCTCGAGCAGCCACCAGAGCGCTACCGCGAGGAGTGCCGTGAAACCGATGACGAACAGCCGGTATTTCGGATAGATGAAGTCGCCCCACATGACGACGCCCTGCAGGATGTCGGGCGGTGGCACGTCAACGCCCAGCGGCCCCCACCCCACGATGATCAGCTCCTGGATCGCGAGCGCGAGGCCCACGGTGATGAGGATATGGAACTCGTGCGGCTGCGCGTAGACGTGGCGCAGCATGAATTTCTCGGTGAGCCATGCCAGCGCGCCGATGATCACGGGCGCCAGCACCAGCGCGGCCCAGAAATTCAGCCCGAACTGCAGGGCCTGGAAGCACAGGTATGCGCCCAGCGCGTAGAAGGCGCCATGCGCGAAGTTGACGAAACGCAAGAGGCCGAAGACGATCGACAGGCCTACCGCCAGCAGGAAGTAGAGCATGCCAATCCCGACGCCATTGATCACCTGTAGCAGATAGACGTTCATAGGCCGTACGGATGAGTGAAGCCGCCGGAACGCGGTGGCGCGCTCCGGTGCATCGGATTTGACGGGGAAGATCCGCGGCCGGGATTACCGCGGCTTCGCGCGGCTTATGCCATCTTGCACTGCGTCTGGTCGAGGGGCAGAAAGGCCTTGCCCACATTCACGACTTCGGCGTAGTCGTCCTTGTCCTTCATGGCGGACTTGGCCTTGCCTTTCAGCAGGTAGTAGTTCTTGAGCACCTGGTGATCGCCCGCGCGGATTTCCTCGGGGCCGGTCAGCCCTTCGTACTTCAGCCCTTCCAGTGCGGCGATGACGGCCTTGGGATCGGCGGTGCCCGCCTTGATCATGCCGTCGACCAGAATCTTCGTGCAGATATACGAACCCGCCAGGCTGTAGTTCGGGTTCGCCTTGAACGCGTCCCGCGAACGCTTGACGAGGTCGCGGTTCAGCGGCGTATCCACGCCATGCCAGTACTGCGCGCCGAAGTAGATGCCTTCGCAGAGGTCCGCGCCCAGCGACTCGAACTGCTCGAGGCCCGAGGCCCACGCGACGAGGATCGTGGTGTTCTTCTTCATGCCGAAGCTCACGGCCTGCCGAAGGGTGTCCGAGGATTGCGAGCCGAAATTGAGGATCAGCAGCACGTCCGGCTTGGCGGCCAGCGCATTGGTGAGGTAGCCGCTGAACTCCTTCTCGGTCAGCGCGTGGTAGCTGTTGCCCACGTGCTCGATGCCCTTCTCCTTGAAGATGTTCTTGGCCGCGGAGAGCAGCCCGTCGCCGAATACGTACTGCGGGGTGATCGTGTACCAGCGCTTTGCCTTCGGCATCGCTTCGATCAGCGGGCGCACCGTGCGCTCGATTGCGCCGTAAGTCGGCACGGACCAGCGGAACGTCGCGCGGTTGCAGTCCTTGCCCGTGATCTCGTCGGCGCCGGCGGTCGTCACGAAGACGCCCCCGAGCTTCTCCGCTTCCTTCCCCATGGCCAGCGATTCCGAGGAGAGGATGCCGCCCGCGAAATAGCGTGCCGCCTTCTGCTGCGCGAGCTCCTGCACCTTTCTGACCGCCGTGGCCGGCTTGCCTTCGGTATCGAGCACGCTGTACTGCAACGGCCGGCCGAGCACCTTTCCGTACTGCTCGACCGCAAGCTTCATCCCGAGATCCGCGAACTTGCCATTCGCGGCGAATGGGCCGGACATCGGTACCGGACAACCTAGCTCGATGGTCTCGCCCGCGGCAAGGGCGGTGCGCGAATGCGTCACCATGCCCGGAACTGCCGACAGCGCGGCCAACTTAAGCAAATCACGACGATTCACGGCTCACTCCTCGATAAGATGGGGGATCGCGGGGTTTATCCTATTTATCATGATAAATAGAATAGAATCATCTTATGAGCGGCGGAAACGGCTTGTCAATCCGCCCGCTCTCAGGGTTTACGCAGGTACTTACCGAGGATTGGGCAATGTCGACGATGTTTCGCGAGGCCAGGGAAGGCGCGTTAGGCATCCGCAAGCAAAAGCGCGCGGATCTGGTTGCCGAGGAATTGAAGCGCCTGATTACACAGCGCAATCTCCGGCCGGGCGACAGGCTGCCGCCCGAGATCAAGCTCCAGCAGATGTTTTCCGTGAGCAAGAGCACGATCCGGGAAGCGCTGAAATCGCTCGAAGTGCAGGGCCTGATCAGTGTGTCGACCGGTCCGGCCGGCGGTGGCACGATCGTCGAAGTGCCGCTGGACCGCACCTTCCAGCTCATGCAGAACTACCTGTTCTTCAAGGATGTGGGCATTGCCGACGTCTATACGATTCGCCGGTTGCTGGAGCCGGAGCTCGCCGCGGGCGCCATCGCCCATCTGACGGAGGACGATTTCGCGGCGCTCGAGCGCACGATCGATCTTTGCGATCCGGCATCGAAGGCTGCCGCCGACGCGCAGATGCTGGACCAGCGGCAGGAAGACCTGACATTCCACGACATTCTCGCCGCGGCCAATCCGAACCCCATGCTGCGGTTCTGCTGCGAACTGATCAACGAGATGCTTCGCCAGCTCGTCGTCTTCGGCAATGAGACGCCGGCCTGCGAGCACGAGCGCTTTGGCGCGGCGAACGTTTCGTTCCATCGCCGCATCCTCGAAGCGGCGCGCGCGCGGGATGCCGACCAGGTGCGGACGCTGATGTCCGCGCATATGGAGGAATGCACCCATTTCGTGACGCGGATGAACGGCCGGGTGCATGGCCGCCTCGTGCTCGACTCGGAAATGACCCGGCGTACCTGGCTCAAGCCCAAGGACGCCGGCGACAAGCCTTAGGGTCAGACCGGCAGGCCCTTGGCCCGCAGCACCGCATCGAACCGCTCGGGATCGGCGGTACCGGTGCGGTTGGTCTCGCGGATGCGGGCTTCGCGTTCCAGGTGCGCCTGCGTGCGGCGCAGCACGTCTTCGGCCTCGGCGGCGGGCACCGCGATGACGCCGTCGGCATCGCCGACGATCAGGTCGCCGGGCAGCACCGCCATGCCGGCGCACGAAATCGGGATATTGATCTCGCCGGGACCGTCCTTGCTCGGGCCGCGGTGCGTATGGCCGCGCGCGAAAATCGGCATCCCCTCCTCGGCCCATTCGAGGAGGTCGCGCACGGCACCGTCGATAACCAGTCCGCCGAGCTGCTTCGCGATGCAGGTGGTACGCATGAGGCCGCCCACCAGTGCCTGCGTGACATCGGCCCCGCCGTCGATCACAAGCACGTCGCCGGGCTGGACCATCATCAGCGCCTTGTGGATCATCAGGTTGTCACCGGGACGCACGCGCACGGTCACCGCCGGGCCGCACAGCACGGTGTCGAGACGCGCGTGATACTGGCGCAGTCCGTAGGTGCCGACGTTGCGGCTCATCGCGTCGCCGATGGCCGCGACGGGCATCGTCCGGAATGCGGCGACGATCTCGGCGGCCGGGCCGTCGGCACGCGGGTTGATGCGGTAGCCCGCGGGCCATTGCGGGGAGGGAGCGGACGGGGTCGTCATGGTTCGCCTTTATGGAATCGAATGTACTGGGAGGTCGCTCAGGGTAGCGCAGATCAGCGCAGCATCTCGCACGCCACGCGCAGTCGCGCAAGACCGGCCTCGAGCTTTTCCATCGAGGTCGCGAACGAGATGCGGAAGAACGGCGATACGCCATAGGCGCCGCCCTGCAGCACCGCGAGGTTCTGCGCCTCCAGCAGATACAGCACGAAGTCTTCGTCGGTTTCGATCCGTTGTCCCGTGTGCGTGACGGTGCCGATGACCTCGGCGCACGACGGGAACACATAGAACGCGCCCTCCGGCGAATGGCAGCGAATACCCGGAATGCGGTTGAGCGCGCCCACCACGGCGTCGCGGCGCGTCTGGAAGATGCGCGTGCGCTCGGCGATGAAATCCTGCGGGCCGCTGAGCGCTTCCAGCGCGGCGGCCTGGCTGATCGAGGACGGGTTGGACGTGCTCTGCGACTGCAGCTTGACCATCGCCTTGACCAGCGGGGCCGGCGCGCCGCCGTAGCCGATGCGCCACCCCGTCATCGCATACGCCTTGGACACCCCATTGATGGTCAGCGTGCGTTCCTTGAGCGCGGGTTCCACCTGCGCGATCGTGGCGAACTTGCGGCCGTCGTAGAGGATGTGCTCGTAGATGTCGTCGGTCATCACCCATACGTGCGGATGCCGCATCAGCACCTCCGCCAGCGCCTTCAGTTCGGCGTGCGAATAGGCGGCGCCGCTCGGATTGTTCGGCGCATTGAGCACGAGCCAGCGCGTGCGCGGCGTGATCGCGCGTTCGAGGTCTTCCGGCGCGAGCTTGAAGCCGTTCGCGGGCAGGCAGTCGACGAACACGGGCGTGCCTTCGGCCAGCAGCACGATATCGGGATACGAGACCCAGTACGGCGTGGGCACGATGACTTCGTCGCCCGCCTCCACCGTGCACATGAACGCGTTGAAGATGATCTGCTTGCCGCCGGTGCCGACGATCAGTTCGTTGGGCGCGTAGTCGATCTGGTTGTCGCGGCGGAACTTCTCCGCGATGGCCGCGCGCAGTTCAGGCGTACCGCCGACGTCGGTGTACTTGGTCTGCGAGCGGGACATCGCCCGTGCCGCCGCTTCGCAGATATGCGCGGGCGTGTCGAAGTCGGGCTCGCCCGAGGTCAGGCCGATGATGTCGCGGCCGGCGGCGCGCAGTTCGCGCGCGCGCTGTCCAGCCATGGAGCTCGGCGACGGTTTGATGCGGTTCAGGCGTGCAGCAATGAGGCTCATGATGGTGGTCTGAGGGGGAATTGTCAGGTGGGGGCGACAAATTTGCGGTGACGGCGCAGATAAGGCACGAGGCCGCCGGCTTCGCGGATGGTCAGCACGATGTCCGGCACGGGCTCGCAGGAAATCGCGCGGCCGCCGTCGCTGCCGACGCGCAGCTCGGCGCGCGAACCCTCCAGGTGCAGCGCGACGGCCTCGCCCTCGCGGACGCTTCCGGTATCCGCGGTGATCAGCAGCAGGCCGTTGTTGACCGCATTGCGCCAGTAGGTGCGCGCGAAACTCCGGGCCACCACCACGCGAATGCCGGCGGCCAGCACCACGGTGACGGCCACTTCCATTGCCGAACCACAGCCGAAGTTGTGGCCCGCCACGAGGATGTCGCCGTCCCGCACGGAACCAGCGAATCCGGAGTCCAGATCCTCGAGCAGGTAGTTGCGCAACACGCTGGGATCGAGGCTGTCCTTCTTGCGGCTCGACGAAATGATGTAGTCGGTGTTGATATCGTCGCCGAGCAGGCGCGCGCGCCCGGGAATAACAGTCACGTCATGCATGGCCGGCCTCGCGCGGATCGGTCAGACGGCCGGTCACGGCGGCCGTGGCGCATGCGCGCGGGGAGGCAAGGAAGATCTGCGCCTGGCGATTGCCCATGCGCCCCTTGAAATTGCGATTGGCGGTGGACAGCACGCGTTCGCCGTCGGCCGGGACGCTGCCGCAGGTCCCGCAGCACGAGCCGCAGCCCGGCGGCTGCAGTTCGGCGCCGAGCGCTTCGAATTCGGCGAGCATGCCGGTTTCCTCGAGTTCGCTCTGGATGGCCGCGGATGCCGGCGTCACGATCAGCCGGACACCGGTGGCCACGCCGCCGCCGCGCCGCAGCACGTCGAGCGCTTCGCGATAGTCCTTGGTCCGGCCGCCGGTGCAGGTGCCGAGGTACACCATATCGATCTTCGTATCGCCGGCGGCATCGATATCGACGACGTTGTCCACGCGATGCGGCAATGCCACCTGCGGGGCGATCGCATCGAGATCGAACGTCATCGACTGCGCGTAAACCGCATCGGCGTCGGCTTCCGCGGGCTCGAACGGTGCGTCGGTGCGCGCGGCCAGCCATGCGCCCGTGCAGAGATCGTACGGGAACAGGCCTGCCTTGGCGCCCATCTCCACCGACATGTTGGCCAGCACGATGCGATCGTCCATGTCCAGCGTGGCGACGCCCGGCCCCTGGAACTCCAGCGCGAGATAGTTGGCGCCGCCCGCGCCAAGCCGGCGCGCCATCGTCAGCGCGAGATCCTTGGCCGATGCGTATGCGGGCAGTTTGCCCGTCAGCACCACGCGGATCGAGCCCGGCACCTTGAGCCAGATCTGGCCACATTGCAGAATGCCCGCGAAATCGGACGAGCCGATGCCCGAGCCAAAGGCGTTGAGCGCGCCGTACGAGACCGCATGCGAGTCGGCGCCTACCGCGAGCTGGCCCGGCAACACGCGGCCCCGCTCGAGCATCAGCTGGTGGCCGATGCCCTCTCCGACCTCGTACACGCAGACGCCGTGCGCTTGTGCGTAGTCGCGGGCGCGAGCCTGCAGGGCCAGCGCCCGTTCGCCGGATACCGCGCCGTAATGATCGAGCGCGAACACGAGCCGTTCGGCCCGTGCCGGCGCCGGCAGCGAGCCGTCCTCCTGCATATCGCGGAAATAGTCGAGCGCCATCGGGATGGAGCCGTCGGTGCCCATCGCCGCGTCGGGTTCGCAGATCGCGAGATCGCCGGCGTAGAGTTTCGTGCTGGCTTTCGTGCCGGCGGTCGTTACGGCTGCGCGCGAGAGCAGCTTCTCGGCAAGCGTCTGGCCGCGCATCAGTTCAGCTTGATGTCGGCCGTCTTGATGACCGTGCCCCATTTGGTGTGCTCGGTCTCGATCAGCTTCGCGAAGTCCTCGGGCGGGCCGCCAACGGGTTCCACACCGAGTTGCACGAGCTTGTTCCTGACGTCGTCGGACTTGAGGATCTGATCGATCGCGCGATTGAGCTTCATGACAATCGGACGCGGCGTGCCCGCGGGCGCCACGACGCCGCTCCACGACAGCGACTCGTAGCCCTTGATGCCCGCCTCATCGAGCGTCGGCACGTTCGGCAGGCCCGGAATGCGCTGGCGGCTGGTCACGGCCAGCGCGCGCAGCTTGCCCTGCTGGACGAAGCCGATGGACGACGGCGCGTTGTCGAACAGCATCGACACATTGCCGCCCAGCAGATCGGTCAGCGCGGCGGAGCTGCCTTTGTACGGTACGTGCAGCAGGTTCAGGCCGGCCATCGACTTGAACAGCTCGCCGGACAGGTGGGTCGAGCTGCCGGGGCCCGACGACGCGAAGCTCAGCGTGCCGGGCTTGCTCTTCGCAAGGGCGACCAGCGACGAGACATCCTTGACCGGCAGGCTGGGCGAGACCACGAGGATATTGGCGTTTTCCGTGGCATAGGCCACGGGCACGAAGTCCTTCTGCGCGTTGTAGTTGAGCTTGCCGTACAGATGGTCGTTGATCGACAGGATGCCCGTGGCGCCCATCAGCAGCGTGTAGCCGTCGGCCGGTGCCTTGGCCACGAGTTCGGCGCCGATATTGCCGCTGGCGCCGGCGCGGTTGTCCACCACGAACGGTTGCTTGAACTGGGCCTGCAGCTTCTCTGCCAGGATGCGCGCCACCACGTCGGTGGAGCCGCCCGCCGCGAACGGCACGACGATGCGGACGGCCTTGTCGGGATAGGTATCCTCGGGGCCCGCCATCGCGGCCATCGGCAGCGTGGCAAGCGGGGCGGCGACAAGGACGGCGGCGGCAACACCGGTAAGCGTCTTCATGGGGGTCCTGGGCAAGAGGTTGGATTGGGTTGGCTTGCTGCGGGACAAGTCTAGAGACGGCCATTTGTCTGGACAAACGAATTTTTTCGGCCGACTATTACGAAATTCCGATAAATCGGGCCCTCCCCGCCTCCCATGCGCCACAACGTCACCCTCAAGCAACTGCGCTGCTTTCTTGCCGTGGCGGAGACGAACTCGTTCACGGCGGCGGCCGGGCGTCTGTGCATGACCCAGTCCGCGCTGACGGCGACGATCCAGCAGATGGAAGAGGCGGTCGGCCTCAAGATGTTCGACCGTACGACGCGCCGGGTGATGCTGACCGATCAGGCGGCGCGGTTCATGGCGGAGGCCGAGCGCGTGGTCAATGGGTTCGACAGCGCGGTGTCGGACCTCGTGGCGCTGGCGCAGGGAGAGCGCGGCCATATCCGGATCGGGGCGGCCTCGTCGGTCATCAGCCAGTTCCTCGTGCCGGCGCTGCCTCACTTTCGGGAGGCTTATCCGGGCATCACGATCTCCCTGCGCAATCCGGCCGCACAGCAGACGGAGCGGCTGGTGCTCGAGGGCGAGGTCGATTTCGCCATCGACAGCAAGTTTCGCGGCAACGAAGACCTCGATTACACGCCGCTGGTGCGCGACTGCTATGGCGTGGTATGCCACCGCGACGCGCCGGTGGCGATGCTCGATCGGCCGGTAACGTGGGCCGACCTCACCGCGAGCCTCGATGCGCGCTATGTGGGCTTTTCCGCCGACACGGGCATCGGCCAGTTTCTGCTCAACCACGCCTCGCACTGGCCCGTGCTGGGGGGCGAGCACGACGAAGTGGAAAGCACCGCGTATCTGTTCGCGATGCTTGCGCGCGGCAACTACTATTCGGTGCTGCCGGCGCTGGCATTCGAGCGCAACGAGTTCGCCAGCCTGACCTTCCGCGAACTCCACGAGCCGCGGCTGTCGCGCGAGCTCTGCGTGATCACGCGGCCATTACGCTCGCTGTCGCCGAGCGCGCAGCGGCTGCTCGACATCCTGCGCACCACGCTGGCCGCGATGGAGATGCCGAGCGGGGTGTCGCTGCTGGCGGCATCGGACGATGGCGCCCCGCACATGCTGCCGTAGCCACCCTGCCCGCCTGCCGCGAGAATCGAGACGGATCGGCGGGCACGCCGACGCCGGTCACGGACCGCCCTGCTCCGCACTCCCCGCGTCCTTGTCGTCCGGAAGCGGAAAGCGTGTCTGGCTGTAGCGCAGGATCAGCACGCCGCAGGCCAGCATCACGATGCCCGTGCAGAGTGCAAGCAGATGGAACTCGGAGACTTCGTTGAAGCGAAGGATCAGGTCGCGCGCCAGCGACACCATCGCGATATACAGCGGGAAGCGCACGGGCAATTCGCCGAGCTTCAGGTACCGGCCCACCATCGCCAGTACTTCGAGGTAGAGGAACATCAGCAGCAGGTCGGTGATCGATACCTCGCCCTGACCGACGATCTTCCAGCCTTCCTGTGCCATCGCGAGGATGGTGCCCAGGCCGATGACCGCCAGTCCCACGACCTCGACGGCGCTGAGGATGCCTTCGAGTTTTGCGCGCACGAAGCGCTCGGGCGATGACCCTCGGTTCGAATTCTTCACGATACGTGCCTGTCCACCCAGTCCCGCCAATGATGGCTTTGGCGGGACCGGACCGGTTATGTCGTCTGCTGCGCGATTTCGCAATCGCACGAACTGGACCGGGGGGCCGCTCAGAATTCCTGGGCGGTCGGGCGCAGCACGATCTCGTTGATATCGACGTCGGCCGGCTGCTCGATGGCGTAGGCAATCGCGCGTGCCACGGCGGCGGACGGGATGGCAAGCTTGTAGAAGTCCTTCACGAAGTTCGCGCTTTCCTCGTGCGAGCTGCCGTGCTTGAGTTCCGAATCCACCGCGCCGGGTTCGATCGTCGTCGTGCGGATCGACGCGCCCACTTCATGGCGCAGCCCTTCGGAGATCGCGCGGACCGCGAACTTGGTGCCGCTATAGACCGTGCCGCCGGGGCTGAAGACCTTGACGCCCGCGACCGAGGCGATGTTGATGAAGTGGCCGTAGCCCTGCTGCTGGAAAACCGGTAGCGCGGCGGCGATGCCGTAGAGCACGCCCTTCACGTTGATGTCGATCATGCGGTCCCATTCATCGACCTTGGTTTCGCTCATCGGGGCAATCGACATCAGGCCGGCATTGTTGATCAGCACATCGACCTTGCCGAACGCCTTGACGGCGGTTTCGATCAGCAGGCGCACGTCGGCCTGCTTCGTGACGTCCGTGGGTACGACCTCCACGAATCCGCCCGCCGCGCGAATCTCCGCGGCAATGCTGGCCAGCCGTTCCACACGGCGCGCCGCGAGTACGACGTTGGCGCCGAGCGCGGACAGATGGCGCGCGGTGGCTTCGCCGAGGCCGCTGCTGGCACCGGTGATGACGACCACTTTTCCTGCGATGTTGTTGGCGAGAGGGTTGCTCATGTTCGGCTCCTTCGAGAATGTATCGTTGCGATGGAGCCTAGTATTGGCGTGGCGACAGTTTCTTGAAATGGAAACGTTTCGATTTCATAATTCCAGAAATTGGAATCGAGACCGACATGCTCAACCGACTCGAAATGCTGCGCATCTTCATGGCCGCCGCGGAAACTGGCAGCTTCAAGCAGGCCGCGATCCAGCTCGGCATCTCGCCGCAGGCGGTCACGCGCGCGATTCAGGAACTGGAGCGCCTGCAGGGGGAGATGCTGTTCCACCGCAATACGCGGCAGATCCGTATTACCGAGTTCGGGGAGCAACTGGCCAGCCGCGCCGGAGACAGCCTGCGGCAGGTCGATGCGCTGTTCGCGACCGAGCATGGCCAGCAAACGTCGGAGTTCGAGGGGGTCGTGCACCTGACCGCGCCGAAGGCGCTGGGCCGCATCGGCCTGCTGCCCGTGCTTGCCGATATCGCCATGCGGCATCCGGGCCTACGGATCGACCTCAACCTGAGCGACACGCCCGCGCATGTGATCGACGAGCGGATCGATATCGGCGTGCGCTTCGGGCTGTTGCAGGACAGCCGGTTCGTGGCGCGCAAGGTCGCGAAGCACGCATTCCATGTGGTCGGCACCCCGGGGCTGATCGCGCGTGTCGGCGCGCCCGCGCACGTACGCGATCTGGAGTCGCTGCCAACCACGGTCATGCATGACGAGACGACCGGGCGCGGGTGGCCCTGGCTGTTCCGGGGCGGTCAGCGCTTCACGCCGGCAAAGCCCACCTTTACCAGCAACGACTCGGAGGCCGAGCGCGATGCGGTGCTGTCGGGACTGGCCTTCGGGCAGATCGCCGGTTTTCTGGCGGACAGCCATATCGCCGCGGGCGAACTGGTGCCGTTATTGCAGGCGTTCGCGCCGGAGCCGTGGGATCTATGCGTGTACCGCCCGCAGCGCGGTCCGGTACCGAAGCGCGTGCGGGCGGTATTCGACGGGCTCGTGAAAGCCCTGTCGGATAAGGGACGATAAGGGTCAGCGCGCGGCCTTGGGCACCGGTGTGTTGAGCAACTGCTGCTCCCACAGATACGCAATGCCGCTGCCGCCCGCATGCTGGACGAGCACTTCCGTCAGCGCGGCGGCGCTTGCCACGCGGGCCCAGTCGCGCTGCCATTCGGCCGCGACCGCCAGCCACGTCATCATGTTCGCGCCGGCCCCGATCATGCGCTGGATGGCGACCTGATGGGACTCCACCGAGGTGCCGCCCGATGCATCGGTTACCACGGTCACGTCCCAGCCCTCGCCGAGCGCCTGGATGGCCGGCATGGCCACGCAGACCTCGGTCCAGAGCCCGGCGATAATCAGCTGCTTGCGGCCCGTCGCCCTGACCTTGTCCACCACGCTGCGGTCCTCCCAGGTGTTGATGAACGTGCGGTCGAGGACCTCCTGGCCCGGAAACACATCGGTGATCTGCGGAAAGAGCAGGCCGCCGCGTTCGGCAATCACGGTCGTCAGGATCGTGGGAACGCCAAAGGCCTTGGCGGCCTTGGCGAGCGCCACCGTGTTGTTGATCACCATCTGCGGCTCGTGGCTGTTGACGTTCGCGAGCTGGTAGGGCTGGTGGTCGATCAGAACGAGTACCGAGTCTTCCGGACGAAGAAGCGAAGCGAGGCCGTTACGAAAAGTCATCAGAGCATCCTTGGTTGCCATTGGCGCGGCATGGGTTTTCGAAACAACGTGCGCTTGTGACGACGTTGCGCGAAGCCGCATTCTGCGATTGCCCTCTCCCCGGCGGTAGTGGTATCCAGCGGTGAGCTGTGTCGCGAAAAGTGGAACGCCCGCTCCTGTCCCGTACCGCCTTAACATAGTGGCGATCGGCATCGCGGCATCAAACTGGGGGGAACGCCAAATTGGATATCGAAGCACTGCAGACATTCGTGGAAGTGGCCGATGCCGGCGGCATTTCGCCAGCCGCCGTCCGGCTTGGCGTGACCAAGTCGATCGTCAGCCGCCGGCTCCAGCGCCTGGAGGAGGAACTGGGGGTCCAGCTGCTCGCGCGCTCGACGCGCGGCGCCGCGCTGACGGAAGCCGGCGCCACGTTCCGCGATCATGCGGCGCGCGCCTGCGCCGAGATCGAGGTGGCCCGTGAAACGATTCTGCCCACCGGCGAACTCCGCGGCCGCCTGCGCATTGCCGCGCCGCTGTCCTTTGGGCCCACACACCTGGCGCCCGTGCTCGCGGAGATGGCGCAGCGGCACCCGAGGCTGCATGTGCAGGCCTGCTACAGCGATCGATTCATCGATATCGTCGCCGAAGGCTACGACTGCGCGATACGGCTCGGGCATCTTCCGGACTCGAACCTGCTGGCACGACGCATCGGTCCGATCCACGCAAAAATCGTCGCAAGCCCGGCCTATATCGCCGCGCACGGCGCGCCCGAGACGCTGGACGAGCTCGGCGACCATCAGGCGCTGATGCAGGGCACCGAAAGCTGGCAACTCATGGACGGCGAAGCGATCGTGATGGTGCGTCCCCAAGGACGCTTCAAGGCCGACAACGGCACGGCCCTGCTCGCCGCGGCGCTTGCCGGACTTGGCGTTGCGTATCTGCCGAATGGCCTGACGGACGAGCATGTGGCTTCCGGCGCGCTGGTGCCCGTGATGACGCGCCATCCGGTGCCGGTGGCAGGCGCCTACGTGGTGCGCCCGCCGAGCCAGCATCCGGCGCGGAAGGTCGAGGTTCTTACCGAGATGCTGCTCGCCTGTTACGACACGTCCCCGGTGGCGGCGTGAGACGGCCGACTCGCGCGTAACCGCTCCGGGTCGCTTGAGCGGCATGGATTGCGCGGCCGCGATTGTGTAGGATTCGCCACGACATACAACGATAAATACGGTGGGGTCCAGCGATGAAAAGACGGGAGAACCAGGGGTATCGGGCGGGGGTACGGGCGCGGGTACGTGCGCGGGTACGTTTACAGGCAGGTGCGATGGTCGCGCTGTGCGCGGCGTTTCTGACGGCATGCGGCGGCGACGATCCCGCCTCCACCCCCACCCCCCCGCCCCCGGCGACACAACCGCCAGGCGTCGCGCTGGTGTCGGTCGCCGCCGACTCGGGCACCCTTGACGAACTCCCCACGCGCGTCGTGGCGACATTCAACGCGAAGATCGCCGCGCTGGGCGCCGGGTTCTTCCGGACCGCCGGTACCTGCGGCACGCTGCCGACGGCCACGCCGACCGTCGACGCCTCGGGCAAGACCGTCACGGTGACGCTTGCCGGCAGCCGCTGCAACGACGGCCAGACCGTGACGCTGACGCTCGACCCGAATGCGGTGACGTTCGACGGCACGGTGGGACAGAAGGGTGCGATCTGGACCCGCACATACACGATCTCCGGCACGGCGCGCAGCGTTGGGGGCACGGTCAGCGGCCTCGCCGGCACCGTCGTGCTGCAAAACAATGGCGGCGATACGCTGTCTACGAGCACGGACGGCACGTTCAATTTCCCGACGCTCGTCGCGCAGGGCGGCGCGTATGCCGTGACCGTGGCCAGCCAGCCCGCCGGACAAACCTGTTCCGTGAGCCATGGCACCGGAACGGTGGGCACCACGGCCGTGCAGGACGTGGCCGTCGTCTGCGCGACGAATACGCATACCGTCGGCGGCACGGCATCGGGCCTCGCCGGCACGGTGACCGTGCAGAACAATGGCGGCGATACCCTCGTCCTGAGCAGCAACGGCCTGTTCACGTTCCCGGTCGCGATTGCGGAGGGCGGCGCGTACGCGGTCACGGTGCAGTCGCAGCCCGCGGGCCAGACCTGCACCGTGGGCCAGGGCAGCGGCACGATGGGTAGCGCGGCCGTGCAGAACGTGTCGATAACCTGCTCGGCGAACACCTACACGGTCGGTGGCACCACATCCGGTCTGTCCGGGCAGGTGCAGCTGCAACTGAACGGAGCGGGCACGCAGATCATCTCCGGCAATGGCGCTTTCACGTTCGCCACGCCGGTCGCGCAAGGCGCGACCTATGACGTCACGGTGCTGGCGCAGCCCGCCACGCAGACGTGCACGGTCACCAACGGCAGCGGCACCATGGCCGCGCAGAACGTGACGAACGTCGGCGTGTCCTGCGTCACGAATACCACGACGCTGTCGGTGCCGGCGACGGGCGTCATCGCCGTCAACGGCGGCACGACCTTCATCACGGTAATGAACACCGGGGTCAACGCTGCCACCAACGTGGTTGCACAGCTTCCGTCCGCGTGGACCGGTGTGACGCAGAATGCGGGCAACTGCGGCACTCTGGCGCCCGGCGGAAGCTGCCTGCTGCAATTCACCGCGACACAGCCGTATGTCGCACAGGGCGGCATCGCGGTGACCGCGGACAACGTTGCCAGCCCCAGCCCGACGATCGCGCTGGCGTTCAGCATCGACGGCGATCTCGTGTATGCCGTTACGGGTGCGTCCACGGCGAAGGTGCTGGCCGCACCCAGCACTGGCCTCACGACGTGGGGCGGCACGGGGATCGCGGTAGGGGCCGGCGCACAGAGTCTGACCGATGGCGCGGCGAACACCACGGCCATCGTCGCGACGCTCGGCACGGGAACGCCTTACGCGGCAAGCGCGTGCAACACCAGTACGCTCCGCGGCGTGCCCGCGGGAACGTGGTACCTGCCGGCCGCGTGCGAGATCGGCGCGGAGGGCGGCTCCCCTGCCTGCCCGGCGGGCATCCCGAATATCGAACAGAACCTGTTACGGCTGGGCTTCGGCAATATGAGCGGCGTCCCAATCTGGAGTTCGACGGAGTCTACGGTCAACCCCGGCCCCCTTGCCTGGGCCGTCTTTCTCGGCACGGACCCCGCTCCGGTCCTGCTGGCGCCCAAGTCCCTCGTCGTGGACGCACGTTGCGCGAGGTCGGTGACGTATTGACCGGTGACGTCCCGGGTAGGTATCAGGCGACGATATTGACGCCGCCATCGACATACAACGTCGCGCCGGACAGCCGCGTCGCATACTGACTGGCAAGAAACGCGCACGTGAAGCCCACGTCCATGATGTCGACGAGCTCGCCCAGCGGCGCGCGGTGGCCGGCGTCGTTCAGCATCAGGTCGAAGTCCCTGAGGCCCGACGCGGCGCGGGTCTTGATGGGGCCCGGCGAGATCGCATGCACGCGGATGCGCCGCGTGCCGAGCTCGTAGGCCAGATAGCGCACCGAGGCCTCCAGCGCCGCCTTGACTGGCCCCATCACGTTGTAGTTGGGCACGACCTTGCTGGCGCCGTGATAACTCATCGCAAACAGCGTGCCGCCATCGCGCATCAGCGGCACGGCCCGCTTTGCCAGTCGGATAAAGGAGTGGCAGGAGATATCGATGGCCTTGCCGAAGCCCTCGCTCGAACAGTTCAGCAGGCCGCCCTGCAGATCTTCCTTTGGCGCCCACGCAATGGAGTGAACGACGATATCGAGCTTGCCCCACGTTTGCGTGATCCGATCGAACACGGCGTCCAGTTCGGCCGGCTTCGTGACGTCCAGCGGCATGAACAACGGTGCGGCCAGCTCGCGCGCCAGCGGTTCGACATACGGGCGGGACTTCTCGTCGGCGTAGGTGATGGCGACCTCCGCGCCCAGCGCGCGAAAGGCCTTCGCGCAGCCATAGGCGATGGACGAGTCGTTGGCGATGCCGCAGACCAACGCCTTGCTGCCCGCCAGAACGGGCGATGGCGTGTCGATGGTCATGGTCTGTCTCCTTGCGTCCGCACCGGCGCATCGCCGCCGAAGGCAATGGCGCGCGTGTGCTTCGCGATCATGAGTTCCTCGTCCGTGGGGACCACCCACACCGATATGCCGCTCGCTTCGCTGCTGATGCGCGGGCCTCCGTGCGCATTGCGGCCCCCGTCGATCTCCACGCCGAGCCACGCCGCCCGTTCGCAGACCTGCTGACGGATGGGAGCGGCGTTCTCGCCGATGCCGGCGGTGAACACGAGCGCATCGAGCCCTTCGAGCGCGGCGGCAAGGCTGCCAAGCTCGCGCCCGATCCGGTACGTATAGAGCTGGATGGCGAATCGGGCCCGGGGGTCGTCGCTCGCGAGCAGCTCGCGCATATCGCTGGAAATACCGGACACGCCGAGCAGGCCCGACTTGCGATAGATCAGGTCTTCCACCGCGCGCGTATCCATGCCCAGTTCGTCCATCAGGTAGAGGATGACGCCGGGATCGAGGCTGCCGCTGCGCGTGCCCATCGGCAGTCCGTCCACGGCGGTGAAGCCCATCGTGCTGGCCACACTGCGGCCTGCCGTCATGGCGCACAGGCTGCTGCCATTGCCGAGATGGGCGACCACGGTCGCGCCTTGCGCGGCGCGGCGGTCGAGCCTCGGCAGCACGCTGGCGATGTATTCGTACGAGAGGCCGTGAAAGCCGTAGCGGCACACGCCCCGGTCCGTGATCGCCGCTGGCAGCGCAAACGCCCGCGCGTGTTGCGCCTGCGTGAAATGGAAGGCCGTATCGAAGCAGGCCACCTGCGGCAGATCGGGACGGCGCTCGAGCAGTATCTGGATGGGCTTGAGATTGTGCGGCTGATGCAGGGGCGCCAGCGGCCGCAGCGCGGTCAATTCCGCCACCACTGCGGGCGTGACCCTTGCCGGCCCTGCGTAGCGCATGCCCCCATGCACCACGCGATGCCCGACCGCCACGAGCGTGTGCCCGCCCTCCTCGTCGCGAAGAAACCGCGCCAGGAACTCCACGGCTTCAGCATGCCCGAATCCTTCGCCCCCCTCCCATCGGGCATTGCCGATCTCCGCGCCCTTCCCGTCCCAGGCATGGAACGCCGGCGAAGTGTAGAGCCCATCGAGCACGCCCCGAAGCACGAGGGGCAACTCTTGCCGGCCCGCATCGTAGGCACGGAACTTGATGCTCGATGACCCGGCGTTGAGGACGAGGATCACGTCTGCCATGCGCTCATACCAGGTTGCGCCGTGCCGCGGCAACGAGCGCGGCCACCGCACAGGAGGCGAGCCGCGTCGTGACCGTGTCGGCCCGACTGGTGAGGATGATGGGCACGCGTGCCCCCAGCACGATGCCCGCCGCGTCGGCGCCGGCCAGGAACGACAGGCTCTTCGCGAGCATGTTCCCGGCTTCCAGATCCGGCAGCAGCAGCACGTTGGCGCGCCCCGCCACCGGCGATTCGATCTGCTTGATGCGCGCGGCCTCCGGGTCGATGGCGTTGTCCAGCGCAAGCGGGCCGTCGACAAGCGCACCGGTGATCTGGCGACGGTCCACCATCTTGCACAGCGCCGCGGCCTCGATGGTGGACGGCACCTTGGGGTTGACCGTCTCCATCGCGGACAGGATGGCCACGCGCACCTCGTCGATATGCAGCGCGTGCGCGAGGTCGATCGCGTTCTGGAGGATATCGACCTTCTCCATCAGCGTCGGCGCGATATTGACCGCCGCATCGGTAAGGATCAGCGCATTGGGATGGCCGGGCACGTCCATGACGAAGCAGTGGCTGACGCGCCTGGCCGTGCGCAGTCCCGACTCGCGGCTCAGCACCGCGCTCATCAGTTCGTCCGTATGCAGGCTGCCCTTCATCAGGGCCTCTGCCTGCCCCGCGCGCACCGCATGCACCGCCTGCGCGGCGGCGGCCTCGCTGTGCGGCGCGTCGATCAGCGGGAAGCGCGCGATATCGATTCCGCACGTGCTCGCGACCTCCCGGATACGCGCCGCCGGACCGACCAGCAGCGGCTCGATCAACCCCGCCTTCGCCGCTTCCACGGCGCCCTCGAGCGCGCTGCGATCGCAGGGATGCGCCACGGCCGTCGGCATCGGCGGCAACGCGCGACAGAATTCGATCAGGCGGTGGTACTTTTCGTGTCGGGCTTCCATATGCGTGGCTCCGGTGGCGCGCTTCACGCGACATGACGTGGGCGCCGTGACCCGCTGGAAAGCACCGCGCGAATCCGTGCGAGCATCGCGCGCTGATCCTCCGACGGCGTGGCGCCGATCACGCGTTCGTCCGCGGCCACCTTGTCGAGCAGCGTCAGCAGGCGGCGACGGTCGGCGTTGTCCCGCAGCATGATCGGGAGGCCCTGGAGCGCCTCGGCGGGCGCGCCGCGCACGATGATCTCCTGCAGCCCCCGCGTGGTGCGCCAGGCATGCGTGTCGACCTCGGGCAGCAAATCCGCGTAGTCCTCCGCCAGTTCCTTTCGGAGTTCGAGCCGGGCCAGCGGCAATGGCTTGCCGTCGCGCATGAGCATGACGGCCACGCGTGCCAGCGCATCGACGTAGGTTCCCTTGTTGAGCGCGGCCATCGCCTGCTCGATCTCAGGCGGAACACGCGGCGCCCGACGCCGCGCGCCGGCATCGCCCTCCCGCGGAGAGAGCGCGCGCAGCGTGCCGAAGATGCCGAAGAATGCCGCCTCCATGAACGCATCGCGCAGCGCGCGGTAATGGTCGAGCGCGGCGCTGACCATCTCGGCGCCCGCGGCCTCGCGCTGGCGCATGGGATCGTCGTCCCCGAGCGCCTGGCGGTTTGCCCTGACCGCTTCCGCCGCGGGCTTGACCCAGGCCATCCACGGGTTCAGGTCCGAGAACATCCAGTTCTGCACGCGCAGCGGATGCCATTCCCGCAGCATTCTCGCCGTCGTCTCGTTGGACATCGCCTGCACGAACGGCTGCGCGAACAGCTCGTAGGCGCGCTGGTTGAGCTCGGAGATACCGGCCACCGTCTCGAACGGTTTCTCGTCCACGCGCTCGAACCGGTTGAACCGCTCGACGATGTCCTCGAGGCGATGTTCGCGGAACGTGACCTCGTACTCGGGCTCGCCCGATTGCGGATCCGTCGCCCCGGTCTCGGTGATTGCCATGCCGTAGAGACCCGGCGGCAGCGACTCGATACTGCGCAGCACCGATACGATCTGCTTATGTTCCTTGCGGGCGACCTTGCCGGACACGAAGATGCCCAGATGCCCCACCGACTCGTGCATCATGCCGACGATGACCTGCCCGCGCGCCTTGATCTCGTCCGTGCTGCCGTACAGGTCGGCCACCCAGTTGAACGCCTGTTGCGGCGGCGTGATGTTGTCGCCCATCGAGGCGAACAGGATGATCGGGGACTTGATATTGCGCAGGTCGAAGTGCTCGGGCTGGTGGTCGTGCGTCGCGCGTTCGCCGCCATCGGACCAGAGCTTGTTCCCGACGAAGAGATTGCGCGTGATCCATTCGATCTCTTCGCGGTTCATCAGGTAGAAGCCGCCCCACCAGCGCTCGAACTCGAGGAACCGGGGCGGCTCGGTATCGATCTTGCGGTAGAGGTTGTAGTACTTGTCCCAGAAGGTGTTCGCGGGGTTCAGGTTCTCGAAGTTCTGCACGAGATGCGCGCCGTCGAACCTGCCGTCGCCGAGATCGGCCGTCAGCGACGCGAGCCACGTACCGCCGAGCAGCCCGCCCGCATAGCGCATCGGGTTGTCGCCCTCGCCCTCCTGCCACGCACCGCTCCAGTACGACATGGGCGCGCCGTTGATGACGATCGGCCCGGTGTCGTCGGGGTCGGAGGCGGCCACCATCATCGCGGCCCAGCCGCCCTGGCAGTTGCCGACGATCGCCGGCTTGCTGCTGTCCGGGTGACGCGCGCGCACCCATTTGACGAACTTCTGCTCGGCCTCGCAAACGTCGAGCAGTGTCTGCCCGGGTTCCGGATCGCGGAAAAAGATCACGAAGTAAACGGGATGGCCCGCGCGCAGGGCCACGCCGACCTGCGAATCGTCCTTGAAGCCGCCGATGCCGGGCCCATGCCCCGCGCGCGGATCGATGATCACGTAAGGGCGCCGCGAATCGTCCACGGTGACGCCGTCCGGCGGCTTGATGCGCAGCAGCGCGTAGTTGACCGGCCGATCGAAGGTCCGGCCGTCCAGGACCATGTCGTAGTCGAAATGGAGCACGGGCTTGAGTCCCGAGACCGCATGCTCGACGAACTGGTTGCCGCGTTCCCGCAGCGTGTCCCAGAACAGGATGGCGCGCTGGCCCGCGTCGAGCGCATAGGCAAAGGCGCCCGCCGGGTCGGCCATCGACGCGACCGATGGCGCGTCCCCGGGCGCGGGGGTCGCCTGCCGGACGCGTTCCGCAAAGGCTTCCCGCGCGTGCGCCACGCGCTTTCGCAACACGAGCCCGCTCTTGATGCCCACCTCGCGGGCACGCGTCATTCGCTTGTCAGCCGCCATGGCGATTTCCTCCCGGCATGCGCTTCGCCGCCAATGCGGCGAGCGCCTCCGGCTTGATCAGTTCCAGACCGCGCGCGGCGTTGAAGCCGTGGATTTCCTTGACATCCAGCTTGCGCATGAACGCAATGGTTTCGGGCGTGATCACCTGGCCCGGCACCATGATCGGAAAGCCGGGCGGATATGGGATAACGAACTTGGCGGACACGAGTTCGGGGCCGTCAGCCAGCCGCTGGTCGATGCGCGGATCGTTCAGCCGGAGGTATTCGCAGCACTCGGCCCGATAGGCCAGGTAGTACGCGGTGCGCATATCGCCTTCCGGCGTGCGGCTGTCCGCATCGTCGCGCAGGGCATCGTGGAACCGGCTGAAGTTGGGCAGGTCCGGCACGTCCTCCACGAGCGCCTGGACGCGCGCCGCAAACACCGTGCGCTCGGGCTCTCCGCCCTCCTCCAGCCGGCGATCGAGTTCGCGGGACAGATCCGTCAGCGCCTTGACGAGGTGGGCGAGGTCGCTGCGCGTGTTGTTGATATTGATCTGCACCAGCACGCTGTTGCGCGACGTCTTGTTGATCTGGATATCGAACCTCTCCGCGAGCAGCCCCTTGAACTGCGTGCCGTCGTAGCCCGCGCCTCCGCACAGCAGCGTGATGCGCGTGGGATCGAGGAAGAATTCGTCGTCGCGCAGGGCCTGCGCGGTATCGGCCACGGTCTTGCCCGGCGCCGCATAGTCGGCGAAGCCCGAGATGCGGTACGGCTCGGGAATCATCTCGGCCGGCGTGGCGGCGCGGAAATACTTCGAGATCAGCGGATGCTGGTTGATCTCCTGACGCAGTTCGATGGCCAGTTGCAGCGCACGCTGGACCAGTTCGTAACCTTCCAGTTCCATCTGCCGGCGCGCGAGATCGATCGACGCGATGATCTGCAGGTTCGGCGACGTGGAGGTATGCGTGAAGAACGCTTCCTTGAAGGGCGCCTCGACCGTATGGAAATCCTGATCGGCCACCACGATGATGGAGCCCTGCCGCAGGGCCGACATCGACTTGTGCACGGAGTCGGTCTCGTAGACGCGTACGCGCGTGCGATCGGGGTCCGGTAGCTGCTCGATGTCCAGCCGCCGCGGATCGGTATCGGGCAGGTCCCGGACCGAGGCCCGGAACGCATCGTAGCGATCGCGATAGGCCGGGTCCGCCATCATCGCGCGTATCTCGGCCGCCGCGCCCATGGCCGCGCGCATGCGCAGGAACGGCGAGAAGCGCGCATAGCCGTACCACGCTTCGTCCAACAGGAAGATCAGGTCCGGCTTGATGGCCAGGCATTCCAGCATCGTGCGGCGGACATTGGCGATATGCCCGTCGAACGTGCAATTGGTCAGCACCAGCATCCGCGCACGGTCGAGCTTGCCTTCGGCCTTCAGGGCGAGCAGCGCCTCCTTGATGGGCCGGATAGCGAGGCTGCCGTACATCGAGTACTGCGTCAGCGGATAGGCGTCGATATATAGCGGCTGCGCACCGGCCAGCACCATGCCGTAGTGATGCGACTTGTGGCAGTCGCGATCGATCAGCACGATATCCCCGGGGGACAGCAGCGCCTGATGCACGATCTTGTTGGCCGTGGAGGTGCCGTTCGTCACGAAAAAGCTGCGATCGCCGCCGAATGCGCGCGCGGCCTTGTCCTGCGCCTTCTTGATATTGCCCGTGGGCTCGAGCAGGCTGTCCAGCCCACCCGTGGTCGCCGACGATTCCGCGAGGAACAGGTTTGCCCCGTAGAACTCGCCCATGTCGCGAATCCAGTTCGACTTGAAGATCGACTTCCCGCGTGCCACCGGCAATGCATGGAAGGTGCCGATGGGCCGCTGCGCGTAGCGCTTGAGGTTGTCGAAGTACGGCGTCTCGTAGCGGTCCTTCACGCCGTCCAGCACGGCCAGATGGACTTCCATGGGCTCTTCCACGCCATAAAAGATCCGGCGGAGCGGCGCGGCCGCTTCGGAGCCCGCCAGATGTCCCACATCGCGATCGGTGGACAGATAGACGTCGAGCTCGGGCCGCAGCCGGCGCAGCAATCGCGCGAGCGACACGCCGTTGTCATCGACGCCCTCCTTCGTGCCCACCGGCGTATTGCGCGTGATGATCTCGCGCAACTCCGGAGACGTATGGGCCGAGGCGAACGAGAAGCCATCGACGATGACCACCGCCTGGAGGTTGAAGTTGAAGATCGCCGCAAGCAGCGCGTCTTCGAACGTGCCCGCGACCACAGGCTCGTAGACGAAGGGATCGTCGTCGCGGCGCAGCAGGCGAAACGAGGCGCAGAGGTCCTCCCACGCGGCGCGGTCGCCCGGCGAGACGATCAGTACCTCGAAATACGGCTTGCGGCTCTGCCCGTGTCCGATCGAGGGCGGCAGAAAGTCCGGCAGACGCAGCACCTCGCCTTCGTCGTCCGGCAGCCAGGCATCGCGCTGGTCGCGGTAGCTGTTGGAGAGCAGCGCGTTGCTGATGCGGCCCAACAGCCGCGTCAGACCGTTCCAGTCCTGTTGCGCGAGCCGGCCCTCCACCTGGCCGAACAGCCGTGGCCCGGGATAGCCATTGAGTTGCTCGAGCGGACGCAACTCCTCGAGCAATGCGCGCGCCTGCGCGACGCAATCGTCGGCGGTCGCGCTCCCCGCGCCCGCCGCGCGGCTGACGCGATGCAGCGTGCGCCAGCGGTCGATGCGGCCCTCGGACGCGGCAAGAAACTGATGCAGCCCCCGCGTCTCCGGTTGAATCCGGTCCTGTTCCATGGATCGCCTCCCTATGCCAGGGGTTCCGAACTCCAAAGGGTTCCGGTTTCGGATATCCCCCACCAATGTGGACCGCATTCGAACGCTTGCCATTGGACTTTGGGCCCATTCGCCACGCATTAGCCCTTTGGGCCAATTGAGCGTCACGCGGTTGCGACCTACGTTGACTATCGGGTAAATGACCGGAGACGGGCGATGAACAAGCGGGATACATCGAATCTGGCGAGTCTCTCGCCATTCGAACTCAAGGACGAACTCATCAAGCTTGCCGGCAGCGTGTCGAACCGGCTGATGCTCAACGCGGGCCGCGGGAATCCAAATTTCCTGGCCACCACGCCTCGCCATGGGTTCTGGCAGCTCGGACTGTTCGCGATGATCGAGTCCGAACGTTCGTTTTCGTATTTGTCGTCCGGCGTCGGCGGATTCCCCCGCCGCGCCGGTATCGAGGAGCGCTTCGACCTGTTCGTACGCGCGCATCACGACGTGCCGGGCGTGCCGTTCCTGGCCGGTGCGGTGTCCTATGTGCGTGACCAGCTGGGTCTGGACGGCGGCGATTTCCTGTACGAGATGTGCGAAGGCATCCTGGCCTGCAACTACCCCGTGCCCGATCGCATGCTTCGGCTCTCCGAAAAGATCGTCAAGCAGTACATCCGCCGCGAAATGATCGGCAAGCATCCGTTCGCGGGCGACTTCGACCTCTACGCGGTCGAGGGCGGCACGGCCGCGATGACCTATCTGTTCTCGTCGATGCGCACGAATCACCTGCTGCGCCCGGGCGATGTGATCGCCCTCGGCAAGCCGATCTTTACGCCGTATATCGAGATTCCGGAGCTCGCCGAGTATCAGCTGCACGAGATCGCGATCGATGCGGATCCGGCGGGCGGCTGGCAGTACCCGAAGAAGGAGCTCGACAAGCTGCGCGACCCCAAGGTCAAGGCCTTCTTCCTCGTCAATCCGAGCAATCCGCCGTCGGTGCGCGTGAGCGACGAGAGCCTTGCCTATATCGCCGAGATCGTCAAGGAACGGCCGGACCTCATCATCCTGACCGACGACGTGTATGGCACCTTCGCCGACGACTTCGTGTCGCTGTTCGCCATGTGCCCCTACAACACGATCCTCGTGTACTCGTACTCGAAGTACTTCGGCGCCACGGGCTGGCGGCTCGGCGTGATCGCGACGCACAAGACCAACCTGCTCGACCATACGATCGGCAAGCATCCCAAGGATGTGGCGGGCGCGCTGAACAAGCGCTACGCGTCCATCACCACGACGCCCGAGAAGCTGCTGTTTATCGACCGCGTCGTCGCCGACAGCCGCACGGTTGCCCTCAATCACACCGCGGGGCTATCGACGCCGCAGCAGGTCCAGATGGTGCTCTTCTCGCTGTTCTCGCTCATGGACACCGCCGAGACCTACAAGCAGACCATGAAGCAGCTGATCCGCAGCCGCAAGGCGGCGCTCTACCGCGGCATGGGCGCGGCGGCCGAGGCGCCCGATGCGAACGTCGTGGATTACTACACGCTGCTCGATGTGGAACAGATGAGCCGCGAGGTGGGACCCGAGTTCGTCGCCTGGCTGCTCGACTCGATCCAGCCCTACGAGCTGCTGTTCCGGCTGGCGGAGGAAGCGGGCGTGGTGCTGCTGCCCGGTGGCGGCTTCGGTACGCATCACCCTTCGGGCCGCGTGTCGCTGGCCAATCTCAACGAGGAGGACTACGTCAAGATCGGCCGCTCGGTCCGCAAGCTGCGCGACGAGTACCTCGAACGTTACCGGGCATCGCATGGCAAGTCGTCGAAGGGAAAAAAGACGTAAGCACAACAACGAGGTGAGATCATGACCTGGTTCGTCAACACGCTGCGCGCCTACCCCGAGATCGCCATCTTCCTGGCCCTCGGGGTTGGCTACTGGATCGGCGGGAAAAGCTTCAAGGGGTTCAGCCTGGGCGCGGTGACGTCGACGCTGCTCGTGGCCATCGTCATCGGGATTCTCGGCGTGAAGATCTCCGGTAACGTGAAATCGGTCTTCTTCCTCATCTTTCTGTTCGCCGTGGGTTACGGCGTGGGTCCGCAGTTCGTGCGCGGTATCGCCCGCGATGGCCTGCCGCAGGCGATCTTCGCGGTGGTCATGGCGGTGCTGTCGCTGGCGGCGTCGCTCGCAGCCGCGATGCTTGCCGGCTACGACCTCGGTTCCGCGGCCGGGCTGTTCGCCGGCTCGCAAACCATCTCCGCGTCGATGGGGCTGGCCACGGATGCCATCAACCGCCTTGGTCTCCCGCCGGACGAGGCCAAGGCGCTGCTCGACGGCATGCCGATCGCCTATGCGGTGACCTATATCTTCGGCACTGTCGGCTCGGCCATCATCCTCGCGCAAATCGGGCCGAAACTGCTCGGTATCGATCTGCAGGCGGCATGCCGCGACTACGAGAAGATGCTCGGCGCGGGCGCGGGTGGCGCGGAAGGCGCGACGGAATGGCACGAGTTCGAGGTACGTGCTTATTCGGTGGCGCCCGACAGCATCTTTATCGGCAAGACCGTCGGCGAGCTCGAAGCGGGCACCCGCGACGGCGTGCGCGCCTTTGTCGAGCGCATTCGCCGCAATGGCAAGATCATCGAGGTGGAACTGGACACGCGTATCGAAGGCAACGACATCGTGGCCATCGGCGGCAAGCGCGACCAGCTGATCCTGCGGCTCGGCCCCAGCGGCCGCGAGGTACAGGACGCCGAACTGCTCGACATTCCCACCGAAGGCGTCGATATCTACGTCACGAACAAGGAGGTCGACGACAAGCCGCTCGAGGAACTCGCGCGCTGGCCGGGCGCGCGCGGGGTCTTTCTCCGGAAGATCAAGCGCGGCCCGACGGAGACGATGATTCCCGTGCTGCCGAAGACGCGCCTGTACCGTGGCGACGTGATCACCGTGGTGGGCCGCACGCAGGACATCAATGCCGCTGCGCGGCGCATCGGGTATGTCGATCGCCCCACGACGGTGACCGATGTCGCGTTCGTATCGCTGGCGATCTTCGTCGGCGCATTGGTCGGTGCCGTCGTGATCAAGGTGGCGGACATCCCGCTGACGATCTCCACGGCCGGCGGCGCGCTGATCGCGGGCATCATCTTCGGCTGGTTCCGCGCCATCCATCCCACGTTCGGCCGGATTCCGGAGCCAACCCTGTGGTTCATGAACTCGGTGGGCCTGAACATGTTTATCGCGGTAGTGGGCATCTCCGCGGGGCCGGGCTTTATCGCCGGGCTGCAGAAACTCGGGGTCAGCCTGTTCCTGTGGGGGATCTTTGCCACGGCCGTGCCGCTGGTGCTCGGCATGCTGATCGCGAAGTTCGTGTTCCGCTTCCATCCGGCGCTGATCCTCGGTATCTGCGCGGGCGCGCGCACGACGACGGCGGCACTGGGCATGGTCTGCGATGCGGCAAAGAGCCAGGTGCCCGGCCTGGGCTATACCGTCACCTATGCGGTCGGCAATACGCTGCTGACGATCTGGGGGATGGTCATGATCATGATTCTCGCGTGAGCGCGCGCGTGTCGTCGTCGGCCGGCGGCACGTCCTCCACCCACTGCCAGAACAGCTGATAAGCCACGGCGAGCGCCACCGGCCCGATAAACAGGCCGATGACACCGCCGCTGATCATGCCGCCCAGCGCGCCGATCAGCACCACGGGCATCGGCACCGCGACGCCGCGGCCCAGCAGCATGGGCTTGAGCACATTGTCGACGAGCCCCGCGACGAAGACGTACACCGCAAACGCGACGTTGGCCGTGCTCACGCCCCCCGTAAAGAACACGAAGATGATGACCGGTATCGTGACCAGCGATGCCGGCAGCTGCATGATCCCGAGCAGCAGCACCGCCAGCGCGAGCAGCCCCGCGCCGGGCACGCCCTTGACGACGAACGCGATGCCGATCAGCAGCATCTGAATGAAGGCGATGCCGATCACGCCCTGCGCCACCGCGCGGATGGTCGCCGTGCACAAGTCCACGATGACGGGCCCACGCTCGGGCCCCGAAATGCGCGACGCGATCTGTACCGCGGCGCGCGCGCCCGACTGCCCGTACGCCATGAAGATGCCGGCAACGACCAGCGCGCCGACGAATACCAGCAGCCCCGCGCCGACGCCACCGACGGCCCCGAGCACCGTGACGCCGAGCGCCTTGATCTGTGGCGTGAGTTTCTGCACGACGGCGGTCGCATCGGTCGACGCGAGCAGCCAGAAGTCATAGACGCGCTGGCCGACCACGGGCCAGCTTGCGACCGACTGCGCAGGCGGCGGGATGCGAAGCTCCCCGCTGCGCGCCACCGACATCGCGTGCTCGCCCGATTCGATCAATGCGGTACCGAGCAGATAGGTCGGCACGAGCACCACGGCGATCACCAGCACGATCAGCAGCGTGGCGGTGCGTCCATGCCCGGCCAGAATCCTGCGTTGCAGACGCAGATGCAGCGGATAGAGCGTGATGGCGAGGATCAGCGACCAGACGATGAGATCCAGGAACGGCCGGAAGATCTGGAAGCAGAACACCGCCAGCAGCGCGATAAGGCTGAACCGGATATAGACGTCGATCAGCGTGCGCGAGACGCGCGCGACCGGGAACATGGATCGTGACATGGCAGTCTCCCTGCGCGAAGCGGTCACGCATGCCGCCGCCAGCGCGCCGCGGCCATGAGCCCCGCGCCGATCAGCGCCAGCACGAGGCAACCCAGCAGCCAGTCGTATGCCGGCACGTTGAGCAGGTAGCGCGCCGGCGCGTCCGACAGCTTGAACATCTGCACTTCGAGACCGAGCGCGACCCGCAACAGGTTGATCTTTTCGGGCATGCGGCCGCTCGGTTCGCTGAAGAACACCCCCAGCGCCGCAATCGCGCATGCCGCGCCGATCAGCCAGACTCCGATTCTGTACATGGTGCCTGCTCCCCTCCTGAGCACAGATTCAGCCATGTCTCCGGGCAAAGCAATTGGTCCTTGGGCCTAGCATTGGACCAAAGGCCCTTGTCAATGTGCATGCGGACATCCAGATTGATGGGTGAGGCTAGCAAGCGGCCATCGCGCCGCGTTCACGCGAAGTTTCGACCCCATATCCATGTGTCAAGCCATCGCCTTGCCTGGTCCATTGCGTTCGCGCTGCTGACGAGCCTGCCGCACGCGCCAGTGCGCGCCCAGTCGGGCAGCGGCAACGACACGAACGACCGCGCGGCGTCCGTGGCGACCGTGGCGCGCCCGCGCGTCTGCCTGGTGCTGTCCGGCGGCGGCGCGCGTGGCGCCGCGCATATCGGCGTGCTGAAAGTCCTGGAATCGCTGCGGGTGCCCGTGGACTGCATCGCGGGCACGAGCATGGGCGCGCTCGTCGGTGCCGCGTATGCCACGGGCACGAGCCCCGAAGCCATGGAAAAAATGGTCGGCACGATCTCCGCGCGCGCGTTGTTCAACGAGCGCCCGCCCCGCCAGAACCTGACGATGCGGCGCAAGGAGGAAGACCGTTCCAACCTCATCACCCCGGAGATCGGCGTTCAGGAAGGCGAACTGGTACTGCCCAAGGGCGCGGTCACGGGCGTCCAGCTGGAGAAGGTGCTGCGCGAGATGGCGCCCGCGCCCGGCTATCGGGACTTCGATACGCTGCCGATTCCGTACCGCGCCGTGGCGACGGACCTCGTGACCGGTACCGCGGTCGTTTTCCGCGAAGGCGAACTGTCGCGCGCGATGCGCGCGAGCATGTCGGTGCCCGGTGCGATCGCCCCCGTCGAGTACGAGGGCAAGCTCCTCGTGGATGGCGGCCTGGTGGACAACCTGCCCATCGACGTGGCCCGCGCGATGGGCGCGGACATCATCATCGCGGTCAATCTCGGCACGCCGCTGATGACGCGCCAGCAGTTGCGCTCCGCGCTGAGCGTGACCATGCAGATGCTCAATATCCTGACCGAGCAAAACGTACGGTCCTCGCTCGCCGCGATCGGGCCGAACGATATCCTGATCGAGCCCCTGCTCGGCGATTTCTCGGCCGCCGATTTCGATCACCTCACGCGCACCATCCCCATCGGCGAGGCCGCGGCGCGCAAGGAGGCGGCGAAGCTCGAGGCGCTGTCGCTGCCGCCGGAGATGTACGCGGCGCTGCGCGCGCGCCAGCAGGCCGTGCCGCCGCCCGACCGGCGCGAAATCGACGAGATCCGCATCGCGCCGATGCAACGCGTGAACCCGGACTACATCGCCTCCAGCATCCAGACCAGGCCGGGCGCGCCGCTCGACGAGGCACGCCTCAACGAGGACCTGAACCGCGTCTTCGGCACCAGCGACTTCGAGCACGTCGATTACCGGGTGCTCGAGGAGCCCGGCAAGCGCATCCTCTCGGTGGATGCGGTCGAGAAATCGTACGGCCCCAACTATGTGCGCTTCGGCCTGGGCCTGAGCACCGATTTCCGCGGCGATTCGTTCTTCAGCGTGCTGGGCAGCTACCGGCGCACCTGGATCAACTCGCTGGGGGCGGAGTGGCGTACCGACGCGCAGGCCGGCCAGACCAGCCGGCTCACCAGCGAGTTCTATCAGCCGGTCAATCTGTCGCAGACGCTGTTCGTGGCACCGCGCATCCAGCTGGAACGGCGCCCGCTCTACGTCTTTCAGGACACGAACCGCATTGCCACCTACGACTTGCGCAGCTACGACGCGGGATTCGATGTCGGCGCCCAGTTCACGCGCTATGCGGAGGCGCGGGCCGGCGTGCTGTTCGGCGAGCAGAAGATCTCGCTCAGCACGGGGCCCCAGGCGTTTGCGCCGCCGGTCACCAGCGCGCGCCGCGGGGCGTTCACCGCGCGGCTGCTCGTGGATCAGATCGACAGCACGGCGTTCCCGCGCAGCGGCTATGCCGGCACCCTGAATCTGTTCGCCTCGCGGCCCGAACTGGGCGCGGACCAGTCGTATACGAAGGGCGAGGCAACGGGCCTCTATGCGATGTCCACCGGTCCCCATACCGTGAATCTCGGGTTCCGTGCCGGCAGCAATCTCGGCGGCAACACACTGCCGACCTACGATCTCTTCCAGTGGGGCGGCTTCCTGCAGCAATCGGGCTACAGCACCGGCCAGTTGCTGGGCAGCAACCTGCAGTTCGTGCGCGCCGTCTACTACAACCGGCTGGCGCGCCAGTCGCTGCTGGAGGGCGTGTATGGCGGCTTCTCGCTGGAGCTGGGCCGCGTGGGCGCCCCGCTCGTCCCGGGCAACCCCACGGGCTGGCTCAAGTCCGGCTCGGTCTTCGTGGCGCTGGACACGCCGATCGGTCCGTTCTATCTGGCATATGGCCGGGCCTCCGCGGGCCATTACAGCTTCTACCTGTTCCTGGGCAAGCCGTGACCGCGGCGCGGCGGCATCAATCCTTGAGCATCGCCTTCTTCCAGCTGCCATCCGCCTGCTGGCAATACCAGCCCTTCCACCGTTCCGGCTGCCGTCCGCTCTGCCGGAATTCCGTGCGCACCTGGCGGCAGCGCTGGCCGCCCTCGGTACGGGTCTGGAGCGGGGTGATCGACCCTTCCGTGACCTTGCCGGCATTGTTGGGCGGCAGCTTGATCGGCTCGGTGGTACCGTCCGCCGACTCGCTCATGACGCGATTGAAGGTAGTGGTCAGCTGCTCGGTGCCTGCCTTGCCGAGCGTGCCGACGATGGTGGCGTTCAGGAAATGATCGAAATATGCATGGACGGGTGCTGGGATCGCCATCGCTATCGCCATCGCCATCGCCACCGTGGTGGCGGCCACGGCCCGTCCGTTCAGGGACGGCCTCATGTCGGACCTCATGTCGCACCTCATGTCGCACCTCATGTCGCACCTCACGTCGCACTCCTCGTTCATCTGGCCCGTCATTTCGCTGCGCCCGGTTCCACGGAGATGGCGATCGCCTCCGTATACACGGCCTGCACCCGGTCGCCGCGCTTGACGTCCTGCATCTGCGCGGGGTCGGACACATGCAGGTCCATGACCTGCCCGCGCGGGCCCTTCACCGTCACGATCTGCGCATCCTTGTTGACGGCCACCACCTGCGCCACCACTGTGACCTCGCGGCCCATGGTCCCGCCCGGCTTGGCGCCCGGCTGCGACCGCTCGGCGATCTCGCGCTCCTGCACGGTCGCTTCGCCCGCCCCCTTCTTCAGGCTGACGGTCAGCGCTTCCTGATAGGACACGGTCACCTTGTCGCCCACGCGCAGTTGCTCGAAGTTGCGGGCTTCGGGTCCGACGGTCATGTCCATGACACGCCCCTGCGGCGTCTTCAGCGTGATCCTCCGGTTCGGCGCATCGATCGCCGTGATGGTGGCCACGGCCGTCGCCGTCGCCGAGGCGGTCGCCTGTCCGGGCGTGCGCGTGACGCTGCTCTTGATATCGGGCTGCGCCACGGCCGCGGACCAGACCGCAGCCGCCAGCAACGGCACCATGAAGCGCAAGACGCGTCCGGATTCATGTTGTGTCGGCATGGGAACCTCCTTCTCGAAGACCTCAGACATCGCGGGCCGGCTGCCGTCGCCGGTCAGCGTATGGAATACCCGCGCCCTTCCATGCACGCGGAATAGGCCCGGTAATACGTATCCAGCGCCCCGGTGGACTGCGCCTGCGCGTTCGCCTCGGCATTGCGCTTGTTCTGGCGCGCCCGCGCGCCGCCCGCCATGGTGCCGACGGCCGCGCCGGCCGCCGCGCCCTTGCCCGCATCGCCAGCAATGCCGCCGATCACGGCGCCGCCCAGCGCACCGCGCGCCGCGCCCCCGACGCGCTCGCCCCCGCCCACCGCCGGCCCCCCTTGCGGCGGCGGCGCGGTGTTGACCGCCGCGGGATCGATCCCCGTGTTCGACTTGGCCCACGCGTAGCACGCCCCGTCGTCCTTCTGTTGCTGCTGCGCACTCTGGCCCTTGGCCGGATACGCGATGGGACGCGACTGCGCCATGGCGGCGCCCCAGATGCCGGCCGTCACGCAAACGGCCAGCGCTCCTGCCATCGATCTGTCCATGATTCACTCCTTGACGGATACCGTGGTGGCCTCGAGTCCGGTCTGCGCGCCCGTGCCGGCAGGCCAGCCACCGCCGAGCGCCTTGTATAGCTGGATCAGTTGCCCGAACTTCGCGCCGCGCAGGCTCGACTGGTCGAGTTGCGCGGCAAACAGCGCGCGCTCGGAATCGAGCACCTCCAGATAGCTGGTGTAGCCGCCTTCATACCGATCGCGCGCCAGCAACGCGTAGCGGGACAACGCGTCCACCTGCTCGGTCTTCGCATCGAGTTGCCCCTGCGTGCGCTGCACGCTGACCAGCGCGTCGGCCACCTCGCGGAACGCGATCTGGATGGCCTGCCGATACCCGTGCAGCGCCTGCGCCTGCCTGGCCTCCGCCTGCTTTACGTCGCCCGCGATGGCGCCGCCTGTGAAGATTGGCACGCTGATCAGCCCGCCGTACGACCACATCTGCGCGGAACCGAGCCAGAGCCCCGACAGCGCGGTGCTCGCGGCACCGAACAGACCGGTCAGCGAGATGCTGGGGAAATACTGCGCGCGCGCCGCGCCGATGCGCGCATTGGCGGCCACGAGGTTCTGCTCGGCCTGCACGAGGTCGGGCCGCTGCGTGAGCAATGTCGAGGGCAGGCCCATCGGCACCGTCGGCAACTGCAACTCGCCGATCTCCTTGCCGCGCGGGATATCGCGCGGATTGTCGCCGAGCAGCAAGGCCAGCAGGTTCTCCTGCAGCGATACCTGCTGCCGGAACTGTTCCACCGAGACCAGCGCGGACGCGTATTCCGAGCGCGATTGCGAGAACTCGACCTCCGACACCACGCCACCCTGAAAGCGGTCGCGAAACACGTTGAGCGCGCCTTCGCGGCTGACCACCGTCTCCCGCGCGATGCGCAGCCGGTTGTCGAGATCGCGCAGCGTGATATACGCGCTGGCCACGGCGGCCACGACGCTGACCTCGGTCGCGCGCCGCCCCTGCTCGCTGGCCGCCCATTCCGCGCGGGCCGCTTCCGTCTGCCGGCGAATGCGCCCGAACAGATCGATCTCCCATGACGCGAACACGTCCGCCCGCACCTGATTGAACGGATTGTCGATGGGCACCACATTGCCGCCGCTGTTGCTGATGCGCTGCCGGCCGCCGCCGAACTCGGCCCCCACCTGCGGAAACAGCCCGGCACGCGCGGCCATCACGCGACCGTAGTATTCCTCCACCCGCGCCGTGGCGATCAGCAGGTCCTGATTGCGGGCCAACGCGACGAGGATCAGCTCATCGAGCGTCGGATCGCCGATCTGCGACCACCAGTACTCGTCCGAGGCAACCGTCACGGGCGCCGCCGCCGGCGCGTCGGCAAAGCGGTAGGCCGCCGGCACGTCCACGGGCGGGCGTTCGTAATCGGGCCCGACCGCGCATCCACCGAGGGCGATCACCGCGCCACAGCCCCATGCGATACCGTGCGGACGCGTGTTCATGCATTGCCTCCCGTGGGCGCCGCGGAATCGGTGCCCGCGGCTTCGGGCGGCCGTGCCGCCATCTTCTTGGCGGACGCCCGCTCGAGCCCCCAGAAGAACATCGGGATAAAGAACACGGCGATCACCGTGGCACCGAGCATGCCGCCAATCACGCCCGTCCCGAGCGACTGCCGGCTCGCCGCCGACGCCCCGCTTGCTATCGCGAGCGGAATACAGCCGAGAATGAATGCGAGCGAGGTCATGATGATCGGGCGCAGCCGCAGCTTGGCGGCCTTGACCGCGGCGTCGTACGGGCTCAATCCCTCCTTGACGCGCATCTCGACCGCGAACTCGAAGATCAGGATGGCGTTCTTCGCCGCGAGCGCGATCAGCACCGTCAGCCCGATCTGGAAGTAAACGTCGTTTTCCATGCCGCGCATCAGAATACCCAGCAGCGCGCCGAACAGCGCGAACGGCACGGCCATCAGCACGCCGAACGGCAACGACCACTTTTCGTACTGCGCGGCAAGAATCAGGAACACCATCAGCAACGCGAAGGCAAACACCAGCGCCGCCGTGGAACCGGCCTTCTTCTCCTCGTACGCTTGCCCGCTCCATGCATACGCATAGCCGGGCCCCAGCACCTGCGCCGCCACCTCCTCCATGGCCTGCAGCGCCTGCCCGGAGCTGTAGCCCTGCGCCGCATCCCCCGTGATCTTGGCCGCGGGAAAGTTGTTGAACCGCGTCACAAGGTCTGCGCCCGCGACGTAGCGCGCATTGGTCACTGCCTTGATCGGCACCATCTCGCCGCGCGCATTGCGCACGTAGACGCGGTCGAGGTCTTCGGGCCGCGAGCGGTACTCGGGTTCCGCCTGCAGGATGACCTGGAACAGCCGGCTGTTCTTCGGGAACTGGCTGACGTACAGCGAGCCGAACATCGTTTGCAATGCCGAGTACACCTGCTCCACGGGCACGCCCTGCGTCTCCGCGCGCTCGCGGTCGAGGTCCACGAGCAGCTGCCGCGATTTCGTGTTGATGGTGGTGCTGATGCCGCGCAGTTCGGGCCGCTGCCGCGCCGCCGCGATGAATGCCCGCGTGCGTTCCTCCAGCTGCTGATAGGTGCCGTCGCCCGTGCTCTGCAGCCAGAACTCGAACCCGCCCGTGGTGCCCAGGCCCGGAATCGACGGCGGATTGACCGGTATCACGAGTCCTTCGCGGTAGGTGGAGAACTCCCGATTGGCGCGCGCGATCAGGTTGGCCGCGCTTTCTTCGGGCCCGCGTTCATGAAAGCCCTTGAGCGTGACGAACAGCGTGCCGGCATTGGCCTTGTTCTGCGAATCGATGAGGCTGTAGCCGTCGGGCGAGGCGACGGACTTCACGCCGGGCTGCTTCGCGAACCACTCTTCCGCGCGCTTCGACAGATCGCCCGTCCGGTCGAGACTGGCCGCGTCGGGCAGGATCACCGCGCCAAGCAGATAGCCCTGGTCCTCCACGGGCAGGAACGAAGACGGAATGCGCGCGAACATCAGCACGCTCACCGCGACGAGCGCCGCCACGAGCGCCAGCGAGATGACCGCGCGCCGGATCAGCAGCTGCACCGCGCTGCCATAGCCTTCCACGATGCGGTCGAAGCTGCGGTTGAACCAGCGGAAGAAGCGATTCTTCTCGTGGCTGCCGGGCTTGAGGAGAATGGCCGCGAGCGCCGGCGACAGCGTCAGCGCCACCACGCCGGAGAGCAGGACCGACACCGCAAGCGTGATGGCGAACTGCTTGTAGAGCTGCCCGGTGATGCCGGACAGGAACGCCACGGGGATAAACACCGCCAGCAGCACCAGCACGATGGCGATCACGGGCCCGCCCACTTCGTCCATGGCCGCCTTGGCCGCCTCGCGCGGCGGCATATGGAACTCCATCATGTTGCGTTCGACGTTCTCGATCACGACGATGGCATCGTCCACGACGATCCCGATCGCCAGCACCATGCCGAACAACGTCAGCATATTCACCGAGAAGCCGAACGCCGACATCGCCATGAACGTGCCGATGATCGAGACCGGCACGGCAAGAATCGGCACGAGCGTGGCGCGGAAGCTCTGGAGGAACAGATACACCACGAGAATCACAAGGATGACCGCGTCGCGCAGCGTGTGCACCACCTCGTTGATCGACTCGTGCACGAACTCGGTCGTGTCGAGCGCGACCTCGTATTCCATGCCCGGCGGGAAGCTCTTGCGCGCCTCCGCCAGCGTGTTCCGCACCTGCTCGGCCACGGCCAGCGCGTTGGCGCCGGGTTGCTGGTACACGGCCAGCAGCGTGGCGGTCTTGCCCTTGAAGCGGCTGCGCAGCGAATAGTCCTTCGAGCCCAGTTCCGCGCGGCCGATGTCCTTGAGCCGGACCAGCGCGGCGTCGCCGGAAGCGGCGCGCAGGATGATGTTCTCGAACTCCTTGGGCTCCGTCATGCGGCCCTTGGTCGTGACCGGAAACGTCTGCTTGACCGGGCCCGCGGTCGGCGACTGCCCGATGCGCCCGGCGGAGAACTGCTCGTTCTGGTTCGAGACCGCGTTCTTGACGTCCTCGGCCGTGATACCGAGTTGTGCCATGCGGTCGGGCCGCAGCCAGAGGCGCATCGCATAGTCGGGCGTGCCGAAGATCGCCGACTGGTTCGCGCCCGGAATGCGCTTGAGCGCATCGAGGATGTAGATGCTCGTGTAGTTGTCGACGAACGTCTGCGGATAGCTGTTATCGGGCGAATAGACGGCAATGACCATCATGAACGCCTGCGACCGCTTCTCCACGGTCACCCCCTGCCGCGTCACCGCGTCGGGCAATGTCGGCAGCGCGAGGTTGACGCGGTTCTGCACATCGACCTGCGCCAGCGACGGGTCCGTCCCGATCTCGAAGTACACCGTCAGCGTCATGTTGCCGGTGGAGGAACTCGTGGAGGACATATACAGCATGTTGTCCGCGCCATTGACTTCCTGCTCGATCGGCGCGGCCACGTTCTGCGCGACCACTTCGGAGCTCGCGCCCGGATAGGTCGTCGAGACCGTGATGCTCGGCGGCGTGATATCGGGGAACTGCGCGATGGGCAGGTTGAAGACCGCCACGAGGCCGCCCACCACGATGATGATCGACAGCACCGACGCAAAGATCGGCCGGTCGATAAAGAAGTGCGACAGCTTCATGATGGTGGCCCTTTCCCGGCCACCGCGGCGGGAGCGGATGCGGGCGTCCCCGCGCCGTCGGCCGCGGTTGCGGCAGCGCGCGCATCCACGGGCTTGACCTTTGCGCCCGGTGCCAGCCGCACCGAACCGTCGACCACCACGGTGTCCCCCTCGCGCAGTCCGGCCCGCACGACCCAGTTGCCCTGTGTCCATTCCCCGACGTCGATGACGCGCGACTCGACCTTGTCGTCCTTGCCCACCGTCCACACGGACTGCCCGCGCGCGCCCTGCACCACGGCCTCCTGCGGCACCGTGATGGCGCGTGTGCGCGTGGCACCGAACACGTAGACGCGCACGAACTGCCCCGGCCGCAGCGTGCCCTCGGGGTTCGGCAGTTCGGCGCGAATCAGATAGGTGCCCGTTTCGGAACTGAACGAGGCATCGGCGAACGCGATATGGCCGCGCCGCTTGTACTTGGTGCCATCGGCCAGCACGATCTCCACCTCCATGCTGCCGCGATCGGGCATCTTCAGTTCGCCGGAAGCCTGCTGCGCCTGGTTCTTCAGCACCTCGTTCTCCGACAGGCTGAAGTTGACCCAGATCGGATCCAGCCTGGCCACGTACGTGAGCAGGCTGTTGCTCGCGTCGATATACGACCCGACCTGCTTCTTGGCATAGCTCGACAGCCCCGCCACGGGCGAGGCTATGGTCGTATAGCCGAGGTTCAGCTTCGCGTTCGTGACGTTCGCCCTGGCCTGCTCGACGGCCGCGGCGGCGGCCTGCTCGTTGCCGGTCGCGTCGTCGAGGTCCTTCTGGCTCAGGGCGTTGCGTGCCGCCAGTGGCCGCACCCGGGCGAGGTTGGCGCGCGCCGTGGTCAGCCGCGCCTGCTGCTGCGCGAGCTCGGCCTGCGCGGCATCCAGCGCGGCCTTGAACGGCTTCTGGTCCATCCGGAACAGCACCTGCCCGGCCTTGACCAGCGCCCCTTCGGTGTAGAGCCGCTCTTCGAGGAAGCCATTGACCCGCGCCCGGATCTCTACCTGCTGCGAACTCTGCGTTTCGCCTACGAATTCGTAGGTCAATGGCACGTCTTTCAGCGCGACACGGATCACGCCGACCTCGGTGACCGGCGCGGCCGGCGGCGCCTTGGCCTCCTGCTTCTGGCATGCCGCCAGCAGCATGGCGGCGCACACCATGACGGCCCACCCCATGCCGATGCGCGCACGGCCCGCCAGTCGGGAACCCGGTCGATTGTCCATCGTCTGCCCTTCGTTACTGGAACCGCTCCCGCAGGATCAGCGCGTTGATCTTGTGTCCATTCCAGAACACGCCGTGGATGCGCGGCTGCAGTTGATGCAAGGTGGCCAGCCGCATCGAAGCGTACGTCAGCATGACGGCCGGCCGGGTGCCGTCGCCCTCGTGCCGCTCGATCTCGTCATACGCGGGAAAGCCATAGCGCTGCAGGAACGCAAGCACGTCTTCGTCCGTGGTATCGGGATGAAGATTCGAAAGCATCATCAGCGGCATGGTCTGCTCCTTCCGTGCTGATATGAGTGTGCGCCCTGCCATCCATTTCGCAATTGGACCAAGGACCAAACCATGACGGCACGCGCTAGGCCAGCGCCTCGCGGACGAGTTCGATCAGCTGGCGGCCGTCGAACGGTTTGCGCAGGTAGCCGATGGCGCCCGAGGAGAGCGCCTTGTCGCGTGCTTCCGGCAGATCGTGGGCAGTGATGAAGATGACCGCGGGTGCGCGGTCCGAGAGGCGCTGCTGCACCTCCAGCCCGTCCATCTCGGGCATGCAGACGTCCAGGATCACGCACGCAGGCCGGTAGGCGGGCTGCGCCGCCATGCGTGCCAGCAGCGCGGTACCCGTCGTGAAGATGTCGACAGTGATGCTTGCGGAACGCAACAGGCGCGCGGTGGCCCGCGCGACCGATGCGTCATCGTCCACCACTACCGCGAAGCGACCGATTGGCCGACCGTCTGGCCCTAACATTCACAGGACGCCCATTAATCCAGTCAGATAACCTACAGGCTAAGTAACCGTGGCGCGCTGCGATATTGGCCCATGGTCCATCGATCAGCCGGAGCGCGATCGCTCCGTCTCCCGGTGCGACGCGCACAACCCCATCCTGTCCGCGATGCGCACCAGCGCCGGCAACGAGTCGACTTCGAGCTTCTGCATGACGTGCGCGCGATGGACCTTGATGGTCTTCTCCACTGTGCCCAGCTCGCTGGCGACCTGCTTGTTGCGGATGCCCGTCACGACCCACGTCAGCACCTCGCGCTCGCGGGGCGTAAGGCGCTGGATCTTCTGGCGCAGCGACTGCAACTCGCGCTGCAGCGCAAAGTGCTCGGCCGCACATGCGCAGCCCTTCTCCACGGCCGCCAGCAGATCGGTGTCCGACACGGGCTTCTCCAGAAACTCGATGGCGCCGGCCTGCATGGCCTGGACCGCGCGGGTCACATCGCCGTGGCCACTCAGGAAGATGACGGGTACCCTGCCCTGAAGGCCCTGCTGGAGCATCAGGCCATCCATGTCGGGCATCAGCAGGTCCAGCAATACGCAGGCCGGGCCGGCATCGAGATCGGCTTCATCGAGAAAGGCCTCCGCCGAAGGGAACATCGCCACGGCGTAGCCATGCGCGGTCAGTACGCGCCCCAACGCACGCCGCACGCTGTCGTCGTCATCCACGATATGAACTGTAGCCCTCGCATGCATACTGTCACCTCCAGCGAAACACCGCGGCGCCGGTCGAACCCTGGCGAAGCGCCTCCGCTTCCCGCGGCAGGACACATTCGAACGTCATGCCGCCACCGCTGTTGCGAATAGCCTCGATATGGCCGCCGTTGCGCTCCATGAGCGCGCGGCTGAGCGACAGGCCGAGACCCATGCCCTTAGGCTTCGAGGAATAGAAAGGTCGAAAGATCTTTTCGAGGTCGTCGGCCGCGACGCCGGCGCCATTGTCCTGCACGGCAATACGGAGCGCGCGATCCGCCGCGCGCACCCGGACCGTGATGAAGCGGTCGTGGCTCGACCGCCCCGATGCCACGGCATCCAGCGCGTTGACCAGCAGGTTCAGCAGCACGAGGCGGATCTCCACCGGATCGCCCACCGCGCGCGGGAGCCCGTCCTCGATATCTCGCTTGACGACCACGCTGCGCGCGCTCGCATTGGCCCGCGCCAGGTCCAACGCCTGATCGACCACGTCCGCAACGCTGAATGGCACCATGCGCGGCGCTTCTCCCAGTATCAGCGCGCGCACGCCACGTACGATGTCGCTCGCGCGCGAGGCATCATCGACCATGTCGTCGACGATCTCCTTCAGCATTTCCTTGTTAAATGTGCTGGAAGCGAGAAACTCGCGCGCGGCATGCGCGTTGCTCGTGATTGCCGTCAGCGGCTGGTTGAGTTCGTGCGCGAGGGAGCCGGCAAGCTCCGCGATGCCGGATTGCGGCAAGGCGTGCGCCAGCGGGCCCCTCAGCGTCAGCCGCATGGGCTCCCGCGCGCCGCGAGGCGCGGTGCGCAGCCGTTGCATTGCGACCGCACAGCCGACACCCATGGCCGCCGCGATGCAGAGCACCCACGCCAGTGACCGTCGCATGGCCGAGTCCGGGTCAGATGTCCAGCTTCCCGATCTTGGTACCCTCTAGCGACAGGTTTGCCATCAGACCGGCGTTGGTGAGGACGAAGGCGATGATGGGCGCCTTTGCCGTATTCGTATCGAGTTGCCCGTTGGCGCCGATACCGATGACGGCGACCGAGCCGTCCACGCCGGCCGTCCACCCCTTGCTTTGCTGGAAGCTACGCAGGGAGTCTTCCGTCATGAACATCATGATGAGCGCCTTGGACTGCGCACCTGCAAGGAAGCCGAAGGAGGCCGTGGTCGTACGGTAGTACGCGGTGGTCGCATTGGCGACCCGCAAGGCGCCCTCGCCGTACTCGGCGCCGACGACGAAGCCGCCGGCAAGGATGCGCGGGAATACGAGTACGCCCCGGGCGTCGTTCGCCAGCGATCTGGATGCGGCCGCGGTGTTGAAGAGCCTGGTCAGCGTGCCATCCACCGCCGCGTCGATCTCCCGGCGCTTCGCGGTCGCGTCACTCGGCGTGGCCGGCGTGCCAGTGCATGCCGTCAGCGTGGGGCCGAGTGCCAGGGAAGAAGAGAGCAAGAACAGCCGTCGATCCATGATGCCTCCCGTGTGCAGTGATACTGCCTTTTTCGACAATAGCGGGGCTCATCCGCACGGGGGCGTCGACGACATCGGTACGGCACTACCCCTGAATGGCGACCAAGCCTACCTTCGTCTGTTTTCAATTGTTCTGATGTTTGTGACATACAAACTAGGTCGACCATTTAATCATTGCAATCTTTACTTTTTCTGACGCGCATTGCATTTCACGACGCTCATAAAAATTGCAATGCGCGCGATTCAGTACTTATTTTTTGTATTGAATCATTTAAACCGAGGCTTAAAAATAATCCTCAATCATTTTTTCGTAATCCTGAAAGACTATGGCCGGGGGGCCGATGCCTGGGCGGATACCTCGCTCCATCGGCTATCGGGATCGAACGAATCGATCGCCGCGGCGCGTGCAGCCGTCTCTGGCCCCAGATCGCGCTCGTAGACCGTGCCGGCATGGCTGATCATGAAACTCTTGATGCCGGTTTCCCCATAACGCGCGGGCCACGCGAGGACGGCAAAGCCGCCGAAGAGCTGGCCATTGACGAGGTATGTGTACGCGCCGCCGGGCGCGGCCGACCCTTGCGAGGTCAACAGTTTGTAGCGGTAGCCGTGATAGCCGTCGTTACCCTTGTTTTGCGTCACGGCGTCGATAAAGGCGGGGCCGAGGGGGCTTTCCGCCTCGCCGGGGCGCGTCGGCCAGTAAAGGCCGTCCATCTTTCCGGGCGAGCTTACGAGCTTGCGCGCGTACACCGACATCCCGTTGGTGCCGTGGTTGGCATCGGCATACTCGCGCTGGGCGTCGCCGATCGCGAGCATCGTCTGTATCGTGTTCAGCTCGTTGCGGCCGATTCGCCTGAGGCGCATTTCCTCGAGGCCTGCACGGGTGTCGAAGTGCCATTTGCCGTGGGATTGCACGAGGGGGATCGGGAGGGTCCAGCCGTCATTGCCCACGGATATGCGTGCGCGGCCGGTGTTGTCCCTGACGATGCCATGCGCCTGGTTCCATGCGGCAAGAAATCGATATCGTAAATCCGCGCCTAGCGGTGGAATAACGTCGCGAGATATCGGACCTAGCAGACTCTGCACGGCAGAATCGTCGCTGGTAGCGATCGCATCGCCGAACGCGGTCATCGCGGATTCGGGTGTGTCGAAATTGCGTTGCGCATGGGCCGGTGAAACCGCCATGCATAGCATCGCGAATGCGAACCATGCGCAGGCAGCCCACCGCGTCGCGATGGGCTTGAGCGCGGTCAGTGCTGTCACCGGATGTTTTGGATGGTCCATGTCCGCGAACCATGCGCGGGCGGCCCACCGCGTCGCGGTGGTCTTGAGCGCGGTCATTGCTGTCATCGGGTCTGTTGGATGGTCCATGGTGGCGAGCCATGCACGGGCAGCCCGCCGCGTCGCAATGGTCTTGAGCGCGGTCATTGCTGTCACCGGATGTCTTGGATGGTCCATGGCGAGCCATGCACGGGCGGCCCGCCGTGTGGCGATAGCCTTGAGCGCGGTCATTGCTGTCACCGGATGTTTTGGATGGTCCATGGTGAGCCATGCGCGGGCGGTCCGCCGCGTGGCGATAGCCTTGAGCGCGGTCATTGCTGTCACCGGATGTTTCAGATGGTCCATGGCGAGCCATGCGCGGGCGGCCCACCGCGTCGCGATAGCCTTGAGCGCGGTCATTGCTGTCACCGGATGTTTTGGATGGTCCATGGTGAGCCATGCGCGGGCGGCCCGCCGCGTCGCGATGGGCTTGAGCGCGGTCATTGCTGTCACCGGATGATTTGGATGGTCCATGGTGAGCCATGCGCGGGCGGCCCGCCGCGTCGCGATGGGCTTGAGCGCGGTCATTGCTGTCGTCGGGTGTTTGGGATGGTCCATGGCGAGCCATGCGCAGGCAGCCCGCCGCGTCGCGATGGGCTTGAGCGCGGTCATTGGTGTTGTCGGATGATTTGGATGGTCCATGGCGAGCCATGCTCGGGCGGTCCGCCGCGTGGCGATGGGCTTGGGCGCGGTCATTGGTGTTGTCGGGTGATTTGGATGGTCCATGGTGGTCGGGGGCTTGCGGTCAACGGCGACCGCCTCTTCCGCCACCGCCTCCGCCGCGGCCGCCTGCAAAGCCGCCGCCACCGCCACCGCGGCCGCCGGAGAAATTGCCGCCTCCGCCTCCGCCTCCGCCCGCGAAGCCGCCGCCTCCTCCGCCGCCGGCGCGCTGCGAGGCGTGCGCGCTGCCGCCCGCGTTGCGCGTCGACGCCGTCGAGCTCGCCCTGCCGCGATCGAAATCTCGTTGCGCCGCATTGCCGCCGCCGACACCCTGAAACGCGTTGTTGCCGCGGTCGGCCTGACGATTGCCGGCGCGATCCGCACCGGCTGCCGTGCCGTCCCGTGCGTTGCGGCCATCGCGTGCGTCGCGACTAGCCTGGTCATCACGGCCACTCCGTGCGTCGCGACTGCCCTGGCCATCACGGCCACTCCGTGCGTCGCGACTGTCCTGGCCATCACGGCCACTGCGTGCGTCGCGACTGTCCTGGCCATCACGGCCATTCCGTGCGTCGCGACTGTCCTGGCCATCACGGCCACTCCGTGCGTCGCGACTGTCGCGGCCGTCACGAGCGGCGTCACGGCTGTCGCGGCCATCACGCGCGGCGTCGCGACTGTCACGTCCGTCACGTCCGTCCCGCCCCCGAAACTCGCTCCTCCTGTCCGCCCCGCTGGCATTGCCGCCAAACTTCTCCCGCGTGGCCCCGTCGCGATACGCGACCCCCTTCCTGTGACTCGCATCATGCTTCCATCGATTGCCCCCCTCGACCTTGGTCCTGTCGAAGTTACGATCGATATTGGTCGCGCGATTCACGTCGATATTCACGTCGCCGCCACCCCAGTTGCAGTCCGAAAATATGGCCCCGGCCGCCGCAAGCCCGACGCCCCAGGCAAAGCCCGTCATCAGCGCGCCGCCAGGGTAATAGGCGGGATATGGCGGCCAGTAGTACGGCGGATACGCGGGCGCGCTCCATCCCCCGTAGACGACCGTCGGGTTGTACGCGGGCACATAGATGACCTGCGGATTCGTCGGTTCGACCTTGATGATGGTCTGCGTCGCCGCGGCTTGCGTGCCACTGGCGGGCGGCGCGCTCTCGACGGTCACCTTCTGCTGCTCGTTCGACTTGAGGTTGCCGGCATCCTTCGCCTTCGCGCGCAGGCGCTGCACAGCCGCCAGTACATCCTTCTCTTGCGCGAGGAACGCGTCGCCGAGCTTCTGCGTCCAGTCCAGCTTGTCGTTCATCGGCTCCAGGACCTGCGGAAACGCGACCAGCGACTTGACGCTGACGTCCCACGGCTGATCCTGCACCGCCTTCACGGCGGCATCGCCCTTCACGTTGGGATTGGCCTTGAGCCAGCGGGCCGCCTGCACCACCTCGAGCGGATAGGTCGATGCCATCAGCGCCTGCGACAGAACGGAGTCCGGGTACAGGGCAATCGGCGCGACCAGCGCCTCCAGCTCCTCGGGCTTGAACGGGCGCGACGTGGTGTCGGCGCCCTGCGCATGCACGGTGCCGATGGCGGCGAGAAAACAGCCCAGCAGCCACTTCCCGAGCCACCGCACCACGCACGATGACCGAGTCGGCCGCGCGATGTGGAGCGTCATGGCGCCCGTTCCTCCGGAATATTGTTGAAGTTACATATAGGTGGCCCGCGCGCATTGGACAATGGAACCTTGGTCCAATGCGGCAACGTCGCGCGTTTGTCTGCTTCCGCACAGAGGCATGGACGGCATGCCACTAACCTGACTCGCCAACGATTCCTGCCTTGGGGGCAACGCCGATGCGCGACAAGCCACGCCGAATCACGCGTGATGAAGGAGTGTTCAACCGGCCGGAGGCGATGCCCATGCATCCGTGCCCCATCGAACCGGGTTGGATCCACAGCGGGACACCCGTGACCCGCAGCGGCGACCACTCGAGCGCGCGCGACAACTTCGCGTGGACCTCCGTATGGGACTGCACGCGCGGCACGTTCGAGTGGCACTTCGACATGGACGAAACCGTCTATATCCTCGAAGGCCAGGTCAGGGTCACCGACGCCAACGGCGACACCCATCTGCTGACCGCGGGGTCGATCGGCTATTTCCCCGCACACTCCACGTGGCGATGGGAAGTCGATCGCTACGTCCGCAAGATCGCGTTCCTGCGCCGGGAAGTCCCGCTCGGCCTGCGCCTGGCGACGCGCGTCCTGTCCAGACTCAACCTCGACGCGCGCCTGCGCGCGCCCCGGGATCCCGACGCCCCACGCATGCGCCGTTCGACGGCGGCACTGGTGCTGATGTCGCTTGCGCTGTAACTGGCCGGCCCCCGACGCGTATCAGAGTTTCGAGCCGCCATCCACGTGCAGCGTTTCGCCCGTGACCCATCGCGCGCGGTCGGATGCCAGGAATTCGATCGCGGCGGCGATATCGTCGGGCTCCGCCAGGCGCTTGAGCGCCTGCATGCCGAGCGTGTAGGCCCTGCCCTCCTCGCTCTTCGCAAAGCTGGACATCTCGGTCGGCACGACGCCCGGGGCTACCGCATTGACGCGGATGCCGCGCTCGCCCAGTGCCGACGCGAAGTGCTTCACCAGCGTGTCGATGGCGCCCTTGGTGGCCGAGTATGCCGACAGCGTTCCAACGGCCGCCCGCGCGGCGAGCGAAGACAGCAGAATCACGCTGCTGCCCTTGCACATGACCGGCATCAGCTGCTGGACGAGAAAGAACGGCGCACGCACGTTCACCGCGAACAGATCGTCGAATTCCTCGACCGTGGTGTCCTCGATGTTTGCCGCCCGCGCGATCCCGGCGTTGGCCACGAGGATATCGAGCCGCCCGCCGATAATGGCGCGCGCCTGCCTTGCCAGCGCGTGCGGGCCATCGGCCGTGCGCAGATCGGCGGCGATTTTCTCCGCCTTGCCGCCGAGCGCGTGGATCTCCGCGACAACGGCGTCCGCGTCGCGCGCGCTGCTCCCGTAGTGGACGAGTACCTGTGCGCCCGCGCGTGCCAGTGCCAGCGCACTTGCACGCCCGATGCCCCGCGATGCACCCGTTACGAGCGCGGTCTTGCCGGTGAGTAGGGTCATGATCGTTGACTCCCTGATATCAGCCCGCGGTCTTTCCGCCATCGACGGTAAGAATCTGGCCCGTCACGAACGTCGCGCCGGCCGACGCGAGATAGACGACGGCCGCGGCGATGTCTTCGGGATTGCCGAGCCGCGCGAGCGGTACGCCGCTCGCCAGTGCCGCCTTCCGCTCCGGCGTGCCCGTAAAGCGATCGAGCATGCCGGTCTGCGTCGGCCCGGGTGCGACCGCATTGACACGAACGCCGAGCCCGGCCACCTCGAGCGCCGCGGATTTCGTGATGCCCTCCACCGCATGCTTGCTGCCCGCATAGACCGTGGCATACGCAGCGCCCTCGTGGCCGTAGGTCGATGAGATATTGATGACCACGCCGGCGCGCTGGGCCGTCATGACGCGAAGCTCGTGCTTGAGGCTCAACAGCGTGCCCAGCACGTTGGTGTCGAACGTCGCCGCGTAGCTCTCGGGCGTCTGCTCCGTGATCGGACCCGGCTGGCCCTCCGTCCCCGCATTGTTGACGGCAACGTCGACCCTGCCGAAGCGGGACACCGTGCGCTCCACGAGCTCGCCGACCTCGCGGTCGCGGCGCACATCGGCCTGTACGAAGATGGCCTCGGCACCGAGGCCGCGCAGTTCGGCCTCGAGGGCCGTCCCTTCCGTGGCGCGGCGGCCGGAGACGACGAGCCTTGCGCCGGTGCGCGCAAAAGCGATGGCGGTGGCGCGGCCGATGCCGGTCAGCGCGCCAGTGATCAGAACGACGGGACTAGACATGGAAAACTCCTGTAAGGTATCGCTGTCACGCATGGGTCTCGATCTGAGACTTGGCGGACGCGGTGGGTACAGGACGTAATCTAGGGGGCCTGGAAGCCGTTGAAAAAGACTTTGTAAGCCTGTGGGCATGCCTCGCAGGCATGAGGTGGGCAGAGAGCGGGCAGAGAACGGGCAGAGAATGGGCAGAAAATGGGCATGGAACTCAGACACCTCCGGTACTTCATCGCCGTGGCGGAAGCCGGCAGCCTCACGGACGCCGCCGCGAACCGGCTTCATACCTCCCAGCCGTCGCTGAGCCGGCAGATCCGCGACCTCGAGGAACGCGTGGGCGTGGCGCTTCTGACGCGCGGTGCGCACGGCGTGGCGTTGACGGATGCGGGCCGCGCCTTCCTCGACCATGCGCGCCTGGCCATGGCGCAGGTAGACGCCGGCGTGGAAGCCGCCCGCCGCGCGGCGCAGCCGTTGAAGCCGCGCTTCGCGCTGGGGTTTCTCACCGGCCAGGAGATCACCTGGCTGACGGACGCCATGCGCCTGCTGCGCGCGGAGTTGCCGAATATCGAGGTCAGCGTGTCGAGCGACTACTCAACGGAACTGGCCGCGGCAGTGGCGCACGGCAAGCTCGATGTCGCCTTTATGCGCGCCGAGCCCGGATACGGCCTCGAGTACCGCGTGGTGGCGCAGGAGCCCCTCGTGGTCCTGATGCCCAGCGATCACCCTCTGACCTCGCGCGACACGGTCAGCGCCGAGGACTTGCGTCATGCGCCGTTTATCGCCATGGGCGAGAAGGCCCGGGTGCTGCGGCAGGTCGTCGATGGCTATCTCGCGAGTGCGGGCATCGAGGTAGACATTGCGCAAAGCGTCGACAACCCGGCCATGGTGATGTCGCTGATCGCCTCGACGCGCGGCATGACGCTGATCCCCGCATATGTCGAGAACCTGATGCCGTGGTCCGTGGTCAGCCGCCCGCTCGCGGGCCAGGCGCCGACAATCGATCTCGCCGTCGGCTATCGCCCCGACAATACGGCGCCGACGCTTCAGCTGTTTCTGTCGCGCATCGAGGCACTGCGGTCGAGCATCGACGGCCCCACCGTCCGCTAATCGCTCAGCGGCGCTTGCCCGCCGCGGGCTTCCCCAGCCCGAGCTTCTCCATCGACTCGTGCGCGTCGAGCACCATCATCGCCACTTCGGCCACGGTGATACGCAACTGCGTCGCGCGTTCGCGCATATATTCATAGGCCTGCGTCTCCGCCATCTGCTGGTGGTCGCCCAGGATGCGGATGGCCTTCTCGATCTGACGGCGCGAGCGGATCGTGGATTCGAGCTTGTCGATCTTGCCCTGCAAGCGGTGATAGAAGCTCTGGGACGAGCGCGCCAGCACCAGCGTGCTCAGAATGCCGGCGGAGCGGAACGGTTTCGTGATGACGCCGTGCGCGCGCGTGTCCAGCAGCAGCTTCAGCGTCGTGGGACTCTCGTAGTCGGACAACGCGACCAGCGCCGCGTCCACCGCGCCCGCATTCCATTCCGGGTTGCCTTCGAGGTCCTGCGAGACCTGGAAGAAGATCACATCCGAACCCGTGGGCGGGTCCGCCGGGTGCGGCCAGACGATCTTCAGCCGACAGCCGATCCGCTGGATCTGCTGGACGATGATGTCGCGATCTTCGCCCGGCGGGTACACGATCGTCACGCAGATGCTGCGCAGATCCTCATAGAGGCGACGAAGACTCGTACTCATGGGTTCACCTCAACCAGAATTCGGAGAACCCGAACGTAGACAGATAGGGGTCGGGACGGATCGGTTCCTTTGCCTCCCAGACGATATCGAACTGCCCGTCGCTGCGGCACACGCCGATGCGCGGCGTGAGGCAGCAGTGGTTGTTGTCCGCATCGAGCACGACGCGCCCTTCCGGCGAGTCGAACTCCACCGCATGCGCGGCCTCCACGAGCTTGCGCCGGTCCATGCTGCCGCAGCGCTGCAACGCGCGCGCGAACAGATGCACCTGCGTATAGGCCATCTCCGACCACGTGCTCGTCGGCCGGTCTCCGAACCGCCGGCGCCACAGGTCGATAAAGCGCTGGTTGCTCGCGTTTGGCAGCGACCCGAAGTACGTCGCGGACGTGATATGCCCCGCGCAGAGTTCGGGCCCGATCAGCCGGATCTCCTCTTCGGCCATCGAGAGGCTCGCAATCGGAATACGCTTCGGATCGAGCCCAAAATCGCGATAACGCTGATAGAACTGCCGCGCGGACTCGCCGACGAGCGTGGAGAACACGACGTCCGGCTGCAACGCCTTGATATCCGCGAGCACCTCGTCGAGGTCGCCCTGTTCCGCCTCGATCGGCAGGTAAACCTCGTCGAGCACCTCGCCGCCCTGCTGCTCCACCATATCGCGCATGATCCGGTTGGACTCGCGCGGATAGATATAGTCGGCACCGACCAGAAAGAACCGCGTGGCCTTGTTCTGCATCAGGTACGCGGCAAGCTGGACGCTGTTCTGATTCGGCACGGCACCGGTGTAGATGACGTTCGGCGAGTATTCGAAGCCTTCGTAGAACGAGCAGTACCAGAGCAGCGCGTTGTTGCGCTCGATCACGGGCAGCACGGCCTTGCGGCTCGACGACCGCGAGCAGCCGAAGATCACGGTGACCTCGTCCTCGACGAGCAGCCGCGTGGCGAGCTTGCGGTACTCGGTGGCGTCGCCCTTCGGGTCGTAGGCCACGGGAATCAGCGGACGATCGAGGACGCCGCCGATCCCGTTGATCTCCTCGATGGCCAGCGCGGTGCCGTAGAAGTGCTCGGACTCCGTGACGCCCGTCGCCCCGGAGCGCGAGAACAATACGCCAACGCGCCAGCCGTCGTCCTGCGCGGTGTCATCAGCCATGGTGCCTTCCTATCGGTCAAAGATCGCCTGCAATGCCGCCGCGTCGCGGGTTTCCTGCAGGGCGAGCATCAGCAGGATCCGCGCCTTCTGCGGGCTGAGGTTGTCCGCGAACACGGCGCCCGCGGCCTTCAGCGTCTGCCCGCCGCCCACGAACCCATAGGACGGCTGCACGCGCCCGTTGGGCACGCGCGTGGAGATCACCACGGGCACGCCGCCGGCAATCGCCTCGCGAATCGCTTCGTACATGGGTTCGTTCACATTGCCGAAGCCGAGCGCCTGAATGACGAGCCCCTTCGCACCGAGCCCCACGGCGGCACGGATCAGGTCGCCCGTGGCCCCGCCGAACATCGGCAGGATCTCGACGCGCGGCAGCGGCAGGGAGCCGATCGCCAGCGTCTGCCGCCGCGTCGTTGCCCGCGAGATCACGATGCGGTCCGGGTCGATCACGCCAAGCAGGCCGAAATCCCCGGACTTGAATGTCTCGACGTCGGCCGTATGCGTCTTGGTGACTTCCCGCGCGGCATTGATCTGATTGTTCATCGCAATGACCGCGCCCAGCCCCCGCGTATTCGGCGCCGCGCAGATCCGCGCCGCGTTGAGCAGGTTGCGCGGCCCGTCGAAATCGGGCGAGGACGCATTGCGCTGGGCGCCGATCAGCACCAGCGGCTTGTCGCCGCGAATCGTCAGGTCGAGGAACCAGGCCGTCTCCTCGAGCGTATCGGTGCCATGCGATACGATCACGCCGGCCACTTCCGGCCGCGCGAGAGCGGCCTCGACGGCGCGTTGCAGCGACACCCAGCGTTCCGCATCCATATAGTCGGACGGCACGTTCGAGAGGTTGTTCACCTCGAGCCGCACGATCTCCGAGATGCCGGGCACGATCGCCACCAGATCGTCGCCCGACAGCGCCGGCACCGGCGCGTTCCGGACGGGATCGATCTTCATGGCGATAGTGCCGCCGGTGGAGATCAGTTGGCACAGCGGCAGGCTTGCGGAAGCTGGGGTCATGACGAATACCGGTAAGAAAGAGTGGAGGTCCGCCGCTATTCTGACGGTCAGACGCGCAGATGTGCAAATACCGCATCGACGGCACCGGCCGCCCGCGCTTCGCCCTGATCGACCACTTCCCCTTGCTTGAGAATCACGTACCGGTCCGCGACCCTGAGCGCAAACGGCACGTTCTGCTCGACGATCAGCAGCGTCGTCCCACGTTGCGCGCGCTCCTGGATCAGCGCATTGGCCAGCCGGTCGATCACCGATGGCTGCAGCCCTTCGGTAATCTCGTCCAGCACGATGACCGAGGGCCGCATCATCAGTGCGCGGGCCAGCAGCAGCATCTTCTGTTCGCCGCCCGAGAGCGTGCCCGCCGGCTGCGGCAGCCGGGTCTTGAACACCGGAAACAGCGGCTCGATTGCCTCGAACCGCTCCTGGAACAGCGACTCCCTCGGCAGCCCCAGCCGCAGGTTGTCGCGGATGCTCAGGTCGGCGAACAGCGCATGCTCCTGCGCCGCGTAGGCAATGCCCTGCCGCGCGATGCGATGCGGCGGCATGCGCGTGATGTCTTCGCCGTGCAGGTAGACGGCGCCGGCCTTCTTGGGCAGAAAGCCCATGATCGACTTGAGCAGCGTGCTCTTTCCCATGCCGTTCTTGCCCAGCAGGGCCACCGCTTCCCCGGGGTTCACGTGCAGCGACAGATCGCGGAGGATCACCGCGCTGCGGTACCCGCTCGTGACACCTTCCAGCTTCAATGCGGCGGCACTCATGTCGTCTCCTTCTGCACGGCGGCGCTACCCGAATAGATGGTCCTGACCAGCGGGGAATTGACCACCTCCTGAAAGCTCCCCTCCATCGCGATGGTGCCCTGATGCAACACGACGATGCGTGTCGCGATCTGCTCGACGAAGTCGAGATCGTGCTCGACCAGCAGGCAGCACAGCCCGTAACGATGGGCCAGCGACGACAGCACCTCGCCGATATGCGTGCGCTCCGTCTTCGTGAGGCCGGCCGTCGGCTCGTCCAGCAGCACCACGCGCGGTGCCAGCGCGAGGACCATCGCCAGTTCGAGCGCCTGCTGCTCGCCATGCGACAGATCGCGCGCCACACTGCCCAGCTTCTGGTCGAGCCCCGTCACGCGGACCACATGCAGTGCATAGGCGGGCAACCGCAGCGAACGATCCTGCCCCGTGAGCGACGGCCGCTCCAGCCGCGTGCCCGCGATGCGCAGGCATTCGGCCACCGTCAGCGACTCGAAGATATTGGCGTTCTGAAACTTGCGGCCAAGCCCGAAGTGGACGCAGGTTTCGGGCGGGAACTGCCGGATATCGTGCCCGCACAGCTCGACCGTGCCGCCGCTGCGCGCGGCGCCATCGCTCATGCAGCGCATGAGCGTGGTCTTGCCCGCGCCGTTGGGGCCGATCAACCCGACGAGCTCGCCCGGCCGCGCTTCGAAGTCGATACCCTGCAGCACCTTGAGCGCCCCAAAATGCTTCTCCACGCCCGTCATGCGGATCGCGGGGCCGGCGCCCACCTCGGCTGCCTCGGTCGCTTCGGTCGCCACCCCGGCGGTTCGCTCCTCGAGCACGGGCAGGCTCGCCGTCGGCCGGCCCAGCCCGAACGGCTTCAGCAACAGCGGCATCAGCCCCTGCGGCATCAGCACGATGACCACCACGAATGCGGCGCCCAGAATCAGCTGCCACGCAAACGGCATGCTCCCGCTGAGATAGGCGGTGGCGACGTTGATCAGCACCGCGCCCGTCAACGGGCCCCAGAGCGTGCCGCGCCCGCCGAGCGCCGCCCAGATGATGAACTCGGTGCCGAGCGCAAACCCCGCGAGTTCAGGCGCCACGACCCCGCTGAACGATCCGTACCCAAACCCGGCGATGCCGGCGACGGCACCCATGGCGACGAGCAGCACGATCTTCACCAGCGACGTATCGATGCCCAGATAGGTGCAGCGGGACTCGTTGTCGCGAATGGCAGCCAGAATGCGCCCCGCATCGCTGCGCACGAGCATCCAGCCCAGCAGGCCCGCCAGCAGCAGCGCGCCGCCCGCGATCCAGTACCAGGTCTCGATCGAGAAATCGAAGGTCTCGTAACCCGTGAGTCCGGAACTCGATCCGGTCCAGTCGCCGCCCGAGAGCAGCAACTGCGTGAGGACGATCGGCAGCACCAGCGAGATCACGGTCGCAAAGAATGGCGAGGCGCCGCGGTAGAACGAGAGCCAGCCCACCAGCGCCGCCACGGCCGCGCTCACGGCGATGGTCAATCCCACACCGAGCAATACCATGCCCATGCTGAAACCGCCGTGCGTGAACACGAGCCCCGAGACATACGCTCCGATGCCGAAGAACGCGGACTGCCCGAACGTCAGGTAACCGGTGTAGCCCCAGAGGATATCCACCGTGATCACGACGATCGCAAAGAAGAACGCCTTGATCAGGATGTTCTGCAGGTACGTATCGAAGAGCCACGGGCCCGCCGCGAGCACGATCAATGCTATCGCGCCCAAGCCCGCCAGCCGCGACGCCGAGGGCCGCGACCGCGCCGCGCCCGCTTCCCGCCCCGAACCGGGCAACGTCATATCTCGGTCAGCCATGAGAGAACCCCTTCGGACGAATCCGCAACGTCACCGCGGCCAGCACCGCGATGGTCAGCCCGCCGAGCACGGGGTTGGCATAGGTGCTGACCAGTACCTGCGCGGCGCCGAAGACCACGCAGGTCAGCAGCAGGCTCGCCATGGAATGGCCGGACACCATCACCAGCATGAACGCGCTGATCAGCCACGGCAGGCCCATGTTCGGATCGACGCTCGAGAGCGGCGTGATCATGGCCCCGGCCAGCGTCCCCAACCCCGCACCCAGACAGAACGTGACAAAGCGCACGCGTCCCGAGTGGATGCCCAGGCTGCTGGCCAGGTCCTCGTTCATGATCACGGCGCGTGTGTTGACGCCGAACCGGGTGCCCGTCAGCAGCGCCGTCAGCAACAGGCACAGCACCACGGCCACGGGCACCAGCACGAGCCGGTACGCGGAGTACTCGACGCCGAAGACCGACCACGTCCCCGCGAGCGGCGCATCCGCGAACTGGACCTCGCGGCCGAATGCCATCACGATGAGCTGCCCGATGACGATGCTGAGCCCCCACGTCGCGAGGATGGCATCCAGCGGGCGCTTGTAGAGGGGCCGGACGATCAGCCATTCCACGAGCATGCCCACCAGCACCCCCGCGACCATCGCGAGCGGCCAGCCGAGCCACGGGTCGATATGGAGGCGCGTCACCACGTAGCTGGCGTAGCCGCCCAGCGTCAGCAGCGCCCCATGCGCGAAGTTCACGATCTTCATGACCCCGAAGATCATCATGAGGCCTGCCGTCACGACGAACAGCATGCTCGCCGTGGTCAGCAGATCCAGCAATAGCACCATGGTGCCTCCTTACTTGATGTTCGGGCATTGCGCGCCCGGATCCACGTTCGCAAAGGTCTCGAGGATCTTGATCGTACCGTTCGCCTGCACCTGGCCCAGCCGCATCGAGAGCGGCGTATGCCGGCTCTTGTTCATCTGCACCGTGCCGCGCGGCCCCGTATACGACACCTCGCCGAGCGCCTTCGTGACCTTGGCCGGATCGATCGAACCCGCCTTCTCCGCCGCGGCCTTGTACAGATAGAACGCCTCGTACTGCGGTTCGGACAACTCGTTCGGCGTCTTCAGGTCCGCGCCGAACTTCTTCTGCATCGCGGCCATGAACTTCTTGTTCTCCGGCGTATCGATGCTCGTCAGGTACGACGCCGACATATACAGGCCGTCCGCCACATCGCCCATCGTCTTCGCCGTGCCCTCGTCGATCGCCAGGTTGCCATACGGCAGCGTCAGGCCCGCGCCCTTGATCTGCTTGGCCAGCGACACGTTCGGCGCGCCTCCCGCCGTGGCGCTGATCAGCGCGTCGGGCTTGGCCGCGCGGATCTTGGAGACGACGGTCGTCCAGTCGCTGCCGTCGATCGGAAGGTACTCCTCGCCGATCACCTTGCCACCCTGGCGCTCGATGTATTTCTTCGTGAAATCGAGCATGCCGCGGCCGAACGCATAGTCATTGCCGACCAGGAAGAACGTCTTGGCGTTCTTGTTCTTGCTGAAGTAGTCCACCACCGGCGCGACCTGCTGCTCGGGCACCCAGCCGTTCACGTACATCCAGTTGTTGCACGATCGCCCCTCGTAGAAGGACGTATAGATATAGGGCACCTTGCCCTTGCTGATCACCGGGAGTGCCGCATTGCGGGCCGCGCTTGTCTCCATGGCGATGACCGCATTGACCTTCTTCTGGAACACCAGCGTGTCGAACGCTTTCTGCGCGCCGACGGCGCCCGAGGCGTCGTCCACGATCTCCAGTTCGATCTTGCGGCCCAGAATGCCGCCGGCGGCGTTGATCTCCTCGACCGCCAGTTGCGACGACTGCACGACGGCGGGCGCCACCACGCTATTGGCGCCCGACAGGCCGACGGCGACCCCGATCCGGATGGGATCGGCCGCGTAAACGTGGGAGGCCACCAGTGCGGCAGCGGCGACGATGCCAGCGCGAACGGTAAACGGAAAGGCTTTCATAAGAGCTCCTGTGTCGATGGGGGGAACGGAAGGTCGGGTCAGTAAGGCGGCAACGGCGCGCCCGTACCTAGCATGGCGTCGTAAAGGTCCCGGCGCCGGTCGCGCAGGACATGATTGAAGGCGCTGATCTGCCGCGCGCGGCGCGCGACGTTCAGGTCCACGCGCGCATAAAGGATTTCTTCGCGATCGCGCGAGGCCGGGCCCGCCATGGGCCACCCATCGGCGCCCACGATCAGGCTCTGCCCGATAAACGGCTGGCCGCGCTCGACGCCCACCCGGTTCGCGCAGACGATGGTGAGCCCGTTGCTGTGCGCGCCGGCCATGGCCAGCGTATTGGCCATCGCGGGACGGTCCGCGGGCTGGTTGGGCATCGGCACCCAGTTCGTGGGCATGGCCACGATATCGGCGCCCTGCATCGCCAGCAGCCGGAACGTCTCCGGAAACCAGCCGTCGTAGCACACCACGATGCCGAGCCGTCCGAACTCGGTATGGAACACGGGCAGGCCCTTGTCGCCGGGCTCGAAGAACAGGTTTTCCTCGCCCCAGAGATGGAGCTTGCGATAGGTGCCGAGATGCCCCTCCGGGCTGACCAGCACCGCCGAGTTGTAGAGCCGGCCGCCCTCGCGTTCGGCAATGCCGGCGGCGATATGGATGCCGTGCCGGCGCGCGGCGTCGATCCACGCCTGCGTGGTGGGGCCGTCCGGCACCGGTTCGGCCAGCGCGAACGCTTCCGCGCGGCTGCTGAAGACGTAGCCCGAGTTGGCAAGTTCGGGCAGCACCACGAGCGTGGCCCCATGGGCGGCCGCTTCGCCGATCAACGCCAGGGACCGCGCCACGTTCTCTTCCTTGCTCCCCACGTGCGGCGCCATCTGGATGCTGGCGACGGTGATGCACGGAAATGGGGACGATTCGTTCTGCTCGGACATGCACGCTCCAAAAAGCAAAAAGCCCCTGACTGCGCACGACGCGCATGTCAGGGGCTTTCATAGCCGGTATGTGGTCAGCAATGTTGCTGAGGGTTGCCGAAGGGGCCTTGCCCGATCGACCGTCGCATTCTCGGCGCTCGGGAAATCGACCGTCAACTAGGTAGATACCCTAGCTCGCACCGCATTGCCCTAGAGCTCGATCTGCACATCGCCCTCGGGTGTCGCGCAGCACAGCAGCACGGTGCCATCGGGCGGTGGCGAGAGCGGCTGCGGGGAATACCGGACCTTGCCGTCGAGCAGGTTGGCCCGGCAGTTATGGCACACGCCCGTCCGGCACGACCATCTGACCGGTACCGCGCAGGCTTCGGCCAGGTCCAGCAGGCCCTTGTAGCGGTCGCTCCAGTTGACCCGGAGGCCGCTGCGGACGAAGGCGACGACCGGGCCGTCCCCGGCGGGCCCGTCGGGCAGATGCGGTGCGATGGCGGGAGTGCCGGACCCGGTGCCGAGCTCGACGCCGAAGACCTCTTCGTGGATCTGGCTGCCGGCCACGCCCCACGCGGTCAGCTGCGCGCGCATCTCGCGCAGGAACGGCTGCGGGCCGCACAGGTAGAAATCGGCGGTCGCCGGCACGCCGTCGGCCTGCATATGCGCGACCGACAGATGGCCTTCCAGATCGAACGCGCGCGCGGTCCGGTCCGCATCGCTCGGCCGGCTATAGGCGACGTGCATCGTCGTGCGGGGGCTGCGGGCGGCCAGCGCCTGCAACTCGTCGCGAAAGGCATGGTGCCGGCCATCGCGCGCGCCGTGGAACCACCAGACGTCGCGCGGAGCGTCCTTCTCTTCCGCGAGCGCGTACAGCATCGCGAGCATGGGCGTCACGCCGATGCCTGCGCTGACGAGCACGACGGGCGCGTCGCCGGGGGTCAGCCGGAACGTCCCGCGCGGGGCGCTCGCCTCGATCGTCGTGCCCGCTTCCGCATGGGCATGCAGATAGCGGCTGACCACGCCGTGGTCCTCCTGCTTGACGCTGATGCGGAACACGCCGAGCGACGGGTCGCCCGACAGCGAATACATGCGAATCTCGTCGGCGCCGCCTTCCATGCCAACTGCGCCCGCCCCGATCTTGACCGCGATATGCTGCCCGGCCAGCGAACGCGGCAGCGTTGCGCCATCCGCAGCCTCGAGCCAGAACGACTTCACGCCCTCGCATTCGGGTACCACGCGCGCGATGCGCATGTCGCGAAACCCCGCCCACGCCAGCGCGGGCTCGCTCGGATCGAGCCCCGCATTGCCGCCGGCACCCGTGCCCTGCGCGGCCAGCATGGACTCGAACGATTGCCGCCAGCCGGGGCTCAGCGCGCCGATCCGCAGCACCTTGCGCAGCGCGTCCTCGGGATGCCGCTCCGTATAGAGCAACTGATCGACCTCCGTCACGGACATCTGCCCGGGCCCCTTCGACAGGAGCACGATCTCGTCGCCCGCGCCGATCTCGCCCTCCTGGATCACGCGCATATAGAAACCGGGCCGTCCATGCGTGACCACGAGCGCGGGCAATTCGGGATGCGCCATGCGGATCCCGAGCCGATAGCAGGTCACGCGCGGCTGCGAGACCTCGAACTCGGCCGTGCCGATGCGATAGCGATCGCCGATGCAGACGTCGGCGTCTTCGAGCCCGTCCACCGTGAGGTTCTCGCCAAACTGCCCGTACTCGTACCGGTCACGCCCCAGAAACGCGTTCCAGAACCGGTACGACGACATCTGGTAGACCATGACCGCGCGCTGCTCCCCGCCGTGGCCCTGCAGATCCGTCTGCGCATCGCCATCGATATTCAGCCGTCGCACCATCACGCGTCCGGCGACCGGCGATTTCCAGATCGACGAACGAACGGTCCGGCCCTGCCATGCGACCTCGCGGGTCTTGCCGACATTCACGGATAACAGCATGGCCATGGTGGACTCCGAAGATCAATCCTTGTGCCGCAGGGGCGGAATGGCAGGCACCACCGGCATATGCGGAATGTCCTGCGCGGACAGCCTGAACACGGCCGGATAGCGGTCGCGGTCGGTATTCTCCGCGGGCTCCGTCGAGCGCCATGTATACCGGCATGTGTTGCACCCGAATATCGTCCAGACGTCCGCCACCGCCGACTTGGCATGGGTCTCGATCGTGGACGCGCCGCAGCGCGGGCAGACTGCCGAGTCATCGTCTTGCATGGCCATCCTCACTTGCGCAGCGCGTGGATCAGGGGCAGCAGCTTCTCGCGCCAGGCGTCGGTCTGCTGGGGCGTATCGAGGACCTCGCCATAGTCGCCGCGCCGGTCGGGCGCCTTCGGCGTGGTCGCATCGATGATCATCTTGTGCGCCATGCCATTGGGCTCGCCGGCCGGGTCGAGCAGGTTCTCCGCGAGGTTCGGGATGATCACCACATCCCCCGCCGGATTCGTGCGGACGGACATCGCCCACATGACCTGGTTCAGATTGAACGGATCGATGTCCTCATCGACCACGATCACGATCTTGGCGTAGCCGAGGCCATGCGGGGTCGTCAGCACGCCCATGCCGACCGACTTGGCAAAGCCGCCGTACCGCACGCGCGTGGAGACGATCACGACCAGACCGTGCGTGTACAGCGCGTTGACGGCGACCACCTCGGGGAACATGCGGTTGAGCTGGATAAAGATCGGCGCGCTGGTCGTCATCGCCTGCAGAAAATCGATCTCGGTCCAGGGGCGGCCCACATACACGGATTCGAAGATCGGATCCTTGCGATGCGATACCCGGTCGATCTCGATAACGGGGTAAAGATGCCCGCCCGAGTAGTAGCCGGGAAACTCGCCGAACGGACCTTCGATCTCGCGCTGCCGCGCCACGATCCGGCCTTCGAGCACGTACTCCGAGCCCCACGGTACATCGAGCCCCTTCTCCGTCCGCACGACCTTGTACGGCTCGCCCTGCATCACCGCGGCCATCTTGTACTCGAGCTGGTCGTAGCGCAGCGGCGTGGCGCCCATCAACAGGATGATCGGCTCGTTGCCGATGCAGATGGCGATCGGCAGATCCTCGCCACGCGCCTCGGCATGCGAGAGATGGATCGCGATATCGTGCTGCGGCACGGGCTGGATGCCGATGCGGTTGGGGCCCTTCACCATGAGCCGGTAGACGCCCACGTTCTCCACGTCGTCGTTGTCCCAGTCGTCGGGGTCGCGCGACACGATGCAGGCCTTGTCGATATAGAACCCGCCGTCGCCGCGATTGAGCCGGAACAGTGGCAGCAGGTCGAACAGGTTGATATCGTGCGCGACGCTCACCTCCTGCCACGGCGCGCTATCGACACGCTGCATCTCCCCCGGAAACAGCTCGAAGCGGCGCACGAACTCGAAGAACTGCGCCTTCAGCGAGGCCGTCTTGTCCATGCCGAGCGCCAGCGCATGATTGGGCCACGAGCCGTGCGTGTTCAGCACGACCTGCGCGCCGGGACTGCCGGCGATATTGTCGAACAGGATGGCCGGCACCTCGTCGCCGATCTGGGCCAGCGCGCAGGCGGCCGCGGCCAGGTCGGGTTCGAATTGCACCGGATCTTTCATCCGGAGCAGTTGCCCCTGCTGTTCGAGCACGGTGAGAAACGCGCGAAAATCGGGATAGGCTTGCATGCGGACACTCCCGGTCACATCGTCAACGCCTGGAAAACGGCTCAGAATGCCGCGCGCAGGGCCTCGATCTGCCGCGTCCAGCGCGCCACGACCGGTTCTTGTTCGTACAGGAAAAAGGTGATGCCGCTGCTCACGCTCGCATACGGTGCGCGATGAAACCGCACGGACACCGGATCGGCCTCGAACAGCGCAAGCCCGGTCATTGCGGGCATATCGCCGAGCCGCCGGCTCGTCAGCCGGACTTCGCACATGCCACCCTCGCGCGAATACGTGACCGTGACGCGGGGGTCGCGATGGAGATTGGCGGCGGTGGTGGAGGCGGCGAAGACGGCGAACCGCAGCGCGCCCGCCGGCGTCGCCACCATATCGCCGGCGCTGAGCAGCGCGGCGTGGGGCCAGCCTTCTTCATCGACGGTCGAGATGCGCAGGGCCTGCATCTTCGACGGCAGGTCGCGCCCATCCAGATACGCGACGAGGTCCGCAGGCAGCGCGCTCGACGCTTCCGCCCGCGGGGGCGTGTAGGAGTGATCTGTTCTGTTCACGACGCCTCCGATCGGCCATTGGCGTCGACCAGTATATGTACTGCGCCAGCTTCCCGCGCACGCAAAGTTGCGCGCATCGTCGATGCTGCCGGTGATCAGCATCAGCGGCTCGTCTTTACGAAAGATTGACACCCGCCGCCCGCCTCTTGACGCAGCTTCTACCGCCGCCCGCATAACCTCGAAGCAAACCACTATCGAGACCGCCATGGGCGCCACCGTCCTCTGGTACCGACTCCTGCTGGCCGGCATCGCCGTCGTCTGGCTGATCGTGCTGTTCCTGCTCCAATACCGCCTGACGGACGCCCTCGGCCGCCGGGAAAACGAAGCCCTCGCCGCCGAGGGCGCGGATGTACTGTCGCACTGTGCTGACTCTGGCCATCGCGTTGATCGAAGTCATGGGATAGCAACGGCCACATCGCCTTCTGGCGCCTAACATGGAACATGGTGGATGCCCTCTCGCTCGCGCGGGGCGTCCGGATGATCGATGGCCACAGGTGGCGCTAACTCAGGGCAGATGCATGGAACAACAGACTCCCGTAGCAGATTCGCAAACGCATACCCGGCTCGTTATCGGTGCCGTGACACTCTGGGCCGTGTCCATGGTGCTGGTGGCCACGTTCCTGTTCGATACGTGGCCGCACGAGTGGCTCGACGACGAGCAGCGGGAGCCGTGGTTTCATGCGATCGTCGTGGTCGTGCTGACCTTGCTGGCGTTCTTTTGCAGCAATCTGCATCACCATGTCGTGCACGAGCGTGAGCGGCGCGAGCATGCGCGGGAGGCTGGCGACGGCGGGGAGCCCGACGAGGGGTCGGCCGAGAAGGCAAACCACAGCGAAGGCTTTCTCTTCAGGATCTTTGGCTCCTGGTGGGGCATCGCCATCGTGTTCGTGATCCCGACCGCCGCCTATTTCGGCGCGCATACCCTGCATTCCCCGCTGCCCGAGCCCGCGATCTTCGTGATGGCCGTCGTGGCCATCTACGTCGCGGCCGAGCACTATGCCTCGCTGGACAAGCAGCGCGAGGACCTGCGATGGGTGACCGACGAGCTCGGCAAGCAGGTCACGAGCATGCAGAACGCGCTCGGCGCGCGCGACGGGCGCACGCGGATCTACGCGGCCTATTGCCAGCCGCCCGCGCCCGGCGGACATGGCGCCCCCATCCACGCGATCTACCGGTCGTTCGATATCGACGAGGCCTGGCTCGGCACCGGTGACTGGGCCGCCTATATGGCCTCGACGCAGACCACATCGCTCGTCGGCGCCCTGCAAAGCGGCGACCGCCGCATGGTGCGGATCGTCACGCCGCCCCCGGCATCGGCCGTCCGCGACGCCATCGAGGCCGCGGACCGGTTCCACAACCTCATCGGCCTGCTCTGGCACTGGCTGGTTCTTCATCGGTACCAGGCCGGAGGCGCGGGGTTCGACTTCCGCATCGCCATCGCCGACACCCCGCACTGGGTCCACGAAGTCGATGGCAAGGTCCTGCAGATCGCGGGCGAATATCCGCACGAACTGCGCGTCCGCGACATGACCTTCGACATGGGCGACATGGCCCCGCGATTCGCCGCATGGGTGCGCGAGGACATCGAGGCGCTGTGCGCGCGGGGCCAGAGCGCCGAATCGTTTCTCGGCGAAGCGCTGCAGCCGGGAGCATCCGACTCCGCCGCGCTGATGGACCGGCTGGGCTGGCCGCAATGGGCCATGCACGCGGGCACGCGCTACGGCATCCGGCAGCATCCGGACGCGCTCCGCCCACGATTCCAGCAACTGATCGAGCAGTTTCGCGCGGCCGGCGCTCAGCCCCGCGTCTGAAAGACCTTGCTGATCGTCCGCGCAAGGTCCTCGATGGAATACGGCTTGCTCAGCAGCACGACGCCTTCGTCGAGCCGCCCGTCATGGAAGATCTCGTCGCGCGTATAGCCCGACGTGAAGATGACGCGCGCATCATGGGGCGGCCCGGCCGCAATCCGGGCCAGTTCGCTGCTGCGCACCGTTCCCGGCATCACCACGTCGGTAAACAGCAGATCGACCCCATCGGCCTGCTGCAACAAGGCCAGCGCCGCATCGCCATCCTTGGCGGAGAGCACGCGATGCCCGAGCTGGGACAGCATGTCGATGGCCGAAAGCCTGACATCCGCGTTGTCCTCGACGACCAGCACCGTGAGTTCGCCCCCGGCATCGCATACGGCTGTGCCCTCGTCGTCCGGCGACAGGTCCTTGTGTGTCCGCGGGAAATAGAGCGACACCGTCGTGCCCTCCCCGGGCACGGTATGCAGGTCGATATGCCCCTGGCTCTGCTTCACAAACCCGAACACCATGCTCAGGCCGAGCCCGGTTCCATGCCCCTCGGGCTTGGTCGAAAAGAACGGCTCGAATGCGCGAGCCCGGATCTCTTCCGACATCCCTGTCCCTTCGTCGATCACCGCCACCCGCACATACTCGCCAGCCGGAAGATCGGAACCGCCCTCCGGCGGCGCATCATCCGATCTGACGACGTTGCCTACCTCGATGCGAATCGTGCCCGCATCCCCCTGCGCATCGCGCGCGTTGTTGACGAGGTTCAGCAGCGCGCCCTCGAGCTGGATCGGATCCGCATAAAGATTCCAGGCATCGCCGGGGATCTCGACGACCCGTCGAAAGCGCTCCGGCACCGCGCGGCGGAGCAGGTCGGAAAGCGCTTCCGCCATCCGCGGCGGACTGACGACCGAAGGACTCAGCGGCTGCCGCCGCGCGAACGCGAGCAGTTGCTGCGCGAGCCTGGCCCCGCGCGCCACCGCCGCATTGGCCGCCAGGATCCTCGCCTGCAGGCGCTCATCGTCGCCAACCGCAAGCCGCAGCAATTGCAGATTCGACGAAATCACCTGCAGCACGTTGTTGAAATCGTGCGCCACGCCACCGGTCAACCCGCCCACGGCCTCGAGCTTCTGCACTTGCCGCAGGCGGTCTTCCGCGGCCGCCCGCGCCTTGACTTCGTGCCCGACGCGCGCCTCCAGGGTCTGGTTGAGCAGAGACAGCGCCTGCTCGGCCTCGCCGTGCGCCTTCTCGGCAAGCATCCGGGCAGTGGTTTCGAACACGATGGCGATGACGCCGGCGGGCACGCCCGCATCATCGACGACGGGGCTGTAGTGTAGGTCCATCCAGACGTCCTCGGGCCTGCCATTGCGATGGAGGACGAGCGACTTGTCGCGATACGACAGCACGGCCCCTGCGAGCACGGTGTCCACCACATGCCGGTTGAACGCCGCGATCTCGGGCCATCCTTCCTCGACCGGCTTGCCGAGCAGGGACGGATGTCGCCCGCCGGCGAACACCGCATAGGCGTCGTTGTAGATCATCGTGCCGGCCTGCCCCCAGAGCATGACGAGCGGAACCGGACATGCCAGCAACATCTGGATATTGGCATTGAGACTGCCGGACCAGCCATCCCTTCGGCCCAGTCCGGTGTCCTGCCAGTCGTACGCGGCAATGCGCCGGGCCATCTCTCCGTCCCAGCCAGGGGACGGATTATGGGATGACGGCCAGGCTGCGGTTACGGTCATGGTTTGGCGTCAGTGCATGGATCGTTGCACTATACCCACTCCACGCCTCGCAGCCTGTAGGCCAACCTCCGACATGGAGGGGGTCTCCGTCAACCGTTGCCGACCTTCTTGTCGAGATCGCGCGCCATCTGGAGATGCTGTTCCAGGGCCGGCAGTTGCTTGGTGGCGAACGCCTTCACGTCGGCGTCCTTCGCGTTCTGCGAGGCTTCGCGGAACATCTTGACCGTGTTTTCGTGCGCCGCCACGCCAATCCGGCTGCTGTACATCTTGTCGAACTTGCTCCCGTCGAGCACGCCGAGCGCCTTCAGTTCGCCCTTTTGCACGAGCGACGGTTCGGTCGGCGGGGTGTAGCCCTTCGACCTGGCCAGCGAGGTCAGCTCGTCGCCCACCTTCGTGTGGTCCTGAATCATGCGGGACGCAAACGCCTTGACGTCCGCGTTGGCGGACTTCTGATTCGCAAGCTTGCTGCCCTCTATCTCGGCATGGCCGCCCTGCGCGGCATTTTCAAGGAACGTGCGGTCGCCACGCGCGAGTTCGCTCCCCTGCGTCGCGCCAGCGGTCGGCATGGCGTTGGGGGACGCGGTCTTCGGCGCGGTGGTATTGGTGCCCTGCGCACCTGCGGCCGCGGCGAACAGGAGGGCACTGGCGGCGACAGCCGCCCTGACGGTGTGGAGCGTTGCCATGAGGGGTCTCCTTCGGTCGATAGGACTTCGATATCCAGTCCTATGCAAAGGCTGTTCCCGCACCGGCGCGCGCCATTTACCGGCGCATCGACGCGACAAGGCGGCCCCGGGGCCAGTAAATATTGCACGGGCCCCGATGCGATCTACACGCCGGTGCCCAGCCGGGCGAGCACCTGCCGCACATCGTCGGGAATCGGCACGGACCGGCCCGAGTCCCGATCGACGTACACATGCACGAAGTGGCCCGCCGCGCAGACCGCTTCGTCACCCTCCCTGAACACGGCCACCTCGTAGCGCACGCTCGCATTCCCGAGCTTTGCCACGCGCACGCCGATCTCCAGCCGATCCGGAAACGCGATCGACCGGAAGTACGAGCAGCCCGTATCGACGACCAGGCCGACCACGCGCCCGGCATGGATGTCCAGCACGCCCTGTTCGATCAGGTATTGATTGACCGCCGTGTCGAAGTAGCTGTAGTAGGTCACGTTGTTCACGTGACCGTATACGTCGTTATCCATCCAGCGCGTCTGCACGCGGGCCAGATGCGGATAGTCGGCGCGCCGGTCGTCGCCGCGCCCCTCACGCATACTGCGCGCCTCCCGCGGCATCGACGACCACGCCGCTCAGGTACGAAGCCCGTGCAGACGCCAGGTACACCACGAGGTCGGCCATCTCCGACGCCCTGGCCGCCCGTCCGAACGGCAGATGCTCGAGCATTTCCTGCCAGCGCGACTCGTCGCCGAACTTCTCTTTCGCGCGCGCCTTGTAGAGGGTCAGCAGGCGGTCCGTTTCGGTCGGGCCCGGATGCACGCCCACCACGCGCACCCCGCGCGTCGTCGAGCGCGCGCCCACGGCCTTCGTAAACGTGGTCAGCGCGGCATTGCCCGTGGCCCCACACAGATAGTCGTAGCGCGGCATTTCGGCCGCGATGCCGATCACGTTGACGATCACGCCCGAACCGCGGTCCATCATCTTCGGCAGCGCCATGCGCGTCGTCTCGATATAACCGAAGACCTTCAGCTCCCACGCCTCGCGCCACTGCGCATCGCTCATCGCGGTCAACCCGCCGCCGGGAATCGCGCCCGCATTGTTGACCAGCACGTCGAGCGTGCCGAAGCGCGCATCGAGCGAATGGCGGACATCGGGGGACGACAGGTCGCCGACGAAGGTATCGACCTTCGCCCCATGCTTGTCCGAGAGTTCACGCTGGGCGCGCGCCGTGGATTCCGCCGACGTGCCGGCAATCGTGACATCGGCGCCCTCCGCGGCGAACAGCGCCGCGCAGGCAAAGCCGATACCACGGCTGCCACCGGTGATCAGAACGGACTTTCCTTGCAGTTGCAGATCCATCGCGACGTCTCCTCATGCCGTGTTGTGAGCCGACATGATGCCTCGATCGTCCTCAAGCTGCTTGGCGCCCGTTCCGATGGCCGGTCAGGCCGGTTCCCGGACCGACGGCCGCGCGTCCACGCGCGCCTTCCACGCCAGCAGATGAACGCAGTCCTCGGGCACGGGAATCTGCGCGAAGCCCGCGAACAGCAGGCCCGCCCACACCGTGATATCGGCCATCGAGAACGCCTCGCCAGCGACATACGGCTGGCTGCTCAGGACGCCGTCGAAATAACGCATGCCGGCCTCCGCCCGCACGCGCTCACGGCGGCCCCATTCCTCGCGATCGGTCCATTCGGGACTCTTGTACGCGCGCAGCGCGTCCCCGAGGCCCGGCGTAGCGTGGTGGAAATAGATGCCCACGGCATCGATCAGTTGCGACTCCGCGCGCTTCTGCATCATGTGGATCACGCCCTTGTCGCGCGCGGTGCGGCCGGTCAGCACGGGGTTGCCGTCGAGGTTATCGAGGTATTCGGTGATGGCCGTGCATTCGGAGAGATAGGTGCCATCCTCGAGCTCGAGCACCGGCACCGTGCCCGTCGGATTGATGGCAAGGAAGTGCGGCTGCTTGTGTTCCGCGGCCGGCAGATCGACCTTGACGAACTCGACCTGCGCGGCCAGGCCTTTCTCGGCCAGGACGATACGGATGCGGAGCGGGTTGGGAAAACCGGGGATATCGTAGAGCTTCATGCTGTTTTGCGCCTTATTCTTTACTTTCGGTGTGAAACTTACCTATCGATAAGTCGGTAAACAGCGTAAGAGAGAATTTGGGCGCAAGTCAAGCTTACTTAGCGCTAAGTCATTCGCTACAATGCCGCATGGCTACTAGCGATACGAAGCAACGCATCCTCTCGATCGCCCGCGGCATGGTCCAGGCGCACGGATACAACGCGCTCAGTTTTCGGGACATCGCGCAGGAAATCGGGATCAAGGGACCGGCGGTCCACCACCATTACCCGACCAAGGGCGACCTCGGCGCGGCGTTGGCACGCGCCTATACCGACGACGCCGTGGTGCTGCTGGAGGAGCTGCTGCTGACCTCGCATTCGCAGCGCGAGGTATTCGACCGCTATGTCGCGGTATTCCGCGCGGCGCTCGAGAACGACAACCGGATGTGCCTCTGCGGCATCATGTCGGCCGAGCTCGCGGACCTGCCCGAGGCGGTGCAGGTGGAGGTGAACCGGTTTACGGACGTCAATATCGCGTGGCTCACGCGACTGCTGGCGCTTGGCGGGGAACCCGCGCCGGAGAAGGCCCCCGAGGATGCCCGCCGGCGCCGCGCGCTGGCCATCTTCACGGCGATAGAAGGCGCACAGCTCGTGGCGCGCGGACACCGGGACGTTGCGATGTTCGACCGTGTGATCGCCGCCTACCGCGAGGCGGGGCTATGCCCGTGATGGTCCGAACCGTCAGACCGGGAATGCGAGGTCGGCCAGCGACTCGCTGACGGTCCACCACGCGCGCGCCGTGGCCGGATCGACCGCATGCGGCAGCACGCCGAGCAGCGAGTCCGACGTGGGGGGAATGAGCGGCGCGACATCGCAATCTTCGCAATACAGCCCGCCCAGCCCGTCGAGCCGCGCGCTGGTCGCACACCAGACCGTGGTGGACGCCCCCTGCTCCACGGTCTTGTAGAGCGCCGCGAATCTGGGCGTCAGTTCGCCGTCCGGCGTCAGCGCGCCAATCTCGACGAGATCCTGCCGCGTCAGATGCACGCCGAGCCCGGTCTCGATCGCCCCGGGATGCACGGAGAACGCCCGCACGCCATGGGGCGCGCCCCGGCGGTCCAGTTCAAGCGCGAACAGCGACGCCGCCGACTTCGACTGCCCGTACGCCTGCCACTTGTCGTAGGGGCGCCCGCGGTAGTCCGGATCTTCCAGATCGACGCCGGCGAAGCGGTGCCCGCCGGAGCTCAATGCCACCACACGCGCGCCGCGCGCGGCCACGAGCGCCGGCCAGAGCCGCGCCGCAAGCCGAAAATGTCCAATGTGGTTCGTCGACAACTGCAATTCGTGCCCGCGCGCATCGCGCTGCAGCAGCGGCACGGCCATGATCGCGGCGTTGTTGATCAAGCCATGGAGTGGAACATCGCCGGCCAGCACATGCGACGCGAAGCCATCGACCGACGCCGCGTCGGTCAATTCCAGCGCGGCCACCTGGACGCGCGGCAGGCCGGCCACGGCCCGCGCCGCGCGTTCGGGGTCGCGGGCGCCGACCCATACCGTGGCGCCCGCGCCCGTCAGCGCGCGCGTGACTTCGAGGCCAAGGCCCGCATGGCCGCCGGTCACGACGTAATGCCTGCCGTGCAAGTCCATGCCGGCGACGGCCTGCACGGCCGTGGTGCACCGATCGAACCCGCTGCCGAGCGGTTGCTGGAGATTTTTTTGCATTTGCATGGATGTATCGGCTTGGCGCCTTGACTTGAGTCACGAGAGGCGCCCAGTCTAGGCAGCATGCGGATCCGCGACCATAATCGCTCGTCCACGAACCTTACTCGATCGTCCACGGATGCTCGCCGACCCGCTCTCCCAATGGCTGCTGATGCTGGCCGCCCGCTGCACGCTCAGCGGATCGCTGCACGCGAGCGGCGAATGGGCGGTGGCTTTCGAGACCCATACGACCAAGATCAACGTCGTCACCGAGGGCGAGGCGTGGCTCGTCCATGACGCCCTCGAGGCGCCTATTCGCCTGCGCACGGGCGACGGTTTCATGCTCACGCGCGCGGGCACCTACGAGACCTGCAGCGATCCGTCATTGACGCCGCTGCCTGCCGCCGAAGTGTTCATCGACCATCGCGGCAGGATCGACGGCGTGAGCGGCACGACGCGCGGCTCGCAGTGCCATATCGTGGGCTGCGCGCTGATGCTCGATGCGCTCGATATCGAATTCCTGATGTCCACGCTGCCCACCGTGGTCGTCGTGCACGGGGCCGATCCGAGCGCGGCGTCCATGCGCTGGCTGATCATGCGGCTGCGCGACGAGCTCGCGGCACCGACGCCCGGTGCCGACGCGAGCCAGGCCTTGCTCGCGCAGATGCTGTGCGTGGAAATCATTCGCTACTGGTGCCGGCATGGCGCGGAGACGGGCCTGCTCGGGGCCTTGCGCGACGATCGCATCGCGGCCGCGCTGCGGGCCATGCATGGCGATGTCACACGGTCCTGGCGCGTCGAGGAACTCGCCTCGCAGGTGGCGATGTCGCGCTCCGCGTTCGCGGCACGGTTCAAGCAGCTGACGGGCGTCGCCCCGCTCGATTACCTGCTGCGCTGGCGCATGCGCGTGGCCGCCCATGCGCTGCACGGCCGCGAGGAGCCGATGCAGCGCATCGCGGCATCCGTCGGCTACCAGTCCGACAGTGCGTTCAGCCTGGCCTTCAAGCGCGTCTACGGCGTGCCCCCATCGGCCTACCGCCTTGCCGGCGGCAGTGCCGTTGCCCCCAACCCCGATCTCTCCCCGGAACTTTGACGGAGCCCCCCTGCATGACCGCATACCAGCTCGACCGCGCCACCCCCGCTGACGCCGACGCCATCGTCCGCATCGTCAACGGCGCCTATCGCGGACAGGACGGCCAGGCCGGATGGACCTCCGAGGCGGGTCTGATCGCCGGCCAGCGCATCGATGCCGCGCAGGTGGCACGGCTCATCGGCGCGGACAACCCGACCGTACTCGTCATGCGAGCGGCCGGCGGCCCCGTGGTGGCGACCGTCTGCGCGGACCGGCTGGACGCCGGGCGGACCGAGCTCGGCATGCTGTCCGTGGATGTGGCATTGCAGGGCGGCGGCGCGGGCAAGCGGCTGATCGCGCTGACCGAGGACTGGCTGCGTGCCCGTGGCGTGGCCGTGGCATGCATGACCGTCGTGCACGCGCGGACCGAGCTGATCGCATGGTACGGGCGGCAAGGGTATCTGCCCAATGGCGAGACCGTGCCGTTTCCGTACGACGATCCGAGCGTGGGCCTGCCGCTGCGCGACGACCTGCACTTCGTCGTACTGGAAAAGCCGCTGCGCTGATCGCCCGCATCCAGCTATTGTTCAGTTAGCTTAACAATGTGTGAAGCGTTCATGCATTGAATGCCCCCCCGGCGCGCTCATACACTTGGCCCCATCCATAGAGAGGAGCCCAGTCATGAGCGTCACCGCCTTCACCGATAACCGCCAGGTCGGCCACTTCATCAACAACGAGCACGTGGCCGCGATGAGCGACCGATCGCAGCCGGTATTCAATCCGGCCACCGGCGAGGCCGCGCGTACCGTGGCGCTCGGTGGCAGCGCGGAAGTGGAAGCCGCCGTGGCAGCCGCGGCCGCCGCGTTCCCGGCCTGGGCCGATACCCCGCCGCTGCGCCGCGCCCGCGTGATGCAGCGCTTTCTGCAGCTGATGAACGAGAACCGCGACCAGCTCGCCGCGATCATCACCGCCGAGCATGGCAAGGTGTTCTCGGACGCGCAGGGCGAAGTCACGCGCGGCATCGAGGTCGTCGAGTTTGCCTGCGGCATTCCGCAATTGCTCAAGGGCGACTACACCGATCAGGTCAGCACCGGCATCGACAACTGGACCATGCGCCAGCCGCTGGGCGTGGTGGCCGGCATCACCCCGTTCAATTTCCCCTGCATGGTGCCCTGCTGGATGTTCCCGGTGGCGATCGCCACGGGCAACACGTTCGTGCTGAAGCCCAGCGAGCGCGACCCGAGCGCCAGCCTCTTCATGGCGGACCTGCTCGCGCAGGCCGGCCTGCCCAAGGGCGTGTTCAACGTCGTGCAGGGCGACAAGCAGGCCGTCGATGCGCTGATCGATCATGACGACGTGCGCGCGGTGAGCTTCGTCGGTTCGACGCCGATCGCGCAGTACATCAGCGAGCGTTCGGCCGCGCGCGGCAAGCGCGTGCAGGCGCTGGGCGGCGCGAAGAACCACCTCGTGGTCATGCCCGATGCCGACGTCGAGCGGACCGTCGATGCACTGATCGGCGCCGCCTACGGTTCGGCGGGCGAACGCTGCATGGCCGTGTCCGTGGCGGTACTGGTCGGCGATATCGCCGATCGCATCATGCCGGTGCTGGCGGAACGCACGCGCGGTCTCGTCATCGGCAACGGCATGGACGACAAGTCCGAGATGGGCCCGGTGGTCACGCAACAGGCGAAGGAACGCATCGAGGGCTATATCGGGCTGGGCGTGGAGGAAGGCGCGCAGCTGCTCGTCGATGGCCGCAACCTGCAAATTCCCGGCCATGCGGGCGGCTTCTTCGTGGGCGGCACGCTGTTCGACCACGTCACGCCGTCGATGCGCATCTACAACGAGGAAATCTTCGGGCCGGTGCTGGGCTGCGTCCGCGTGAAGGACCTCGGCGCGGCCATCGACCTGATCAACGCGCACGAGTTCGGTAACGGCGTGTCCTGCTACACGAGCGACGGCGGCGTGGCGCGCGAGTTCTCGCGCCGCATCCAGGTCGGGATGGTCGGGATCAACGTGCCCATTCCGGTGCCGATGGCATGGCATGGCTTCGGCGGCTGGAAGCGCAGCCTGTTCGGCGACATGCACGCCTATGGCGAGGAAGGCGTGCGGTTCTACACCAAGCAGAAGTCGATCATGCAGCGGTGGCCGCAGAGCATCGACAAGGGCGCCGAATTCGCGATGCCGACCTCGAAGTAATGCGTTGACGCACTGTTCGATGAAGCGAACAATGTGCGGATGGAAAACGATAACAAAGAGACGCGCTGGTCCAACGTCTATTCGCTGGTGGTGCTCGGCGAGCTCGGCAGCTATACGGCTGCCGCGGCGCGCCTCGGGCTCAGCAAGAGCGCGCTGAGCCAGCGGATTGCCGAACTCGAACGGGCGGCCGGTGTGGCGCTCGTCCGGCGGACCACGCGCAGCATGCGATTGACGGAGGCGGGCCAGCAGCTCGCCGACGCCACGCGCGAGTCGTTCGACGAGATCGAGCGGAGCTTTGCCGGGGTGCGGGATCTCGTCGGCGAGCCGCGGGGGCTGGTGCGGGTGACCGCACCGGTCGCGCTGGGCCGCCAGCAGATCGTGCCGCGCATTCCGGCATTCCTGAAGACGCATCCAGACGTGCGGATCGAACTGGAGTTGTCGGACCGGCTGTCTTCGCTCGTGCAGGAAGGCTTCGATCTGGCGATTCGTCACACCGCGGCGGCGCCGGACACCCACGTGGCCTGGACGCTATGCCGCACGCACGCGGTGCTGGTCGCCTCCCGCGCGTATCTGGACCGCCATGGCACGCCGGCCACGCCGGAGGCGCTGGCGGATCACGTCTGCCTGCCCTACTTCCGGCGCGGCGAGTCCCCGGCATGGAGCTTCGAGCCCGTGCGCGGCAACGGCGCCCGGCGCAATGTCGCGATTCGCGGAAGCTTTGCGGCGAACAATAGCGAGGTGTTGCGCGAGGCGGCCCTGCAGGGGCTCGGCATTGCGCTGCTCCCCGATTTCTCGGCGCAGGACGAACTGCGCGCGGGCAGGCTCGTGCAGGTCCTGCCCAACTGGCGCTCGGCCGGCGCGTTCGGCAACCACCTGTTCGCCATCCGGCCCTATAGCCCGTATGTGCCGCTCGCGGTACGGGCATTCGTCGAGTATCTGCGGCAGGCGCTCAAGGACGGTTTCAAGACCTGAAAAATTTTTTCCACCGTCGATGGAATAGCCGGGAGCCACCGTTCGTCCTACTGGCAGACAGCGCATGACACGACTGTTTGCCCACACTCGAAAGGACTGAACATGAAACTCCAACGCTCGCTGGTGGCCGCGGTGGCCGCGATTTCCGCTTTTGGTGTTCTTGGCTTCTCGCAAGCCGCACACGCGCAGGAGAAGCCCGCGCCCGTCAAGAACGTGGTGCTCGTGCACGGCCTGTACGCCGACGGCTCCAGCTGGGAGAAGGTCATTCCGATCCTGCAGGCAAAGGGCCTGCACGTGACCGCCGTGCAGAACCCGACCACCTCGCTCGATGCCGACGTGGACGCCGTCAAGCGCGCCCTCGCGCTGCAGGACGGCCCGACCGTGCTGGTCGCGCATTCCTATGGCGGCATGGTCATCAGCGAGGCCGGCGTCGATCCCAAGGTGTCGTCGCTCGTCTATATCGCCGCCCGCGCGCCGGACGCCGGCGAAGACTACCCTGCCCTGACGAAGAAATTCCCGTCCGCCCCGGCCGGCGCCGGCCTGCAATGGTCGGGCGACTACGCCAAGCTGTCCGAACAGGCGTTCGTGAAGGACTTCGCCGGCGACCTGCCCGTCGAGCAGGCGCGCGCGTATTATGCGGTGCAGCAGCCGATGGGCCGCCCGATCACGATGGCCAGGACCACGGTCGCCGCATGGCGCCAGAAGCCGTCGTACTACGCCGTGTCCACGGAGGACCGCACGATCAACCCCGATCTGGAGCGCTTTATGGCCAAGCGCATGGGTGCCCATACGATCGAACTGCCGTCGAGCCATGTCTCGCTGCTCTCGCACCCGCAGGAAGTCGCGAACCTGATCCTCCAGGCCGCCGGCCAGTCGGGAAACTGATCGCCGATTGTGAAATGCCGTTGCTAAGTCTTTGAACCGGCTAACCACTTCCCAGCGGCGAAGCAGTCTCGTAGGATGCCGGGGGGCCGATTGTGGCCCCTCCCATCCCTGCACGAGACACGATGACCACCACACTAAAAATCAACGGTCAGGTCCATGAGGTGGACCTTTCACCGGATACGCCCCTGCTGTGGACGCTGCGCGATTCGCTCGGCTTCACGGGTACGAAGTTCGGCTGCGGCATGGCGCTCTGCGGTGCCTGCACCGTCCACGTCGATGGCCAGCCCACGCGTTCGTGCGTGACGCCGATCTCGACGGTCGCCAGCAAGTCGGTCAATACCATCGAGTCCGTCGAAAACGATCGCGTCGGCAAGGCCGTCCAGGACGCCTGGGTCGAGCTTGGCGTGGCGCAGTGCGGCTACTGCCAGGCCGGTCAGATCATGACCGCGACCGCGTTTCTGAAGTCCAACCCCCGTCCCACCGATGCCCAGATCGTGTCCGCGATGAGCGGCAATATCTGCCGCTGTGGCACCTATACGCGCATCAACGCAGCCGTGAAGCGCGCCGCCGCCACGCTGAATGGGAGGACCGCATGAGCTCCGTCATGACGAACGCTCCCGATACCGGCGCGCCGGCGCGTCCTTCGCGCCGTACGTTCCTGCAGGCCGGCGCGGCCCTGACGCTCGCGGTGCAGGCCGGCGGCCTCGTGTCGCTGGCCCACGCGGCCGAGCCCAAGAAGTATGGCGGTGACGCGATGCCGGGCGGCGTGGTCGACAATCCGCTCGTCTTCGTGTCGATCGCCACCGACGGCACCGTGACCATCGTCGCGCACCGCGTGGAAATGGGCACCGGCGTACGCACCAGCCTCCCGATGGTCGTGGCCGACGAAATGGAAGCCGACTGGACCCGCGTGAAGATCGTGCAGGCCGACGCCAACGAAGCGCGCTACGGCAGCCAGAACGTCGACGGCTCCCGCAGCATGCGCCATTTCCTCACGCCGATGCGCCGCGTGGGCGCCTCCGCGCGGCAGATGCTCGAAGCCGCCGCGGCCGCCCAGTGGGGCGTGCCCGTCAGCGAGGTGCAGGCACGCAACCACGAGGTCCTGCACACGGCCAGCGGCCGACGCCTCGGTTTCGGCGAACTCGCGGAAGCCGCGGCGAAGCAGCCCGTGCCGGCCGCGAACACGCTCGTGCTCAAGAAGCCCGAAGCGTTCCGCTATATCGGCAAGGGCAAGATCCTGCCGACCGACAGCCGCGATATCGCGCGCGGCCGGGCCACCTACGGCATCGACGTCCGCCTGCCGGGCATGGTGTACGCCGTGATCGCGCGCCCGCCGGTCTACGGCGGCAAGGTGAAAAGCTACGATGCCACCGAGGCGCTGAAGGTCCCGGGCGTGCAGCGCGTGGTCGAGATCAAGCCCTATGACGGTCCGCCGCTGTTCAACCCGGTGGGCGGCATCGCCGTGGTCGCGTCCAATACGTGGGCCGCGATGCAGGGCCGCGCCGCGCTGAAGATCGACTGGGATAACGCGGGGACGACGAACGCGGCGTACGATTCCGTCGCGTTCCGCGGCGCGCTGCAGACCGCCTCGAAGCAACCGGGCAAGGCCATGCGCAACGACGGCGACGCACTGTCGACGTTGTCCGCCGCGCCGGCCGCGCGCAAGATCTCGGCCGAGTACTACATTCCCCACCTCGCGCACGCGTCGATGGAATCGCCGGTGGCCACCGCGCGCTTCGTCGATGGCAAGTGCGAGATCTGGGCGCCGTCGCAGGCCCCGCAGGGCGCGCTGGAAAGCGTGGCCAAGCACGTCGGGCTCGACCCGAAGGACGTCACGGTCCATCTGACGCTGCTCGGCGGCGGCTTTGGCCGCAAGTCCATGGCCGACTTCATCTCCGAGGCCGCGCTGGTTTCCAAGGCCCTCGGGGGCACGCCGGTCAAGCTCCAGTGGACGCGCGACGACGATATTCGCCACGATTACTACCACACGGTGTCCGTGGAACGGCTCGAGGCCTCGCTCGACAATGGCGGCAAGCCGACCGCATGGCTGCATCGCTCGGCCGCACCGACCATCGCCTCCACCTTCAAGGTGGGTGCCGAAGGCAAGGCCGACTTCGAAGCCGCGATGACCGCGATCAATATCCCTTACGGGATTCCCGCCATCCGGCTCGAGTCGGCGGACGTGCCCGCGCACGTACGCATCGGCTGGTTCCGCTCGGTCTCGAATATTCCGCATGCATTCGCGGTGCAGAGCTTCGTCAGCGAACTCGCCCACAAGGCGGGCCGCGACCCGAAGGACTATCTGCTGGACCTGATCGGCCCGCCGCGCCGCATCGACCCGACCACGCTGTCGGACAAGTGGAACTACAACGAGTCCCCCGAGGTATATCCGCTCGACACCGGCCGCATGCGCCGCGTCGTCGAAGAAGCCGCGCGCCGCGCGAACTGGGGCCGCAAGCTGCCGAAGGGCCACGGCCTCGGCATTGCCATGGCATACAGCTTCGTCACGTACGTGGCCACGGTGGTGGAAGTGGCCGTCGATGCCAAGGGCGAGATCACGATCCCGCGTGTCGATATGGCGATCGACTGCGGCCCGCAGGTCAATCCCGAGCGTATCCGTTCGCAGGTCGAAGGCGGTTGCGTGATGGGCGTGGGCCTGGCCATGCTCGGCGAGATCACGTTCAAGGATGGCAGCGTGCAGCAGAGCAACTTCCACGACTTCGAGGTGCTGCGCTCGCATATGGCTCCGCGCGCGATCCATACGTGGCTGGTCGGCGGGGACTTCGACGTGCCCGCCGGCGGTGTCGGCGAACCGCCGGTGCCGCCCGTCGCGCCCGCGCTGTGCAATGCGATCTTCGCGGCAACGGGCAAGCGTATCCGCTCGCTGCCGATCCGCGATCAGCTCACGCGCACCTGACGTTCCGCGCTCCGCGATCGACGCCGCAGCTCGCGCTGCGGCGTTTTTTTTCGCCTTTTTTGCAAAGTTGCGTGTCGTTCGGCCCGGCAGATACAAAGCGACACAGCCCGTGCGGCAACGCTGTCCATAATCGCCTCAACCCTGTCATCCATGAGGCAAACCATGAAGCGAACCCTGATTCTCGCCAGCATGATCCTGTCGGCCTTCACCGGCGAGCTGCGCGCCACCGCTGCCTGCCGCTGGGTGCCCGCCAAACCGGCAACGGTGCAACCACGCCGCGCAACCGGCAAGGAGTCCCATCATGCGTAATGCCATCCGCGTCGCCCTCGCCGCCGCCGGCGTGGCGGCCCTCTATATCGTTGGCGCGGGCGCCAGCATCGGCACGCCCACCGTCGGCGACCAGGGCAAGGCGCCCGAGTTCGCCGGCATCGACAAGTGGCTCAACTCGCCCCCGCTGAAGATGGAACAGCTGCGCGGCAAGGTCGTGCTCGTCGATTTCTGGACGTACTCGTGCATCAACTGCGTGAACACGCTGCCCTACGTCAAGCAGTGGTACGAGAAGTACAAGGACAAGGGCCTCGTGGTCGTCGGTGTGCACACGCCCGAGTTTCCGTTCGAGAAATCGACGTCGAACGTGGAGGCCGCGATCAAGCGTTTCGGCATCACGTATCCGGTGGCGCAGGACAACAACTATGCGACGTGGTCCGCGTACAGCAACCAGTACTGGCCCGCGACGTACCTGATCGACGCCGACGGCAAGATCGTCTACAAGCACTATGGCGAAGGCGCCTACGCCGAGACCGAGTCCGTCATCCAGAAGCTGCTTGCCGAGCGCAAGCCCTGAAGGTTGAGGGTTACTCCCCGAGCGCGCCACCGGGCCGCATGGTGGCGCTCTCGAGCAGCTTCTCGTGGATAAACGCGTGGAGCAGGATGGCCTCGCGTTCGCCGCAGCCGTCGAACGCCACGCCCACGCCGTGGAACGGCGCCTCGACGGTGCCGTCGCCATCGTCGCGCGTAAAGCCCGTAATCGAGAACTTCGACTTGATGCCAGCCGCGCGCAGCGTGAATTCCAGCCGGACCTCGCGGCCCGGTTCGGACAGCGCATCGCTGGCCGTGTTGATCGATGCCCCGCCGAGGCTCAGGTCCGTCAGCAAGACCGTCTGGGGCGGCATGCTGCCATCGACGACCGTCAGCTTGGCGACCACGCGCACGGGCACGCGCACGCTGCCGCGCATCTCGCGGGTCTCCACGTTCTGGATATCGGCCAGCATCCAATAGGGAAACGGCGTGCGGGACGATGCATGGACGCGCGCGGAGAAGCTCAGGATGCTGGTGCCGGTAAAGCCGCGGAACAGGACCGTTTCGCCCTCGACGACATCGACCGCCTTGCCGGTCAGGTTCGGCCACGCGATAAAGGCCGCGCCCTCGGCAAAGCCGATCAGCCGGCTGACGGCCGCGCGACTCGCATCGCCGGGCCGCTTGACGTGCAGCAGCGTGCCCACCGGCAGGCCGTAGCGGTCGTGCCAGGGCGATCCGGGTTCGTCCGCGCCGAGCGGCGCCATGTCGTCCGCCCAGAAGCAGCGGCCGGCCTGAAGCACCATCCGGCGCTCCTCGTCGGTCTGGAAGACGGTGCCCTCGTCCGCTACCGGAAACCCGAGCTCGTCGACCAGCGCCGATTTCAGGGGCCTGCCCAGTTCGATGTCGTCCGCCTGAACCTCTTTTCGCATAAAAGGAATCCAATTGCGCCGCGAGCGCCTCATCCATAACTCTAGCAAACTCGGGCGGCAGTTTGGGCGCGTTCGAGTGGGGTGCGAGTCACCGCGCGGACATGCCGTCGAGCACTTTGGATGCCGCCAGGTGCTGCGGAATCGACAAGCCCTGCCTCGCGTTCTCGGGCGCGATCTGCACGCCCTGCGCGCTGCCGCGCGCGGCCAGGTCGTTGCCCTTGCCATAGACATCGCGCGTTACGCTGCCCACCTCGGTATCGGACAGGTCGGCACCGGCCAGCAGCACGGCGGCCGTGGCAACGGTGGGCACCGGCTGGTCCTGCTCCGAGTAGGCGCCCTTGACGATCGTGTACGGGAAGTAGCCGCGCTGCGTGGCCACGAGCGCGTCGATTCCGGCCTTGTTCAGCGGCAGCAGCCGGATCTGGTCGTCGGCGAGCATGTCGCGCACGCTGTCCGCCGGCACCCCGATGATCTGCACCACCGCGTCGACCTCGTTCGCGCGCAGCGCGACGAGCGCATCGCCGATGGCCAGCTCTTTCGCCACGACGTCCGATAGCGCCAGACCATGCGCCTGCAGGACCCGCACCGCCGTGGTGCGCGAGGCCGAACCGGGCGTGCCGATCGCCACGCGCCTGCCGCGCAGGTCGGCCATCGACCTGACGGGCCCACGCGCGCTCACCAGCACGTGCACGGCCTCCGGATACAGGCTGCCGATCGCGCGCAGCGCGCTATAGGGCCCGCTGTCCGCGAATGCACCCTTGCCTTCGTAGGCATCGAGCGCGGCATCGCCCTGTGCGAGCGCGAGCGACACGCGGCCATCGCGCAGCAGGCGCAGGTTTTCCTCGCCCCCATGCGTGACGAGCGGGACCGCGCGCACCTTCGAGGTCGCGGCCATGGCCTGCGCCAGCCGCAGATACTGGCCGTGCTCGGCGCCCGCCGCGATCGCATAGCCCGCGTCGAGACGCGCGCGCCGCGCCTGGATCGTCGCGTAGGCCGCCTGCAGTTCCTGCTGGACCACGGCCTGTTCCGCCGGAGAGGCCGACTGCTGCGCGGCATCGACGACCTTGCGCATGGCGTCGAGGATCGCGGTGGGTCCCTGCGTGGCGTTGGTCGCATAGGCCGGTGCCTCGGCGGGCCGGTAGCCGCCCGCGGACACGGCGACCCAGTCGTTGCCTTCGCGGCGATACAGCGCGGTGCCGTGCGCGCGAATGATGTCGCCGGCCTTGTTGCCGCCCGAGGTAATGCCGCTGATGCCCTTGGGTCCGGCACCGAGCGCCGAGACCAGCCCGGCCACACCGGGCGCATCCCACGCGCCGAAATCGAAGTCCCGCTTGAGCCGCAGTTCGGTATCGAAATAGACGACGCGCCGCGTCTCGCCGGACGGCGCCTTGATGTCGGCCTGCGAGCCGCGGCGCGCGAAGTCCGCCACCTCGATCGTGCCGGCGGGCAGTGCCTGCGCAAGACGCGCATCCACGCCATTGCGCAACGCGGCCACATCGGGGCCGCCGCCACAGGCGGAGAGCCACAGCGCGGCGGTGGCGACGATCAGGCTGCGAAACGCGGGCGCGCCCATGATCAGCCCCCCATGAACGGCAACGCGAGCATCACCGTGAGCACGAACGCGTTCATCAGATCGACGAAAAACGCGCCGGCCAGTGGCGCGATCAGGTAGCTGCTCGGCGCCGGCCCGTGGCGCGCGGTAATCGCGGCCATATTGGCCATGGCGGTCGCCGTCGAGCCCATGTTGAAGCCAATGAATGCGGCCGACGTGACGGCGGCTTCGTAATCGCGCCCCATGAAGCGGAAGCACACGAAGATCACGTACAGCACGATGAATACCACCTGCATGGCGATGATCAGCAGGAACGGCCCCGCCGAGCGCGCCACGTCGACGACGTCGAGCGCCATCATCGTCATGACGAGGAACAGCGACAGGCACGTGCTGGAGATCAGGTCGGCCGCGCGGTCGTCCCACTTCACGCCGACGAACGGCAGCAGGTTACGCAGCGCAATGCCGGCCATCATGCACCAGAGGAACGACGGTATCGTGATGGCGCCGCCCGAGAGCCGTTCCGCGAGCCAGCGGCTGGCCACCACGGCCGCGAGAATGCCAGCCAGCGAACCGATGACGGCCACGGTGGAGATGGGCGAGGCGGCCTCGCGCTCGCTGGCCACCGCGGCGTCGTCGGCCGCAGAGCGCAGGTTGTACTTGCCGATCAGGTACTGCGCCACGGGGCCCGCGATGATGCCGCCGACGATCAGGCCGATGGTCGCCACCGTCATCGACAGTTCCATCACCTGCTGCAGGTTGTTGATCTCGGCGAAGCGTTCGGCGTAGGCGGCGCCCGTGCCATGCCCGCCGACGAGCGTGATGGAGCCGCCGACGAGCCCGAAGATCGGATGGAGGTCGAGCACCTTCGCCATCGACACGCCGACGAGGTTCTGCACGAGGATGTACGGGAACAGGATGATCAGGAAGATCATCAGCGCGCGGCCGCCGCGTCGCAGCATGCGCAGGTCCGCGGTCAGGCCGACGCCGCCGAAGAACATCAGCAGCAGTGTCGGCTTGATGCTCTGCTCCATCGTGACCTGGAACCCGCTCGTGGCATAGGCCAGCGAGGCGAGCACCGCGAACAGCAGTCCGCCCGTGATCGGGTCGGGGATGTTGTAGCGGGATAGCACACCGACGCGCCGATTGATCAGCGCGCCGATGAGCAGCATGACAAGCGCAGCCAGCAGACTGGCGACGGGTTCGAGTTTCATTCGGGAAATCTCCCTTGTTCTTCGCTCTCGAACGACTCCCTATTGATGACCATAGGGCGCACCCGCCGTCATTGCAACCCGACTTTTCCTGACTGCGTCAGCTATCTCCGGCTCAGGCGAGCATCGGCACGCCGCGGGATACGGGCAACTGGAACGATGCCACGGTGCCGCGCAGCACGTCGGCCTGCTCCTCGAGCGCCTGCGCGGCGGCCGCGGCCTCTTCCACGAGCGCGGCGTTCTGCTGCGTCACCTGGTCCATCTGGTTGACGGCGTGGCTCACCTGCTCGATACCGGCCGATTGCTCGACGGACGCCGCGCTGATCTCGCCCATGATGTCCGTCACGCGGCGCACCGCCTGCACTACCTCGCCCATCGTGGTGCCGGCCTGATCGACCTGCCGCGTCCCCGCTTCCACGCGGCTCACGGTGTCGTGGATCAGCGTGACGATCTCTTTCGCCGCCGTGGCCGAACGCTGCGCGAGCGCGCGCACTTCGCCCGCGACCACCGCGAAGCCGCGGCCCTGCTCGCCGGCACGCGCGGCTTCCACCGCGGCATTGAGCGCGAGGATATTGGTCTGGAACGCGATGCCCTCGATGACGCTCGTGATGTCGCCGATCTTCTTCGATGCGGCATCGATCTCGCTCATCGTGTCCACGACGCGGCGTACGGCCTCGCCACCGCGCGCCGCCGTGTCGGACGCATCGACGGCAAGCTGGTTGGCCTGCTTCGCGTTGTCCGCGTTCTGGCGCACGATCGACGTCAGTTCTTCCATGCTCGACGCGGTCTGCTGCAGCGCGCTGGCCTGCTCCTCGGTGCGTTGCGACAGGTCCTGGTTGCCCGCCGAGATCTGCCCGGTGGCGCTGGCAATCGCCTCGCTGCCGCCGCGCATGGTCTGGATCGTCGCGATCAACCCCTGCTGCATCTGATGCAGGCCGCGCATCAGACGGCCCATTTCGCAGTGCGTGGTCGCCTGGATGGGTTGCGTCAGGTTGCCGCGCGCGATTTCGTCGAAGCTGTCGAGCATGCGCACGAGCGGGACCGAGATCGCGCGCTGCAGGCCGATGGCGCAGCCGAGCGCGGCCAGCACGCCCACGGCAATGGCGCCGATCACGAGCCACAGGAAATGCTGGGTCCGATCGGTGGCCTGCGCGTAGAGCGCCTCCGCCTGCTTGCGCTGTTCGCGCTCGAGGTCTTCCATCGCGGCGGAGAGCCCCGCATTGCGCGGCGGCAGCATGGCCATGATGATGTTGTCGGCCGTGGCGGTGTCGCGCGCGCGCAGCGCCGCGAACAGCGGATCGAGCCCGTCCTTGAAATACGCGGCGCGAATGCCCTCGACCTTCTCCGCGAGCGCCTCTTCCTGCGGCGACATCGGCAGCGCGAGGTAAGCCTTCCACGCTTCGTCGGCCTTGGCGCGGTAAGCCTGCGCCTTGTCCACGGTCGCCATCGCGTCGGGGGCCTCCGGATGCAGCATCACGCGGTCGAGCGTGGTGCGCACCACGGTCAGGTTCAGCTGGGAGCGCGCGACATGCGCCATCGCGGCCATTTCCTTGCCGTAGATTTCCTTGATATCGCGGTCGGCGGATTGCATTCCCACCGCGCCGATGACGCCGACCGCCGCGAGCAGCACGGCAAGCAGGACCAGTGCCGCATTGAGACGCAGCCGGATGGACAACCTGTTGAACATGATGGGCACCTGTTACGTGGACTTGCCTACGTAACGGCGTAAAACGGCAGCACTTTAGACCCAACGTCTGTAATGTATGCTCTCCGAGGCGAAAACATGCGCCTCGGAGTACGATGGCATCCATTTTCAGACCGCCCCCCGGATCATGAAGCGCCAATTCGACGATCTCCAGCTCGGCAGCATCGAACTGTTCAACCTCGCCGCGGAGCTCAGCAGCTTCTCCGCGGCGGCCGTCGCCGCCGGCGTGACGCCCGCCGCGGTCAGCCGCAGCGTGTCGCGGCTCGAGGAGCGGCTCGGCGTCCGGCTGTTCGTGCGGACCACGCGCCAGATCCGGCTGACCGAGGAAGGCCGCGCCTACTACGAGCAGGCGCGCGTCGCGCTGGCCCAGCTCGTGGATGCCGAGCGCATGGTCAGCGGCCAGCACGCCGCGCCGTCGGGCCGGCTGCGCATCAGCCTGCCGACGCCGTACGCGCACTACCGCGTGCTGCCGGCACTGCCGGAATTCCGCAAGCGCTATCCCGACGTCGAGATGGACGTCCATATCAGCAACCGCAACGTGGACTTTGCCGACGACACGTTCGACCTGTCGGTCCGCGGCCGCGCGCCCGACGACTCGACGCTGATCGCGCGCAAGCTCGAGGATGCGGAGATGGTCGTGGTGGGCACCCCCGCCTATCTGAAGCACGCCGCGCCGCTCGAGACGCTCGACGATCTGCACGCCCACGAATGCATCGGCTTCGACATGCCCAGCAGCGGGCGCCGCCTGCCGTGGATCTTCCAGGTGGAGGGAGAAACCGTCGAGATCGCCACCACGGGCACCTATCGGACCGCCGAGGATGCGCTGGGCGGTGCCACGCTCGCGCGCGCCGGTGCCGGCCTGTTCCAGACCTACCGGTTCGTGGTCGAGCAGGACCTGCGCGACGGCACGCTGGTCGAGGTGCTCAAGGACTTCGGCGGCAGTTCGCGGCCGTTCGTGTTGCTGTATCCCCATGCGCGCCATCTGTCGAGCCGCGTGCGTGCGCTGGTCGATTTCCTCGTCGAGAAATTCTCGGACTGAACATCAGTTGATACATCGTGGAACAGGTTTCGGCCCGGTTCCGCCTTGACTTGTTCATCTCAATATACGAACATGATTTCGACATCGATCTGTTTTTAGGATCATCCGAACATCATGGATCTGGCCGAACTCGAGATATTCCGCACCGTCGCGCAGGAGCAGAGCGTGACGCGGGCCGCCGCGGCGCTCGACCGCGCGCAGTCCAACGTGACCACGCGCGTCAAGCAACTCGAGGAGTCGCTCGGCGTGTCGCTGTTCCGCCGCGACAGCAAGCGCATGGTGCTCACGCCCGAGGGCCAGCGGTTTCTCGGGTACGCCAACCGCCTGCTCGCGCTGGCCGAGGAGGCGCGGCAGTCGATGCAGCAGGCCGTGCCCACGGGGCGCCTGCGTGTCGGCTCGATGGAGGCGGCGGCCGCCAGCCGGCTCACGCATCCGCTCGCCCGGTTTCATCAGCAGTGGCCCGATGTCGAGCTCGAGCTCCAGACCGGCACCACGCAGTTCCTGACCGATGCCGTGGCGGGCCATCGGCTCGACTGCGCGCTCGTCGCGCATGCCGCGCCCGATACACGTTCCGACCTGCCGCCTGACTTCGGTCCCGGCATCGCGGGCAGCTATCTGTTCACCGAAGACCTCGTCCTCGTGGCACCGGCCAGTCACAAGCGCGTGCGCCGCCCGTCGGACCTCGCGCTCCGGACGCTGGCCGCCTTCGCGCGCGGCTGCACGTACCGGCAATGCGCGCTCGACTGGCTGGCCAGCGAAGGCGAAGGCGCGCCCGACATCAAGGTGCTCGAGATGTCCTCCTATCACGCGATGCTGGCCAGCGTCAGCGCCGGCGCCGCGGTAGCGATCGTACCGAAGTCGCTACTCGATCAACATCGGTATACGCTCGACGTACAGACCATCAGCCTGCGCAAGGTACCGACGTACCTGATTCGCCGCGAGGGCTACGACACGGTTGCGTACACGGCATTCCTCGAGGAGTTGCAACGTGTCTAGCCTCCACTCCACTGCCGCGCGCGCGGCACCGGCCGCCGCATCCCAGCTGGGCGCCACCATCGCGGCCATGCTCGCGTTGTCGGTCGCCATGGGCTTCGGGCGCTTTGCGTTCACGGGCATGTATCCGCTGATGGTGCGCGACCATCTGCTCTCCGTCGATGGGGGGTCGTGGGCGGCTTCCGGCAACTATGCGGGCTATCTGATCGGCGCGCTGCTGGCTTCGCGCCTGCCCACCGCGCGCGCGGCCGCGATCACGCGCGCGGCCCTCGTCGGGACCGTGCTCGCGCTGCTGGCGCTGGCCCTGCCCGTACCCGCAGGCGTGGTCATTGCGATCCGCTTCGTGGCGGGGGTGCTCAGCGCGTTCGGCCTCGTTGCCGCGGCGGTCTGGCTGTTTTCGCATGTTGGCAATCATCGCGGCGCGCCGCTGCTGTTCGCGGGCGTCGGGGTCGGTATCCTCGTTTCGGCAGAGATCATCGCGGGCGGCAACCTCGCGGGGTGGTCGAGCCCTGCCGTGTGGATAGCGCTGTCGGTCGCGGCCGCGGCATTCGTGCTGGTCGCGTGGCCCGCACTGGGCCGCGAGTATCGCAATACCGCGGATGCCGCCGCCCACGGCGCGCTGCCCGGGCTCGTCGGTCCCTGGCCACTGATCGCCGCTTATGGGCTGGCCGGGTATGGCTATATCGTGACCGCGACCTATCTGCCGCTGTTTATCCACGATGCGCTCGGTCATGTGGATCCGATCCACGTCTGGGCGGCGTTCGGCCTTGGCGCGGCACCGTCGTGCTTCGTCTGGCATGCCGCGCACGAGCGCTTTGGCACGCGCCGTGCGCTGTCGGTCAACCTGATCCTGCAGGCGATCGGCGTATTGCTGCCCGTGCTCGTGCCGTCGGCCGCGGGCTATCTCGGCAGCGCGGTGCTGGTCGGCGCGACATTCGTCGGCACCACGACCATCGCGTTGTCCGCGGCGCGGCATGTCGCGCATCGCGTGAACTTCAATATCGTCGCGGTCCTGACCGCCGCCTACGGCATTGGCCAGATCGCCGGGCCACTGGCTTCCAGCGCGCTGATGGGCCATTCGCACAGCTTCACGCTGCCGCTGGTCAGTGCCGCTGGCGCGCTGGTGACCGCCACCGTGTTCTGCTTTCTCTGAGAGTTCATCATGACTAGTTCCCTGCTCGATCGTCTCGGCATCACGCTGCCCATCATCCAGGCGCCCATGGCGGGCGTCAGTACGCCGGCCATGGCGGCGGCGGTTTCCAATGCGGGCGGCCTCGGTTCGCTGGGCGTGGGCGCGACCAATGCGGCCGGCGCGCGCAAGGTCATTCGCGAGACGCGCGCGCTCACGGACAAGCCGTTCAATATCAATCTGTTCTGCCACCCGCCGGCGGTAGCGGACGCGGCGGTCGAGCGCGCATGGCTGGACTATCTGGCGCCGGAATTCGCCAAGTGGGGCGCGGAGCCGCCGACGCGGCTGGCCGAGATCTACAAGAGTTTTGTCGCGGACGAGGAAATGCTCGAGATGCTGCTCGAGGAGAAGCCTGCCGTGGTGAGCCTGCATTTCGGGCTGCCGCGCCGCGAATGGCTCGACCGCTTGCGCGCGGCGGGCATCTATCTGATGGCGAGCGCGACCAACCTTGCGGAAGCGCGACTGATCGAGGCGGCGGGCGTCGATGCGATCGTGGCGCAGGGGGTCGAGGCCGGTGGCCATCGCGGGATGTTCGACCTGAACGCGGTCGATGAAGGTCTCGGCACGATGGCGCTCGTGCGTGTGCTCGTGAAGAACACGAAGCTGCCGGTCGTGGCCGCGGGCGGGATCATGGACGGCGCCGGCATCGCGGCGGCGCTGGCGCTTGGCGCGCAGGCCGCGCAACTGGGTACGGCATTCGTGACGACCACCGAGTCGGCCGCGGATGCGGCGTATCGCAATGCGCTGCTATCGGGTGCGCCGTTCCGCACGGCGTTCACGCGCTCGATCTCCGGGCGCGCGGCGCGTGGCATCCATAACCGCCTGATGGCGCTGGGCGAGGCGCCCGGGCATCCGCGCGTGCCCGATTATCCGATTACCTATGACGCGGGCAAGTCGCTGCATGCGGCGGCCAAGGCGAAGGGGTCGGCCGACTATGCGGCGCAGTGGTCGGGCCAGGCGGGCTCGCTTGCACGGGCGATGTCGTCGGCCGAACTGGTTGCCACGCTGGCGAAGGAGTTGAACGAGACCGTCGCCGCCCTGCGCGGGTGATCTCCCGCACCGCTCAGCTACCGTGCATCACGGGCAGCACGTCCCGTGCAAGCTCCTCCATGACCTCCCGCGGCGGGCGTGGCGAGTCGGTGAGGTTGAAGGCGACATGGTGCGTGCCCGCGTCGCGCATTGCCTCCAGCAGGTCCACCAGCGCGCGGGCGCCCGTGCGGTAGCCAAGATGGATCGGCACCGGCGGTTCGTCACGCCGGTCGCAGAGTTCGAGCCGCGTCGCCACGCCAAACGCGCGAAACCGCCCGCCCGACCAGCGTTCGGCCGCATTGCGCCACATGCGATACCGATCGCGCTGCGCATCGGGGTCGCGGTGATACGTCATCCAGCCAATGGCATGCCGCGCGATCCAGCCCACGCTCTGCCCCCCCGAGCCGACCGCCATCATCGGCACCGGCCCCGGCAGCCGCGGCAACAGATAGAACTCGGGCGCGTCGTCCGCGCGCACATCGGGCACCACGCGCGACGGATGATCGAGCGCCGCCGCCACGGTTTCCCAATGCGAGCGGAACAGATCGCGCCGCGCCTCCGTGTCCTGCCCGAACGCCGCATACTCGGGCGGCCGGTCGCCCGACCCGAGCCCGAGGATAAAACGGCCGCCCGACAGGTCGCTCACCGAGATCGCCCCCTTGGCAATATGCAGCGGATGCCGCAGCGTCAGCACCACGGCACCGCTGACCAGCGCAATGCGCCGCGTGCGCGCGGCCAGCGCGCCCAGCAGCACCCACGGATCGAGATGGCCGACCGGATCCGGATACGCATCGCTGTTCAGCGGCACGTCGCGGACCCACAGCGCACGGAAACCCAGCGCGTCCGCGTGTTCGGCCAGCGCCAGCTGCTGCCCGAAATCCGCGACGATCTCGCCCTTTCCCAGCAGCGGCAACACGAGCCCGACCGACAATCGGTCCGGCTCGAAGACACGTGCCTCGATGGGTACCGCATCGCGTTCGGCGTTCGACGACATGGCGCTTTCTCCTGACGGTGACTCATGGAAGCCTATACCACGAGATTGGCGCCGAGGTATTCCCATTCCGCGTTGCTGGCCGCATCGACGGGCGGCTCCGACAAGGCCCCCAGCACATCGGCCTTCAGCCGGAAGTACTCGATGGAGCCGGCCGTGGGATGCACGCGCACGAAGACCTCGCCCTTCTTCGCTTCACGCGTGTCGGCCTGCCACGCGCGAATCCGCGCGGTGGCCTCCGCGGCGGTCGGGAGTTCGCTCCCCAGATGCTCCCAGTACGCGTTGTCCCGCCCGCCGTTGGGGAAGTAGCCATACCGTCCCTGCTTGTCGAGCCCAATCAGCCGGAAGAACTCGACCCTGCGTGTGTATGGGTTCTCGTACACGTAGATGTCGCCCACCGTCCCCTGCCGGTCGTTGTCGCCCCAGCGCCCGGTACCGAGCACCTGCCGCGCGAGTTGCAACGCTTCCGCCCGCATGCCGTAACGCTGCAGCGTCGCATAGAGCCACGGCCAGTATTCGCTCTGGCGCGCGTGCAGCTGCGCGCCCAGCACCGTCCCCACGAGCCACTCGCGCTGCTCGCCATCCACCGCGAACAGGCCGCCGCCGCGATCGTGGTGACGTAGCGGCGAGGCAATGCCCGCCGCCGCATCGCTCGCCCGCCCCGCGGTCAGCAGGACCATCTCGTCGAGCTCGCGGTCCCCGCGCTGATGGGAGACGGCATCGCCCGAGCGCCGCTTCCGGTTCGGGTAGAACGCGCGCATGACCAGCGAGCCGAACAGTTGCTGCGGGCTGCTGCCATCGATGCGCTGCGGCTCGGCCAGCCGGTAGCCGGCCACCGACCGGTAAATCAGCGGGCGGCCCACGGCCGTGCTATCGCCCGCGCGGGCGTCGCGCAACAGATAGGCTGTCGCGCGGCGAGGCATCCTGAGGCCTTGATACGGCGCCCTTGCCGCCCTTGCCGCCCTCGGCGCCCGCATCGCCGCCGCGCTGCCATACGCGACAAGCCGTGTGCCGTCGCTCATGTCGGCCGCGCCATCGACGAGCGCTATCCGCTCCTGCGCATAGCTTGGCACGGCGGCCATCCCTTTGACCGCCTTTCCCGCGAGCGGCTTGTCCAGCAGCATCACGGCAATGTCGCCGATCGGGCCGATGCGTCCCTGGTATCGCACGAGCCGGCCGCGCGCCGCGCCGCCATCGGTCAGGGCATAGGTGCGGCCGCGCGTCTTCCGGCCCGCGCAACTGCCTGCCGTGAGCATGACGCGCGGCGCGACAAGCGTGCCGGCGCAGTGCGGATGGTCCAGCGACCAGTGCACCATCTGCGCCGCCAGCCCCTGCCCTTGCGCGGGCCCTTGCCCCGCGCCGGGCGCGAGGCCCGCATCGAGGGCCTGCGCGAATGCCGTGGTCGATGCGGCGAGGCCTGCCACGGCCATCAGCCATGCCAGGGAGGCGGGAATGGCAGGAAAGGGAATGCTGGGAAAGGCGATGCTGGGGAGGGAAACAGGGGAAAAAAAAGCAGAAGCGGAACGGATTCGAGGAACTACCATCGCAATATTCTCCCGGTTGGTTGAAGAAGTCGTTACCGTGGGGAATTGCGCTGTTCTCGTTCTGCCTGCGGAGCACAGTCTGGCACCTCGACGTTCGCGCGCGGATGACGCCGATCAAATCGGGCCGGTTACGCGCGCCCGACTTTCGTGGGGTATGCAGCTTATGCATGCAAATTCTGCGACGTGCAATGCGAGTGGTGCCGTGCATCCGCCAAACGGTCCGGTTACCGGGCCACGCTACAATACGGGCCCCTCATATCGATTCCCATACGCGATGCCGCTGTCGAATCCGGAGAGCTGGCGCGGCAAGGCGCTGCTCGGGGGCTACCACGATCAGCCAGAAAAGGAGCAGGCGGCGCTGCGAATCGCGCTCGGCGCGGTTGCGCTCGTGCTCTATATCGGCTACACGCTGATGCACCCGACTGCCGCCAATATCGCCACCGTCGCGATGGTCGCGCTCTACGTCCTGTTCGGCGTGCTCAGCTATATCGTGCTGCTGCTCCAGCCGCGGCGTTCCAAATGGCGGCTGGCGGTCACCACCTGCGTCGATCAGGGCATGGTCATCGCCGCACTGCTGATCGGCGGGCGCTCGGCGCTGCCGCTGCTGTTCGTGGTGTTCTGGTTCCTCGTCGGCGCCGGCTGCCGCTATGGCAAGGGTCCGCTGGCCCTCTCCTGCGCGGTCACGGTCTTCGGCATGTCCGCGCTGATGGGCGTGGAGCCGTGGTGGGTCGCCAACCGCCCCGCCGGCATCGGCCTCGTGCTCGGCGTGGCCGCGACCTCGCTCTATCTTTATGTGCTCGTGGACCGGCTCGAACGGCGCGCCGCAACCGATGCGCTGACGGGCCTGCAGAATCGCACCAGCCTCGACCGCGCGATCGAACGCGCGCAGGCCACGCTCAGGATGCAGGGCGGCCATGCGGCGCTGCTGCTGATCGACCTCGACGGCTTCAAGGAGGTCAACGACTCGTTCGGCCACGCGGTCGGCGACGAACTGCTGCTGCAATTCGCGCGCATGCTCGCGCGGGGCGCGCCGCGCGGCGACACCATCGCGCGCCTCGGCGGCGACGAGTTCGTCGTACTCTCGACGACCGCGCAGACCCGCGGCCAGGCACGCGCGCTGGCCGGCACGATCCACGCCAGCCTCGACGGGATGCGGCAGGTGAGCGGCAATGCGGTGACGATCTCGGCGAGCATCGGTATCTGCATGCTCGACGGCGCCAACACGCGGGACGACAACGACGTCCGCAGCGTGATGAAGCAGGCCGATCGCGCGATGTACCTGGCCAAGGAACTCGGCAAGAAGCGCACGGCGTTCGCGGACGAGCTCGCCCAGAACGACGCGAACATGAACCAGCCCCCGCGCGCGCGCTCCGCCGTGCTCCGGCATCGCGGCTGACCCATGCCACGGGACGTCGCACCCGACGCCTTCGATGCCTCGCACGCCCTGTGCGCCGGGCCTGAAGGCGATATTCGCGAAGAGCGCGACCGCCTGCGCCGCGCGCTGGCCAACCAGTGCCAGCGCATTCGCCAGACGCTGCAGGCCATCGGCGAAGGCGTGATCGTCATCGATGCCGATGGCCGCATCGAATACCTCAATCCGATCGCCGAGCAGTTGACCGACTGGACGCTCGAGGACGCGCGCGGCCGCCCGAGCGAGGTCGTCTGCCGCCTCGTGGACGAACACAGCCGGCTCAGCCTGCGCCATGCGGTACGTGGCGCGCTGGCCGCGGGCACCGGCCGCAGTCCGCTGGGCCGCGCGATCCTGCAGAGCCGCCATTGCCTCGAGCACCGCGTGGAGGCGGCCGCGGCCGCCATCCAGGATATCGACGGCACGCGGGTCGGGGGCGTCCTGACCCTCCGCGACGTCTCCGAGCAATACCGGCTGGGCCGCGAGATGGAATATCGCGCCACGCACGACACGCTGACGGGCATCATCAACCGCGACGAGTTCGACCGGCGGCTCAATGCCACGCTCGCGGAGGCCCGCGCCTCGCACCTCCAGCATGCGCTGATGTTCATCGACCTCGACCAGTTCAAGCTGGTCAACGATGCCGTGGGCCATGCGGCCGGCGACGAACTGCTACGGCAGATCGTGCGCGTGATCAAGCGCTCGGTGCGCGCCACCGACGTGATCGCGCGCCTCGGGGGCGACGAATTCGGCGTGGTGTTCAGCCAGTGCTCGATCGAATCCGCGCAGGCCATCGCCAACAAGATCTGCCGCGATATCGACCAGTTCCGCTTCCAGTTCGCGGGCCAGCGCTTCCATGTCGGCGCCAGCGCCGGACTCGTGCCCGTCGACGAGCGCTGGACCACCTCGGCCGCCCTGCTGCAGGCGGCCGACAGCGCCTGCTACGCGGCCAAGGCCGAGGGGCGCAACCGCGTCCATACCTACCTGCCGGCCGACGAGGTCATCGAGGCGCACCGCGAGGAGATGCAGTGGGCGCGCCGGCTCGAGGCCGCGCTCGACCGCAACCAGTTCGTGCTGTACTGGCAGCGCGTCATGCCGCTGCAGATCGACAACTGCCTCGTCCATGCGGAGCTGCTGCTGCGCATGGTCGATGACAACGGCAACCTCGTGAATCCGGGCGCGTTCCTCGGCGTGGCCGAGCGCTTCCACCTGGCCACGCGGATCGACCGCTGGGTCGTTCGCACGGTATTTGCGTGGATGCACGCCCATCGCGCGCAGCTCGAGCACGTCGGCACGGTAGCCATCAATCTCTCGGGGCTGTCGATCGGCGACCGCGACTTTCACCGCTTCGTCAACGCGCTGCTGGAAACGACGGCATTCGACCATCACAAGATCTGCTTCGAGATCACGGAAACCGCGGCGATCCTGAACCTGCCCGAGGCGTCGTCGTTCATCGAAGGCATGCGCGTGCACGGCGTGCGCTTCGCGCTCGACGACTTCGGCGCGGGCGCGGCGTCGTTCGGTTATCTGCGCAACCTCGATGTGGACTATCTGAAGATCGACGGACAGTTCATCCGCGGCCTGTCGAGCGATCGCGTCAATCAGGCGACCGTCCGCTGCATCCGGGACGTCGCCAATATCACGGGACAGTTCACGGTGGCGGAATTCGTGGAGACCGAAGCCGTCGAATCGCTGCTGCGCGAGATCGGCATCGACTATGCACAGGGCTACCTTCGGCACCGCCCCGCGCCGCTGGCCGAGATCTTCTCGGTCAAGGCCTGACCGCGCCCAGCAGCCACGCGCGGAACAGCGCGAACGGCGCGTACGCTTCCCGGTTGTTCGATACCACGAGGTAGTAGCCGTTGCCGCTCAGGTCCCCCTGTGCCGCGGGCATGGTGATCAGCGTCCCCGCCCGCAGTTCGTCCTCGACGAGCACCTTCGGCACGAGCCCGATGCCCATGCCCGCGGAGACCGCCTGGATCAGGTGCGAGGTCACGTCGAACTGGGGGCCCAGCTTGAGCGCGTCGCCCGTGTAGCCATGCTTGGCGAACCAGTCCCGCCATGCCGTGGGTCGCGTCACGACCTGCAATAACGGATACCGCAGCAGGTCGTCCACGGTCCGGATCGGCTCCTGCCGCGCCACGCGCGGACCGATCACGGGCACCATTTCCTCGTCCACCAGATGATGGGCGCGCACGCCGGGCCATTTGCCGTCCCCGACGACGATCGCCGCATCCATGCCCGATTCCTCGAGGTCGAGGTAGGTGCGCGAGTGCACGTGCACGAGGACTTCGGGATGGCGCGCGTTGAATTCGGGGAGCCGGGGCATCAGCCACTTGCTGCCGAACGTGGGCAGCACGGCCAGATGCAGGGTCCCGCCGCCGGCCTGGAACGCGATGGCCTGGAGCGTGGCGCTGCGAATCCGTTCGAGTGGCCCCGCAAGCTCCCGCCGGTACATACGGCCGACGTCGGTCAGCACCACGCGCCGGCCGATCCGCTGGAACAGCGGGACGCCAAGCAGGTCTTCGAGCGCCTGGACCTGGCGGCTGACCGCGCTCTGGGTCAGGGACAGCTGCTGCGCCGCCCGCGTGAAGCTCTCGGTGCGGGCCGAGGCCTCGAACGCCAGCAGCGAGGACATGGAGGGGGTGAGCCGTCGTGGATTCATTTCCGTGCGTTCATTCCAAAAACTCATCAACAGGCCAACAATTTGTCGCTTGTTGCGGGTCCTGCCCGACTCGCAAAATGCTTGCACAGTATAAGGCGCGCCTGTCGAGGTGCCCGATAACGACCGAGACAATCCGATCTACCCCCGCTGTCCCATCCCCGCCAAGAGGATCCCCCAGATGAATGCACCGCATGAAGCCTCCCTGTCGAGCGCCCTGGGCGCGCCGCGCCCGCCGTCCGACTTCGACCCCGTGGAGTGGCAGACCCGCGTCGATCTTGCCGCCTGCTACCGGCTGGTCGCGCTGTACGGCATGACGGACCTGCTCTACAACCACATCACCGCGCGCATTCCGGGCACGCCCGACCATATCCTGATCAATCCGTATGGCCTGATGTACGAGGAGATCACCGCCTCGAGCCTGCTGAAGATCGACCTCGAGGGCAATATCCTCGACGGCGGCAACGGCGCCTTTGGCGTCAATCAGGCCGGTTACGTGATCCACAGCGCCGTGCACGCGGCGCGCCACGATGTGCAGTGCGTCATCCACACCCATACGCGCGCCGGCTGCGCGGTGTCAGCGATGCAGTGCGGCCTGCTGCCGCTGACGCAGACGTCGATGCGCTTTGCCCATATCGCCTACCACGACTACGAAGGGGTGGCGCTGGACCTCGACGAGCGCGCGCGGATCGTGCAGGACCTTGGGCAGCTCGATGCCATGATCCTGCGCAACCATGGCCTGCTGACCGTGGGCGCGAGCGTGGCGCGGGCGTTCAATGCCATGTACTGGCTCGAGATGGCCTGCAAGATCCAGCTCGATGCGATGCATGGCACGAAGGACCTGATCATCCCGAGCGAGGCCGTGGTCGAGAAGACCTACAACCTCTATCAGCCGCATGTCCGGCGGCCGTTCGGCGAGTTCGAGTGGCCGGCGATGCTGCGGCAGCTCGATCGGCGCGACCCGTCTTACCGCACCTGAGGGCCGCGCGCATGGCAAAAGCCTATTCGGAAACCGCCGACGCCCCGCGCTGCCTCGCGCCGCTGGGCAACATCGCCCCGCCGGCGTTCGAGATTCCGCCGTATGCGTGCGACACGCATGCGCATGTCGTCTCGGACGATCCCGATGCCTATCCCGTGGTGGCGTCGCGCAGCTATACGCCCGTGCCGAGCCCCGAGTCCGCCTACCTCGGCATGCTCGACGCCACGGGCATGACGCGCGGCGTGCTCGTGCAGATCAGCGTCTACGGCACCGATAACCGCTACATGCTCGAAGTCCTGGGCCGCCATCGGGACCGGCTTCGCGGCATTGCGGTCGCCGCGCCCGACGTGTCCGAGCGCGAGCTCGCGGCGATGCACGACGCCGGCGTGCGTGGGCTGCGGCTCAACGTGCTGTTCGGCGGCGGCGTGAGCCTCGATGCGATGGAGACGCTCGCGGCCAAGGTCGGCCCGATGGGCTGGCACCTGCAGTTGCTGCTGGACGCGCGCCAGTTGCCCGAACTGATGCCGCGCGTGCGCAAGCTGACGCTGCCCGTGGTCGTCGATCACATGGGCCATATGCCCGTCGCGCTCGGCATGTCGCACCCGGGGTTCCAGGCGCTGCGCCATCTGATGGCGGACCACGGCTGGTGGACCAAGCTTTCTGGCGCCTATCGCATCAGCGAGCAGCGCCCCGATTTCGACGATGTCACGCCGTGGGCACAGGCGCTGATCGAGGCCGCCCCCGATCGCGTGGTGTGGGGCAGCGACTGGCCGCACGTCGCCATCGCGCACATGCCGGACACCGGGCATCTGCGCAACCTGCTTGCACGGTGGGCGCCGGACGCGGCGATGCGGCATCGCATTCTCGTGACCAACCCGCAGCGGTTGTATGACTTTCCGGAGACGTAACACACGACACCTGCCGTACCCGTAGCGCACCCATAACGATAAGGAGCAGCACGTGGAGACAACCAAGCATGTGGAAACGACCGGCGCCGCGGCACCCGCGGCACCACCTTCGCAGTGGAACCTCGCCTGGTATCGCGGCCTGAACCTCGAAGGCAGGCGCGCATTCAACGCCGCGTTTGGCGGCTGGGCCATCGATGCCTTCGATTTCATGGTGTTCAGCTTCGTGATCTCGTCGCTGATCACGGTCTGGGGCATCGATCGCGGCACCGCCGGTCTGCTGGGCACCGTCACGCTGCTGTTCTCGTCGATCGGTGGCTGGATTGCCGGCATCCTGGCCGACCGTTACGGCCGCACACGCGTCCTGCAGGGGACCATCCTGTGGTTTTCCGCCTGCACGGTGGCCATCGGCTTTGCGCAAAGCTTCGAGCAGGTGTTCTTGCTACGCGCGCTGCAGGGCCTCGGCTTCGGCGGCGAGTGGGCCGTGGGCGCCGTGCTGATCGGCGAGATCATCTCGCCCAAGGATCGCGGCAAGGCCGTCGGCGTGGTGCAGAGCGGATGGGCCGTGGGCTGGGGCCTCGCGGCCATCGCCTATAGCATCGCATTCTCGCTGCTGCCGGAGCACCTGGCCTGGCGCTGCCTGTTCTGGGTCGGCGTGCTGCCCGCCTTCCTCGTGCTGTACGTGCGGCGCCATGTGAAGGAGCCCGAGATCTTCCTGCGCACCAAGGCCGCCGAGCGGACCGCCAACGCGGCCGGCGACGAGACGAAACGTTCGTCGGCATGGGCGATCTTCTCGCCATCGCTGCTGCGCACGACCATCGTGGCGTCGATCCTCTGCACCGGCATGCAGGGCGGCTACTACGCGATGTCGACATGGCTGCCGACCTATCTCAAGGTCGAGCGCCATCTGTCGGTGCTGAACACCAGCGGCTACCTGCTCGTCATCATTCTCGGCTCGTTCTGCGGCTATGTCGGCGGGGCCTATCTCACGGACTTCTGGGGCCGGCGCAAGAACTTCATCGTGTTCTCGGCGCTGTCGGTGGTCAGCATCTACCTGTACCTGCGGCTGCCCCTGACCAATACCCAGATGCTGTTCCTCGGCTTTCCGCTCGGCTTTTCGGCCTGCGGCGTGTTCAGCGGCGTCGGTGCGTACCTGACCGAGCTCTATCCGTCGGCCAACCGCGCGAACGGACAGAGCTTCACGTACAACTTCGGCCGTGGCATCGGCGCGCTGTTTCCAAGCCTCGTCGGCATGCTGAGCCAGACCACGAGCCTGGCCACGGCGATCGCGATCTTCGCGGGCACCGCCTATGGCGCGGTGCTGCTGATGACGCTGCTGCTGCCGGAGACGAAGGGACAGGCGCTCGAGTAGCGGGGCCCGTGACCCGGCTACAGCGCGCGCCGCAAGCGCGGGCCGGGTTCACGCGGCGAGCGCTTCCTCGCCCGCCTGCTCGCGAATGCGGGCCGCGAGGTATTCGGCGTCGCGGGCGATACCCGAGAAGCGGCCGGAGCCCCAGGTGTGAAGCCACGGCAGGCCCAGGAAGTACAGGCCCGGCACGGGCGTCACGCCGCGTTTGTGGCCCGGGTACCCCTTGCCGTTGAATACCGGCGCGTCGAGCCAGCCGAAGTCCGGGCGGAAGCCGATGCACCAGACGATCGCGCCGATATTCGCGCGCGACAGGTCCAGCGCCGTGCGCTCCTCGGCCGGCGTCCATACCGGCTCGTACACCGACGCGGGCGGCGCCTCGATATCGTGCCGGGCGATATGCTTGTCGATGCTGGCATTGATGCGGTTGTAAGTGGCATCAGCGTCGTCGAGGTTCTCGCGCAGGTTCGGCGCGAACCGCAGCATCCCGTACTGGTAGTCTTCGAGCGCGCCGAACAGCTCCATGCCCTCGCTCGCGAACCGGCGCAGGTCGATATCGCGGCCGCCGTCGCGACCGGTCACATAATGGTTGGTGTTGTCGCGCACGCCTTCGCGCAGCGGATGTTCCTCAACGGCCATGTCGTAGTACTGCATGTCCGCGAGCCAGTCCACCACATCGCGCCCACGATAAAAGCGCGCGCAGCGCGGTGCCTGGCCGACGGCGAGATAGACCTTGCGCCCCGCCAGATGCAGGTCTTCCGCGATCTGCGCGCCGGACTGTCCCGAGCCCACCACCATCACCGCGCCTTCCGGCAGCGCCTGCGGGTTGCGGTAGTCGGCCGACTGGATCTGCTTGATGCTCGACGGCAGCCGCTCGGCCATGCGCGGCACGATGGGCGTGTGGTAGCCGCCCGATGCCACCACGACCTGGTCGGCCGTGAAGTCGCCACCGCTCGTGCTCACATGGAATCCGCCGCCCTCGCGGCGTGTCACGCGCTGCACGGCCGTATGTTCGCGCACGGGCGCGTTCACCATCCGCACGAAGCCGTCCAGGTACTCGACGATCTCGTCGCGCTTCATGAAGCCGTGCGGATCGTTCCCCGAGTACGGATGACCGGGCAGCGTGCACTGCCAGTTCGGCGTGACGAGGCAGAACGCATCCCAGCGCTGCTCGCGCCACGTATGCGTGACGGTCTTGGCCTCGATGACCAGATGGTCGATGCCGGCGCGTTGCAGGCAGTAGCTCATCGACAGACCGGCTTGCCCGCCGCCGACGATGATGACGCTGTAGTGATCGCTATCCTGACTCGGATTCGTTGCGGACATGTCTCGTCCTCCCATTGATTGTGTGTTAGCGGCCGAAGCCAAGGAATCGAACCCTTGCATCGGGCTGCGTGGCATACCGTTCGGCGGTCGCCTCGATCTGCGCAAGCTGGTCCATGGCCGACGAACATGCATAGCCATAGCGCTGGCGCACGCGCTCGGAGGCGGCGCCCAGCGCGGCACGCGCGCGCGCCAGGAAATCGTCGAGCGGGTACTCGGCACCGGCTTCGAAATGCGACTCGACGACGGTCGAGGGCGAATAGCACGTGGCCTCGGTCTGGTCGGGCCACGCAATACGGAAATAGGTCACTGGCATAAGAGAATTCCTCAGGAAGCGGCCGGCGGCACGATGAATGCGTCGTCGGCAAAATCCCATAGCAGCGAGCGATCGTCGCCCGCGTCGTGCACGGTCACGCGCGTGCCGTCGTCGATGGTCCCGATGTCCTCGCAGGCCAGTCCGCGCGCGCGGAAGCGTGCCGTCACGGCCTCGACATGCGAAGGCGAGACGGCCAGCAGAAAGCCGTAGCTCGGGAAGGCGGCCAGCCAGCGCGCCATGTCCACGGCGTCCGGCCGCGGGATGCGCGACAGATCGATGTCCGCGCCCACGCGCGAACATTCGAGCAGCATCAGCGCGGTGCCGAGCGTGCCGGCCATGCTGATGTCCTTGGCCGCCGCGCACAGACCCGCCTCGGCGATCTCGGGCAATAGCTCCAGATCGTCGCGCAGGCGCTCGGCCGGCGCGGTCGTGGACGCATTCCAGTACGGGTACGGCTCCTGGAACGCGCCGCGCAGGTCCACCGTCATCAGCAGCCGGTCGCCCGGGCGCGCGGCAAAGCTGGACAGCAGCCGCTGCGCGCGGCCGAGGATGGCCACGGCGAGCTGGCCCTGATTGCTGCGCGCATTGCTGTGGCCGCCGACGATCGGCACGCCATACGCGGCCGACGCCGCCGCCATGCCGGCCAGTACATCCTTCGCGCCGTCGATGGTTTCGCTCCAGATCGCATCGACGACGGCGAGCGGACGCCCGCCCATCGCATAGACATCGCTGATATTGACCATGACCGCGCTGTAGCCCGCGAACCATGGCATCGTGCGAATGAAATCGCTGACCATGCCTTCGATCGCGAACAGCAGGTAGCCGCCGGCACCGTCGTCGATGGCCGCGCAATCGTCACCGACCGCAACGGCCTGATCGAGATCCGTCACGCCACCGGGCAGTGCGCGGCCGAGCGACGAGAGCATGCCCGCGATATCGGCCTTGTGGCCGAATCCGCGGCTCGCGCGCAGCGTGGACACGATCTCGGGCACGTTCATGCCGCGCTCCGCCCCGGCGCGGTAAAGCCGACATGCGGCGTGGTACACGGCGGATAATGGCCGAGGTCGGCTTCCATCCGATGATGCGGGCGGCCGAGCAGCGTCTCTTCCCCGAGCGATTGCCAGTGCAGGCGGCGGAACAGCGGTTCGTTCTGGCTCTGCACGTGGGCGAGGAAGCGGCGGCAGCCCAGCGCATGGGCACTGCTGACGGCAAGCCGGATCAGTGTCGCGCCGATCTTGCCGTGATTGCGGTGCGCGGCATCCACGGCAAGGCGCGAGCCCCACCAGACGCCCGGTTCGCTTTCGTGGATGCGCACGGTGCCCACCACCACGTCATCCTTGCCCGTCTCGCACTTCACCGCGACCAGCAGTTGCGCCATCTCGTCGATGTCGTCGCGATCGTCGCTGTCGAAGATGCCCTGCTCCGCGCAGAACACCGCGCGGCGCAGGCGCATCGCCTCGTCCGCCTCCCACGCCGACGTGGCCCAGCGGATGCGGAAGACGGTTTCCACCGCGGCGACCGGAACCTCCACGCAAAGATCTTCCATCATGCTGCCATCTCCTCGTACGACGAAAGCGACGAGCAGGCGCCGCACTTGCCACAACCGGCCTTGATATCGGCCGCGCGCATGCCGCCACCGCGCACCATCGCGCCGAGCGGCTCCAGAATCGATCGCATGAACTCGGGCGTCGGTGCCGGATGATCTTCCAGCGGCGTGCCGCTGATGGGCACGAACGGCACCACGAACGGGTACACGCCGATCTCGACCAGTTCGCGCGAGATATCGAGAATTGCCTCGGCCGTGTCGCCGAGACCGGCGAGGATGTATGTGCTGACCTGACCGCGGCCGAACACCTTCACCGCCGCGCGAAACGCCTCCATATAGCGGCTGATGGGCACCGCGGCCTTGCCGGGCATGATGCGTTCGCGTACAGCGGGCGTGACCACCTCCAGATGCATGCCGAGCGTATCGACGCCGGCCGCCTTCATGCGGTCGAACCACACGTCGTCGTCGGGCGGCTCGCACTGGGCCTGGATCGGCAGATCCACGGCCGCCTTGATCGCGAATGCGCTCTCGCAGAGGATCGCGGCGCCGCGATCGGGCGTGGGCGGCGTGCCCGTGGTCAGCACCATATGCTTGACGCCATCGAGCAGCACCGCGGCGCGCGCCACTTCGGCCAGTTGCTGCGGCGTCTTGCGCGCGATGGTCCGGCCCGCGGCCAGCGACTGGCCGATCGCGCAGAACTTGCAAGTCTTGCGGCGGCTTTCGTAGCGGATGCAGGTCTGCAGCACCGTGGTCGCCAGCACGTCGGCGCCGTGTAGCGTCGCGATATGCGAGTACGGCACGCCATCGAGCGTCTGCAGGCGCGAGAATCGCGGCGCCTTCGGAAAACTGATATTGGCGATGGGAATCGTGCCGCGCATCAGCGCGGTCTTGCCGTCGGCATCGGGCGCCGCGGCAAGATACGGCGAGTTCCATGCGGTGCTCGTATGCACGGGCACCATGATGGTCACGCCGTCGATCGTCACCGCCTTGTGGTCGGACGGCCCCGCCCCGCCGCGCCGGCTCGATGCACCGGCACTCGGGTCCACGAGGCGCAGTCCCGACGACTGCAGTTCAGTCATCAACTGCCGGCTCGAGGCAGGCGTCATCTCGCTGATACTCATGTTGGGCGCTCCCGTGGAAGTTGGAGAATGCGGCGGACATCGGTGAAGCCGTGGTGGCGGGCCGGTCGTTGATCGCAAGGCTCAGCAGTTCCGGCCGCGCGTAGTGCCCGACCGAATCCATCATTCGCTTGCGCTTGGTGATCAGCGACATGTCGAGGTCGGCGATCACCATGCCCTCGCCTTCCTTGAGCGGCGCGGCAAGATGCTGCCCCTCGGGCGAGATGATCGCGGTGTTGCAGCCGCCGCGCAGCGCCTTCTGCAGCGCGGGGTCCGTGGTCACCGAGGCGATCTGCGCATCGGTGAGCCAGCCCGTCGCGTTCACGACGAAGCAACCCGACTCCAGCGCGTGATGGCGGATGGTCACCTCGATCTGTTCCGCGAAGATCGGGCCGACCAGCGAGCCCGGGAACTGGCTGCAATGAATCTCTTCGTGCTGCGTCATCAGCGCGTAGCGGGCGAGCGGGTTGTAGTGCTCCCAGCACGCGAGCGCGCCGACGCGGCCGATCGCGGTCTCCGCGACCTTGAGTCCCGCGGCATCGCCCTGGCCCCAGATCATGCGTTCGTGGAACGTCGGCGTGATCTTGCGGCGCTTGAGCACCAGACGGCCGTCGGTGTCGAACATCAACTGCGTGTTGTACAGACTGCCGTGATCGCGCTCGTTGACGCCGAGCACGATCACCATGCCATGCCGGCGCGCGCGCTCGGCCATGGCATGGGTCACGGGACCGGGCACCACCACGGCCTGCTCGTACAGCCGCATGTGGTCCGCGCCGGACTGCACCGGCGGGCGGACGAACGAGAAATACGGGTAGTACGGCACGAACGTCTCCGGAAAGACGATCAGCTGCACCCCCTCGAGCGCCGCGCGGTCGATGGCCTCGCAGACCTTCGCCAGCGTGTTCTCGCCATTCTCGAGATCGGGCGAGATCTGCACCGCGGCCGCGCGCACTATGCGTTGTCGTGACATGGTGGTTCCTAGTCGTGCGATCGGATCGGTATCAAACGGTCCAGGTGTCGATGATCACGGCGTTGTCGCGCACGTGCAGCAGCTTCAGGTCCAGCACGTCGAGCGGATTGATCGCACGGATGCCTTCGATCAGCGACGGTTCGCCGTGGCCATACAGCGCCTGCAGTGCAAAGCGGCACGCGTACACCTTGCCGCCCTCGGCCATGAACTTGGTCAGTTGGTTGTTGAAGTTCAGATGGCCCGGAAACGCTTCGTCGCCGAGCGTCGGAAAGCCGCGCTGCACGCCGAGCGTGACGCCCGGGCCATACAGCAGGATGGAGGTCTCGAAACCCTTGCGCTGCAGGCGCGTGGCCTGAAGCATGTTCACGAAGCCGATCGAGCCTTCGAACGCGACCGTGTGGAACGTGACGAGCGCCTTCTGGCCCGGCTCTGCCTTCACGTCCTCGAAGACCTTCTCTTCGTAATCGACAAAGTAGTCGCCTTTCTTGTGAAGCGGGGCGCTGACTGCGGGCATGGTGCTCTCCTCTGATGGGTGGCGGATTAGGTCGGATAACGATCGGCTAGCGGTGCCGACGCCATGCCATTTCGCAACGCGCGTGCCATCTTCGGGTCCCGGACATGCGATCAAGAGCCGATCTTCCGCATCGCGCGGGATTGATCGCATCGGTGATTTTTCATGTGGCGGAATGGTGCCGACATGGTCCATACATCCCGGCACAAAACGGCCCGAAACCCGCGCGCACCAACGTGGACGCGGTGCGCAGGGACAGGGCATGCCGGACGCCGCGCGCAGCACGCGCGCACCATCATCGAGCCGATAAAGATGCGATCAATCGGCTTTGATCGGCCGATCGCTTGCGATAAATGCAGGCACGAAACCTGCACGCCCCGATCGCATTCATCCTGTTGCGGAGTGCATCGTGTCGAGTCTTGCCAATCACTGGCTCAAGCGTCTGGCGGAGAGCGAAAAGCCCGCCTATCTGATGATCCCGGACATGATCGAAGAGGATCTGGCCAGCGGTCGTCTGCGCGCGCGGGACCGGCTGCCCGCGCTGCGTGACCTGGCCGACGCGCTGCGGCTCAACTACACGACGGTGGCGCGCGGGTATGCCGAAGCGCGCAAGCGCGGGCTGATCGATGCCAAGGCCGGCAGCGGTACCTTCGTGCGCGGACGCGCGCCCGCGCTGCCGTTGCAGGCCGGCACGGGCGCGGAGATGAGCATGAACATGCCGCCCGAGCCGGCCAGCATGACCGTGCGCCTGCGCGAGGCGGCGGCGCGCATTCTCGGCGACGCCGATCCGTATACATTGCTCCGTTATCAGGACTTTGGCGGCACGCCCGCCGATCGGTCGATCGCGACGGCATGGCTGCGGCAGCGGCTGCCCGACTGCCGGCCGGACACGGTGCTGATCTGCCCGGGCATCCACAGCGCGCTGGTGGCGCTGGTTTCGCAACTCGCGCGTCCGGGACAGACCATCTGCCTCGATACGCTGGCCTATCCGGGCATCAAGGCCATTGCCGCGCAACTGGGCGTGCAGTTGCAGGCGCTGCCCTCGGACGAGGAAGGCCCGCTCGGCCCCGCATTCGAGGCACTGTGCCGCACGCAGCTGCCCAGCGCGTTCTATATCAATCCGACGCTGCAGAACCCGAGCACGCGCACGATGCCGCAGGGGCGGCGCGAGATCCTCGCCGATATCGCGCTGCGCTACAACGTGCCGATCATCGAGGACGATGCCTACGGCATGCTGCCGCGCGAGGCGCCGGACCCGATGGCGCGGCTCGCGCCCGAACTCACGTACTACGTCACGGGGATGTCGAAGACGTTCGGCGCGGGGCTGCGTATCGCGTTCCTGTCGGCGCCCACGCCGCGGCAGGCACAGCGGCTCGCGGGCACGCTGCGCGCGACGACGGTCATGGCCAGCCCGTTCAATACGCTGCTGACCACCTCATGGATTCAGGACGGAACGGCTTCGGACATGATCGCGGCGATTCGCGCGGAAAGCGTCGCGCGCCAGGCCGTGGCGCGCGATGTCCTGACGGCCGGGGCCGGGCATGCCTACGATGCGGACCCCGAAGGCTTCCACCTGTGGCTGCCGATTCCGGCGGCATCGGGCTGGCGCCCGTCGGAACTCGCCCTGCACCTGCGCTCGCGCGGCATCGGCGTGGTGTCGAGCGCGGCATTCTCCACGGACGGCAATCCGCCCGATGCGGTGCGTATCTGCCTCGGCGGTCCGAACGATCTCGAGGAAATGGAGGAGTGTCTGCAGATCGTCGTCGATACGCTCGACGATCCGCATCATCTCCATACGGCGATGCTGTAAAACCGCTCAGGCCACGATCGTCCGCGTGCGGATGACCGTGGGATCCTCCATCAGCGACTTTACCCATCCCGTCGGCGGCACGATATTGATATCGGTGATCGCATAGCCGATATCGCCTTCGGTCTGCAACTGCTGCGCGACGATATTGGCGCCGATATCGGCCACCGCCTGGTTGAAGTGCGATAGCGCGCCCGGGCGGTTGTAATGGATGTTCAGGATGCGCGCCGGCGCCTGCAACGGCGCGGGCTGGATCTGCGGCAGGTTCACCGCGCCGACCGTGGCACCCGTCTGCAGGAAACCGATGAGCTTGGTCGCCACCTCCACGCCGATATTCTCCTGCGCCTCTTCCGTGCTGCCGCCGACGTGCGGCGTCAGGATGACGTTCGGCTTGTCCTGCAGCGGCGACACGAACGCATCGGCATTGCTGCGCGGCTCTTCCGGAAACACGTCGATGGCCGCGCCGCCGATATGGCCTTCGTCCAGCGCGGCGGCCAGCGCCTCGATATCGACCACCGAACCGCGCGACGCATTGATCAGGATGCTGCCGCGGCGCATGCCCGCGATGGCCGCGCGGTCGATCAGCAGCTTCGTCTGCGGCGTGGCCGGGACGTGCAGCGTCACGACGTCCGCCTGCGCGAGCGCGTCGGCCAGCGACGGCGCGGGCACGGCCGAGCCCAGCGACAAACGCGGACGGATGTCGTAGAACACGACGCGCATACCCATGGCTTCCGCCAGAATGCCCACCTGGGCGCCGATATTGCCGTAACCGATCACCGCGAGCGTCTTGCCGCGGATCTCGAACGAGCCCTTGGCGCTCTTCTGCCATTCGCCACGGTGGGCGGCACGACTCTTCTCGGGAATCCGGCGCATCAGCATGATGGTCTGTCCGATCACGAGTTCCGCCACCGAGCGCGTGTTCGAGAACGGCGCGTTGAACACGGGGATGCCCGCATGCGCGGCGGCCGGCAGATCGACCTGCGACGTGCCGATGCAGAAACAGCCGACCGACAGCAGATGGCGCGCATGGGCGAACGTATCGGCGGTCAGGTGCGTCGCCGAGCGGATGCCCAGCAGCTCGTGCCGCTGCAGGGCGTCATGGAGCGCGTCGCCGGCCAGCGCCTTGGGCTGGGTGGCAACGGTGAGCTGGGCTTGTGCCAGCGCTTGTTGCGCGCTGGCATGGATGTTTTCGAGAAGCAGGGCGCTGGTCATGGTATTCCGGGAATCGATGTATCAGGAGAGGGGCGCCTGACAGAACATACCACCGACCGGTATCCGTGCTGGTGACAGGGGCATGGCAAACCCTTGTTTCACTGCCCCGCCCCCACATGCGCTCCGGGCCCCTCCGCGGCCATGATGTCCTGCGGATTCCGCAGCGGACACGCGCGCAGCGACAGGCATCCGCAGCCGATGCATCCGTCCAGTTGATCGCGCAGCATGGTCAGCGTCCGGATTCGCGCATCGAGGTCGTCCCGCCACGCGGCCGACAGCCGCCGCCAGTCCGCCACCGTCGGCGCCTTGTCCTTGGGCAACTGGTCGAGCGCCTGCGCGATGACGGCCAGCGGGACGCCCATGCGCTGGGCGACACGAATCACGGCCAGCCGGCGCAGTATCCCGCGCGCATACCGGCGCTGATTTCCGGCACTGCGCGTGCTGGCGATCAACCCCTTCGATTCGTAGAAATGCAGCGCGGACACGGCAATGCCGCTGCGCGTGGCGACCTCGCCCACGGTCAGCGGGTCGCGCGCGCGAAGCTTGCGCTCGGCAGTCTGGGTTTTCGGCTTTGGCGCCATGGCTATCCGCCCTCACGAAGACAAGGTCACGAAGACAAGGCCACTATCCTAGGCCATCACGCCGCTTGACCTCAAGTGCACTCGAGGTTCGATACTGCGGCGTCATCGTCAACGTCCGGTCGCTCCCGGAACCCGTCATGAACGCATTCACGCCGCTGCCCCCGGCCTTCATCGACTTTATCAATCCGCCCGAGCTGTACGATCCGCGCCCCAATGGCTACACGCACGTCGTGGTCACCCACACGCCCGCCCGCATCGTGCAGGTGGCGGGCCAGGGTGGCGAGGATACCGATGGCACCCTGTCGCCGGACTTCGCCACGCAGGTCGATCGGGCCCTCCGCAACCTGCGCCACGCGCTGCAAGCCGCGGACGCCGATATCGCCGACGTGACCAAGATCACGGTGCTGATCGTCGACCATTCGATGGCGCGCCTGCAGATCTTCAGCGCCGCCTGGCAGGCGCTGCTCGGGGACTGGCCGGCGCCCGCCTGCACGCTGATACCGGTGCCGCGACTGGCACTCGACGGCATGCTTTTCGAGATCGAAGCCACCGCCGTGCTGCCAGTTTGAGGTTTTCCGGCACGATATGCTGGAAACAGGTAACGTCCCAGACTAAAGCGGCAGTTTCTGCCGGCCATGCTTGCCTAGAATCGTCTCCACGACCAATGCATTCGAAAACAGGAGACAGGCATGGGCCATGCCGACCAGTTCGGGCTGCTGAAGCTTGACGATATCGATCCGCAGGAAACCCGCGAGTGGACCGACGCGCTCAGCGGCGTCGTGGATCATGCCGGTCCGCAACGCGCGGACTATCTGCTGGAAAAGCTCGGCGAGCATGCGAGCCACCTCGGGCTCGGCAAGCGCCCGCACCCCTACTCCGCGTACCAGAACACCATCGCCGCCCACGCGCAGCCCCCGTATCCCGGCAACCGCGCGATCGAGGAGCGCCTGACCGCGATCCTGCGCTGGAACGCGCTCGCCATGGTCGTGCGCGCGAACAAGGCATACGGCGAGCTCGGTGGCCATCTGGCCAGCTATGCGTCGGCGGCGGAGATCTTCGAAGTCGGCTTTCACCATTTCTTCCGCGCGGATAGCGCCGATCGCAAAGGCGACCTCGTGTTCTTCCAGCCGCATTCGGCGCCCGGCGTCTATGCGCGCGCGTTTCTCGAAGGCCGCCTGACCGAGGACCAGCTCGGCCGCTACCGGCAGGAGGTCGATGGCGGTGGCCTGTGCTCCTATCCGCATCCCTGGCTGATGCCGGAGTTCTGGCAGTTTCCGACGGGCTCGATGGGCATCGGCCCGATCAGCGCGATCTACCAGGCGCGCTTCCTGCGCTACCTCGAGCACCGCGGCCTCGCGCAGACCGCGGGCCGGCGCGTCTGGGGCGTGTTCGGCGACGGCGAGATGGACGAACCCGAGTCGCTGGCCGCGCTGTCGCTGGCCGCGCGCGAAAAGCTCGACAACCTCACGTTCGTCATCAACTGCAACCTGCAACGGCTCGATGGCCCCGTGCGCGGCAATGGCCAGGTCATCAACGAACTGGAGGCGTTGTTCTCGGGCGCCGGATGGAACGTCGTCAAGGTCATCTGGGGTTCCGAGTGGGACGCGCTGTTCGCGCGTGACAAGCATCACGCGTTGCTCAAGCGGTTCGCGGCGATGGTCGATGGCGAGTATCAGACGCTCGGTGCGAAGGATGGCGACTACAACCTGTCGCGCTTCTTCCATCAGGATCCCGAGCTCAAGGCCCTTGTCGCGGGCATGAGCGCGGCCGATATCGACGGCCTGCGCCGTGGCGGCCACGACTTCCGCAAGCTGCATGCCGCATTCCAGGCGGCCGCCGAGCATCCGGACCGGCCCACGGTCATCCTTGCCAAGACCAAGAAGGGGTATGGCATGGGCGATGCGGGCGAGTCCCGCATGACCGCGCACCAGCAGAAGAAGCTCGATATCGACGCGCTGCGCGCGTTCCGCCAGCGTTTCTCGCTGCCGATCGACGATGCCGCGCTGGAATCGATGTCGTTCTACAAGCCGGCCGAAGACAGCCCCGAGATGATCTATCTGCGCGAGCGCCGCGCCGCGCTGGGCGGGTATCTGCCGCGCCGCGCAACCACGGCGCCGAAGCTCGCGGTGCCGCCGCTCGAGCAGTATGGGCGCTTTGCGCTCGAACCCGACGATCGCGAGGTCTCGACGACGACCGGTGTAGTGCGGCTGTTCACGAACCTGATCAAGGACCGCACGGTGGGCCCGCGCGTGGTGCCGATCGTCGCCGACGAGGCGCGTACGTTCGGGATGGCCAACCTGTTCCGCCAGATCGGTATCTATTCGCCGCTGGGCCAGCTTTACGAGCCCGAGGACGCGGGTTCGATGCTGTATTACAAGGAATGCCGCGACGGCCAGTTGCTCGAGGAAGGCATTACCGAAGCCGGTGCCATGGCGTCATGGACCGCGGCTGCCACGTCCTATAGCGTGAACGGCGAGCCGATGCTGCCGTTCTACATCTATTACTCGATGTTCGGCTTCCAGCGCGTGGGCGACATGATCTGGGCGGCTGCCGACCAGCGCGCGCGCGGGTTCCTGATCGGCGCAACCGCGGGCCGGACCACGCTCTCCGGCGAGGGGCTCCAGCATCAGGATGGCACGAGCCAGCTGGTGGCGGCCACGGTGCCGAACTGCCGTGCCTACGATCCGGCCTTTATCAGCGAGGCGGCCGTGATCATCGATCATGGCGCACGGGCGATGCTCGACGAACAGCGCGACGAGTTCTACTACATCACGGTCAACAACGAAAACTATGCACAGGCGCCGCTGCCCGCTTCGGCGCACGGCGACGTGATTCGCGGCATGTATCGCTTTGGCGAGCGCGGTACCGATACGGGCGACCGCGCACGCGTGCGGCTGCTTGGGTCGGGCCCGATCCTGCGCGAGGTCATCGCCGCGGCGGAGTTGCTGGCCAGGGACTGGAACGTGCGCAGCGAGATCTGGAGTGTGACGAGCTTTCCCGAGCTTGCGCGCGATGCGCGCGAATGCGAGCGGCAGCAGCTGTTTGGGGGCAAGGCCGATGCGCGCAGCCATGTGGCGCAATGCCTCGACGGCGATGCACCGGTCGTGGCGGCCACGGACTATGTGCGGGCCTACGCGCAACTGATCGCGCCGTATGTGTCCGCGCGCTATATCGCGCTCGGCACGGACGGCTTTGGGCGCAGCGACACGCGCGGCGCGCTGCGGCGATTCTTCGGGATCGATCGCCACCATATCGTGGCGAGCGCATTGCAGTCGATCGACCCGGCACTGCATGCGCGCGCGCTCGAGCAATACGGGCTGCGCGCCGACATGGCCGCGGCATGGGAGCGCTGAGCGGGATCGGTCAAAACCGATCGAGCGCGTCGCGGATGACGGTCTTGCGCAGCTCCGCGGCCACGTCGAGATTCCGTGGCTGCAGCGACGCCATCAGGTCGGCATAGACCAGCACAGGCGGCGCAAGCCCCGGCCGTGCGGGATCCTCGATCGATGGATCCCAGAACGCGTCGAGGATCTCGATGGGCCCGTTCGGTTGCGGCTTGAGCCGATACCGCGACGCGAGCGTCTGGATCCCCTGCCCCATGCGCGCGGGCGCCATATAGATCGTCTGCGGCGCTCCGGCCAGATCGGCCGCGGCCCCCATGGCCAGCGCGGCCACCTCCCCGCCCCAGCACGCGTCCAGCGCCGCGAGCTCCTCCGGCCGCAGTGCCCGCCACCAGTCGTCCCCAGGCGCCGCAAAACGCCGCGGCTGCAGCCTCGGACGCAGGATGGTCGGATAATTGGCCACCCATTCGTCCAGCAGCCGGTCCGGCGCCGTCAGCCGGCGTTTCTCCTCGGTATGCGCCTCCGTACGCGCCTCCGTACGCGCCTCCGGTCGGGCCTCGGCCCCCTCCGGGTTCGCTTCCGTGCGCGTCTCCAGCAGCCACCCGCGCGCGGCCAGCCCGTTGAACACGGCCCCGACGGAACCGAGCGCAATCCCGCTCAGATGTGCAATCTCGCGATACGTCGCCTGCAGCAGCGCCGGCCGGCACAGCAACGCGAAGACCATGCGCTGGGAACTGGGATTCCCCGTGGTCCGTATCGGCGGGCGCACCAGACTGCCCGGCGGCGTCTGCCCGCAGACGAACACGAACATCCCGGCGGCATCGAGATACGCATTGCCAGCCGTATCGATGAACTGAAGCCCCATTTCCCGGCATTGCCCGGCCAGTGCCGGCGTCAGATAGGTGGTGATGAGCAGGCCGGCATCGTGGCCGGTGCCCGTACCCCGATGGCCCACGAGTTGCGCGTGCACGACCGACAGATCGGCCGACGTGCGCACGGCGCGCCGGCACACGACGGCCAGTCGAAGCGACACGTCGCCGTGCCGCAGCCCCACCGCGGCGGCCGAAGCAACCGACTCCGCACCCTCGCCGCGGCTCGCACGGCGAATCCGCCGGACACGGCCCTGGATGCCCGTCATCCGGTACAGCGCGGCCAGCGCCGCCTCCACCCAATCGATGTCGCCTGTGTTCTGCTCCATGGTTGCTCCAGCAGACTCTGTCGCCTGCCGGAAATCATGGCTCAAACCGTCTCAGTGTTCAACATTTACGCGTGTTCATGTTTCATGAACAACGAAAATTCCTGAACGAGTCGAGGCTGGGAGACATTTCCGGACCCGCCAGACCGGCGCTTACTCGTCGATTTCCGACGTACGCGGAATAATCACGGCCTGACCATGGACCTGACCGTCGGCATCGACCAATTGCCAGAGCGTGGCCTCCTCGATCATAAAGCGCTTGCCCGCCTTGGTAATCCGCACACCCTTGTAGCCGGCCTCATACCCGAGCGCCTGCACGCGTTCGAGAAACCGCTGCCGCTCCTCGCGATTGGGCGCTTCGGCCGACAGCCGCGACGGCAGCCGGGTAAGCTCGTCCCAGTCGTAGCCGAAACGTTCCTGCGCGGCACGGTTGCCGTACAGGAAGACCGGATCGGGCGCCGTGTTGTGGGCCAGAATGCCAAACGGCGCCTCGGCATAGAGCCACGCCGCGGCTTCGGCCGCGTTCAGATGGACCGGCACCAGGGGCTTGCCCAGCAGGCGCGCGTAGCTTTCGGTCAGCAGACGGTGGAAATCGAGGTTCTGGTAAAGCGGAAGGGACGACGAAGACATGGGATAAGGCTCGCAACGGAAGCCCATACCATAACAAATCCGCGCAAGCGCGCCACACTGACGCCACTGTCAGACAAACGCCTATCCCAAGACCACCGTGCCTTGCCTAAAAATCCGTTATGGCCCCCAATGAGGCGGCCCCCAGAAGAAAGGAGCGGAACTATGGCCAGGAACTATCAGGTCGTCTTCAATGACGGCTACTGGGATTTGCGCGTGGACGGCGTGCCCCGGGCAATCAGCCGTCACAAATCGCGCGAGGAGGCCATTCGCGTCGGAACCGCCGCCGCCGAGCGCCTCAAGGTGGAACTCACCGTCGAAGCCGACGACGACGGCGCGGTGCCGGACCCGACGCTCGCGGCCGCATGACGAAACCGGGCGCACGCGCTCGCGTGATCGCCCCTGTTCCCCTTACGAATTGTTCTCCACCGGCGGCGCATCGGGATCCCGGCTTCCCGGATCCCGCAGGTCGCGCTCGCCGACACCGGGCGTTATCTCGCCCTTCGAACGGTTCTCCTTGATTTCGCCGTGCCCCTCCCGCTGCCGCTCGCTGGCCGCGCTCGAAGCGTTTGGCGATCCCTCCGCCGATCCGTTCTGAAGGTCATCGTGCGCGCGCCGTCGATCGCGATTGCGGCGCCTGCGGGTACCTGCGTATGCGAAAGGCATGACGTCTCCCTGATGGGTGGTGTTGTATCGATGGAGAAAGCACGACCCCATCCCGTGCCGAAGCCGGGAGGGATCGCAAGGCTCAGGTAGCCACTCAGGTAGCCACTGGGGTCGCCACTCAGGTCGCCGACTTTGTCGGGGTCGTCGTGCCCTGGTGGGGATCGGTACCGGCCGCAGGCTTGCCGCTGCTCGTGCCAGCCTCGACCCCGCCGCCATAGCTGCTGGCCGTCGTGCCCGTCGCGCTGCCCGAACTGCTGACACCGCTGACGCGGCTCTGGCCCTGCGGCTGCACCTGCCCGCGCTGACCGCCCTCTTCGCGCTGCACGCGCAACAGGTTCTGCACGTCCTTTACGCCGAACACATCGTCGGCGATATCCTCGATGCGGTACTTCTGGTTGCGGTCCGGCACGGTGCCCGTCAGCGTCACGACACCGCTCGAAACATTGACCTCCACGTCGTGGACGTCGAGGCGGCTGCTATGCGTGAGCCGTTCGCAGAGATCCTCGCGCACGCGTTCGTCGGAGCGTTGATAGCCCTTCGGTGGCACGCGCTGCGCACGCGCCACGGCCGAGCCACCAGCGCCTCCATAACCGCGATTCATTCCGCTGCGTTCGTTGGCGCCCGTGAACTGCACGTAGGCGCGATCGTCGTCGCGGCCGTAATCGCCGCGGTAGCCGCCACTGTAGCCACCGCTGGTGCCGCCGCCCGAGCCACGGCCATAGGCGCTGCGCCGGCTTTCGCTGCCGTAGCCCTGCCCGTAGCCGCGTCCGTACCCCTGACCCGTGCGCTGCTGGCCGCGCTGGCCGCCCGTGCCCCACGTGCGGTCCTGCTCGAAACTGCTGCCATAGTCGCTACCATAGTCGCTACCGTAATCGCTGACACCGTACCCGCCACGATAGTGGGTGCGCATATCGGGCGACTCGCCACGGTTACGCTCCGGCCACTGACCCCCTTGCCCGCTTTCCCATCCGCCTTGCCGGCCTCGCTGGCCTTCCATGCCACGGCCACTCGTGCGCTGGCCGCCCTCATTCCACGCTTCGCGACCCTGACCCCATTCGTCCCGCAGGCTGCCGCGCTGGCTGCTCCATTCGCTGCCCTGGCCGCCGCTATGGCCCGACGAGCTCGCATAGCGCTGGCGCTGGTCTTCGCCCTGATGCCACTCGCCCCAACGCTGGCGCCCGTCTTCCCCACGCTCGCCGCGCTCACCGCGGCCCTGCGCTTCGTCGTACTGGCCGTAGCGGCCTTCGCCATAACCCTGCGTGCCGCGGCGATTCTGCTCCATGCGGCGCGCATCGCCGCCGTAGCCCGTGCGCTCGCCGTATGCATGTTCGAGCTCGTTGCCGTAACGTGCACCGGTATCCTCGCGCTGGCTCGTGTCCCAGTCGGACCCCGAGCCCTGCTGACGCGAACCGCCCTGCCAGTCGCTGCCGCTACCGGGCTGGCTCTGCGATAGCCATCCGCCGCTATCCTGCTGTTGCTGCCGTTGCCACGCGCTGCTGCCGCCTTGTTGGGGCGACTGTTGTTGGCGGCCCTCGCGCGACGATTCGTTGGTGTTGCGATCGTCATCGCGATCGCTGCCGTATCCACTACCGCGGTTGTTACCTTGGTTCATAAGAGTCTCCGGTGGTGACGTCGGTCGGAACATCCGTCCCGGTAGCGAACGCAAGTTCCATACCCCACGCCTCGGCGTTCCCCACGCGTCGTAGCGTCCTCAAACGCGCCCCCTTTTCCCTCCGCTGCCCCCCGCGTTTTTACATCTCCATATAAAACCTGCATGCCTTGCACGCCGCGCGCACACCTGTAGTCAGCGTCCTACATGCGTTTCAGGCATCGCCCTCGTGATCGCTCATGGGTGTGGCGCATATCGTGGAATCACTGCCAGCACGCATGTTCAACGAAATGAGGAGATCACCATGAAACGTACGCTCGCCACCACGGCTCTGGCCGTCAGCGCCCTGTTCTGCCTGCCGGCTCTTGCACAGCAGCAGCCCCCCTCGCGGACTTCCCCGATGCCGAGCAACCCGCCGGTGGAAGGGCCGGGCGCCAACCGCGGCACCAACGCCGGCATTCCGGGCAACCAGAACGACTCGACGAACATGACCATGCAGCAGCAACAGCGCGATACCCAAGGCAAGTCCAAAAATACGGGCGATCGCGCCAAGAAGCCTCGTCAGCAGGACGCACCGGCCTATTCCACCGCCGATGCGCCGTCGGGTCCCAAGGGCGATTCGCCCGATCCGGCACCGAAGAACAAGTAAGGACGAGCAAGCGACACCATCACCCCCGTAGCGTCGGCATCTTCATGTGCCGCTCCCTGGCCCGCCCCGCGCGGGCCTTTTTTTCGTCTGGCATGTCTCGCCGCGGGCACACGGCACACGAATTGCTCCACACACATCGATGCCCACCCCATGGAGACGATATGAAGACAACCTGGGTCCTCGTCGCAGACGAGGCCATCGCACGCATCCTCGCGTACGGAAAGTCCAGAACGCTCGAACCGGTGGAAGAACTGACCGATCCCGATGCCCACGCCGATGGCGCCGAAATGCGCCGCGATGCCGTGGGACGACGTGCCGCGGGCGGGGGACAAGGCAGCGCGCCCGCCGGCGCCACGGCCTCCGCCAGCGACGACCAGTTGCATCAGCACGCCGAAGTGTTCGCGCGGCGCGTGGCCGATGTTCTGGGCAAGGCACGGCAACAGGGACGCATGGATGCGCTGGTCATCGTCGCGCCGCCCCGCTTTCTGGGCCTGCTGCGCAAGGCATTGCCCAAGTCCGCCACCGACATCGTGCAGGCGGAGCTGGACAAGGACTTCGTGCACTTCACCAACGACGACATTCGCTCTCGCCTTGGCGAATATCTGAAATAAATAAAAAGATCGTCTGCCGCGACAGGCAGGCGATCTTTGTCACCTACATTTAAAGTTCGCGAATCCGGAGACCCTCATGGACGCATTGAGTCACTCGCTGACGCGATTGAGCCGTCATGCACAGGCCTGCGCGGAGGCACTCTCCGCGGCGGCGGCCGCGGCATCGGATCCGCAGGCGCGCGCCGTGCTCGCGCACCGCGCCAATATGCAGCGATGCGCGGCCGGAGAGCTCGCGACGCGTGCCTGCGCGTATCGCGACGCGACGCCCACGGAAGACGAGCCGTCGCCACGCCGACGCGATGTCGCGCTGACACCGCCCGCCGACAACAGCGAACTTGCGCGGCTACGTCATGCGGCCCAACTGGTAGGACGCGCGGCGGCCGCTTATGGCAGCGTGCTGCGCGAGCCGCTGCCCGACCCCGAGTTGCGATTGCTGCTGGCCCACTACTATCGCAGCGCAACGGAACTGCAGCGGCTGCTGGAGACGCGCGTGGCGGAGTTCAAAACGGCACGTTCGTCAGGCCCTTCCACGGCTTCCACGGGTCAGTCTGGCAGCAACGCCCGTCGCGGCGCCCCGTCACCCGAACTCACGCACCGCTAGCCGTTCGCTACGGTCACGTTCGCTGCGGTCACGCCTGACGCTGGGCGGTCAGTTCCATCTGGGGCTGATACGGCCGGATGACGAGCGCCACGAAGTCTTCATCGGTGGGCGCGACCACGGCGTAGACGAGCCCCGACATCACCAGCGCCACGTCGGTGAGTTGCGCGGCGATGCGCGCCGCGATGAAATGCTGGAGCAGATCGGGATCCGCCGATTCGTCAACGGCACGCGCGGTCGTGGAAATCGTCTCCAGGCAATGCTCCACGGCCTGACACACCACGACGATCTCGTCGAGCGCATGACCGGTGTCCGCGGCGCGCACCAGCACCGATACGCCCGTGCTCGGCATCGCGCGATGCCAGCCCGCCTTCATCCGGAACTCGGGCAGTTTGAGGCCCGCGCCATCCTTTTGCGCAATCGCGTTGAACTGCTGGACGAAGTCGCGTGGGCTGATCGACAGCGGCTGCTTCTCCACGGGCGTGGAGGACACCGCCACCGACGACGCGAGGCATAACGTGACGAAGATACTGGACAGATTCATCGCGCCACTCCTTCGCCTCGTTCGCTTCGCCTCGTTCGCTTCGCCTGGTTCGCTTCGCCTTGTTCGATCCCTCGAATCGATCATAGGCCCCATTGCGCTTAAGTGGAAACCCTGATCGGCGTACCGCGGTCTATCTTGGATGAGGAAGACCTGCCATTCCGCGTGGCATGCAACTTGCCGCGTCGTCATCAGATCCACGACAGCAGCGACAAAGGAGAGCGCCATGAGCAAGCATCGACGTCACGATCCCGCCACCGACGATACCGGAGCCAGCGATCCGGAAAGCATCCCGAGCACGCTCGACCCGCGCCTCGATACCGACGCGTTCGACCTCGAGGATGAACTCGACGAGATCGATCGCGAGAACCACGATCCCGTCGAGCAGGACAACCCCGAAGACGAGATCTTCGCGGACGTGCAGCGCGCCGCCGAGGCGATGCCCGCCGATACGCCGGCCGACCGCGCCGATCAGACCGACAAACGCATGGAGAGACCGCCGCGCCCCGACCTGGACCCCGACGACGAATAAACGCGCAAAGACAAAAACGGCCCTCCGGTGAGGGCCGCCTGCGAGCGACTGTACCAACGCCGTGTGTGGGGCAGCCCTATTCCGAGGCCAGCACACCGTATGGCCGCACATGCAGCCGATTGACGACGTCCGACACGCCGAAGGTGTCATCGACGATGTCCTCGATCTCGTACTTCATGCGGCGGTCGGTGACGTGCCCCTCGAGCGTGACCACACCGGACTGGACCTCCACCGTGACTTCACTCACATCGAGGTGATCGCGGTGGGCGAGCCGTTCGCAAACGGCTTCGCGCAGGCGATCGTCGCTGCGCACGTAATTCTTGGGTCCCACACGCCGCATGCCCGCGCGGCCCAGCGTGGGCCCCGCATACTGGCTGCGTGCCGCTTCCTCGTCCTCACGTGTGTCGCGTGTGTCGCGTGGGTCGCGACGATAATCGGCGGGGCCTGCGTCCGCACGGCTTGCATACTGTCGCGACGCATAGCCGAGTTCCCACTCCTGGCGGCCGCCGCTGCCGGCGGCACCGGGCGCCGTACGACGCATGTCGCCCTGCGAGCGCGTGCCCGCGTGATAGCCGTCCTCGTAGCCGTTGCTGTAGGCACTGACATAGCCGCGACCCTGCGGAGACTGCTGCCGCGGGTATTCGTCTTCGTGGCGGCCCGGGTAATACACCGTGCCCCCGCGACGCTGGGCAGTGGCTTCGTAACGCTGGCGTTCGCGATCGCCGAAGCTGTCGAAGCTCTCGCGATGGTTACCGTATCGGTCACGGTTTGGGTTCGATCGGTTCATGGATCTGCTCCTCCTGTTAGCGGGATGAACAGTCATGAACGGCAAGTTTCGTACCGGCGCGCCACGCTATTCGCGGCGGCGCATGCGCCACCGGGACGCATGCAGTTTCTACACAGGTTGCGTGCAAACGCGTGACGCTACTTGCTTGCGGTCTGCACCGCGCCGCCCTCGCCCTCGTCCGTGATCAGCCGCAAACCGCTGGCGATCGCCGCAACGCCGGCAAAGCCCGCGCCCAGTGCCAGCGCGAGGGTCGGGCCATGATCGCCCGCGATACCGAACGACAGCGCCACGAGACCCGCGCCCGTCGCCTGGCCGAGCAGACGCGCGGTCGCGATCACGCCGCTGGCGCCACCCGCGCGCTCGCGCGGCGCGCTCGACATCAGCGCCTTGAGGTTCGGCGACTGGAAGAACCCGAAGCCGGCGCCGCAGATCGACATGCGAATGCCGATATCGAGCGCGCTGGCATCGGCCGGCATCATCGCCAGCGAGGCCATGCCCGCGCACATGACGGCCAGGCCCACGCCGCCGAGCAGCCCGGGCGGATATTTGTCGGACATGCGGCCCGCGATCGGCGCCATCAGCGCGACCACGGCCGACCACGGTGTCATCAGGAAGCCGGTTTCCACGGGGTTGCGGCCCAGTACATGCTCGAAGTAGAACGGCAGCGAGACGAACGCGAGACCCTGCGCCGCAAACGAGCAGATGGCCGTCAGCGTGGAGAGCGCGAACATGCGGCGCTTGAACAGATCGACGGGCAGCATCGGTGCCGGATGGCCGCGCTCGCGGCGCAGCATCAGCAACAGCGCCACCACGAACACCGCGGCCGCGATGGCCACGTGTTCCGTCGGCGCGCGCTGCACGCCCTCGCCAAGCGCGAAGATCAGCGAGGCGAACGTGATGACATTGAGAATGGCCGCGACCGGATCGAAGCCATGCGTGCTGCGCGGCGTCTGCGGCAGCGACTTCCAGGCGATGCTCATCGCGAGCAGGCCGATCGGCAGGTTGACCGCGAACAGCCATTGCCACGGGCCCATCGACAGAATGATGGACGCGACCGTCGGTCCGACCGCGAACGACACGCCTACCACCAGGGCATTGAGCCCAAGTCCGCGTCCCATGCGATGCGGCGGAAAAATGGCGCCGATCAGCGCCGCATTCACACTCATGACCGCCGCCGCGCCGATGCCCTGGAGCACGCGCGCCGCGGCAAGCGACGGCAGCGACCATGCCATCGCGCATACCACGGAGGAGAGGATGAACACCACGAGGCCGGCAAGATACACGCGCCGATGGCCGACCTTGCCGCCCAGCGCGGCGAACGGCAGCAGCGTCGCGACCATGGCGAGCTGGTAGGCGTTGATGATCCACACCGACGCCGCGGGCGTGGCATGGATATCGGCCGCAATCGCAGGCAGCGCGGTGTTGGCGATGGCGGTATCGAGCGTGGCCAGCGAGACCGCGATCATGATGGCCGCCATGCCGCGCTTCTCGCGCGCGGTCATCGGCTTATCTTCGGGCGTGGGCGCTTCGGGCGCGGGCGCGGGGGTACTTGGGGGCGGGCTGGCGGTCGTCTGCACGATTTCAGGAGGCGTAGGCGGTGATGGGCACGGAAATCCGTTGTCGGGTCAACGATTCCCAAAACCGAACAATACGTGAAAAACCGCCGCCTTGCAGGGTGATCCCTACCCGTGACCCAAACCTCACGCTTTTTCCGCGAACTCCCGCGAAACCCAGTCCATAAACACCCGCACGCGCGGCGACAGCTGGCGGCTGCGCGGGTAGAGCAAGGAGACCGGCATCAGCGGCGGCGGGCACTGCGGCAGCAGCTCCACGAGTCCACCCTGCGCCAGTTCGGCCGCGACGCGATAGCGCGGCACCTGAATCATGCCGAGCCCAAGACGGCATGCGGCGGCAACGGTATCCGACCCGCTCATCGATACCGGCGCGGGCAGCATCAGCTCCCGCACCTGCCCGTTCTCCGTGAACTCGAGCGGCAGCACCCCGCCGGTGAGGCTCGACCGGAACCCGACCATGCGATGCGCCTCGAGCGCGTCGAGCGATGTCGGCAAGCCGAAGCGCGCCACGTAGTCGGGCGAGGCACATGTCACCTGCTCCAGCTGTGCCACGCGCCGCGCAATCATGTCGCTGTCCTGCGGCGTGCCCGCGCGCACCACGCAGTCGATCCCCTCGCGCACGAGATCGACGAGGCGGTCGCCCTCGCTCAGCTGCAGTTCGATGCCCGGAAAGCATTCCAGAAAAGCCGGCAGACCCGGCAGCAGGAAATGCCGCGCGAGCTGGCCATGCACGTCCACACGGAGCACGCCCTTCGGCGTTGCGCCCGCGAAGCTGGACTCGGCCTCCTCGAAATCGGCAAGCAGGCGGCGGCAGCGCTGGAAATAGGCTTCGCCGTCGAGCGTGGCACTGACATGCCGCGTGGTCCGCTGCAGCAGGCGAACGCCGAGGCGCGCCTCCAGCTGCTTGATGGCATCGGTGACGGTCGACCGTGGCAGGTCGAGGTCCTGCGCGGCCGCGGTAAAGCTGCCGCGCTCGACGATGCGCACGAACACCCGCATGGTGTCGATTCGGTCCATGCCGTGTGAAGCCTTTCGATGCCTTACGCCACGGCGTGCATCAGTACCGCATCTGCACGTCGTCGACGCGGTTGGTGCGAATGTTGTAGAGGCAGGTGTAGCGGAACGACATGGCTTCGTCGCTCGCATCGGGCTCGAACGTGCCCTCGCCGTTGACGCCCGCCTGCGTGGCGGACTGCTGATAGATGCGTTCGCGGTCCGGCATCATCATCACGCTGCCCGGTTGCGGATAGCGTGTCTTGACGGCGCTGGCGACGACCTTCTCGCACGCATTGCCGGCGGCCTCGAGCGTGGCGCGGCTCAGGCCGGCGCTGCCCGGCGGCGGCGTGATGGTGGTGGTCGATGGCGCAGGCAGCCGCTGGGGCTGCGCGGGCGCCGGGGTGTCGAAGAACGGCGTGGAGGTACAGGCGGCGAGCGTCGACAGCGTCAGCGTTGCGGCCAGGGTCCTCAGGCTTTGAGACTTAAGGTAGCGAGACATCTGGTCGTTCCAGGATCGTGGACGTAAGTCGCCCGACCCATCGACTCTATGCCAGAAATGCCTTTGGAGCAACCTGACGCCCGTTCGCAATGCGTTCAGGTGCCCGTCATATGCGTGGCCGCGGACGCAATGCGCGCGCGCGTGCGCTCGCTCGCGGCAGGGCCCGCCGCCACCACGTGACGGCCCATCTTGAGCTGCTCACCACTCGCCGCATCGACGAGCACCGGATCGACGGCCTGCCCGGTCTCGCGATCCACGAGCTGCACACTCACGCCTTCGGGCGCGAAATACCGGTTACCCCATGCGAGCATCGCGAGCAGCACGGGACGGAAGTCGCGCCCGCATTGCGTCAGCACGTACTCGTAGCGCGGCGGACGCTCCGAGTATTGGCGCTTCTCGAGCAGCCCTTCTTCCACCAGCGCGTTGAGGCGGCGCGTGAGCATGTTCGGCGCGATATCGAGATTGCGCTGGAATTCGTCGAAGCGCGTCGTGCCGTAGAACGCGTCGCGCAGGATCAGAATGCTCCACCACTCGCCCACACGCTCGAGACTGCGGGCAATGGGACATTGCATATTTCGGAATGTCTTGCGTTGCATGATGTTTGCGCTCCCCTGCGCGTCACGAACGACGCGCGCCAATCGAAAAGTTATCCCCCGATGATACCTGCCTCGTCAATGCGCATCGGCGGATGGCATCTTCGGCGGTACGACTTTCTTCATGAACGGCACGACCAGCAGCGCCAGCGCGAAGCCGATCATGATCACGAAAAAGGCATCGCTGAAGGTTTGCGTCAGCGCCTCGCGCAGCGTGAGCGCGGCCAGTTGCTTCCATGCCGCTGCCTGCGCGGCGACGGCATCGTAGCCAGCCGCGACGAAATTGCGCGCCACGCTATCCACCAGCCCCGTCATCGCCTCGTTGGTGCTGTTGAGGTGCTCGGCCAGCCGGAAATAATGGAGGTTCGTGCGGTCGTTGATGATCGTCGCGCAGGCCGCAATGCCGATGGCGCCACCGAGGTTACGCATCAGGTTGAACAGCCCCGACGCGAGCTTGAGCCGCTCCTGCGGCAGGCTGCCCAGCGTCAGGGTGACGATCGGTGCCACCGCGAACTGCTGCGCCGCGCCGCGCAGTGCCTGCGGCAGCAGCAACTCTTGCCAGCCCCAGTCGTGCGTGATCGGCGTGAAGCACCACATCGACAGCCCGAACAGGCTCAGCCCCACCACGAGCAGGATGCGCAGATCGACGCGATTGCCCAGGTACGTGTACAGCGGAATGGACGCGACCTGGAACAGCCCCGTGGAAAACACCGCGAGGCCGATCTCCAGCGCGCTGAAGCCGCGCACACGGCCCAGGAACAGCGGCGTCAGATAGATCGTCGCGAAGATGCCGATGCCCGTGATGAACGACAGCAGACAGCCGATCGCGAACGTCCGCTCCTTCAATGCGCGCAGATCGACGACGGGGTTCGCATAGGACAGCGAGCGCCACAGGAAGGCCACCCCCGAGATACCGGCGATCCACGCCGTGGCGAGAATCGTGTCGTCGCCGAACCAGTCCCACCGTGGCCCCTCTTCCAGCGTGTATTCGAGGCAGCCGAGAAACGCGGCGAGCAGGATCATGCCGAGGTAGTCGGCGCCGCGCAGCAGCTTGAGGTCGGGCTTGTCGATCTTGACGAACATCGGCACCGCGACGGCCACGAAGATGCCGGGAATCAGGTTGATGAAGAACAGCCAGTGCCACGAGAAGTTGTCGGTGATCCAGCCCCCGACGGTCGGGCCCAGCGTCGGCGCGAGCGACGAGAGGCCGCCTACCGTGGCGGCCGCGATCACGCGCTGCGGCCCCGCGAAAAAGACGAACGCGGTGGTGAACACCATCGGGATCATCGAGCCGCCGAGAAAGCCCTGCAGCGCGCGGAACGCGATCATGCTCTGGATATTCCACGCAAGGCCGCACAGCATCGAAGCAACCGTGAAACCTGCCGCGGACGCGGCAAACAGCCACCGTGTCGACATCACGCGGGCGAGCCAGCCCGAGAGCGGGATGACGACGATCTCGGCAATCAGATAGGCGGTCTGCACCCAGACCGTTTCGTCGGTACCGGCCGAGAGTCCACCGCCGATATCGCGCAGCGATGCCGAGACGATCTGGATGTCCAGCAGCGCGATGAACATGCCCACGCACATCGTCGCGAACGCGAAGATCTTGGCGCCCGTGGAAAGCTCGCTGGCCGGGACGATCTGCCTGATCGGCGCCAGCGGGGGCTGCGGCTGGGCCGGCGGCTGCGCAACGACCGCGCTGCTCACGACTTCACCTTGGTATCGACCTCGGCCGTCACCGACAGGCCTGGACGGAGCAGGCCCAGCCGCGCATCGGCGTCATCGAGCAATACGCGCACGGGCACGCGCTGCACGATCTTCGTGAAGTTACCCGTGGCGTTCTCGGGCGGCAGCACGCTGAACTGCGCGCCCGTGGCGGGCGCCAGGCTGCCGAGATGTCCGTGGAAGACGCGGCCCGGCAATACGTCGGCGCGGATGGTCACGGGCATGCCCGGCTGCATATGCGCAAGCTGGCTTTCCTTGTAGTTGGCATCGATCCAGAGCCCCGCTGCCGGCACCACGGACATCAGCTGCGAACCGCTGGCCGCATACGCGCCGACGCGCGCGCGGCGGTTGCCGATGGTGCCGTCCACGGGGGCGCGCAGCTCGGTGTAGCCGACATTGAGGCGTGCGAGGTCGCGCTCCGCGATTGCCTGTGCGAGCGCGGCCTGCGCCTGCTGCTTCTGCGTGCCGATCACGTCGAGCTGGCGTTCCGCGGCGACCAGTGCCGCCTGCGCCTTCTGGCCGTTGGCCACCGATTGCTTGTAATCGGCGTCGGCCTTCTCCGAACTCTGCGTGGATACCGCCTGCTTGGCGACGAGGCTCGCGTAGCGGCGCTGATCGTCGCGTGCGCGCACGGTCTCCGCATCGGTGGCCGCCACGCCGGCACGGGCCTGGCCGATCACGGCCTGCTGCAGGCGCTGGTTGGCGTCGAGATTGGCCAGCAGCGCTTCCTGCGCGGCCACGGCGCCCTCCGCACGCGCAAGCACCGCGCGATAGTCGCGGTCGTCGATGCGCGCGAGCAGGTCGCCGGCGTGGACGGTCTGGTTGTCGGTCACCGCGACCTCGGTGATATAGCCGGCCACCTTGGTGCCGACGACCGTGACGTCGCCGCCGACATAGGCATCGTCGGTTTCCTCGATAAAGCGCCCCGCGGTCCACCAGTGCGCGCCGTAGGCGACGACGCCGGCACCGGCAATCGCGAGCGCGGCGATGGTCGCGAGGCGCTTGGCGCCGGGCCGGGCACGCGAGGCATTGGCGGAGTCCGAAGGGGCGCGCTCGGCGGCGGTGCTGGTCGTCATGGGTGGTGTCCTTCCTGCCGGATTGGGTGAAATGAAATTCGAGTTGCTATCAAGTTGAAAGTTAGTATAGAGTTGTTACTAGCACTATGCAAGTAACTAAATCGGATCGCCCATGAACCTGTCGTTGCATCCCGCCGCCATGTCCCTACGCGCCGCCTTGCTCGCCGCCGCGACGCTGTCGCTGGCCGGCTGCGCGGTCGGCCCCGACTATCGCAAGCCGGAGCTCGCCCCGTCCGCGGCCTACCCGCACGCCGACGTGCTCGCCGCGCGCGCCGCGGCCGCGCCCGCGCCGTCGCTCGACACGTGGTGGCTCGGCTTCGACGACCCCACGCTCACGCGTATGGTCCAGCGCGCGCTGAATCAGAACCTCGATCTGGCAGCCGCCGTCGCCCGCGTGGAACAGGCCCGCGCCGTGGCGCAGGAAGCCGGCGCGGCGCTGCTGCCGCAAGGCAGTTTCGACGCCAGCGTGGTCAAGCAGCGCCAGTCGCTGGTGAACCCGATCGGCAAGATCAGCAATGCGTTGCAGGGCGACCGCCGGAGCATCGCGCTCTATGACGTGGGCGCGGCCGCAAGCTGGGAGATCGACGTGGCCGGCGGCCTGCGGCGCGGTGCCGAAGCGGCCGGCGCGGAGGCCGAAGCCGCGGAAGCCGAGCACCTCGGCGTGCGCGTGACGGTGGCCGCCGAGGCCGCCGATGCCTATTTCCGCATTCGCGGCGCGCAACGACGCATTGCGATTGCCGAAGACCAGATCGCCACCAACGGACGGCTGCTCGAACTCGTCAGGCTGCGTCAACAGGACGGCCTGGCCGCGATACGCGAGGTCGCGCAGGCGGAAGCGCTGGTCGCACAGGCCCGCACCACGGTGCCCCCGTTGCGCATCGCGCTGCAGACCCAGCTGAACCGGCTCGATGTGCTGATGGGCGCCGAGCCCGGCACCTATGCACGCGAACTCGACTCGGACGGGTCGGTCGCGGCGACCACCGCGGTGGTGCCCGCCATTTCGGCCGCCGAGGGCCCCGTCGCGCTGCTGCGCCGCCGTCCCGACGTGATCGCCGCCGAGCGGCGCGTGGCCGCGGCCAACGCGCGAATCGGCGTGGCCACGGCCGAGTACTACCCAAAGGTGTCGATCTCCGGCTTGCTCGGGTTCGAAAGCCTGCAGGCCAACACGCTGTTTACGGCAAAGGCCTTTCAGCCGACCGCAGCCGCGGGCCTGCGCTGGCGGTTGTTCGATTTCGGGCGCGTGGACGCGGAGGTAAAGCAGGCAAAGGGCGCGAATGCCGAGGCACTGGCCAACTACCGCCAGTCGATGCTGCGCGCGACCGAAGACGTCGAGAACGCGATCGTCACGCTGACGCAACTGGAGAGCCAGTCAAAGGAGCTCGGGACGGAAGTCGATGCGCACCTGCGGGCGCGCAATGCGTCGGAAGACGCGTACAAGGGGGGTGCGGTCAGCCTGTACGAGGTACTCGAGGAAGACCGGTTGCTATTGACGGCGCGCGACGAGCAGGCGCGAGTCGTGGCCGACAACGCTCGCGCGGCCGTCGCGACGTTCCGCGCGCTGGGCGGCGGTTGGTAATCGGGTACCGACTGGCCGGGAGCCACGCCCCCGGCCAAGAGCCTCGGCAACGATCAGGGCATGACCTTCCGTGCCTCGCCTGCCGCCTCCCGCGCGAGCACCGGCACCAACGCGGCTCCCGTATGGCTGGCCGCGTTGCGCGAGAGCGCCTCGGGGTCCGAGGCCCCCACGATCGTCCCGCCCCCCGCACCGCCCTCGGGCCCCAGATCGATGATCCAGTCCGCCTCGGCAATCACGTCGAGGTCGTGCTCGATCACCACCACGCTGTGGCCGCCATCGGTCAACCGGTGCAGCACGCGAATCAGCCGCGCCACGTCGGCCATATGGAGCCCCACCGTCGGTTCGTCGAGCACATACAGCGTATGCGGTGCCTTCTGTCCCCGGCGCGTGATGTCGTCCCGCACCTTCGACAGTTCGGTCACGAGCTTGATCCGCTGGGCCTCTCCGCCCGACAGCGTCGGTGAAGGCTGCCCCAGCGTCAGATAGCCGAGCCCCACGTCCTTCATCAGCTGCAGCGGATGCGAGATCTGCGTCAGCGCGCCGAAGAACTCGACGGCCTCGTCGATTTCCATCGTAAGCACTTCGCCGATATTGCGGCCGCGCCAGGTCACGGCAAGCGTTTCCGGATTGAAGCGCTGGCCATGGCAGACGTCGCAAGGCACCTTCACATCGGGCAGGAAGCTCATGCCGATCGTGCGCACCCCCTGGCCCTCGCATGCCGGGCAACGTCCCTGCCCCGTATTGAACGAGAACCGCGAGGCCGTGTAGCCGCGCGCCTTGGCCTCGAGCGTTTCGGCAAACAGCTTGCGGATCGCGTCCCATACGCCGATATAGGTCGCGGGACACGAGCGCGGCGTCTTGCCGATCGGCGTCTGATCGACCTCGAGCACGCGATCGATCGACTCCCAGCCCGTAATGGCGTCGCAGCCATGCCAGGCATGCTCGACGCTCAGCGACCGCGTGGCCGTCGGCTTGCCCGCCTTCTCGGCCGCCGCGCGCGCCCGCCGCGTGGCCGGCGACGACATCACCGAACGCCCCACCGCATCGAGCAGGTTGGCCATCAGCACATCGCGCGCCAGCGTGGACTTGCCCGAGCCCGATACCCCGGTAATCGCCACGAGCCGCGACAGCGGAATCCGCGCCGTCACATCCTTGAGGTTATGCAGATTCGCGCCCTGCACGGTCAGCCACTGTTCGGGCTCGGCCGGCTTGCCCGCGCGCGCCGGCCGTACGGTCCGCCGCGGCTGCAACGGATGCACGATCGGATGCGCGAGGAATTGCCCGGTCGTGGAATCGGGCGCCGCGGCCAGCGCCTCGGCGCCACCCTGCGCGACCAGCGTGCCACCGCGCTTGCCCGCGCCCGGCCCGATATCGATGATGTGGTCGGCACGGCGGATCGTATCCTCGTCATGTTCGACCACCACGAGCGTATTGCCCTTGTCGCCGAGCTTGCGCAGCGCATCGAGCAGGATCTGGTTGTCGCGCGGATGCAGGCCGATGGTCGGCTCGTCCAGCACGTAGCAGACGCCCTGCAGATTGCTGCCCAGTTGCGCGGCCAGACGAATCCGCTGCGCCTCGCCGCCGGAAAGACTCGGCGCCGCGCGGTCGAGGCTCAGGTAGCCGAGGCCCACCTCTTCCAGGAACTGCAGCCGGCTGCCGATCTCGCTGACCACGTCGCGCGCGATTTCCGCATCGCGGCCCGTCAGGCGCAGGCCATCGACCCAACGCCGCGTATCGGACACGGTCCATTGCGCCACGTCGGTAATCGGCTGCGTATCGAACGTGACCGCGCGCGATACCGGGTTCAGACGCGCGCCGCCGCAATCGGCGCACGGCGTATCGACCACGCCTTCGGGTTCCTGCTCCTCTGACGGCAGGCTCTGCTCGCGGCCGCGTTCGTCGCTGCTGCCCAGCACCGTGTCGTCATACACGGCACGCTGCTCGCGCGTCAGCGCCAGCCCCGTGCCGACGCACGTCGTGCACCAGCCATGCTTGCTGTTGTACGAGAACATGCGCGGATCGAGTTCGGGATAGCTCGTACCACAGACCGGGCATGCGCGCCGCGTCGAGAACACCTTGGTATCGCCGACATGGCGCGTGCCCTTGCCGCCCTGCAGCGCATCGTGCAGCCCGTCGAGCGGCGCCAGCAAATGCATCACGCCCTTGCCGAGCTCCAGCGCCTGGCCCAGCAACGCGCGCAGCTGCGCCTCGTTGTCCGGCGAGATCACGAGGTCGCCCACGGGCAGCTCGATCGTATGTTCGCGGAACCGGTCCAGCCGCGGCCACGGGTCCACGGGCAGGAACTCTCCATCGACGCGCAGATGCGTGTTGCCACGCGCCTTCGCCCACTTGGCGAGGTCGGTATAGACGCCCTTGCGGTTGACCACGAGCGGCGCCAGCAGCCCCACATGCTGGCCGCGATGGTCGCGCAGCAGCTGCGCGGCGATCGACTCCGGGCTCTGCGACGTCACCGGCGCGCCGTCGTGCACGCAATGCTGGATACCGAGCTTGACGTACAGCAGCCGCAGGAAGTGCCACACCTCGGACGTCGTCGCGACGGTACTCTTGCGCCCGCCGCGCGACAGCCGCTGCTCGATGGCCACGGTCGGCGGAATGCCGTACACCGCATCGACCTCGGGCCGGCCCGCCGGCTGCACGATGGACCGCGCATAGGCGTTGAAGGATTCCAGATAGCGCCGCTGTCCTTCATGGAACAGGATGTCGAACGCCAGCGTCGATTTGCCGGAGCCGGACACGCCGGTAATCACGTTGAACTTGCCGTGCGGAATATCGACGTTGAGCGCCTTGAGGTTGTGCTCGTGCGCATTGACGATGCGCACGACGTTCTCGCCCTCCACGGCGCGCCGCGCGCGGGCGGCCTGCAACGCCGTTTGCAACGGTTTGCCCTGCGCGTCCGCTGCCTCCGCGCGTTCCGCCGCGAGCGTTCCGGATTCGCCGAGCGCCGCGTCATAGTGGATCAACGCCTGTCCCGTATGCGAGGCCTCGCAGCGCTTGACGTCCTCGGGCGTCCCCACGCACACGACCTCGCCACCGGCATCGCCGCCCTCGGGACCGAGGTCGATCAGCCAGTCCGCCGCGCGAATCACGTCGAGGTTGTGCTCGATCACGATCAGCGAATGGCCGCCGTCGAGCAGCTTGCCGAACGCGCCCATCAGCTTGGCAATGTCCTCGAAATGCAAACCCGTGGTCGGCTCGTCGAACATGAACAGCCGCTTCGGCACCTTGGGCTGCTTCGTCACGCGCCCGCCACGGCCGGCCGGCGCCGCCTGCGCGGTTTCCGCGAGGAAGCCCGCGAGCTTGAGGCGCTGCGCCTCGCCGCCCGAGAGCGTCGGCACGGGCTGGCCCAGCTTGACGTACTCGAGGCCCACGTCGGCGATCGGTTCGAGCACGCGCAGGACGGCCGGATCTCCCGCGAACAGCGCGGTGGCCTCGCTCACGGTCAACTCCAGCACGTCGGCCACGCTCAGCGCGCGCGCGGGTTCGTTCCAGATGGCGCGGTTGATCTTGACCTCGAGGACCTCGGGGCGATACCGCGTGCCGTCGCAATCGGGGCAGCGCAGGTAAACATCGCTCAGGAACTGCATTTCCACGTGCTCGAAGCCCGAGCCGCCGCAGGTCGGGCAACGGCCGTCGCCCGAGTTGAAGCTGAACGTGCCCGCGGTGTACCCGCGCTGCAGCGCCAGCGGCGCCTTGGCGAACAGCTTGCGGATCTCGTCGAACGCGCCCACGTAGCTGGCCGGATTCGAGCGCGCGGTCTTGCCGATCGGCGACTGATCGACGAACACCACGTCATCGGCCTGGTCCGCGCCGATCAGCGCGCGGTGCGCGCCCGGCGACTCCGTGGCCTTGCCGAAATGGCGCGCCATCGCGGGATACAGCACGTCCTGCAGCAGCGTCGATTTGCCCGAGCCGGACACGCCCGTCACACAGACCAGCCGCTCCAGCGGGATCTCGACCGTGACGTCGCGCAGATTGTGTTCCGTCGCGCCTTCCAGCACGATGCGCGGCGTCTTGCCATCCACCGGACGCGGCTGCCAGCTCGAAGCGTCGGCCACGCGCCGGCGGCCGCCGAGGTAGTCGCCGGTCAGCGTGCGTTCCTTGCGGATGGCCTCGGGCGTGCCGTCGAAAATAATCGAGCCGCCGCGTTCGCCGGGTCCCGGCCCCATGTCGATCAGACGATCGGCCGCGAGCATCACGGACGGATCGTGCTCGACCACCACGAGCGTATTGCCCGCGTCGCGGAGCCGGTGCATGGCCTCCACGATGCGGTTCAGATCGCGCGGATGCAGCCCGATGCTCGGCTCGTCGAGCACGAAAAGCGTATTGACGAGCGAGGTGCCGAGCGCCGTGGTCAGGTTGATCCGCTGGACCTCGCCGCCGGACAGCGTGCGGCTCTGGCGATCGAGCGTCAGATAGCCGAGGCCGACGTCGCAGAGGTACTTGAGCCGCGTGCGGACTTCCGCCAGCAGCAGCTTGAGCGCGTCGTCGAGCAGCGTGCTCGGCAGGGTCAGGTCGTCGAAGAACCGGCGGATGCGCGCAATCGGCATCAGCATGAGGTCGTGCACGGTCAGGCCCGGCAGCGACTCCAGCTGGCTGCGGTCCCAGTCCACGCCGCGCGGCAGAAAACGGTCGGCCGGCGGCAGCACGGCATCGGCATTGGTCTTCGAGCCCAGGCGCCAGAGCATCGACTCGGTCTTGAGCCGCGCGCCGCCGCAGGTCTCGCACGGCGTGTAGCTGCGGTACTTCGACAGCAGCACGCGGATATGCATCTTGTAGGCCTTCGACTCCAGATAGTCGAAGAACCGCATCACGCCGTACCACTGCTTGTTCCACTGGCCGTTCCAGTCCGGCGAGCCGTGGATGACCCAGTGCTTCTCGGCATCGGTCAGCTGGCTCCAGGCCACGTCGCGCGGAATGCCGGCCTTGGCCGCGTAGCGCATCAGGTCGTCCTGGCACTCCTTCCACGCGGGCGTCTGCATCGGCTTGATGGCGCCGTCGCGCAGCGACTTGCGCGCATCGGGAATGACCAGGCCCAGATCGACGCCGATCACGCGGCCGAAGCCGCGGCAGGTCTCGCACGCGCCGTAGGCCGAGTTGAACGAGAACAGCGCGGGCTGCGGGTCGGCGTAACGGATATCGCTTTCGGGGCTATGCAGGCCGGTCGAGAACCGCCAGACCGGGCCGTCGCCATCGTCCGTGACCACCTGCACGCTCACGCGCCCGGCGCCGCGCTTGAGCGAGGCCTCGATGGCTTCCACCGCGCGTGCGCGGTCCACGTTGCCGATGCGGAACCGGTCCGCCACCACGTCGAGCATCTTGCGCGCGCCGGTCGGGGACGCGACGATGCGCTGGCCATGCACGCGGGTATAGCCGCTTACGGACAGCCACTGCTGGACTTCCTCTTCCGTGGCCGACTCGGGGAGTTCCACCGGGAACGTGACCACGAGCCGCGCGTCGTGGAACGGCTGGCCTTCGGCCGTGCGGGCCACCAGTTCCTCGTAGATCGTCTCCGGCGAGTCGTGGCGCACGGGCAGCGCCGTCTGGCGGTCGAACAGTTCGGACGCCCGCGCGTAGAGCAGCTTCAGGTGGTCGTTGAGCTCGGTCATCGTGCCGACCGTGGAGCGCGAACTGCGTACGGGGTTGGTCTGGTCGATCGCGATCGCCGGCGGGACGCCATCGACCTTGTCCACCTGCGGGCGGTCCATGCGGTCGAGGAACTGGCGCGCATAGGCGCTGAAGGTCTCCACGTAGCGGCGCTGGCCTTCGGCGTACAGCGTGTCGAACACGAGGCTCGACTTGCCCGAGCCCGACGGACCGGTTACCACGGTCATCTGGCCCGTGTGGAGGTCGAGATCGATGTTCTTGAGATTGTGCTGACGTGCGCCGCGGATGCGAATGGTACCGCCGAGGGGACCGCCGGTGTGATCGGATTCTGCCAATTTATCCACCAATTCAACTGGTTAAGATGAATTTCTGAAGTTATTTCTACGAATATTGCAAGGGCTTTCGGGTCGCGGGCGTGCCGGACGGGGCCGAAGGCATCCCGCCACTATACTGTATGTTCATACAGTTATCACAAGGCCGGTCGCGCCCGTACCCCGCGAGCCTTGAGTGCGCAACAATCCTGTTGCATCATCCGGTCGACCATGAAAATCCCGCCTCTGCTGCAGCGTCCTGCCACGTTATTCGCCCTGTTCGCCCTGCTGGTGGCGGGGCTTTGGTGGTGGCTGCTGCGGCCGACCGAAATCGTCGATACGGTTCCGGTCACGCGGGGCGACATCGAATCCAGCGTGACCGCGCTGGGGATCCTGCAGCCGCGCAGCTATGTCGATGTGGGCGCGCAGGCGTCCGGAGCGATCCGGCGCATCCATGTGCAGCCCGGCGACGCCGTGACCAGGGGGCAACTGCTCGTCGAGATCGATCCTTCCGTGCAGCAGGCGCGTGTGGATGCCACGCGCGCGACGCTGGCGAGCCTGCGGGCGCAGCTGGCCGAGCAGTATGCGCAGCGCGATCTTGCGCGCCAGCAGGCCGAGCGGCAGCGCAGCATGGCGCGTGATGGCTCTACCCGCGACGAGGATGTGCAGACGGCCGAGGCAGCGTTGCGGGTGGCGCTGGCCCGGATCGACAATCTGCGCGCGCAGATCGACGGCGCGTCGTCGCAGCTCAAGGGCGACGAGGCGCAGCTGGGTTATACGCGGATTTTTGCGCCGATTGCCGGCACGGTCGTCACGCTCGATGCGCGGGAGGGGCAGACGCTCAATGCCACGTACCAGACGCCGACCATCCTGCGCATTGCGGACCTGTCCGCGATGACGGTCTGGACCGAAGTGTCGGAGGCCGATGTGCGGCGGGTGCGGCCCGGGATGAGCGTGTATTTCACGACGCTCGGGGTGCAGGATGGCGAGGGTGCCGCGCGGCGGTGGACGGGCAAGGTCCGGCAGATCCTGCCGGCGCCCCCGACGCCTGCGGGTCCGGCACCGGCTGCCGGCGCGGCAGCGGCGGCGTCTCCCGCGGGCAAGGTCGTGCTGTATACGGTGCTGTTCGACGTCGATAACGGGGACCGCGCGCTGATGCCGCAGATGAGCGCGCAGGTGTTCTTCGTCGCCGCGAGCGTGAGCAATGTGCTCGTGGCACCGTTGCCCGCGCTGCAGCCCGTGAACGGGCAGCCGGGGCGCTACACGGCGCGCGTGCTCGGCGCGGACGGCAGGATCGCCGACCGCCAGGTGGCCACAGGCGTGCGCGACCGGCTCAGCGCGGAGGTGGTGTCGGGACTGAAGGAAGGCGAAAGGCTCGTGACCGGCGTACGCTATGAGCGGATGGCGGATGGGAGATTCCGATGGTAGATGGGGTGGCGCGCGACTGGATGGACCCGCCCGGCGAGCGCCGGCGCGGCCCCACTCGCGCCGCCGAGACCGGCGGGGCCGGCGGGGCCGGCGGGGCCAAACGCGGGCCGATCGCGTCGCCCGGCGCGCTGGCCGAGCACGATGCCACGGTGGACACGGACACCGCGCGCGATGCGGTCGTGGGTGCGGATGCCGACAGATCAGCCGGCGCGGCGAACCGGAGCGACGCGCCCATCGCCGCGCCGCTGATCTCGCTCCGTAATGTCCGCCGCGCATACCCAAGCACCGACGCCGGCCCCGCCACCGACGTGCTGCGCGGCATCTCCCTCGATATCGCCGCCGGCGAGTTCGTCGCCATCGTGGGCGCCTCGGGCTCCGGCAAGTCCACCCTCATGCATATCCTCGGCTGCCTCGACCGGCCGACCGCCGGGCATTATCGCTTCGCGGGCCACGATATCGCCGACCTCGGCCCCGACGAACTCGCCTGGCTGCGGCGCGAGGCGTTCGGTTTTGTCTTCCAGGGCTACCACCTCGTCCGTTCCCTCGACGCCCAGCGCAATGTCGAAATGCCGGCCGTCTACGCCGGCGCGGGCCTCGCCGAACGCGAGCGCCGCGCCTCGGCCTTGCTCGCGCAACTCGGCCTCGCAGACCGCGCCACATTCCGCCCCGGCCAGCTCTCCGGCGGCCAGCAGCAACGCGTCTCGATCGCGCGCGCCCTCATGAACGGCGGCCACGTCATCCTCGCCGACGAGCCGACCGGCGCGCTCGACAGCCGCAGCGGCGCCGAAGTCGTCGCGCTACTGCGCGAACTCGCCGACGCCGGCCATACCGTCATCCTGATCACGCACGACCGCGCCGTGGCCGCGCAGGCCCGCCGCATCGTCGAAATCCGCGACGGCCAGATCGTCTCCGACAGCGGTGCCCGCGGCCCGCGGGACAAGCCCGACCCCACCCCGCGCACGACAATGCCCGCCTCCCTCGACCCGCGCCGCTTCCGCGCGGCCATGGCGGCCGGCATCGCCCATACCGCGCGGCCCTGGACCGATATGCGCGAAGCCTTCGCGGCCGCATGGACCGTGATGTGGACCAACCGCTTCCGCACCGCCCTCACGCTGCTCGGCATCATCATCGGCGTGGCATCGGTCATCGTGATGCTGGCCATCGGCGCGGGCACGCAGGAAAAAGTCATCGCCAAGATCGCAAGCTTCGGCACCAACCGCCTGTATGTCGTACCCGGCGGCGATGCCTCGCGCGGTCCCGGCGGCGTGCTGACCGAAGCCGATGTCCGCACCATCCGGCAACTGCCCCATGTGGCGAGCGCCACGCCGATCCTGCGCAACAAGGTCACGCTCAGGGCAGGCAATGTCGACTCGTTCGTCAACGCCATGGCCGTCACCACCGACGCACGGCGCGCGCTCAACTGGAACGTCTCGCGCGGGTTGTTCTTCACCGATCAGGACGAGCGCAACCTGGCCACGGTGATCCTGCTCGGCAAGAAGACGCGCGAGCGGATGTTCGGCGATGCCAGTCCGCTCGGCGCCTATGTGCTCGTCAATAACGTGCCGTTCCAGGTGATCGGCGAACTCGAGGAGAAAGGCGCCACGTCGGGCGATGCCGACGATGACGACGTGGTGCTGATTCCGTATGCCACGGGGGCGCGCCGCGTACTGGGCACGATGAACCTGAACTGGATCACGGTGCTCGTGGACGATATCGACAACGCCGAGGGCGTGACCAAACAGATCGGCGATGCGCTCGAAGCCACGCATCGCGTGCGGGACTTCCGCGTCTACAACCGCGCCGCCTCGCTGCGGGCGCAGACCGAGACGCAGCAGACGATGACGATCATGCTGGGGCTCGTGGCCGCGATCTCGCTGGTGGTCGGTGGCATCGGCGTAATGAACATCATGCTCGTGACGGTCAAGGAGCGGACGCGCGAAATCGGCATACGCATGGCCGCCGGCGCCCGGCAGCGCGATATCCAGCGGCAGTTCCTGACCGAGGCCATCACCGTGACGCTCGTCGGCGGGCTGGCCGGCGTGCTGATTGGCGTGGTGATCGGGCTCACGCTGCTGCATTGGGAAGTGCCCGTGATCTTCTCCGCGCGCGCGATGCTCGGCGCGTTCGCATGCGCGCTGTTTACGGGGCTCGTATTCGGCTTTATGCCCGCGCGGCAGGCGGCACGGCTGGATCCGGTCACGGCGCTGGCGAGCGATTGACGATGACACCCTCCCGCACGACCGCCCTCGCCGCGCCGATGACCACCCCGGTCGTCACCCTGCTCTTTGCACTGCTCGCTGGCTGCGCCGCCGCTCCGGCCGGCGATGTGCCAGCCGTGCAAGTGCCCGCGGCATGGCGCAACGACACGGGCGTCGAGCCGGCCGCGCCGCTCGAAGCCGCATGGTGGCAACGCTTCCGCAGCACGGAGCTCACCACCCTCATCGCGCAGGCGCAGGCCAGCAGCTTCGACGTGGCCGCCGCCGCCGCGCGCGTGCGGCAAGCCCAGGCCCAGGCCCGCATCGCCGGCGCCGCGCTGTTGCCCGACGTCAGCCTCTCCGCCAACGCGCAACGGTTCAAGGAGCCACAGGAAACCGTCTCGGGCTTCTATACCGCCCAGCTGTTCGCGAGCTATGAAATCGACATCTGGGGCGGCAACGCGGCGCTGCGCGACTCGGCGCGCGCCGCCTGGCTCGCCACAACCTATGCGCGCGACGCCGTCACGCTGACCGTCGTGGCCACGGTGGCCAACACCTATCTGCAAACCGTGGCCCTGCGCGAACGCGTGACCATCGCCGAGCGCAACCTCGAGAATTCGCAGCGCATCCTCGCGCTCGTGGAATCGCGCGCGCGCGCCGGTGCCGCCACGCCGCTCGAACTCGCCCAGCAGCGCGGGCTCGTCGCCACGCAACGGCAGGAGCTGGCCCTCCGCACGCAGCAGGCGCGCGCCAGCCTGGCCGCGCTGGCCGTCGTACTGGGCAGGCCCGTCGAAGGCTTCGACATCGCCGCCACGACGCTCGACGATATCGCCGCGCCCACGGCGGCCACGGGCGTCCCGAGCGAACTGCTGGTCCGCCGCCCGGACCTCGCGCAGGCCGAACGCGCACTGGCCGCGGCCGACGCCGATATCACCGTCGCCCGCGCCGCGATGCTCCCCACGCTGACCCTGACCGCCGGCGCCGGCGTGGGAGCGGAACATGTGCGCAACCTGTTCGACACCTCGCTCTACAACCTCGCCGCAGGACTCGTCGTGCCGATCTTCAACGCCGGCCGCCTGTCCGCGGGACGCGATCTGGCCGTCGCGCGCAGGGAGGAACTGCTCGCCGCCTACCGTGGCGCGATCGTCAACGCCTTTGGCGACGTGGAAACCGCGCTGACCGCGGTCGATGGCGTGGCAAACCAGCGCGTCGCGCAGGCCGAGGCGCTACGGCAGGCACGCGAGGCCGCCCGGCTATCCGAGTCGCGCTACCGCGCGGGCGCGGAAACGCTGCTGACCGTGCTCGATGCCCAGCGCACGCTGTACGCCGCGCAGGACCAGTCGGTCCAGCTGGGCCTCTCGCAACTGCAGGCCAGCGTCGGCCTGTACCGCGCCCTGGGCGGCGGCTGGACGGCAACGCCGCGACAAACTTGAGCGCGAAATTTCAGGGAAAACCCGCAGGACTGGCACGCCACTTGCTCCATTTGTCATGCTTTACAAACATTTTGGAGTTCGTCTTACCATGGCATCGCAGTTCCCGATCGCGCGCACCTTGATGGCGCATACCCGCACCACTCTGAACCTCGTTCTCGCCGCGGCCGGCCTTGCCGGTGCACTTGCCGCTCCCGCCGCCCTCGCCGAATACCCGGAACGCCCGATCCAGCTCGTGCTGTCGTTCCCGCCCGCCGGTGCCACCGACGTGCTCGCCCGTGCCGTCGGCCAGCGCCTGTCGCAGGTCCTGCATCAGCCCGTCGTCGTCGAGAACCGCCCCGGTGCCGGCGGTGCGATCGGCCTCGGGTACGCGGCCAAGGCCGCTCCCGATGGCTACACGCTCTATATGGCCGCCGTGAGCAACGCCGCCATCGCCGCCGCGACGTATAGCAACCAGCCCGCGAACCTGGCCAAGGACTTCGTCCCCATCGCCGGTATCGGCACCGTGCCGCATATCCTCGTGGTGCCGGCCTCGCTGCCCGTCAAGACCGTGCCGGAACTGGTCAAGTACCTGAAGGCCGCTCCCGGCCAGTACAACTTCGCCTCGCAGGGCTCCGGCACGCTGTCGCACCTCGAGTCCGAACTGTTCCGCCTGCGCGCGGGCGTGGACGTGATTCACGTCCCGTACAAGGGCAGCTCGTTCGCGATGCCCGACCTGATGGCCGGCCGCGCCGCGATGATGTTCGACAGCATTCCGTCCGCGCTCCCGCACGTGAAGTCCGGCAAGCTGCGCCTGCTCGCCGTGGCCTCCGACAAGCGCGTGAAGTCGCTGCCCGAAGCCCCGACCATGATCGAAGCCGGCATCCAGGACTTCCGCGCCGACAACCTGTTCGGTCTGGTCGCGCCGAAGGGCACGCCGCCCGCCGTCATCGAGAAGCTCGCCGCCGCCACCAAGACCGTGCTGGCCATGCCCGACCTCGTCGACACCATGGACGCACAGGGCGTGCAAATCGCCTATACGCCGAGCGACAAGTTCGGCCGCATGATCAGCGAGGAAATGCGCGACTGGAGCAAGGTTGCACAGGCCGCGAAGGTCAAGGTCGACTGATACCGCCTGCAACGATCGCGTATGATCGTCCTTCGGCCTCTCCCCTTCGGGAGAGGCCACTGCATCGCCCCCGCCACGGGGCCGTCGCCCGTTCGTCTTCTCACCGCCACCGTTCATGACCACCTTCTGGGACTTCCCCTATCCGTCGCGCCGCGTTCCGGTGCTCGGCGACAACGTCGTTTCCACCTCGCAACCGCTGGCCGCAGCAGCCGGCCTGCGCATGCTGGCCAAGGGCGGCAACGCCGTGGACGCGGCGCTGGCCACCGCCATCGCGCTGACCGTCGTCGAACCCTGCATGAACGGCATCGGCGGCGACGCGTTCGCGCTGATCTGGGATGGCAAGCAGATGCACGGCCTCAACGCGTCGGGCCGCGCGCCGCGCGCGTGGACGCCCGAGTCGTTCTCGCGCTATAGCGCCATGCCACCCATCGGCTGGGATGCCGTGACCGTGCCCGGCGCCGTGTCGGGCTGGCGCACCACGTGGGAGCGCTTCGGCTCGCTGCCGTTCGAAGACCTGTTCGAGCCGGCCATCGAATACGCGCGCAACGGTTATGTCGTCTCGCACACTGTGCACCGCCAGTGGCAGGCACAGGTGCCCGTGCTGGAAGGCCAGCCCGGTTACCGTGAAGCGTTCGCCCCGCGCGGCCGCGCGCCGCTGCCCGGCGAGCGCTTCGTGTGCCCCGGCCAGGCGGAAACGCTCGAGCGCATCGCGCGCAGCAAGGGCGACGACTTCTATCACGGCGAGCTCGCGAAGAAGATTGCCGACCATGCGCGCGCCACGGGCGGCCGCATCGACGAGGCCGATCTCGCCGCGCATCGTGCCGACTGGGTCGAGCCCATCAGCATGCGCTATCGCGACGTGACGCTGCACGAGATCGGGCCGAACGGCCAGGGCATCGGCGCGCTGATGGCGCTCGGCATGCTCGAACACTGGGACGTCGCCGCCGCGGGCCGCGATAGCGCGCGCACGATGCATCTGCAAATCGAGGCGATGAAGCTCGCGTTCGCGGACCTGCACGCGTACGTCGGTGACGTGGATGCGATGCGCGAGGCGGGCCGCGTCACGCCCGAAGCGCTGCTCGACCCCGCCTATCTGGCCGAACGCGCCAAGGCGATCGATCCCGACAAGGCGTCGTACCCGGGCCCGGGCAAGCCGCATACGGGCGGCACCGTGTACCTGACCGCCGCCGACCGCAACGGCATGATGGTCTCGTATATCCAGTCCAACTTCAAAGGCTTCGGTTCGGGCGTGGTGGTGCCGAACACGGGGATCGCGCTGCATAACCGCGGCTGGGGCTTCAATCTCACGCCGGGCCACGCGAACCAGGTGGCACCGGGCAAGCGCCCGTTCCATACGATCATCCCGGGCTTCCTGACGCGCAACGGCGCGCCGCTCGCGTCGTTCGGCGTCATGGGCGGGTCGATGCAGGCACAGGGCCACGTGCAGATGACGAGCCGTATCGCGGACTTCGACCAGAATCCGCAGGCGGCCAACGACGCTCCGCGCTGGCGCGTGCTCGACGACAACGTCGGCGTGTCCGTGGAAGCCCACACCCCGCGCGAGACGCTGGAAGGGCTGCGCGCGCGCGGGCATTCGGTGGAGACGGCCGCGCCGGACAGCCTCGACTTCGGCGGCGCGCAGATGGCGATGAAGATGGAACACGGCTACGCGGCCGCGTCCGACTATCGCAAGGACGGCTACCCGGTCGGCTTTTGATGGCTGGCTTCATCGTGCTGGCCTGAGCGTGCTGGCCTCACATATGCGTGTGAGGCCAGAACACCGCCATCACGATCCCAAGCATCAGCGCCCACTTTAGCGTGTAGTACACGTTGCGGTTCCACGCCTTCAGGCGCTTGCCGACCATCCGCACCGCATAGATGTACTTGAACGCGCGGTTCAGTCCGCCGGTCGCGTCTCCGCGCTCGTTGGGCGATGCGGCCGCGCGCATCAGCGTATCGCTGATCGCGCGATTGACACGCTGCGCCCAGCCGAACCGCAACGGCCGCTCGATATCGCAGAACAGGATGATGCGATCGTGCGCGGTGCCGTTCTTCGCATGGTGCAGAAACGTCTCGTCGAACACCACATCCTGCCCATCGCGCCACGAATAGGTTTCGTTATCGACGGTGATCGAACACAGGTCGTCGTTCGGCGTGACCAGTCCCAGGTGATAGCGTAGCGAGCCCGCATAGGGATCCCGGTGCGGAAACAGCTTCGCGCCTGGCGGCAGCCGCGCGAACATCGCGGCCCTGACCGACGGCAGCGCGTTGAGAATCGCCAGCGTGCGCGGGCACGCGGCGATCGCCGACGGATGCGGCGTGTCGTACCACTTCAGGTAGAAGCGCTTCCACCCCTGCCGGAAAAACGAGTTGAAGCCGATATCGGTATAACCGGTGGCGGCCTGCAATCGTTCGTCTTCCGCTAGCGCGAGCGCCTCCGCGCGAATGGTCTGCCATTCGCGGCGAATGATGTCTAGCTCGGGAAAGTGTTCGCGGGCGATGAACGGGGTGCGCGGGACGCTCGAGAATGCGTACGCAAATCCATTCAATGGGGCCAGGAACGTGGAATGATCGAACAGCTGGCGGAAGAAGCCATGGCGCGCCTTGCCACGGAAGTGGGTGTAAAGGGCGCTGACGATAAAAATGAGCAGGACAGCCCAACGCATGGTGCAACCTCGACGACGGGATCGACATTTCTTATGTGTCAGAAATCTTAATCCCGTGGACGACAGTGCATCCTTGAAGTGCGCAGTCAGTGTGCGACGTTAACCACAGAAGACGGCATTTGCGAAAGCGTTGATCGATTATTGAAAAGGTTACCCGAGCGGCAGCGCGGTGCTGTAGAGCACTTGCTTGAGCGCGAAGCTCGACCGGATATTCGATACGCCTGGAATCTTCGTGATGTGGTCGATGATGAGCCGCTCCAGCGCTTCGACATCGGGCACGATCACCCGCAGCAGGTAGTCCGCGTCCCCGGACATCAGATAGCACTCCATGACCTGCGGCAGCGCGGCGATGCGCCGCTCGAATGCATCGAGCGTCTCCCGGCGCTGCTTGTCGAGCGAGATCTGGATAAAGACCACCACCTTGAGGCCGAGCCGCCGCGCATCGAGCAGCGTCACGCGGCGCGAGATCACGCCCTGCTTCTCCAGGTTCTTCACGCGCGCCAGGCATGGGGAGGGCGACAGATTCACGCGGCTCGCGAGTTCGACATTGGTCAGGCTACCGTCGCGCTGCAGTTCGCCCAGAATCCGGATGTCGGTGGCGTCGAGATCGATGTCCAGCATGTTGCGCTTCCGAAATGAGGTTGTCCGGCATTCTATGCTGGAATCGGATCACGATGCGGCCCATTGCGGTCAATGCTGCGGTGCAAGGCACCCTAGACTCTCGCTAAGGGATTTCCCTAGCCAATACATCGTTCCGGAGCCGCATCATGTCCGCCCACCCCACCGCCGCCTCCGCCGGCGCCGGTATCCGCAAGTTCCTGCCGCTGATCGGCGCCGTCGTTGTCTGGGGCGGCAACTGGCCCGTGATGAAGTTCGGCTTGTCGCATATCAGCCCGCTGTGGTTCGCCACCGCGCGCTTCGGTTCGGCGGCGCTGCTGAGCGTCGTGGTGCTGGCCCTGCTCGGCCGCCTGCGCTTTCCCACGCGCCAGGAATGGCCGCTCGTGCTCGGCGTGGGCCTGCTGCAGATGGCCGCCTTTACGGCGCTGGCGCTGTGGGCGTTGCAATACGTCGCGCCCGGCCGCGCGTCGGTGGTGGCCTATGCCACAGCCATCTGGGTCATTCCGCTGGCATCGCTCGTGCTCGGCGAGCGCCCGTCGCGCGTGCAGTGGATCGCCACGGCCATGAGCTACGCGGGCATCGCGGTCATCGTGTTGCCCGCCGTGACGCACTGGGAATTGCACACCGTGGTCGGCCTCGCGATGCTGCTCGGCGCGTCGCTCGCGTGGGCCGTCAATATCATCCAGCTGCGCGCGAACCGCGGGGTCCGGCTCGGCGCCGACATGATTCCCTGGCAGACGGCCATTGCCACCGTACCGCTGCTGTTGCTGGCCCTGCTGCGCGACGGCGTGCCCGACATGGGCGCCTTTGTCGATATCTGGCCCGCCATCGCCTATACCGGTCCGCTTGCGACGGCGCTGACCTTTATCCTCGTGCTCAATATCACGCAGACGCTGCCGCCGGCGGCGACATCGATCGCGATGCTCGGCGTGCCCGTGGTCGGCCTCGTGATCTCCGCGGCGGTCTGGCACGAGCGCATCTCGGGCGACCTGTCGATCGGGCTCGCACTGATCGCGCTTGGCGTGGTCACCACGGCGCTGGCGCCGCGGTTCGCACGCGCGGCGCGTGCGTAGTCCCCGCGCCCGCGATCATCGCGGCAAATCAGGGCCGCAAATCAGGGCCGGTTCGATACCACCACGCGCTTGTAGTCGCGCGCCACCACATACATCGGCACCTTGCCCGCAAGCTGCTGGTAGGTATCGGGCGACATGACGGCCAGGGCCGGCCCCTCGTCGCGCCACGCGGTCTCGAAGGCGGCGATCGTCGGCATCCAGCGCGACGGCTCCACGCTCGTGCCGAAGCCGAGTTCGTCCGCCTCTGCCACCATCGTGAGCGGATGCCGAACGTAGAACGGCAGCGTATGGTCGAGCATGCGCACGCCATACAGCGGCATGCCCGGCGTCAGGTGTCGCGCGACCACGGGCGCGATATCGGCGCCCGATAACGGGCGGCCGACCGTATCGTAGCCAAGCAGGGCCACGGTAAACGCGACGTACATGCCCACGCCGTAGCTCGCCATGCTGCCCGTCAGCCTGCCGCGCGCGGCCAGCCACCATGCCAGGACCACGCCCGCCAGCATCAGCGCGAACGTCGCCGCGACCCAGATCGCATACGTGCGATAGAACAGGCTCGGAATATTGTTCGCGTTCAGCGAGCCGACGATCGGGCTCGCCATCAGGCATATCGCCGCGACGATCCCCGCGCCGATCAGCTGGCGCCGCCATGCGCGCAGGTCCAGACGGTCGAGCGCGACGGCCGCGAGGATCGCCAGTGCCGGCACCACGGGCACGATATAGCCCGGCAGCTTGGAACGCGAGAGGCTGAAGAAGACGAAAATGGCGATGGCCCACACGCCCACGAGCAGCAGCGGACGGAACGTGCCGCGCTGCGCAACCACGGTCTTCGACCGCATGGCTGTCCACATGCTCGGAAACAGGCCGGCCCACGGCAACATCCCGCCGACGATCAGCGGCACGAAGTACAGCAGCGGACCCGAGCGCGAATGCACATTGGAGGTATAGCGCTCCCAGTGCTCGTGGATAAAGAAGAAGTGCAGGAACTCCGGATTGCGCCGCGCGATGAGCCAGAACCACGGCACCGTCACCGCTAGCAGGATCGCCAGCCCGGCGACCCAGTGCATGCGGCGCCAGAGCGTGCCGTCACGCGCGACCAGCGAGTAACAGACGAGCACGAGGCCCGGCAGCGCGATGCCGACCAGCCCCTTGGTCAGCACGGCCACGCCCATCGTCGCCCAGCAGAGCAGCATCCAGCGGCGGCGCGCGGCCGCGCTGGCATCGGGATGCTGGGCCATCAGCATCGTCGCCAGCGTGCAGGCCATCGCGCCCGCAAGCGTCATGTCGAGCGTATTGAAGTGCGCGGCCGTGCTCCACATCGGCGCGCCCAGCAGCACGATGGCCGCGAGCCAGCCCGCGCGCGCGCCGAACCAGCGCCACGTGGCCAGCATCGTCATGCCGATGCCGAGCAAACCCGACAACGCGACGCACAGGCGCGCCTGCCACTCGCCCACGCCGAGCAACGTGTAGGCAACCGCCGTCACCCACATATGAAACGGGGGTTTCTCGAAGTACTTGAGCGCGTTGTATCGAATCGTGACCCAGTCGCCGGTGGCGAACATCTCGCGCGAGATCTCGGCATAGCGGCCTTCGTCGGGGCCGATCAGATGGCGCATGGCAAGCGTGCCGAACCAGACGGCGAGCACCGCGGCCACGGCCGCGCCGATCCACCATAGTGCGCGACGGTCCACGCCGCCCCAGCGCCCGGCACCGGCCGGCGGCATTGCGGGGTGCGGCAGCAGTTCGGAAGTCCGTGTCGAGCCCGAATGTGACGGAGGATGCAACATGCGCGCGCCAAAGCAAGAGGAGGGAACGCGCAGCGTAGGAGTTGAACCTTAGTGGCACATTAAGCAGGATCAAACTGGTACGCTTTCGTCACCTGCCGTTGCACAATGTCGCAACACACGTAGCAAATCACCGAAAAATGAGAATTCTTATCGTCGAAGACGACGCCATGCTGGGCGATGGACTGCAGCGCGGACTGAAGCTGCTCGGGCACGTGGTCGACTGGTTCTCCACGGCCGCCGCGGCCGATCACGCGGTGGAGGTCATGGAATACGACGCCATCGTGCTGGACCTCGGGCTCGACGAAGATGACGGCGGCGAGTTGCTCGCGCGCTGGCGCACGCGGCGGCGGACCACGCCGGTCATCGTGCTGACCGCGCGCGACGCGGTGGAAAGCCGCATCAGCCTGCTCGACGCGGGCGCCGACGATTACCTCGTCAAGCCCGTCGCCATCGACGAACTGGCCGCGCGGCTGCGGGCCGTGACGCGGCGCGCGGCCGGCCAGGCGGAGCCCGTCTGGCGGCACGGCCCGCTCGAGTTCAACGCGGCCTCGCGGCAGGCCAGCTGGCAGGGTCAGTCCGTGGAACTGACCAGCCGTGAAGCGTTGCTGCTCGAACTGCTGCTCACGCATCCGAACCGCGTGCTGACCCGCGACTTCCTGCGCGACAAGCTCTACGCGTGGGACAAGTCCGCGGAGAGCAATACGCTCGAGGTCCATATCCACCATCTTCGGCGCAAGCTGCATCCGGGCATCGTGCGCACGCTGCGCGGTGCCGGCTATTCGCTCGGCACGCTCGAGGCGATCGGGGCCGACGCATGACGCTGCAGCGGCGGCTGATCCTTGCGGTCCTGTTTGCCGCGGCGCTCGCATGGACGCTGACGAGCGCGATCATCTACGTGAGCGCGCGCGAGGAGATCAACGAGCTCTACGACACCGACATGGTCCGCATGGCGCAGCAGATGCAGGCCGTGCTGCCCATCGTCGATATCGCCAGGCTGCCGCGGCCCGCGCCGCCGTCTTCCGAACCCGAGCCGGGCGACGAGGACCTCGGCGACCTCGGCAGCGCAGGGCTCGGCGAGCTTGCGATTGCCGCGTGGCGACCCGGTGGCGAGCCGCTGCATATCGATCCGGACGGGGACCGGCTGCCGCGCGCGCCCCATATCAAGGGGTTTACGGAGGCAACGATCGACGGCGTGCAATGGCGGCTTTACTACCTCAACGACAGCGCCGTCGGCTGGCGCGTATGCGTGGGCCAGGTGCTCGCGGAACGCGAGGAGCTGATCTTCGCGTATCTGGAGGCGCAGGTGCTGCCGTGGATCCTCGGGCTGCCGCTGCTGACATTGCTGCTGGTCTGGGCCGTGCGCCGCGCGCTGCGGCCCGTGTACACGCTGACCACGCAACTGGGCACGCGCGCGCCCGACGATCCCACGCCGCTCGAGGTTGCATCGGTACCCGGCGAACTGGTGCCGCTCGTCACCGCGATGAACCAGCTGCTGTCGCGCGTCTCGGCGTTGCTCGATCACGAGCGGCGCCTGACCGCCGATGCCGCCCACGAGCTGCGCACGCCGCTGGCCGCGCTCAAGGCGCAGTGGGAGGTCGCGAGCCGTTCGCAGGACGACGCGGAGCGCACGCGCGCGGGCGCGATGGTCGAAGCCGGCATCGATCGGCTGAGCCGGCTCGTGAACCAGTTGCTGACCCTGAGCCGGCTGGAGGAACATGTGGCGCCCCGCCATCCCGAGGCCGCCGACTGGCCCGAGATCGCCAACCATGCCTTGTCCGATTGCCTGCCGTTGTCCGCCAGCCGCGACGTGGACGTGGAACTCGTCTGGCCGGCCGAGCCCGAGGTGCCGCTGCCCGTGACCGGCGAGCCGGCGCTGCTCGGCACGATGCTGCGCAACCTGCTCGACAATGCGCTGCGCTACAGCCCGCCGCATACGCTCGTGACCGTCACCTTCCTCCCCGACCGCATCGAGGTGGCCGACTGCGGGCCCGGGGTGCCGGCGGAGATCCTGCCAAGGCTCGGCGACCGCTTCTTCCGCGAGGCCGGCCGGCGCGAGCATGGCACCGGGCTCGGCATCTCCATCGCGCGGCGCGTGGCGGCGCTGCACGGGCTGCGGATCGATCTTTCCAATCGACTGGCGGTTGAAGGCACAGGCCTCATCGCCACCATCCGCCGCGATGGTCCCGGTCACAATCCGGCCCGATAATTCCCCCCATGACGACCGACCGCACGCATATCCAGCCAGAAGCCAGTTCCCGCGACAACGACGGCGCGTGGGCCGTGTTCCTCGTCTTTCTGCGACTGGGCCTGACCTCGTTCGGCGGGCCCGTGGCGCACCTCGGCTATTTTCGCGACATGTTCGTGCATCGCCGCCGCTGGCTCAGCGAGCATGCCTACTCCGATATCGTCGCGCTGTGCCAGTTTCTCCCCGGGCCGGCCAGCAGCCAGGTCGGCATCGTGGTCGGCCTGTCGCGCGCCGGATATGCGGGCGCGCTGGCCGCATGGCTCGGCTTTACGCTGCCTTCCGCGGTCGCCCTTATCGTGCTCGCGCTCGGCCTTGCCGAATACGGTGCGACGGTACCCGCGGGCCTGCTGCACGGCCTCAAGATCGCGGCCGTCGCCGTTGTGGCGCAGGCGGTCTGGGGCATGGGCAGCACGCTGTGCCGCGGCGTGCCGCGCATCACGCTGATGGGACTGACGGCGGTGGTCGCCCTGCTGATGCCATCGCCATGGACGCAGATCGCGGCGATCGTGGCCACGGGGGCGATCGGCGCCGTCTGGCTGCGCGATGCGCGCGTGGCGGACCACGAGCCGCTGCCGGTGGTCATCGGGCACCGCACGGGTGCAATCTTTCTGTCGCTGTTCGCCATCCTGCTGGTCGCCCTGCCATGGCTCGCGCATGCCGGTGGCCCGCTTGCGATGTTCGATGCGTTCTATCGCGCGGGCGCGCTCGTCTTCGGCGGCGGTCACGTCGTGCTGCCGCTGCTGCAGGCCGCCGTCGTGCCATCGGGCTGGGTCGACAACGATATGTTTCTCGCCGGCTATGGGGCCGCGCAAGCCGTGCCGGGCCCACTCTTCACGTTTGCCGCGTTCCTCGGTGCCTCCATGCGCATCGCGCCCACTGGCTGGTCTGGTGGCCTGCTCTGCGTCGTGGCAATCTTTCTGCCATCGTTCCTGCTCGTGTTCGGCGCGTTGCCGTTCTGGGAAGGACTGCGCCGCAGCATCGGCGCGCGTGGCGCGCTGGCCGGCGTCAACGCGGGAGTGGTCGGGCTGCTCGTCGCCGCGCTGTACGACCCTGTGTGGACCAGCGCCGTGCACGCGCCGTCCGATGTCGCGTTCGTGCTGCTCGCATGGATGGCCGTGGCGATATGGCGATTGCCGCCGTGGTGCGTGGTGCTCGCGTGCGGGGCGGCCGGGTGGGGTCTGGCGTGGTACGCCTGACCAGACGGTTTCATGCCGTGGCGGCCATGGCGCTGGCCACCGGCATCGCGGGCTGCGCGGGCGCACCCGCCGCGGCACCGCAGGGTCCTGTGACGACGACGATCGATGTGGTGGAGCGCGACTGGCACACCGATATCTGCGTACGCACCGACGATGCCGGCCCCGATATCACGGTGTTCGCTGCCGGCTACGACGGCTCGCGTTTCCTGTGCTTCGGCTTCGGCGACCGTCGCTATGTCCTGTCGCGCGAGCGCGATACCTGGACCATGCTGTCCGCGCTGTTCCCAGGCGATGGCGCCATCCTGCTGACCGTATTGCGCGACACGCCGGCCGCGGCGTTCGGCGCCGGCAATGTCGTGCGGCTCGGCATCGATCAGGCCGGCCTCGCGCGCCTGCGCGCGTTTCTGGTGGGATCCGTGCAGACGGATGGCGCGGGTGCGCCCGTGCATCTCGGCAAGGGCCCCTACGATGGCGGCCTGTTCCTCGGCGCAACGGCCACGTACGCAGGCTTCTACACCTGCAACACGTGGACGGCGGAGGGGTTACGCACAGCGGGCATACCGGTCAGCGGACCGGTGTTGTTCGCCAGCGGGGTGATGACGCAGGTGCGTGCGCTGGCGGAGACATCCGCGGCGGCATCGCGCTAGCAGGGGCCCGGACTGCAGACCGTGGTGCTGCTGCCCGGCGGGGGCGATACCACGGTCGTGCGCGCGGGCGGCTGCGGATCGCTGCTACTGAACGATACGCAGCCCGCGAGCGAACCAGGGACGATCAACAACAGCAAGAACCTGGACATGACGTCGCTCCCACATGATGTTTTGTAGAAAGTATAGGCAGGCGGATTTCGGTTTCGCCATCCGCCCTTCTCCTACAAACGCCACGCCACACGACGTGCCGGCTCAGTCCTGCAATTGCCCCGCACGGCGCTTCACGTCGCCGAGGTCTCCCTGTACCGCGGCCGTGATGCGTCGGCCATAGTCGGGATCCGCCCGATAGAAATGACTCAGCATGATCTGCCGGGTCTCCGTGTCGCGCACGGCACCGAGGTCGGCGGCAAGATTGCCGATCAGGTTTTCCCTCTCCTGAGCGGACAACGCGCGGTAGTACTCGCCGGCCTGCCGGAAATTCGCGGTCTTGCGAATACGCGCCTGCTGCGTCGTGCCTTCCAGCCTTGTCTGCACGGACTTGTAGCGCGCATCGTCCACGTAGGCCCCTGCCTTGCGCGAAGGCTGATAGTTGATATCGCCACGTGCCGCCACACGATGCATGCCAACGCCATCCGCGTTGTAGTTGCGCACGGGCGCGTGGGGCCGGTTCACCTTCATCGCCTGATAGTTGGCGCCGAGCCGGTAGATCTGCGTATCGACGTACGAGAAGAGCCGCCCCTGGAACATGCGGTCTTCGGACGCTTCGATGCCCGGTACCAGATTGGAGGGCGCGAACGCCGACAGCTCGGTGGTCTCGAAGAAGTTATCGGGCACCTTGTTCAGTGTCATGGTACCGAGCTTGCGCGCCGGGACGCCGGGCCACACCTTGGTGGCGTCCAATGGATCGAAGTCGAAGCCTTCGAGATCCGCGGGCGTCAGTATCTGCGCATACAGATCCCAGCGCGGAGGTTCGCCGCGCGCAATGGCTTCGTACAAGTCGCGCGTCAGGTTATTGAACTCCCGGCTCTGGATGCGCGCGGCCTCGGCACGCGTCAGATACTTCTCGCCCTGCTGGGGCCGCCACTGGAACTTGGCGTAGCGCACTTCGCCCGCGTCATTGACCAGCTTGAACGCATGCACGCCATTGCCCGGCATCATCCGGTATGACGCGGGGATGCCGAAATCCGAGTACAGCTGCGTCAGCATGTGCGTGCTCTCGGGCACATGGCTGAAGAAATCGAAATAGCGGTTCGGGTCCTGGAGGTTGGTGATGGGCGACGGTTTCAGCGAATGCACCATGTCCGGAAACTTGATGGCATCGCGGATGAAGAACACCGGCGTGTGGTTGCCCACCAGATCCCAGTTGCCCTCCTCCGTATAGAACTTGGTGGCAAACCCGCGCGGATCGCGCACCGTTTCCGGTGACCCGGCCGGATGCACGACCGTCGAGAATCGCACGACGACGGGCGTGATCTTGCCCGCCGCGGAGAGTAGCCGCGCGCGCGTCAGATCCGAGAAGTCGCCGGCCGACACGAACTCGCCTTCGGCCGCCGTGCCGCGCGCGTGCACCACGCGCTCGGGAATGCGCTCGCGGCTGAAACGCTGGAGCTTCTCGACGAGCTGCGAGTCCTGCAGCAAGGTCGGACCCGACGGTCCGGCGGTCTGGGAGTTCTGATTGTCGCCGACCGGAGCGCCGTTGTCGCGCGTCAGCGTCTGCGCGGACAACGATGGAGCAGAAACCAGCGCGCAGGCAATACCGGCACACGCGAAAGCGTGACGCCATTGCAATGAAATTGGCATGGGGACCTCAAAGGAATCGCCTTGCGGCGAAAGATGAGGGGGCGCGCCAACAGACTAAGTTCGTATCGCCCGCATGGCCATTTGCATTTGCCAATGCGGCCCATGTATGCCGCCAATCGCGTTCGTCAAACGACGACGGCCCCGGTGAAACGCCGTTCACTGGGGCCGTCGTGACGCAACGTCAGGTCAGAAGCGGTGACGCAGCCCCACCAGCACGCCAGTCTGGTTCGCGCCCGCCACGACCGTACCCGCGCCGGACAGGCCGAGGTTCGAACCATCCTTGTTCTTCGTGTAGCCGATGTTCAGGTACGCATCGGTACGCTTCGAGAACGCGTAGTCGGCCGACAGCACGAACATCCACGGATCGGCACCGCTGTTGTGGGTGTCGGTGTAGTACGCGGCGCCAGTCAGCTGCAGGGCCGGCGAAATACGATAGAGACCGCCCAGCCAGTACACGTTGTTGCGGGTGGCCGTGGCCGTCGCGTTGCCCACGCCATCGTCACGCATCCAGCGGTAACCGGCGAACACCTTGGCCACCGTGAAATCGTACGAACCGCCCATGGCCAGGCGCTTGGCAGCCCGGTCGGAGAGCGCGGTCGTCGCGCCCTGGAACTGGTCGTAGGCCACGCCCACCGACACCGGACCCGTGGCGTACGACACGCCGGCGCCGAAGTTGCGCGCGGCCTTGTAGTCGCCCGGGATTTCGCCGTTGTTGTCGCGGCCCGTGCTGTAGAAGCCGGTCGCCGTCAGGCCGCCGAACTTGCCCGTGTACTTCAGTGCGTTGTCGGCGCGGCCATTGAACAGCGAGTCCACCGAGTTCAGCGAGTAACGCGGGCCGACGCCCATCGGGTCATAGGCACCGAACAGGTCGTACAGCGCGTTCTGCTGGCGGCCGAGGGTCACGGCACCGAACGAGCCTTGCAGGCCCACGAAGGCCTGACGGCCGAACAGGCGGCCGCCCTGGCCCGACAGGCCCGTGTCGATGTCGAAACCGGACTCGAGCTGGAAGATCGCCTTCAGGCCGCTGCCGAGATCTTCGGAGCCGCGCAGACCCCAGCGGGAGCCCGACATGTTGCCGGACGTCACGCGCGCGACGGTCTTGCCGTTGCCGCCCGGCACATGCGTCGCGACTTCCACGCCTGCATCGGCGATGCCGTACAGCGTCACATTGGTGGCCGACTGCGCCATGGCGCCACCGGAAATGGCGCAGGTACCCGCTGCAGCCGTCAGAGCAAGGAGAGCTTTCTTCACTGTTTTCTCTTTCTGTTGATACGAGGAGGGTCCCGCCCCGGGTCCTGCGCGCGGGGCTCGCATCGGCGTGAGCCGGTGCCCGCGTGGGACTGCGTGTGTACGGAACGGGTCGAATTGTGCGGAGCGTTTATGAAGACGATGTGTCGATGACGCCTCCGCGTACCCCCGAAACGGGGTATATCCGGCACAAAGTGCTCACCGGCCGCGCATTCCCGACAATTCTTGACCTGCGATTTGGTAGGATGCGGGGTTTTCGTTTCGGCGAGCGTCATGCGCCTGGATCAGTTCAAGACCGTAGTCCTTCCCCGCTTTGCGTTCCTTCAGCGCCTGCGCCATCCGACCCGCCGCGGCATCCTGCTCGCGGCTGGCGCCGTGCCGGCTGCGTTTCTGCTCTATGTGCTGTTGCTCATCCCGTTCACGCCGGGCATCAGCGATATCCGCAAGGCGAAGTCCGAGCAGCCCGCGCGCGTGCTCTCGGAAGATGGCAAGGAAATCGCGGTCTATCGCTGGGCCAATCGCGACTGGGTCAAGCTGTCCGAGATCTCGCCCAATGTGGTCAACGCGCTGATCGCCACCGAGGACCATCGCTTCTACGACCATCACGGGCTGGACTGGCGGCGCACGGCATCGGCCGCGCTGCATACGTTCTCGGGCGATCGCCAGGGCGGTTCCACCATCACCCAGCAGCTCGCGCGCAACCGCTATCCCGACGAGATCGGCCGTGCGCCGACCATGACGCGCAAGCTCAAGGAAGCGATTACCGCGTTCAAGATCGAGGCGCTCTATTCGAAAGACGAGATCCTCGAGACGTACCTCAATACGGTGCCCTTCCTGTACAACGCGTTCGGCATCGAGATGGCCGCGCGCACGTACTTCGACAAGCCGGCGGGCAAGCTCGACGTGCTCGAAGCCGCCACGCTGATCGGCATGCTCAAGGGCAACAGCTATTACAACCCGGTGCTGAATCCCGAGCGCGCGCTCGACCGGCGCAATATCGTGCTGGCGCAGATGGTCAAGCGCGGGCGGCTCGATGCATCGAAGCTCGAGGCGCTCAAGCGGCGGCCGTTGCGGATCGACTTCGAGCGCCAGATCGAGGCGCCCGGCCCCGCGCCGCATTTTGCGCAGCAGTTACGCAAGTGGCTGATCGCGTGGGCCGATCGCCACGACTACAACCTCTATACCGACGGGCTCGTCGTCCATACGACGATCGACGCGCGGCTGCAGGCCCTGGCCACGCAGGCCGTGGCGCGCCAGGGTAACCAGCTCCAGTCGATTGCGAATGCCGCCTGGGGTCCGCGCGCGGGCTGGGGCGAGAATCGCGCGCTCGTGCAGGCGTTCGTGCGCGAGTCCGCCGAATATCGCAATGCCGTGGCGGCGGGTCAGCCCGAAGACACGGTCCTCAAGCGGCTGCTCGCGGACAGCGCCTTCATGCTCGCGCTACGGCAGCAGAAGACGCGCGTGCAGGCGGGCTTTCTCGCCATCGAACCGGCGACCGGCGCGATTCGCGCGTGGGTGGGCAGCCGCGACTTCACGGTCGATGCGTTCGATCACGTGCAGCAGGCGCGCCGGCAGCCGGGGTCCACGTTCAAGCCTTTCGTCTATGGCGCCGCGTTTGCCGCGGGCGAAACGCCCGACGACACGCTCGTCGATCAGCCAGTGGAGATCGCGCTCGCGGGCGGCGAGATCTGGAAGCCCACGGACGAGTCGCCGCCGACCGGGCGCCCGATGAGCCTGCGCGATGGGCTCGTGTACTCCAGGAACACGATTACCGCGCAGCTCGTCCAGCGCGTGGGACCCGATCGCGTCGCGCGGCTGGCGCGGGCGATGGGCGTGCGGGACAGCCATCTGGATGCGGTGCCTTCGCTGGCGCTGGGCACGAGCCCGGTCACGCTCAAGGAGATGGTCAGCGCGTATGGAACCATCGCCAATGGCGGGCAGTATGTCGCGCCGACGATGGTGACGCGCATCGAGGACAGCGAGGGCAATGTCCTCGCGCAGTTCTCGGCGCCGCGGCCAGAACGCGCGCTATCCGCGCGCGCGACGGAGACGCTGGTGGATGTCATGCGCGACGTGATCGACCGGGGCACAGGAACGGCGATTCGCACGCGCTACGGCATTCGCGCCGATGTCGCGGGCAAGACCGGAACCACGCAGGACAATGCCGATGGATGGTTCATCCTGATGCATCCGCAACTGGTGGCGGGGGCATGGGTGGGCTTCAACGATAGCCGCGTGACGCTGCGCAGCGATTACTGGGGACAGGGGGCACGCAGCGCGCTGCCGATCGTCGGCGACTTCTATCAGCGTGCGCTGCGCGCGCGGGCGATCGACGGGCGCGCGCGGTTTGCGGAGGCCGACGAGTCGTCGTGGTTCTCGGCGATGACGGGACAGGTCAAGGGCTGGTTCCAGCGCCTGTTCGCATCGCACTCGGGCGCGAAGGACGACACGCCTCCCGCGCCGCGCCCCAGCCCGCGCCGACCCGTGCTGCCCGATACCGAAGCGGACGCCATGCCGCCACCGGTGGCCGCTTCCAATGCGGCGGCGGATCAGAACGCGACGCCGGACACCGGCGAGGTCGTGGAGGCCGTGCCCGCGTCGGACGCACAAGCCGATACGCCCGCAGCCGCGCCGGCGGACGCGGCGTCGCAGCCCGACGGCGCGGCGAGCCTCTAGCCTGCCTGCGCGCGGAACGGCTCCGAGGGCGGCTCCGACACCGCCTCCCCCGGCAATACCGCAATCGGCCCCAGCCGCAGCGCCCGCAGCGATGCCTCGGACAGCGTCAGCGGCGGCGCGTCCGTAGGCCGGGCCAGCAGGTACCCCTGCGCGAGGTCGAAGCCGATATCGCGGCAGGCCAGCAGATCCGCCTCGTTTTCGATCCCCTCGGCAATCAATGCCGTATGGCTCAGCGTCGCGAGCCGTCGCAGCGCGCGCAACGCCTCGAGCTTGAATGGCGATTCGGCGGCGCCATCGACCACCTCGCGTGCCACCTTGATGTAATCGGGCCTCAGCGCGATCCATTGCCCGAGATTCGCATGTCCCGTACCGTAATCGTCCAGCGCGAACTGCACGCCGCGGCTGCGGATGCTGGCGATGGCGCTGGCCAGCGTATCGAGCGACCCCAGCGGGGCCTGCTCGGTCAGCTCCACGACGATGCGCGTGGAAGGCATGCCCTGCGCGTCGAGAAACGCCCTCACCTCGTGGCGGCTGGCGTCGATCTCGCGGATGGAATCCGCGCTGTAGTTGATGAACAGCTTGCCCGGCAACCGGGCCCGCATAAAGGCCGCGATCGCGATACGCGATGCCAGCCGCTCCAGCCGCACGAGGCAGCCGACGCGCGCCGCCTCGCGAAACAGCGCGAGCGGGCTTTCGAGGGGCGTGCCGGCCGGGCCACGAATCAACGCTTCATAGCCAAGCACCTCGCCAGTGGATAGCGAGCCAATCGGCTGAAATACGGGCCGCAGTCGTTGTTGTTCCAGACATTCCGCAATGCTGGGCATGAGGGCTCGCGAGAAGTCTTGCATCCGTACCGGATATGGATCGTGCTGTGGGCAAATGCCACTCCCACTGTAGGCTATCGGCCCTCCGCCCACCCGACTTGATATCCCACGGGCGTGGGGTAAGTCTGCATGACCCTGCATATCGCGCATAAACGCAGCATGAAGCTTGCACGATGCGAGCAACAAAGCCCCGCCGTCGCGCCGCGCCAGCCCTCAAACGCGCCCTCGAACGCGCCCTCGAACCGGCCCTCAAACCAACCCGATATCCCGCGGCGCGACGCCGGGAAACACCTGCCCCAGCCGCCGCGCATCCAGCCCGTACAGGCGCTGGAACACCCCGCCCAGCAACGCCCGATAGTCGTTGAGCACCGGCCAGTCGCGATCCTGGTTCAGCGTCTCGCGCGACACCGCGACCTGCTCGCCCGCCATGCGCCCGCCGCGCACGTTCCCGCCCGCCACCCAGTAGACGGTGCCATGCCCATGGTCCGTCCCCCGCGTTCCGTTCTCGCGAAATGTCCGCCCGAACTCGGAGATCACGATCACGGTCGTCTGGCCCCATATCGGCCCCATCTCCTCCGCAAAGCCCGATATCCCCCGTCCAAGGTTGTCGAGCAGCCCGGCCAGTTGCCCCTGCGCGCCCCCTTCGTTGACATGCGTGTCCCAGCCGCCGACGTCGATGAACCCCACGTTGAACCGGTCACGCATGAGCCCCGCCATGCGCCGCGCCTCCTGCTCGAAGCCGCGGGCCGACAACGAACGGCGGTTCGCGGCCTGCATCTCCTGCATGCGCGCGGCCATCATCCCGTCGGCCCCGCCCGGCTCCGCCCGCATGTCCGCCCGCATGGCCTCGTCCCGCCGCTTCTGCGCATCGGCCTGCTCGGCCACGGCCTGCCGGATATCGAACCCCTCGGCAATCACGGACTCGAACCGCGTGCCCGCATACATCGTGGCCAGCATGCGCGTCTGCCGCGCATCGAACGGCGTACGGCCCGTGCCCTTGAGCGAAACGTTGGGCACGTTCGCGCTGCCGGTCAGCACCATCGGCAGTCCATCGGTAAACGCCACGGGCGCGGCCTGCCCGCCCATCGACAGCGCCAGCCGGTTGAGAAACCCGCTGCCGCGCGGGGCCTGGCCGGCCGTGGCATGCGCCGGCGGCGCGCCCGCCTCGATGCCGTCCTGCGTCTCGAAATGGCTGCGCGAGAGGTCGTCGGTGCCGGCAAACGGCACGAAGGCCAGCTGCTTGCGCTGCCACAGCGGCAGCATCGTCGCCCCGAGCGCGGGATGCAGCGCCCACGCATCGGTGCCGAGCGCCAGCGCCGCGGCCGGATCGGCCCCGGCGCCATCGGCCACCGGCCGGCGGATCGCGATATTGGGCCGCGACGCATAGTAGAAGTCGCTGCCTGCGGGCACCAGCACGTTGGCGGCATCGTAGCCGCCGCGCAGGAATACCAGCAGAAAGCGCGCATCGGCCTGCGCGGGCAGCGCGTATGCGCGCGAGAACACGGCCGGCAGGGCCAGCGCACCGCAGGCCTTGATCCAGTCACGGCGATTCATGGCATCACCTCCAGGTACGTCGCGTTCATCGCTGCATCCACTCCGGCGAACTCAGCAACACCGTATTCCACTCCGCCTGCGACTCGGCCTGCCCCAGCGCCGCCCGCGTGGCCGCCCCCAGCGTGCCCTCGATCGTGTCGTAGAACATGCGGCTGTTCGCCACCGGAAACCCGCGCCGCGCGGTGGGCTTGCCATCGTCGCCCGCGAATAGCCCCGCCGGCCCGCTGCCGATCGCCCGCGCGATCTCGAACCGCCGCACCATCTGCCCCGAGCTCGCCCAAGCGCCCTCGGACACCGGATATCCGTCGGGCGCGACATGGCCGTACAGCGGTTCGCCAAGCTGGCTGAGCCAGTTGATCACGGGCCGCAGATTGGTGACCTGCCGTCCGTCATAGGCCAGCCGCATCGACGACACCACGAACACCATCGGGTCCTTGAACTTGCGCGCGGACGACGCCAGCACGCGATCGAGCTCCGGCGCCAGGAACATCGTCGTCAGTACCGCGCCGATATCGCCATCGGTGCGCGTAAACGTCGCCGCCATGCGATCGACGAGCGCGGACGGCGGGCTGTCCGCGACGAAGTATTCGGCCAGCTTGCGCGAGATAAAGCGCGCGGTTGCCGGGTCGCGGCTCAGGATCGCTACCGCCTGCTCCACTTCCGCAAAGCCCGCCGGCGCCCCGTTCGACGGAATGCGCACGCCAAGCAGCGTCTTCGCGCCAAAGTCATGCCGGTTGGGATTGAACTCGAACACGCCATCGGCGCGATACAAGGCGGCCCGCTGCGGATTGAGCTTCGGCGGCTCCCCACGCAGATTCAAGCCGACGCCAGTCAGCACGCGCGCGAGCTCCTGCACGTCCTGCTGCGTATAGCGCGACCCGCTGGGCCCGCCCGCGACACCGAGCGTATGGAGCTCCATCAATTCGCGCGCGTAGTTCTCGTTCACGCGATTGGCCGCGCTCTGCGCGTTGTCCAGATAGTCGAGCATCGCGGGCGATGTCACGGTCGCCATGACGAGGTCGCGGAACTTGCCGAACGCATGGGGCCGGATCGCGCGCTCCTCGTATTCGGGCAGCATCCAGCGCACCTGCCCCTTGTTGGCATAGACGTTGAAATGATTGAGCCAGAACCATGTCATCTGCTCGCGCAACTGCGCCGGCGAGTACAGCGCGCGCAGCAGATGCCGCCGGCTCGTGTCGAGCACGACCTCGCGTCCATCCTTGTTCAGCGCTTCGCGAGCCTGCTGTTTGTCGTCGCCATCGGGCAGCGCATTGACGCGTTGGCGCGCCGCGCGCAGGGCCTCGAACCGGGCTGGCGTGTCCTGCGCGGCAATCGGCAGCGCGGCGATCATGCCGGCCAGCTCGGGCGGATCGGCCACGGGCTGCTTCAACTGCTCCTCGAGGTAACGCTGGCGCCCGACCGCCTTCAGCCGCGCGATGCTGGCCTGATCCGCGCCGAAGCTCACGGTGTTGAGCCAGTGGAGATCCCGGACGGCCAAGGTCCCCTCGGGCGCGGCGGGCGCCTGCGCGCAGGCGGCCAGCGACGCCGCGGCAACCAGCGGAACCATCCGTCGAACCATCTCGTTCACCAAGCGCATGCGGGTTCTCCTCCTTGGGCCGGGTTTCTGCTTTGACGGATGGCCAGCGCATTGGTTGACGTGGCGCTCGGGCAGAGTGTTACGAAAGATTGGGTGCCGCACCGCACCAACGCCGCTCGAGCGAGGCTGAAAGCCGTCATCGCGTTGTCACATAAGGCCACCACAATGCGCGACAACCGGAAGGAACGGGCGCAAGTCTCCGCAGTGCAGCAGAGAAATACCTTGACGCCCGCTTTTTCGGGACTTGAATGAAAACGTTTTCATTCGATGTGATGCCAGCCAAGGAGCCGCCGTGAGCCCACGTCCCCCGTCGCCCCCCTCGACGCCCGAACCGGCGTCGTCGCGCACCGTCGGCGACAGCCATGGCGTGACGCTCGCCGACGTGGCCGATGCCGCGCGGGTCTCGCTGGCCACCGCCTCGCGCGTGTTCAGCCATCCGCAACTGGTGCGGGAATCCACCGCGCGCCGCGTGCACGAAGCCGCCGAGCGCCTCAGTTTTCGCCCCAACCTGCTCGGCGCCAAGCTGCGCTCGCAACAGACGCGCATTCTCGGCGTCATGCTGCCGACGCTCGAGAACGCGGTGTTCGCCGAATGCTGGCGCGGCATCGAGCAGGCGGCGATGGTCGAGGGCTATTCCCTGATGCTCGTGACCAGCGGCTACGAGGCCGCGCGCGAACGCGAGCGCGTGGAGTACCTGCTGCGCCATCGCGTCGATGGACTCGTCCTCACCGTGGCCGACGCCACGCGCAGCGCGGTGCTCGATCAGCTCGACGCCGAAGGCGTGCCCTATGTGCTCGCCTACAACCAGGCGGCCGAAAACGGCGCGCGGCACTCGGTCTCCGTCGATAACCGGACAAGCGCGTCCGAAGGCGTGCAGGCGCTGATCGCCGCGGGGCATCGCCGTATTGCCGTGGTGTCGGGCGCGTTCATGGCCTCCGATCGCGCGCGCCAGCGCTACGCGGGCTACGAGGATGCGATGCGCGCGCACGGCCTGCAGCCGCTGCCGCCCGTCAACCTGCCCTCGCATATCGCCGGCAATGCCACGCAAACGAGCGGGCAAATCGGCGAGCTCATGGGCACGCCCGATGCGCCCACCGCATTCTTCTGCACCAACGACCTGCTGGCGATCGGCGTGATTTCCGATCTCAAGCGCCTGGGCCTCCGTGTGCCGCGCGACGTCTCCGTACTCGGCTACGACGGCATCGCGCTTGGCACGCTCGTCGAGCCGCCGCTGGCCACCGTCGTGCAGCCCAACGCCGATATCGGCACGCAGGCCGTGCGGCAACTGCTCGCGCGCCTGCATGCCTCGGGCGATCGCGACGCTGCCCCCGTCACGCTGCTGCCGCACGGCCTGCGCGTGACGGGCACCGTCGCGGCGCCGCCACCGACTGCCACCCCCCTGCCGTAGTTATCCAAACCCAGTCCCACATCACACCCAACCGAGGGAGCTCCCCATGACATTCAAGTTCTCACGCCCGCTGCGCTGGCTCGCGATGGCCCTGACCGCCGCCGCGTTCAGCCAGGGCGTCGCCGCGCAGACCGCCATCTGCTACAACTGCCCGCCCGAATGGGCCGACTGGGCCGCTCAGATCCGCGCCATCAAGGAAAAGACCGGCGTCACCGTGCCGCTCGACAACAAGAACTCGGGCCAGGCGCTGGCCCAGCTCGTCGCCGAGAAGGCCAGCCCCGTGGCGGACGTCACGTACCTCGGCGTGACCTTCGGCATCCAGGCCAAGGCCGCCGGCGTGACCGCGCCGTACAAGCCCGCGCACTTCGACGACATTCCCGACGGCCTCAAGGATCCGCAGGGCAACTGGTTCGCGATCCATTCGGGCACGCTGGGCTTTATGGTCAACGTCGATGCGCTGCGCGGCAAACCCGTGCCGCAGTCGTGGGCCGACCTGCTCAAGCCCGAGTACAAGGGCCTGATCGGCTATCTCGATCCGGCCAGCGCGTTCGTCGGCTACGTCGGCGCCGTGGCTGTCAACCAGGCCATGGGCGGCTCGCTCGACAACTTTGGCCCCGCGTTCAAGTTCTTCAAGGACCTGCAGAAGAACCAGCCGATCGTCCCGAAGCAGACCGCGTATGCACGCGTGCTGTCGGGCGAGATTCCCATCCTGCTCGACTACGACTTCAACGCCTACCGCGCGCGCTACAAGGACAAGGCCAACGTCGCGTTCGTCATTCCGAAGGAAGGCACCGTGGTCGTGCCCTACGTGATGAGCCTCGTCAACAAGGCGCCGCATGAAGCCGAAGGCAAGAAGGTGCTGGACTTCGTGCTGTCTGACGCGGGCCAGGCGCTGTGGGCCAACGCCTATCTGCGCCCGGTGCGCGCCAGCGCCGCGGTGCCGAAGGATGTCGCCGCGCGCTTCCTGCCCGCCGCGGACTATGCCCGCGCCAGGCCGGTGGACTTCGGCAAGATGGCCGACGTGCAGAAGCCCTTCAGCGAGCAGTATCTGAAGGAAGTCCGCTAAGCATGATCCGCTCCCTCTCCTCCGGGCGAGGGAGCCCGACTCGGTCACTGCCATGACGAAGAGAAATCCCACGCTGTTCCTGTTCGCGCTGCCGGCCCTCGTGGTCTTCCTCGCGTTCTTCTGCCTGCCGATGGCCCGCCTGATCGAGGTGAGCCTGACGGGCCGCGACGGCGCGTCCGTCTACTGGACCGTACTGTCCAGCCCGCGCTACCTGCATAGCCTGATGGTGACCGTGCTGCTGTCCGCCTCGGTCACGCTCGTCACGCTGGCCATCGCCGGCGTCGCCGGTACCTTTCTGCAACGCCATACCGTGCCGGGCAAGGCCGTGATCGTCGCGATGCTGACGTTCCCGCTCGCGTTTCCGGGCGTCGTCATCGGCTTCATGGTCATCATGCTCGGCGGCCGCAACGGGCTGCTCGCCACCATTGGCGACGCGCTCGCCGGCGAGCGCTGGACCTTTGCCTATGGCCTGGCCGGGCTATTCGTCGGCTATCTGTATTTCTCGATTCCGCGGGTCATCCTCACCGTGATGGCCGCCGTGGAAAAACTCGACGCTTCGCTGGAAGAAGCCGCGCGCTCGCTCGGCGCGGGCCCGTGGCGCGTGGTGCGCGACGTGATGCTGCCCGCGCTGATGCCGGCCATGCTGTCGAGCGGCGCCATCTGCTTCGCGACCAGCATGGGCGCGTTCGGCACGGCCTTCACGCTGGCGACGCAGCTCGATGTGCTGCCGCTGACCATCTACAACGAATTCACCAACTACGCGAACTTCGGCATGGCCGCCGCGCTGTCGATCGTGCTGGGCGCGGTCACGTGGGCGCTGCTCGCCGTGGCGCGCTGGTTCTCGGGCGACGCGGTCGCCGCCACCGCGTAAGGAGCGATTCATGTCCACCGCCCGTCGCTCTACCCAATATTGGCTCCAGCTCGCGCTGACGCTGGCCCTGTGCGTGTTCATGGTGATTCCGGTCGTCCTCTCCGTGCTCGCCGGCCTGAGCAACAATATCTTTGTCGGCGTCTCCAGCGGCCTGACCACGCGCTGGCTCGCCGAGGTCTGGTCGCTCTACCGCGGCACGATCTTCCTGTCGCTCGGCATCGCGCTGGCCTGCCTGGCCTGCACGCTCGTGCTCGGTGTGCCCGCCGCCTACTACATGGCCCTGCGCCGCAACCGCATCACGCGCATCATCGAGGAACTGCTGATGCTGCCGGTCGCGCTGCCGGGCCTCGCAACCGCGCTCGGGCTGATCCTGCTCTACGGCGGCTGGCAGTCGCTGCGCACGAGCTGGGTGTTCATCCTGATCGGCCACGTCCTGTTCACGCTGCCGTTCATGGTGCGCTCGGTGCTCGCGATCATGTCCGCCATCGATATCCGCACGCTCGAGGACGCTGCCGCGAGCTTCGGCGCCACCCGCCTGCAGCGCTTCTTCACCGTCGTGCTGCCGAACTGCCGCCAGGGCATTCTCGCCGGCGCGCTGATGGTGGTCACGCTGTCCGTCGGCGAATTCAACCTGACGTGGATGCTGCACACCCCGACCACGCAGACGCTGCCCGTGGGCCTGGCCGACAGCTATGCGTCGATGCGGCTCGAGATCGGCTCCGCCTACACGATCGTCTTTTTCATCATGATCATTCCGTTGCTTGTCGCCATGCAGGCCATGAGCGCCGCGGGTGCGCGCGCCCGCCGCCATGTCGCCGAACCCGCCACGCCAGCCGCCACGGTGACGACGCCGGCCGGCACCGCCCCCCAGAACAACGCGGAGACCCGCCATGCATGAACCCACGACCATCCGCGTGCGCCAGTGCGCCAAGACCTTTGCCGACGGCACGCGCGCGCTGCATCCGCTCGACCTCGACATCGGCGCCGCCGAGACCGTCGTGCTGCTCGGCCCGTCGGGCTGCGGCAAGACCACCACGCTGCGCATCATCGCCGGACTGGAGCAGCCCGACGCGGGCGGCGAGGTCTGGTTCGGCGACAACCTCGTCACCGAACTCCCGATCGAGCGCCGCGGCGTCGGCATGGTGTTCCAGAGCTACGCGCTGTTCCCGAACATGACCGTCGCCGAGAACATCGGCTATGGGCTCCGCGTGCGCAAGATCGACGCGCCCACGCGCAAACGCCGCATCGACGACATGCTCGCGATGATGCATCTGGGCCCGCTGGCCGACCGGCGCATCGACCAGCTTTCGGGCGGGCAGCGGCAACGTGTGGCGCTCGCGCGCGCGATTGCCGTGCAACCGCGCGTGCTGCTGCTCGACGAACCGCTGACCGCGCTCGACGCCAAGCTGCGCGATGCGCTGCGTGCCGATATCAACCAGCTGCTGCGCAGCCTCCATATCACCGCGGTATACGTCACGCACGACCAGGCCGAGGCGATGGCGCTCGGCGACCGCATCATCGTGATGGACAAGGGCTGCATCGCGCAGGCCGGTTCGCCGCAGGACATCTATCGCGCACCGGCCAACGCGTTCGTGGCCGACTTTATCGGTACGATGAACCATTTGTCCGCGTCGGCGGACGGCAACCTGTGGCGTGTGCCGGGCGGCGCCGTGCCGATGTCGGCATCGGCCGCCAACACCGCCGCCGAGCTCATGTTTCGTCCGGAGGACATCGCCCTCGTGCATCCCGACGACGCGCATCTGCAGGGCAACGTGGTCACGGCGCTGTTCCTCGGCAACCACACGCGCCTGCTCGTGGACGTGGGCGCCAGCGCGCCGCTCATCGCCGATACGTCGCGCCGCGACGGCTGGGCGCCGGGCCAGCGGGTCGGCCTGCGCATCGATACCAGTTACCTGATTGCCCTGCCCAGGGCTGCCTGAACCTGGAAGAACGAGCATGTCCGCATCCGACACTCAAGCTGCCCCCTATCTGCTCGCGCAGATCACCGACCTCCATATCAAGGCCGGCGGCAAACTCTCCTACCGCATGGTCGATACGGCCGGCGCGCTCCACCGCTGCATCGACGCGCTGCTCGACGCCCCGCAACGCCCGGACGGCGTGGTCGTCACGGGCGACCTCGTCGACTTCGGCAGCGAGGACGAATACCGATTCCTCCGCGACATCCTCGCGCGCCTGACGATGCCGGTCTGGCTCATGCCCGGCAATCACGATCATCGCGCCACGCTGCGCCGCGAGTTCCCGGACCACACCTACCTGCGCATGCATGGCGACGGCGACGCGCCGATCCACTACACCGCCGATGCCGGCCCGTTGCGGCTCATCGCGTTCGACTGCACGGTTCCGTACAAGCCGCACGGCCGCGTGCCCGCGGACGGCGCGGCGTGGCTCGATCGCACGCTGGGCGAGCAGCCCGACCGGCCCACCTTGGTGATGCTCCACCATCCCCCCTTCCATACGGGCATCGGACATATGGACGTGCAGGGGCTCGAGAACAGCGACGTGCTGGAAGGCGTGATCGCGCGCCATCCGCAGGTGGAGCGCGTGATCTGCGGCCATCTGCACCGCCATATCGCGCGCCGCTTCGGCGGAACCATCGCGATGACCGCGCCGGGCCCCGCGCATCAGGTCGCGCTCGACCTCGACCCGAACGCCGCGTCGCGCTTCCGCATGGAGCCGCCCGGATACCTGCTGCACTGGTGGCATCCGCAACACGGGCTGGTCACGCATGCGGCCGCCAGCGGCGACTTCGGCGCGGCCCATCCGTTCTTCGATGCGGACGGGAAGCTGATCGACTGAGCGCGCGATTGAGATAACATCTCGGGCTTGTTCAGCCCCTCGATTACGGACCGCGATTCCGCATGACGGAACACGTGTCCTGGTATTTTTCATGGAACTCCTGCTTCTTAGCAATTCGACGAGCGACGATGGCTACCTCGTCCACGCCCTCGAGGCCATTCGCGAACTGGCCGACGGCCGTCAGGACGCGCTGTTCGTGCCCTTCGCGGGCGTGACGCGCGACTGGGACGACTACACGGCACAGGTGCGCGATGCGCTCGCGCCGATCGGTATCTCGGTACGCGGCCTGCACCGCGAGGCCGATGCGCGCGCGGCCATCGGATCGGCCTCGCTGGTCATCGTCGGCGGCGGCAATACGTTCCGCCTGCTCAAATGCCTGCGGGAGCAGCAACTGCTCGCGCCGCTGGCCGAGCGCCTGCGCGCGGGCGGCGGCCCGGAGGGCCTCCGCTATGTGGGCTGGAGCGCTGGGTCGGTCATCACCTCGCCGACCATCCGCACGACCAACGACATGCCGATCGTCGATCCGGGCGGCCTGGACTCGCTGGGCCTGATGCCGTTCCAGTTCAACTGCCATTACTTCAACCTCGTGGTACCGGGCTTCCGCGGCGAGACGCGCGACCAGCGGCTGGCCGAGTTCACGGTCCTGTCGCCGGAGATGTCGGTGCTGGGACTGCCTGAAGGGGATTGGGTACGCGTGTCGGGCACGCGCTGGACCCTGCATGGCGAGCATGCCGCGCGGTGGTTCCTCGGCGAACGGACGATCGATATCGCTGCGGGCGCGCTGGAAATGCCGCGTTAACCACCAGTATTCAAAGGGAAGCGAATCGGAGAGAATGCGAGCGAAAGAGACCGAGCATCAAACGAACGCAAAACAACATGCTCGGCCAAAAAAATACCCACAGCCGGGTGGAGTGGGTATTTGAAGTGGTATGGACAAGTCGCGGAATTCGTCCACGGCCGCATCGTGACACTTTGGTAGATCATCGCCAATAATCTTTCCGGACTAGCCTCGACTTCTGCAGGAAGTTGCATGGACATTCCGGCGGGAATCGAGTCAAATCTGGTGTCAGCCTCTCTGCACTTCTCATGCCGCGCGCCTGCCTTCTGCTTATCGACGACCACACGCTGTTCCGCACGGGGCTGCGGCTGTTGCTTGCCGACAGTCCGCATGTCACGTCGATCCTAGAGTCCGGCTCGGTGATGGACGCGGTGCAGCAGCATGCCGACCAGGACGTCGATATCCTGCTGCTCGATGTGCAGATGCCCGGCCTCAACGGCATCGAAGGCATCAAGGTCCTGCGCCGGCATTTCGCGTCCGCGCGCATCCTCATCGTGTCCGGCACCTCGGGACTCGAAGCCATTCCGCAGGAAGTGCGCAAGGACATCGCGGGCTTTCTGCCCAAGTCCGCCGACGCGCGGGAGATCGAGGAGGCCATCGGCTGCTGCCTCTCCGGCGGCACGCATTTCCATCCGGCCGGCGGCTGCCCCGACACACAGCCCGCCACGTACAAGTGGAGCCCGCTCACCGCGCGCCAGCTCGAGGTCCTGAGCCAGCTCAACATGGGCCGCTCGAACAAGGTCATCGCGCATCATCTCGGCCTTTCCGAGAACACGGTGCGCGTACACGTGGCCGCCATCCTCGACCATCTCGGCGTGGTCAGCCGCGTCGAGGCCATCCTCGAAGCGCAGCGCCGCGGGTTGGTACAGGCGCAGCGCTAGCCGCGCTTCGCACCGCTGGCTACGTCGATGCCTACCCTGCGCTCCCTGCTTCCGTGCTTCGACGAGCCTCGGCTCCTGGCCGCGCAGATGGAGCTCATCGACCAGAGCTTCGGTATCGCAATGATCGGGTGTTCGCTGGCCGCGATCTTCCTGGCCAGCGGGCTCACGATCACGGGCGGCCATCCGGGCGCGCTGCCCTGGGCGGCCGTCGTGGTCCTGCTTTGCACCATCACCTACTTCGGCCGCTACGCGATACCGCACCGCCTCAGCGAGGGCAACGCGCGCAGCTATGCGCGCGCGCTCACCGCCATGGTCTGCGCCATCGGCATGCTGTGGGGCCTCGTGGCATGGCTATATCTCGACATGCATTCGCCCGCGGTGGTCATCTGCGTGCTGTCGCTGATCGCGGGCATGAGCGCGGCCGCGCTCGCGGTGTTCTCCGCGTGCCTGCCCGTCGCGATGGCGTTCTTCGTCCCCGCCATCCTGCCGGTCTGGATCGTGTTCCTGATGACCGGCGACGTGGCCTACCTGCCGATGTTCCTCGCCACGCCGCTCTACCTCGTGGTGCTGATCATCTTCGCGCGCAACTATGCGAGCGTGGCGCGCAATGCCATCGCGCTGCGCTTCGAGAACGTCGAACTGATCGCCCAGCTGCGCGAGCAGACCGCGCGCGCGGGCCAGTCCCAGCGCGAGGCCGAGCAGGCCAATCGCGCGAAGTCCGTGTTCCTCGCCTCGGCCAGCCACGATCTGCGCCAGCCGCTGCATGCGCTGGGCCTGTTCCTGATCTCGCTGGGACGCACGTCGCTCGACGAACACCAGCGGCAGCTGCTCGCGCATATCGAGGCCTCGTCGGACGCGGCACGCGAGATGCTCAACACGCTGCTGGACTTCTCCAAGCTGGAGGCCGGCGTCATCACGCCACGGCCCCGTCCGTTCCGCCTCCAGCCGCTGCTGCACAAGCTCGAGAACGAGTTCGCGCCGCAGGCCGACGAACGCGGACTCGTCTATCGCACGCGCGATACGACGGCCACGGTCTTCGGCGATCCGACGCTCGTCGAACTGATCCTGCGCAACCTGATCGCCAATGCCATTCGCTACACGCGCGAAGGCGGCGTGCTCGTGGTCTGCCGCCCGCGCCGTTTCCATGCGTCGATCGAGATCTGGGACACGGGCATCGGCATCCCGGCCGCGCAGCACCGCGAGATCTTTCGGGAGTTCCATCAGCTCGGCAACCCGGAGCGCGACCAGCGCAAGGGCCTGGGCCTCGGGCTCGCCATCGTCGATGGGCTCGCGCGCACGATGCAGACGCGCGTGACCATGTCCTCGCGGACCCATCGCGGTTCGGTGTTCCGGCTGCGGCTGCCGCTCGCCTGGATCGCGCCCGAGGAAACGACGCTGCCACATTCGGCCATGCGTCTGGACGGATTGCGGGTGCTCGTGATCGACGACGATGCGGCGATCCGCGAGGCCATGGCGGGTCTGCTCGGGGTCTGGCATTGCAAGTGCCATACGGCCGAGTCCGAGGAAGAAGCGCTGGCCGCGCTCGACCACTTCACGCCGGACCTGATTCTCGCCGACTACCGGCTGCGCGGGCATCGGACCGGGCACGAAGCGCTCGAGGCCATCCGCATGCGGTTGGGCCAGTCCCTGCCCGCGATCATCATCACCGGCGATACGGCCGCCGATCGGCTGCGGCATGCCCACGCGGGCGGGACCGCCCTGCTTCACAAACCTGTGGTCCCTGGCGAGCTCCATGCGGCCATGAGCGCCCTGCTGAGGGAGTCTGAATGGATCGGAGCGGAACAATAAGCCACACGCCAATCCATACGACAAACTTATCAATCAATCATATCTATTAATTGGACTTAGGTCAGTCCCCTGCCCACACTCCTAGCCATAAGCGGGCCTACCCGCAAGGAGACTGACCATGGACTTGCCGACCCACGATCTGCTGATCGACGGCAACCGCCTGCCACCCGGCGGCGGCACCGGCGGCACCGGCGGCACCTATTCCACCGATATCAATCCCGCCGACGAAACGCCGATCGCGCGCGTGGCACAGGGCACCGCGGAGGACGTCGATCGCGCGGTACAGGCCGCGCGGCGCGCGCTCAAGGGCTGGAGCGGCATGCGTGCCGCCCAGCGCGGGCGCATTCTCTATCGTTTTGCGGACCTGCTCGAGGCACATGCCGACGAACTCGTCGCGCTGGAAAGCCTCGACGGCGGCAAGCCGCTGGCCGGCGTGCGGCGGCAGGATGTGCCCGCCGTCATCGACACCGTGCGCTACTACGCGGGCTGGTGCGACAAGATCAATGGCCAGGTCGTCCCCACGCGTCCCGATGCGCTGACCTACACCGTGCGCGAGCCCGTGGGCGTGGTCGCGGCCATCGTGCCGTGGAATTTTCCGTTGATGATCGGCATGTGGAAAATGGCCCCCGCGCTCGCCTGCGGGTGCACGCTGATCGTCAAACCGGCCGAGATCACGCCGCTGACCGCGTTACGGGTCGGGGAACTGGCGCTCGAGGCGGGCATCCCGCCGGGCGTGCTCAATATCGTGACCGGCAAGGGCAGTGTGGTGGGCAACGCGCTTGTCGCGCATCCGGGCATCGACAAGGTGACCTTTACCGGTTCGCCGGGCGTGGGGCGCGGAATCATGCAGGGCGCGGCGGCCAACTTCAAGCGCGTGACGCTCGAGCTCGGCGGCAAATCGGCCAACATCATCTTTGCCGATGCGGACGTGGAAGCGGCCGCGCGCGCGTCGGCATCGGGCATCTTCTTCAACGCGGGCCAGGTGTGCTCGGCCGGCTCGCGCATTCTCGCGCAGCGCCGGGTCTACGACGAAGTGGTCGAACGGCTGGCCGCGCGGGCCAATGCCATTCGCGTGGGCGACCCCGCGGCGCCCGGGACGACGATGGGTCCCGTGGTCTCCGCGGCGCAGATGAAGACCGTGCTCGACTATGTGGAGATCGGCAAGCGCGAGGGCGCCAGTGCGGTGGCGGGCGGCAAACGTATCGGCGAGCGCGGCTTCTATGTCGCGCCGACGGTATTCGCCAACGTCGGGCACGAGATGCGCATCTCGCAGGAAGAGATCTTCGGCCCGGTGGCGAGCGTGATTCCGTTCGAGGACGAGGAAGACGCGGTGCGCATCGCCAACGGCACGGCATTCAGCCTGGCCGCCGGCGTGTGGAGCCGCGACATCGGACGCGTGCACAAGGTCGCGGGCGAATTGCGCGCGGGCACGGTATGGATCAACACCTATGGCTATACGGACGTGCGGCTGCCGTGGGGCGGCTCAGGCGACTCGGGTCTGGGACGCGAGCATGGGGACGCCGCCATCGAGAACTTCACGGAACCGAAGGCGATATGGCTCTCGCTACGATCGTAGCGTGACAGGTGTTTGAAACAGGGCCGGCCCTTCCCGTGGCCGGCCTGTGTTCCGTTATCCGATCATTCGCATCGGCAACAGCGCGTAGACGATCGTCAACAGCCCCACGATAGCGGGCGAGCCGTACTTGAGCGCCGTGCTCTGCGCCTGCACGCCCAGATAGGCGTACATGCACACCAGCACCATGGCACAGGCAAAGACGAGGCCGTCATAGACTTGCATGGATGTCTCCCAGAGTTCGTTCTAACGACTACTTCTGTGATGCAGCGGGCTTGTTGGGGATGCCCGTCTTACTGCCAACGCTATGTCTATGACTTCATGGTGGTCACTTCACGTGACCAAAGCAATCATGGAAATCCCTTCGTTTTAAGTGCGTGCTGAATGGTGCGGTGCGGGAGGGTTTATCGCTGCCCGAAATGCGCGTCCTTGAAAAGATCGCCAAGCCCCCGTGGCTGGGAGCGCCAGTATTGCTTTGGCGCACTGACCCTCGCCCCGAGCTTGGCCGCCGCATGCCACGGCCAGCGCGGGTCGTACAGCATCGCCCGCGCGATCGAGATCACGTCCGCCTCGTCGTTGGAGATGATCGCCTCCGCCTGCTCGGGCTCGGTGATCAGCCCCACCGCCATCGTCGGCAAACCCACCTCGGCCTTCACGCGCTGGGCATAAGGCACCTGATACCCGGGCCCGAGCTTGATCGCCTGCTGCGGCGACACGCCGCCCGTGCTCACATGCACCGCCGCGCATCCGCGTGCCTTCAACGCATGCGAGAACGCAATCGTGCCCTCGATATCCCAGCCATCGGGTACCCAGTCCGTCGCCGACACCCGCACCCACACGGGCTTGTCAGCGGGAAACGCCCCACGCACGGCATCGAACACCTCGAGCGGAAAGCGCATGCGATTCTCGAGCGACCCGCCGTATTCATCGGTGCGCTTGTTGGCAATCGGCGAAAGGAACTGATGCAGCAGATAGCCATGCGCGGCATGAATCTCGATGCCATCCACGCCGAGCCGCGCCGCGCGCTTTGCCGCCGCCACGAAGTCGTTGCGAATCTTGTCCAGCCCCGCGCGATCGAGCGCGATCGGCGCGGCTTCCCCTTCCGCATGCGGCACCGGCGAAGGCGCGAACGTCTGCCATCCGCGCGGCTGGTCCGGGCGAATCTGCGCCCCGCCCTCCCACGGTGCCTGGCTCGACGCCTTGCGTCCCGCGTGCGAGATCTGCACGGCGACCGCGATGGGCGAATACGCGCGAATCGCCTTCAGCACGCGATCCAGCGCGGCCTCGTTGTCGTCGTTGTAGAGGCCGAGGTCGTCCGGCGAGATACGCCCTTCCGGCGACACCGCGGTGGCTTCGATGATCATGAGACCCGCGCCGGAGAGCGCCAGATGTCCCAGATGGATCATGTGCCAGTCGGTAGCGTTGCCTTCATTGGCCGAGTACTGGCACATTGGCGCAATCGCTATGCGATTGGCGAGTTCGAGATTGCCGATCGCGTAGGTATCGAAGAGATGGCTCATGAGGTGAATTCCTTCAGATTTCCTCCCGGGCGCCCATGCGCACCGGGTCTCATCGCGGATTGTAGTGATGCACGGAAATCTCTGCAGGAGACACCTCAGGCGCTGGCCGGCTGGGGAGCCGGCTCCCGCACGAGGAAGTCCACCGCAAACGCGACGGCCATCGCCACCGCGCCGCAGGCAAAGATCAGCGCATAGTTCTCGTGCGTATGCGAAAACAGATACGAGTACCCATAACCCGCGACGGCCTGGAACAACGCGAATGCCGTCGTCGTCCGGCTCCAGGCAATGCGCTGCGCATGCGCGTCGTGCGGCATCATCGATTGAATGCGGCCGAGGACCACGGGCACGATGCCGGGCGTGAACAGCCCCAGCACGACCGTCGATATCACGAGCGCCACCGTATGGCCCGACACCGCGAGCAACGCCACGGCAAGTCCCTGCACCACCATCGACACGCGGTACCCGTTGCGATAGCCGATACGCTGCGCGATCGACGTGCTCACGAGCGGTCCGGCGATGGCCGCCACGCCGTACAGCACCCAGAAATTCGCGCCCACTGCGGTCCCTTGCCCGAGTCCACGCGCCACGTAGTCGACGAGCAGCACCATGGCCGGCACCAGACCCAGCGCATTCGCCCCGTATTGCACGGCGAGCACGCGCAGCGGCTGGCGGTAGGTCTTCAGCGTCTCCAGATGCGAGACATGGCCGGCCGCACTGGCGGCGTGGGGCGCCCCATGCGGGACATCGGTCGCGGGCCAGCCGAACCAGCTGAAGGCGGTGAGCGCCAGCGACAACGCGCCGAGGCCGAACCATGTCTGCACGAGCCCGAACTTGAGCAACTGCGGCACGACGGTGCCCGATGCCGCGATACCGAGCCCAAGCCCGAGAAAGATCATCCCGCTCACGAGGCTGCGGCGTTCCGGCACGACGTGTGGCAGCACGGCCGTGGCCACGAGCACCATGATCGCGCCACCCGAAAGCCCCGACAGAAAGCGCCAGACGAAGAACCAGCTAACGGAGAGCGGGTACGCGCAGGCGAAGAAGGCCACCGTGGCGACCAGCATCAACAGCCGCAGTGACAGACGATTGCCGAGCTTCGACGCAATGGCGCGCCCGTAGATCGCACCGGCCAGATAGCCGGCGAAGTTCGCCGCGCCGAGCGCGACGGTGGCCGACGACGAGAACCAGTGTTCGTGAATCAGCGTGGGGATCAGCGGCGTGTATGCAAAACGCGCGAGGCCGATGGCGACGAGACTCGCGCATAGACCGGCCATCGCCGCGTACAGCGTCCGGGCATCGAGCGGGAACCGGCTCGGGCGCGCCATTGCAGTGGCATCTTGTGACATGGGAGGACTCCTGAGGATGCAGGCCGCCACGCCCGGGCAGGGAGCCGTGGGCGACCGTAATGCGTTCGTGGGTGTCTTAGGGGGATGCGCTAGCGCGTCATGAGTCGGGCAACGCCAGCCCGAGCGTCGCGAGTGCGGGTTTCATCGTTGCGCGCAGCAATGCGGGGTCGGGCATCACGCGCGCCAGCACGCGCATGCCGCAGTGGGTGGCGAGCAACTGCGCGGAAGCATCCTCGGGCGCCAGCGCGGTCACGACTTCGCCGGAGGCGATGCCCGCCTGAATGCACCGCTCGAAGAACGCTCGCAGCTGGTCGAGCTCGGTGGCGATCAGCGACTTGAACTCGGGATCGTCCTCGGACGCTTCCAGCGCGACGTTGATCAGCATGCAGCCGCGATGCCGGGGATCCGCGAGCGACAGCGCAATGCTTTCGGCGATATAGGCGACCAGCGCACGCCCCGGCGGCAACGCGCCCTCGTGCCGCCGAATCCGCTCGCGCATGGTGCGGTTGAGGTAGTCGTCGAGCGCGAGCAGGAACAGCGACCGCTTGTCCCCGAAGGCGTTGTACAGGCTCGGCTGCGTCAGCCCCATGGTCTGGGTCAACTCCCGCGTGGAAGTCGCCTGATAGCCCTTGGCCCAGAACAGGTCCTGTGCTGCCATCAAGGCGGCTTGCTCATCGAATTGTCGAGGTCTGGCCATTGCGTTCGCCGTTTTGTAGCGCTTGATACGTAACGAAGGCTCGATTATAGATCGAGTGCTACAAAACGCAAGCCCGCCGGAATCGGCACATCTCGAAGACCGGCCCACGGGTGTTCCTGTCGAAGGCGCTCAGTACAGGATGGGCACCTCCTGGTTCGCCGCCCGTTCCCATTCGGGCAATTCCAGCGGCGACGCGATGCAATACTGCCTGATCTCGCGAATCGCGCGCTGAAGCTGGTTTTGCGTCTGCACGATGGCCTGCCGGTGCCCCGCGTCCTTCATCCCGCCGAGATACTGCGGCAGCCGCCGCGTCGTGAGCGTGTGATGCGCGGTCTGCGCCTCGCGCCGCGCCTCGGTGCATCGCGGCTCCTCTTCGCAGGACGCCGCGTCGGCACCACGCGCGGCCAGCGGCCGCAGCGAACGGTCAAGCGCGCCCAGCATCGCATTCGGATTCTCCGTCCTGCCCATCAGCTCGTCCTCGATGGATTGAGCATGGCTCGGCGCCTGACTCTGCGAGGGCCACGCCGGGATCGCGCGCGGCACGGACGCCGTTGCCCGGGCCGGCGTGATCCACGAGAAGATCCAGCGCACGAACCGTAGCCACATCGTTTGCCAGGGAGTGGCCGTTGGTTCGGAACCAGCGGTCGCGTCGGAACCTGCGGCCGACCCGGATCCAGCGACCGGGACTGGCCCGCGGAACGGATTCGACGTATCGACGGGCCGCTCGGGCATCGGCGGCTCGGCGATCGATGTCAGGCGATGCGCCGCGTCATACGTGTATCGCAGGTGATAGTCGTTGGGACCCCGAACGTCGGTCAGGAAACCGGCCGGGTCGTACTCGTACGCGAGTGCACGCCCATCGACCGTGAAGCGCGCCATCCTGCCGCGCGCGTCGAACTCATATCCCAGCTTTTCGCCATCGAGCGAGACGCCCTCGACAAGCCTTCCGGCGGCGTCGTACCGCGTCGCGCGCGCAACGCGGCCAGCCATGTCGGTAATGGTCTGCAGACGCCCTTTCTCGTCGTAGGTGTAGGTCCACCGGCCGGTCAACACCCCATCGACGTGCACGGTCGTTACCGACCGCTGGCCGTCGGTACCGTAGGTCCATTCCGTGCTCGTCACCGGGCCGGCCGGCGTGACGGCCGTGCCCATGCCACCGGCGATATCGCCGGTCGCATACCTTGCATGGCCGACAGGCCGGCCGAGCCTGTCGTAACGGTAGGACGAGAATCGACCCGGCTCGGCAATCTTCACCGGCACACCGAACGCCGGATGCCACTCGGTGGTCGTGGTCATGGCTTGGGCCGTGCCGTACTGCGCGATGCGCCGCGTCTCCCGCCCAAGCCCGTCATAGCTGTAGTGGGTCTCGTTGCCCGAGAAGTCCACCTTGCTCCCGACACGCCCCGTGCTTTCGTAGGTGACCGCCTTTACGAGCGGCCCGCAGGCGGGGCACGCCGCGGTCACGCCCGTGATGCGCATGGCTCTGCCCTGCCTCTCGGAGATAAAGGTCCGCGTACGCCCATCCGCGGTCGTGACGGATGTCCGTCCGCTGGCAGGAAAATCGAGCTGGAACTTGTCGACGCCGCCCGCATGCTCCGTACTGATGACACGTCCATTCGCGTCATAGTCATAGGTGGCAAACCGCGTGTTCTTTTCGTCGGTAATGCCAGTCAACGCCCAGGGGAGTTCAAAGATCTCGTAGTGGTACTTGCGCTCGGCGCCGTCGGGAAAGGTCACGCTGGTCAGCATGCGTTTCGTGCTGTAGCCATACTTCAGCGTCATCCCGTCCGGCAGCAGGACCTCCTTGAGCAGACCGCTCCAGGAATACGAGAACCGCATCGACTGGCCCGCGTCGTTGCGGATCTCGGTGAGCAGCGCCGCATGCGGGGCCACGTCCTTCGACGTATCGCGATCGCTATAGCTGAGCGCCACCCACGCGCTGCCGTCTTTCACATGGACGAGATTCCCGAGTGTGTCGTAGTCTTCCGTGCGCGTCCCGTGCCGATCGGCAAGACGGAATCTGTCTTTCGCGCCGCCCACACCGGCGACGGCCGTCACCGTCGCGCCGGAGCCATCGGTGGCCGTCCATTTGCCATCGTCGAACGCAAACGCGACCGTCGTGCCGTTCCCGCGCACCCAGGTCAGCGCTGGCGTTTTCGCATGGTATTGCGTGAGATCGAGCCGTCTTTGCCATTCGTGCATCCAGCCGGGCCCCAACGTGCCGAGCTGCGGTGCGAGATAGCTGGAACGATAGGTGCGCCGCAGCGTCAAGGCAGACGGCAGGTCCGGGGCCGCGTAGTCGGTCTCCTCCTGGATCTTTGTCCCCGATGCGACCGCACAGGTATTCCCGACCTTGCAACTGACATCCTCGCTCTCCGCCGGCGGCGCCAGTATGCTGATTTCATCGATCCACACGTGGACCCTGAATTCTTTTCCGATCCATATGCGGTCGCAGATATAGCTCAATTGCCGCCAGGAATAATTCGATTCCGGCGGACGGGCAATCTCCACCGAGGGCGGCGTGACGATGTAGTAAGCGGGATAGATCCTGTTGATGATGCCACCCCGCCCGTTGCCCCGCGGCAGGTTGAACGTGCCGCGGACCGTCGCGCCGGGCCGCAGATCGCCGCAGCTGGGATTGCCGTCGTTATCGAGCGCGCTCGCGCTCCCCATCGACAGGAATGCAAACGCCGGGGCTATCGACAGGCTCGCCAGAAGATGCCATCGCCTGCGGCGGCGGTTAGCACCGGGATCAGGATGAGGATCGCGTTGCGCAAGCGCGGGCAGGCATGCGTGCAAGGGCTTCAATCGGATGGGCATAGGTCGCTCCTTTGACGTCCGCCCGGACTATGCGCGCCCCGCCCCTCGCGTTCAATCGCACTCTGCTGAAATGAATCCCCTTGCAGGCCTCAGGACTGATACTGTATATTTATACAGTATCTGCTTATCGCTCAGTTCCGCTCTTTCCCTTTCTCTCTTTCCCCTTCTTCTCTCTAACGTCGAAAGGCAACCATGTTCGTGGATCGCACCGAAATCATCAACGCTGCCAAGGCACTGCGCGCCAGCCAGGAAGAATCCCGATACAGCAAGCTCGTCGCGCTCGCGAACAAGCAGCTCAAGGCGATGCAGACGGCGATCCAGCGGGGCAAGGAAGAGTTCGAGACCAAGCTCGTGCTCGATATCAACGACGACAATCCGCAGGCCATGCTGGAACCGCGCGCCCAGCGACTGGCCGAGGACCTCAGGGCGCAGGGCTACACCGCCACGGTGACTGCCTTTGCCGAGGTCAGCCCCGATCGCAAGAACTGGACGCCGAATATCACGATCGATATCGGCCTTGGCGACATCCTCACCGACGCCGGCAACGCGAGCGCGGCAACCGATACGACGCCTGTCGTGCTGGCGGACGAAGTCGAGCGGGAACTGGCCGAGCATTGAGCCGGGTCTGCCGCGGGCTCAGTCCAGCGGCAGTGCTATCCCCACCTCCGCGAACACGTCTCGCACCACGGCGAGTCCATTGAGCGCCGCCGGAAACCCCGCATAAACCGCCATCTGCATCACGACTTCCACCACCTCCCCCGGCGTGCAGCCCACATGCAATGCGGCATGGACATGCACACGTAGCTGCGGTGCCGCATTGCCGAGCGCGCAAAGCGCCGCGACCGTGGCCAGCTCGCGTTCCCGCAAGCCCAGCCCTTCCCGCGCGTAGATATCGCCAAACGGAAACTCGACGATATAGCGCGCAAAGTCCGGAAAGGTCTTGGCGAGCGTATCGACGACCGCGATACCCGTCTCGCCATCGACGGCCCCCAGCATGCGTAATCCGCGCTCATAACGTTCGGTGCTCATGACGATCTCCACAAGTGTTGGTGCGACAACTGTACGGCCCGCCCAAACGATGCGGAATGACCGATCTCGTGATACCTTTTTGGTATGTCAGAGCGCCTCGATTCCCGATCCCTTTCGCTGTTTCTCGCCGTCGCGGAAACACTGAGCTTTCGCCAGGCGGCGGAGCGGCTCCATCTTTCTCAGCCGCCGCTGAGCCGCGCGATCCGGGAGCTCGAGGAGCGGTTGGGCGCGCGGCTCTTCGACCGCAATACGAAGGGTGTCACGCTTGCCGCTGCCGGCGAGAAGCTCCTCCCTTACGCGCGCAATGTCGCGAAACTCCTTCGCGAGGCCGAAGCCGCGCTCGCGGCCGAAGGCTTGCCGGCCAGGCTGCGGCTCGGTTTCACCAGCGCCGTGGAGCCCGCCTGGTTTCGTGGACTGGCCCAGCGCGTGCAAGCCGGCCACCCGGAAACGGTCGTATCGACGTTCTCCGATACCTCGCCACGGCTGATCCGCCAGTTGCGTGCCGGCAAGCTTGACGCCGCGTTTATCGCATTGCCGACGGACGCGCATGGGCTGGACGTCCGTGAGCTCGATCGACTGCCGATGATCGTCGCCATCCCTTCGGCCCATCCTCTGGCGAAGCGCAGGACCGTCGCCCTTGCGGATCTGCAACGGGAAAAGGTCTTCTGGTTCGAGCGCGCGCGGCAACCGGCCTTCTACGATCATTGCCAGGCCGTGTTCTCGCGCCACGGGTTCGCGCCGCCGATGCTCAGGGAGCCAGCGGACCAGCACGTCCTGCTTGGGGAGGTTGCGAATGGACGCGGCATCGCGCTGCTGCCGAAATCGTTTACCGCGCTGAGGCGGGTGGGCGTCGTCTACCGGACGCTGGCCGAGGGCGAGGCGCTCTCGGTGGGCATCGGGCTCGCTTCGCCCGAGGATCGGCCCGACATCCGCGATGTCCTGACAGCCGCGATGTCCGCGGCAGGCATCGATCGTTGACAAGCCCGATCAATCATTCTAGTTTACGGGATATTGCATCTACTATTCTGGAAGATGGATATCAACGCAGTCATCGCGCGCCGCGTCAAAGCACTTCGCGATGCGCAAGGCTGGTCGCTCGACGCGCTGGCCGAGCGCAGCAACGTCAGCCGCTCCGCCATCTCCCTGATCGAGCGCGGCCAGAGCAGCCCGACCGCCTCCGTCCTCGACAAGCTTTCCGCCGCGCTGAACGTCACGCTTGCCTCGCTATTCGAGCAGTCGCCCTCCGAAGCCGCGGAACCGTCTCCGATGTCGCGTGCCGGCGAGCAGGTCGTCTGGATCGATCCCGCGTCGGGATACGTCCGGCGCAATCTGTCGTCCGCCGCGCCGTCCCCCATGCAGCTGGTCGAAGTCAGCTTTCCCGCCGGCCAGCGCGTCACGTACGAGACCGGCGCGCGCGAAACGGAGGTGCATCAGCAGGTCTGGATTATCGAGGGCACCATGGAAATGACCATTGGCGACGACCGCTGGCGGCTCGAAACCGGCGATTGCCTGACCATGCGCCTGGACGCGCCGATCACGTTCCGCAATCCAACCAGAAAGCCCGCGCGTTATCTCGTCGCGCTCGCGAACATGCACAACAACCTCAGGGGAAACGGATGATCGGCAAGGTGACCGTACGGCGCGTCGGTGCGGACGACGCGGAGGCCTGCGTGGACGGGCTCGCGGATGTCCTCATCGACTGCGTCGAAGGAGGTGCGTCGGTCAGCTTCATGCTGCCCATCGGACGCGACAAGGCCACCGCGTTCTGGCGCCACGTCGCCGCCGATGTCGCACAAGGCGGGCGCATATTGCTCGTTGCGGAGGACGAGGCCGGGCAGATCGCGGGCACGGTGCAGGTCGTCACCGCACAACCGGAAAACCAGCCGCATCGCGCCGATATCGCCAAGATGCTCGTTCACCGGCGCGCCCGCCGAAAGGGGGTGGCCCGGCAACTGATGATCGCCGCGGAAGCAGCCGCGCGCGAGGCAGGCAAGACGGTGCTCGTCCTCGATACCGTGACCGGTGGCGATGCCGAACGGTTGTATCGGGGCGTGGGCTGGCAGCGCGTCGGCGATGTGCCGAACTACGCGTTGATGCCGACCGGCGAGTTCTGCGGGACGACGTTCTACTGCAAGCAGATCTGATCGGGTTTTGGGCTGGTATCGAACACCTCCAGCCTCGGAATCTCTTCGCGCAAGTAAGCGATCAGCGCCCGCGTCGCCATCGACGGATGCAGGTTCGGTGTCGTGATGATGTACAGATGATGCCCGAGCCCCTCGGGCTCCCAGTCGGGTAACACGGGCACCAGCGCGCCCGATTTCACGTCCTCCCATCCCGCATAAGCAGGCAGCAACCCGACCCCATGCCCCGCCTGCGCGGCGCGCAGCAGAAAGCGAAAGTGTTCGGACTGAAGATGCGGCGAGATATCGACGGTCACGCGTTCGCCCGCGCGTTCGACAACGAGCCGGAAGCGGCGCGATGCATAGGGCGGACAAAGAAAATGGCAATGCGCGAGATCGCCCGGCGTCTCGATGGGTGGAATGCGCGCAAGGTAGTCGGGCGACGCCAGTAATCGCCACGGCGTTGCGCACACCTCGCGCGCCACCACATCCAGCGGCGGGTTCGACGTCACCCGCAGTGCCACGTCGATCTCGTCCGCGATCAGGTTCGTCACGCGGTTGGCGAAGAACACGCGTAACGAGATACCCGGGTGCCGCGCCGCGAAGTCCAGCAGCAGCGGCGCGATATAGGCATCGCCGAGGCCCGTCGGCACGCTGACGCGCACATGGCCGCGCAGCGTCTTGCCAAGGCTGTCGATCTCGGCCTGCGCCGCCACGGCTTCCTGGAGCATGCGCACGCCATGCGCGTACAGCGTCTGCCCGGCCTCGGTCGTCTCCAGCCGCCGCGTGGTTCGCCGCAGCAATTGCGCGCCCGCCTGCGCCTCCAGCTGCGCCAGCTGGCGGCTGATCTGCGAGCGTGTGACGCCGCGCCTGCGCCCCGCTTCCGCGAGCGTGCCGGCATCGACGATCTCTACGAAGGACTGGATCAGGTGGAGGTCCATGGAACGAACGGGGCATTGTCACGTAATACGCAACATTGTGGTGCGCGGGCGCCCCATTGTCGATGCGGGATTGCCCCCGCTACATTTCCCTATCGCCGGCGTCAGACCGGCATAACGGAGACATGCGGATGCCCGCAGACCTATGGTTCGAATCGCTGCATCGCCCAGGCCATGACATCGCCGCGCGCGGCGAACGGCTCGCCGGCGGATGGCGCCGGCTGGGACTGGCGGAGGGCGACGTCGTGGCGCTCCTGCTACGCAACGATCCCGTGTTCACCGACGTGATCGCCGCGTGCCGCACCGCCGGCGTCTACTACTGCCCGATCAACTGGCACTTCACCACGGCCGAGGTGAAGTTCATCCTCGAAGACAGCGGCGCGCGCGTGCTGCTCGTGCATGCGGATCTGCTGGAAGGCGTCCGCGCCGCGGTGCCGGCGCACGTCGCGGTCTTTGCCGTGGGCGGCACCGACCCCGATGCCGTCGAGTACGAGCCATGGCTTGCCGCACAGCTGCCCTACGATGGCCCGCGTGTGGCGCCGCGCGGCCATCTCGCATATACCTCGGGCACCACGGGCCGGCCCAAGGGCGTGCTGCGCAACCCCGTGCCGCTCGATGACGCCGACCGTCAGCTTGCGAATATGCGTTCCGTGGTCGCCCAGTCCATCGGCATCGTGCCCGGCTGCCGCGCGCTGATGTCCGCCCCGCTCTATCACAGCGCGCCGGGTGTGTTTATCCAGCAGGCGCTGCAGATGGCCGAACGGCTGGTGCTTACCGCGCGCTTCGATGCAGAGCAGGTGCTCGCGCTCGTCGAGCAGCATCGGATCGACGTGCTCTACCTCGTGCCGATCATGTATGTGCGCCTGCTCAAGCTGCCGCCCGATGTGCGCGCGCGATACGACCTCTCGTCGATCCGATTCGTCGCATCCACGGGCTCGCCGTGCGCGCCCGAGGTCAAGCGCGCGATGCTCGACTGGCTCGGCCCCGTGATCCACGAAACGTACGCCTCGAGCGAGGCCGGCATGGTGACCGTGGCCACGCCCGCCGATGCCGCGGCAAGACCCGGCACCGCGGGACGTCCCGTCGATGCCGCGCAGCTCCGCATCCTCGACGTGGATGGCAATGCCTGCGCGCCGGGCGAAGTCGGCCTCGTCTACGTGCGACAGCCCGCGTATCCGGACTTCACGTATCTGAACAACGACGCCGCACGCCGCGCGATCGACCGCGATGGACTGATCTCGCTCGGCGACATGGGCTACGTCGATGCCGATGGCTATCTGTTCATCTGCGATCGCGCGTCCGACATGGTGATCTCGGGCGGCGTGAATATCTATCCGGCCGAGATCGAGCACCAGCTCGTCCGCTATCCGGGCGTCGCCGATTGCGCGGTCTTCGGCGTGCCCGACAACGAATATGGCGAGCGATTGCACGGCGTGATCGAGCCGATGCCCGATACGCGGATCGATCCCGCGGCCGTCACCGAATGGCTGCGCGCGCGGCTCTCCGGCTTCAAGGTGCCGCGCACGATCGAGATTGCCAGCCTGCCGCGCGACGAAACCGGCAAGCTCGCCAAACGCAGACTGCGCGACCAACACTGGGCCGGACGGACCCGCCGCGTTTAAAAAACAAGAAAGAGGAGACAACATGTCACGAACCCTGTTCCGCAGCACCGCGGCGGATGCGTTGCGCGCATGCGCGATCATCGCCGCCACCTTCACGATGATGCCGGCCCATGCCGGGCCCTTCCCCGACCGCCCGATCAAGCTGGTGGTGCCCTACACGCCCGGCGGTTCGACCGACCAGTTCGGCCGCGCACTCGCGGAAGGCATGTCGCGCGATCTCAGGCAGACCGTGGTCGTGGAGAACCGCCCCGGTGCCAATACGATGGTGGGCACGCAGAGCGTGGCACGCGCGCAGGCGGACGGCTACACGATGATCATGGCGTCGAGCGCGAGCATGGTGCTCAACCCGATGCTCTACAAGCGCACGGGCTACGATCCCAAGGACTTCAAGGTCTTTCTGATCGGCACCGAGGTGCCGCTCGTCATCGTGACCAACAACCAGGTGCCGGCGTCCACCACGCGCGACTTCGCCAGCTACGCCAAGGCGGCCGGCGGCAAGCTCAACTACTCGTCGGTGGGGCTGGGCAATCCGCTGCAACTGGCCACGGAGATGCTCAAGACCGAGCTCGGCATCGACATGACGCACGTGCCCTACAACGGCAGCGCGCCCGCACTGTCCGCGCTGCTGGCCAACGACGTGCAGCTGATGGTCGATGTCGTCAGCACTTCGCTGCCGCATATCCGCGCGGGCAAGCTCAAGGCGCTTGCCGTGACCTCGCGTACGCGGCTCGAGGTATTGCCCAATGTGCCGACCATGGCGGAGAGCGGCTATCCCGACTTCCATGCGGCCACGTGGTTCGGACTGGCGGTGCCCGCGCAGACGCCACCCGACGTCGTGACGCGTCTGCAAACGGCCGCCACGCAGGTACTCGGCGACGCCCAGTTCCGCGCCACGTTCGCCGCGCTCGGGCTGGTCGTCCAGCCGCCGCGCACGCAGGCGGAAGTGGAACGCTATGTGGCGACCGATCGCGAGACATGGGGCAAGGTCATCCGCGCCAACCATATCTCGCTCGATTGACGGGCGCGCGCTAGTCCATCGACTGCGCGAACGTCTTCAGGTACTTCATGCCGGTATCGCACATGATCGTGACGACGGTGGCATCGGGGCCGAGCCGCTCCGCCAGACGGATCGCCCCGGTGACGTTCGCGCCGGTGGACGTTCCGCAGAACAGGCCCTCCTCCGCCGCCAGGCGGAACGCCATGGCCCGCGCCTCCTCGGTGGAGACCGGCTCCAGCCTGTCGGCGATGCCGTCATGCCAGAGCGGCACCACATAGCCGGCACCGATGCCGTCGATCTTGTGCGCACCGGTGGGACCGCCCGACAGCACCGCCGACTCGGCCGGTTCCACGCCAACGATACAAATCCGCGCATCGCGCTCGCGCAGCCGCGCCGATATTGCGCGGAGCGACGCGCCCGTGCCGACACTGCCGACGAATCCATCGACGCGGCCGCCCGTCTGCTCCCAGATCTCGTCGGCCATCGCCGTATAGGCCGCGAGCTGATCCGTATTCTCCATCTGCGCGGTGATATACGCGCCCATCTCGCCCGCAATGCGGTGGCCCTCGCGAATCATGGCCCTGGTCAGCGCCTCGGTCTGCCTGCCGTTCTCGCTCGGGATAATCGTGAGCCGCGCGCCGAGCAGGCGCATATGGTCGAGCTTCTCCTTCGAGAACGCGTCGGACGATACGAGATGAAGCGGATGGCCCTTGACGGCGCACACGAGCGCCAGCGACACGCCGGTGCTTCCCCCCGTGTACTCGACGACCGCGCCGCCGGGCTTGAGGCGGCCATCGCGCGTCGGTGCGTCGATCATCGCCATCGCAATGCGGTCCTTCATGCTGCCGGTGGGATTCTGGCTTTCGAGCTTGACGAGAATGCGCGCGCCATCGCGCGGTGCGACGTTGCGCAATGGCAGGACTGGCGTATTGCCGATGGCATCGAGAATGGTGCGGTGTGCGGCGGTCATGATGTCGCTGTTGTCCTTGTCAGACGTTGAATGGCTTCGCAGTCTAGACGTCGGGACGCCGCCGAAGCTATAGTCGGAAATGACATTAATCGAATCATTTACGACACCCGGATACTGACAATGAAAGTGGTCGTTCTCGCGCTCGACGACGTGTTCGATTCCGGCATGACCGTGTTGCTCGACACGCTGGCCGCGGCGAACGAACTCGCTGCATTGCACGGATTCGCCAACGTGCCGTTCGACGTCACGCTCGCGGGATTGCGCAAACGCATTCGTACCGCGCTGGGATTCAGCGCGACCGTCGCGCGCCTCGATGCCGTGCGAAATCCGGACTGGATCGTGGTGTCCGCGCTCAATGCCAAGCAGGCGGATGCACTTGCCGCCCGCCTGCAGGCGCGAGATATTCGGGAAGCGGGTGCGCAGCTGCGGCAGCGCCACGCGGCCGGCGTCCATGTCGCGGGCGCCTGCATCGGGACCTTCGTGCTGGCGGAAGCGGGGCTGCTGGACGACCGCGAGGCGACCACGACCTGGTCGCTCGCGCCGTTTTTCCGGCAGCGCTATCCCGGCGTCGCGCTGGACGACTCGCGCATGGTGGTCGAGTCCGGGCAGGTCGTGACCGCGGGCGCGGCCATGGGGCACCTCGACCTCGCACTCTGGCTGGTTCGCCGCGTATCGCCCGAACTGGCTGACCTCGTGGCCCGCTTCATGTTGATCGATCAGCGCGCATCGCAGGCGCACTACATCATTCCCGACCATCTGGCGCACACCGATCCGCTGATATCGAAGTTCGAACGCTGGACGCGCGAGAACCTGCCCCATGGTTTCTCGCTCGATGCGGCCGCAGAGGCATTGGCTGTCCACCCGAGGACCTTGCAGCGGCGAACCGAGGCGATTCTGGGCAAGTCGCCGCTCGCGTTCGTTCAGGACCTGCGCATCGAGCGTGCGCGCCATTTGATCTCGGCTGGGCAGCCGCTGGAAGCCGTCGCTTCCGAGGTCGGGTATGCCGACGCGGCAACGCTCCGTACGTTGCTGCGCCGGAAGCTGGGTCAGGGCGTCAGGGCCATGCGCGCGGCGAAGCGCTGACGGGCCCGGACATCACCTTAGGCGGGCAGCAGCCCCGCTGCCCGGTAGTTGTCGATCAACGTATCGAACAGCTTGATATCGGCGCGGCCGCGCGCCATCAGCTGCGCGCCCGCCACGGCCGCGAAGATCGCGTGAGCGCGCTTCTTCGCATCCTTGGCGCCGACGATGCCCGCGTCCGCCAGTGTCCTGGCAAGCCACGTGACGTTGACGTCGGTAAACGCCTGGACCTCCTTCTTCACGACGTCGGGCAGGTCGTCGTACTCCGCCGTCATGAAGCTGCACAGGCAGATGCGATTGTCGTTCTCGAGCGATTTGCGGAACAGGCTCGGATACTTGCGCAGGCGATCCGCCATGTCCGGCGTCCTGGCCGACAGCTCATCGAGCGCCACCGCCGTGTCTTCCCAGTAGCGCTTGGCGACCGCGGCGGCGAGGTCGGCCTTGCTCGGGAAATGGTGATAGAGGCTGGCGGCCTTGATGCCGACGGCTTCGGCAAGGGCCCGAAGGTTCAGACCGCCATAGCCATGAGCCTGTGCGATCTGCGTGGCGACAGCCAGGATCCTGTCGCTGGAATGTGTGCTGGCCTGGTTTTGCACGATCTACCTCGAAGATTTTTTTGATTGCCGGACCCGATTCGGGTGTTGACGAGGCGAAGTATAACGCCTAATCTTCGACCCTAACAAACGTTCGGTAGACTCTGGCCAAGCGACTGAAGTTTGTTGAACTCCATAACCCTGCAAGAGCAAGCCATGAGCAACGAACTTATCTTCCAAGACGCCACGCAACTCGCCGCACGCATCCGCAGCAAGGAGATCTCGCCGGTGGAGGTCGTCCAGGCGCATCTCGACCGCATCCGCGCAGTGGACCCCCAGATCAATGCGATCGTCACGCTCGCGGATGGCGCGATGGAAGCCGCGAGGGCCGCCGAGGCCGCGGTCCTGAAGGGCGACAAACTCGGGCCGTTGCACGGCGTGCCCTTCACGGTCAAGGACGCGATCGACACGGCCGGCGTGCTGACGCAACGCGGCTCGCCGATCTTCAAGGGACGCATTCCCGATACCGACGCGACGACCGTCGCGCGCATGAAGCAGGCGGGCGGCATCCTGCTCGCCAAAACCAATCTTCCCGAGTTTTCCTACTGGATCGAGACCGACAACCTGCTGTCGGGCCGCACGCTCAACCCGTGGAACCTGGACCGCACCCCGGGCGGGTCCAGCGGTGGAGAGTCCGCGGCGATCGCGGCCGGCATGGCGCCGATCGGCCTGTCCACCGATGTCGCGATCTCCATTCGCGGCCCGGCCGCGCTGACCGGCGTCATGGGATTCAAGGCCACGCACGGGCGTATTCCGATGACGGGCATCTGGCCGCGTGAGCCGCGCCGCTTCTGGCATGTGGGGCCGATGGCGCGCTCCATTCGCGATATCGCGCTTGCGTACACACTGCTGGCCGGCCCCGACGGCGAGGACGGCTATTCGACCAGCCCGCTTGCGCTGGATGCCGGACGCATGCCGACGCCCGGCCGTCCGCTTCGCGTGGGCTGGCTCGTGGAGCCCGGGTTCGGTCCGATCGACGCCGACGTCGCGGCAACCGTTCGCGCGGCGGCGGAGGCGTTGCAGGGGAATGGCGTGATCGTCGAGCCCGTGCGGATTCCGGTACTCGAGGAGATCAACGCGCTCGACCTGCTCTGGAAGATCCAGGCGATGGAAACGAAGCCCGCGTTCCGCAAGGCAACGGCCGGGCACGAGGACAAGATCTTCAAGCATGCGCAGGCGGTGTTCGACACGCCCGATACGTCCATCGAGGACTTCGTGCTGGCCGAGCAGCAGATCGAGCGGATGCGCGACGGCTTCAGCCGGTACTTCCAGCGCTACGACGCGCTGCTCTGCCCCGTGACGCCCGTGCCGGCGCACACGCACGACGCCGCGGAGTTCGTCATCGGCGGTGAAACCGTATCGTCGCTACACGTCATGGATGCGACCGCGCCGCTCAGCGTCACGGGCCTGCCCGGGCTGTCGATGCGATTCGGCACCAGCCGTGACGGGCTGCCCGTGGGCGTGCAACTGGTGGGACCGTGGCTCGGCGAATCCACGCTGCTGCATCTGGGTGCTCGGCTTGAGAGCGTGAGCCCGGTTCGCGAGGCGCGTCCCGACCTGTCGGCCATCGCCAACCGTCGCTGATCCGCGGAGGCATCCAGACATGTCGAATCTCATTGATTCACTCCGCCGCCGCCTGCTCTACCGATCGTCGGCGCTGGCCGGACTCACGCTTTTCGAACTGGCCGGGATCGACCGCGCCGCGGCGGCAACGCTGGCCGCGTCGGGCAAGGCTCGCGCGCAGCGATCGGGCACCACCGATACGCTCGGGCCGATCCGGCAGATCGATGCCGGTACGCTCAACGTGGGCTATGCGGAACTGGGGCCGTCCAACGGACCGGTCGCCATCCTGCTGCACGGCTGGCCGCACGACATTCATAGCTACGCCGATGTGGCACCCATGCTCGCGGCCGCGGGCTATCGCGTCATCGTGCCGTATCTGCGCGGCTATGGCTCGACGCGGTTTCTGTCGCCGGACACGCCACGCAACGGCCAGCAGTCCATCTTCGCGGTGGATGTCGTTGCGTTGATGGATGCGCTGAAGATCGACAAGGCCGTGATCGCCGGCTTCGACTGGGGCGGGCGCGCCGCCAATATCGTCGCCGCGGCATGGCCCGAGCGTTGCCTCGGTCTGGTATCGGTCAGCGGCTACCTCATCGGCAGCCAGGAAGCCGGCCGCAAGCCGCTGCCGCCGCAAGCGGAATGGCTGGCGTGGTTCCAGTACTACTTTGCCACCGAGCGCGGCGCGCAAGGGTATGCGGCGCAGCGCGACGCGTTCAACAAGCTGATCTGGCGCAACGCGTCGCCGCGATTCGCGTTCGACGACGCCACGTTCGAGCGCACCGCGCAGGCCTTCGACAACCCGGACCATGTGGCCATCGTCATCCACAACTACCGCTGGCGGCTGGGGCTCGCGCAAGGCGAGGCCCAGTACGACGAACTGGAAGAACGGCTCGCGCAGGCACCGCGGATCGCGGTGCCCACCATCACGCTCGAAGGCGATGCCAACGGTGCCCCGCACCAGCCATCCGCCGCGTATGCGAAGCAGTTCACCGGCAGGTACCGGCATCGCGACGTTGCGGGCGGCATCGGCCACAACCTGCCGCAGGAAGCGCCGCGCGCGTTCGCCGACGCGGTGTTGCAGGTCGTGAAGCTATAGCTGGCCCGCGGTCTTCGACGATTCGGCGGCTGCCCACAGGTCGTCGACCGCCCGGATGCCCAGCAGGTAGCCGCCCGCGCCGGCACCGCAGATCACCGCGGTGGCGGCGACGGAGATCGACGAATGACGGTACTCCTCGCTGCGCCGGTGGATATTGCTGATATGGACCTCGACGACCGGCCGGCGGATCAGCTTCACTGCATCGAGCACCGGTATCCGCCCGAACGAGAAGCCCGCCGGATTGATGATGAGCGCGGCGTCCTCGAAGTACGCCTCCTGGATCCAGCCGATCAGCTCGCTCTCGCTATTGGTCTGCCGGAATACACAGTCGAACCGGAACGTCTCGGCCATGGCAAGACAGCTCGATTCGATATCGCGCAGCGTCGTGGTGCCGTAGATATGCGGCTCGCGAACACCGAGCATGTTCAGGTTCGAACCGTTGAGGATGTAGAGTTTTCGTTTCATGTCGGAGGGATTCAGTGGCTGCCTTCGAGGCGGGTGCCCTTGGTTTCGCGGGAGATGAAGATCATGAGGAACGACAGCAGATTCAGCGATCCGCACACGACGACGATGGCCCATGGCGAGCCATGGAATGCCTGCAGCAGCGCCACGGCGACGATCGGCATCGGACCGCCCGTCAACAGGTTCGCGCCCGAATAGGACAGCGCCGATCCCGTGTAGCGCGCTTCGGTCGGAAACGACTCGGCAAACCAGACGGGCTGGATGCCGCTCTGAAACTGCGTGAAGCCGAGGAACGCGCCCATCACGGCCATCGTCATGCCGAGCGATCCCTGGTTCAGCACGGGGAAATAGATCAGGCAGCAGACCAGCGTGCACAACGAGCCCAGAAGCAGCGCGCGCCGCCGCCCGATACGATCGCTGAGATAACCGCCGGCAAGCGCGCCCGCGATGGCGCATGCGTTGGCCACCATCAGCAGCATGAATCCGGTCTGCTTGGGCACGCCGAGGTTACGCGTCAGATAGCTGAGCGAAAACACCACGATCAGGTAGAACAGGGCCGCCGGGCCGCAGAAGAACAGCGTGAGGCGCAGCGCGGTCTTCCAGTGATACCGCAGGACCGTGCCGAGCGGGTTGGCGCCGCGCACGCGGCGGGCCTGCTGCGCGCCTTGTGCGCTTTGTCGTTTGAGCGCCTCGAAGGCAGGCGTCTCGCTGACCTTCATGCGGATATAGATGCCGAGCAGCACGAGCACGAAGCTCGCGAGGAACGGGATGCGCCAGCCGAAGGATTCGAAGTCTTCCGCCGACAACGTGCCGGCCAGCGCGAACAGCGTCATGTTCGCGAGGATCTGGCTCAGTGGCGAGCAGATGCCCAGCAGGCCCGAATAGATCCCGCGGCGCTCCGGCGCCGCATGTTCCACGGCCATCAGCTGCGCCCCCGTCGACTCGCCACCCAGCGCGAAGCCCTGCACGATGCGCAGGGTCACGAGCAGCACGGGCGCCAGGATCCCCACTTGCTGATAGGTCGGCAGCAGGCCCATGAGGAACGACGAGACCCCCATCACGGAGACCGTGATCAGCATCAGGTTGCGCCGCCCCCAGCGATCGCCGAGGATGCCGCAGATGATCGCGCCGAGCGGACGCGCGGCCAGGCCGGCCCAGAAGCTGGCCAGCGAGGCCAGCAACGATGCGGTGGGATCGAGCGACGGAAAGAACAGCTTCGGAAAGATGGTCGCCGCCACCACCCCGTATAGCGCGAAGTCGAACCACTCCAGCGCGGTGCCGATCGTGGCGCCGGCGATGGCCCGCCGTGCCATGGACTGCTGCGCGCGGCCGGTGTCGGCCCCGGCAATATTGGACTCCGTGATCACTGCCATGTTGTCTCCCCCGTTATGGTTATCGCTGCCGATTGCGACGGCTTGCGTGTACTGGTATTGTTCGCGCCGTCGGAACCGCCCCATTCCATACCGGAATTCCATTCCGCATTGTGAGATATGTCACTGAAGACGGGACTGAAGATCCTCGATTTCCTGGCGTCGCAAGGTGAAGGCGCCGGCCTGTCGGTCATCGCCGACGCGCTCGACTTGCCGCGCAGTACCTGCCACCGCGTGCTGGGCGAACTCATCGAAGGCGGCTACGTCCGGCATCTGGAGGACCACGGCCGCTACATCCTCTCGATGCGCATGACATCGAACGGACTCGAGTTCCTGAGCCTGACGGGCATCGCCGATATCGCCCAGCCCATCATCGAGCGCATCGCCGCGGAGACCGGCGAACTCGCACGCCTGTCCCTCGTGGACGGCGACGCCATCATCTGGGTCGCGAAAGCCGATGGGCAGCGCACGGGCTTCCGCTACGACCCGGACATGGGAATCGCGGCGCGGCTTTCGTGCACCTCGACGGGCCATGCGTGGCTGATGACCATGTCCGACGAAGACGCGGTGGCGCTGGTCATGAAGCAGGGATTCGGCCAGCCGAACGAGTACGGCCCGAATGCGCCGACCTCGCTGAAGGCCTTGCTCGGCTTCCTGCATGCGGCGCGCGTGCGCGGATACGCGATGATCGACGAGGTCTTCGCGGCGCGCATGGCCGCGGTCGCCGTGCCGGTCAGGCGCGGCAACCGCTGCGTTGGCGTCATCAGCCTGGCCGGCCCGAAGACACGGCTGACGGCGGCGCGAATTCACACGCTGTCCGCCCTGCTGTGCGAAGCCGCCAACGAGCTCGGCCAGCTGTGCAATATGGCCGGCTATCTCTCTCGCCCGCCACTCGGAAAAGCCTGACCACGGGCAACCTTCAGCGCGCCGCCGACAGGTCTCGCGCGATCGCCGCCAGTGCCTCGGCCATGGGACCGAGCGTGCGGTCGCCACGGCGCAGCAGCCCGATCGGTTCTTCGGTGCCGTGCGTATCCACGGGCAGCAGCACCAGTTCCCCTTCCGCCACGGCGCGCCGCGTGGCGGACAGCGGTGCGGCCCATACGTGTTCGCCCTGCGCCGTCATCAGCCGGCCCAGATAGGCGTCCGCGGTCTCCAGGCATCCCTGCGGCAGCGACAAGCCCTGCCGCGAGAGCAGGCTCTCGAGGCTATGGCGCGGGATGGAGCCCTGTGCCGGCACCACAAGCGGCCACGCGAGCAGGTCCATCATGGCCGGCCGATCCCCCATGGCGAGCGCGTGGCCGCGCTGCACCGCGAAGACGAGCGGCTCCGGTCCCAGTGACTCGAACCACAACCCGGCCATGGCGGTCGGGTCGTCCATCCGGGCAATGGCGAGGTCGATCTGGTCGGCCTTCAGCGCCTCGATCAGCTCGCGGTTCATGCCGGTCTGCACGACGACGGGCACTTCGGGATGCGCGCGGCGGAATTGCGTCACGGTATCGAGGAGCAGCGCGGGCACGATGCTGGGCAACGCGCCGAGCCGGATGCGCTCCACCGCGGCAATCGCTACCCCGGCAAGGCTGTCGGCGGCGGCATCGACGCTCTCCAGCACGCGCATCGCCAGCCCGAGAAAGTGCACGCCAGCCGTCGTGAGCTGGGTGCCCGACCGCTGACGGACCAGCAACCGCGTGCCCGCCAGTTCCTCGAGCTCGTTCAGTGTTTTCGAGATCGCGGGCTGCGTCAGGCCCAGTTGCTCGGCGGCGCGCCCCAGCCGGCGGGCCTGCGCCACCGCGACAAAGCAGTGCAGATGGCGCAGGCGCACGCGCGAGCGGAACGCTTCCGACGCAGTTCCCTGCCGCTGCCCCGTGCCTTCCTCACCCTTTTTCATAACTAAAATTCATGTTTTATCGACAAAAACTCAATTTACATGAAGTTTTAGCGCACTTAAAGTCTCCAACGTCCCAGACCACACAACACGGAGACCACGCGATGTCTCGCCTTGCCCAATATCGCCGCCCCTGGTGGAACACCCAACCCGACTATCGGTTCGACCCCTACGGTTCGACGCAACTGCGCGCGCCCCAGCAACCGCTCGTCGCGATCCCGCAATCGTTGTCGGAGGTCACCGGCCCGACCTTCGGCCCCGAATTCGTGCGCCAGGGCGACAACGACCTGACCGTCGGCAACGGCGGCGACCCGATCGGCGAGCGCATCCTCGTCTCGGGCCGCGTGCTCGACGAGAACGGCCGGCCCGTGCCCAATGCGCTGATCGAGATCTGGCAGGCCAACGCCGCGGGCCGCTATACGCATGCGCGGGACCAGCACGATGCGCCGCTGGATCCGCACTTCTCGGGCGAAGGCCGCACCATCAGCGACGCGCAGGGCCGCTACCAGTTCAAGACGATCAAGCCCGGTGCCTACCCCTGGCGGAACCACCACAACGCCTGGCGCCCGCAGCATATTCACCTCTCGCTGTTCGGCAATGCCTATGCAACGCGGCTCGTGACGCAGCTGTATTTCCCGGGAGACCCCCTGCTCGCCTTCGATCCGATCTACCAGTGCGTGCCCGACGAAAAAGCGCGACAGCGCCTGATCGCCACGTTCGACTGGGAAACCACGCAGCCGGAGTACGCACTCGGCTATCGCTTCGACATCGTTTTGCGTGGGCGCGACGCCACGCCCATGGAGTAACCGATCATGCTCTACGCCACCGCATCGCAAACCGTCGGTCCGTATCTCCACATCGGCCTTGCCGGCCTGGACCGCGCGGACCTGACCACCGACGCGCCCGAGCTCGCGGGCCAGCGCATCGTCATCGAAGGCCGCGTCCTCGACGGACGCGGCGACCCCGTACCCGACGGCATGGTCGAGATCTGGCAGGCCAACCCCGCGGGCCGCTATCGCCATCCGGAGGACCGGAGCGACCTCACGCTGACGGCCGGCTTCACCGGCTTCGGCCGTGTACCCACAGGACCCGACGGCGGCTTCCGCTTCGTGACCGTCAAACCCGGTGCCGTGCCCGACGCGGGGGGCGAACCCGGCGCCATGCAGGCCCCTCACATCATGGTGTCGGTATTCATGCGCGGGCTAGTCAAGCACGTTGCCACCCGCATGTATTTCCCCGATGAGGCGGCCGCCAACGCGAAGGACCGCGTGCTGGCGTGCGTGCCCAACGAGCGGCGCGGGACGCTGATCGCGGAGGACGACGGCAGCGGCACGCTGCGCTGGAACATCGTCCTGCAGGGAGCCGGCGAGACCGTGTTCTTCGATATCTGAGCGCCAGACGATGGATACTCGTTCACGCGGATCGGGGCGATTGACGGCGCCGATGTTCGGGGGCGCCGCCGCGCTGGCCATCTTCGACGATGCCGGCACCGTACGGCGCATGCTCGATGTGGAAGCCGCGCTGGCGCGCGCCGAGGCACACTGCGGCGTGATACCGGCCGAAGCGGCGGCGGTCATCGCGGACGTTTGCGGTGACATGCGCGGTGACATGCGCGGTGACATGCGCGGTGACATGCGTGGTGACATGCATGGCATCGACCTCGACGCGCTGGCATACGATGCGGCCGCGGCAGGCAATCTCGCCATTCCCTTCGTCAGGCAGTTGACCGCCGCCGTCGCGCAGCGCGACGCCCACGCCGGGCGCTTCGTCCATTGGGGCGCGACGAGCCAGGACATCATCGATACCGCGATGGTGCTCCAGCTGCGCGACGCAGCGGCCGCCATCGAGGCCGACCTCGTCGCGCTCGGGCAGGTCGTGGCGGAACTGGCGGCGCGGCATCGCGCCACGCCGATGGTCGCGCGCACCTGGCTGCAGCACGCGCTGCCCACCACGTTCGGGCTCAAGGCCGCGGGATGGCTCGACGCGTTGCGGCGCGATCTCGGCCGGCTCGATGCATCGCGCGCGCAGGCCTGCGCGCTCCAGTTCGGCGGGGCGGCCGGCACGCTTGCGAGCCTCGGCGCGTCGGCGCCGGCCGTATCGTCGGCGCTGGCCGACCTGCTCGGCCTCCAGCATCCCGTGCTGCCATGGCATGGCCACCGGGACCGCATGGTGGAAATGGCCACGACGCTCGGCATGCTCACGGGTACGCTGGGCAAGATGGCGCGCGACATCTCGCTGATGATGCAGACCGAAGTCGCGGAAGCCGCGGAGCCATCGGGTCCCGGCCGCGGCGGTTCCAGCACCATGCCGCACAAGCGCAACCCGGTGGGCTGTTCGGCCGTCCTCGCCGCGGCCACGCGCGTACCGCATCTCGTGGCCACGATGCTGGCGGGCATGGTGCAGGAGCACGAGCGCGCGCTGGGCGGCTGGCAGGCGGAGTGGGATACGTTGCCGCAAATCGTCACGCTTGCATCGGGCGCGCTGTCCCATATGCGCGAGGTGGCAGGCGGATTGCAGGTGGACACCGCACGCATGCGCGAAAACCTCGACATGACGCACGGGCTGATACTTGCGGAGGCCGCCATGCTCGAACTCGGCGGCCGCATCGGGCGGCTGCCGGCGCATCATCTGGTGGAAGCCGCATCGAGACGCGCGGTTGCGGACCGGAGCAGCCTGCGCGATGCCCTGGCACTGACGCTGGCCGCCGACCCGTCGCATGCGACACTGATCGACGATGCCACGCTCGACCGTCTGGCCGACCCCGCCAACTATGCGGGAGAATCGTCACGATTTGCCGACGCCGCCGTGCGGGCGTGGGAAGCTACCCTCACCGCGCGACAACAGCGCTGACATTGCCATCAGGAGACCCATCTTGCCTTACCTCGATCACGCCGGTGCCCGGCTCTTCTACACGGTGGACGGCCCCGAATCGGCGCCCGCCATTCTGTTTTCCAACTCGCTCGGCACCGACCACACCATGTGGCAGCCGCAGGCCGAGGCACTGGCCGGCCGCTATCGTGTGGTGCGCTACGACACGCGCGGCCATGGCCGCTCGACCGCGCCCGGCGACGCCTTCACGATGGCGCAACTCGGCGGCGACGCGCTCGCGATCCTCGATGCACTCTCGATCGACAAGGCAGTGTTCTGCGGCGTCTCGATGGGCGGACAGACCGGCATGTGGCTCGGCATTCATGCCCCGGCGCGCTTCTCGAAGATCGTCCTCGCGAACACCGGCGCCCGCATCGGCACCGACGAAAAATGGAATACGCGCATCGATACCGTGCAACGTGACGGGATGAGCGTGATGGTCGAGCCTTCGCTGTCGGTGTGGTTCCGGCCGGACTTCCTCGCCACGGCATCGCAGGCGATCGCCGGTCTGCGCAAGGTGCTCGGGGAGCTGGATCCGCGCGGCTATACGGCCAACTGCGCGGCGGTGCGCGACGCGGACTTCCGGGACACGGTGAAGACGATTGCCGTGCCGGTCCTGGTCATTGCCGGCAGCGACGACCCATCGACGCCGCCGGCGCTCGGCCGCGAACTGGCGTCCTCGATCCCGGACGCGCGCTTTCTGGAACTGCAGGCCGCGCATATCTCGAGCTTCGAACAGCCGGGGCCCTTCACCGCGGCGCTGCTCGACTTTATCGAGGACCGCCCGCCCGTCAATGACGACGCCGCGCGCTACGCAGCCGGCCTCGCCGTGCGCCGCGACGTGCTGGGCAGCGCGCACGTGGACCGCTCGCTCGCGAAGCTGACACCGCTCAACGAGGAATTCCAGAACCTGATCACGCGCTACGCCTGGGGCGAGATCTGGACCCGCGAAGGGCTGCCGCGCCATACCCGCAGCCTGGTGACCATCGCAATGATGGTCGCGCTCAACCGTGGCGAAGAACTCAAGCTTCATCTGCGTGCCGCCGCCAACAACGGTGTGACGCGCGACGAGATCAAGGAGATCCTCCTGCAGACGGCCATCTACTGCGGCGTGCCCGCGGCCAATGCCGCCTTCCACGCCGCCGAGGAAGTGTTCGGGCCGGCGACCGACCCGCACGTCACGACGCCATAACAGGGACTGCGAGGGACTGCGAGGGACTGGGAGGGACTGGGAGGGACTGGGCGCGACTGGGCGCGACTGGGCCTCTTGTCACGCATCCGTGTGTGAGCGGATCAGGCCGCCCGCGCCGTCGCCGTCGCCGTCGCCGTCGCCGCCACCCACGCGGGATAGTCGCTATAGCCTTGCTCGGCGCCGCCGAACAGCGTGCCGCCATCGAGATTCGCGAGCGGCAGTCCCTCCGCCATGCGGCGCGGCAAGTCGGGATTGGCAACGAACGGCCGGCCGAACGCGACCAGATCGGCATAGCCTTTCTCGAGCACCCACCGTGCACGCGCGTCGTCGTACTTGCCGGCGACGATGATCGGGCCAGCGAAGCTGGCACGGATCTCCCGGCGGAAGTCTTCGGTGAACACGGGCGCATCGTCCCAGTCCGCTTCGACCAGATGCAGATACGCGATGCCCTTTGCATCGAGATAGCGTGCCGCCTCGAGCATCGTCGGCAGGATATCGGGACACGCCATGCCGCGCGCCGTCAGGAACGGCGCCAGGCGGATCGCCGTGCGGTCCGCGCCCACCTCGTCGATGACCGCGTCCATCACCTCCTTCAGAAAGCGCAGGCGGTTCTCGCGCGAACCGCCGTACGCATCGGTGCGCACGTTCGACGTCGTGCGCAGGAACTGGTCGATCAGGTACCCGTTGGCGCCATGGATCTCCACCCCGTCGAACCCCGCCTCGATCGCCCGGCGCGCGGCGCGCCGGTAGTCCCCGACGATCGCGTGGATCTCGTCGATGCCGAGCGCGCGCGGGGTCGGGCACGCATACATGCCGCCCTCGCCGGTCGCCGGATCGACCATCCAGATCGAACCGTCAAACGGTACCGCCGACGGTGCCACCGGCAGCTCGCCGCCATGGAACGCGGGATGCGACATGCGACCGACGTGCCAGAGCTGAAGATAGATGCGTCCACCGGCCTGATGCACGGCGCGCGTCACCAGGCGCCAGCCTTCGACCTGCGCATCGCTATGGATACCGGGCGTGAACGAGTAGCCCTTGCCCTGCGGCGAGATCTGCGAGGCTTCGGTCACGATCAGCCCCGCACTGGCGCGCTGCGCGTAGTAGGTTGCGTTCAACGCGTTGGGCACGTCGCCCGGCTGCGAACTGCGCGCGCGGGTCATCGGCGCCATGACGATGCGGTTGGGCAATGCCAGCTGGCCGATCCGTACCGGCGTGAAGAGTGAGTCGAGTGAGGACATGGCGATTCCGGGCTTCAGTTGATCAGTGCGCCGCCGTCGATATCGAGGATCGCGCCGGTCATGAAAGGGTTGTCGATGGCCAGCAGATAGCCTTGCGCGAGATCTTCCACGCGGCCATAGCGGCCCACGGGCAGGCTGCCCGCCGCGCGATCGAGCATCGCGCCGCGCGCGCCGGCATCCATGGCTTCATAGGCTTCGGTATCGGTCAGGCCGGGGCTGACGACGTTGACGCGGATCGGCGCGAGCTCGCGCGCCAGAATCTTCGCCACGGCTTCGAGCGCCGCGTTCATCGCCGTCTTGACGTAGGTGCCGGGCACGGTGCGGCGCGAGAGAAACCCGCTGGTCAGCGTGAGCGTGCCGCCGGGGCGCAGATGCTTCGCGGCGGCCTTGGCCACCGCGAGCGTGCCCCAGAACTTCACGTCGAATGCAGCCCTCGCCGCGGCGATATCCACGTCGGCGACCTTTCCGCCGGGTGCCTGCGATCCCGCGGTAAAGACCACGTGATCCACGGGGCCGAGCTGATCGAAGTAGCGCCCGACGGCGCCGGCATCGGCGATGTCCAGTCCATTGCGGCGGCTGACGACCAGCACGCGGCCGGGGCGCTCGCCCAGCGCGTCGGCCACGGCGCGGCCGATGCCTGTGTGGCCGCCGACGACGACGGAAACGGTTTGGTCGGTGAAGCTCATGTGCATGCTCCTTGCAGAAGGGTTCGGCAGAAGGGTTCGGTACCGCTTGCATGCACTCTAGATCTTGCGAACTATTTTGATAATTGGTTAAATCGAGAAATCATATTTCGGAGATTCCGAAAGATGCTCGACAATCTCAATCTCAATCTCAATCTCAATCTCAATCACCTGCGCCTGTTCCTGACCATCCTCGAGAAGGGCGGCTTGTCGGCCGCCGGCCGGGAACTGGGGTTGTCGCCGGCCTCCGTTTCCGAACGGCTGGCGACGCTCGAGGCGTACTACGGCGTCACGTTGCTGACCCGCACGACGCGCTCCATCCATCCGACGGACGAAGGCCGCACGCTGGCCGATGGCGCGCGGCGATTACTGGCCGAGGCGGACGAGCTCGAGAGCCGCGTACGGCTCGGCGCCCAGACGATCTCCGGCCCCGTCCGGCTCAGCGCGCCCGTGGACCTCGGCCAGACGCGCATCGTGCCGATCGTCGATCGCTTCCTCGACACGCATCCGGACGTCACCATCGACCTGGACCTGACCGACGGCTTCGTCGATCTGGTCGCGCAGGGCATCGATTTCGCCGTGCGCTATGGCACGCTGGCCGACAGCACGCTCAAGGCCAAGCCGATCGGCGAGAACCGCCGGGTCGTCTGCGCCGCGCCCGCCTATCTCGAACGCCATGGCACGCCGCGGCATCCCGATGACCTCCAGCACCACGACTGCATCGTCATGCGCTTCGGCATCAACAGCGAACGCGTCTGGCCCTTTCGCGTCGATGGCGAACCCCATGCCGTCACGGTCCGCGGACGACGGATGGCCAACACCGGCGATCTGGTCAGGCGCTGGGCCTTGCAGGGATACGGCCTGTGCATGAAATCGGTCTGGGATATCCAGTCCGATCTCGACGCGGGCCGTCTGGTCGAAGTCCTGGCCCCGTTCTCGGCCGGCCGCACGGCGCTGCAGATCGTGTATCCGCCGACGCGGGTGCAGCCGCGCCGGGTCCGCGCATTGATCGACACCATCGCCGGCGAACTGGCGGGGGAAGCGACGCTGGCGACGGTCGGCGCGACCGGTTGAGGCCGAACATCGTTACCCGTACACGATCTCCGGCGTCCACGCGTCCGGCGCCTCCGCATGCAGTTGCCAGAACGCATCCGCCACGGCCCGCGCATGCACCGAGTCCGGCCCGACCAGCGTGCTGACCGTCACTGCCGCAACGTGGATGCCGCGCGCCTGCATCGGCTCGAACAGCGACAGTGCGGCGGCACGCAGGCCCGCCTTGCCCGTGCTCAGCGTCAGGAACTGCGGCGAGGGATGCATGCCGAGCCCGCCGCCCGTGATCAGGATGCTGCCGCCATCGTTGCGCGCGATGGCGTCGGCCGCGGCCCGCATCGCCACGAGCGCGCTCGTGAGATTGACGTGCATGTCCGAGATCAGCGAGCCCGTGGTCTCGTCCGCGAGCGTGCGCGTCTGCAGCGCGCCGTCGGTGCCGTAATGCAGCACCCCGGCGTTGTAGTGCAGCACCGAAAGATGGTCTCGATGCCGTTCGACCAGTGCCGCCACCGCGTGCGGGTCGGCCGCATCCACGGTATCGAATGCGATATTGCCGATGCCGGCGGCCTCCGCATGCCCGCGCAATCGCGCGGTGTTGCGCGAGGCCACCACGACGCGATAGCCCTCGCGTGCAAAGCGCTCGGCCGTGGCCAGACCGATGCCCGGCCCGGATCCGATCTGCAGGAACGTCTGGCTCATGTCGATCTCCTGTCTGGGATATCCGCGTTCAGGCGACCACTCCGGCGAGTTCGATCAGATTGCCGAACGGGTCCGCGATAAAGGCGAGCTTGCGGCCGATCGCGGGCAGCTCGAACGGCTCGGCCACGATCTGCACGCCGCGGCGGCGCAGTTCGGCGACCGCTGCGTCCATGTCGCCGACGTTGATGCAGAAGTGGTGATAGCCAGCCAGACGCAGGCTGTCGCCGAGATCGCTGTACACGGGCTTGGGAATGGGCAGCGGCTCGCCATCGCCGAGAATCTCGACAAAGAACGCATCGTCGCTGGCGGGGGCCAGATACGCGAGCCGCTGATCGGCATAGGTCCAGCGGTGGACCACGCGGAAGTCGAGCATCTCGGTGTACCACTGCACGGCGGTATCGAAACTCGGCACGCGCACGGCGACGTGGTGCCCCTTCATCGAGGCGAGCGGGCTGTTGGCGTTGACGGCGGGGGTAGTGACGACGGACATGGTGAAACTCCTGTGGATCGGTGTTGCAGTCGCGTCAGTGCGGCTGCGGTGATCGAAGAGTAGGGCCTGGCATGCCGCAAGAGAATCGACGGAGGGTTGTCGAAATATGAACCATGGGTTCATAATCCGCGAGCCCTCATCCGACCGGCTTTCGCGATGCCTACTGCAAGGAAGTTGTCCGCCCCGGCGCCCTCGTCCGTCAGCCTGCCCGGCCTGATCGCGTTCGAAAGCGTGGCCCGTCACCTCAATTTCACGCGCGCGGCCACGGAGATGGAAATCACACCGACCGCGATCTCGCGCACCATCAAGCTGCTGGAAGCCTCGATGCGCGTCAGGCTCTTCCACCGCACTACGCGCAGCGTGTCGCTGACCGAAGCCGGCACGCAGCTGCTGCAGACGCTGGCGCCCGCCCTCGATCAGATCCGCCGCTCGGTGCAGGAAGTGGGCGACGCGTCGGGTGCCGCGCGCGGGCAGCTACGCATCAATACGTCATACGTGGCCTACGCCACGTTGATTCAGCCGCATCTGCGCGCGTTCCTGGAGCAGTATCCCGAGCTTGCCGTCGAAATCAGCGTCGAGCACGGCCTCAGCGATATCGTCGCGGGCGGCTTCGACGCGGGAATCCGGCTCGGCCGGGCCTTGCAGAAGGACATGATCGCCGTCCCCCTCGGCCCGCCACAGCGGCTGCTCGTGGTGGGCGCGCCCGCCTACATCAAGGCGCGTGGAAAGCCGAAGCGCCCCGACCAGCTGCTGCAGCACGACTGCATCCGACAACGGATCGGCAACCGCGGGCAATTCCTGCCATGGGAGTTCCGCGCGGGCAACGAGCCACTGACCATCGACATCCAGGGCCGGCTCGTCTTCAGCGAAATGCGGACCGTGCTCGAGGCCGCATGCGATGGCAACGGGCTGGCCTTCGTCTTCGAACATTTCGCGCAGCGGGCGCTCGCGGACGGGCTCGTCATCCCCCTCCTCGAAACGTTCACGCGTCCACGCGAACCGTTCTATCTCTACTACCCGAATCGTGCGCAGATGCCCGGCAAATTACGGGCGTTCCTGCAGTTCTTTCAGGACAAGGGGCGTGCGGCCGCGTGACATTGCCCCGGGCGCGATTGCACGTCCGCACGAAGGCTGCCGCATGCAACGGCGGCCACGCGCCCGCCCCATGGTGCGATTCGCATTCGGCGCGTGAAGTTCGCTGCGCGAGCGGGAACGAAGACCTGCCGCCATGAACAATGATTGCCCGCGAAACAGATCAAGGAGTACGCGATGGGCAGTTGCATTTCCTCCCCTACGGGCGCCGCTTCCACGCCGACGGGCCACACGCATCAAACGGACCAGAACACATCGGCCGCGCCGCGGCAGGGCACGCGTTCACGGCGCGGGAGCGCGACCCATATCGAACTGGAACCGCGCGTGGGCGCATCGACCCAGAGCGGCCCGTCGCGACGCACGCCGCCACCGGCTGACCCGCGCATGATGCGCGTCGGTGACGATCGCTACTACACGATCGCCCCGGCCGGAACGCATGGGCTCGCGCATCGAAACTACCGGCTTGACGATGCGAGGCGCGCGCGAATCGAAGTGCACGTGATAGACGGCCTGCTGCATCAGCCCGGCGCGGACGGCCGGTTCGTGCCGATGACTACCGAGGAGGACACGATGTTCGTCATGGCCGGCGACGGGCGCATCTACGCGGCGACGGCAGCGATCGTGGATAACCACACGGGCTTCATGGCGGGCGGCCGCGTCGCGGCGGCGGGCGAGCTGACGGTGCGCGATGGCCGCCTCATTCATATCGACAATTACAGCGGGCATTACGCGCCATCGCTCGAATGCCACGCACAGGTCCTGCAGCGGCTCGGTAGCGAGCAGGTGCAATTGCCGCAGTCGGAGCAGAATCCCGGCGCACCCGCATGGCTGGCATCGTCGGGCACCACGATGGTTCGCGGCTAGCCCATCGGATATCCCGCATTGTGTGAATTCGCTATCAGAGGCAAGTCTGAAAGCGCTGCGTGATCGCCAATAAAATGTTTACCTGATCGACGATTTGCGTCCGGTTCGTTTCTAGACTCCTTGCAGGATTGTCTGCTGGAATGACCGGGAGAAATCGACATGCGCCATCCCGCATCGTTGAGCGTGATTGCCGGGGCCGCGGCCGGTGGAATGTTGTCGCTGGCACCGCTGCCGGCCTCCGCCGCGCAGTGTCCCGCGGCATGGCAGAGCACGATGGTCTATGCAACGCCCGGTGCGATGGTGGCCTATAACGGGCGCGCGTATCAGAACAAGTGGTGGACGCAGGGGAATGTGCCGGGCACCGAGCAGTGGGGACCTTGGGAGGACAAGGGTGAGTGCACGGGCGGCGCGACCCCCTCCCCTTCCCCTTCCCCTACCCCTGCTCCTACCCCTGCGCCGACGCCCGCCCCCGTTCCCGCGCCGACACCAAGCCCTGCACCGGCACCTACCCCCGCACCTACCCCCGCACCGACCCCCGCACCGACCCCCGCACCGACCCCAACACCGAGCCCGGCCCCTGCACCCGCGCCAACGCCCGCGCAGACCAAACCCGGCTGCTACGCCCCCTGGAGCGCCTCCAGCATCTACAACGAGAACAACGTCGCCTCGTATCAGGCGAGGAACTATCGCGCCAAATGGTGGGCGCAAGGCAACACGCCGACCAGCGGCGACCCATGGGCCGTCATCGAAGACTGCGACCCGGCAAAGGTTCCACCGCCCGCGCCAACGCCGACGCCTGTCCCCTCCCCGGCGCCGGTCCCCGTGTCGCCCGATATCCCCGTGCCCACGCGCACCCAGGCCGAGCAGGTGGAGAAGGACCTCACGAACACGCCAGCCTTCGCCGCCATCAAGCTGATGATCCGCACCGCCGACAATGCCATCGTCGATGCAACCGATGCCGGCAAGGCAAGCAACCCCGCCAACGTCCAGCGCGTGGAAAAAATCATGAACGCGTCAAAGTGGGACTTCCTGTTCCCACGCAGGGATCCGTCTTACACCTATCGCGCATTCCTGCAGGCCATCGCCAAGTTCCCCGCCGTCTGCGCCGACTACCGGGACGGCCGCGATGCCGACGCCATCTGCCGTAAAACGCTCGCCACGATGTTCGCGCACTTCGCGCAGGAGACCGGCGAGCATGACATCCATTCGAGCACGCCGGAGTTCAGGCAAGGCCTGCACTGGGTCAGGGAAATGGGCTGCAGCGAAACCGGCGACGGCTGCGGCTACAACGCCGAGTGCGATCCCAAGATCTGGCAGGGCCAGCTGTATGTCTGCGGCAAGAACCCCGATGGCAACTTCAAGAAGTATTACGGACGCGGCGCCAAGCAGCTTTCGTACAACTACAACTACGGTCAGTTCTCGCAGGTGATGTACGGCAAGCCGACGATCCTGCTCGACGACCCCGACAGCGTCGCCAGCACGTGGCTCAACCTCGCGTCGGCCGTCTTCTTCTTCGTCTATCCGCAACCGCCGAAACCATCGATGCAGGCCGTGATCGACGGCAGCTGGCAACCGAACGCCACGGACCAGTCGAGCGGGCTCGTCCCCGGCTTCGGCGTCACCACGATGATCATCAACGGTGGTGTGGAGTGCGGCGGCAACACGGAAATCGCGCAGTCGCAGAACCGCATCAAGTACTACAAGTCCTTCGCGGCCGAACTCAATGTGCCGGTGCCCGACAACGAAGTGCTGGGCTGCGCCAACATGAAGCAGTTCTCCGACCAGGGCAGCGCGGCGGCCGACACGACATGGGTCAAGGACTGGCACGACGGCATGGCCTACCGCTGCATGCTGGTGAACTACCAGGAAAAATTCAGCGCGCTGATTCCCGGCGATTACGTCAAGTGCGTGGAGAACGAATGGGGGGTGAAGCTGAAGTAGGCGGGCATCCCGGGGGCCGTGCTCCGTGGCCCCCAACGCGCCTTTGTTGAGCATGGACGACTTTCGTTGAACTTCCAGTCCGCCACTTGACATCAACCAACTAGTTGGTAGACTGTCACCCATGGAAGCCATCGACCTCTCCCCCAAGGCCGTTGAAATCGTCGTATGCACGCAATCGCTGCTGGCTACGCGCGGGTACAACGGCTTCAGTTACGCCGATATCTCGGAAAAGGTGGGCATCAGCAAGGCCAGCATTCATCACCACTTTCCGAGCAAGGCCGAGCTGGTCGAGGTCGTCGTCAAGCTGTATCGGCAGGAAACGCGCAAGGGCGTGGCCGCGATCGAGGCGCATACGGATGTGCCGCTCGACCGCCTGCGCGCGTACACCGGCTATTGGGAGCGCTGCATTGGCGATGGATCGGCCCCGATCTGCATCTGCGCGATGCTCGCGTCCGAGCTGCCGGCGATTCCCGAGGCCGTGGCCACCGAGGTGCGGGGGCATTTTCAGGATCTGACCGGATGGCTTTCGTCGGTGCTCGCCAACGGCGCGGCCGTTGGGACGTTCCGGCTGCGCGGGAATGCCGACGCGGAGGCGGCTGCATTCCTGGCCACGGTGCACGGCGGGATGATTGCGGCGCGTGTCCATGGCAACCCCGGGTTGTTCGGTGCCATCGTCGGTCGGACCGTGCAGATCCTGCTCGCATCGGACTAGGCGCCCTTGAAGGACCGTCGGAAGCATTGAGTCGTCCCCTGCCATACGGGGACTTTTATTTCACCAGGCAGTCTACCAACTAGTTGGTAGCAGGCATCACCAACAGGAACCACCATGACCGAACTCAGCCCCAATGGCGCATTGCAAGCCAACCGCTGGCTCAAGCCCTACTACTACGGACGCGCGGCATTCTCCATCGTGTGGGTCGCCGCCGCGTTCACGGTCGGCAAGACCAACCCCGCCGTCGCGGCGATCCTGCTGATGATCTATCCCGCATGGGACGCGCTGGCCAACCTCGTGGATGCCCAGCGCAACGGCGGCATGCGCCGCAACCCCACGCAGACCCTCAACGTCGTGGCCAGCGGCGTGACCACGGCGGGCGTCGCCATCGCGCTGGGCCTGAGCATGAACGCCGTGCTCGGCGTGTTCGGCACCTGGGCCATCCTCGCGGGCCTGTTCCAGCTGGCCACCGGCGTCCGTCGCTGGAAGACCTCCGGCGCCCAGTGGGCGATGATCCTGAGCGGTGCGCAATCGGCGCTGGCCGGGGCGTTCTTCATCAAGACCGCCGCCGGCGTGCAGGTGCCGGGCATCACGGACTTCGCACCGTATGCGGCGTTCGGCGCGTTCTACTTCCTGATCTCCGCGATCTCGCTGTCCATCGCCGATATGCGCCGCACCAAGACGCGTCAGTTCGGTGCCTGATCCGGCAACGCCCCAACCTGCCTGAGCACGGCACGTCCGATCTCCAGCCGCTTGGGGCCCGTCTCCATCTTCGACATGTCGAGGTTCATCGCGAACACGTACGTGTCGTCGCCGCGCGTCACCCAGCCGACCCACCAGCCGACGCCGACCTTGCCCGACGTGGCCCAGCCTGTCTTCGCGCGCAGCGTATAGGCAGGCGTCTGCTCGATGGTCAGGATGTCGTCGAGCGCGCGAAAGCTTTGCTCGGAGATCAGCGGAACCTTGTGCGCGGCCGCGTTGCGCAGGAAGTCGATCTGCTGGTACGTCGTGATCTTCAGATGGCCATTGAGCCAGAAGCGGTCCACCGGCCCTTCGACATCGGCATTCCCGAAATGCGCGGCCCCCAGATACTTGCGGTACTGCGCGGTGCCCACGCGGCGCGCCAGCACCTGATAGGCGGGCACGCACGAATTCCTGAGCGCCACGCGCAGCGGCACATCGGCGTTGCACGCCGCGGGCAGGATCGGCTTGCCTTCATGCAACCACGGCTTGCCGTCCCATGGCAGCTTGTCGTGATCGACATCGGCCACCGCCCCGGTTTCCAGCCCGATCAGCGAGTTGAAGATCTTGAACGTGGAGGCCGGCGAATACGCGGTGGCCGCGCGCTTCGGGTTATAGGTCAGCATGCGCTGCCGCCGCACGTCGTAGACGACCATGGTGCCATCGACACCGGCCGCATCGAACAGCGGTTTGGCATCGATCGGCGCTTCGGTAGTCTTGCCCGGCTGGACCGCCTGGGCTGCGTGTAATGGCACGGCCGCGCAGGCCAGCAGCAGCGGCGCGATCAGCAGGCCCGCAAATCTCTTTCGCATGTCACCTCTCATATGCACTCTCTTGTGGTTGTGATGGGTGAGCGGAGCATAGGTGCCGGCGCAGGACTCGCCAACCGGGGCCGCTGTAACACGCGTAACATGGCGAGCCATGACCGCACGCCAACCCATCCATATCGACCTCACGGGCCCCTATGCCGTGGACGGCCGCTCCGCGCGCTATCAGTCCGTCTGGCTGCTCGCGCGCATCTGGCTGGCCGCGTCGCGCGACCGCGAAGATCTCGGCGTGGCGATCGTGCGCGCGCGGTTTGCGGACGCCGCCAATGTGCGGATGATCGTCTCGCGCGCGTTCGGGGATTTCACGCGCTGGGGTGTGGAGGTTGGATGGGGCCACGGATCGGACCACGGATCGGACCACAGATCGGACCGACACAAGGCCACCGATATCGCCGCGCTGCGCGCCGACCGTCGCAGCCGCGGGCCGTTCTGGATGACACGGGCCACCGCGCGGCAACTGCGTTTTACCGCGCATGGCAAGGCATTGCGCGCGGCGGGCGTGGCGCGCTGGCTCGGGCAGGCAAACCCCGACGCGCCCGCGCCGCCATCCGCGGACAGCGATGGCCTGCAGTACGTGATGCGCGATATGGATTTCTGGCGCCATCTGACGGTGGCCATGCGCGGCGCGCAGGATGGCTTTGCGGGCGTGGTCGATCATGCCGTGGCCGAGTCGTTTCGCGCCGCGCATCGCAGCGCCGCGGACGCGTTCCAGCAGGCGCTCTCGCTGCTCAAGGAGAGCCTGGCCTGGCGCCGCAGCGACCGGCTCGACAAAAGCCGCGCGGCACTGCGGCGGTTCGAGAAAATCGTCGCGGGCGGCCGCGTCAACGCCGCGCTGCCCACGTTCGCGGCCATGGCCCATGTGGTCCGTGCGTGGGAGCACTACACACGCGGCGATCTCGATGCCGCGCGGCATGAGCTCGCGCGGCTCGCGGGCGATCCCGAGTTGCGGCCCGTCGTGCGCTACAACCCGCGGATTCGCTTCGAGACGCTGAACCTGGAAGCGCTGATCCACAAGAGCATTGCGTTGCGGCCCCCGGCAATGCCCTCGCGAACGCCCGCGCAGACGCCCTCGCCGATCCAGCCGGCGGCACGGCATGCTGCCGCGCGCCACGCGCTCGAAGGCTTCTCCGGCGCACTGCAGGCCGCCTACGAAGCGGACTCCGTGGACGCGGCCCAGCACGCCGCCGCCAATATCGGCTGGTCCCTATGGCTGTTCTGGCGTTACGGACTCGTGGACGCACAACGCACGCTGGAAGCCGGCGATCTCCAGCGGCAATCCATGCGATGGCTCGGCCTGTCGGAATGGATCTGCGACCGCTTCGGCGTCGGCGGCGGCTCCGCGTGGAACACGATCTTCCTGCTGCGCGTCGCGCGCGGCGATATCGATGCCCAAGCGCCCGCATCGCTGACCGCATTCCGCGCGCGCCGTCCGCTCACGGTCGCCGCGGCCATCGATGCGCTGCGCCCCTTCCACGCCCCGTTTGCGCCAGCCAAGGGCTTCGTGCGATGGTCGTCGGTCGCGGCATTCGCGCTCGAGGAACACGACACCGGCCGCGTACGCTACAACGCGCTGCAGCTGGCCAACCTGCTACTCGAATCCGCGTGGTACCTCACGCACGAGCAAGGGGCATCGGCGCAGGCCTATGCGGCAATGGAGCGGCTGGCGGCGCAGCTTGCCTCCTTGCGCGCGGCCGAGCGGGGATTCTTCCATGCCGAGATTCGCGGCTTTCCGCCGGAACTGCGCATGGCGGCCGCGGAGGCTGCGCGGTCCTAGGTGGGATCCATCACGGGACCCATCACGGGTCCCATCAACTCCGCCGCCGTATCCACCAGCACCTGCCGGAACCACCGATGCGCGGGATCCTGCCGGTACCGCACGTGCCACGCGATATCCACGGGAAACGTACCGAGATCGACCGGTGACGGCAGCACCTTGAGCCGCGCATCTTTCGCGATCTGGTTGCAGATCAGCCGCGGCAGCGTCGCGCAGTAATCGGTCTTCGCGATGATCTCGGGCACCGCCAGGAAGTGGGTCACGGAGATCGCCAGCTCGCGCCGCAGCCGTTGCCGCTCGAGCGCCTGAAACAGGCCCACGCGCAATCTGCCCGGCGGCAGCACATTGACGTGCCGCAACTGCTCGTACTGCTCCCGCGACATCGTGTCGCCGATCTCCGGATGATCGGCGCGCACGACGCAGGCCAGCCCGTCGTCCATCAGATGCTGGATCACGAGGCTGTCGGGCGGATCGACGATGCGGCCGAGCGCCATGTCCGTCGTGCCCGAGATCACACCGGTCTCGGCGAGGTCGCTGCCGAACGGGGTCAGCGACACCTTCACCCCCGGCGCCACCTCGCGCAGCCGCGCCACCACGCTCGGGATCAGCACGATCTCCACGTAGCTGTTCGGCGCGATATGGAACTGCCGGACCGATGTGGCGGGATCGAAGTGCTGTTGCCCGAGGATCACGTCATCGAGCTTCGCCAGGGTTTCGGCCACCACCGGGACGATCGACTCCGCAAACTGCGTGGGCTTGATGCCATACCGCTCGCGCACGAAAAGCGGATCGCGGAGCGTCTCCCGCAGCCGGTTCAGCGCGTTGGAAAGCGCGGGCTGGGTCATGCCGAGCCGGGCGGCGGCGCGCGTGACGCTGCGCTCTTCCATCAGGGCGATGAAGACGGGCAGCAGATTGAGGTCGTATCGCATGAGTCATCATGCTAGGTGAATATCTAGAATAGAACAAATAAATTTCTCAAATATCTGCGCATTACGCATAGTTAGGGCAACGCAGCGCCGCCCAAACCCTCCCGACGCGGAACGGCGCAGATCAAGTTTGAGGAGTTTTTCATGACTAATGCCATCCGGCTGGACGATTCCCAGCCTTCCCCTTCCAGCGGCCTGTCCCGCTCTCTGGCGCTCTTTGCGCTGGCACTCGGCAGCTTCTGTATCGGCACGTCCGAGTTCGCCAGCATGGGCGTGATTCAACTGTTTTCGGCAAGCCTCGGCATCGACGTGCCGCAGGCGACCAGCGCGGTCACGGCCTATGCGCTGGGCGTCGTGGTCGGCGCGCCGGTCGTGACGCTCGCCGCGGCCCGGCTCAATCGCCGCACGCTGCTGCTCGCGCTGATCGCGCTGTTCGTCGTCGGCAATGTCCTGTCGGCGATGGCATCGAGCCTGCCGTTCCTGATTGCCGCGCGCTTTGTCAGCGGTCTGCCGCAGGGCGCGTACTTCGGCGCCGGCGCGATGGTCGCGAGCTATATCCTCGGCCCGGGCCAGTCCGGCCGCGCGTTCGCCATCGTCATGACCGGCCTCACCGTCGCGACGATCATCGGCTCGCCGCTTGCCACGTTCCTTGGCCAGACGCTTGGCTGGCGCGAGACGTACCTCGCGGTGGCCGCGCTGTCCGCGGTGGCATGGCTTGCGATTCGGCAGTGGCTGCCCCGCACCCGTGCCCTCGATGGCGCACCGATCGTGCAGGAGCTGTCCGCGCTGCGCAGCGGCAAGGTCTGGGGCGTGATGGCCGTAGCGACGGCCGGCATTGCCAGTCTGTTCGCGATCTATACGTTCGTTGGCCCGATCGTCACCGATGCGACCAGGCTGGCGCCGTCGATGATTCCGGTGGCCCTCGCGATCTTCGGTATCGGCATGACGGCCGGCAATTCGGTGGGTGGCCGTGCGGCCGACAAGTATCCGATGCGCGGTCTCGTGCTGGGCCTTGGCGGTGCGCTGGCGGTGCTCGTGGTCATCGCCCTCGGCGGACAAACGCCTTCGGTCCTGTTCCCCGCGCTGTTTGCGCTCGGGGCCGCGCTGATGGCTTCCATTCCCACGATGCAGGTCCGGCTGACGCGCTTTGCTCCGCAGGCGCCTTCGCTGATGGGTGCGATGACGCTGGCCGCCTGCAATCTGGGTAACGCGATCGGTGCGTGGGCAGGTGGCGCGACGATCGATGCGGGCTTTGGACTGCTGTCGGTGGCATGGGCGGGCTTTGCCCTCACGCTGACCGGCCTCGCGATCTTCGGCCTGACGCTTGTCAACGCCACGCCCCGGCAGCCGCTGGCGGCGGAAGCGGTCTGATCTTCTGCTGATTCACGTTCTTCACATACTTTTTAACGCCTTTCCAGGAGCCAATCATGTCCATCAAGCACGTACTGTTTATCCTGACCAACGCCGCCGAGATCGGTCCGAACCATCGGCCCACGGGATACTTCTTCCCTGAAGTCGCCCACCCGTACGAAGTGTTCGCCGAGTCGGGCGTGGCCGTCGAATATGCCTCGCTGCAAGGCGGCACGCCGCCCGAAGACGGCTACGACGCCAACGACCCCGCGCAACTCGCGTTCCGCAACAGCGCGGCCATCCGCCGCATGGCCCATAGCCGCAAGCTGTCGGAAGTCGATGTGCTCGACTACGATGCGATCTTCTTCCCGGGCGGCCTGGGGCCGATGGTCGATATCGCCAACAACCCGGAAATCCAGCGCGCCGTCGAACGCGCCTGGCAAGGCGGCAAGATCGTCGCCGCGGTCTGCCACGGCCCGGCCGCACTGCTCGGCGCCAAGCTGGAAGACGGCACCCCGCTGATCAAGGGCCGCAAGCTGACGTCGTTCTCGAACGCCGAGGAAGCGGGCTACGCCCAGGCGGACGTCCCCTTCCTGCTCGAATCCGCACTGCGCGAAGACGGCGCCGAGTATTCGTCGGCGGACGTCTGGCAAGAGAAGGTCGTGGTGGACGGCAAGCTGATGACGGGCCAAAACCCGGCATCGGGCGGCCCGCTGGCGAAGGCGATTGTGGAAGCGCTGCGTTAAGCGGCGGCATTGCACCGCCACGTTCCCGGTTGTTGACACCGCCCGCTCGCGCAAGCGACGGGCGGTTTTTTTCCGGCGCTTCCCCTGGCCATGTCCGTGCCGTCTAGCTCGCGTCGTGAAAAATAATCCCCGCCGTATGCCGTAGCCCCGAGCGAACGCGGCTCACGCCGTGCCGCAGGTTCACGCGGTAGCTGCCCCGTGTGCCCTGCACCGGCCGGTGGTGCACGGCGAACGCCACCGCATCGCCCTGTCGCAATGGCACCACCTCGACGCGGCTCTGCATGCGGGGGCGTTGCTCCGTCATGCAGAACTCGCCGCCGGTGAAGTCCTTGTCCGGCTCGGACAGCAGGATTGCCACCTGCATCGGGAACACGAGGTCCCCATAGAGGTCCTGATGCAGGCAATTGAAATCTCCCGCGACGTATTGCAGGATCAGCGGCGTGGGACGTGTCTGGCCCGCCCGATGGCACTGCGCCAGATACGTCGCGTGGTCTTCCGGGTAACGCTGGGCAATGCCCATGGTCTCATTCCACGCATTGGCCAGCCCCACAAGACGCGCGTACAACGCCGTGCGCAGGCCGCTCAGCAAGTCCGGCAGCGGATAGCTGAAATACCGATACTCGCCCTTGCCGAATCCATGCCGCGCCATGACCACGCGACTTCGGAAATGCTTGTCCTCGGGATAGAGCGACGACAGCGTGCGGCACTCTTCGGGGGACAGCAGCTTCGGCAGCACCGCGCAACCGAAGCGGTTCAACGCGTCGTGGATCGTGGGCCAGTCATAGGCGGCGACGCGTGCGTTCATGCCACCTCCGTCGCCTCTCGATCCAGCAGCACGCGCTTGCGATCGACACCCCATGCATAACCCGACAACGCGCCGTCATTGCGCACGACGCGATGACACGGAATCGCGACCGCGAGAGGGTTCGCCGCACAGGCACCCGCCACCGCCCGCACCGCTTTCGGTGCGCCGATGCGTCGGGCGATCTCCGCGTACGAAGCAGTTTCGCCCGCGGGAATCGCCTGAAGCGCGCGCCACACGCGTTGTTGAAACGCGGTACCGCGCACGTCGAGCGGCAAGTCGAGCCCACCCCCCGGAGATTCCACGAGGCCAACGACCCGCGCGACAAGCGCCTCATAGTCCCGATCCGCCCCGATCAGCCGCGCCTTCGGAAAGCGGTCCTGCAGATCGCGCACGAGCGCGTCAGGGTCGTCGCCTAGCAGAATCGCCGCCACGCCCTTCTCGCTCGATGCCACGAGGATCGCACCGAGCGTTGTCTGCCCTACGGCGAACCGGATCGTCTCGCGCGCCCCGCCCGCGCGATACTGCGAGGGCGTCATCCCGAGCATGTCGTTCGACTTCTCGTAGAAGCGTCCGCTCGAACTGAATCCGGCCTCGTAGATGGCCTCGGTCACCGACGTGCCCGCGACAAGCCCATCGCGCACCTTCTTCGCGCGATGCGCGGCCGCATACGCCTTGGGCGTCAGCCCCGTCACCGCCTTGAATACGCGATGGAAGTAGCTCTGGCTACGGCCGATGGCATCCGCCAGTGCTTCCAGCGACGGCTCGACGTCGCTGTCCTCGATGATGCGGCAGGCCCTGGCGACGAGCGCGGCGTTCTCCGCATCGACCGACGCCCCCTCGGGGTTGCAGCGCTTGCACGGCCGAAACCCGGTCGCACGCGCGCTTTCCAGCGTGTCGTGCAGCTGCACGTTCTCTGGGTTGGCGACGCGCGAGGGACACGACGCGCGGCAATAGACGCCCGTTGTGGAGACGGAGTACCAGAACTGGCCGTCCGCGGACTTGTCGCGGGCGACGATGCGCGCCCATCTCGGGTCTTCCGTCACTGGGAGCGCGTTACGGTTCGATCGTGCGGTGTTCATGAAAGCTTCCTCGCGATATCTGCGGTAGTGGTGCATTCATTCTGTCGAGGATACGCCCTCAACGCACTCCGATCCTTGCTTTCGAATCCGCGGAAGCACGCTCGACGCGAGGCGCCGTCAACGAAAACGGGGGCCCGAGGCCCCCGTCATTGCAGCAATATTGCGCGACGCGTCAGCGTGCCGCGGCGAGTTCTGGCGCTTCGCTGAGCGCCTTCTGCAGCTTGCTCAGCATGTTCTCGCTCGCGCGCTGGGCGGACAGCGAGAAGTTACGCTTGAACTCGGAGAACTCCGCGTTTCCCTCGCCCGTGACCACCTGCTTGAAAACGACCTTGCCGTCGAGGTCCGTCACGGTGCAGGTCAGATTGATCGTGAAACGGGTCGGCGGCCACGTGAGCGCACTTTCGGACGACGAATCGGTCGTGATCTCCGGCGTCAGGATGTAGGCGAGCTGCGCCTTGTCGATCGCGGCGCGATCGTCCGGCGTCTTGAGCTTCGTCGCGTTGGCGAACACGTTCGACAGCGTGCTGTAGATCGGCACCTCGAGGTCGCGGTAAGGCAGGTAGCTGACCTTGTCGCCACCGCCGCCCGGCGTCGTCACTTCCTTGGTCAGCAGCGCATCGGGCAGGACGAACCCGATGTTCTTGCCGACCTTCTTCTCCGCCGGCGTGGCGGGCGCGGACTTGTCCGTCGCGATCTGAATCGGGTGAGCACAGCCAGCCAGTACGACCAGCGCGGCGACAGCCGCGCAGCGGCTGGCGATCGTGAACCATGCACGCATCGTTTTCTCCTTGTTGTGTTGCGATGGGGTTTACTTCAATGCGTCCAGGAACGCGGGGTCGGCGTAGAGCGTGGTGAGCAGCGCCTGCACCGTATAGCCGTATTCGGTAACGGCCTTCGGAATCGCCACGGCCGCCGCGAACGACGAATCCCATTCACGATGGACCGACTTGACCTGGTCGTAGCGCACGGTCTCGCCCTTCTTCACGACAAAGCGTGCCGATACGTCGCCAGAGCCGGTAACGATCGCAGGATCGACCTCGTTGCGCAGCAAGGTGCCGGAGATCACGACATCCGCGTTCGGCGACATCTTGCCGGCCATGGTCAGCTCGCGCGTGACGGCCTCGGACAGATACGCCGACCACGTACCGTTGTATGGGGATACGAGGCTGTTGGCGCGCAGCGGCAACGGATGCCTGACGCCAGTACCGCTTGCATCGAACGTGCCGACGCGCGTGGGCGCGGCGCCGCTGTTCTTGAGCGTCTGGACGTTATCGATCGAAGGAGGATAAGGCGGTGCAACGACGCTGCACCCGGACAGGACGAGACCCAGCACGCCGAGCGCCAGGCTGGTTGGAATGCGACCCACTGCGGACACCTTTCTTGTTTTGACGTGTTTCGTGCATTCTGCCAAAGGCGGAGCGCTTTGCGTCACATGAAAGGGGGTATCCCGTCCCGAATGTTGCGTCGGCTTGACACCCATCCATTAGGGGGTGTGCATCCCTCGCCTGCAGTCTTCAGGGACGAGGCCTGACGAAGCGCTGCTCCAATACCTCCTTGCCCCACTGCGCGCCGGGCTTTTCCTCGGTCAGGACGAAGCCTCGCGTCTCGTAAAGATGACGCGCCGCGCGCAGGCCGGCGAAGGTCCACAGATGGGTCTCCAGGAACCCGCGCTCGTCCACGAACGCTACCGCGGCATCGATCAGCTTCTTTCCGACGCCGCCGCCTCGCACGCCGTCGTCGATGATGAACCAGCGCAGATGCGCGACGTCCTTGCCCATATCCTCGCCATCGATGGCGATCGACCCGACGATCTCTCCGTCCTGCCTTGCGGTCCAGATCGCGTTCCGCGGATTCTCCAGACGATTGCAGAACTCCGCCAGACCGCTTGCCACGACGGACTCGAAATGCTGACCGAAACCGGATTCGCGCGCGTAGTAAAGCGCGTGCATCTCGGTGATCCGTGCGATCAGACCCGGGCGATACCCACGCACCAGATGGACGGGCGAGCCGCCATCGGGCTCGCCGCCGCCAAGCGCGCGCGCATAGAGGCGCATTCCCTGCAAGGCCACACGCTCGTCGCCGGGCTTGAGCAGCTTGAGCGCGGCAACGACCTGCGAACGGGCATAGGCATGGATCGCGCCCACGCGATGCCTGCCCGCCCGGGTGAGGGAGAGACGCTTGACCCTGCCATCGCTCTCCTCCGCCACATCGCCGGCCTCCACCAGCCGGCGCAGCATCCGGCTCACGCTCGATTTCTCGAGCCGCAGCAGCGCGCCAAGATCCCGTGCCGTGACGCCGCCCTTCTCGATCTCGATCAGCGCATGAACGGCCGACGGGGACAGATCCGTCCCCGCAAAATCGCCGCCCATGAAGCCGAGCTCGCGCACCATCTCGCGCGAGACATTACGAATGTCCTCAACAAGTGCCGGGTCCGGGTTCATGGCCAACGCTCCGTTTCGATGTTGCATCATACAACCGTAGAGTTGTACGATGCAACATCATTCCGGCCGGATATTTCCCTGCTTGATGACCTTCGCCCACTTGGCCTGCTCGGCCTCGAGAAACGCGCGGAACTCGTCAGGCTTGTTGGCGGAACCCTCCGCCCCGATCGCCGCGAGACGTTCCTTGACAGCAGGCTGACTCATTACCTCGATGGTCGCCTTGTTGATCGTCTCGATGATCTTCGCGGACGTGCCGGCGGGCGCAAACAAACCGTTCCACTCGTACACCTGGTACCCGGGCAGCCCGGATTCGGCGATGGTGGGGATATCCGGCAGCGCGGCGGACCGCTTCGTGCCCGTTGTCGCCAGTACCTTGAGCTTCTTGCCGGAGACGAGCGGATAGGAGGCCGCCATGTTGCTGAACATCATATCCACCTGGCCGCCCATCAGGTCGCTCAACGCCGGCGCACCGCCCTTGTAAGGTACGTGAAGCATGTTCAGTCCCGACTGCTGACGGAACAGTTCCGCTGCCAGGTGCTGTGCGGTGCCGGAGCCCGCCGACGCATAGGTCAGCTTGCCGGGCGTGGCCTTCGCTTGCGCCACGATATCCTTGGGCGAGTTGAACGGAGAATTCGGCGGCACCACCAGCAGGTTCGGCACGAGCACCACGAGCGAGATCGGCGCGAAGTCCTTCGCCGTATCGTAAGGAAGCTTCGGCTGCAGGCTGGGATTGACCGAATGAGCGGTAGCGTCGAGCAGCAAGGTGTAGCCGTCCGGCGCGGCCTTTGCGACGGCACCCGCACCAATGACGCCGCTTGCGCCGGGGCGGTTGTCGACAACGATGGTCTGGCCCAGCTTGATACCCAGCGGCGCCGCGATGATGCGGGCGACCGTGTCGGCCGCGCCGCCTGCGGGATAGGGCACGACGAGGCGGATGGGACGATCGGGATACGCGGCGCTGGCGCACGTGGCACCGCATAGCAGTGCGAGCCCGGCGAGCCCGCGGGTGATGGACTTGAACATTGTCTTGTCTCCAGAAAGTTGTAGTTTTGTCCTAGACCGTCGCGATCGGCGTCGCCGGCGAACCCACGGCGCCGGGCAGGCGCAGCGGCGGCGCGGTCAGCAGAAAGCGGCTCCGGCCGTTTTCGCGCAGCCAGCGAGCCAATGGCGTCAAATACCAAAGCTCGCCAAGGTGAATGCCGTTCTTGAACAGGCAATGCTCATGCAGCGGCAGACGTGGCCCGCGAATGGGAGCGGGGGTCAGGGGCTTCGGCACCACCAGCTCCACGGCGGGGTTGTCCGCGAGCAGGCAGGCCAGGCGCGAGTCGGTAATCCAGTTCAGCAGCTTTGCGTCATGGCCATCCAGACCGGTACCGGATTCGTGGAGGACTTTGAGATCGGGCGACTTGTTCATCGACAGCAATGTGTCGGCAAACCCGGTATGGAGACAGACCATATCTCCGGCCTCCACGGTAACGTTGTCCGCGTCGAGAATGCGCATGAGCTGGTCGTAGCCGACGGCCTGCCGCTTGCGGCCAATGTGGCGTTCGATGTCTATCATGACGCCGCGGCCCTGCGCACCGTGCTCGGCGAGGACCGCGATGCTCAACGCGCCAGCTTCCGGGTTCTCGTATCTTGCCCACGGCTCGGCCGCCTCGGTCTCGACGCCGGCCCTGATGTCCTCGCCCGCCCGAAAACCGTTATAAAAGACGGCTTCGTCGCTGCCGTCGCCATCGGCATCGAAATGGCTGCCCACATGGGCCAGGCTGTCCCACTGCGTGGAGTACTGCAGGCTCATGAGGACGACATCGTCATTGACCACGTCCGTCAGATCGGGATCCTCTGAGCGGTACGACCAGCAGAAACCCTGCTGCCCGGCGCTCTTCCCATCGCGAAGAACGGCGAAGCGCCGCGGCGGCTGACGCCGCACGTTCATGGTTTGCCCGCCGGGGTAGTCCAGCGGAAGCGACAGGCAGAACGTCATGCCTTCGCGCACCTCGGCGACGCCTTGCAGGACCTTGGCGCGATCCACGAGGTTCATGCGCCCGCGTTGATCGTTCGCGCCAAACTCTCCCCAGTTGCTGCCGTCGGGCTTGCGCTGCCACCGCCGCGATGCTTCATTCGCTTCGTTCATGAGGCCTCCTTACCGCAGCTTCGCCAGTTCGGCCATCACATTCTTCGCGGCGGCGACGCCCATGTTGACGAAGGCATCGCTGGTGACGCCGCCGATATGCGGACTGATGATGAACCTGCTGTTCCTGAAGAACGGATGATCGGCCGGTGGCGGCTCCTGCTGCAGCGAATCCAGGCCTGCGGCGGCCACTTTGCCGCTTTCCACCGCTGCGAGAAGCGCATCTTCGTCGATGAGACCGCCGCGCGCGGTATTGACGACGATCACGCCGTCCCTGCACTGGGCCAGCGCTTCCGCATCGAGCAGTCCGCGGTTCTCGGCGGTCAGTGGGCAGTGGAACGAGATGACGTCCGAGTTTTGCCAGATGGACTCGAGGCTGACAGGCTCGATGCCCGTTGGCAGATCGGTCGCATAAGGGTCATATCCGATGACCTTCATGTCCATCGCGCTGGCGATACGCGCGAAGCGCCGGCCGATCGCACCCAGCCCGACGAGACCCAGCGTGCGCCCCTGAAGTTCGAGGCTCTGGTGCGTCGACTTGTCCCAATGGCCGGCGCGCGTGCGCTGGTCCAGGGTCACCACCGATTTGGCGCAGGCGAGCATCAGCGCCAGCGCTTGTTCGGCCACTGCCGCGGCATTGGCCCCTGCCGCGGCCACCACCTTGACACCGCGAGCCTTCGCGGCTTCCTGGTCGATATTATCGATGCCGCTTCCGTGCTTCGACAGGACGCGAATCGACGGCGCCGCATCGAGCACCATGGCGCCGACCTTGCTGGTGCGAACGATGACGGCGACGGGCGCGTGACGTCGGCAGAGCGCCGCCGTCTCTTCTTCGGTCGCTGCCTTGCCTGCATAAACCAATTCGAAATCGGATAGCAGCGCGACCGCCTGTGGCGCGATGTTTGCCGCCGTCACGACGATGACGGGCTTTGCCGCGGTGCTCACAGCGCTTCTCCCGCCTTCAGGACACCGGCTGCACGCAGGGCGTCATCGAGCCACGACGGGCGGAGCGCTTCGCCTGACTTGATACCTTCGATGCGCTTGCGCTCCGCCGCCACCTTCTTTCCGGCCTCTTCGATCAGCGCCGGCGCCTTCTCGCGCTCGATCACGACGACGCCGTCCGCATCGCCGATGACCAGGTCTCCGGGGCAGACCGTAACGCCGCCACATTGGATCGGATGATTCACGCGGCCGGGCACGAATTTGGTCGGACCGTTGGGATTCAGGCCAACCGAATACATCGGGAAGCCGGTCTCGATAATCTCTTCGGCGTCGCGCGCGGCGGCGTCGAGGACGACTGCGGCCACACCGAGGGCGATGCATTGATTGACCATGATCGCGCCCATCAGCGCGCTGTTTTGATCGCCTTTGCCATCGACGATGATGACGTCGCCAGGCTTCGCCAGTGCCATCGCGGCGTGAATCATGAGGTTGTCGCCGGGGCGAACTTCCACGGTGATCGCCGGACCGCAGAACTTGCTCTTCTGACTGAGCGGCGCGATCCGCCCATGGAGGCCACCGCGCCGGCCCGCCACATCGGCGAAGATGGAAGACGCGTACTGGGACGCCTGCTTGACGACTTCGGTCGAAACGCGTTCGATATCGCGGATGACATCGGGGAGTTGCTGGGTTGCCGACATGGTGGCTCCTGTGTTCAGGTGAAGTTGCAAGGGATGCAGAAGAGAATCCGGCGAACGGTCGTCCGCCGCGGTATCAATCGATGGTCGCGCCCGAATCTCTGACCACGACACGCCAGCGCGCAAGATCCTTCTGCAAGAGGCTGGCGAATGCTTCCGGCGTACCGCCCAGTACCTGCCCGCCTTCCGCTTCGATCTTCGAACGAACGGCCGGGGCCTGTAGTGCGCGATTCAATTCAGCGTTGAGCCTGGCCACGATGGGCGCGGGCGTGCCAGCCGGAGCGAGCAGGCCAAACCAGGTGTCTGCCTCGAATTGCTTCACGCCGGCTTCGGCGACGGTCGGCGTGTTGGGCAGCTGCGCCGAACGCTTTGCCGATGTCACGGCGATGCCGCGCAACTTGCCCGTCTTGATCTGACCCATCACGGTGGGGACGGACCCGATATAGATTTCCACCTGGCCACTCAGGACATCGGTGAGAGCCTGCGAGGCGCCCTTGTAGGGAATGTGCTGCAACGTGACGCCGGCCTGCTTCTGCAGAAGCTCCATCGCAAGGTGTGCGACCGTCCCATTTCCTGGCGTTCCGAACGTTACCGTGCCGGGTTTCGCCTTCGCCGCGGCAATCACGTCGGACAGGGTCTTGTAGGGCGAATTGTTGTTCGCCACGATCGCGAGCGGCGCGGACGCGATCAATGCAATCGGCGTCAGATCCTTGGTCGGGTCGTACGGCAGTTTCTTGTACAACGAAGGGTTGATCGCAAGATTGCTGGTCTGTCCGAACACCAGCGTGTAGCCGTCGGGCGTCGCCTTGGCGCCGGCATCGGCGCCGAGGTTGCCGCCCGCGCCAGGCTTGTTATCGACGATGATGGTCCACTTGAGATCCCTGCTCAGTTGCTGTCCGATTTCGCGCGAGAAAGTATCGGGCGCTCCGCCCGGCGGGAAAGGAACGATCAGGCGAACAGGTTTGGTCGGATAGCTGTCCGCGGCATGGGCGGGAAGGCAAGGGAGTGCGGCGAAGGCGCACGCGGTCACAACGCGAAAAACGAGATTCACGGATGTCTCCAGTCGAAATGCTTGTATTTGTGGCAGGACTATAGAATTTCGTTCCGTGCTATACAATTGCGTTGTCCATAACGGAACATGTGCCATGAAACGGAACGTGCAAACCGCATCCGAGACTGAAAGTGCCGACAAAGACACCATCATCGCGGTCACGCGCGCGCTGCAGATTCTCGAGGCCTTCTCTGCCGACGACACCTCCCTGACCCTGTCGGAGTTGAGCCGCCGGGTCGGGATGGGAAAATCCACGGTGCTACGGACGGCGCGAACGCTCGCGCGGAGCGAGTACCTGGTCCAGCGTGAAGACGGCCAATGGCGGCTCGGCGCGGCAGCGGGATGGCTCGGTGCGCGCTATCAGGCTGCGTTTCGCGTGAACGAGACCGTGGAACCCGTGCTCAGGCGGATCAGCGACGAAACACGTGAGAGCGCGGCCTTCTACGTCCGCGAAGGAGACACGCGGGCCTGTCTCGTGCGTGTGGAAGGACCGGGCGCGGTGCGACACCACGTTCGGGTCGGCGAACGGCTCTCCCTGAATGGCGCGCCCGGAAGAGTCCTGCGAGCCTTCGCAGGCGAAGCCGGCGAGCCCTACGAGCAGATTCGCAAAGACGGCTTCTACATCTCGATGGGCGAACGCGAGCCCGAGGTATCGAGCCTCGCCGTGCCCGTCTTTGGGATCAACTGGAAGCTGGCCGGCGCGCTTTGCATTTCGGGGCCGATCAGCCGGCTGACGCGGGAGAAGCTGGCAACGTACGTGGATCTGATGCTCGCAGGCGGCAGAGAGGTGTCTTACGCCATCTCGGGGTCGCGCGATCAGACCGTCCGGCCTACGACATGGCATCCCTGATCGCCGAGGGATGGACCGGGCGACGCGCTAGCCTTCGGCCCGGTACCGATCGAACGGCTTGCGATCGAGAAGACAGTCGATGAACGCGCCGAGGAGTGCGGGCCGATGCTGTCTATTCGGATAGTAGAGGTACAGGCCCGGACGCGAAATCGACCAGTCCGCGAGCACCTGTACAAGCCTCCCCTGCGCCAGGAGCTCGTCGAGGCCGTCTCGTGCGAAGTGATAGGCAATGCCGAGTCCGTTCAGCGCAGCGCCGATGCCAATGTCGGCATGATTGGTGACGACGGGGCCGTCCACGGCAACTTCAATGTCTCGCCCCCGTTTCCTGAACTCCCAGCGATAGTGCCTGCCGTCCATCTGCAGCCGCCAGTTGATGCACGTATGGTGATGCAAATCGGCCGGTGACTTAGGGATTCCGCGACGCGCGAGGTAGTCTGGCGACGCCACGGCAACCATGTCCAGGTCCGGAGTCAGGCGGACGGCCACCATGTCCTTCTCCAACCGATTACCCACGCGGATACCGGCGTCGAAGCGACCCGCCACGATATCGGCCAGCGCGTCGTCAACGACGATATCGAGCACTACGTCGGGGTGGACCTGGTGGAAGCGCGCAAGCCGCGGCGCGATGATCGTTCTTGCCGCAATCCCCAGCGTGTTGATGCGAAGCGTGCCTCTCATCTGTCCGGTCGCCTCGCTGGCTTCAGCGACCGCGGCCGTCATCTCCGCGAACAACGGCGCGATGCGCCTGTAGAGCTGTTCCCCACTTGCCGTGGGCGCAACGCTTCGCGTAGTGCGGTTCAGAAGACGTGCGCCGATGCGGCCTTCGAGTTGCCGGATGATCTGGCTCAGTGCCGAAGGCGATAGGCCCAGATGCTCCGCGGCGCGCGCAAAGCTCCGACGCTCCACGATCGCGACGAAGGCCTTCAACTCGGCAAAATCGGATCCACGCATGATGCAACATTCCCTTCATCGAGCCTTTCGCTCCCATACGCCGATTATGCATCGTTATCTGAACTTGCCATTCAGATTCTGGACCATTCCCTAAAGAACGGGCCAGGGTCATCCTTGCAACATTCGCTAAGGAGATAACGATATGAGCTTCGACCTTCATCTGCATGGCCTGCGGGCAGTGGTTACCGGCGGCACGCTGGGCCTTGGCGCCGCCGTGGTGAAAACGCTTGTGGAGGCGGGTGCCCGCGTGGCGACCTCCGCGCGCACCGTCCCGGCGCAACCGGTCGAGGGGGTCACCTACGTGGCCTCCGACCTGTCGACGGCGGAAGGCACGCATCGCTTTGCGCAGACCGTTCTGGACGATTGGGGCGGCGCCGACATCCTGATCAATTCGCTTGGCGGCTCGAAGACGCCCGCCGGCGGTTTCGCTGCCGTCAGCGACGAGCACTGGTTCGCCGAGTTGAACCTGAACCTGATGCCCGCCGTGCGTCTGGACCGTGCACTGGTGCCATCCATGCTGGCGCAAGGTTCGGGGGTCGTCATTCACGTCAGTTCCATCCAGCGCGTGCTGCCCCTGCCCGAGTCCACGACCGCGTACGCCGCGGCCAAGGGTGCGCTGACCACGTATAGCAAAGCGCTCGCAAGGGAGGTCACGCCAAAGGGCGTTCGCGTGCTGAGCGTTGCGCCGGGCTGGATCGAGACGGAGGCTTCCGTGGCGTTTGCGGAGCGGATGGGCGCGCAGGCTGGAACGGACTACGAGGGCGGCAAGAAGATCGTCATGGATTGGCTCGGAGGCATTCCGGTGGGACGCCCGGCCAGTCCCCAGGAGGTTGCCGATCTGATCGCGTTCCTGGCATCGCCGCGATCCGCTTCGATCGCGGGGACCGAATATCGGATCGACGGCGGCACCGTTCCTACCGTGAGCTGACAGCGGCCATCGGATAAGCGCGGTGGTGCGGGCCGGCGCCTTGGCCACGGCAGGATCATGTCCGGCGCTTGAGTGCCCCACGCTTACGTATCAGCAGGTACACCGCCGGGACCACAAACAGGGAAAGCAATGGCGCGGTCACCATGCCGCCGACCATCGGGGCGGCAATACGCTGCATGACCTCCGAGCCCGTGCCATGCGACCACATGATGGGAATGAGGCCAGCGAGAATGACCGCGACCGTCATGGCTTTGGGACGGACACGCTGCACCGCGCCTTCCTGAATGGCTTCCAGCAGCATGGGCAGGTTTGCTTCGCCGCTCGCTTCGCGCACGCGCCAGGCTTGCTTGAGGTAGAGCAGCATGATCACGCCGAACTCGGCCGCCACGCCGGCCAATGCGATGAAGCCGACCACGCCCGCAACCGACAAGTTGTAGCCAAGCCCATAGAGCAGCCAGAAGCCGCCGATCAGCGCCAGCGGCAACGTACCCATGATCAGCAGCGCTTCATCCAGACGGCCGAACACCAGATAGAGCAGGACGAAGATGATCAGCAGCGTGAACGGCACCACCACCTTCAGCTTTGCGGTGGCCCGCTCCAGGTATTCGAACTGCCCCGACCAGCTGAGGGAATAGCCCGCTGGCATTGGCACCGCCTTTGCCACGACTGCCTGCATGTCATGGACCGCCGAACGCAGATCGCGTCCGCGGATGTCGACGTAGATCCAGCCGGAGAGCCGCGCGTTTTCGCTGCGCAGCATCGGCGGGCCTTGCACCACCTCGAGGCGTGCCACGTCGGACAGGGTGATCTGCTGCCCGCGATCCGTGACGATGGGCAACGCGCGCAATTGCTCCACCGAATCGCGGTAATCGCGTGGGTAACGGACATTGATTGGAAAGCGCGCCAATCCGTCGACCACTTCCCCGACGTTGTCGCCACCGACCGCCGAGGACACGATGCTCTGGACGTTGTCGATATTGAGGCCATAGCGGCCCGCCGCCATCCGGTCGATATCGACGTCGATATAGCGCCCGCCAGACAGACGCTCGGCCAATGCAGAGGTGACACCCGGAACGGTTTTCACGGCTTCCTCGATGCGCGTGGCAAGCCGATCGATCTCCTTCAGGTCCGTGCCCGCCACCTTGATGCCCACGGGGCTCTTGATGCCGGTGGCCAGCATGTCGATCCGGTTGCGGATCGGCGGTACCCAGATGTTCGACAGGCCCGGCACCTTCACCACGCGATCGAGTTCTTCGACGAGCCTGTCCGGCGTCATGCCGGCGCGCCATTGATCCCGCGGCTTGAACTGGATCGTGGTTTCGAACATCTCCAGCGGCGCGGGATCGGTGGCGGAGTCCGCGCGGCCCGCCTTGCCGAACACGGTGGCAACTTCTGGCACGGTCTTGATCAGCCTGTCCGTCTGCTGGAGCAATTGCGCGGCCTTGCCCGCGGAAAGGCCGGGCAGCGCGGAGGGCATGAACAGCAGGTCACCCTCGTCGAGAGGCGGCATGAACTCGCCGCCGACGCGCGAGATCGGCCAGGCGGTCGCGGCCAGCAGAACCGCTGCGATGGCTACCGTGGTCTTCGGATAGGTCAGCACCTTGGCCAGCATTGGCTGGTAGGCACGTATCAGCCACCGGTTGAGCGGATTGGACTGTTCGCGCGGAATCCTGCCCCGGATCATATAGCCCATCAATACGGGCACCAGGGTCACCGACAACCCCGCGGCTGCGGCCATCGAGTACGTCTTGGTGAAGGCCAGCGGCGAGAACAGCCGCCCCTCCTGCGCTTCCAGCGTGAATACCGGCACAAAGGAGAGTGTGATGATCAGCAGCGAAAAGAACAGCGCAGGACCCACCTCCGCCGCCGATTCTCCGATCACACGCCAGCGCTCCTCCCCGGAGAGTGCCCTGCCGGGATGGTCCGCATGCCAGTGTTCGAGGTGCTTGTGCGCATTCTCGATCATGACGACCGCGGCATCGACCATCGCGCCGATGGCAATAGCGATGCCCCCCAGCGACATGATGTTTGCATTGACGCCCTGATAGCGCATGACCAGGAACGCGGCTAGCACGCCCAACGGCAGCGAAACGATGGCTACCAGTGCCGAGCGCAGGTGGAACAGGAAGATCAGACAGACCAGCGCAACGACGATGAACTCTTCGACGAGCTTGTGCGTCAGATTGTCCACCGCACGATGGATCAGCGACGAGCGGTCGTACGTGGCGACGATCTCGACGCCTGCCGGCAGGCTCTTCTGGAGCTCGGCAAGCCTGGCCTTGACTGCCTCGATGGTTTCCAGCGCGTTCTTGCCCGAGCGCATCACGATGACACCGCCGGCGACCTCGCCTTCGCCATCGAGCTCGGCGATACCGCGCCGCAACTCGGGACCGAACTGTACCGTGGCCACATCGCCGAGCCGTACAGGAATGCCGGCTTCGCGGGTCACAAGCGGAATCTGCCGGAAATCATCGAGCGTCTTCAGATACCCCGACGCTCTGACCGCATATTCGGCCTCGCCAAGTTCAAGCACCGAGCCGCCGGCCTCCTGGTTGGCCCCCTTCAAGGCCTCCAGGATCCTCGACTGGGGGATGTTGTAGGCGCGCAGCTTGTCCGGCTGCAATACGACCTGGTACTGCTTCACCATGCCGCCGATGGGGGCCACCTCGGCGACATTGGGCAGCGACTTCAACTCGAAGCGCAGGAACCAGTCCTGCAGCGCGCGGAGTTGCGAGAGGTCGTGCCGCCCGGTCTTGTCCACCAGCGCGTACTCGTAGATCCAGCCGACGCCGGTGGCATCCGGCCCCAGCGCCGGTTTGGCCGCCGCCGGCAAGCGTGACTGCACCTGATTCAGGTACTCCAGCACGCGCGAGCGCGCCCAGTACGGGTCGGTGCCGTCCTCGAACAGGACGTAGACGAACGAGTCTCCGAAGAAAGAGTATCCGCGTACGGTCCTGGCCCCTGGCACGGACAGCATGGTCGTGGTCAGCGGATAGGTGACCTGGTTTTCGACCAGTTGCGGTGCCTGCCCGGGAAATGGCGTGCGGATGATCACCTGCACATCGGAGAGGTCTGGCAACGCGTCCAGCGGCGTGCTGCGCACCGCCCACAGCCCCCACGCCGTGAGCATGACCGTGGCCAGCAGCACCAGGAAGCGATTGCGTATCGACGCCAGGATGATGCGCGCGATCATGGCTTGGCTCCTTCGGCACCGGCCGGCTGTACCGACGATAGCGTGGCGGCACCGTCCTGGCCCTGGCTAAAACGGAACCGGATGCGGTCGCCGGGCTTCAACCCCCTGAGCATCGCAGGATCGTGCGCGGCGAAATCCATCGTCATCGCACCCCAGTGCGCCGAAGGAATCGGTCCATGCGAAATCGTCAGGCCCGCGGCGTTCACGGCTTCGATGCGACCGATCCCCTCGTGCTCCGGCATCGCGGCGGCGGGCGCGGAGGGATCGGCCGGCGATGCCAGCCGGCCCGAGGTGCCGCGCAGGCTGGCTTCGGAATCGATCAGGAACTGGCCCGACGTCACCACCTTTTGCCCGGCCTTCAGTCCGGCGACGACTTCGGTCATGCCATCGGATTCCTGACCGGTGCGGATTTCCGTGGCCACATAACCTTGCGGCCCCGCATCGACCATCACGACGTTGCGCTGGCCCGTACGAATCACGGCCTCGGATGGAATCTGCAGTACGTCCTGGCGATCGCCGCCGTCGAACCGCACGCTGGCGAACATGCCGGGCACCAGCCGGTGTTGCGGGTTGGGCAGGACGATGCGTACCTTGAGGGTGCGCGTGGCGGAGTTGACGTCGGGCAGGATCGCATCCACCTTCCCGTTCACGGGTGCCGTGGCGGCGGCGACCGATACCGTGACCGATTGTCCCGGTGCGATACGGCGCGCCTGTGCTTCCGGCACTTCGGCGATCACCCAGACCTGACCGAGATCCGCCAACCGGAAAAGTGTCATGCCTGGGGTGACCGTCATGCCTTCGCGCACGGCGATCTCGGTGACAACGCCGTCCAGCGGGCTGACGATGCCCTGCCCCGTCTGCAGTGTGCCCGAACGGGCGACGGCATCGGCTTGCCCCGGCGTCATGCCGGCCTGCCGCATGCGCGCTTTTGCCGCATCCGCGAGGTCCCCCTGCAAGCCGCGAGGCATGCGGGCAACGGCCAGGTACTCCTCCTGCACCGCCACCCAGTCGGGCGCATAGACCGTGATCAGCGTCTGCCCCTTTCGGACGGCATCGAGCGTGGCTCGCACGCCCACATGCTGCACGAAGCCGGTGGTGCGTGCCTGGATCACCTGGATGCTGCGCTCATCGATTACGACATTGCCTGGTGCCTCGAGCGTGGCGCCCATGCGACCGGTCTGGACTTCGACGGTGCGAATGCCCAGGTTCTGCGTCACGCGACTGTCGATGGAGACGCCGCTGCCGCCGGCGTCGCCGCCGTCGGCATAGACCGGTACCAGTTGCATGTCCATGAACGGCGATTTTCCAGGCTTGTCGAAGCGCTGGCCGGGCACCATCGGGTCGTGCCAATAGAGCACCCTTTTGCCCGTTTGCGGATCGGTATCGCCGGTTTTCGCCATCGCGCCCGTCGCCGGTTCGCCATGCATCGTCGACGTGCCCTGCGCAACACCGAAGCGATAGCCGGCATATCCGGCCGCACCGATCATGACCACGCACGCAGCGGCAAGTTTCAGTCGCGGGTTCATTTGAAGTCCTTGGAGGCTGGTTCGGTTTGTGCGGTGGGCAGTGGCGTCAGGAATGTCAGTTCGGCCCAGAGCCTCGTCGTGCGTCGTTCCAGGGTCAGCCGTTCCAGTGCCGTATCGATGGCGCGATGATTGGCCTCCGCCACCGCCAGCAGCGAACCCGTGTTGGTGCGATAGGCTGTCAGGGCAGCTTCCGCCTGCGCATTGGCCAGCGGCAGCGTGGCGTCGTCATAGCGCTTGAGCCGTTCGAGGTTGCGGCGCAGTTCCGCGACGCGCGCGCCAACGACGGCGTCGGTATCGCGCTGGACAATCTCCGCTCTGGCGCGCGCCTCGGTGGCCTGCGCGAGTCGCGCGGACACTTCACGATCCTGGCGGTTTGCACGATCCCACGGTAGCGGGAAGCTCACGTTGATCGAGGCCAGGTTGGAGTAGGCCGAGCCGCGCTGGCTATACATCAGCTCGACGCTGATATCGGGCTTGCGCGCTTCCGTCGCCAGGCGTACCTCGCTCTCTGCAAGTGTCACGTCGCGCTGCGCCGCGGCGATTTCCGGCACGCTGTCATAACGCGCACGGACGAGTTGCTCGACACGATCCGGGACGCCGAGGGCCGGGGGATCGCCGAGCGGGCGCGTGGCGTCCGCGCCGATCCAGCGCGAGAGATTGACGGTGGCAGCATCGAGCACCGCCTGATTTTCGCTTTCGCGGTCCTGCAACTTCTGCACTTCCAGTTGGGCGGACAGTACGTCGGCGCGCGTGCCGCGGCCGCCGCGATAGGCAGCGTTGGCGGCTTCAAGTGCGAGGTTCAGTGGGTGCGCGTGGTGGCCAAGCAGGGCTCGCGCCCGCTCCGCGTACCAGCGATCGATCCAGGCGGCGACGGCGCTGCGCTGAACATTGGTCACGCCGACGATGCGCCGCGCATCGGCGGAATCGGCCTCGGCCTCGAACCTTGCAGTGCGTGCCCGTCGCTTGTCGGCGCGCGTGAATTCCTGCAGGACGCTGATCGACCGCGTGGTCATGGAGTCTCGGCTCAGTGAGCCGCTGTCCGAACCGCTGACGGGGACATCGTTCAGCCCGACCTTCAGAATCGGATCGGGTAACTGGCCCGCGGCGACGGACTGCTGCACGGCCGCTTCGATGGCGCCGTGCGAGTTCTCGGCATCCTGCGCACGCGCCGAGGCCAGCGCGGCGGCTTCTTCAATGGATAACGCGGGGGCGGCAAGCGGGGGCGCGGCAAGCGCCACCGACATGCCGAGGGTGGACGCACATAAGAGCGCCAGCCTCAGGCAACGAGGGAATAACATAAAGCCTCCGGAAACGACGACCACCGCTCCCTCGGTACAGGGAGCGAGACGAATGTGGCGTAGCTTCGGAGGCTAGGTGCGCAAACAGCAGTGGAGAATGGCGTGCGGAGGCGGCGGTGCACGCGGCTGGTGCTTCGCGCGCAGTGCGAAGATCGGCGCGGCGTCCAGCATGGGGGGCTCGACGACGATGCTCGCGAGAACCGGGATGAATGCGGGAATCTGCGGCGCGGCGTGGTCGGCGTGCTTCGTATCGGCCTGACAATGGCCCATACAAAGCGCCTTTTGGCTGTCGCCCGGCACGGCATCCTGTTCGGCCATATCGGCGCAGGACACCATGGCTTCCATCGGCGCCTGTTCCATTGGCTTGCTCGCGCCCATATTGCAGGCGTAAGCGGCCGTTGCCAGTTGCACTGACAGAAAGACAACCACAAGGAATCCGGCAACCCAAGGATGCCGGCGGGCCAGTTCACGCACAATCGTCGAGGAAATCGGGACAGCGCCAAGCTTACCCGTTTTTGGCAAAAAAGGGGGCGGCAGCCAATGGCCGATTCCCGCCCCCGATGGCCAACGGTCAACAGTCAACGGTCAACGGTCAAGGCAAGATCGGATTCGCCGTGGCCCGCGCGATGATCGCATCGGCATCGCGCTGCAGCAGGAACCGCTGCGCGACCAGATCGTTGGCGGCCGACGTGACCGCCGCCACATACCCTGCCTGATTGCCATAGAGCGATTCCAGCGATGGCCGGCCGTCTCCGGCCGCGATGCGTGCCGCGTCCGTCTTGTGGAACGGGATGAACGCGCCCGTCAGGTTCGACAGATCGACGATGCCCGGCGTGGCCACATAGTTGAACTCGATGCTGGTCCCGACCGGCACGCGTGCTTCCACGCTACGGATGCCCGCGCGCGGAATGCCCGTCGACGCGTCCACCTGCGGCACGAGTATCGCGTAGTCGTGATTGAGGTTCGTCGGTGGCAGGATCGTGGCGATGCCCGATTCGTCCTGCCGACGGTACTGCGGACCGAAGTCGAGCAGCGAATAGCCGTTGTATCGCGCCAGGTACTGGAAATCCGGAATCGCGGTACCGCCGGAGACGGGCCACGTCAGTCCCTTCATGACCGGAAACGCCACCGAACCCGGCTGCACCAGCGTGCCGTCGGCAAGCTTCGGCACCTGACTCGCGGGCGGTGCCACGCCGCGCACGACCCAGTCCTCCAGATCGAGGAACAGCGCGCGGAACGTGTCGTTGTGATGGATCACGGTGCCCGCCGGATAGACGTTGCGCGACGGGGCGAACGCGATGCTCGCGGTACCGCCCGCGCCGCCATGCTGCGTCCCCGTGTAGTAGTAGATGCGCGCGTTGTCGGGCTGCGTCAGATCTTTGGTGCCATTGGCATCGGTCAGCACGGGCGAGCCCTGCAGTTGCCAGAACTCGGTGCCGGACAGGCCGAGGAAGAACTTCGGGCAGGTATTGGTCGCCGAGCAGCGCGCCATGACACCGCCACGCTGGCCCGAGATGTCATCGACGTAGTCCTTGTCGAGTCCGCGCGGCGCGGTCTGGCCGAATGCCGTATGGTCGGTACGCAGGCCACCGCCGCCGCCGGGCACCGCAAAGCGCGTATTGACGTTGGTCTGCCGCGCGGCCACATGCGCATAGATCCCGTCGAAGACCTTGCCGCCGTCGAGCGCCTGATTGAAGCCCAGATGCAGGAACGTCTTCATCGCATTGCCCGACTGCGATGTGCCCTGCCCGATCGTATTGGTAATGCGCCCCGCCACCGGATTCGGCGTACCGGCGCTGTCGGCCGTCTTGCCGCGGAAGAAGCTCACCGTATCGCGCAGCGCGGCCAGGCCCACGCCCATGACCTTCGGATCCTTGGCCACGTACACGAGTTCGTAGAGGTAGGCCGGATCGAAACCGCCGCGCAGGCAGATGCTGGCCGGGTCCGGCGTGCCCGGGAATGGATGGGTGCCCGCATCGCATGTGGCGAACTTCCAGTCGCCGGCGGGAATGGGCACGCGCGCGTCGGTCTCGTTCGCGCGGCGCGTGAGCGAGTAACCGGGCAGCGTGTTGTCGAGGCTCGCCGGTGCGTACGGGAGCATGGTCCCGTTGAAGACGCCGCCCGGCAATGTCATGGACGGCGACGCGGCGGCCGGCACGAGTTCGCTGCGGTAGGGTCCGGTAATCGACGTGCCATCGGCGTTCTTCGCCACGGGCACCGTTACGGTCAGCCGCGCGGCGCTGGACTTCGGCACATCGCCCTGCCACGCCGAATACAGCAGTACATAGCCGCGCTCGAGATACACCGCATCGCTCGGCGTGGTCGCCGGGTTGACCATCGTCAGGATATTGCCGCGATTCGGCGCATCGTAGCGCAGCACGCCGCTGGCCTTGCTCATGTCCTTCGGCTTGAGCATCACGAAGTCCGCGGTGTACTCGACCATGCCGTTGGCATTGACCGGCGCAAGCGCGAGGTCCTGGATGATCGCGTTCTTCGGGTCCCTGGGATCGACTTCGCCGCTGATGGTGCCGGTCAGTTGTTCGTATTGGCCCACGCCGCCGTAACTGCCGGGCATATCCTGCGTGGCCGTGATCTTCAGCGTCATCGACGGCGCTCGCGTCGTCGGCGTGCCGCCTCCGGGACTGCCGCCACCGCCGGCGCCGTTGTCATCGCTGCCGCCGCACGCGCCCAGCAACAGCGCTCCGGCAATCGTGCCCGCGAGCGCGCACGTCTTCCTCAGGTGTGTGAACACCTTCGCCATTTGATGTCTCCTCGTTCGTGGTTTCCGTTACGTGACGTCACCTTCGAACTGGAGTCTATGCGCAGCGAATTAAGCTGATAAATTGATTGTTTGGATGAATTTATCGGAAAGACCGATAGCCACAATCAGAACTTCGGAATCCGCAGCGTCTTGCTGATCATCAGCGAACCCGATAGGACGAACAGCAGCGCCATCGGATGCAGCACGGCCGGGCCGAGTTGCCAGACGCCGCCGTAGAGCGCGTCGGCGAGCCGGCCCTCCGATGCGCACCATGCCAGCACGCCGGTCAACACGACGCTCGTGGGAATCGGCGTGCCTTCGAAGTACTTGACCTTGGCGGTGCCCGCGGAGAGCGTTTCGGCGGTGACGTTGAAGCGCGCGAGGCGGCTTACGCCGCAGCAGACGAAGTACGCGAGCGCGATCAGGTCCCACCCGCCGCGCATCCCGGCGGCGAATGCCAGCGTGGCGGGCGCCACGCCGAACGAGATGATGTCCGACAGCGAATCGAGTTCGCGGCCCAGCGCGGAATGCGCGTGGCGCCAGCGCGCGATGCGGCCGTCGAGGACGTCGAAAATAAAAGCGGCCGGCGCAAACGCGGCGGCCACGTAGAAATGCATCAATGACGCTTCGGCGACGTAGAACATCGCGAAGAACACGGCGCCCATGCCGCATGCGGCGTTCGCCAGCGTGAAGAAGTCCGCCAGCTGCAGGTCGCGCAGCATCGAGAAGTGTCTGGGGCGCTCGGTCGAAGTCGTCATGGCTGTCCGGAATCGGCCGCGGCGATCAGACCACGGTGGTTACGTGATAGACGTTGGGCGGCGCGGCAAACGAATCGCCGACCAGCTTGCGCCACGTCTGAAAGTCCTCCGATTCGCGGAAATGCACCATATGGTCTTCCACGGTCTCCCAGCCGACCACGAGCATGTACTGCTGCGGCTGCTCGATCGAGCGCTGCAGGTTCATGCTGTGGCAACCGCGCGCGCGTGCGAACAGCGGCTTGGCCTGGACGACGCCCGCTTCGAACTGCGCCTCCATGCCGGGCTTGACGGTGATCTGTGCGATTTCGTGAATCATGGTCTCGGTCTCTCTCGGTGAAACGCCATGCAAGCGGCGTGCCGTGTACCTTAGCAGATCGCGGGCGACGATGTCGTGCCCCATTTGCCGTACCCGAGGCCGCACCTTACCTGTCGATGTCGCGACATTTGAAAAATTTCTAGCCGGCGCCGCGCTGCCGCAGCAATCCCCCGACGAGGTACACCACCACGAGCGCGTTGGCGACGGCGAGGCCGATATGCAGGACCGTCGGGTGACGCACGGCCTCGTAGAACTCCACCGGAATATAGATGCCGCCCGACCACACGCCTATCCACTTGCCCCATGGCAGGTTGTGCCACAGTCCATAGGCTTCCGCGAACCGCATCAGCGCGTAGACCGCTGCGGAACCGCCGATCGCCCACAGCCGGCCGTCGGTCGGATGCGCCATCAGGGACAGAAAAATGGTCGGATAACGGCTCGCCGGATTGACGTGGAGGCGTGCCACGATCTGCTCCGCGATGGCCTGCGCATCGCGATGCAGCAGGGCCACGATGCCGATGCCGGCGAGTATCACGAGCGCGCCCTTGGCGGCTTCGAACAGCGCGATGCCGCGCAGGCCCAGTGCGGAGGAGGCGTGTGCCATGGCGATGGGAAGAATGTCGAAAGGTCGACATTGTGCAACATCCGCGACATCTGCATCACCACAACCTGTCACCAGAACCTATCGCCGCGACTCCCGCTCCACGATCGGCCCGTCGGCATCGATGCCGCCGCCCGACTCGATCGCGCCATCGACGGTGATGGGCCCATCCACCTGCAGGTCGCCATGCACGATCATCGTGCCGTGGATCGTCACCGGGCCGTTGAACTCCTTGTACAGCGTGCGATGCGGCGGGCGCGGATAGCCGCCGCCGGGCGTGGCCAGCCAGCCCGCGGTGATCGGACCGCTCGCGTGCACGTTGCCGTCCACGCTCAGGTTGCCGTGTACCGTCACCGGCCCGCGCACGCGCGCGGAGCCTCCCACCGCAATCGAGCCCGCAACGGTCGGTTGCGCGATCGCCGTTGCCGTCATGGCGAGGGTGACGAAGGCAACGAGAGCGACGGACGCGACGCCCCATGCCATCCAGTGCTTTTGCCGCATGCTGCGCCCTCCCAAAACGAAACTGGCGCGATGCTTCCAGTCTAGTGCTCTGGAAGCATCGCGCCAGCAAGGCGAGTGCAACGGTTCGTAACGCCGCGCTTAGTTGGATGCGGTCGTCTTCACCTTGGCACCGTCGTTCGAGGCGACCGCCTCCTGCAACGGTCCCCAGCCACCGCCAAGGCTACGCACCAGCGACACCGTCGCCGACGCACGCAGCCCCGCCACCGTATTCGCATCGCGCTGCGACTGCAGCACCGTGCGATCGGCGTCGATCACGGTCAGGTAATCGACCGCACCCGCGTCATAGCGGCTGCGCGAAATACGCTGCGCGCGCTTGGCGCCGGCGATGGCGGTGTCCAGCGCCGCGTTCTGCTGGCTCAGCCAGCGCACGTCGGCCAGGCTGTCCTCGACCTCGCGGAACGCGGTCAGCACGGTCTGGCGATACGTGGCGACCGATTCCTCGTGCGCCGCGCGCGCACCGGCCAGGTTCGCGCTATTGCGGCCACCGTCGAACACGGTCTGCGCCAGCGTCGAACCCACGAGCGGCCCGATTGCCCACGCACGCGACGAGTACTTGAACAGATCGGCGAAGTTCGACGACTCGAAGCCGAAGAACGCGGACAGCGAGATGCGCGGGAAGAACGCGGCGCGCGCCACGCCGATACGCGCGTTGGCGGCAGCCATCTGACGCTCGGCCTGCGCGATGTCGGGACGACGCTCGAGCAGTTCGGACGGCAGACCGGCCGGCACCGACAGCGGCGTCAGCTGGAGCGGGCGCGGCGTCAGCGCGAACTGGGCGGGCGCGAGGCCCGTCAGCACGGCCAGGCCATGCTCCTGGTTCGCGCGGCGACGCTCGGTCGCGGCCAGATCGGCGCGCGCGGTACCGAGTTCGGCCTCGGCACGGGCCGGGTCGAGATCGGTGGTTTCGCCCGCCTCATACCGCTTGCGCAGCAGCGACAACGCATCCTCGCGGAGCTTGATGGTGGCCTGCAGGATCTCGCGATCGCTGTCGAGCGTGCGCAGGTTGAAGTAGGCCTGCGCCACGTCCGCCTGCAGCGCAAGCTGCACCGAGCGGAACAGGTCGTCGGCCGCTTCGCCGTCGGCACGTGCCGCCGCCACGTTGCTGGCCACGCGACCGAACAGATCGAGCTCGTAGCTGGCAATCGCACGGGCGCGCACCAGGGTCTGGATCGGCGGCGTGGCGCCGGTACCCAGATAGCTCACCGAGGCCGCCGAATACTGCGTGCGGGTCGGATCGATGCCGACGCTGAGCTGCGGGTACAGGTCCGCTTCGGTCGCACCGGTGATCGCGCGCGCCTGCTTCACGCGCGCGGCCGCCGCCGCGAGGTCCTGGTTGCTGGAGTTGGCGGCATCGACCAGACGATTGAGGTCGTCGTCGCCGAACACCTTCCACCACTCCCCGCGCGCCTGGCCATCGGCCGGCGTCGCGGTCTTCCACTGGATGCCTTCGGCCTGCGCGGCCTCGGCTTCCTTGAACGTTGCCGCGGTGGCCGTCTCCGGCACCTTGTACGTCGGCGCCAGCGAGCAGCCCGCCAGCACCAGCGCGGCGGCCAGCGTGGCCAGGCGGGGCAACTGGTTGGTCAGTTGGGCAATCATGGTTGTTCTCTCGTTTGGATTCTTGTCATGTCACTCGGCCGAAGCGATCGCTTCCGATGCGCCGCCCTTGTGGGCAGCCGCTTCGCGGCGCTCGCGGCGCGTGGCCAGCAGGCGCAGCGACACGTAGAACACCGGCGTCAGGAACAGGCCGAAGAACGTCACGCCGAGCATGCCCGCGAACACCGCCACACCCATCGCATGACGCATTTCCGCGCCGGCGCCGGTGGAGACCACGAGCGGCACCACACCCATGATGAACGCGAACGACGTCATCAGAATCGGGCGCAGACGCAGGCGGCTGGCTTCGATGGCGGCCTGGACCACGGTACGGCCGTGATGCTCGAGCTCCCGTGCGAACTCCACGATCAGGATCGCGTTCTTCGCTGACAGCCCCACAAGCACGATGAAGCCGATCTGCGTGAAGATGTTGTTGTCGCCACGGGTCAGCCACACACCGGTCATGGCGGCGAGCAGGCTCATCGGCACGATCAGGATCACCGCGAGCGGCATCGTCAGGCTTTCATACTGCGCGGCCAGCACCAGGAACACGAGCAGCACGCACAGCGGGAAGATCCAGATGCCCGCATTGCCGGCCAGGATGTCCTGGTACGTCAGGTCGGTCCACTCGAACTTGATCCCCTTCGGCAGCGTTTCCGCGGCCACGCGTTCCACGGCAGCCTGCGCCTGGCCCGACGAGAAGCCCGGAGCCGGACCGCCGTTGATGTCGGCGGCGGTGAACGCGTTGTAGCGCACCACGCTATCCGGACCGAAGCCCTGCTTCACCTTGACCAGCGACGACAGCGGCACCATCTCGCCCGACTGGTTGCGGACCTTCAGCTGCAGGATGTCCTCGGCGTGCGCGCGGAACTGCGCATCCGCCTGCACCTTCACCTGATACGTACGGCCGAACTTGTTGAAGTCGTTCGCATAGGTCGAGCCCAGGTACGTCTGCAGCGTGTCGAACACGTCCGTCACGGGCACGCCCAGCTGCTTGGCCTTCACGCGATCCAGCTGAACGTCGAGCTGCGGCACGTTGATCTGGTAGTTGGAGAACAGACCAGCGAGCTCCGGCGTGGCGCGAGCCTTGCCGAGGAACGCATTGGTCGCGTCGAACAGCGCGTCGTAACCGAGCGCCTGACGGTCCTCGATCATCATCTTGAAACCACCGATCGTACCGAGGCCCTGCACCGGCGGCGGCGGGAACACGGCGATAAACGCGTCCTGGATGCCGGCACCGTACTTCTGGTTCAGCGCGGCGGCAATGGCGTCACCCGACAGGTCCTTCGACTTGCGCTCGTCGAACGGCTTCAGCGTCGCGAACACGATGCCCTGGCTCGGGCTGTTCACGAAACCGTTGATCGACAGGCCCGGGAAGGCCACGGCCGATTCCACGCCCGGTTGCTTGAGCGCGATCTCCGACATGCGGCGGATCACGTCCTCGGTGCGGTCCAGCGTCGCGCCGTCAGGCAGCTTGGCGAAGCTCACCAGATACTGCTTGTCCTGCGCGGGAACGAAGCCCTTCGGCACCATCTGGAAAATGCCCCAGGTGGCGACCAGCAGCACCGCGTAGACGCCGAACACGGCGGTCTTGCGGCCGATCACACCGGTCACGCCCTTGCCGTAGTTCTCGCTGCTGCGATGGAAGAAGCGGTTGAAGCGCTTGAAGAAGCCGCCCAGCACGCGATCCATCGCACGCGTCAGCCAGTCCTTCGGTGCATCGTGGCCTCGCAGCAGCAGCGCGGACAGGGCCGGCGACAGCGTCAGCGAGTTGAAGGCCGAGATGATCGTCGAGATGGAGATCGTCAGCGCGAACTGTTTGTAGAACTGGCCGGTCAGGCCCGTCATGAAGCCCAGCGGCACGAACACCGCGCACAGCGTCAGCGCGATCGCGATGATCGGGCCGCTCACTTCGCGCATGGCCTTGTATGTGGCTTCCTTCGGCGGTAATCCTTCCTCGATGTTCCGCTCGACGTTTTCCACCACCACGATCGCATCGTCCACCACGATACCGATGGCCAGCACGAGGCCGAACAGCGACAGCGCGTTGATGGAGAAGCCAAACGCATGCATCAGGCCGAACGTACCGACGATCGACACCGGCACCGCCAGCAGCGGGATGATCGATGCGCGCCACGTCTGCAGGAACAGGATCACCACGAGCACCACGAGCGCAATCGCCTCGAACAGCGTATGCACCACGGCCTCGATACTGTGACGCACGAACTGCGTCGGGTCATACACGATGCTGTAGTCCACGCCATCGGGGAAGCCTTCCTTCAGCTCCTCCATGGTCTTGCGGACGTCGTCCGAGATCTGGATCGCGTTGGAGCCCGGCGACTGGAAGATCGGCAGCGCCACGGCGGACTTGTTGTCCAGCAGCGAGCGCAGCGCATATTCCGACGCGCCGAGTTCGATGCGCGCGATGTCCTTCAGGTACGTGACCGCGCCATCGGGCGAGCTCTTGACGACGATGTCGCCAAACTCCTCGACGGTCTGCAGGCGGCCCTGCGCGTTCACCGACAGTTGCAGGTCGGTACCCGGCAGCGACGGCGACTGGCCGATCACGCCGGCCGCCACCTGCACGTTCTGCTCGCGGATCGCGCGCACCACGTCGGAGGCGGACAGCTGACGCTCGGCAATCTTCTCCGGGTTCAGCCAGACGCGCATCGAGTAGTCACCCGAACCGAACATCTGCACCTGGCCGACGCCCTGGATCCGCGCGAGGCGGTCCTTGACGTTGATCAGCGCGTAGTTGCGCAGGTACGTCATGTCGTAGCGGTCGTTCGGCGACACCAGGTGGACCACCATGGTGAGGTCGGGCGAGCTCTTGACGGTCGTGATACCCAGACGGCGCACGTCCTCGGGCAGACGCGGCTCGGCTTGCGCCACCCGGTTCTGCACGAGCACCTGTGCCTTGTCGGGATCGGTGCCGAGCTTGAACGTCACGGTCAGCGTCAGCGAACCGTCGCTGTTGGCCTGCGAGTTCATGTACAGCATGTCCTCGACGCCGTTGATCTGCTCTTCCAGCGGCGTGGCCACCGTTTCGGCGATCACCTTCGGGTTGGCGCCCGGGAACTGCGCGCGCACAACGACCGACGGCGGTACCACTTCCGGGTACTCCGAGATCGGTAGCTTGAACATCGAGATGGCGCCGATCAGGAAGATCAGCACCGACAGCACGCCCGCAAAAATCGGGCGATCGATAAAGAATTTCGAGAGATTCATCTTGGTCTCGGCGAAAGCGCTTCCCCCTGGCAGTCCGCCTGGGCGGACGCCATCGACAACACGGGAAGTTCTGGTCTACGTGGGCTCTGGCGGGAAAGCGCTTAGCTCACCGGTTTTGCCGCGGGCTTCTCGTTGCCACCGACAACCTGCTCGGCAGCCTTGTCGGCCTGCTCCGCCTGCTTCGGTGCATTCGCATTAGCCTTTGGCTGGAGTTCGCTGCGGAATGCCATATCGACAACCTTCGGGGCGACGGTATCGCCCGGACGCACGCGCTGCAGGCCGTTCACGACGATGTTCTCGCCGGGGGTCAGGCCCTTGCGGATCACGCGCAGCCCGTCGTACGACGGTCCGAGGTCCACCTCGCGGTAGCCGAGCTTGTTGTCCTTGCCGACCACCAGCACGAACTTCTTGCCCTGATCGGTGCCCACGGCGCGATCGTTGATCAGCACGGCCGGATGCGGCGTGCCGCCACCGAGCTTGACCTTCGCGTACAGGCCCGGCAGCAGGCGGCCATCGTCGTTGTTGAAGACGGCGCGCATGCGGATGGTGCCGCTACGCGTATCCAGGCGGTTGTCCACCCACTGCACCTTGCCTTCGCGCGGGTTGCCGTCTTCGTCGGCCAGACCCAGGAAGACCGGCAGATCCTTCTTGCCGCCGCCCGCGCCCGGCGCCGTGAAGCGCAGATAGCTCTGCTCGTCCACGTCGAAGCTCGCGTAGATCGGCGAGACCGACACCACCGTCGTCAGCGCCGGCGACGACGCGCCTGCCGCCACGAGGTTGCCCACCGTGATTTCCGCCTTCGACACACGCCCCGCCACCGGCGCGACGATGCGCGTGTAGCTGAGGTTCAGCCGCGCGGACTCGAGCGCCGCCTGCGCGCCGCGTACGTCGGCACCGGTTTCGCTGGCCGTATTGATGCGCTCGTCGTATTCGCGCTTGGAAATCGCGTTGTCGTCCAGCAGGCGCTGCGCACGTGCCTTCTCGGTCTGCGCATGCGAGGCGCGAACCTGCGCGGCGGCCAGTGCCGCTTCCGCGCGCGCCACTTCGGCGGCGTACGGACGCGGGTCGATCGTAAAGAGCGGGTCGCCCTTCTTCACGATCGCGCCTTCGCGGAAATGCACGGTGTCGATGGTGCCGGAGACGCGCGGACGAATCTCCACGCGATCGACGGCCTCCATGCGGCCCGAGAACTCATCCCATTCCGTGATCGTCTTGCCGACCACGGCGGCGACTTCCACGGCTGGTGCCGGCGGGGTTGCTGTGTTGGCCTGCGCTTCGCCCCCATGCCACGGACGCAGGACCGAGGTTGCCACGCCAATACCGAGAACCGCCACGATGGCAACGGCAATCAGCGTGCGTCGAGACTGGTGATTCATGTTTTCTTCACTCCGTGTTTCTGTCGGGTTTTCTTCAACTGAAAGCAAAAAATGGCCGAACGCTTCCCGCCGGGTCCGAAGGCCCGGAAAAAAGGGGGGATACCGTGTGTACGTCGCAGGACCCGGCCGAACAGCCGCGCCTATGCCGCTACCTTTACGGCGATTGCCAGCATGAAAGACTGCTGGCCTCTAATCCGGTCGCTCTATGCGCCGGACCGGCGTTCGGGCCGGGATGAGGCGTCGTCGCCCTGCGCAAAACACGCGCGCAGGAATCGCGCACCTTCGTTGACCCATGCCTGGCAACTCTCATGGGACTGTTCCACCCCGTCGCCACAGGCGCCGGGCATGATCATGGTCTCGGCCGGCACTCCGGCCTTGCGCAGGCGCTCGGCGAACGCTTCGCCCTCCGCCCGCAATGCATCCAGTTCGGCCACCTGCACGAGCGCCGGGGGAAGTCCGCCCAGCCTCGAAGCCAGCGCCGGCGCGGCATACGGGTGCACGCTATCCGCCGGCGTCGGCAGGTAGTCTCGATAATTGCACGCTAATTGCTGCAACATTTCCATCGACACACGGCGAGGACCGGCCGTGCACGATGCATGCTGCAGGCATGGGTCCGTCACCGGTCGAATCAGCCATTGACCCGCCGGTTGCGGCAATCCCCGATCGCGCAGCATCTGCGACAGCGCGATCGCCAGGTTGCCCCCGGCTTCTTCTCCAACGACTGCAAAGCGCGACTTGTCTACCTTCAGGCGCCGTGCGTGCTTGAGCACCCACGCCACCGTATTCACGGCATCTTCCGGCGCGGCCGGAAACGGATGGTCGGGCGCCAGCGAATAGCTCGGCGTCACCACCACGGCGGGCACCGTGCTGGCCAGATCCGCCGCCAGCTCGCATGCCGCCTCGCAATCGCTCTGCACGAAACCGCCCGCATGGAGGTACACGAGCCAGGGCAGCAGTCCGCTGCTCGCCTGCGCGCCGCCCGGGGCATATCCCGGAGGGTAACTCACCCATACGGAGATCGTACGTTCACCGCTCACCACCTCATGCTGCGCGACCCGCGCCCCTGCCTTGATCGTCTTTCCGCCCGACTTGCCGGGTTCCTTCCCTTGTTCCACAAGGGCTACCGGTTGGGTCGAGCTGATTGTCTTGGACATTTGGCTGGTGCCGCGGCGTGCGTCCACGGGCGGCGATCATGTGTTGCGATGCAACGAATTATGGTGATTGTCGGGGATGGGATAAAGCAAGAGATTGCCAACGCACTGTTTCTGAGGTGGAATAATCGGCGGATCATCGTGATAGGGGCACCTTTCCGGTGCCTTCGCGCCATCAATGCGGCCTGGAGCGCGCCAATCGGTACCCATTCCCTTGAAAAGGACGGCCTAAATGTGATTCACTGCCGTGCTTTCCAGCGCCGATCATCCAAAGACAGGGCTCCGCCACGGCCCGCCGCAGGGAAGTCACACGGGGGAAGCAACACCATGGATCGTCTAGTCTCAATGCAGGCATTCACACGGGTGGTGGATGTCGGCAGCTTTGCCCGCGCGGCCGAATCGCTCGACCTGCCCAAGGCCACCCTGACCCGCCTGATCCAGAATCTGGAAACCCACCTCGGGGTCAAGCTGCTGCACCGTACCACACGCCGCATCAGCGTGACGACCGATGGCGCTGCGTATTACGAACGCTGCGTGCGGATTCTCGCGGACGTCGAGGAAGCCGAGCAATCGCTGACCCGGCACAACAATTCGCCACGTGGGACGTTATGCGTGGACACGGTAGCAGGCCTCGCGCAGATGGTCATCATCCCCCATTTGCAGGAGTTCTTCGAGGCCTACCCCGAGCTCAAGCTCGAACTGACGCTCAACGGCAAACCCATCGACCTGCTCAAGGAAGGCGTGGACGTGGTGCTGCGCGTCGGCAACCTGCTGGACGAAAGCATGGTCGCGCGCCGCATCGGTGTGCTGAAGCTCGGGATGTACGCGTCCCCGATCTATCTGCGCCGTCATGGCACGCCGACCAATCTGACCGAGCTGGCCCAGCACAAGGCCGTGAACTACCTGTCCAACCGCACGGGACGCGAGATGCCGTGGCCCCTCACGCGCGGCGACGAGCAGGGCGAGATCCTGCTGCCGTCGGTGATCTCGACCAACGACGCCGAGGTCTACCTGGGCTGCACGCTGGAAGGCCATGGCATCTCGCGGATCTCGCGCGCGATGGCCGAGCCCTATGTCGCCAGCGGCAGGCTCGTCGAGGTCATGCCCGACTGGCAGACCGAAGAACTGCCGATCTCGGCGATGTATCCGCAGAACCGCCACCTTTCGGCCAAAGTCCGAGTGTTCGTCAACTGGGCGGCGGACCTGTTCTCGAAGCATCCGCACTTCGGCGCCGCGCAGCAGCCCTCCACGCGCGACGCGATCCGCGCGCTGGCCGCGGCGGGCTGAGAGCCTTCGTCACCCTTCGGCGCGCCCGTCTCCGGGCGGTCTGGCCTGAGGCCCGCATCGTGCGCATCGTGCGCATTGTCCGCATCGTTCGGACCGTCCGGACCGTCCGGCCCGTTGCAGCGATGCGAGCATCGCACCTCGATATCGGTGGTCACGTTGACCACCGATATGGGAACCAGCAAGACGTAAGGGGAATATTTCAGGGAAAATTTCAGCGATAGCTTGATCAGCCCGACGAGCAGTGTGAGGAGGATTTTCATTTTGTTATGGCAGGAATGATTGAGGCCATGCCCGATGGACACGGCACCTCATTCTTGCCTCCCCCACTGCCGGTGTGAATCAGAAATCTCTGAATGTCTGCCTCAGTTCTGCAGGACGATCCGATTGATCACGTCGTCCACGCCCTGCACATACCAGGCATCGCGCTCGGCCTGTTTGCGCGTGCCCTCGCTGGCCACATAGCCTTCCAGCGTCACCACCCTGCCCTCGGTCCGCACGCGGATGCAGCTCGCATCGACGAACGGGTCGGTCTCGAGCACCAGTTGCAGCGCCTCGGAAATTTCGTCGTCGCGATCGGTCTCGGCCGGCGCCACGACAATCTCGTTGATCACGCAACGGCAACCGCCAGACCACCATGCCAGCACGCCGGCCAGCCGCATATGCGAGAGGCTGATCACGTTGCCGCGCAGCGTCACCACGCCATCGGCGGCCGCCACCTCGATCCACCCGCTGCGCTCGCCCACCGCTTCGCGCACCGTTTCCACACGCCCCTTCGTGTGCGCGCAGATCCGGCAGTTGCGGAAATCGATCGCATTGAGCAACCGCTCGCACACCGCGTCGCGCAGCGCACCGTCGCCCACCGGTACCGCGCCATCGGCCACGCGCAGATGATCGATCACCGCCGTCACGCCATCCACGCGACGGACGTGCGCGGCCGCGCGCGTCTTGTCCACGATACTGCCCACCTCCCCTTCGAGAATCAGCGCCCCGTCCGACAGCCGCAGGTGAATCGCGGGCTGCAGCTGGCGGCCCTGATACGGTACTTGTGACAGCGCGGCGCGCGCCTGCGTCAACACCGCTTCATTGCTAGGCATGATGTCCTCCATGGTTAGATCGTCTGCGGGAAGTCCATCGAATCGATTATAGAAATCCTCCTCCGGGCATCCAGCCGGGACGGTCCAGACATGTTTCAAACAACTGCTCAAGCACACCGCGGTGGTATCGCGTTCGACCGCACAACGGGCTTGTCGTGTGCCGTGCGAGGCGTTGTCGAACGCCGCCCGCATGCCCGCAAAGCCGCACCCCGCAACGGTTTCCGGCAAGCGGATCGAATTCAGTGATACTTAAATCACGACGTGCGCGCGTTAAGGGAATTTGAACGTTGTAAATCCGATGGCGACGGCGACAACACTCGTTACCATCACATCATCGGCCGCAACGGAAACCCTCGATGATGCAATCAACGTCTCGCCCACCGTCTCGCCGTCTGTCCCTGCGGATCGCCGCGTTCGCCGCGCTCTCCGCGCTCCCGTTGTGGCTCGGCGCCGCGACCAAGACCACCACGTTCACGGTCCGGCTCACGCTAACCAACGACTGCACGATCGCCGCCAGCGATCTGGACTTCGGCAGCACCGGCGTGCTCGCCGCCAACGTCGACCAGCAGTCGCAGGTCTCGGTCACGTGCAGCACGGGCGCACCGTTCCAGGTGGGCCTCGACGGCGGCAGCACCGCCAGCAGCACGATCGCCAATCGCCTCATGACGGGCCCGAATGCGGCCACGGTCCAATTCCAGATCTATCGCGATGCGGCACGCACGCAGATCTGGGGCAATACCCCCAATACCGACACCGTCGGGGGCACCGGCAACGGCACCGCGCAACCGTTCGTGATGTATGGACGGGTGCCGGCCCAAACGACGCCTGGCGCAGGCGCCTACACCACGACCGTCACCGCGACGATCAACTTCTGATGCGCCACGCCGCCACAGGGCGGCGTCCGGATTCCGCAACGCTGCTGGCACTGGTGCTGGCCGCGCTGGCAGCGGTCTGCCCGGCGCACGCCACTTCATTGCAGATCACCCCGGTACGGATCGACCTGCCCGCCGGCGCGGGCGCGGCCGCGCTCACGCTGCGCAATCAGGGCAACACGCCCATCCATGCGCAGGTGCGTGTCTTCCGCTGGACGCAGGACACCGGCAACGACGCGCTGACCGCCACCGAGGAAGTGGTGGCCAGCCCGCCGATCGTGCGCATTCAGGGCGGCAGCGATCAGCTCGTGCGCATCGTGCGGCCCGCACGCGCCGCGGCACCGGGCGCGCCGGCGGGCGAATCCGCATATCGGCTGCTCATCGACGAACTGCCGGTCCCCGATGCCACGCCCGATGCATCGGGCGTCAAGCTCCAGCTGCGCTATTCGGTGCCCGTGTTCGCGGGCACGCCCCCGGCCACGACGCCGCCGCAACTCATGCTGAACCTGTGGCGTGACGATGGGGAAAGCCGCGGCGCCTGGGTCCTCGCCGTGCGCAATGCGGGCCAGCGCCACGCGCGGCTCAGCGATATCGCACTCGTCAACGGCGGCCAGCGGATCAACGTGGGCAGCGGGTTGTTCGGCTACGCGCTGCCCGGTGCAGTGCGCGTCTGGAAAATCCATCTGCCCGCGGGCTTCGCGCCCGCCAGCAGCATGCGGCTCGATGGTGCGGTCAACGGCGAACCGCAAAGCCTGCCGGTCGCGGCGGGCCGCCCCTAGGAACGCATGGCATGCCGCCGCGCCGCGCGCCCGGTCCGCCTGGCCTGGATCGTCTGCCTCGTGCTGACGTCCGCTTCGGCCGCACGCGCCGACGATGGGCCGGTTCCCGCGGGCGCATCGGGCGTCCAGACCACGTATCTCGAAGTCATGGTCAACGGCGTATCGACGGGTGCCGTCGCGCGATTCGCGGAGAACGGTGGCGCCCTCTCGACGCCGCTCGAGGAACTGGGCGAGATCGGCCTGCGCGCGGATCCGTCGCTGGCCGGCGCCAATGGCATGGTCCCGCTCGATCGCCTGCCCGGCGTGACGTATCGCTATGAGCCGAGCATGCAGCGCGTCTACCTGAACGTCGAAGACAGCCAGCGCCTGCCCGTGCAACTGGGCTCGCGCGGACGCGCGCGGCCGCCGGTGACGAGCGGTTTCGGCTTCGTGCTCAACTACGAGGCCTACGCGCAGCCTGACACGGGCAACGAACTGGGCCTCTATACCGAGCAGCGGCTGTTCCATCCGGGCGGCGTGTTCAGCAATACGGGGGTCTCCACGTTCTACAACGGCAACAACCGCTACGTGCGCCTCGATACGTCGTGGAGCCATGCGGACCCCACCGGCATGCAGTCGATTCTCGTCGGCGATGCGATTACGGGCGCGCTGCCATGGAGCCGCCCCGTGCGTATCGGCGGCTTCCAGATCCGGCGCAACTTCGGATTGCGGCCCGACCTGATCACCTATCCGCTGCCCGCGCTCGGCGGCTCGGCCGCGGTGCCGGGCGCCGTCGATCTGTATATCAACAATGTGCGCCAGTACACGGGACAGGTGCCGAGCGGCCCGTTCGTGATCAACAACGCGCCGGCACTGAGCGGCGCGGGCCAGGCGACCATCGTCGTGCGCGATGCGCTGGGCCGCGACGTCAGCACCACGGTGCCGCTGTATATTGACTCCCGATTGCTGGCCAAGGGGCTGTTCGACTATTCGTTCGAGGCCGGCTTCGCGCGCACGTCCTATGGCATCGACTCGTTCCGCTACGACACGGCACCGGCGGCAAGCGGCTCCGTGCGTTATGGCCTCAGCGATGCGATCACGCTGGAGGGCCATGGCGAGGCCTCGCGCGGCGTCGGCATCGCGGGGGCGGGCGTGCTGTTCAAGCTGCCGCTCACGGGCGTGCTGAACCTCTCCACGAGCACGAGCGCGTCCGGCGGCCAGCAGATCGGACTCGGCTACCAGTGGCGCACGCCCGCGTTCAGTATCGACGTGCAGGGCACGCGCGCGTTCGGCGACTACAAGGACCTTGCCGCCAGCACCGGCTCGCCCATGCCGAGCGCGCTCTATCGCGGAACGGTCTCGGTGCCTCTCGGCCGCAGCGGCAATATCGCCGCGAGCTATATCGATCTGTCGGACCCCGTCTATGGCGCCGCGCGCATCGGCTCGCTGGCATGGACCGCGCAGCTCGGGCGCCGCGCGGCATTTACGGCGAGTACCTATCGCGATTTCGCCGCAGGCTCGTCCTACGGCGTCTCGCTGTCGCTGACCTTCCTGATCGACAACGACACCACGGCATCGTCCACGGTGGGCCGCGAAGGCGGCAAGCCTACCTTTATCGGCGCGGTCAGCCGCACGGTGCCGTACGAAGGCGGATGGGGCTATCAGGTCGGCGCCCAGCGCGGCGGCGACATGTGGCGCGGCTTCGCGCAGGCCAACGTGCGTGGGCGTTATGGCGACGCCTATGCGGCCGTGCAGGATCTGCAGGGGCGCGTGACCACGGCCTTCGGCGCCAGCGGGTCCCTCGTCGCGATGGACGGTACCGTGATGGCGGGCCGCCGCATCGACCAGAGCTTTGCGCTCGTCTCCACGGGCGGCGTGCCGGATCTGCCCGTGCTGGTCGAGAACCGCCGCATCGGCACCACCGACAGCGGCGGCCACTTCCTCGTGCCGAACCTGCTCCCGTACGATGCCAATCGTATCGAGATCGATGCGCTGAACCTGCCCATCAACACGCGTCTGAGCTCCACGCGGCTATCGATCGCCCCCGCACTGCAGTCCGGCGCCGTCGCGGCGTTCTCCATCCAGTCGTTCCGCGGCGGACAGGTGGTGCTTACCGATGCCGTCGGCACACCGCTGCCGGCCGGTACCGCGGTGCTGCATGTGGAAAGCGGCGATCGCACGGTCATCGGCTACGATGGCCTCGCCTTCTTCGAATCGCTGCGGGACGACAACACGTTCCGCGCCGACACCGATCAGGGCCCGTGCACGGCGCGCCTGCGCTATGCGGCGACCAGCGATCCGCTGCCACGGCTCGGCCCGATCGCCTGCACCGGCAGCGCGCCATGAGCCGCCGCCAGACAGGCCTCCGGTGGCTGCTGGCGCTGATATGCCTGTGCGGCATATCCGGGGCGCACGCGGCCTGCACGGCCACCGCGCCTTCCGTTGCGTTCGGCAGCTACAGTCCCGTGTCCGGCAACACGGTCGACGTCAACGGCACCATCACCATCAACTGCACGGGCATCGCCGTGTCCACGCGAATCCGCGCCTGCATCAACATCGGCACCGGGTCGGCCGGCACAACGGTGTCGCCACGCATCATGGCCAGCGGCACGCGGCAGCTCCAGTTCAATATCTATTCGGACAGCTACACGACGCCATGGGGCGCGCGCAATACCGCCGGTTTTGCGCCGATCATGGTCGACTTCCCCGTGCTGCTCGGCAATGGCACCGCGTCGGTGAACTACTTCGCGCGCCTCTTCGCCAATCAGTCGTCGGCCGTGGCCGGCAACTATTCGTCCACGTTCAGCGGACTCAGCGCGGAAGTCACCTACCTCGACTACGGCGTGCTCGTGCCCGCGCCCGACTGCGCGACCCTCTCGAGCCCAAGCACGCCCATCACGTTCACGGCCACCGCCACGGTGGCCAACGACTGCGTGATCACCGCCAACACGCTCGACTTCGGCACGTCCGGTGTCCTTCGGACCGCCCTCGATGCCAACGGCTCGCTCTCGGTTCGCTGCACGCTCAACGCGCCCTACTCCATCGCGCTCAATGCCGGCACCGGCGCGGGTGCAACCGTCGCCGCGCGTCGCATGACGCGCAGCGGCGGCACGCAGACCGTCGGCTACCAGCTGTTCCGCAATGCCGCGCGCACCGAACCCTGGGGCGACGGCACCAATGGCACGCTGACCGTGACCGGCACGGGCACCGGCACCGCGCAGACGGTCAATCTCTATGGGCGCGTCCCCGCGCAGACGACCCCGCAGGCCGGCACGTATCAGGACACGGTCACCGTGACCATCACGTACTAGGGCCGGGACCGCGCCCGTTGACGGCGTACCGCGATGCGCGGACCATAGGCGACGCACCGCCGAGGGAGATCCATCGATGTGCACGAACTACGCACCGGTCCAGCGCCGCATCCTGCGCGAGATCTTCGGCGTCGAACCGCCGCCGGACCTGTTTCGCGCCGAGACCTATCCCGACTATGCGGCCCCGATCGTGCGCCAGCGTTCCGACGGGTCGCGCGAGAGCGTGCTCGCCACGTTCGGCATGGTGCCGCGCAAGCGTACGCCGCCGGGCGCGCGCCGCTACGACACGACCAATGCGCGCAGCGAAACGGTCGGCGAGCGGCCCACGTTCTCGCGCTACTGGCGCCAGGGGCAGCTATGCCTCGTCCCCGCGACGGCGTTCTACGAATTTGCCTATCCGGAATCCGGCACGCCCACGGCACCGGGCAAGCCCGAGCGCTGGCGCGTGTGGGTGCGCGACATGGAAGCGTTTGCCGTGGCGGGACTGTGGCGCGACTGGCCCGATCTTCCCGACGCGCCCGGCATGCCGTCGTTCACGATGCTTACCGTGAATGCCGACGGGCATGAAGTCCTCTCGCGTTTCCATCGCCCCGGCGACGAGAAACGCGGGGTCGTGATCGTCCCGCGCAACCAGTGGGACGACTGGCTCGGTTGCCGAAATCCCGAAATCGCGCGAACCTTCCTGCGCCTGTACCCGTCCGAGCAGATGGCGGCCGAACCGGCGCCGAAGGTTCAGGGCGCGCCGATTCCGATGGCGGACTGAGTACAATGCGGTGAGGTCTGCACATCACGTGGCCCGTCGAGACAAGCATCAACGAGAAAAAGGAACGCATGGCGACGTCGAACAAACTGCCCGGCTGGACGATCGGGGCCCCAATTGCCGCATGGGTGGCCTTCGGTATCGGTCTTGCCGCGCCCGAATCGGGCTGGATCATTGCCATCATGGCGATCGCACTGGCCGGCGCGGTCTTCTCTGCCGTGCATCACGCCGAAGTCGTCGCGCACAAGGTGGGCGAGCCGTTCGGCACGCTCGTGCTCGCCATCGCGGTAACCGTCATCGAAGTCGCGCTGATTGTCTCCGTCATGCTGTCGGCCGGCCCAGAAAAAGCGGGCCTCGCGCGCGACACCGTGTTCGCGGCCGTCATGATCATCTGCAACGGCATCGTCGGCCTCTGCCTGTTCGTCGGCGCGCTCCATCATCGCGAGCAGGCCTTCCAGGCCCCGGGCGCCAATGCGGCCATGGCCACGCTGGTCGCGCTGCTGGTGCTGACCATGGTCCTGCCGAACTTCACGAGCACCACGCCGGGCCCGGTCCTGTCGCCGTCGCAACTCGCGTTCTCGGGTGCGATGTCGCTGGTGCTCTATGGCTGTTTCGTCTTCGTGCAGACGGTCCGCCACCGGGACTACTTTCTCGTGGAAGGGACGAACGACGAGAACGAACACGCGCCGCCTCCGCCCGCGCGTGTCGCAGCCATGAGCGGTGGCTTGCTGATCGTGGCGCTGGTGGCCGTGGTCGCGCTGGCCAAGATGCTGTCGCCGTCGGTGGAAGCGGCCGTGGCCAATGCGGGCGCGCCCGCCGCCGTGGTGGGCGTCGTCATCGCGGCCCTCGTGCTGCTGCCGGAAGGACTGGCCGCGCTGCGCGCCGCGCAGACCGATCGCCTGCAGACCAGCCTCAACCTCGCGCTGGGATCGGCACTGGCCAGTATCGGCCTGACGATTCCGACCGTGGCCGCGGTGTTCATCACCATCGGCCGGCCGCTGGAACTCGGGCTGGGCCCGAAGGAGATGGTGCTGCTGTTCCTGACGATGATCGTGGCGTCGCTGACGCTCGGCATGGGCCGCACGACGATCCTCCAGGGCGTGGTGCACCTGGTGATCTTCGCCGCCTACCTCTTCATGACCATCGTGCCCTGATCATTGCCGGGCCGCGTCCTGATGTAACCGGCCCAGCAATCGACGCCCGGCGGCGATGACCGCGTCGTCGGACCGCATCTGATATCGGACGATCATCCCCTCGACACAGAGCATGGCCTCGGCCGCGACCTCCTGAGGGTTGGTCAGGCCAAGGTCCGAAGCCAGCTGCACGAGGTAGTCCTCGAGCGAGGCCTTGTGCGAGACCGCATGCTCGAGCAGCCGCGGGTCGTCGCCCGCCCCGCCGCCAGCCTCGGCCACCACGTTGATAAACGCGCAGCCGCGGTACTCGTCGCTGGTGAACCACTCGGCAAGCGCGTCGGCCAGGACGTCGAGATTGCGCCGCAGCGCAAGCTGGCGCGTCACGGCGGCCTCGAACCAGCCCATCCAGAAATCGTGCCGCCGCTCGAGGTAAGCGGCGATCAGGTCGTTCTTGGAGGGGAAATGCCGGTACAGAGACATCTTGGCGACGCCCGACTCGGCAATGATCCGGTCCACGCCGGTCGCGCGGTAGCCGTCACGGTAAAAGAGCCGTGCGGCGGTGTCGAGAATCCGGTCCCGGGCCGATTGCGTAGCCATTTCAGTGCGAATTGATAAGCGGTAAATGTCCATATTATAGGAGACAGATCTGTCTACCGCTTATCAAATTATCGTCAAACGGCCGCGCACCTCCTTCAGGCCGCCAGTTTCAGGCGCGCCGTCGCGAGCCGGGCATCCGCATCGCGCAGCGCGGTGCGCAGGCCTTCTTCCACCACCGGGTGGTAGAACGGCATGGCCAGCATCTGCGTGACGGTCAGACCCTGCTGATACGACCATGCAAGCAGGTGCGCGATGTTCTCCGCGCGGGGGCCGATCCATTCGGCACCCAGAAAGCGGTCCGTCTCGATATCGGCGTACACGTGCATCAGCCCGCGGTTCTTGAGCATGACGCGGCTGCGGCCCTGATCCTCGAAGCTGACCTCGCCCGTCACATAGGTGCCGTCGCCGAGATCCGCATGGCGCTTGCCGACCATCGCGATCTGCGGATCGGAGAACACCACGCCCAGCGATGCGCGGCGCGAGATCGCCTTGACCTGCGGCCATGCGGCCGCGTTCTCGCCGGCCAGACGGCCTTCGTCGGCGGCCTCGTGCAACAGCGGCAGCACGTCGTTGGCATCGCCGGCGATAAAGATCGGCGCCGTCCCACATTGGAGCGTTTCCGCGTCGAACACCGGCAGGCCGCGCACGTCGAGCGTCACGCTCGTATTCGCCAGGCCAAGGTTCGCGACGTTGGGCTTGCGGCCCGTCGCGGCCAGCACGTAGGCAAAGCGCTCGGTCACGGTGTCACCCGTGGCGGCATCGACGAACGAGATCAGAGCCTCGTCGCCCTCGCGGCGCATATCAACGATCTTCGCGTCGATATCGAGCGAGAACTCCTGATTGAACGCCTGCGCCGCGTAGGCACGGATAGCGGGATCCGTGAGCGGACCGACCGCACCGCCCTTGCCGAACACGCGCACGCGCACGCCCAGCCGGGACAGTGCCTGCCCGAGTTCGAGGCCGATCACGCCCGGGCCGAACACGGCGACGCTCTCGGGCAGGTCCTCCCACGAGAACACATCGTCGTTGACGATCAGGCGGTCACCGAACACCGAGAACGCGGGCGGCACGGCGGGGCTCGAACCGGTGGCGATCACCACGCGGCCAGCCTGCACGATCGTGCCGTCGTCGATCTTCAGCACCGTGTCTTCCACGAACGACGCATAGCCACGAATCCGGTCCGCGTCGGGAATGCCCTCCACACCGCGCACCACAAAGCCGACGAAGCGATCGCGCTCGCCACGCACACGTGCCATGACCTCGCGGCCATCGACGCGGATCTCGCCATCGATGTGCACGCCGAATGCCGACGTATGACGCGCCTCGTGCGCGGCCTCGGCCGCGGCGATCAGCAGCTTCGAGGGCATGCAGCCCACGCGGGCGCAGGTGGTGCCATAAGGGCCGCCTTCGATGATCACGGCGCGCTTGCCCGCGGCGGTAGCCGCGCGATACGCTGCAAGGCCTGCGGTACCCGCGCCGATGATGGCGACGTCGGTCTGGATGGTGGTCATGTTCTCGTACCTGTCCTTTTCAGGCAAAACGGGGCCAACGGGTCCGGCGGTTGCCGGACCTCGCTGGCGGTACTACGGCGTTACGGTTGCGTCAGCTGCGGTTCAGGCGGCCTTCTTCAGATATTCCTCGACGGCCTCGGCACCGCCGATCAGGCTGCCGTTGATGAAGACCTGCGGCGCCGTCATGTTGCCGGAGATCGCGCCCAGCACCTTGCCACGCACCTTGTGCTCCAGCGGCACGTCGATGTACTCGTAGCCGTGGTCGCTCAGCAGCTGCTTGGCCTTGGCACAGAACGAACAGCCCACCTTCGAGAACACCACCACCTGATCGGGCTTGGTCGCGTTCGGCGCGACGTGGGCCAGCATCGTGTCGGCGTCCGAAACCTTGAACGGGTCGCCCGGCTCTTCCGGCTCGATGAACATCTTGTCCACCACGCCGTTCTTCACGTACATCGAATAGCGCCAGCTGCGCTTGCCGAAGCCGAGGTCGGCCTTGTCCACCAGCATGCCCATGCCGTCGGTGAACTCGCCGTTGCCGTCGGGGATCATCACGATGTTCGCGGACTCCTGGTCCTTCGCCCACTCGTTCATCACGAACGTATCGTTGACCGACACGCACAGGATGGCATCGACGCCATGCTTGGCGAACACCGGTGCCAGCTCGTTGTAGCGCGGCAGATGGGTGGACGAGCACGTCGGCGTAAAGGCGCCCGGCAGCGAGAACAGCACCACGTTCTTGCCTTCGAACAGCTCGGCGGTGGTCACGTTCTTCCATTCGTTGTTCTCGCGAACGCGGAAAGTCACGTTGGGTACGCGTTGGCCTTCACGGGATTGCAGCATCGGTATCACTCCTTGATGGGATCGGTCGGATCGGGTTGGTTGGTTTCGCATGTCGTGCAGCGATGGAACAGATTCTGTCGAAGTCGAAGTGATCTGTACAATTCATCGTTTCAAATGAGGCGATTGTTTTTGCCTATCCATCGTCGATAGCCATCGCCAAATGACAAAGGACGGCCGCAGCCGTCCTCCCTTCCTCCGAGACGCGCGCGGCTTACAGGCCGAGATCGCTCAGGCTGGGGTGATCGTCGGGACGGCGCCCGAGCGGCCAGTGGAACTTGCGGTCCGATTCCTTGATCGGCATGTCGTTGATGCACGCAAAGCGGCGCTGCATCAGGCCGTTCTCGTCGAACTCCCAGTTCTCGTTGCCGTAGGAACGGAACCAGTGGCCCGAGTCGTCATGCCACTCGTACGCATAGCGTACTGCGATGCGGTTACCTTCGTACGCCCACAGCTCCTTGATCAGGCGGTAGTCCAGCTCCTTGTTCCACTTGCGGGTCAGGAATTCCACGATCTGCTCGCGGCCGTTCACGAATTCGGCGCGGTTGCGCCAGGCGCTGTTGACCGTGTAGGCCAGCGATACACGCTGCGGATCGCGGCTGTTCCAGCCGTCTTCGGCCCCTCGGACCTTGGCAAGGGCGGTTTCGCGGGTGAACGGCGGAACGGGGGGACGAACTTCCGGCTGATTCGACATGACAGGCTCTCCTTTGGGTGGGCAATGCGTTTGACTGCGAATATCGTCTGACTGCAAATGAGACAGATCTGTCTACTATTCTAAGTAGACAGATCTGTATGTCAAGCACTTTTCCGATCGGGCGCCTTCAGCGCCTGGTCATGACCACTTCCAGATACTCGCTTGGCACCACGAGCGAGTCCTTGCCCGCGGTGTTCAGGCTGTTCAGCAGATCGGTGAGGTCGCGTGCCAGGGCGTCGGCGCGGTCCGGCGGCAGCGCGGCAAAGGCCTTGTGCACGGGCCCGTACCACTGGCGGAACACGTCGATGAAATGCGCGGCCGAGCGGTAGCGGAACCGGAATTTGCGCGGGGTCACCGCAATGGTCGCGCCGTGGGGGTCGAACAACGCGTGCAGATGCTCCTCCACGCCCCATCGGGACGGCGGCGAGACACCCGCGGGCGGCGGCACGTATCCGCCCAGCGTCTTGAATACCTGGCCGATAAAACCCTGCGGCGTCCAGTTGGCCATCCCGATGCGGCCGCCGGGCCGGCAGACCCGCATCATCTCGGCCGCGCAGCGAGGCTGGTCCGGGGCGAACATCACGCCGAACGTCGATAGCACCGCGTCGAAACTCGCGTCGCCGAATGGCAAGGCTTCGGCATCGGCCTCCTGGAACGTCACGTCGAAGCGCTCGGCGCGCGCGCGTTCGGCGCCGCGCTCCAGCAGCGCGCCCACATAGTCGGTGGAGGTCACCTTGCAGCCGCGGCGCGCGGCGGCGAGCGTCGCATTGCCGTTGCCGGCGGCCACGTCGAGCACGGTTTCGTCGTAACGGAGGTCGCAGGCTTCGGCAAGCAGCTCGCCGACGAGCTGCAACGTCGTGCCGATGACCGCGTAGTCTCCGCTGGCCCATGCCGCCTGCTGGCGGCCCTTGAGCGCGGCCAGGTCTACCTGCGGAGCATCCTGGCCTGTCGTGGAAGAAGTCGTCATGGGAATCCCTTCTGTCTACGTCATGCGCGGCGGCCGTCATAGCCCGCCTCGCGCGCGAGCACGATGGCTTGCGCGCGATTCTCCACCTCGAGCTTCGAGAAGATGTTCGTGATGTGGTTGCGCACGGTTTTTTCGCATAACCCCAGATGCGCGGCAATCTGTGCGTTGTCGCGGCCTTGCGCGATCAGCACCACCACGTCGCGCTCGCGTCGCGTGAGCGTCATGAATGCCGGATCGTCGATAACGTCGCATGCGGGGAGGAACGCGCGGACTTCCTCGAGCCACCTGTCCCATGCGGGCTCGTCTTCCGGCAGCAAGTGATTGCCACTCTCGAGCGGCACGAAGTGCGCGTGGGGAATCAGGCTGGCAATCAGCCTGCCTTCGTCGAACGGCACGCGCGCGTCGCGTACCGCATGCAGGACCAGCGTCGGACACGTGACCTGCGGGAGCAGCTCCACCACGTCGATGTCGTTGAAGATGCGCATGAAGCGCGCCGCATTGCGCGGTGACGTGGAAACGCGCTCGAGCTCGTTGAACCAGCGGTGCTGGGCGGCCGTGCCGCCCGGGATGAACTGCGTCGTGAAGAACTGCCGGAAGGCGGGGTTCTCCTGCCCCCACCCCAGTTCGGCGAGGCGCGTCATCAATTCGGCTTCCTCGCGCATCTCGGGCGTGGGATTGCGCTTGAGTCGGCCGCGCGCATAGCCGCCGTGCAGGATCAGATGCGTGACGCGCTGGGGATGCTTGACCGCGTAGGCCACGGCGATCGAGGCGCCCTGCGAGATCCCCAGCAGCGGAAACCGATCGACGCCCGTCGCATCGACGATCGTCTCCAGATCGCGCAGCCATGCATGGAACGAAAGATCGTCGACGTGCCGGTCGGACAGCCCGCAGCCGCGCTCGTCGTAGCGCACCAACGTGTGGTCCTCGGAGAGCGAGCACATCATGTGGCTCCACACCGGGCTCGCCACATCGAATTCGAGGTGGCTCATCCAGTTCGCGGCCTTGACGAGGGGCGGGCCGCTACCGGAGATGGCGTATGCAAGCCTGACTCCGTCGAGGCTGGTGCAGAGGCGAATCTGCTGCTTGAGCGTCGGCATGGGGCGGCTTCGCGTGGCAGGTTGCGGGAGGCGCTTCGACTGACCTAACCAGATTAGCAAACGGAGGCCTTCGCGCGGGGACACAAGTCGCGGCGAGGTTACGAGAAACGCACGATGCGACGCGTTGGCGTCGAATCCGTCCGTGCGAACGGCCGGTCCGCCGCGCCCGGATGCAATCGCCGCGCGCGCCGCTTCCCTACGATGGCTCGCGAGCGGGACCGTCGTCCCGGGTCGGGGCGCCCCTGTCCCCCATAAATCCCGCCGGCCGGGACACGGGCCTCATGTGCCGCGGCGCGCTCGCTGGAATCATTGCCACACGTCCCGCACGGACGTTCTCACAACAGGAGTCCCGCAAATGGAAGTCGCATCGATGCCAACCGACACACAACGCTACGCCCGCTGTATCGCCGCCTCGCGGCGCATTCGCTGGGACATCGACCTGGACGTCATTCGTCAGCGCAAGTTCGATCTGGCCCACAAGTTCCTGCCCGACGGCCTCTCGCTCGTGAACGAGCTGCCGTTCCTGTCCGCTGCCGAGCAGCGCTTTCTCAGCCAGGTGCAGGGCCGCACGTACGCGAACATGTTCCGCCTGGTCGAACGTTTCGTCGGCGCCAAGGTGCTCGATATCTCGCGCGAGCACTGGTTTGGCGATCAGGTTGCGCTCGAGGCGCTGGTACGCTTCACCGACGAGGAACTCAAGCATCAGGAACTGTTTCGCCGCGTCGAGCTACTGGCTGCCGAAGACATGCCGGGAGGCTATCGCTTCGTGCCGGATGCGAACGCGGTGGCCGAGTTCGTGCTGGGCAAGCACACGTGGGCCGTGCTCGCGCTGACCTGCCATATCGAACTGGTCTCGCAGGCGCACTATCGCGCGAGCATCGGCACGTCGCCGGACCTGTCCGACCTGTTCAAGGACATCTTCATGTTCCACTGGCGCGAGGAGTCGCAGCACGCGATCCTCGACGAGCTCGAATGGGCGCGCGAGGATGCGAAGCTGTCGAACGACGAGCGCAATACCGCGGTGGCGGACATGATTCAGATCGTCGGCGCGCTCGATCAGATTCTGCAACAGCAGGCGCAAGCGGATACTGCGTATTTCATGCGCACCATCCGCGGTGTGGCCGACGCCCCCCACGCGGCGGAAGTCGAGCACATCGTGCTCAAGGCGTACCGCTGGACCTACTTCGTCTCCGGCATGCTGGAACCGCGGTTCGTGAAGCTGCTGGAGTCGATGACCACCGAGGCGCAACGCGCGTGCATCGATGCGGCGATGGCGCCACTGCTGTATGCGATGCCCGCAGAGGGCGCCCCGGTGCCAGCGATGGCGGCCTGAAGACGCCTCAATCGTCCTGGATGCCTGCCCGCTGCGCGATCATGCGCATGCGCGGCAGTTCCTTGTCGATGGTCGCGGCGACATGATCGGCGGACTCGTACTTCGGTTCGAGCCCGTTGGCCAGCAGCTTCTGCTTGACCTCTGGGTCGGTCATGACCTTGGCGACGGCTGCCTGCAGCTTTGCCTTGACGTCGGCAGGCAGGCCGCGCGGCGCGGCAATCGCGACCCAGGCGTCCGCATCGAAACCGGGGTAGCCCGCTTCCGCGACCGTGGGCACGTCGGGCAGCAGCGACGCGCGTGTGCTGCCGGTCACCGCGATGGCCTTGAGCTTGCCGCTGCGGATATGCGGCAGCGAGGCAGCCACCGTATCGACGGAGAACGGAATCTGCCCGCCGATCAGATCCGCGATCGCGGGCGCGCTGCCTTTGTACGGAATGTGCTGGAGCTTCATGCCCGTGGCATGGAGCAGCATCTCGCCCGCGAAATGTCCGGTGGTACCCGTGCCGAACGAGCCATAGACATACTTGCCCGGCGCCGCGTTGACCGCGCTGACCATCTGCTTGAGGTTGTCCACGGGCACCGCGCGATTGGCGACGATGATCAGCGGCACGCGCGTCACCTGACCCACGGGCTCGAAGCTCTTGATCGGGTCATACGGCAGGCTCGGCTTGATGGCCGGGTTGACCGTGAACGTCGAACCCGAACTGATCAGCAGCGTATAGCCATCGGGCGCGGCTTTCGATACATAGCTCGCGCCGACGATGGTGCCCGCGCCCGCACGATTCTCGATGACCACGGGCTGCCCGAGCGCTTCGCCCAGCGGCTTGCCCACGACGCGCCCGATGATATCGACGGCACCGCCCGCGGGAAACGGCACGACCAGCACCACGGGCTTCGTTGGATATCCCCCCTGCGCCTGAGCGCCTGGTGCGAACGCAACAAGAGACGACAGCGCGGCGATGCTGCACTGGCACAGAGTACGGCGTAGTGGTGTGGTCATGATCTTTCCCCTTGGGTGGACAGGACGCGGTGCACGGCTATGAGGCATGGGCTCCGTGGCCCGCTGAAATAAAGCGTAAAGAGAAAGCCGGGAAACGTGCTTGCGAAGAACGCCACGCACAGCCCCTGTTCACTGCGATGAATTTCTTCTTTGCTTAGCAAAGTTCCGCATATGGCGTCGCGTGCGAAATAAAATTCCACGCGGCCTCACGCGGCTCTGCCCGCGCGAAACGGACCGTTGGGTGGAAAGCCAATGTGCATGCGGGTTGCGCTCGGCGACGGGGTCGCTGGCAGGCCCTGCGCCCGCGAGCGCGGATTCGGGGGCGTCGACAGGCCGTTCCGTTTTAGGGAATCGCGCACAGCCAATGGGCATGTTGGCAAAAAAGAAACCCTTGCAATCCGACCATGTAAAAACGGCAACGACGGCCGCGAAACCACCGTGAAATCGGGGGTTTTCGATTGGCATGCATTCTGCGTTCTATGGAGGTTGCTTATCAAAACCCCACAACCAAGGAGCAGCCATGGCCGACCAACCGTTCCTGACGGATATCAAGACTCTGCGAGAGCGCGCCCGCAAGCACATCGAAGAAGGCGCCGTGACGGCCGGTTACGATGCGGAGCGATCCACGGTGATCAACCTGCTCAATGACGCGCTGGCGACGGAGATCGTCTGCACGCTGCGTTATCGCCGCCACTATTTCATGGCGAAGGGCCCGACTTCGAAGAGCGTGGCCGCCGAGTTCCTCGAGCATTCGAACGAGGAACAGGGCCATGCGGACCAGATCGCCGAGCGCATCGTGCAGCTCGGCGGCGAACCGAACTTCTCGCCCGAGGGGCTGCTGACGCGCAGCCACGCCGAGTATGTCGAAGGGTCTTCGCTGACCGACATGATCAAGGAGAACCTCGTCGCCGAACGCATCGCGATCGATTCGTATCGCGAGATCGTGCAGTACCTCGGAGACAAGGACCCGACCACGCGCCGGCTCATGGAAGACATCCTGGCGGTGGAAGAAGAGCACGCGGACGACATGTCGGATCTGCTGGCCGCGAATACCAACGCCAATCACTGAGCGACTGCGCGCGCCGCATGAAAAAAGGGCAAGGGTTCGCACCCTTGCCCTTTTGTGATCGCATCGCAGGTCAGGCTACCGTATTGAGCGCCTCCCGACGCTCGGCCTCCGCGAGGAAACTGTGGATCTGCGCGACAACCGCCGCGCCCTCCCCCACGGCCGCCGCCACGCGCTTGGTCGACCCCGAACGCACATCACCGATCGCGAACACACCCGGCACGCTCGTCTCGAGCGTATAGATGCCGCCGTCCTCGCCCATCTGGCATTTCTTGCGCGCGGCCGTGCCCGTCAGCACGAAGCCCTTCTCGTCCGTCTTCACGTTGCATGCGCGCAGCCATTCGGTATTGGGCGCCGCACCGATGAACAGGAACACATGCCGCATCGGCTTTTCGATCGACGCTTCGCCCTTCGCGCGATTGCGATAGCGCACCTTCTCGAGCCATCCCTCGCCTTCCATCGCCGTGATCTGCGAATGCGTGTGCAGATAGACGTTGGGCAGGCTCTTGAGCCGATCGATCAGATAGCGCGACATCGTCGCTTCCAGACCCTCGCCGCGCACCAGGATATGCACCTCTGCCGCGTGCGAAGCCAGGAACACCGCGGCCTGGCCCGCCGAATTGCCGCCGCCGACGAGCATCGCGTGCTCGTCCTTGCAGAGCTTGGCCTCGACCGGCGACGCCCAGTAGTAGACGCCGCGGCCTTCGTACTGCTCTAGCGAATCGATTTCGGCGCGACGGTATTGCGCGCCGCTGGCGATGACCACGGTGCGCGCGGGCACGCGGCGCCCGTCCTTGAGTTCGATCTGGATGGGACTGTCGCCGCAGTGGAGCGCCTTGACCTCGAGCGGAATGGCCACGTGCGCGCCGAACTTCTGCGCCTGCACGAAGGCGCGGCCCGCCAGTGCCTGGCCCGAGATCCCCGTGGGGAAGCCAAGATAGTTCTCGATGCGCGCGCTGGCGCCGGCCTGGCCGCCCGGCGAGCGGCAATCGATCACCGCGACCGACAGGCCTTCCGACGCCGCATACACGGCGGTGGCAAGACCCGCGGGCCCCGCGCCCACGACGATGACGTCATAGACATGGTCCTCGGCGAAGGTCGGCACGATACCGAGACACGATGCCAGCTGCCCTTCGTCCGGCGCGCGCAGTACGCTGCCATCGGGACAGATCACCATCGGGAAATCGCTCTGCGGCGCATTGCTGACGTCGAGCAGGCCGATCGCGTCGCGATCCGCCTCCACATCGACCACCTTGTGCGGATAGCCATTGCGGCGCAGGAACGCCTGCAGCGCGAGCAGCAGCGGTTCCGTGCCGCGTCCCACGAGTACCGGGCCGCTGCCGTTCTCGATCAGCCCCACGCGGCGCAGGATCATCGAGCGCATGATGCGCTCGCCGAGATCGGCCTCCGCGACGAGCAGCGCGCGCAGCCGGTCCGGGGGCACGACCAGCACCGTCGTGTCTTCCAGCGCCAGCGCGTCCACCAGTGTCGGCCGCCCGCTCAACTGCCCCACTTCGGCCAGGAACTGCCCCGGCCCTTCATCGATGATCGGAATGCGGCGGCCCAGACCATCGCGATGGATGATCTGCACCTTGCCCGACAGGATCAGATGCATGCCACGGCCCTTCTCGCCGATGGTGAACAGCATCTCGTCCTTGCGCCACGAATGTTCGGTGCCGAAGCGGCGGATACGCTCGACCTCGGCCGCCGTCAGCGTGGGAAACATCTGATGCCGGCGCGTCGTGAATACCGAGAACGGAGATTCAAGGCCCGATACCGGCTCGGCGTCGGCACGAGGCTCCGCTTCCGGCACTTCCGGGCTATCAACCGTGCTGCCGACCGACTCGCGGTCGTCCTGCGTGATCTCCATGCTTCCCCCTGACAAGGATGCGCGCGCGCCCGTCAGTGCAAGCGTCACGAATAGTTGAAAGATGCCGCGCGATGGGGCGCAACCCCACCGATAGTAGCCCTCCTGCGCCCGAATCGCACTTCAAGAATGTGCACATGCAGCAATTGGCCATGAATGTGCGGTATGCTGCCCCCCTCCTGCAAGCTACGACGTAGAATGCGGACGGGGTCCTCTCAAGGCCGTTAATTGCAGCTTGCCGCTTCTGCATCGCTATGCGATCGTCGGTAAGGATTTTCCTACAAGCAAAACCGGATATCCCGATACGGGCCGCGCGCGGGCCCATGTGAGAATCGCGCCTTCACCGGGCGCGATTAATTTTTGCGCAATTGCATGCCCCGCTGACATGGAGAAATTCCGGCTCGCCCCCATATCGGGATGCCGCGGTTGTATTGGATATTTGTCTCATTTTTCCCTCGCATTACCGGGAATCGCGCACGTCATCGTGCATCCTTGCAATCCGCAAGCGCTTGCGCGCGCCATTACGGGGCAAGCCGGGAATAATCGGTACGGCAGGGGTTATGTTTAAACGCGAATGACACCCCGCTTCTGCCTCGGGCAATATCACATTGATTTTTTCAATCTCGGCGATAGCTAATGAACATTGTCTGTAAAGCCGTGCGTCTGCGAAAATCCGCAAGCTATCCGCACAGCGTTATCTAAAGCCACCGCGCGGAATCCCGGGAATTCGATGATCAAGCTTCTCATTGCCGACGACCACGCCATCGTGCGCAGTGGACTTCGGCAAATCGTTGCCACCACGTCCGACATCGTCGTGCAGGCGGAAGCCGCCGACGGTCCGGAGGTGCTCGCGCGCCTGCGCGAGGCGTTACCCGACGTGCTGCTGCTGGATTTGTCGATGCCGGGTATCTCGGGCACGGATCTGATTCGACGGGTCCGCACCGAGCATCCCTCGCTGGGCATCCTCGTGCTCACCATGCACAACGAAGGCCAGTTCGCCTCCCGCGCGCTGCGGGCCGGCGCCACGGGCTACATGACCAAGGACAGCGATCCGAGCGTGCTGCTGGCCGGTATCCGCAAGGTGTCGGCCGGAGGCAAGTTCATCGACCCGTCGCTCGTCGATGCGATGATCTTCGACGTCAACGGCGAGGATGCGCCCCCGCATCGCCTGCTGTCGGACCGGGAGTTCCAGGTGCTGCAGCAGCTGGCCGGCGGACGCAGCATCAACGAGATTGCCGAGGCCTACGCGCTCAGCGCCAAGACCATCAGCACGCACAAGATGCGCCTGATGAAGAAGCTCGGCATCGGCAACAACTCCGAGCTCGTGCGCTATGCAGTCAACCACGGGCTCGTCCGCTAGCCATGACGTTCCAGATGCTCGCCAACGCCTCCCTGCCGCCGCTGCGCGACATGCCCCGCGCATTCGCGCTCGCGGCGGCTTCCGTGGCCACGGCGCTCACGCTGCTTGCCGCCGTGGCCACGCGCGGCGAACCGCCCGCCGCGTCGCTGCTGCTGCTTTCGGTGCTGTTCGCCTCGTGGTACGGCGGCGCGCTGGCCGGGACGTTCGGCCTGCTGCTTTCCGTGGCCGCGTTCGACTACTTCTACGTCGGCGAGATGCGTCTGTTCGGCGTGCATCTCGAAGAGCTGCCGCGCCTCGTCGCGTTTGTCGTTGCCGCGGGCTGCGTCATCCGGCTCTGCGCGTCCCATCATCGAGCGGTCAGCGAGCTCAAGACCACCAACGAAGCGCTGCTCGACACCAACGAATGCCTGACGCGCGCGAATGAAGCGCTCGAGAGCAAGAGCGCGCAGCGCGAGATGCTCAACGAGCGGCTGCGCTGGAGCGAGGCGTTCCTGCGAGAGGCGCAGAAGATCAGCCGCACGGGCAGCTGGCGCTGGAGCCTGTCGGACGGCAGACTCACATGGTCCGACGAGAATTTCCGGATCTTCGGGTTCTATCCGGGATTCGAGACGCCCGCGCGCGACGCGATCTTCGAGCGCATCCACGAAGACGACCTGGACCGGCTGCGCGATGTCGTAAGCCGCGCGGTACAGGCGCATCGCGGCTTCGAATGCGAATACCGCATCCGGCTGCCGAACCAGGCCATCCGCCATGTGCGCGGCGTGGGCCGGCCCATCCAGTGGGAGGGCGGCCGCCCGGTCGAGTACATCGGCACCACCGTCGATATCACGCGGCAGCGCCAGACCGAGGAACTGCTGCGCAAGAGCGAGGCCGAGTTCCGTTCGCTCGCGGAGAACCTGCCCGACGGCATCATCCGCTACGACACGCAGTGCAATCGCCTGTACGTGAATCCCGCGCATGCGCGGCATAGCGGCATTCCGGCCGAGTCCGCCATCCGCATGCCGATCGATCATGGCTGGGGCGGCGACATTCCCGCGGAAGAGTATCGCGCGATGATCCTCGACGTCATGCGCACCGGCACGCCGCGGCAGATCCTTGGCCGCTGGCGCGCGAACGACAGCAGCCCCGTGCACTTCGCGGTGCATGTGGTGCCCGAGCGCAATGCCGAAGGCGAGACCGTCGGCGCGCTGGCGATCAGCCGCAATATCACGGCGCTCAAGGAAACCGAACGGCAGCTCGAGGAATCGCGGCAGCTGCTGCGCCGCCTGTCGGACCGCAACGAGACCGTGCGCGAGGAAGAACGCAAGCACCTCGCGCGCGAGCTGCACGACGACCTCGCGCAGTATCTGCTCGCCATCCGCATGAACCTGTCCGTGCTCGGCTCGGAATTCAGCGTGCAGGTTCCCGGCCTGCATGCGCGCACGGCCTCGATGATCGGATCGGTCGATACGGCCATCAAGTCCGTACGCAACGTGATTGCCTCGCTGCGGCCCGCCGTGCTCGACATGGGCGTGCTGCCCGGCCTCGAGTGGCTCGTGTCCGATTTCCTCGCGCGCACGGAAACCACGCCCTGCGAGCTCGAGATCCGTGTGCCCGACGTCAAGCTCGGCGACAAGGCCGAGATGACGTTCTTCCGCGTGGCGCAGGAATCGCTGCGCAACGTGGCGCGGCACGCGCAGGCCACCGAGGTGCGCGTGATCTTCCGCCACACCGATGACCCTCCCGCCTATGTGCTGGAAGTGGAAGACAACGGCGTGGGGTTCGACCCGTCGGTCCAGCGGCCGCGATCCTTCGGCCTCATGGGCATCCAGGAACGCGTGCTGATGGTCGGGGGAACGCTGGAGATCGCCTCCGCCCCTGGCGCCGGCACCACCATACGCGCGGTCATCCCGCATCCGATGCATGAATGACGTGACCCATGCCCGCGGCAGCCTGCCGCCCGACGCCGGACCGGAAGCGCCCGCCGAGGCGAGCGCTCCTGTCGCGCCGCCCGTCGTGCCCGCCGTGCCCCCCGTCGCACCGGTTCTGGCACCCGCCAATGCCAGTCACCTCGGCCGGAAGTTCAGCATCGAGGCCCGCCTCTTCGGCCGCTATGACCGCGCGATCGTCTACGCGGTGCTGATCGGCCTCGTGCTGTCCGGCGCCCTGCTGCTGTTCCGCCTGGAAATGGAAGCGCGCGAGCTGCTGATGTCGGCCGATGGCGATGCGAGCGAGCGGCTGGCCTCCATCACGCGGCAGTTCCACGTCTATATCGTCGGCACGTTCCTGACCGGCCTGTTCATGCTCCACCACGTGCGGGCGCGCTTCCGGCTGGAGGCGAAGCTCGTCCATCAGGCCGATCACGACCCGCTCACGGGCCTGCCCAACCGGCGCTCGTTCGACGCCGCGATCCAGGCCGCGCGCATGGGCAGCTACAGCGTCGTGCTGGCATCGATCGACCGCTTCGAACGCGTGGCCGCCGAACTCGGACTGGCCTCCGCGGACCGGCTCATGGCGATGTGCGCAGAGCGGATTGCCCATGCCGCCCTGCTCCATCGCGGCCGCGCGTTCCGGCTCGATGGCGTCAAGCTCGGCATGCTGTTCGTCGGCAAGAGCACGCATCACGATCTCACCGCCGCGATCTTCGCGGTGCAGGCCGCCATGGCCGAACCTTTCGTGCTGAACCGCCGCGAGGTGTTCCTGAGCATGAGCCTGGGCACGGCCGAGGCACCCACCGACGCCGGCGGTCCCGGAGAGCTGCTGCGCAACGCGAGCACCGCGCTGCAGGCCGCCCAGGCCTATGGCGGCGACACCCACGTGCGCTACAGCCCCGACCTGCAGTCGATCCGTTCGGAGAAACTCTGGATGGAGGCCGCGCTGAACCGCGCGATCGAACGCGGCGAGATGACGCTTCACTACCAGCCGCAGCAGCGGCTGCGCGATGGCCGGCTTTCGGGCTTCGAGGCCCTGCTGCGCTGGCAGCACGATGGCCGCTCGATCTCCCCGTCGGACTTCATTCCGCTTGCCGAGGAGTCGGGACAGATCATCGCGCTTGGGGACTGGGTGCTCCGCGAAGCCTGCACGCAGGCGCGCATCTGGGGTGAGCGCTTCCGCTGCCCGATCGTCGTGGCCATCAATATCTCGCCACGCCAGTTCCAGCATCCGGGCTTCCTCCCGGGCGTTCGGCGCATCATCGACGAGACCGGCGTCTCGCCGTCCAATATCGAACTCGAGATCACCGAAGGCATGATGATCGAGCGCGCGGACAAGGTCATCGCATTGCTCAACGAGCTGCGGGCACTGGGCGTGCGCATCGCGATCGACGATTTCGGCACGGGCTATTCGAGCCTGTCGTACCTGACCCGCCTGCCGATCGACCGCCTCAAGATCGATCGCGCCTTTATTCAGGGCATTGCGCACGATCCGCGCAATGCCAGCGTCGTACAGGCCGCGATCAGTCTCGGCCACAACCTCGGCCTGTCCGTACTGGCCGAGGGCGTGGAGTCCTGCGCGCAGCGCGAATGGCTTGCCGCGCTGAACTGCGACGAGATCCAGGGCTTTGTATACGGACGGCCCGTGCCCGCCGCCGCCGCCGAAAATTTCCTGCGCAATCGCTGCTGACGCGCCCGCGTCCCGCCTGCCTCCCGCTTGCAGACCTGCCGCCCGCGTCCGTCGATCCCCAACGGTCAGCGGGCGTTTTTCATAGTTCATACCATGGTCTACGTTGCGGACGCTGCGAACCTGACGTACTTTTAAGCACAAGTTGCAACACAGAGGCATAATAAGTGCGGTCGCTCCGGCGGCCGCACGTCGTCGAAGTTTCGCTTATTTCCGCTTAGGTTCAGCGCAAGATGGGAGGAAGTTCCGATGCAAAACGGGCATGCAGACTATCGTTCAGCCACGCCATCCGGCCCGGTACCGGGTGTACCGCCGCAGACGTTATCGGGTCAGGCGGCTTCTCCGCCGCGACCGTCCGCTCCCAGCACCGAACCTCCCCAGGTCATCGTCGATATCCTCGCCCATGCCGATGTCCGCCTCAACGGCGACCGCCCCTGGGACATCCGTGTCCTCAACCCCCGCCTCTATCACCGCATCCTGACCAGCTGGTCCCTCGGCTTCGGTGAAGCCTTTATGGATGGCGACTGGGAGTGCGACGATCTCGACGGCCTGTTTACGCGGCTGCTCACGACCAATATCGAATCGGCGGCCGTGGGCCGCGCGCGCGCGCGGCTGCTGTTCGAACATTTGCGCCACCGCGTGATGAACCTCCAGTCGCGTGGCCGCGCGTTCCAGGTGGGCGAGCAGCACTACGACGCCGGCAACGATATTTTCGAGGCGATGCTCGACTCGCGCATGATCTACTCGTGCGCGTACTGGGCCAACGCCACCACGCTCGAGGAGGCGCAATACGCCAAGCTCGACATGATCTGCCGCAAGCTCGAACTCAAGCCCGGCGAGACGTTGCTCGATATCGGCTGCGGCTGGGGCGGCCTGGCGAAGTTCGCGGCCGAACACTACGGCGCGCATGTCACGGGCGTGACCGTCTCGAAGGAACAGCTCGCACTCGCGCAGGAACGCTGCAAGGGCCTGCCCGTGGATCTGCGCCTTCAGGACTACCGCGAGCTGGACGGCCAGTTCGACAAGATCGTGTCCGTCGGCATGTTCGAGCACGTCGGCCCCAAGAACTACCCCGTGTACTTCGAGACGGCAAAGCGGTTGCTGGCGCCCGAGGGACTCTTCCTGCTGCATACGATCGGCATCGACGTGCGCAGCGCCGGCACCGATCCGTGGATCGACAAGTACGTGTTCCCCAACGGCAAGCTGCCCGCGGCCACCGAGATCGCCGACGCCGTCGAGAACCGCTTCCTGATCGAGGACTGGCACAACTTCGGCCGCGACTACGATCGCACGCTCATGGCGTGGTGGGACAACTTCGTCCGCGCATGGCCCGCGCTGCAGCACAAGTACGGCGACCGCTTCTACCGGATGTGGAAGTACTACCTGCTGGTCTGCGCGGCGTTTTTCCGCTCGCGGCAGGGCCAGCTGTGGCAGGTGGTGCTGACCCACCGGAGCCGCCAGGGGATGTACCGCTCCGTGCGCTGATCGCACCGCCGCGCCTGTTTCCGTCGCCATCGCACCACGCCTTTGGGCGGGGACGCCCCGCCTCTGGCATTTCCCCTCTTTTGGGCGACGCCGAAGTGGCCTATGCTGTCGCACAACGACAAACATGAGAGCCATGCCGGCGATGGTGCGCCGCAACGAACCATGGAAAAAACCGCATTTGTATTCGCTGGCGGCGGCAGCCTCGGGGCCATCGAGGTAGGCATGCTGCGCGAACTCGTCGGCTGGGGCGTCAAACCCGATATGGTGGTCGGCGCATCCGCCGGCGCCATCAATGGCGCCTACTTCGCCTGCCATCCGCATGCCGAAGGGACGGCGAAGCTGGAAGGCCTGTGGCGCAGCATCCGCCGCGCCGAAGTTCTCCCCTGGTCCTGGCGCAGCATGTTCGGCATGCTGGGCGGCAAGCGCGGGCATCTGGTCGAATCGATGGGTCTGCAGCGGCTGCTGTCGCGCCATTTCGGCGACTCGCGCGTCGAGCAGGCATCGCTGCCGCTCCATGTGGTGGCCACGGACATGCATTCTGGCGACGAAGTGGTGCTGTCCTCGGGCAGCATCGTCGATGCCGTGCTCGCCAGCGCGGCGATCCCCGGCGTCTTTCCGCCCGTGAACGTCGATGGCCGCGCGCTGATCGATGGCGGCGTGGCCAACAACACCCCGGTCTCCACGGCGGTGCGGCTGGGCGCGACGCGTATCGTCGTGCTCCCCGCCGGCTTTGCCTGCGCGGAACGCCGGCCGCCGCGCGGCGCCGTCGAGCATGCGCTCAACGCGCTGTCGCTACTGGTCGCCCGCCAGCTCGTGCACGATCTGGAGCGCTGGCGCGATCATGCGCATATCGCCGTGGTGCCGCCGCTGTGTCCGCTCGACGTCTCCCCGTACGACTACACGCGCTGCGGCGAGCTTATCGACCGCGCGGCCAGCGCGACGGTGGCGTGGCTGCGCGCGGACGGTCTCTCCAGCTGCCGCGTGCCGGGCGCGCTCGAACCGCACGAGCACGACGAGTCCTCGCCGAGCTGCAGCGCCGATATCACCGGCGTGCCGCCGCAGCCGGGCGTCACCGAGGCGCATTCCCACCCCCACTCGCACGGCTGAGCCCGAAGGCAGTCTTTACAAGCGGTGCGGCAACCTTGCACGGTTGCCGCATGGGTTTAAGCGCCTCAATGTGTCCCTCCCGCCGCTTGCGGGCCGCTGTGCGGCCTGAAAGCGTGCCTGCGCGCGCCGCCTGGGGCGCGGTACGGTTCTTGCCGCTGTTCTCTCCTGCCGGCCGTCGGGCACTGCCCGATGGCCATCCCGCAACCACAGGAGATCAGCAATGGGCATGAACGATACCGGTCGGTACCGCCCTGGCCAGGACCCGACCTGGCGGGCCTACGGAGAAATGCGCGACGACGGCGATCCGCCCTGGGAAGGCGCGGAAGGCGACAGCCAGTGGCGCGACAGCCGGCGCCGCCATGGCAGCGACCTGCGCTACGGCATGAACGGTGGCTACGGCCAGGAGACCTGGGCCGACCACGATCCGTCGTGGTCCGATGTGGCCGAGGACGATTGGGGCGAACTGCGCCCGCATATGTTCCGCAACCGCGATCAGGATCGAACGCGGCAAGCGGCGCAACCGATGCGTCGCCAGAACCTGCGGCACGACGACCGTCCTTATGGCAGGGACACCCACTACGACGAACTGCGCAGCGACCGCCGCTACTGGACCGACTCCGGCTACGGCAATGACGATGGCGGCCGCTACGGCAGCAACTATCGCGAAGACGCGCGCCGTGCGTTCGAGAGCCCGGACTTCCACCCGCAGGAAGATCGCGGCATGCTGTACAACCTCGGCCATCGCATCGGCGAGGTGCTCGGAGAATGGTTCGGGTCGCCCGACGACGACCGCACGGACACCGACGAGCGCGCCTACTCACGGTCGGACACACGCCAGGACACACGCCAGTACACACGCCAGAGCGCACGTCCGGACACGCGCGCGGACGACCGTTACACCGGGGACCGCTGGGACGATCGCCGCGCCGAGGATCTGGGCCAGCGTTTCGGCAAGGCGGTGGGCGGACGACGCACAGGCCCGCGCAACTTCCAGCGTAGCGACGAACGCATCCGCGACGAGATCTGCGAGCGGCTCACGTTCGCCAGCGGCGTCAACGTGCGGGACGTCAGCGTCGATGTCAGCAAGGGCGTCGTCACGCTGAACGGTACCGTCGAGCGCCGCGCGCAGAAGTACGACATCGAGGACATCGCCGACAACACGTTCGGCGTGACCGAGGTGGAGAACAATATCCGCGTGGAACGCCAGCCGACCGACGACACCATCGCGGCCGGCTTCAACGGTTCGTAACTAGGCGCCGGTGAGCCGGAATACGCTCACCGACCGCTCCATGCGCAGGGCCTGCTCGTGCAGGGCCTGCGCGGCCGCGGCCGCCTCTTCCACCAGCGCGGCATTCTGCTGCGTCACCTGATCCATCTGCGTCACCGCCTGGTTGACCTGCGCGATACCGCTGCTCTGCTCGTGCGAGGCGGTGCTGATCTCGTCCATCATCGACGTCACGCGCCGCACGGCCGCGACAATCTCGTGCATCGTGTCGGCGGTCTGGCCCGCGAGCGCGTTGCCCGAGGCGACCCGATCGACCGATTGCGAAATCAGCGTGCGAATCTCCTTGGCCGAGTTGGCCGCGCGCTGCGCGAGGCTGCGCACCTCGCTCGCCACCACCGCGAACCCGCGGCCGGCTTCGCCCGCCCGCGCCGCTTCCACGGCGGCATTGAGCGCAAGGATATTCGTCTGGAACGCGATGCCGTCGATGACCGCGATAATCTCCACGATACGGCGCGAATCGGCTTCGATCTCGCCCATGGTCTCGCGCATGCGCGCCACGGACTCGCCGCCATCGCTCGCGATGCGCGACGCCTCGCCGGCCAGCTGGCTCGCCTGCTGCGCGTTGCCCGCGTTCTGCTGCACGATCGAGGTCAGCTCTTCCATGCTGGCCGCGGTCTGTTCCAGCGACGAGGCCTGCTCCTCGGTCCGCTGCGACAGGTCCGTATTGCCCTGCGCGATCTCGTTCGCGGCCACGAGCACGTTCTGCGCGCCCTCCTTCGTATCGCCGATGAGCCCGCGCAGCGTTTCCACCATCGACATCAGATGCCGCTTGACCGCACTGAGTTCGTCGCGGCCGCGTGCCTCCACACTCACGCCGAGATCGCCGGCATTGATGCGGGTGACGAGCTCGGTCACATCGCGCACGTCGTCGCGCATGCCCACGCTGAATCCCGCGAACAGATAACAGGCCGCGCCCACGGTCAGCAGCGCGATAGCGCCGAGGAGGATCAGCTCGCGCTGTTCGGCCGCCATGCGCGCGTCGAGCATCTCGCGCGTGAGGGTGGCAAACTCGTGAATGGCATCGGACACCGAATCGATGGCGGCAGTGCCCTCGGCAAAATAGGCTTTGGCATCGATCGTAATGCCGCTCGACCCCAGCATGCTGACCTTCATCGTGCGATAGAAGTTGTCCATCGCGGCCAGCTTCTTCGCCACGGCCTCCACGCGCTCGCGCTGCGCGGGCGCGCTTCGCGACACGCGCGCGACATCGCGGCGCACGGACTCCAGGCCGTCCTGGATCTGTTCGGCCAGCGTGGCCAGTTCCGCCTGCTGCGCGGCATCGGCAAACCCGCCGCGCGCGATGATGCCGGCGCCGCGCCCGCGGGCGAGCGCGCCGAGTTCGGCCAGCCGCGGCATCGGCGACACCATCAGGTTGATCAGGTAGTACGAACCTGCGTCGGGATCGAGCGCCAGCGACGAGCGGTCCGCCACGTCGCCGATATATAGGCGCGTCTGCTTGACCAGCGCGGTATGCCGGTCGAACAGCGGCGGCGCGGGCGTGTTCAGCCCCAGACTGCGAATCTTCTGCCACGCCTCATCGAGCTTGCGCGCGTCGGCTTCCACTTCGAACGCCGGCACGGCCGCCGCATCGGCGAGCAGCGCGGCAAGATGCTCGCTGGCCTTCGCGTCGGCCTGATCGAACGTCGCCTGAAAACTCTTGTTGCCCGACAGCACGCCATTCGCCGCGCCACGGCGTACCTGCGTCTCGCGCATGAAGTCGAGCGCGCGCTCGACGATGACCAGCCCGCGCAATTCGTCGCGCGTGGACGCGATGGCCTGCACGGACTGCGCGAACACGGCGATCAGCGCGCCGCAAAGCGGAATGAGGAACAGCACCGTGAGCAACAGCAGCTTGCGGTTGATGGACAGACGCGCCATCAGGCGCACGGCGGGAGACAGAAAAGCGGGCACGAGGCTCCTTGGATCGACGGAGATGGCAAGGGGGAATGACAGCCCCTGTATCGGCCGCAAATCCAAGGAATGAAGCGTGTGGCGGCAGTATTTTTTGCGCCGCACAGAACCGGTGCAAACGGCGTGCGGGTTACGCCTGAAACGCCCGTGCGTGGTGCACGCACGGGCGATGCCCGACACCGTAACCGGCGTTCTTGCGCGCGGGGATCAGGCCGTCACGCCGCCATCCACACCGATCGATTGCCCGCTGATATAGCGCCCCGCCGGCGAGGCAAGCAGCAGCGCGAGGCCGGCGACATCCTCGGCCTCCGCGATGCGGCGCAGCGGGATATTGCCGGCGAGAAACTTCTCGCGCTCGGGATCGCCCCACAGCGCATCGCGCGAGAAGTCGGTGCGCACGGGACCGGGGTTGATGCTGTTCACATTGATATTGTGCGGCCCCAGCGTCTGCGCGAAGTTGCGCATGAGCATGTCGATCGTCGCCTTGGAGACGCTGTACATCGCCAGCATCGGCGAGCTGCGGCGCGCGGCAATGCTCGACATGAACGTGATGGAGCCATCGCGGCGCTCGATCATCTGCGGCGCGAGCGCGTTGACGAGTTCGAGGTTGCCGCGCACGTTGCCCGCGATCACGTCGTCGAGCTTGTCGGCGCCCTGGCCGAGGATCGTGCCGACCACGGCACTGGCCGCGGCATTGAGCACCAGCGCATCCACGCGCCCGTAAGTGGCAAGCGCGGCTTTCGCGAACGCCGCCACGCTCGCGCTGTCGGCGATGTCGCAGGCAATGCCGGTGGCGGTAATGCCTTCGGCCTTCAACTCGGCGGCGACCTTCTCCGAGACTTCGGCACTGCGGCCGGACACGATGACCTTGGCACCGGCCTCGCCGAGCGCGCGGGCCATGGCAAGGCCCATGCCTTTGGTGGAACCGGTCAGGACGGCCACGCGGCCGGACATATCGAACAGCTTGGACACGAAATTGGGCACGACTTACTCCTTTGGCAGGTCAACGAGCTTTGCATGACGAACAACATTTATTTAATAAAGTATGTTCATCATATAAACTCGCGTCAAGTTTAATTTTTTCAGGTGGTCTCCATGGCACGCGCTTCCCGGGCAGTGGCCGAGCAACACAGGATCGACATCGAGCGTTCCTCGTCGAGGCTGTTCAAGGAGTATGGACTCCACGGCGTGACCGTGGCACAAGTCATGGCCGATGCCGGCCTCACGCATGGCGGGTTCTATGGGCACTTCGGCTCGAAGGACGAACTCGCCGCGATTGCCTGCGCGCGCGCATTCGCCGAGTCGGGAGAAAAGTGGTCGCAGCGCATCGCCGATTCGGGCGGCGACGGCCGGGAGGCACGCCGCCGGCTCGCGGACCCGTACCTGTCCCCGACCCATCGCGATCACGTCGGCGAAGGCTGCACCGCGGCCGCGCTGACCGGCGATATCGCGCGCGAGCCCGCCGACAAGCCCATCCGGGCGGTCTATGCGGCCGGGGTGCGCGACATGGTCAATGCCTGGCGCAGTACGTTGCCCAATCCCGACACTCCGGAAGCGAACGACACCGCGCTTGCGCAGATCGCGCTACTCGTGGGTACGATGGCGATCGCCCGTGCCTCGCGCGGCGATCCGCTCTCCGAAGAGATCATCGAGGCGGCGCGCCGCCAATTGCTTCAGCCGTAATCACGACTCGAATCGCCCCCTCAAACCGCACCACTCATACCGACAACAAGACCTGCCCATGTTTGCGCACGCCCTATCCCGCCGGCTCGACCGGCACGGCATCCACTATGCGTGGCTGATCGCCATCGTCACGTTCTGCGTGATGCTCACCACGTCGGCTTCGCTCGGCCTTCCCGGTGCGTTCCTCAAGCCGCTGACGAAGGAAATGGGATGGGACACCGACCAGATCTCCTCGATCCTCGCGTTCCGCTTTGCATTGTTCGGCCTGATGGCGCCGTTCTCGGCGATCCTGATGGAGCGCTTCGGCGTCCGTAACGTCGTATGCACGGCGCTCGCGATGATCGGCGCGGGCATGGCGCTCGCCACCGTCGCCACCGAACTGTGGCAGCTGTTCTTCGCATGGGGCCTGTTGCTCGGTATCGGTTCGGGCATGACCGCGCTGGTGCTGGCCGCCGTGGTGGCCAACCGCTGGTTCCATGCGCGCCGCGGCCTCGTCATCGGCCTGCTGACCGCGAGTTCGGCCACGGGGCAACTGGCGTTCCTGCCCGTGGCGGCCTGGCTGATCGAGCATATGGGATGGCGCGTCGCCGTGCTGCCGGTGCTGATCGCCTGCGCGGTGCTGGCCTGCCTCGTCTTCGCGTTCATGCGCAACCGGCCGTCCGACATCGGCAAACCCGCCTATGGCGAATCTCCGGCAGCCGCCGCCATGGCCGCGCCGGCCGCTCCGCCCGCACCGCTCACGCTGCGCGGGCCGTTCGTGGTGCTGGCCGAAGCGATGCGCAACCCGACGTTCTGGATCCTCGCCGGCACCTTCTTTATCTGCGGGCTGTCCACCAACGGCCTGATCCAGACCCACTTCATCTCGCTGTGCGCAGACTACGGCATGTCCGCCGTGCCGGCCGCTTCGGCGCTGGCCATGATGGGCGCGTTCGACTTCGTCGGCACCATCCTGTCGGGCTGGCTGTCGGACCGTTACGACAGCCGCAAGCTGCTGTTCTGGTACTACGCGCTGCGCGGCCTCTCGCTGTTCTGGCTGCCGCACTCGACCTTCACGCTCTACGGCCTCTCCCTCTTCGCGATGTTCTATGGGCTGGACTGGATCGCCACCGTGCCGCCGACCATCAAGCTCGCGGGCAGCGCTTTCGGCCGAGACCGCGCGCCGATGGTGTTCGGCTGGATCTTCGCCGCGCACCAGATCGGCGCGGCCACGGCGGCGTTCGGCGCGGGCCTCTCGCGCACGATGCTGCTGACCTACGCGCCGGCACTGTACGTGGCGGGCGGTGCGTGTCTGATCGCCGCGTTGATGGCGCTAGCCGTGCGCCGCTCGCAGCCGGCCGCGCAAGCCGGCGTCCCCCAGCAGCCCAGCAAGGCCTGATATCCGCCGCAAGCGGTCAGGTCAGGCCGGGACGCGCCACCGTGCGCTCTCGGCCTCGAGCGCCGCGATCAGTGCCGCCACCGACTCGCGCTTGAGCGCGGTCTGTCGCACCAGCACCCCGATCTCGCGCTGCGGCGCCGGCCCCGGCATCGGCACCAGTTCCACCTTCGGCGTCTCGTGCACGGGCACGAGCGCCGCGGGAATGATCGCGCATCCGAGCCCTTCGGCCACCATCTGCAGGATCACCGCGGGCTCGTCGAGCTCCATGCCCTCCCGCACCCATAGCCGGTGCCGCCGCAGATAGCGGTCCACGAGCTGGCCGCCGGTCGAATGGCGGTTGTAGCGGATAAACGGCATCGTCGGCAGCACCGTCGCCAGATCGTTCCCGGTACCGGCGGGCGCAATCGCCACGAACGGCTCGTCCAGCAGATGCAGCCATTTGAGTTCGGGCGGAATCCCGAGCCGCGGCCTGACCAGCACCGCGATATCGAGCTCGCGCGCGTCCACCTGCGTCAGCAGTTGCGTGGACATGCCCGGCACCACATTCACATGGGTGTTCGGAAATCCCTCCCGAAACCGATGCATGGCCTTGGGCAGCAGCGTTGCCTGCACCGTGGACACCGCGCCGAGGTCCAGCGGCGCGAGATCCGGCTGCGCCCGGCTGCCTGCCCCTTTCATCGACGCATAGAGCGCCACGAAACGCGTGGCGTCGTCGAGCAGCCGGCGGCCGTCCTCGCTCAGCGCCACCGATTTCCCGGATCGGTCGAATAGCTGGCAGCCCAACTCCTCTTCGAGCCGGCGAATCTGCATGCTCACGGCGGACTGGGTCAGACCCAGCCGCGCGCCGGCGGCCGAAAACGAAGCCGTTTCGGCGGCGACGAGAAAGGTCTGGAAATAGCGGATCACGGCAGCAAGACGGAAACGGGATGCATATCAAAAATCCTGATGCTCAGGGCATAAATCATTCGTTTCATATTACGCAAGCTTCTGCTTACAATCAACGCCAGTCCCTACCACACCACGCTGAAACCATGAGCGCCATTCCGCTGTTTCACCTCGCTTTCCCCGTTCACGACCTCGCGACCGCGCGCGCCTTCTATGGCGATCTGCTCGGCTGCCCCGAAGGCCGCAGTTCCGACGCCTGGGTCGATTTCGATTTCTACGGCCACCAGATCGTCGCGCATCTGTCGCCCGACGAATGCGGCCATCGCGGCAGCAGCGCGGTGGACGGCCATGACGTGCCCGTGCGCCACTTCGGCGCGATCCTGTCGATGGAGCAGTGGGAGGCCCTGGCCGACAAGCTGCGCGCGGCCGACACCAAGTTCGTGATCGAGCCGTATGTCCGCTTCAAGGGCGAGGTGGGCGAGCAGGCCACGATGTTCTTCCTCGATCCGTCGGGCAACGCGCTCGAGTTCAAGGCATTCGGTGACCTTTCGCAGGTTTTTGCCAAATAAGCGCCAGACACCCCTTCACACCCAAGAGTCAACCATGACCGCAGACACCAACGAGTACGTCATCGCCCCTGCCCCGCAGGCCAGCATTGCCGTGGCAGACAGCAATGCTCGCTTTCCGATCCGCCGCGTCTTCTGCGTGGGCCGCAACTACGCCGCCCACGCCCGCGAGATGGGCAAGGATCCGGACCGCGAGCCGCCGTTCTTCTTTACCAAGCCGGCCGATGCGGTCGTGGCGGCCGAGGGCTCGGTGCCCTACCCGCCGCTGACCGAGAACCTGCACCACGAGATCGAACTCGTGGTCGCGCTCGGCAAGGGCGGCCGTAACGTGAGCCCCGCGCAGGCGCTCGATCTCGTCTGGGGCTATGCGGTCGGTGTGGACCTCACGCGCCGCGACCTGCAGGACGTGGCCAAGAAGATGAGCCGGCCGTGGGACTGGTCGAAGGCCTTCGACGCATCGGGCCCTTGCGGTCCGCTGCAGCCGGCCTCGCGCATCGGTCATCCCGAGAAAGGCGCGATCTGGCTCAAGGTCAACGGTGAAGAACGTCAGGTCGGCGATCTCGACGAACTGATCTGGCCCGTGGCCGACGTCATCGCCTATATCTCCGAGAGCATGGAGCTCGCCCCTGGCGACGTGATCTTCACGGGCACGCCGGCAGGCGTCGGCGCGCTGCTGCCCGGCGACAAGGTGACCGCGGGTGTGGACGGCGTGGGCGAAATCGCCTTCAAGATCGGGCAGCGCGGCTGATCGCGCACACGATCGATGGCAGGATCGGCGGCGCTGGCGCAGCAATGTGCCAGCGCCGTTTTTCCTTGTTTTTCAATGCGTTATCAGAAAATACGGGTTCAGATTAGAGAGACGCCTCAAATTCTTTTGCACAAAGTCCTTGCTTATCTATCTAGTAGTAGATATTCTTCGTGACATGGACGCCGCTGCAACAGATTCGAAACACCGCAACGGTCTTTTTTTTAGCGTCGTGAATCTATCTAGTAGTAGATAACATCGACCGGAAACGAATAAGGAGCAGATCATGAATGCCAAGACCATCCTCACCGCCGCCACTTTCGCCGTCGCCGCAGCATTCGCTTCCGGCGCCGCACAAGCCCAGGGCCCGGTGGACAGCACGCATGCCGGCGACCGCTACGGCTACAACTTCCGCGTCAACGACGCCCGCGACGTCTACTCGCAAGGCGCTCGCGTGACCGATGCCCGCGACGTGTATTCGCAAGGCGCGCGCATCAGCAACCGCGACGGCTACACCGACGGTGCCCGCGTGACCAACCGCGATGGCCTGGTGGCTGGCCTGGACCGCACCGGCGTATCGGCCGAACCGTCGCGTACCCGTGACGTGTACACCGACGGTGCCCGCACCCGCGACGTCTACACCGACGGTGCCCGTGCGTAATCACAGACCGGCGGCGTCCGCATCGATTGCACATGACGCCGCCGGCCGATCGACCCCGGATGAATCGGAGTTTCCAAATGAGTTGGCGTGACAGTGCCCTGATTCTGGGCGGATGGGTAGCGCTTTGCCTGGGGAGTGGCGCGCTGCTCTCGCTAGTTGCGCGAACGCTGTCGATCTGAATCGGCGGCGTAGTAACAAGGAGGGTCTATCCCACGATAGACAAGCGTCATGAAAACAACATCCGTACGCGACCAATTGCTGGCCCACACGCTGGTTCTCATCCAGCGCCGCGGATACAACGGATTCAGCTACCGTGACCTGGCGGAGCTTGTGGGCGTGAAGACCTCAAGCATTCATTACTACTTCCCGACCAAGGACGACCTGGTTCTGGAAGCGGTGAAGCTGTATACGGCATCCGTGTCCGATCGCATCCACGCGATCGATCCATCCCTCCCGCTGGCCGAACAGGCGCAGCAATACCTGCAACCGCTGAACGCAACGATCGACCTCGGCAACGCCTGCCTTGCCGGCATGCTGTCCGCGGAAGTCGTGACGATGCCCGAACAGGTTCGCGCGCTGCTGCAGGCGCACTTCCAGATGAACGAAGCGTGGCTCACGCGTCTGCTGCAACGTGCCGAAGAGGCCCGTGGCTGCCCCGGTGCCGTCGCGCCCGAAGCGCTGGCCAAGGTGATCTACGGCGCCGTGCAGAACGGTGTGATCACGGCCCGCATGTCGGGCTCCAACGATCGCTTCGAAGCCGCATCCGACATGCTGATCGGCGCGGTGTCGACCGACCCGGCCGCGCACCATCGCGCGCCGCGCGAGGCAGTCGAAGCCATGCCGGCGTAAGACCGCCTGGCGATATCGAACGCGCGCCTTCCCCGCGGAACGGCGCGCGTCGTCATTTGCGCTTGCCCATGTCGAGCGTGACCCAAGTCGGCGCATGATCGCTCGCGTGCGGCTCGCCCCGGACCCAGCGATCCACGCCGGCGCCTGTCAGACGCGGCGCGAGATCGGCGCTCAGCAGCAGATGATCGATGCGGAGCCCCGAATTGGTCTGCCAGTGCTGCCGGAAATAATCCCAGAACGTATAGATCCGCTCGTCCGGATACCGCGCGCGCAGGGCATCGGTCCAGCCCTGGTCGAGCAACCGCCGATAGCAAGCACGCGACTCGGGCTGCAATAGCGCATCCTTGAGCCACGAGCGCGTGTTGTAGATATCGTCGTCGGTCGGCACCACGTTGTAGTCGCCCGCGAGCACCACCGGATGGCCGCTGTCGAACAGCCCCTTTGCATGACGGATCAGCCGTTCGAACCACGCGAGCTTGTAGTCGAACTTCGGGCCGGGCTGCGGATTGCCATTGGGAAGATAGAGGCAGGCGACGAGCACGCCTTGCACCGCTGCCTCGAGGTAACGGCTCTGCGTATCGTCTTCCGCGCCCGGCAGGCCGCGGCGCGCCTCGATCGGGTCCGCGCCGCGCGCCAGAATGGCCACGCCGTTCCACGACTTCTGCCCGTGCCAGATCGCGCCATAGCCGGCCGCGCGGATCTCGTCGATCGGGAAGCCCGAGTCGATGGTCTTCAGCTCCTGCAGGCATACGGCATCGGGCGCTTCGCGTTCGAGCCACGCCAGCAACGCGGGCAGGCGCGTGCGGATGCCGTTGATGTTGAACGTGGCGATCTTGAGGGATTTTGGCTTGCGCATGAGACCTATGGTAGACAACGGGACGGTCATGCGGGAGGCCGTTGCAAGAATCCTTCCCGCACCGGCGACGGACACTGTATATTCATACAGTTCACCGATTGTCCGTCCCAGCCTTGTCCGACGCCCCCTCCGTCTTGTCTCCGCGCTATACCGTCGCAGTGCGCACGCTGTGCGAGTTCACGGCCAAGGCCGGCGACCTCGACCTGCGCTTTACGCCCTCGCCCACGGCGCAGGAAGGCGTGGCGGGCCATGGCGTGGTGACGCGGCGGCGCGGCGCGGACTATCGCGCGGAAGTGGCGCTGAGCATGGACTTCGCGGGCCTGCGCGTGCGAGGCCGGGCCGACGGTTACGACCGCGCCGCCAACCGGCTCGAAGAAATCAAGACCGTGCGCGGCGAAGGCGCGGCGGTGCCCGACAACCATCGCGCGCTCCACTGGGCGCAGGCTAAAACCTACGCGTGGATGTTATGCGCGCAGGAAAATCTTGCAGAGATCGAGGTCGCGGTCGTCTACTTCGACATCCTGAGCCAGCAGGAACGCGTGGAAACCGAGCGCTGCGACGCGGCCATGCTGCGCGAGGCATTCGAACGCCAGTGCCAGTGCTTTCTCGCATGGGCCGAACGCGAGCTGGCCCATCGGCATGCGCGCGATACCGGCCTGGCCGCTCTCTCCTTTCCGCACGACGACTTCCGGCCGGGGCAGCGCACGCTGGCCGAGTCGGTCTACAAGGCCAATGCCTCGGGCCGCACGCTGCTGACGCAGGCGCCGACCGGTATCGGCAAGTCCATCGGCACCGTGTTCCCCGCGCTCAAGGCCATGCCGGGGCAGCAGATCGACAAGCTGTTTTTCCTGTCGGCACGCTCGACGGGCCGCGCGGTGGCACTGGAGGCCACGGCAAAACTGCGCGGCCGCGATGGCGGCCCGCTGCGCGTGATCGAACTCGTCGCGCGCGACAAGGCCTGCGAACACCCGGAGCTGGCCTGCCATGGCGCCTCGTGTCCGCTCGCGCACGGGTTCTACGACCGGCTGCCCGCCGCGCGCGAGGCGGCGAGCGACGCGGCCAGTCACACCCTTCGGCTCGATCGCGGGGCCTTGCGCGAGATCGCGCGCGCGCATGCGATCTGTCCGTATTTCCTCGCACAGGAGATGGTGCGCTGGAGCGATGTGGTGGTCGCCGACTACAACTACTACTTCGACCGCAATGCGATGCTGTACGCGCTCACCGTGATCAACGGCTGGCGCGTGAGTGTGCTCGTCGATGAAGCGCACAACCTCGTCGAACGCGCTCGCGCGATGTACACGGCCGAGCTCGATCCCATCGCGTTCCGCGCGATGCGCAAGACGGCCCCCAAGGGGCTGGCGAAGCCGATCGAGCGCGTCAACCGGCAATGGCGCGCGCTGGCACGCCAGGGCGATGCCGCTTACGAGAGGATGGAGACGGCCCCGGCGGGCTTTATCGATGCGCTCACGCAATGCTGCGCGGCGATCCTCGAGCAGATGAGCGCCGCCGGTCCCGCGCACGAACGCCACGATGCCGAGCTCGAACGGTTCTATTTCGACGCGCTGCAGTTCGTGCGCCTGGCCGAGCAGATGGCGGAGCACGGCGGCCAGCATTCGGTGTTCGATCTCACGCGTCGGCCCCGCGATGTTCGGTCCGCCGCGCGTGGCGTGGATGCGTTGCCATGCGTGCGCAATCTTCTGCCCGCGCCATTCCTGCGCCCACGCTTTGCCGGCGCGCATTCGACCACGCTGTTTTCGGCCACGCTGCAGCCCGTCGATTACTACAACGACATGCTCGGGCTGCCGGCGCGCACGGCCTGGGTCGAGGTGCCCTCGCCGTTCCGCGCCGAGCAGCTCGACGTCCATATCGCCACGCGCATCTCCACGCGCTATCGCGACCGCGACCGTACGCTACCCGCGCTCGTGCAGCTGATGGGCGAGCAATATGCGGCGCGGCCCGGCAACTACCTTGCGTTCTTCAGCAGCCATGACTATCTGCAACGCGCGGCCGAACTGTTCGCGCGTCACTACCCGGACGTGCCGTGCCGGCTGCAGGCGCGCGGCATGGACGAAGCGAATCAGGCCGCGTTTATCGATGGCTTTGTCGCGGGCGGACGCGGCATCGGTTTCGCGGTGCTGGGCGGCAGCTTTTCGGAGGGTGTCGATCTTCCCGGCGACCGGCTGATCGGCGCGTTCGTGGCGACGCTCGGGCTGCCGCAGATCAATCCCGTCAACGAGCAGTTGCGCGAGCGCATGGAGCAGCTGTTCGGACAGGGATATGCCTATGCGTACCTGTATCCGGGACTGCGCAAGGTGGTGCAGGCTGCGGGCCGGGTCATCCGTACCGATGCGGATCGGGGTGTGGTCTGGCTCATCGACGATCGGTTTGCCGATGCGGAAATTCTTGCATTGTTGCCCGCGTGGTGGCGGCCTGCACATCGTGAATTTTCGCGGCACAATGCGCTTCAGCACGACTCGCAATCCGGGCCGGATGCCGCTGGCGCGATTTTCGCGTAAGCGTGGGCCACCTCATCCGCGAGACCAGGAGACACCTAACGATGAGCATGACCAAGACCTTTGCCGCCACCGAACCGGCGCGCGCCGAGATCGATGCGCTGTCCGGCGCCACGCTGCTCGAGTTCGGCGCCCCGTGGTGCGGCTTCTGCATGCGCGCGCAGCCGCTGATCGAGACCGCGTTCGCGACGCATCCGTCCATCCGCCACGTCAAGATCGAGGACGGCAGCGGCCGGCCGCTCGGCCGTTCGTTCCGCGTCAAGCTCTGGCCCACGCTCGTGTTCCTGCGCGACGGGCAGGAAGTCGCGCGCCTCGTGCGGCCCACCGACGCGAACGCCATCGCGGAAGCCATGGCGAGTATCGAGGCCGCCGGCTAACCCAGCCATTCAGGCCTCGCGCATCATCTCCACGAGCGCGCGCAGGCCCGCCGGGATATTGCGGCGGCTCGGGTAATACAGGCACAGCCGGCCATACGACGGCGTCCAGTCCTCGAGCACGCGCACGAGGCGCCCGGCCGCGATATCGGGCAGCGCGTTCCATTCGCTCAGGTACGCCAGGCATTCGCCCTCGCGCACGGCGGCCGTCATCAGCGACGCGTCGTCGAGCGTGATCGGGCCGGGCACGTCCACCTCGAGCATCTCGCCATGGCGCGTGAACTCCCAGCGATAGATCGACCCGCTCGCCATGCGCGCGCGGATGCAGCGATGCTGCAGCAGATCCATCGGCGACTGCGGCACCGGATGCTTCTCGAAGTACCCGGGCGTGCCCACCACCACCATGCGCTGATCGGGTCCGAACGGGATGGCCACCATGTCCTGCGGCACGGCTTCGAGCAGCCGGATGCCCGCGTCGAATCCCGCCACGACGATATCGATCAGCCGGCCCTCGGTGACGACGTCGAGTTGCATGTCGGGGTAACGCCGGCCGTATTCGAGAAAGATCGGCAGCACCTGTCTGGCCGCGCCGACCGACGTATTGATGCGCAGCGTGCCGCGCGGCGTTTCGCCATAGCTGCCCGCCTGCGTCAGCGCGTCGCGGATCGACGCCAGCGCCGGCGCCACGTTATCGACGAACTGCGCGCCGGCCTCCGACAACGCCACGCTACGTGTGGTGCGATTGAACAGCCGCACGCCGATGCGGCCTTCGAGCGCCGCGATACCGTGCGATAGCGCCGAGGTCGAGACGCCGAGTTCTACCGCCGCCGCGCGAAAGCTTTTGTGCCGGGCCACCGCAAGCACCGCCTCGAGTTCCTGTAAGCCACTGGTCTGCATCCTCGAATTATCCCGATCTATTCAACGATTCATCCTCGATTGTATGGCTAGACGGGCCAATGGTGCGCGCCTACATTGAAAGCAACCCAACTTTCCCGCTATTTGACGCTCACCATGCACACCATCGACAAGATCTATATCAACGGCGCCTTCGTCACCCCGCACGGCGAAGAATGGTTCGATCTCTTCAACCCGGCCACCGAGCAGACCATCGGCCGCGTGCGGCTCGCCGACGAGGCCGACGCCGGCGCGGCGATCGCCGCCGCCAAGGCCGCCTTGCCGCGCATCGCCAGTGCCAGCCGCGAAGAACGGCTTGCATGGCTCGCGCGGATGGAAACCGCAGTCCGCAAGCGCGAGGCGGAACTGTTCGACGCGGTCATCGAGGAATATGGCGCGCCGATCAGCCGCGCGCGCTGGATGGTGGACTATGCCGCCGACGTCATCGCGCATACCGCCGACGTGCTGCGCGACTATCCGTTCGCGCGGCGCGCGGGCACCGCGGAAGTCACGATGACGCCGGTCGGCGTGGCCGGCCTCATCACGCCGTGGAATGCCAATGCCAGCTTTATCACGGGCAAGCTCGCCACGGCGCTCGCGGCCGGCTGCCCGGCGGTCATCAAACCCAGCGAGATGAGCGCGCTGCAAACGCGCATCGTGACCGAGGCGCTGCATGAAGCCGACCTGCCCCCGGGAGCGTTCCATATCGTGACGGGCCGTGGCGATGTGGTGGGCGCGGCCATCACCGCGCATCCCGATGTGGCCAAGATCTCGTTCACGGGCTCCACCGCGGTGGGCAAGGCCATCGTGCGCGCCGGGGCGGACACGCTCAAGCGCGTGACGCTCGAGCTCGGCGGCAAGTCGCCGACGATCGTCCTCGACGACGCGGATTTTGCGGAAGTCGTGCCGATGGTGCTGCAGGCCGGCTTTATGAACAGCGGGCAGGCCTGCATCGCGGGCACGCGCGTTCTCGTGCCCGCCGCGCGCAAGGCCGAGTTCGAAGCCCATATTCGCGACGCCATCGGCCAGTTTCCGGCGGGCCTGCCTTCGGACCCCGCCACGGCCATCGGTCCGATGGTGAGCCAGCGTCAGTGGGAGCGCGTGCAGCGCTATATCGGCGTGGGGCTCGAGGAAGGCGCGACGCTCGTGGCCGGTGGACCGGGCCGTCCCGATGGCTTGTCCGCGGGCTGGTTCGTGCGCCCGACGGTGTTCACCGATGTGCGCAACGACATGACGATTGCACGCGAGGAGATTTTCGGGCCCGTGCTGTCGATCATCGCGTATCGCGACGAAGCGGACGCGGTGGCGATTGCCAACGACACCACGTATGGACTGTCCGCGTATGTCATGGGCAAGGACGCGGAACGCGCCCGGCGCGTGGCGTCACGCATCGCGTCGGGACGCGTGCTGGTGAACACGCTCGCGCACGAGCCCAAGGCACCGTTCGGCGGCTTCAAGCAGTCGGGCCTCGGCCGCGAGTACGGCACGTTCGGGCTCGAGGCCTTCCTCGAACCGAAGTCCACGCTCGGCGTATTTGCCGCTTGATCCGAGGACGATACGGGAGATCAGGTCTCGAGCGGCATCGCGCTCGTGCACTTGATCTCGTCGAGGCATACGCTCGACTTTACGCCGCTCACGCCCGGTATGCGCATCAGCGTATCGAGCAGAAAGTCGGACAGCGACTTGAGGTCGCGCGCCACGACCTTGAGCACGTAGTCGATATCGCCCGTCACCGAGAAGCACTCCTGGATCTGTGCGAGTTCGGCCACCAGCCCCTTGAACCTGGACAAGTCCCGGATGTGCCCGCGTTCCATCGTCACGTGGATGAACGCGGTCACCCCAAACCCGAGCGCCGCGCTATCGAGCCGCGCCTCGTACCGCTTGATGATGCCGGCCTCTTCCAGCCGGCGATGCCGCCGCAGCGTCTGCGCCGGCGACAGGCTGATGGCCTCGGCCAGTTCGAGGTTGGAGGCGCGTCCATGTTCCTGCAGCACGCCCAGCAAGCGCCGGTCGGTTCGATCGAGCTCCGGATTCTGCACGTCGATTTCTCCTTATCGTAGTTCTACGAAATTTCCTCTCACAACCTAGGGTTTCCCTTGGGATGTTACGAAATCCTATTTTGCGGGCGCGAATATACACTCGAATGGTTCGCTGCTGGCAGGGATGGTGCACCGAAGTCGGGAATATCGCATCTTTTGTCCCCGCCCGCGACTCGGTATTTACGAGATCCCTGCAATATCCGGGCCTGACACCCGCAATAAAATTTCTCCATGACCGACCTCTCCACGCAAACGCCCATGGCCGACCTCTTTGACAACCCGATGCAGCTGATGGGATTCGAGTTCGTCGAATTCGCGTCGCCGATGCCGAATGTCCTCGAACCGCTGTTCGAGAAAATGGGCTTCACGCTCGTGGCACGCCATCGTTCGAAGGACGTGGTGCTGTACCGCCAGGGCGACGTGAACTTCATCGTGAACCGCGAGCCGCACAGCCAGGCGGCCTACTTCGCGGCCGAGCACGGCCCGAGCGCCTGCGGCATGGCATTCCGCGTGAAGGATTCGCACAAGGCGTACGCCCGCGCGCTGGAACTCGGTGCGCAGCCCGTGGAGATTCCGACCGGCCCGATGGAGCTGCGCCTGCCCGCGATCAAGGGTATCGGCGGCGCGCCGCTGTACCTGATCGACCGGTTCGAGGACGGCAAGTCGATCTATGACATCGACTTCGAGTTCATCGAGGGCGTCGATCGCCGCCCCGAGGGGCATGGCCTGCGCGTGATCGACCACCTGACGCACAACGTCTATCGCGGCCGCATGACCTACTGGGCGAACTTCTACGAACGCCTCTTCAACTTCCGCGAAATCCGCTACTTCGACATCCAGGGCGAGTACACGGGCCTCACGTCCAAGGCGATGACCGCGCCCGACGGCCGCATCCGCATTCCGCTCAACGAGGAATCGTCGAAGGGCAGCGGCCAGATCGAGGAATTCCTGATGGCGTTCAACGGCGAAGGCATCCAGCACATCGCGTTCCTGACGGACAACCTCATCGAGGTGATCGATCGCCTGCAGATGGCCGGCGTGGAGCTGATGACGGCACCGAACGACTATTACTACGAAGCGCTGGAGACGCGCCTGCCCGGACATGGCCAGCCCGTGGACCAGCTCAAGGCGCGCGGCATCCTGCTGGACGGCACCACGGCCGACGGCAAGCCGCGGCTGCTGCTGCAGATCTTCTCCAAGACCGTGCTCGGCCCGGTGTTCTTCGAGTACATCCAGCGCAGCGGCGACGAGGGCTTTGGCGAGGGCAACTTCAAGGCGCTGTTCGAGTCGCTCGAGCGCGACCAGATCGCCCGCGGCACGTTGAAGGTTTGAACGGTTTTGCCGGGATGGCCCCCGCGCGAGACGGCGCAAGGGGGCCGATCGCGGTCATTTTTGTCGTAAGCTATCGGTTTTGGCGGCGTGCTGCCGCCCGCGCTCCCTCCACTCTCTGCCAAGCCAGCCCATGTTCCAACATATCGAGGCCTTTCCGGGCGATCCCATCCTCTCGCTCAACGAAGACTTCCAGCAGGACCCGCGCACCAACAAGGTCAACCTGAGCATCGGTATCTATTTCGATGACGATGGCCGGCTGCCCGTCATGAAGGCCGTGGCCGAGGCGGAAGCCGCGCTGCTGGCCGACATGGGTCCGCGGCCATACCTGCCGATGTCGGGCATGGCCGCGTATCGCCAGGCCGTGCAGGCGCTGGTCTTCGGCGAAGACAATCCGGCGCGCGTGGATGGCCGCATCGCCACGCTGCAGACGCTGGGCGGTTCCGGCGCGCTGCGCGTCGGCGCGGACTTCCTCAAGCGCTATTTCCCCAACACCGAGCTGTGGCTCAGCGACCCCAGCTGGGAGAACCACCGCGTGGTGTTCGAGCGCGCGGGCTTCAAGGTCAACAGCTATCCGTACTACGACCCGGCGACCGGCGGCCTGAAGTTCGACGAGATGCTTGCCGCGATCAAGCAGATTCCGCAGGGCGGCATCGTGCTGCTGCATGCGTGCTGCCACAACCCGACCGGCGTCGATCTGAACGACGCGCAATGGCTGCAGGTCATCGACGTGGTCAAGCAGCGCAAGCTGCTGCCGTTCGTCGATATGGCCTATCAGGGTTTCGGTTCGAACCTCGATGACGACGCGTTCGTCGTGCGCGAACTCGCGCGCCAGGGCGTGCCGGCGCTCGTCGCCAATTCGTTCTCGAAGAACTTCTCGCTGTATGGCGAGCGTTGCGGCGGACTGAGCGTGATCTGCCAGAGCGCCGACGAAGCGGGCCGCGTGCTCGGTCAGCTGACCGGTGCCGTGCGCGCGAACTACAGCAACCCGCCGACGCATGGCGCGCGCGTGGTGGCTCGCGTGCTGACCTCGCCCGATCTGCGCGCGAGCTGGCAGCAGGAACTGGCCTCGATGTGCGATCGTATCGCGCGCATGCGTCAGGCCATCCATGACCAGCTGCGCGAGCATGTGACCGGCGAGAAGCTGTCGCGTTACATCAAGCAGCGCGGCATGTTCACGTACACGGGGCTGACGGCCGATCAGGTCGATCGCCTCAAGAACGAGCATGGCGTGTATCTGCTGCGTTCGGGCCGTATGTGCGTGGCTGGCTTGAACGAGCGAAACGTGGGCGTCGTGGCCCATGCCATCGGACAGGTCCTGAAGGATTAAGCGACTGTCAGCAAGCTCCTGCGGATGGGGGTACCATTTCGGCCATTCCCTATCCGCACGGAGTTTTCATGGCTTCAACTTTGGCCTCGTTCCCGATTCACGACAAGTGGCCTGCCTCCCACCCTGACCGCCTGCAGCTTTACTCGCTGCCCACGCCCAACGGCATCAAGGTGTCGCTGATGCTCGAAGAGACCGGTCTGCCGTACGAACCGCATGCCGTGCGCTTCGACAGCAACGATCAGCTCTCGCCCGCGTTTCTCTCGCTCAATCCGAACAACAAGATCCCGGCGATCCTCGATCCCGACGGTCCTGGCGGCAAGCCGCTGGCGCTGTTCGAATCGGGCGCGATCCTGATCTATCTGGCCGAGAAGACCGGCAAGTTCATGTCGGCCGATCCGGCCACGCGCTACGAGACCATCCAGTGGGTGATGTTCCAGATGGGCGGCATCGGTCCGATGTTCGGCCAGCTGGGGTTCTTCCACAAGTTCGCGGGCAAGGAGTACGAGGACAAGCGTCCGCGCGACCGCTACGTGGCGGAGTCGAAGCGGCTGCTGGGCGTGCTCAACGAACGGCTCAAGGGCCGCGCGTGGATCATGGGCGACGACTACACGATCGCCGATATGGCGACGTTCCCGTGGGTGCGCAATCTCGTGGGCTTCTACGAAGCGGGCGATATCGTCGGCATCCAGGACTTCCCCGAAGTGTCACGCGTGCTCGAAGCATTCGTGGCTCGGCCCGCCGTGCAGCGCGCGGTGAACATTCCTTCGCGCGACTGATCCCATCATGCAACCCATCGTCGTTGTCGCAACCATTACCGCGCAATCGGGCTCGGAAACCATTGTCCGCGATGCGCTCGTCCGCGCTGTCGAGGCGGTCAGAACGGAGCCAGGCTGCGAGCAGTATGACCTGAGCACGGACACCAGCCAGCCCGGCACGTTTGTCATGATCGAACGCTGGCGCAGCGAGGCGGATCTCGAAGCGCATGCCAATGCGCCGGCCTTCCTGGCCCTGGCCAAGACCATCACCGGAATTGCGCAGCTGGATATCCGGCGCCTGACGCCGGTACGTTGAACGTCTCGGTCGCCGCGTACTATGCTTCTCCCGTACATGACACAGGGAGGCAAGATGTCAAACTTCAGCGGCCATTCTGGCAAGGTAAGCGTCGCCATCGCCTGCATGGCGGGCGCGCTGGCGTCATGCGCGTCGGGGATATCGGCTCCGCCCGAACTACAGCCCCCCGACGCGCGTGGCACGATCGCCGCGATGCATGCGTCGGGCGTGCAGATCTATCAGTGCAGGCGCGGGAACGACGGCCGGTTGTCGTGGACGTTCCTCGCACCGGAGGCGACGCTGAAGGATGACACGGGGCAGCGCGTCGTCCGGCATTACGCCGGACCGACGTGGGAGGCGCCCGATGGGAGCAAGGTGACAGGCAAGGTGCTGCAGCAGAAGGCCCAGGGCCCCGACAGCATTCCGTTGTTGCTGTTGCAGGCAACGAGCACCGGCGGGACGGGTCTGCTCTCGAAGACGCGGTATGTGCAACGGCTGAAGACCGAGGGCGGTGTGGCACCGGCTCAGGGTTGCACACAGGAGGGGCAGGAAAATCGCGTGCCCTACCGCGCGGATTATGTGTTTCTGGAGTAGCCCTCCAATCCATTCATGTGTCTCACAGCGAACCGGTTCAATTCATTCGACCCGGATGTTGGCGTCTCGTATCAGATCTCCCCAACGCCTGGCCTCGTGCCGCACCTGCTGCTCGAATGCCTCCGGGGTGGAGCTGACGATATTGAACCCGTCACTGGCCATCTTGTTCCGGATCGCTGTATCCGCCAGCGTCTTCGACAGCGCTGCCTGTATCTTCTGGAACACGTCTTTCGGCAATTGCGCGGGCGCGACCATGCCTACCCACGACTGGGCGACGTACCCCGGCAGCACGGCATCGACGGTAGGAATGCCGGGCAACTGCGGCGCAGGATCCTTGCTCGCGATAGCGACGATATGCGCGCGGCCGGTCTTCTCGTAGTTGATCACCGTCGGCAGGCTGGCGATCACCATATCGACCTCGCCGCCCAGTAGTGCCGTGAGCATCGGGCCGCCGCCGCGGTACGGCACATGCATCAGGTCGATCCCCGCTTTCTTGCCGAAAGCGACGGGGTTGAGGTGATTGGAGCCCCCCACTCCCGAAGATCCGTAGGTCACGCCGCCGGGATTCGCTTTCGCTTTCGACAGCAACGCCTGCAGCGACGTCAGCCCGGACTTCTTCGATGTGACGACGGCCATAGGCATCGTTCCGATCAGGCTCACATAATCGAACGACTTGAAGGTGTCGTACTTGATGTCGTACAGGCTCTGGTTCACGGCGTGCGAGTCGAACACCAGCAGCAACGTGTAGCCGTCAGGCGCCGCTCGCGCGGCCTCCGCGGTGCCGATCGTGCCCGACGCACCGCCGCGGTTGTCGACGACCACCGTCTGGCCGAGATTCTCCGAGAACTTCTGCGAGATCGTGCGCGCGACATAGTCCACGGAGCCACCGGGTGGGAACGGCACGATCAGACGTACGGGCTTGCTCGGATAGGTATCGGCGTGGCCTGCGGCGGGAGCCAGTACGAGCATGGCCCCCGCGATCGCCGCGCCGACGCGGTTGCGGATGGTGTTGCGAATGCTTTTATTGTTCATCGTTGTCTCCTCCTTCTCGGGGTGTCCTGCTCGCGGGGGTCAGCGGCCGATATCGACGACCAGTCGCCCCCTCACTTTTCCTTCCAGCAGCTCGTGCGCGGCGCCGATCGCATCGCTCAATCCGATGACGCGCGTGTTGTCCGCCAGCACGGCCGGATCGAGATCCGCGGCCAGGCGACTCCAGGCTTCCAGACGGCGTGCTCGCGGTGCATACACGCTGTCGATGCCGATCAGCGAGACGGCGCGCAGGATGAATGGCGCGACGGTCGCGGGCAGGTCCATGCTCTGCGCCAGCCCGCAGGCGGCGACCACACCGCCGTAGCGCGTGGTCGCGAGCACGTTGGCGAGCGTATGACCGCCGACACAGTCGACGGCCGCGGCCCATGCCTCCTTCTGAAGCGGCTTGCCCGCCTCGGCCAGCACGCCGCGATCGATGACGCCGCTGGCGCCGAGCCCGATCAGGTAGTCGGCCTGGTCGGGCCGGCCCGTCGAGGCCGTTACGGCGTAGCCAAGCCTCGACAGAATCGAGATGGCGATGGTGCCGACACCGCCGTTCGCCCCCGTCACCAACACGGGCCCGGACTCGGGCATCACGCCGCGCGCCTGCAGCGCCATCACGCACAGCATGGCCGTGTAGCCCGCGGTGCCGATGGACATACTGTGCCGCGCCGACATCCCCGCCGGCAGCGGGACCAGCCAGTCGCCGCGTGTCACGGCGTACTCGGCAAGGCCACCCCAGTGCGTTTCCCCGGTGCCCCACCCGTTCAACACCACGGTGTCGCCCACGGCGAAACGCGCGTCCGCGCTGCGCTCCACGACACCCGCGAAATCGATGCCCGGTACCATCGGAAACTTCCGCACGACAGGCGAACGGCCGGTGATGGCCAACGCATCCTTGTAGTTGAGCGTGGAATGACTGACGCGCACGAGCACATCCCCTTCCGGCAGCGCCGCCCTGCCGAGGGAGCGCAGATCGCAGCGGGTGCCGCCGCCTTCGGCCTTGTCGATGAACAACGCACGGAACGTGGTCGGAGGTGTTTGCATGGTGGAGGTGGTGGTCGCTTCGGTGTGGGGTTGCCCGGCATCGCCAGCGCGACGCCGGAATCGTTGAGCGAGCGATGCGCCAAGGCGATCGCGCATGACTTCGTTGGAGCCATCGGCAAGGCATAGCGCGCGCGCCGCCATGAGGCGCCGGCTCATGCCGGTGTCGCGCGCCATCCCGCGTGCGCCCATGGCCTGGATACAGGCGGAGACCACGCTTTCGGTCTCGTTGCCGGCGTAGAGCTTGGCGCTTGCCGCCGCCTGCATTGCCTCGGGACTGCCCGAATCGATCGCCTGTGCAGCCCGTTGCGTCAGCATGTCCAGAATATCCAGCTTGGCCGCAGCGTCGACGAGCGACCAACGCACGCCCTGCTGGTTGATCACGGGTTGGCCGTAGACCGTACGCGACGCGGTCCATGCCGTGGCCGTCTCGAGCGCGCTTCGCATGACGCCGCACGCCATCGCCGCGATATGCACGCGCGCCTTGTTGACGCCCGCCATCGCCTGCCGAAAGCCGGCCCCAGGCGCATAGAGCACGTCCTCCTCCGGAACGAAGCAATCGTCGAGCGCGAAGCCGCCGATCCCCGCGAGTTCGAGTCCGTCGATGGGCATATCGCCCTGACGAACGCAGCCTTGCGTGCGGAGATCCACGATAAAGCAGGCAATGCCGTTGGCGCCCTGCGATGCATCGGTCTGCGCGAACACGAGCGAAATTTCGGCGCCGGTCGCGCTGGCGATCCACTGCTTGTCGCCGGTCAGGCGCCAGCCGTTCTCCACCCGGCTCGCCCGCATGGCGATGGACGTGAAGTCGCTGCCCGCGCCGCGCTCCGTCATCGCCGTGCATCCGATCAACTCGCCTCTCAGCATTGCGGGAACGTACTTCCCGCGTGCCGCGGGCGTTCCGCTCTCCGCGATGCGGAGGGCGGCGTTATGGTGGTTGATAAATGCGAAGGCAAACGCGAATTCCGTTTCCGCGAGCGTCTGCGCGACCAGTGTGCGCGCGCGAAACGGCAACCCAAGTCCGCCGAGTTCGGCGGGAACCTCGATGCCCGCCATGCCGCGCGCGCACGCTTCGCGAATGGCCGCGCCTGCCCAGGTATCCAACCCGCTGCCGGCCAGTCGAGCCACCGTATCTGTCGCGAACTGCCGCGTCGTGTCGAGCAGCGCCGCAATGCGGCGCTCCACTACGTCGAGATCGCCCGCGTTCATGCCGTAGCCTCGCAAGCGTCGGCGATGGCGCCGCTTTGCAGGAGCGCGTCGATGCGGGCCGCGGAATAGCCGGCCACCTCGCGCAGGACGCGCGCGGTATCGGCACCGTGCGCGGGTGGATATGCCAGCGATGGCGCGTCCGCGAACTTGAAGGGGTTGCCGAGCATGGGCACCGCGGTGCCGTCCGCGGGATGTGCGACCTGTTCGACCATGCGCCGCTCGTGGACCACCGGATGCGCAAGGGCCTCGCTGACGTTCAGGACGACGGCCGCCGGCACACGGGCTTCCGTAAAGATCGATTCCCATTCGGACGCGGGCCGCGTGACGATGGTGTCCGCGAGTTCTCGCGTGAGCGCCGGCACGTTCGCGATGCGCGCGGCACCGTCGAGGAAGCGCGGATCGTCCGCGAGCTCGGGGCGTCCTATCGACTCGCAAAGCTTGCGCCAGAAATGTTCGCCCGTCGGCGCGAGCGCGATCCACCTTCCATCGGCGGTCTGGAAGATATCGCTCGGCGCGATCATGGCGTGCCGTGCGCCACCCGCCTGCGGCATCGCGCCGCCGCATAGCCAGCCCTGCGCCTGCCAGGTCATCATGGCCACCTGCGCGTCGAACAGGGAAACCTGCACGCATTCGCCCTTCCCCGTCGCCTGGGCACGGCACAGCGCCGCCACCGTGCCGAGCGCGAGATACAGGCCTCCGGCCAGATCGGCCACCTGATAGCCCACGCGCACGGGCTGCCTGCCTGCTTCACCCGTGATGCTCATCAGCCCGGACATTGCCTGCAGCATGAGGTCGAAGGCCGGGGCGTTCGCATACTCGCCCTGATCATGTAGCCCGATCATCTGCGCCACGACGATGCGCGGATTGATGGCGGCCAGCGTCTCGAAATCCAGCCCCAGCCGCTTGGGTACGGACGGCGCGAAACCGTAGATCACGGCATCGGCTTCGCGCAGCAGATCGTGAAAGGCTTCCTTGCCGCCGGGCGTCTTCAGGTCGAGCGCGATGCCGCGCTTCCCGCGATTGACCGACAGGAAGAACGGCGAGTCCCCGGCCTCGGTGAGGGGCGGCACGCGCCGTGCCGTGTCCCCGTCGAGTGTCTCCACCTTGATCACGTCCGCACCGAGCTGCGCGAGCAACTGTCCCGCGAACGGTCCGCCCAGTACCCAGCTCAGATCCAGCACTCGCCTGCCTGCCAGCATGTCGTCTCCTCTCCCTCATGGGATGAATATTCCTCACACTGCGGTGCCGCGCCCTGTGCGCGCCGCGTGCGGAGCAGGAGCATTTGACTCTCTCGACCGACCGGCATCAAACGATATAAACTGGCCGCTAATGTTAGCTTTCCTAACACTATGCAAAGACTACCCCCACTCAATTCGATCCGGGCCTTCGAGGCTGCCGGCAGGCTGCGCAGCTTTTCGCGCGCGGCGGACGAGCTTTCCGTCACGCATGCCGCGGTGAGCCACCAGATCAAGGCGCTGGAACAATCGCTGGGTGTATTGCTCTTCCACCGGCTGGGGCGATCGGTGCAACTGACCGATCAGGGACGGCTCTATCTCGACTCCATCAGTCCCGCGCTGGCCGCGATCGCGTCCGCATCGCGGCGCATTCGCGCGCATGAAGTGCTGCGAGTCAACGCATTGCCCACCATCACCATGCGATGGATCTTTCCACGGCTCGCCGCGTTCCGCGCGCTGCATCCGCACGTCGAGGTGGAGATATCCACGGGCCTCGAGCCTATGAGCCAGATACCCGCGAACGTCGATGTCGTCATTCGCCGCGAGCCGCAGGAGGTCATGGGACTACACAAGGTGAAGGTCGTTTCGGAAACCGCGTTTCCCGTATGCTCGCCGGCGCTGCTCGAGCGCGCGCCGTTATCGACCATCGCAGACCTGGCCCACCATACGATCCTGCACTGCCCGGCGCGCCGCACGGCATGGGACGACTGGCTGGCGGCGGTACAGCACACGCGCGTGGTCCCCGCGCAATCCCTCGAACTGGAGCATCTGTACTTCTGCCTGCAGGCCGCAATCGACGGCCTCGGCGTGGCGATGGGCTACTCGCCCCTCGTTGCTACGGACCTTGCGGCCGGACGTCTCGTCGCACCGTTCGGGGCGCTGGAACTCACTACACCGGGCTATTTTCTGATCACGCGCGCCGAACGGCAGCATGATCCCATCGTGAAGACTTTCTGCGATTGGATGATCGAGCAGGGGTCCCTATTTGATGCGAGCGTCTCCCAAATAGTATTGGGCTGATCAGGCGTGACGGAGAGGAGGCGAGAAGCGTGGACGCGCGGAAGTATCGGTCCTGGGGAGTCCGAGCATTTCACGGGCCTCCGCGGGCGACGCAATGTCGTAATCCATTTCGCGCAGAATGCGCACGGTGCGTTCGACCAGTTCGACATTGCGGGCAAGTTGCCCCTGGCGGTAGTACAAATTGTCTTCCAGACCGACCCGGATCATCTGGCCGCCAAGCAGCAGCGAGTTGATTCCTGCCGGCAATTGCGCCGGGCCGATCCCGCTCACGCAGAAGATGCTCTCTTCTGGCAACAGGTCGACCATGTACTGCAAGCCCTTCGGGCTATAGGGCATCGCGTTCTGAAAGCCGCGGTGCGCGTTCATGACCAGGTTGAACACGTATGGCGGTTCGTCCAGCCCCATCTGAATCAAGGTCGTCGCGTCCTGGACGATATGGGTGGGGCTAAAGACCTCCCATTCGGGCTTGATTCCGCGCGTCTTCATTGCTTCCGCAAGAAACCGGCCGCGCGATGGCGACGTGTTGAGCAGGACTTCCTTGCCACCGAACGAAGCCACGAACGTGAAAGCGTCGAGGGTACACATTTCGGCCCCCGCTTCCATTCCCTTGATACGCTCTTCCCAAACGGTGTCCCACATCCCGCCCTCGATCGGCCGGATCATGTCGCCGTGGACACCGCCGCCAGTCGAGTTATTGATGACGATGTCGCATGCCGCGCGGATGCGTGCGTTGATATCCGCGTAGATATCGGCGTTGCACGTGGCTTCGTCGTCCGGACGCCGGGCATGTATGGCCACAACACTTGCGCCAGCGTTGTAGCAGTCGTACACGTCGCGTGCGATCTCCTCTGGCTGCGTCGGCAGGTAAGGATTCTGTGACTTGAATGCCATGCCGCCCGTTGGTGCGACGAGGACTATCACCTTGTTCTTCGCCATGAAAACCTGCTCACTCCCTTCTCGATGCAGCCATCGGCGCATCGTCGCGCACGGCATACTGAAGCATGCGCTCGCGCAAATCTTCCGGAATCGATATCGCCACGCGTCTGTCGAATGAGAGAAATACGATCGTCTGCGATATCTCGACCCGGACCTCGTGGTGACACACGGCCCTCAAGGCGAGCGATACGGAGCTGTCCCCCACGCGAGTAACAGCCAACTGCATTCGCAGGCTATCGCCGATCTTGCTTGGCGATTTGAAATCGACCTCGAGGTGGACGGTCGGTACACCCGTCCGTCGCACCGAGATCAGATTCGCGTAGTTGACTTGCAGGCCTTCGTTGAACCAGTCTTCGATCAGCTCATGAAAGAGCACGAAATACTGCGGATAGAACACGATGCCCGCAGGATCGCAGTGCTGAAACCTCACCAGTTTTCTGCACTCGAATGCACCCACGACATTCGGCTGCGTCATGGAGCGACAGGCTTCAACACGGACTCGTACCGATCGATAAAGCCTTCGACAGCCCTCAGCATCCGACCTGTCTCCCTCGGTGTAATTGGCAGGCTCAGCACAATGAAACCTCTGCGCGCGATATAGATGCCTTGCTCGATCATGTGGAAAAAGAACAAGTCTTTAAGAATGTTTCCATTCGGGTCCAGGTCGGAGACCGAACGAATTTCCTGAGTGCCGGCTTGAAGGTTCATCAGCGACCCCGTCCCGATAAATTGCATCGGCACACGACGCGCGGTGCACATGGCATTCAGTTCACGACGCAGCTGATCCCCCATCGCGTTCAGTTCGCGCGCGGCGGCGGGTGTGTACAGTTCGGCCAGTCCCGCGGCACCGGCGGCCATCGTGAGAACGTTGTTATTGAACGTGCCGGCATGGGGCGTTGCAGCGCGATTGCGTGGGTCGAACTGGTCCATCAGGTCCCGGCGTCCGCCAAACGCGCCGAACGACATCCCACCTCCAATGTACTTGCCGAGGGTCGTCAGATCTGCATGGATTCCCAACGTTTGCTGCAGTCCACCGGGTGCCAGGCGGGACGTCATCACCTCGTCGAAAACCAGCAGCGCACCATACGCCGTCGTCATCTCACGCAGACCTGCCAGAAACGCCGGCTTGCCGAGGATGCAACCCGACGCGCCCTGCATGGCCTCCACGACGACCGCGGCGACGTCCTCCGGGTATGTCTCGAAGATCGTTCGAACACTCTCGAGGTCGTTGTAATTCGCGATCAGATACTCGTGCGGAACATTCACGGGACTGCCACCGGCAGCGAACGTGAGGACACCGCCGTGATAACCACCCTTGAAGACGATGATCTTCGCCCGCCTGGTATGAACCTTCGCGGTAGCAATGGCCATCAGGTTGGCCTCGGTTCCCGAGTTCGTGAAGCGTATGGCGTCGACAGAGGGGAACCGCTCGCAAATCATCCTCGCGAGCCGGGATTCCAGAAGGTTATGGCCGCTGAGATTGATGCCTTTGTCCAGCGCGCCATCGATGGCCGCCCGGATGACGGGGTTCGAATGGCCATAGATCCCGGCCGTGAATTCCGCGATGAAGTCCAGATACTCGTGGCCGTCCGCATCCCAAAGCCGGCAGCCCTCTCCGCGAACGATCGCCAGGGGGAATGGGGTGTAGAACAGCACCGAACGTGTGTTGCCGCCTGGCATCACCTCGGTCGCCTGGACATACTGCGCCTGGCTGTTCGGGTTTCGTTCCGCGTAGTTTGCCGCTGCAGCAGCCACCGCCTTGTCGATGGCGGCGACGTCGATATGGATTGCGAAATTGTTCATGAAGAAGCTGCACTCCGTGGGTCCGGTATGCCGGCTATGATAGCGATCAACATTTGCATTGTCCACTGATCAATTGATGGTTGTCATCTGCATAATTTTGCCTGCATAGCCAAAAACCTGTGCGCTGTACAATGGACAGTTGTGCGGACAAGCAACGTAACGGATACATCCATGCCAAATTCGACTCAACGGACACCACGTGCCCGCGTCAAGAAAACCGAAGAGAAGACCGAAAATGCGGCGGGGCCAAAGAAGAAGGCGGCTTCACGCGCGCCAGCAAGCGCCAGGAAAACGACCCGGAAGGCCGCGGATACCGGTCTGACCCGGGAGCGGATCATTGCCGCCGCCATCGAACAGATTGACCGCAATGGCGTCATGCGCTTCAGCCTTCGGGATGTCGCCCGCTCGCTGGGCGTTTATCCGGCCGCCGTCTACTGGCACGTTGCAACCCGTGACGACCTGCTCGCAGCCGTCGTTGAAGCCACCATGGCCGATGTCGCGCCAGAGATCGGCAAGTTGACGTGGCAGGACTGGTTTCGCGAACTGTTTGTTCGATGCCGCGCGGTGATGAAGGAACACCCGAACGCGGCCCAGCTTGTCGGTGGACAGCTGGTCGCGAACTCGTGCCTGAGTCCGGGCATGATCGACCGAATCCTCACTGTTCTGGTATCTGCAGGCTGCAAGGAGGAGGGCATTGTGGAGCTTTACAACGTGGTCATTGCCGCGATGGTCGGATTCCCTACGCTCGAGTTCGCCGCGGTGCCTACCGATGACCCAGATGCCTGGGCCGCGCAATTGCAGCAGAAGGCCCACGAAATTCGCGCACTCGAGTACCCGATGCTTGCGCGATACCTTCCTGCCATGGCGAATCGCGCCTTCATCGTTCGTTGGCAGAATGGCGTCGAGGCGCCGATGGACTCGAGCTTTGCCACATACGTTGAAGTCGTGATCGCCGGGATGGAGAAACGCCTCGCGCAGATGTGACGCCGGTCGCGCGCAATCAGAACTTGTGCCGAATCCCGATGCGCAACGCCAGTTGTCGATCGTTGCTCGATGACGCATTCGTGGCAAGAAGCGCGCGAATTCCCGACTTTGCGTCCTGGAAATTGGCCATGAAATAGACGTCGGTGCGTTTGGAGAAGAGATAGTCCACGGCGCCGTCGAACGTATTCCAGCGATAGCTATCCAGCTTCGAATACGTGTAGCCGGAAGTCAGGACGAGGCTCGGTGTCACGTAGTACGCGGCAGTGAGCGATGCGTTGTGCAGCGTCTCGGAAGACCCGACTCTGGGTTCGAGGCGAGTGTTCGTGTAGAGCCCGCTGATCGTCAGCTTATCGAATGTGTAAGCGGCACCGGCACCCATGGCGCGGTAGTCGTCGAGAATCGTTGTCGCCTGCGAGGCATTGGCCGCGGTGCCGAAAAGGCTCGGCAAGCCCAAGGCAGCGGCGGACTTTCCGGCGTACTGCTTGATGTTCGTGGTGGCCAATACCGCATTGAACGGGCCCGACGCGTAAGCCGCGCTAAGACTGTAGGCCCGACCGCCATTGGTATTGCTCGTGCCATCCTCGGCAAAGCTGTACTGCGCGTTTACGGTAAGACCGCCGATGCTTGGGCTGCTATACACCACGGTGTTGTTCAGCCAGGCCCCCGAGATCCGGTCCAGGTCGCCAGGCGAAAACGAGTAGATGCCGGTGTAGTAGCCCGGGTGATAGCGAATCAGACTCACCATCTGATCGAAGCGACGCCCCATCGTGACGGTGCCGAACCGCTCGGAAGACAAACCAACATAGGCCTGACGGCCGAACAGCAAACCGCCTTGACGGCTTGCGCCCGTGTCGGACATAAAGCCGCCCTCGAGGTTGAAAAGCGCAGATACATCGCTCGTAAGCTTCTCGGTCCCACGGAAGCCGAAGCGATTGCCCTGGCTCACACTGTCGTCCATCTTGACCAGGCTGTGCCCGCCCACATTGCTGAGGTAGGTCACCCCTGCGTCAATCGAGCCATAAAGCGTTACGCCCGACCTTGCTTGAGCCTGCGCTCCGCCTGCCAGAATAAAACAGGCCGCCCCGGCCGTCCAAACCATGCTGCTTGTCTTCAAGTTTCTCTCCCCTGTAAGCAAATCAGACCTTCCCAGAGATGCAATGCAATGGCTATGCCAGCCCTGCACGATGTTCTGTGAAAAGTAATTTGATGGTTTGTATTTCCTTGTTCACCGTACAACACAAAGAAATTACCAATAGGGAAGCCGGGTCCATGCACGGCATTTTTTGCGGCATCAACATGAGGCGTGGCGCCTTGCTTCAGTGCATTGACGACCCGGAGTGCACAGCGTCAGTGCCTGGTGAGTAAAAGTTCATTGTTCAATGGACAAGCACTTGAAAAACGCCAAACAACAGTCCAATATCAACCGAACCGGCCGCCCGGACAGCGCGGTCGCGCCCTTTGATGAGAGTGATTGGAGTGTTTCATGCGTTACCTTCTCGCGGCCATCGCCGTTGCCGGCATTACGGTCTTCAACCCCTCCTTTGCCGAGACCTATCCCACACGACCTGTCACCGTCGTAGCCCCCGTCCCCGCAGGTGGGACGGGCGACACGATTGCCCGACTGATCGCAGCCAAGCTGGGCGAGCGCATGCATCAGTCGTTCATCGTCGATAACCGGCCTGGCGCAAATACGACCATCGGCGCGGCGTATGTGGGGAAAGCAAAAGCAGACGGCTACACCCTGCTCGTCACGGGCGCGCCGACTTTTACGATCAACCCGTTGATCTATCCGAATCCACGATATAGCGCGGAGAGCTTCGACTATCTCGGGATCGTGGCCGCGATGCCGATGGTCATGGTGACTTATGCCGGCTCCCCGCTGAAGAACGTGGGCGACGTCATTGCGGCGGCGCGCAAGGCGCCTGGCAATGTGCCCTACGGCTCTTTTGGCAACGGATCGATGCCGCATGTCATCGCCGAGAGCTTCGCGGCGAGGACCGGCACGTCGCTCTTGCACGTTCCATTCCAGGGCAGCGCACCCTCCTTGACGTCACTCATGGGGAAACAGACCACCCTGGCCATCGATAGCGTGGTGGCAGCCGCGCCGTTCATTCAGTCGGGCGCCTTGGTTCCCATCGCAGTGGCGTCCCGAAGCCGCTCGCCACTCCTTCCTCAAGTGCCCACGTTCATCGAACAGGGCCTGCCCGACTTCGTGTTCGACAACTGGGTCGGCATCGTCGCACCGAAGGGATTGCCCGCCGATGTCGCGGCGCGTCTCGGGTCCGAGCTCAAGGCCATGGTTCATGACGCCGAGGTGGAGAAAAAGCTCGGCGCGATGGGGTTTTCCGTGACCTGGCAGGACGGCGCCGCGTTCCAACGCCGCGCGAGCGCCGAGATGGCGCAGAACGCCCCTGTGGTCGAGAAAATGAAGCTCAGGCAGTAACGCTTCGAGGAACCCTTCTACTCATCAGGACGCGGCACGGACCGCACAAGAGATACGTTATGACTGCCGAGCTTGCACAACTCACAGCACCCGATTTAAGAGCAATGATCGTCGCGAGGGACGTCTCGCCGGTCGAGGTCTTGCAGTCCTGCATTCGCCAGATCGAGACTTTCAATCCCTTTATCAACGCGGTCACGGCAACCTGCTTCGATCGGGCGTTGGACGAAGCGCGTGCCGCCGAGCGCGCGATCCTCGAAGGCAAGTCCGTGGGAATTCTCCATGGGCTGCCGATGGGCGTGAAGGACCTCGAAGAAACGGCGGGACTTCTGACTACCTACGGGTCTTCCTTGTACCGCGGCAATATTCCGGCACGGGACAATGTCCTGGTGGGGCGATTGCGCGCTGCCGGCGCGGTGCTTGTCGGAAAGACGAATGTCCCCGAGTTCGGCGCGGGAGCCAACACACGCAATCCAGTGTGGGGCGCCACCGGGAATCCATTCGATCCAAACCTGAATGCCGGCGGATCGTCTGGCGGCTCCGCGGCGGCGCTGGCCTGCGACATGCTGCCGATCTGCACGGGATCGGACACGGGCGGGTCGCTTCGAATCCCCGCGGCCAAGTGCGGGGTCGTGGGGATGCGGCCGTCTCCCGGACTCGTCCCCAGCGACCGGCGCCAGCTCGGCTGGTCGCCCCTCTCGGTCGTGGGACCCATGGGCCGGACCGTTGCCGAGACCGCGCTTCAACTTGCGGCAACGGTCGGCTTGTCCGACGCGGAGCCGTTGAGCTATGACGCGGATGCGCAGGCGTTCCTCGACCTGCAGCCTGTGGACCTGAGCACGCTTCGCGTCGGCTTTACCGAGGACTTCGGCGTATGCGAAGTCGACACCGCGGTCCAGGCGACATTCCGGGACAAGATCTCCAGGATCTCGGGGCTTTTCGCGTCATGCGAGCCGATCGACTTCGCCACGCATCCGCTCGGCGACGTCCACCGCTGCTTCGACATCGTGCGCTCCCAGGCTTTCGTCGCGGCAATGCACGATGCCTACGAAAGAGATCCCGATTCGATCGGCCCGAATGCGCGGGCCAACTACGAGCTTGGCGCGGCGTTCACGATGGCCGACGCGGCGTGGGCGCATTCCAAGCAGACGCGCATCTTTCGCGCGTTCCAGAAGCTGTATTCGCGCTACGACGTCATCCTCACCCCGACGACGCCGGTATCGCCTTTTGCGTGGACCCATCTGTACGCCGAATCGATCAATGGCAAGACACTGCCGAACTACTATCGATGGCTCGATCTGACGTACGTCGTGACGCTCGCCACGAATCCGTCCCTCTCGCTGCCGTGTGGGCGGGATCAGCGAAATCTTCCGTTCGGGCTTCAGGTCGTGGCGCCGTTCCGGCGCGACTTGCGGCTGCTGGAGATCGCATCCGCGCTCGAATCCGCCTTTAGTCGAGACCCGCAGCTGCGTCGCCCGCATCCCGATCTGGCGAACTTGACGGCGAGTATCCCTCCGCTGCGGTCCATCGTCACGCACCCGCCTCTGCTGGAGAGCACCGACGGGAGCGCCACCATATCCGTCGTGTGAGCCCGGGCGCGAGATAGAGCGGGAGCACTAACCATACGGTTGATCCCGGGGATGTGCAATACCGGCGAATCCATTAGCATCCCGCACAGAGGATCGATCCGTTCGTGCATGCATTTGCGGAATCGGTCTCGCCTATTTCAGGAGACGCCCTTTATGACGAGCCATCGCGGTGCCATCCATCGATTTACGCTGTGCCTGATCTCCCTTGCGCTGCTGCCGTCGGCATACGCAGACACCTACGCCTCGCGGCCCGTGCGGTGGATCGTGCCCTATCCCGCCGGCGGCGGTTCCGATTTTCTGGCGCGTGCCGTGGGGCAAGGCTTGTCCGCGCGGCTGGGGCAGCCCGTGGTCGTGGACAACAAGCCCGGGGCCAACACCGCGATCGGGGCCGCGGAGACCGCGCGGGCGGCACCCGATGGTTATACCGTGCTTTCGGCCGACAACGGCACGATGGTGTTCAATCCCGCGCTGTACAAGACGCTGTCGTATAGCCCGACGAAGGACCTTGCGCCCGTGACGCTGATCGGCCGGCTTCCGATGATCCTGGTGGTCGGGCCCGCCACGCGCGCGACGACCGCGCAGGCGTTTATCGCTGAAGCCAAGGCGAAACCCGCTGGGCTCAACTATGCATCCGCCGGCGCCGGCAGCCCCCATCATCTGGCGATGGAACTGCTGAAGGTCGAAGCCGGCCTCACGCTCACGCACGCCCCCTATCGCGGCGCCGCGCCGGCGCTGGCCGATGTGGCCGCGGGACAGGTGCCCGCGATGATGGTGGACTATGCCGCTGGCGCGGGGTTTATCAAGGGCGGCAAGGTTCGCCCACTGGCCGTGGCCAACGCCACGCGGCTGCCGCAATTGCCCGATGTGCCGACCTTTGCCGAACTCGGCTACCGCAACGTCGAGGCCGCGGCGTTGAACGGCATGGTGGTGCCTGCCGCCACGCCGCCCGATGTCGTCGCCACGCTCAACCGGCAGGTGGTGGCCGCGATTCGCGATCCCGAGATCAACAGGCGGCTCGTCGATTTCGGGGTGGAACCGGTGGGCAATACGCCCGAGCAGTTCGGCGAGTTATTGCGTGCGGAAACCGCGCGCTGGACGCGGCTGATTCGCGAGCTCGGCATTCATCTCGATTGATGACGTCAGACGGTACTCAGACCGTGTATTCGCCGTTCGCTTCGGGCTGATACAGGATCTCCGTCACGACGATCCGCTGCGCGCGGCCGTCGGGCAGCGGAAACTGCACGGTCGAGCCCGCATGCACGCCAAGCAGCGCGCCGCCCGCCGGCGACAGCACCGAGACGCGACCGGCCTCGTAGTCGGCCGCATCCGGATAGACGAGCGTCCACTCGCGCGGCGTCGCGTCCCCCTCCAGCAGGCAGACGAAGCGCGTGTTCATGGTGACGATATCGTGCGGAATCTCGCTCGGCGCGACGATCGCGGCGCGCGCGAGCACGTCGTCGAGCATCTCGAGCAGATGAGGCGCCGCGCTCCGGGCGGCAAGGCGCTCCAGACGGACGACGTCGAGCTCGGTCAGGAAAAGGGTCGGTGTGTGCTGTTGGGTCGTGGACATGGCATCTCCTGCGAATAAACGCAAATCGGCGCAAAAAAAACGCGTAACGGGAATTGGATGGGTCGCTTGATTGCCCGGTCCGGCCCAACCCTCGCGGGTGTCAGTCCTGGTACCGGGCCCGATCAAGCGGAGCCTTGGTCCGCAGGAGAGGGAGAGCCTCGGCGCGCGCGCGGGCCGACGGCGTTCGCGCGGGGCGAGCGGCAGGCGTCGGGAGCGGTTGGCAAGCGCACATGGGCGATGAAGATAACGAGGTCGAAACGGAAGGCGAAACAGAAATCGCCGGAAGGCGAAACAGAAATCGCGACACACGCGCGGGCAGCAGCAATGTCCAACGCAAGTTCGTGCCATGCTAACACACGCTTTACACAGGCATAACGCGTGGCGTCCTACGCCGCCGTAGGACATCGCCCCAATGGCACGCATCGTGCACGTTCCGAGAGACGCTACTCAAGGAGAAACATGATGCAGAGCGACGTGCAGGATCAACGCGAGAAGATGGAGCGTATTCGGGGCAAGCGCCGGTACACATGGACGCACCCGATTTTTCTGATTGCGATCGTATTGATCGTCGGGGCGTATATCTCCACGTATTGGTAAGGCTGACGAGCGCTGCGTAAAAATTGCCGGCGATGGCACGGGTCATCGCCGGCATTCTTTTAGTGAAAGTCGCGGCTGCCGACCATCAGCCGGCCCAGCAATGGGCTCAGGTCCACCAGTTCCTTCGCCACGAGGTGCTTCACCTCGCCCTGCCGCTGCCACGTCCCGATGACGCCGACCAGCGTGGCGCCGAGCACCTCCTTGCGCTGGGTCTCCACGAGCGACGGCCACACGATCACGTTGACCGGGCCGGTCTCGTCCTCGATGGACATGAAGATCGTGCCGCTGGCCGTCGACGGCCGCTGCCGCACCGTCACGATGCCGCACGCGCGCACCATCCGGCCGTTCGGCGTCCGGTTCAGCTGCGCCGCCGAGACATACTTCATTGCGGCCAGCCGCTCGCGCAGCAGCGTCAGCGGATGGCACTTGAGCGACAGGCCCAGGCTCGCGTAGTCGGCGGCCACGTCTTCGCCCAGCCGCGGCACCGGCAGTTCGAGCGCGTCTTCTTCCGGCGGCGCGGCATGGAGCAGGTCTCGATGCGCGCTCTGCAGCGCCGCCGCGCGCGCCTGCCAGCGGGCCTGACGGCGATTGCCGGCCAGACCCGAGAGCGCATCGGCGGCGGCCAGCACGTCGATATCGTGCGCGTCGAGCGCGGCGCGGCGCGCGAGGTCTTCCACGCTCGCGAACGGCTGCTCGGCGCGCGCCGCCTCGATACGATGCGCGGCCTCCTCGCGCATGCCCTTCACGCGATCGAGCCCCAGCCGCACATCGCGATATTGCCGCCCGGGGCGGCGCGCCTCGAGCGTGCTTTCCCAACCGCTGCACGTCACGTCCGCGGGAAGCGTGATCACGCCATGCCGGCGCGCATCCTGCACGAGCTGAGACGGCGAATAGAAGCCCATTGGCTGGCTATTGAGCAGCGCGCAGAGGAATGCATCGGGATGATGGCACTTGATCCACGCGCTCACGTACACGAGCTTGGCGAAGCTTGCCGAATGGCTTTCCGGAAACCCGTACTCGCCAAACCCCTCGATCTGCCGGCATAACGCCTGGGCGAACGATTCGGGATACCCGCGCGAGACGAGCGCGCTCATCAGCGCGTCCTGATGCTTGCGCAGATTGCCATGCCGGCGCCATGCCGCCATCGAGCGCCGCAGCTGGTCCGCCTGCCCCGCGGTGAAACCCGCCGCGTCGATCGCCAGCTGCATCACCTGTTCCTGAAAGATCGGCACGCCCAGTGTGCGGCCCAGCACGCGGCGAATCACGTCGTTGAAATAGGTCGGCGCCTGCTGCCGCTCGCGCAGCGCCTCGCGCCGCTCCAGATACGGATGCACCATGCCGCCCTGAATCGGCCCCGGCCGCACGATCGCGACCTCGACCACGAGGTCGTAATACTGGCGCGGCTGCAGGCGCGGCAGCATCGATTGCTGCGCGCGCGATTCGATCTGGAACACGCCGACCGTATCGGCCTTGCACATCATGTCGTACGCGGCCGGATCTTCCTCGGGCAGATCCTCCATGCGGCACGGCTGCCCCGCGCGCTCGGGGTCGGGGTTCGGCACCATCGCCAGCGCGCGGCGGATCGCGGTCAGCATGCCGAGCGCGAGCACATCCACCTTGAGCAGCCCCAGCGATTCGAGGTCGTCCTTGTCCCACTGGATCACGCTGCGATCCGCCATCGCCGCATTCTCGATGGGCACGAGCCGCGACAGCTTGTGCCGCGCGATCACGAAACCGCCGACGTGCTGCGACAGATGCCGCGGAAACCCGCGCAGCTGTTCGGTCAGGCTCGCCCATTGCTGCACCGCCGGCGCATCGGGATCGAGCCCGAAGCGCGCAAGCCGCTCCATGAACGCGCGTCCGCTGTCCCACCATGCCTGGCTCTTGACCACCTGCTCCACCACGGTTGCGTCGATGCCGAGCGCGCGGCCCACATCGCGCAATGCGCTGCGCGAGCGGTACGAGATCAGCGAGGCGGCCAATGCCGCGCGATGGCGGCCGTACTTGCCGTAGATGTACTGGATGACCTCTTCCCGGCGCTGGTGCTCGAAGTCCACGTCGATATCGGGCGGCTCGTCGCGCTCGCGCGAAAGAAAGCGGCCGAACAGCAGATTGGCCTGCGCGGGACTCACCTCGGTGATATGCAGGCAGAAGCAGACCAGCGAGTTGGCCGCCGAACCGCGGCCCTGGCACAGGATGCCTTTGCCACGCGCGAAACGCACGATATCGTGCACGGTCAGGAAAAACGGCTCGTACTTCTTTTCCTCGATCAGTTGCAGCTCTTCTTCGAGCTGCTGCTCCCATGCGGGCTCCATGCCATACGGAAAGCGTTCGCGCATGCCGATTCTCACCTCGTCCCGCAGGTACTGGATGGGCGTGAGGCCATCGGGCACCAGTTCCTCGGGGTATTCGTAGCGCAGCGTGCCGAGCGAGAAATCGCACTGGTCGGCGATGGTCAGCGTGCGTTCCAGCGCCTCTTTCGGATACAGGCGCGACAGGACCTGACGCATGCGCAGATGCGCCTCCGCATTCGGTGCCAGCACATGGCCGCATGCCTGCAACGGCTGGCCCACGCGGATGGCGGTCAGCACATCGGCCAGCGGCTTGCGCGAACGCACGTGCATCGTTACCGCGCCGGCCGCCGCGAGCGGCACGCCGGTCTCGTCGGATACCTGCTGCAGGCGCGTGCGATGCAGCGCTTCCGCGTGGCCCTGCAACAGCTCCAGCGCGATGGAAACGCGCGCGCCGAATGTGCGCTGGCACCAGTCCACCTGCGCGCGCAGCACGTCGGGGTCGGGGCAATAGTCGGGCAGCAGCAGCACGAGGCAGTCGGGCATGCCGTGCAGATGGGACTGCTCGGGGGCGGGGTCGCTGAAGTCCGATGGGTACAGCAGGTAGCTGCCCTTCTCCGCGCGGCGGCGGCCCAGCGTGATCATCTCGCTGAGGTTGCCGAAGCCTTCGCGGTTCCTTGCCAGGATGGCCAGTCTGGGTGGCGGCATGGGGTTCGCCGCGACGTCTGCCATGAGCGTGAAGCGGCTGCCGATGATGAGGTTGAAGGCATCGGCCGCGGCGGCGCGGGCCAGCAGCCAGTTATTCTCTTCCCATGCCGCGTCGTCGCTGGGGCCCGCCTTCAACGCCTGCTCCGCCGCGCGGGCGGCTTCGCGCGCTTCCTCGCGCAGGGTCTTGAGCGCATGGTGCGCACGCGCGGTGCCGGCCACCGAGCACTCGTCGGTCAGCGCGAGTCCGCTGTAGCCGAGCTGGAACGCGCGCTCGATCAGCTCGGCCGGGTGCGACGCGCCGGTCAGGAACGTGAAGTTGGAGATGCAGTGCAGCTCGACGTAGTCGGGCAGCGACGGCAGTAACGGAAACATCGACATCAGGCAAACAATCCATGCAGGAACCAGCGGTACTCGCCGCCCTCGTCCCCGTCGCGCGCGGGATGTCCCGGGCGCTCGCGATACACCCAGCAGCGCACGCCGTCGGCGCGCTCGGCGATAAAGTAGTCGCGCGTGGCCAGGCCGCCGTCCCACCAGCCGGCCTCGATGCGCTCCGCGCGCGTGAGCATGACCAGCGGGCCCTCGTACAGCGGACGATGGCGTTCCACGCGCAGCGGCTGCGGGGCTTCGAGCAGCCATAGCGGGCGCTCCGGGCGGTCGCCACTTCCGCTGGTCCCGCTGGTCCCGCTGCCCCCCCCACCCCCACTGGCTCGGCCGGTCCCGCGTGTGGGCACCTCGTCGATGGGACACCATCGATTGGCGCGCTCGGGCCGATGGTCGGCCAGCGGCCTGGGCTGCAGCACATTGTCGCGGCCGAGGCGCGCCGTCAGCGTATCGAGCAGGCGCGCGAGTTCCGCGGGCTCGCCCGCCGGGTCGGGAAACAGCGCCTCGCTGCGCGGCAGGCACGTGGACATCGTTTCCACATTGAGCGCGAGCCCGCCGACGGGCGCGTGGAAGCGCACCTTGTCGAGCTTCTCGCGCAGCAGCCGGGACAGATGCACGGGGTCGCGGCTCGGTTGCGCGAGGGCGAGCGGCACCGACGTGCAATCGACCTCCACGCCCAGCCGGTAGCGTTCGTGCTCGAGCACGAGCACGCAGCGCGTGACGCCCGCCTGCTGTGCCGCGAGCCAGCCCGACAGCGCCAGCAGCAGGCGCTGCGCGCCGGCCAGCACGCCTTCGGCCGAGTCGATGCGCCCGGGCAGTTCCATGCGCTGCGAGAACGTCGGCGGCGCTTCGAACCATGCAAAGCCCGCGCGCGCATCGCCGTATGCCTGATCGAGCCGCGCGAGCAGCGCCGGGCCGAGCCGCCGCGACAATCCCGTGCGCGGCAGCCGACGGACCTGCGCGAGCGTGCGGCAGCCGATGCCGTCGAGCCATTCGGGATCGACGAGGTTGTGCAGGCACTCGACGGACAGGCGATCGAGCAGGCGATGCATGCGGGCGGCCTGCACCGCGCGCCGCGCGGGGCGGAGGATCTTGCCGCGCGCGGTGCGACGCAGCGGCTGCCGCGCGAGCCAAGCGGCGCCCTGCGCGGTGGTGCCCGTGCCGATCTGCGCGAGGGTGCCCAGTTGCCGCACGCGCGCGCGCACCGCGCGGCTCAGCGCGCGATGGCCGCCGAACAGCCGCAGGCTTGCGGTCACGTCGAGCATCACGGTGGCCGCGTCGGGGGTCTCGTCGATGGTCACCGCGGGCGTGAAATGCAGCAGCGTCAGCGCAACCGCGGTCATCAGCGAGGCTTCGGCCTGCACGTCGCGCTCGAGCTGCACCACCTCCGCGGAGAGCGCCTGCACGCCGCCGCGCCGCATGCCATGGCCGACGCCGAGCGACATGGCCGGCCCGTTGGCCAGCACCACGCGTTCGTGTTCGAAGACCGCCACCGGCAGCGCATGGAACGCGACGGAGGTTGTGCCATCTGCTGCGATGGTTATCGCCTCAGGCCAGTTCGGCCGCAGCGCGTCCAGCGACAGGCGCGGCAGATGCACCGCGATCCAGTGTGTCGGCAGCATGGACAAGACTCTTCTCAGTGACGGGGGCGGCGGGACGGCCCGGAACATGCGCCATGCCCGCGAGCGGCAACAGCAGCGGTGTGTCCCGCACGGGCCCGCGCCGTTTATGGAACGCGATGGACAGCACATTGCCGGGCATCGGCGACAGCGATAACCGCAGCACCGCGGGCGACGACTCGTGCAGCGCCTTGCGCGGCCGCAGCACCCAGACCACCGTATCGCCCGCATGGGCCAGCACCTGCAGCCGGCGCATCGCTTCCGGCCGCGCGCCCGACAGCCATACCATCACCGCGCCGAACGCCTGGCTGCGCAGCATCTGCTCGGCCGCCCACAGCATGTCCGCGCGGCGCGCGGCCTGCGTGGCGCCGGCCGGTGCCCGCACCCAGAACAGCTGGCTTGCCGGCAGGCTGTCGGCAAGTCCCATCGCGTTGGGCAGGTACGGCGGATTCACGAACCCCACGCGGCGCCCCGTCGCGGCAATCGCGCGCAGCGCCGGCATCAGCAGGCGCAACTCGCCCGCGCCATCCTGCGCGAGCAGCAGTTCGGTCACGGCGGCGGCCGGCCAGCCGCCGCCGGGCAGCTCGGCCGTGAGCGCGTCATAGCCCGTGGGCCATACCGGCAGACGGCCCAGATGGCCTAGCTGGCCAGCGCGCCAGAGACCCGGATAGCGCTGCTCGAGATCGGCAACGGCCACGCGGCCGCCCTCCGGGGGCGGGTCGGGCGCATCAGGTTCGGGCGCATCAGATTTGGGCGCATCAGGTTCGGGCGCATCAAACAGCGGGGACGGCAGCTCCACCGCCATGGGCGGGGCTGCGTACGGTTGCGCAGGCATTGTGCTGTAGTCACCTCTTTTTATAAGGCGACGTCGTGGTTTCTCTCAATAACTGTATATTTATACAGTATCGGGAGCCACGCAAGCTTTCGATGCACCAGTGCGGAGACCTTCACACGGCAAAAACCACGCGCGCGTGCCATGCCCGCCTTGGGACTGCCAGCAACGGAATGTGAACAAATGTCAGACAGGATTGGCTTCGCGTCACTGGTACGGAACAATCCTTGCTATGAAACGGAATACGCGCGAATGCGTACATCTTCTGGTGAGCGGCCTCCAGCGCGAGGGACCGCTTCGACGCGATCAGCTTGCCGATGCAAGCGGACTGACCGCGGAGGAAACCACACGCGCGCTCAAGGCCGCGCGCCAGATGTGCGTGGTCGACCATGTGCCGCACGAACCCGAGGCGCACGACAACATGGTCTATTACAACCTCACCGGCCGCCCGTTGCCGCCTGCCCGCCGCAGCACGCGTATCCCGCCCGCGCCGGCCGACCGCTTCCAGGCGCTGCTCGAAGCCTGGAACTCGCCGTTCGAGGCCTGACCCGCCCGTCGATTCACCGCTTCAATCCACCGGCAGCACATGCAGCGTCGAGGTGCCCCGCGCATACTCGACCGCGAACAGGCGCCGATGGCCGGCGTCGAACGCCACGCCACGAATCGACTGGAATCCCTGCGCGAACACGCTGACCGCGCCCGCCGCCGAGATGCGGCGAATCGCGCCATCGTGGCCCCCCGTGAACAGGTCGCCATTGGCACCCAGCGTGAACTGGTCGTTATCGGCCGTCGCCAACAGCTTCAGGGCATCGGCACGGCCCGGTGTCGACGTCAGTTGCGCCAGATCGCCCGTATAGATCTTTCGCGTGGACTGGTCGCCGACGTACAGCACGTTGCCGCGCACCGCCACGCCCACGGGCTTGTCCAGCCCCGTCACCAGATCCCGTTCCACACCGGTCAGCGGCGTGGTCTTCGGATCGATCGTCAGCAGGCTCACGCCGCCCTGCCGGCTGGCATCGCCCCGGCCTTCCTGCTGGATAAACCAGCTCACCACATAGGTATTCGTCCTGACGGGCCATAACCCGATGCGCCGGCGCTCGGGCGCCAGTCCCTTCACCACATCGATGCTGCCGCGCGGATCGACGTATGCCACGCCGCCCGCGCCGCCAAACCCGAACCTCGGAACAAGATAACGGCCATCGGCATCGCGCACGACCTGGCCGAGACCCGGGCCGCGCGGCGTGGTCACCGGCGGCAATGTGGCCAGCGGCAGCACGCGTCCATCGTTGGCGCGCGACTGCAGCCGGTTGCCCGTGTCGTCGGTAATGATGGCTACCTGCGTGGGGTCGCTCCACCAGACGCCGTTGGCGCTGCCGGCGAGCGCTTCCTGCGCGGGCTGGCGATCGACGGACGGCGCCGCGCAGGCGGCCATGAGGACAGCGGTCAGGGCAATCGGAACGCGCATACCGTCGGCGGGAAAGTTGGCATGACGCGATGATAGAAGAAGGAACGGCCGATTGATTGCGCGTTATTGCCGTTTATATGTCGCTTGCATGATCTGGATCCATTCGCCGTCGCCGCCCTGCATGAACGACGTGAGCGTGCGCTGGTTGTCGTCCTGGAACGCAATGACGTCGCGATACTTCGCCATCTTGCCTTCCACGACCTTGCCCTCCGGCGAGAACGCGGGGCCATCGGCGCGCAGCGTCAGCGTGCGGCCATCGGACGACAGATCGCCTTCGTAGACCCACAGATGGCTCATCATCGAGCCGATGAACGTGCCCACGAAATGCTTGCGGGCGGGATCGTAGCCAAGCGTCATCACCATGACGCCATGTCCGCAGCCCGGCATGTCGCCCTCGCTGCGGCCCTGCACCCAGATATCGCCGATGGCGGTCACCTGCTCCGGCATCTTCCACTTCTGGGGCGGCGCATCGGGGCCCGGCTTCGCTTCGCCCTCGGCCATCCAGTTGCCGATGAGCTTCTTCAGCCAGGTATGTTCCTGAGTCGTTTGCGTCTGCATGCGTGATCTCCTTTATTTGTGTACAGCGTACACAAACTCTAGGAGACCATCGGCGATGTGTCCAGCAACATGACAACATTGTCATGTTGCATGGCCGGTGCTAGGGCAACCGGATCTTGGGCACGATAAACGTATTGCCCGGCGCGCGCATGACGTCGCACTGCGCGTCGCCCTTGCGCGTCTCTCCGGACGCCGTCATGAATTCGATATTGCCGACGACGCTGTACGCATCTTCGGCCACGCGACGCGTGGTGCTGCGCGTCCAGCGGAACGCCTCCGGATTCGGCAGCTTTGCCTTGACCGCATCCATGCACGCGATGGGCGCGCCGGGAGCCTCGGGCTTGCCGCGCTGGCCCAGTTCGTAGTTGATGCCGTCGAGCGACGACTCGACGACGGCATGGGCTGCCGCGGGCAGCAGCAATGCGGTGAGCGCCAGCACGCGGGCCACCAATGTCATGTCAGGACTCCAATAGAAAAAGGCCGGCGCATGAAACGCCGGCCCCGAAGATTATAGCGAGACGGTCGGGATCAGACCGAGAGGTCCTTCGGCTCCGGCTTCTGGTCGTCGAACCAGCGGTAGAGCACCGGCACCATCACCAGCGTGAGCAGCGTCGACGTGATGAGGCCGCCGATCACCACCACCGCGAGCGGGCGCTGCACCTCGGAACCCGGCCCCGTCGAGAACAGGAACGGCACGAGGCCCAGCAGCGCGATCGTCGCGGTCATCATCACCGGACGGAACCGCTGCGTTGCACCGCGCACCACGCTGTTGCGCAGCGACATGCCCGACTCGCGCAGCGTGCGGATATACGACACCAGCACCACGCCATTCAACACCGCGATCCCCCACAGCGCGATAAAGCCCACCGATGCCGGCACCGACAGATACTCGCCCGTGACGAACAGCCCGATGATCCCGCCGATGGACGCGAACGGCAGCACAAGAATGATCAGCGTGGCATACCGCAGCGAGTTGAACAGCAGGAACAGCAGGAAGAAGATCGCGGCGATCGTCAACGGCACGATGATCTGGAGGTGGCCCATCGCGCGCTCCATGTTCTGGAACTGGCCGCCCCACTCGAAGTAATAGCCTTCGGGCAGCTTGACCTTGCTGGCCGTCGCGCCCTGCAGTTCGGCCACGAAGCCGCCCAGGTCGCGGTCCTTCACGTTGATCATCACCACGACGCGGCGCTTGGCCATTTCGCGGCTGATCTGCGCCGGACCGTCGGTCACCTCGATCTTCGCCACACTCTGCAGCGGCACCTGCACGCCCGAAGGCGACGATACCAGCAGATTGCGAATCGCCTGCACGTTGTCGCGGAACTCCTCGGGCAGGCGCACGGCCGCCGCGAAGCGGCGTTCGCCTTCGAAGATGTCCGTGGCCCGCTTGCCGCCGATGGCGATCTCGATGATGTCCTGGATGTCCGAGACATTGAGCCCGTAGCGCGCAATCGCCTGACGATCGATCTCGATCTGCAGGTACTGCTGGCCCGAGATCCGCTCGATACGCACGTCCTGCGAGCCCTTGATGCCGCCGGCCACGCGCGACACCTCGCCCGCGAGTTCGCGCAGCTTGTCGAGGTCGTCACCGAAGATCTTGACCGCCACGTCCGAACGCACCCCGCTGACCATTTCGTCCACGCGGTCCGAAATCGGCTGGGCCATCACGATCTGCACGCCGGGAATCGCCTTGAGCTTTTCGCGGATGGCGTTCTGGATATCGTCCTGCGTCCAGCCGTCGGGCCACTCGTCGCGGTCCTTGAGGCTCGCGATCGGCGTCGATTCGTTCTGGCCCTGCGGGTCGGCCGGGCTTTCGCCGCGGCCCACGCCGGAGACGATGCCCTTCACGCCCGGCACCGACAGCACGAGCTTGTTGGCTTCCTTCTCGAGCTTGATCGACTCTTCGAGCGAGATGTTCGGCACGCGGTCCAGCGCCGGCACGATGGAGCCTTCCTTCATCTCCGGAATGAACGACGTACCGAGCATCGGCACGATCGCGACCGCGGCAAAGAAGCCCACCACGGCGCCGATCACCGTCTTCTTGCTGTTGGTCAGCGACCAGTGCAGCATGCGCAGGTAGCCGCGCTTCATCACCGCGATGAGCCTGGTCTCGTGGTCCACGCCGCCCTTGAGCAGGTACGAGGACAGCACCGGCGACAGCGTCAGCGACAGGAACAGCGAGATGGCCAGCGCAATGGAGATCGTGATCGCGAGTGGCGCGAACATCTTGCCTTCCATCCCGCTCAGCGTCATCAGCGGCAGGAACACCAGGATGATGATGCCCACGCCGACGATCACGGGCGTGGCCACTTCCTTGACCGCGCCGACGAGGATCTCCGTCTTGGTCAGGCCGCTATCCTTGGCGTGCCCCAATCGCTCGAACGAGTTCTCCACGACCACCACGGACCCGTCCACCATGAGGCCGATGGCGATCGCCAGCCCCCCTAATGACATCAGGTTCGCGGACAACCCCATCCGGTTCATCACCATGAAGGTCAGCAGCGGTGTCAGCACGAGTGTCGCCAGCACGATCAGCGACGAGCGCACGTCCCCGAGGAACAGGAACAGGATGATCACCACGAGCACCACGCCTTCCATCAGCACCTTGGTCACGGTCCACAGCGCCGAGTCCACCAGCTCGCTTCGATCGTAGTACGGCACGATCTGCAGCTTGCCCGGCAGCATGCCGGTGCTGTTGATCTCCGCCACGCGTTTCTTCACGCGGCTGACCACTTCCTTGGCGTTGCCGCCGCGCATCATCATCACGATGCCGCCGACGGATTCCGTCTGGCCGTTCTTGATCAGCGCGCCCTGCCGGACCTCGTGCCCGATGGTGACCTCCGCCACATCGCGCAGGTACACCGGCGTGCCGTTGACCTCCTTCATCACGATGCTCTGGATGTCCTCCACCCCGCGCGCAAGGCCCACGCCGCGAATCAGGTACTGCTCGGCATAGTGCGGCAGCACGCCGCCGCCCGAGTTCGCGTTGTTGTTGGCCAGGGCCTGATACACCTGCTGCAGCGTGATCTGGTAATGGCGCATGCGGTCAGGATTGACCAGCGCCTGATACTGGCGCACATAGCCGCCCTGCGAGTTGATTTCCGCGATACCGGGGATCGAACGCAGCAGCGGGCGCACCACCCAGTCCTGCACGATCCGGCGCTCGGAGAGTTCTTCCTGCGACAGTTCCTTGTCGCCGTCGTCCGCGCGGTCCAGCGTGTACTGATACACCTCGCCAAGACCGGTCGAGACCGGGCCGAGCACCGGCGTCACGCCCGACGGCATGCGCCCGCCCACTTCGATCAGCCGCTCCATGACGAGCTGCCGCGCAAAATAGACGTCGGTCTTCTCGGTGAACACGAGCGTGATCAGCGACAGGCCCGCCTTGTTCAGCGAACGCATCTCTTCCAGGCCGGGCAGGCCCGTCATCGCCATTTCGATCGGCACCGTGACAAAGCGCTCCACCTCTTCGGGCGAGCGCCCGGTGGCTTCGGTGGCGATCTGCACCTGCACGTTCGTCACGTCCGGGAACGCATCGACCGACAGCTTGCCGGCCGCGCGCAACCCGAAGAAGAACAGCACGATCGCGATCACGCACACCACCAGCCGCTGCTTGATAGCGGCTTCTACCAGGGATGTCATCATGGCGGCTTATCCCTGTTCGAGGCGCTTGCGCTCGTTGTCCAGATGGAACGCGCCATCGACCACCACGCGGTCGCCCGGCTTCACGCCGCCGAGCACCACGCGCATGCCGTCGCTTTCCGCGCCGAGCTTGACCTTGGTCAGGCGGTACTGGTGGTTGGGCATCTCCACATAGACGGACTCGTCGTTACCGTCGCGCACCACGGCGGACTCCGGCACCACCAGCTGCTCCACGGCCTTGCTGGCGATGAGCATGCTCGCGAGCATCGCGGGCTTGAGGCGGCCGTCGCGGTTGTCGAGCTCGGTACGCACGAGCACCGTGCGCGTCTGCGGGTTCACGATGCGGCCGACGTAGATCAGCTTGCCCGTGATCGCACCGTTGCCGTTGCCCAGCGACGGGACTTCGATATCCACGCTCTGGCCTTCCGCGACCAGCGCGGCCTGCTGCTCGGGCACTTCGGCCACGACCCAGACGCGCGACAGGTCGGCCACGGTGTAGAGCGCGTCCGCCGGCTGCACGACCTGGCCCTGCGCGACATTGCGCTCGACCACGGTGCCGCTGATGCTCGAATACACGGGCGAGTACGAGTCGATGCTGCCGCTCTTGGCCAGCGTGGCGATGGCGGCCGGCGACATGCCCAGCACGCGCAGCTGGTCGCGATAGGCGCGCATTTCCGCGGACGCGATGGCGAATTCGCTTTCGCGGCGTTGCAGTTCGCCGCGGCCGATCACGTCGGCCGCGAACAGCTGGCGGGCACGCTCGGCATTGCGGGACTGGAGGTCGCTCTGCGCCACGGCCTTCAGGAACGACATCTGGACGGCGCCGAGTTCGCTGCTATGGAGGCGCGCGAGCACCTGGCCGGCCTTCACTTCCTGGCCGAGGATAGCGTAGAGATCGGTGACGCGGCCGGTCACGCTCGCGCCGATGCGCGAGACGCGCTGCTCGTCGAAGTCGACGCGGCCGGCCACGCGCAGCATCTCCGCGAACGGGGACGTGGCGATGGGCGCGACCTTGAGCGTCGCCAGCAGGTTCTGCTCGGGCTGGACCAGACCCGGCGGCAGCTTGGCCGGGGCCGGTTCGGTCTCCGCCTCCTTGGAGCAGCCGGTCAGCGCAAGCACCATGACGGCGGCGGCCGTGAACGAATAAAGGAAATTGGGGCGCATGATCAATTCGGAATCTGGGACGTGGGCATCGCGGACGGCATCGGACCGGTAACGCTACCGGGCGCCGCGGACATGAGCTTTTCGATCTGGATGGCGGCAACCTGCATCTCGTACTGCGCGGCGATAAGCTCGTTCCGCGCATTGCGCAGCACACGCTGCGCATCGATGAAGTCGAGAATGCCGCGCTCGCCGAAGCGGTACGCGGCTTCCGCCACGCCCAGCGCGGATTCGGCTTCGCGCACGATGCCGGACTCCAGCGCCGTGACCTGCGCCTGCGTGATCTCGTATTGCCGGTATGCGGTGTCCAGTTCCTGCATGAGCTCGAACTGGCGCGCTTCCAGCGCGGTCTGCGCCTGCGTGGCCTGCGCGGTGGCCTCGCCCACGGGGCCGCTGCGGCGGTCCCACAGCGGAATGGTCATGACCAGGCCGACCTGCGTCACCTTGTTGTCGGGCTGGCGATCGGTCTGCGCGCGCACCGAGACCTCGGGCCAGCGCAGCGAACGCTGGTAGTCCACGCCGAGACGCGCTTTCTCCAGTTCCATGCGGCGCTGCGTCAGTTCCGCGTTGTTGCTGAGCATCGTCTCGTGGAGGATGCCGAGCGCCGGCACGGTGGGCGAGGTGCCGAGCGTACCCTGCACGTCGAACAGCGACGGCATGCCGCCGCCCACCTGCTGGCGCAGCCCGGCCTTGGCCTGATCCACGCGCAGCTCGGCCGTCTGCATGTTCTTCTGCGCGGTGAGCAGTTCGGTTTCCGCCTTGATCAGCTCGTAGCGCGGAGCCTCGCCGACTTCCACGCGCAGCCGGGCGCGCGAATGGATCTGCCGCATCATCTCGAGGTCCTGGCGCGCGGAGTTGAGCTCCGATTCGCGGCGCAGCACCTGATAGAACGATGTCTTGACGCGGGCCGCGAGGTCCGACCGGAACCCCTGCCGCTGCGCCTGCGATGCCTCGAGCCCGCGGCCCGCCATTTCCTGGCGCAGGCTGCGCTGCTGCGGATAGTCGAACTTCTGCACCACGGCGTAGGTCGGCGCGGCGCCGCTCGGCACGTCGGACTGGCGGCCCTGCAGGCGGCCGTACATCAGTTCGACCTGCGGGTTCGGATACGCGCCGGCGGACGTGATGGCCGCGGACGCGGCATCCACGCCGGCCTGTGCGGCGTCCACGCCCTTGTTGGTGGACTGCGCCAGCGCGAGCACTTGCTGCAGATCGAAAATCGTGACCGATTGGGTCGTATATGCGGGTGGTGTCCGGACCGCGGCCGGCGCGGTCGTCGTGGCCGGCTGCTGTGCCCATGCGGACACGGCTACCAGCGACAACGACGCTGCCCAGGTCAGCGTTATCTTGTTCTTCATGTCGAAAGCAATCGAGCGAAACGGTTGCCCCACGCCCGCCAAAGGCGGATGACGTCCCTGGATGCCATGGCATCAGGACGAGAGCATGGCGCCATACAGGCGCTAAGGGCAAGGATGCGACCCGCCGTGTCCGGTCGTTACCGGACAGACGGCGGATGCCGTGAAGACGTCAGACGAGGGCGTCAGGCGGCCTGAGCAGGCTCGCCGGCCGGCTGGGAGCCCGGCCACCGGAAGGTGCCACGTAGGTGGCTACGGAGAATTGAACGGGAGGAACGGGCGGCAGCACGAACAGCGCGCTGGACTCCTCGATCTCGTCGAGCATGTCCAGCGGGTCGAGCAGGTCCGCGGACCAGATATTGCAGTAACCGGGCGGCGGACCGTTATCGACGAAGATTTCCTCGACCTCGAGCGGGTCGTCGCCGGGCAGGACGATCTGCTCGGCGGCATCGCCGTCATCGAAAAACCCGGTGGCCACGACCGCATCGGACTGCGCCACCGCCTCCATGACGGCGTCCGCCGCAGGTGCATCCGCGCGCACGTTCGCCGCTGCCGAGAACGACAGCGCGGACAGGCACAGGGCAGTCAGCAGGTAGACGACGAAACGCATGAATGGGGGCGCGCGTTGGAGGGGTTACGACGGGAGAACCACGTGGCAGGCGAATTGCTGCGACACAGCATTGTAACCGAACGAAACATTGACCCCGCAGATTCATAGGAGTTCCGCGACTTATGCTGCGAACGCCTCCCGATTCGACTGCACGAAGTCCGCCACGGTTTGCGGGGACTGGCCGGTCACCTGGGCGATCACGCCGTCCACGCCCGAGAAGATGCCGTTCTGATAGTCCACCGCCGTGGCCAGAAAATGCTGGATCAGGAATTCCGGCAGGTTGTACGACTCCAGATGCGCGCGGTACTGCTCGAGCGTGGACGGTGCGTACGTGATGGTCCGGCCGAGGACCTTGCCGATTTCGGCGGCGATTTCCTGCTGGCTCATTTCCACCGGCCCGAACAGCGAGTAGATGCGGCCGATATGGCCTTCCGGCTGCGTCAGCACGCTCGCGATAAAGCGGGCCTGGTCTTCCGCCGCGATCGGGGCGTGGCGGCCGTCCCCATAGGGCAGCGTGATCTTGCCTTCGTTCACGAGCGGGTCGCGCACCCACGGGAATGTCAGCCACTCCGAGAAATACGTCGGACGGATATGCACGGTGGGCACGCCCGACCAGTCGAGCACGCGCTCGGCAATCCAGTGGTCGCGCGCCGCATGGCTCTTCGAGTCCTCGCGCGCCGAGATCTGCGACATCTCCACCACGACCTCCACGCCCGCGCGCTTGGCCGCATCCGCGAAGTAGGACGTCGCCTGGATATAGCCGGGCCGCACGGGATAGCACAGATATGCCCCGGACACGCCCTCCATCGCGTGGATCACGTCGTCGTGCTCGAGCAGGTCGCCCACGAAGATTTCCGCGCCCTGCGCGCGCAGCGCTTCACTGCGCTCGTCCTCCTGATGCACGAACGCGCGCACCGCGTGACCCTGCTCCAGCAGTTGACGAATGGTATGGACACCGGTCTTGCCCGTTGCGCCCGTGATCAGATATTTGCGTTGTGCCATGAGTTGCTCCTGTCGAGGTAATGGGTGTCCGACAGCGTCAAATCGCATCGAGATGCCGTTTGACATCGTTCAAAAGCGCCACTGAAGCGTCGGAATCTTCAATGACGCGTGACATCGTGATCGCGCCGATCATTGCCGCCAGCGCGAACGCGGCGGCGGATTTCGCCTCGTTCGGGGACTTGTCCGCGAAGCGTCTGGCAAGGGTGTCGCGCAGGTCGTCGAACCCCTGCGTGGCGGCCCGCCGTGTCTGCGTGTCCGCGTGGGCCAGTTCGCTGCCCATGGCGGCCAGCGGGCAGCCGCCGGTCGGCGTGTCGCGGTGCGCCGTGGACACGTAGGCATCGACCAGCGGCGCGATGCCGGGCTTCGCGCCCTGCTTTCCCGCCGCGGCTTCCAGTCCGGCAATGACTTCGGCCATGGCCTGCGTACAGGCCTCCGCCACCAGCTGGTCCTTGGACGCGAAGTGCCGGTAGAAGCCGCCCTGCGTCAGGCCTAGCGGTGTCATGACGTCGTTGAGCCCCGTCGCCTGAATGCCCTTGAGCCGAAACTCGCGTGCGGCCATCTCGACGATGCGCCGGCGTGTTTCCGCGGTTTCCGCTTTCGACTTTCTCATGTTCGCCCCTGTGCCTTCGATTGTTTGTGGTCGCTAACCATCTTATTTAGATGGTAGTCACCATCTATTTGGAAGTCAAGGAAGTTTTAGATGGGGATTGGCACATTCGACGTCCGCTTCCGCTCCACCGATCTGTGGCCGGAAGGCGGTAGACTCTCGCCTTCCGCCCATCTTTGGCGCCTCTGCCGATATCCGCGTGACACGCTGCTTCGCGATTTTCTCGTTTTTCTCCGTCCTCGCCCTTCCCTCCCTTGCCCTCGCGCAATCCCAAGGCATCGATATCACGTGCGATCCCGCCACGCGCGGCAGTGCGACGGCCGCCGAGCGGCTGATCTGCGATCACGCGCTGCTGTCGATGGGCTATCGCCGGATCTTTGCCGATCAGCAGCGCATGCTGCGCGAGCAGAAGATCACCGACGATGACGTGGCAGCGTTCCGCAAACAGCGCGACGCCTGCACCACGCTGGACTGCCTCGATGGCGTGTTCTCCGCATGGAAGCAGAACACGGCGAATCTGAAATCGGGCCGCAGATAAACCGCCGCATCCGGCGTTTTGAACACTTCTGAAACGACACGGAAACCTTCGCCGATGGGTCGGGTATCGTCGCGACCGGTACGCTCGACAGCTATTGGTTCAACCTATGACGGACATTGGAAATGGGTCTTTGACCCAATAGCAAGTAGCGACCATTCTTAAGCCATCGCTTAACGCATTGCATCGCTCGATGCAGAGCACTTGTCCCACCCATCTGGAGTTGAAAATGAAGCGCGTTCTTCTTGCCATCGCCGGCGCCACCGCCCTTGTCTCTTCCGTTTCCGCCTTTGCCGGTCCCGACTGGACCGTCATCGATCGCGCCCGTACCTATGCACACCAGCAGCAAGTGCAACAGGCCCAGCTGCAGCATCAGCTGCAGGAAGCCCGCAGGGCATCGGGCAGCAACGCCAAGGCTGGCTGAGCCTGACGCGGCTCCCCGCCCCTGTCACCGGACGCATTCCCCGAGGGGTCTGCCGGGCCGCGTGGCAACGCGGGTAAGGAAAAGGCGACGGTCGTCCAGCCGTCCCGCGACCGAATGGTCATCGCGCCGCCGTGGGCTTCCACCAGACGCTGGCTGATCGCGAGGCCCATGCCCATGCCTTCCGGGCGGGTCGTGAAGAAGGGTTCGAAGACCCGCGGCAGATGCCGCGGATCGATGCCGCAGCCGTTGTCGGCAATCTCGAACCACACGGGTCCGTTGCGCGCGTCGCGATGGTCGCCACACTGGTAGGCGCGTATGCGCAGATGTCCGGTGCGCACCGCGGCGACCGCCTCCAGCGCGTTGGTGAGCAGGTTCAGCATGACCTGCTGGATTTGCACACGGTCCGCCAGTACGTCGGGTAGCGATGAGGCGATATCCACGTCCATCCGCTCGGCGTGCGCGAGGCGCGACAGCGGCACCAGCGGCACGGTTTCGTCCCATGCGGAGCGCAGCGACAGCGGCTCGACCTCGCGCTCCGTGCGCCGGCTCAGCGCGCGCAGTCCGCGCAGCACCCGCTCCGCGCGCAGCGCCTCCTCGCGCATGCGTTCGACGCCCTCCGATACCTCCTTCAGATCCACGGTCTCGTGCGACAGCCAGCGCAGCGACGCATCCGCATCGAGCGAGATCGCCGCGAGCGGCTGCCTGAGTTCGTGCGCGATGGATGCGGCCATTTCGCCCAGCGTGGACAGGCGGCTGACATGGGCGAGCATGTCCTGCAGCCGCGCGAATGCGGCGCGCTGACGCACGACCTCGCGCCGCATCGCGCGCACGCGCATGGCCAATGCCAGCGTCGTCACGGCCAGCACGATGGCCAGCCAGATCATAGGGTGAGTGCGCGAGGGCGGCGTACGGCGAGCGCGTCGGCCATCGTCACCAGTTCCGCGAACGAGTCCGCCTGCATCTTGCGCATGACCTGCCCACGGTGGATCTTCACCGTCGCCTCGGTAATGCCGATGGCGCTGGCCACCTGCTTGTTCAGCAAACCCGCCGTGGCCAGCGACATGACTTCCTGCTCCCGCGGCGTGAGTTGCGCAAAGCGTGCCCGCAGCGCGCGCACCCGCGAGTCCGCCGAGCGGCGCGTGCGATCCACCTCCAGCGCGCGGTGCACGGCGTCGAGCAGTTCCTGGTCGCGGAACGGCTTGGCGATAAAGTCGCACGCGCCGCCCTTCATGGCGGCGACACCCATTGCAAAATCGGCATAGCCGGAGATGAAGACGATCGGGATCGGATGCTGGCGCTGGCGCAGCCGCGCCTGGATCTCCAGCCCGCTGATGCCGCGCAGCCGCACGTCCAGGACGAGGCAGGTCGGCACGTCGGGCGGCGTCAGCGCCAGCAATTCCTCGGCGGAAGACAGCGTTTCGTAGCGCAGGCCGACCGAGCGGAACAGGTTGGCCAGCGCCCTGCGCATGGCCGCCTCGTCATCGACAGCCAACACGAGTCCCTCGTCATCCAAGTCCGACAGCGCTGCGGGAATGGCATGAAACGTCACAGTACACCCCCTTCGTACCTTTGGCGAATCCGCGCATATTCTTCTGACTATCCAGAAAATGTATGTCGGTTGCGGGGCGCCCGCCACAAAAAGCTGTGCTTCGGCGCATGAAGTGCGACTTTGGTATGACTTCGAACCGACCGTAGTGGTAGCGCCCGCGCGTCCGCGTGCACATACATTGAGACCACATGACTCCGCCCGTCGCCCGCCGTCCGCCGCCATGCAGAACTCGTCAATTGTGGTGCCCCTTGTCTCCGTCGTGGAGGACGATGCCGGCGTAAGAATCGCGCTCGGCGGGCTGATCCGTTCGCTGCGGCTGCCCGTTGCGCTTTATGCGACGCCGCGCGGATTCCTGCAATCGCCGCGGCTGGCGGCCACCACCTGCCTCATTGCCGATATCGAGTTGCCCGCGATGACGGGCTTCGCGCTGTACGAGTCGTTGTGGGCGGCGGGGCTTCGCATGCCAGTGATCTTCATGACGGGCGCGGCGGACGAGACGTACCGCCAGCGGGCCGCGCTATTGAACGCCGCCGCGCTGCTGGAGAAGCCCTTTCTGCCCTCGGCGATGGTGGGGGCCATCGAGCATGCGCTGGCGCTCTCACCTTCCTGAGGGCGCGGGCATGGAAAAAACGCCCCGTGCGGGGCGTTGGTGCGGGAGGACCCGGGCTTCAGGCGTCAGGCGCCGTCGGAAAACGAACTGCGCGGGCCGACACGCGCACCATCGACGAACGGGTTGCGTTCGCGAAGGCGCGCGCCATCGGTGTACGGGTCGCGCGGTCCCGCGCGATCGGCGCGGGCCAGATGATCGAAGACCTGCAGCGTGCGGGCCGGCGGCGCGCTGACGCCGGTGCGATCCTGCCCGGCGTGGGCGTTGCCGGACAGCGCGACGCCGAGGGTCAGCGTCATGGTGGCTACAACGAGCGTGCGTGCGAAGTGGGACGTCATGATCGAACTCCTGTGGATGGGATAACTGGATATCTGCGGCGCGTTGCCGTTGAGACCAATGTAGGAGCTACCCACTCGCGACACTAGGACCAGGAATGACGTTTCACTGACAACCGATGGTTGATGATCAGCGCCTGGCGATCGACGTGCCGCCCAACCCCAGCAGCCGATCGCCGGGCCCACCGCTCGCCGCCACGACGAAATCGATAAAGCGCCGCACGCGGACGGGCATATGGGTGCGATGCGGGTAGTACATGTAGAGGCCGACGTTGTTGCTGTCGTACTGCGGCAGAATCGCGACGAGCCGCCCCGCCGCCAGATCCTCCTGCACCATGTACGCGGACAGCTGGCCGATGCCGATGCCCGCGCGCACGGCTTCGATCTCGGTCTCCACATCGTTGAAGGTCGCCACGGCCGGCACCTCGAGGTAGACCAGATCGCCATCGATCGTCAGTTCCCACGGGATCGTCCGGCCCGTGACGGGCCGCCGGAAGCCCGTGCACTGGTGCCGCTGCAGGTCCTCGGCGCGCTTCGGTTCGCCATGCCGGGCCAGATATTCGGGCGAGGCGCAGATCAGCAGCGGCAGATCGCAGAGCTTGCGGGCCACGAGGTTCTGGCCCGGGCTGGTCCCGGCCCGGAAGCCCACGTCAATCCGCGATTCCACGAGGTCGGTAAAGAGATCGCTGGCCACGACGTCGAACGTGATGCCCGGATACTGCTGCCGGAACTGCCGGATCAGCGGCACCAGCACGCGCACGGCCACCGAATGCGGCGCGGTCAGCCGCAGCATGCCGTCGTCCTCGGCCCGGCTGCTCCGCACCTGTTCGAGCGCTTCGTCGAGCTGCCGCATGCCCGGATCGGCCAGTTCGAACAATCGCGCGCCTTCGGTCGTCAGGCTCAGCTTGCGCGTGGTCCGATGCAACAGCCGCACGCCGAGTTCGTCCTCGAGCGTGCGCACGGCCTTGCTGACCGCCTGCGGCGTGACGCCGGCTTCCACCGCGGCCTGCGCGAAGCTTTTGGCCCGGACCACGCCCAGGAACAGTGTCAGTACGCGCGCCTTGTCCATGTTTGGCAACTGAGGGTTGGGAATGATGCGTGACTATAGCGCGCAGGGCGTCGATTCCGGCTAGGGAAAGTCCTATCCCACAAGCGTGTCGGCGCGACTCTACAATAAGTCCATATTGTAGTTAAGTATTCCATAATATGGACAACGGAAGATTCCCATGCCGCTCGATACGCCCGACACAGAACCGCTGACGCCCTACCAGTATCCGAACCCGCCCGATGCGTTGCCCGAGATCGTCGTGCCGCAGGCCATCCCGACCGACGAGCGCCTGTGGGTGCCGCAGGCCGAGAATGTGTGGTTCCGGCCGCTGTGCCTCAACGCGAGCCAGGGCTACTGGATGAATCTGCTGCGCGTGCGGAAGTCCGGCGTGCTGAGCCGCCATCGCCATCCGCAGGCCGTGCATGGCTTCGTGCTCAAGGGGCGCTGGAAGTATCTCGAGCATGACTGGGAAGCGGTCGAAGGCAGCTACGTGTTCGAGCCGCCCGGCGAGACGCACACGCTCTATGTGCCGCCCGATGTGGAGGAGATGATCACGTATTTTCAGGTGAACGGCGTCATGTACTACACCGACCCGTGGGGCAAGGGCATGGGGTACGAGGACGTGTTCACGAAGATCGAGATGTGCCGCAAGCATTTCGAAGCCGTGGGCCTCGGCGCCGACTATGCCAACCAGTTCATTCGATAGCGGCGCAGTCCGATGAACGCGACGCCAAGGGGCCCCCACGCGCGCTACGACTTCTCCGGCACGGTGGCCGTGGTCACGGGCGGCGCGGCGGGGATCGGCGCGGAAATCGTTGCGCAGCTGCGCGCGCATGGCGCGACCGCGATCGTCTGGGATCTGCCGAACGCGCTCGACGATACCGGCGACGGCCTGTCCAGCGCCGTCGATGTGACCCGGCCCGACACGCTGCGCGCGGCCGCGACGGCCGCCCTCTCGCGCTGGGGACGCATCGACTGCCTCGTCAACAACGCGGGTTACGCGGGACCGACCGTACCGCTCGATGCGTACGACCCCGCCGAGTGGCAGCGCATCGTCGAGATCGACCTCGTCGGCGTGTTCCATGCGTGCCAGGCCGTGGTGCCCGCCATGCGGCAGGCGGGCTACGGGCGCATCGTCAATATCGCCTCGCTCGCGGGCAAGGAAGGCACGCCCAACGCGTCGGCGTACAGCGCGGCCAAGGCTGGCGTGCTCGCGCTGACCAAGTCGCTCGGCAAGGAGCTCGCGATGGAAGGCGTGCTCGTCAATGCGATTGCCCCGGCGGCCGTACGCACGCGCCTGCTCGAGCAGATGTCGCCCGCGCATGTGCGCACGATGATCGACAAGAGCCCGATGCATCGGCTCGGCGAGCCCGACGAGGTGGCGGAGATGGTGCTGTGGCTGTGTTCGGCGTCGTGTTCGTTCAACACCGGCGCGGTGTTCGACCTCTCCGGAGGCCGCGCGACCTATTGATTTCGTAGTGCCCTAAAAATAGACCAGACAGGAGACAAGCCTCATGAAAACTCTCGCGTTCCGCCTAGGTTGCGGCATTGCGCTGACCGCCGCCTGCGTTGCCGGCCCGACCGTGCAGGCGCAGAGCTACCCGACCCATAGCGTCGAGCTCGTCGTGCCGTTCCAGGCCGGCGGCGGCACCGATGCGCTCGCGCGCGCGTTTGGCGAGTCTTCGCGCAAGCATCTGCCGCAGAGCGTGATCGTGGTCAACAAACCCGGTGCGAGCGGGTCCATCGGGTGGGCCGACGTGGCCAACGCCAAGGCGGACGGCTACAAGCTGTCGCTGCTGACGGCCGACCTGACCATCGTGCCGCACCTGGGTCTGACCAAGCTCACGTACGAGAACTTCACGCCGATCGCGCGGCTCAACGCCGATCCGTCGGCGATTACCGTGCGCAGCGATTCGCCGTACACCACGGTGGAACAGTTCCTCGATGCCGCGCGCAAGAACCCCGGCGGCATGCGCGTGGGCAATGCGGGCAGTGGCTCGATCTGGCATCTGGCCGCGGCGGCGCTCGAGGACAAGACTGGTACCAGGTTCAACCATATTCCGTTTCAGGGCGGTAATCCCGCCGTGCTCGCGCTGCTCGGCGGACATATCGATGCGGTGACGGTGAGCCCCGCGGAGGTCTATGCGTATGTGTCCGCCGGCAAGCTCAAGACGCTTGCCGTGATGGCGGACCAGCGCGTGAAGGGCTTCGAGAACGTGCCGACGCTCAAGGAGCGCAAGGTCGATCTGTCGATCGGCACGTGGCGCGGGATTGGCGCGCCGAAGGGGACGCCGCCCGAGGTCATCAACGTGCTGCGCACGGCGGCCGCGAAGACCGCCGCGGAACCCGCGCTGCGCGAGATGATGGACAAGCAGAACCTCGGCTTTGCCTATGCGGACCAGGACGAGTTCCGGGCCGCGATTGCCAGGGACGATGCCTACTTCAAGGCGCTGATCGCCAAGCTGGGATTGAATCCATGACATTCGAAGCCAACCTGTTTGCGGGCAAACGCGCGCTGGTCACGGGCGCCACGCAGGGCATCGGCGCGGGGGTCGCCAACCGGCTCGCGAGCCTCGGTGCCCGCGTGACGGCCACGGGGATCGATCGGGGCGATGGATCGCTCGATGGGTCGATCGATATCCAGATTGCCGACGTGAGCCAGGACGCCGACGTGGCCGCGCTGATCGGCGGATTCGACGGGCTCGATATCGTCGTCAACTGCGCGGGCATCATTCGTCGCGGGAACGAGCATGACGTGGATGTGTTCGCACAGGTGCTGGACGTCAACCTCACGGGCACGATGCGCATCTGCTCGACGGCGCGCCCGTTGCTGGCGGCGCGCAGGGGCGTGATCGTCAATACGGCGTCGATGCTGAGCTTTTTCGGCGGCGCGCTGGTGCCCGGTTATGCGGCGAGCAAGGGCGGTGTGGCGCAGCTGACCAAGTCGCTGGCATTGGCGTATGCGGCCGATGGCATTCGCGTGAACGCGGTGGCGCCGGGGTGGATTGCGACGCCGCTGACGCAGGCGCTGCAGGACGACCCGTCTCGCGCGGAGCCGATTCTTCAGCGGACGGCGTTGGGGCGTTGGGGCACGCCTGAGGATGTGGCGCAGGCGGTGGCGTTCTTGTGTGCGCCGGCGGCGGGGTTTATTACGGGGGTGATATTGCCGGTGGATGGCGGGTATATGGTGAGTTGAAGGGCGCCCTCTCCCCCGGCCCCTCTCCCCGAGGGAGAGGGGAGAAAACCTGAACCAGCAGGTAATCAAACGTCGCGGCCACCGGCCAGGGCCGGGGTTTCCGCGACGCGTAAGCCGATCTCCCGGCAGGCCGCGATCAGCGGTGTCACGTAGGCCGCCACCGGGTCCTCTTTCTGGCGGAACCGTAGCGTGCTCACGCTGACCGCCGCGATCGGGCGGCCCTGTGCGTCGACGATCGGCGCGCCGAAGCAATGGATGCCCGCTTCGTTCTCTTCGTCATCGACCGACCACCCCTGCGCGCGGAACGCGTCCAGTTGCGCGCGCAGGGTCTTCGCGTCGCCGATCGAGTTCGGCATATAGCGCTTGAACTCCAGCTGCGGGATCAATGCATCGAGCGCATCCTGCGCGAGCGCGAACAGATACGCTTTTCCCACCGCCGTCGAATGCATCGACACCGACGTGCCGATGCGCGACGCCATGCGCACCGCGCTCGGGCTCTCGAGCTTCTCGATGTAGATCATCGTGTTGCCATTGGGCACGGCAAGATGCACGGTCTCGCCCGTGACATCGCGCAATGTCTTGAGCGCCTCCACGGCCGCCACGCGCAGATCGGAACGCGACCAGCTGCGGCTGGCCAGCTGCATGAGCCGTGGCCCCAGCGACAGCGTGTTGTCGCGCGGATTCTCGCGCAGCATGCCCTCGGCCACGAGCGCCGCGACGATGCGATACACGGTAGGACGCGGAAATTCGCCGTCGCGCGCGAGCGACGCGATGGTGACGGGCTCCTCGGCATCGGCGACCTGCTGCAGCACCACCATGAACTTGGAGAACGCGGCGGTACCGGCGACCTTGGCGGGAGAGGAAGCGGTCATGAGCAATGGCGTGGATGTCGGTGGACAGGCAGCCATTATCGCGCATGCGGACGCAAAAAAACGCCGGGGCGCCATGCCGCGGCGTTCAAAGGACAAGGAAAGTGCGTGGCGATCGTTGTCAGAAACGGTGACGGATGCCCATCAGTACACCGGTCTGGTTCTTGCCGGGCACGGTGCTGCCGAAGCCGCCGGTGCCCAGATCGGATCCATCCTTGTTGCGCGTGTAGGCAAGGTTCAGATAGGCGTCGGTGCGCTTGGAGAATGCATAGTCCGCCGACACGATAAACAGCCACGGATCGGCGCCGGAATTGCGAAAGTCCTGGTAGTACGCGGCCCCGGTCAGCGACCATGCGGCCGTGATATCCCACGAGGCGCCGGCCCAGTACAGGTTCGACGAGGTGGCCGCGTTCGGCGCCGTATGGATGCGGCCATAGCGGTATCCGAGGTACGACTTGACCGGACCGATCACGTAGGTACCGACCAGCGCGGCCTTGCGCGTGTGATCGTCCTTCGTGGCGACGGTCTTGCCGTCCTGCTCGTCGTACACGGCCGCGATGGCCAGCGGACCGCTCTCGTACGCGAGGCTCGCGCCGTATTCGCGGCCGACCTTCGGGCTGCCCGGCACTTCGCCATTCACGCCAGACGTACCGTCCGCGCCAAAGCTGTAGAGCAGCTTGGCCGTGACCGGGCCGAACCTGCCCGTGTACTTGAGCGAGTTGTCGGCGCGGGACTGGAACACGTCGTCCTGCACGCCGATCGAGTAACGCGTGGAGATGCCCATCGGGTCGTACTGCACGCCGATGTCATACATCGGCGTCATATGGCGACCCAGCGTCAGCGTGCCGAATTGCGACGCGTCCAGACCGATCCATGCCTGACGGCCGAACAGGCGACCGCTCTGCCCGCTCTTGCCGTCATCGATGCTGAACCCGCTTTCCAGCGCAAAGACCGCGCGCAGACCGCCGCCCAGGTCTTCGGCACCGCGCAGCCCGCAGCGCGACCCCGACAGATTGCCGGACTGCATCCGCACCACGCTGTTGCCAGCGCCCTTCTGATGATTCACGAACTCGACACCCACGTCGGCCACGCCATACAGCGTGACGGACGTCTGCGCATACGCGTGACAACCCAGGCCCGCCAGGGCCACTGCTACCAGCTCTCTCTTCATGCTCTCGGTTTCCCCTAGTGGTGGCCGCCAACCGCTGATTGATCGCGGATGTGTCAATGCCGAGGCAGATTGTTCCAGCGAGCGATGTCATATTGAAGTGTGTATTTGTATCACAAAATACACACTGAGTGACGTTTCGAGCATGCGGTCGTTCGAAACGTCAAACGGAGAACGCGGAGATATGTCGCGGTGTTTCACCGTCCGGCCATGACATCGGTCGACATAATTGCCAGATGGCCCCCGCCCTGACCGGCTCCTACAGTTGGCTCACCGACGCACACACGTCATCGCTCAACCACCGGAAACGATCATGGAAAACCTTCACTACATCGCGTTCTTCGTCACGGGAATCGTCGTGGCGGCTTCATTCGCAGAGGCCTTCTTTCTGGCGCGCAAGGCACGCCGCGAAGGCAGGGAATACCACTGGCACGAGATGGGCCTGTCCCTCGCCGACATGGTCGGCCGCAAGCTGATGGCCTTCCTGCCGCTCTCGCTGGCCACGCCGATCTTCGCGTTTGCCTGGCAGCACCGCCTCTTCACCGTCGAGATCAACAGCGCGCTGGCCGTGCTGCTGCTCTTCGTCGGGCAGGAGTTCTGCTACTACTGGTACCACCGCGCCTCGCACCGCATCCGCTTCTTCTGGGCCACGCACGCCGTGCACCACTCGCCCAACGAGCTGACGCTAGGCACCGCGTACCGCCTCGGCTGGACCGGCAAGATCACGGGCACCGCCGTCTTCTTCGCGCCGCTGGTCTTCCTCGGTGTGCGCCCGGAAGTGGTCCTGGCCACGCTGAGCCTGAACCTGCTGTACCAGTTCTGGCTGCACACCACGTGGATCCCCAAGCTGGGCTGGCTCGAGTATGTGTTCAATACCCCGTCGGCCCACCGCGTGCACCATGCTTCGAATGTCGATTACCTCGATGCCAACTACGGCGGCGTGCTGATCGTCTTCGACCGGCTGTTCGGCACCTACGTGGAAGAACGGGAAGACGAACCCTGCCGCTTCGGCCTGGTCCACCCGACGACGACGCACAACCCGCTTGTGAACCAGTTCGAACACTGGATCAGCCTGGGCAAGGACATGAAGGATGCGGGCAGCATGCTGAACGCGATCGGCTACCTGACCATGCCGCCGGGCTGGGCACCGAACGGCGAAGGCACGACGACCGAGGCACTGCGCAAGCAGCATCAGCAACAGCAGCAGCAGCAGGAGATGGCGGCAAGCGCCGGCTGAGCGGAAGGAAATGTAATGAGGAAACGGGCAGCGATGGCTGCCCGTTCTGGCTTAACGACCAGCGTCCGCCACTAACGTCCGCGCAGGAACCTGACGACGTGTTCGGCGAATGGTTCGGGCACCTCCCAGTTCGAGAGGTGCGCGGCGGGCAGCGCCACGTATCGCGCGCCCGGAATCGCTTCCGCGGCCTCACGCCCCTGTGCCGCGGTGGTGGCCAGGTCCTGCTCGCCGGCAATCACGAGCACCGGCGCGTCGATCGACGGCAGCAGCCCACGCAGATCGGCATCGCGCACCGCGGCGCAATTGGCCGTATAGCCCGCGACGCTGGCGGTCTCCAGCATGCGCCGTACCGGCGCGATGTCATCGCCATGCGCGCGCAGGTAAGGTTCGGTGAACCAGCGCGCGAGCACGCCATCGACGATCGCACCCATGCCGTCGTGCTCCACCGTCGCGATGCGATTGTTCCAGACCGTCTCCGGCCCGATCAACGCCGCGGTGTTGGCCAGTACGAAGCGGCCGAAGCGCGAGGCGTGACAGCTGGCAAGGAACATCCCCGTCATGCCACCCATCGACAGCCCACAGAAATGCGCGCGTTCGATGCCCGCATGATCCATGATGGCGACGACGTCGGCCGCGAGCTCGGCCATGCCGAACGATGCCGAGGGCAACGCCGAGCGGCCATGACCGCGCGTGTCGTAACGCAACACGCGGTAGTGCAACGTCAGCGCGGTCATCTGCGGGTCCCACATCTCGAGCGTAGTGCCCAGCGAATTCGACATCACGAGGACGGGCTTGCCGGCCTCTCCCTCGATGACGTAATGCAGCCGACGCGTGGGCTCAATCGGCATGGATCCCCCGCTCGCGAATCAGTGCGCCCCACTTGGCCGTCTCCTTCGCCAGATGATCCTTGAGCTGCGCGGGCGTGCTGCCGATCGGCTCCGCGCCGATACCGGCCAGCCGCTGCCGCACCGCGGGCTTCTTCAGCGATTCGAGCATCGCGCGGTTGAGCGTGTCGATGACGGCCTGCGGCGTCTTCGCGGGCACGAACGTCGCGAACCACGGCGACAGCTCGTAGCCCGGCACGCCAGCCTCCGCCACCGTCGGCACATTGGGCAGCGCGGACGACCGCACGCTCGTGGTCACGGCGATCGGCGTGAGCTTGCCGCTATCGATATGGGGCTTGGCCGACGTGATGCTGTCGAACATGTAGTCCACCTGCCCGCCCAGCAGATCCGTCATGGCCGGGCCCGACCCCTTGTAAGGGATATGCAGCAGGTCCACATGCGCCATGGACGTGAAGAGCTCGCCGGCCAGATGGATGGACGTGCCGTTGCCCGCCGACGCATAGGTGTACTTGCCGGGCTTCGCCTTCGCGCTGGCGATGACGTCGGCCACGGTCTTGCTGGGGTTTTTCGCCTTGCTGGTGACCAGCACGTTCGGCACCACCGCGAGCAGCGACACCGGCGCGAAATCCTTGATCGGATCGTAGCTGAGCTTGCCGTACAGCGCGGGGTTAACGGCCATGCCATTGGCCACGATGATCAGCGTGTAGCCGTCGGCCGGCGCGCGCGCCACGAGCTCCGCGCCGATATTGCCGCCCGCGCCGGGACGGTTCTCCACCACGATGGCCTGCCCCAGCGACTTCGACATGTCCTCGCCGAGCGTGCGCGCGATATTGTCCATGGCGCCGCCCGCGGGGAACGGGACGATCCAGCGGATGGGGTGGTCGGGATAGGCGGCATGCGCGGGGGCGGCGGCGAACACCGCCGAAGTCGCTACGGCGAGGGTCGCCAGCGAGGGCAGCAAGGACTTCATTGTCTCCGTTCCTTGTTGTAATGGTTATCGGGGTCCGCGATCAGCGGATGGACGACGGGTGCTTGGCGAGCGGCGTCACATGCAGCTTCATGTATGGGAACAGCGGCAGCGCGGACAGCAACGCATGCAGCTCGTCGTTCGACTCCACGTCGAACACGCTGTAGTTCGCGTACTCGCCCACCACGCGATATAGCGCCTGCCACTTGCCCTGCCGCTGCAGGTCCTCCGCGTAGGCCTTCTCGCGCGCCTTGATGGCTTCGAACGTGTCGGCGGGCAGGTGCTGCGGCACCTGTACATCCATCCTGACGAGGAACAGCATGGGATAGTCTCCTTGGTCGATCGTTGGTGGCGTTGCGTGGGTGGCGTTGACAGGTCAGGCCTTGCGGCGATAGTGCGCGAGCTTGTCCTCGTCGATGGCGAGACCAAGACCCGGCCCCTGCGGCAGATGCAGCGCGAAGTCCCGGAACACCGGACGTTCGGTCACGATATCGTCCTTGACGAGCAACGGACCGAACAGCTCGGTGCCCCAGGCCAGCTGCGGCAGCGTGCAGAACCCATGCGCCGCGGCAATGGACCCCACGGCGCCTTCGAGCATCGTGCCGCCATAGAGCGCGATGCCAGCCGCGTCGCCCACCGCCGCAGTCCGCAGCATGCCAAAGATGCCGCCGGACTTGGCGATCTTCAGCGCAAATACGTCGGCGGCGCCAAGGCGCGCGAGTTCCATCGCATCCTCGGGGCCGGTCACGGCTTCGTCGGCCATGATCGGCACCACGAAGCGCGCGGCCAGACGTGCCAGCGCGGCGCGGTGCTCGCGCGGCGTGGGCTGTTCGATCAGATCGATGCCGGCGGCCTCCAGCGCCGCGATACCGGTGGCCGCCTCGGCCTCGTTCCACGCCTGATTGACATCGACGGTCACGCGCGCGCGGTCGCCCAGCGCGCGCTTGATGGCCGAGACATGCGCCACGTCGTCGCGCACGGCGCGGCGGCCGATCTTGAGCTTGAACGTGTTGTGGCGGCGTTCTTCGAGAAAACGCTCGGCTTCCTCGATATCGCGGCCCGTATCGCCGCTGGCCAGCGTCCAGAGCACGGGCAGCGTGTCGCGCACCGCGCCGCCGAGCAGCGTGGCCACCGGTACGCCCAGGCGCTTGCCCTGGGCATCGAGCATGGCCGACTCCAGCGCGGACTTGGCGAACCGGTTGCCGCGCGCCACCTTGTTCAGGCGCGCCATCGCGCCATGGACGTTGGCGGCGTCCTGCCCCATCAGCGCGGGGACCAGGTAGGTGTCGATCGTCAGCTTGATGCCTTCCGGGCTTTCCTCGCCGTACGACAGGCCGCCGATCGTCGTGGCCTCGCCGATCCCTTCTACGCCGTCGCTGCAACGCAGGCGCACGATGACCAGCGTCTGCTGCTGCATCGTGGCCATGGCCAGCTGGTGGGCCCGGATCGTCGGCAGATCGACCAGAATCGCTTCGACGGCGGTGATCGTCGTTGTCATACCTTCTCCATCCGTAAACATGCGTATTCATGCGTTGCACCGAGTATGGACCTTGACGCGACGGGCGTCCAAGACCGAAGATGTCTCGATTCATACCCTGAAGGTATGCCTCGGCATACCCCCTCCGCCATGGAACTCCGCCACCTCCGCTATTTCCAGACCGTCGCGCAGGAACTCAACGTGACGCGCGCGGCAGAGAAGCTCCATATGGCGCAGCCGCCGCTATCGCGCCAGATCCGCCAGTTCGAGGAAGAAGTGGGCGTGGCGCTGTTCGACCGCGTCGCGCGCGGCCTCAGGCTGACCGAGGCGGGCCGCTTCCTGCTCGACCAGTCGCTGCAACTGACCCAGCGGCTCGAGGAAACGCTGGAAGGCACGCGACGCATCGGCCGCAACGAGAAGCGCTGGTTCAATATCGGCTTCGTGCCGTCGGTGCTCTACGGCGTGCTGCCGGAACTGATTCGCGAGCTCCGCGAGAACGATGGCGACGTGGAGGTCGGCCTGACCGAGATGATCACGGTGCAGCAGGTGGAGGCGCTCAAGTCCGGGCGCATCGACCTCGCATTCGGCAGACTGCCATTCAACGATGCCGCGATCGTCCAGCAGGTCGTCATGTCGGAGACCCTGGTTGCGGCCATCCCCATTGCCGCCACGCCACCCAAGGCGCCGCCCACCGCGGAAGATCTGGCGCGTCAGCCGCTGATCCTCTACCCCGCCCGGCCACGGCCGAGCTACGCGGACCACGTGCTGTCGCTGTTCCGCGCGCAGGGGTTGCAGCCGCGCGTGGTGCAGGAAGCCAACGAACTCCAGACCGCGCTGGGCCTCGTGGCGTCCGGCCTCGGCATGACGCTCGTGCCCGCGTCGGTGCAGCGGCTGCATCGCGACGATGTGCGATACATACCCATCGAAGCGCCGGGCTTTCTGTCGCCCGTGATCATGAGCTATCGCGCGGGCGATACGTCGCCGCATCTGGCGCGCACGCTGGCCTGGGTGCGGGAGCGGCTGCACGGCTAGTGCGGAAACGGCACTAGCGCGGATTTATGGAAGACGCCTGGTCCGTGATCGACCACGATGGACAACGTCCCCGTCCCTTGCGACCGGGATCGCATCCTTCGCAGATCGATTACAGGAATCAGCATGACCCAGCCATCGCTCAAATGGCGCGACCGCGCCAGCATGACGGAAGCAATGTTGCCGGACGACATTGTCACGGCCTTCAAATCGGGCTTTCGTGGAAACCTTATCGGCCCCGCCGATGCAGAGTATGACGCGGCACGCCGGTTGTGGAATGCCGGCATCGACAGGTATCCCGGACTGATCGCGCGGTGCGCGGACACGCAGGACGTAGCCGCCGCCGTGCGACTCGCCCGGCGGCATCGCATACCGCTCGCCATCAAGGGTGGCGGGCATGGCGTGACCGGATGGGCGCTCTGCGACGGCGGACTCGTTATCGACATGTCGGCGATGAACCGTGTGGTCATGCACCCCGAGACCGGCATGGTCGTGGCCGGCGCGGGCGCACGGGTCGGCGATCTCAGCACCGTGACGAGCGCATTCGGCCGCGCGGTGCCGATGGGTGCCCATTCGCGAGTCGGCATCGCGGGCCTGACGTCGGGCGGCGGCATCGGCTGGCTGAGCCGCCGATACGGCCTCGCATGCGACAACCTGATGTCGTGCGAGATCGTGACCGCGGACGGGGCGTCGATCGTGGCCGACGCGCAGGCCAACCCCGATCTGTTCTGGGGCGTGCGCGGCGGCGCGGGTAACTTCGGGGTGATGACGACATTGGTGTTCCAGTCGCATCCCGTGGATCGGGTGCTCGGCGGCATCGTGCTGTTTCCGCGCAGCGAGGCGACGCACGTGCTGCGCCAGTACCGCGCATTCATGCAAACCGCACCCGACACCCTGACCGCGTACGCGGCCTTGATGTCGACGCCGGACGGCGTGCCGGCGGTCGCCGTGATGGTCTGCCATTGCGGCAGCCCAGAAGACGCGATGCGCGATGTCGCGCCGATACGCGCGTTCGCGACACCGCTCGTGGACACGATCGCCCCGATGCCGTTCGACGTCATGCAGCGCATCGCCGATGCGGGCAGCCCGGACGGATTCCGCAATCGCATTCAATCGGCGCTGATGCCCGAGCTGACCGATGACGCGATCGCGCAACTCGTCGGCCACGCCGAACGCGCCCCGTCGCCGTTCTGCATGACGCTCGTGCAGTGCCTGGGCGGTGCGATCGCCCGCACGCCGCTCGATGCCACGGCGTTTCCGCATCGGCATGCGGCGTACAACATCGGCATCGAGGCCAGATGGACCGATGCCGAGGACGACGCGACGTATGCCGCATGGACGGCTGCATTCGCCGACGCGCTGCGCCCATACTCGGCGGCCACGCAACTCGTCAATTTTCTCGGCGACGATAGCGCGGACGCCATCTGCAACGCCTTCGGCCCGCACTACGGCCGGCTGCAGCAGCTCAAGCGCCAGTACGACCCCACGAATCTGTTCCTTCGGTGCGCCAATATCCGGCCAGGCTGACCAGGCGGGTCATTCCGATGCGGGCGGCAGGTACTCCATGCCGATTTCCTCGTAGAGGCGATAGATCAGATCGAGCAACGCGCGCAGGTCTTCCGATTCGTCGAGCGCCCGCGTGCTCATGATGATCGGCGAGACGAGCTTGGGGTCGTCCAGTTCCACATAGGTCACGTCGTCGCGCTTCAGGCCATAGACGCTGCTCGGCACCACGGCGATGCCCTCGCCCATCGCCACGAGTCCCAGCGCGATCTGCAGCTCGCGCGTTTCCTGAATCCGCCGCGGCCGTAACGCGCGGTCGTGGAAAGCGGCCAGCACCTGGTCGGCGAAACTCGGCCGCGGCGCCTTCGGGAAAATGATCAGCGTGTCGTCGAGCAGATCGTGCAGCGCCAGCTGCGTACGGCCCAACGACAACGGATGCCCCTGCGGCAGCGCCACGATCATGCGCTCCTCGCGCAGTACGACACGTCGCACAGCGGGGTCGTCGTGACGTATGCGGCCGAAGCCGACGTCGATGCGGCCCTCCTTCAGCGCCTTGATCTGGTCCATCGTGGACATCTCGTGCAGCGTGAGTTCGATATCCGCATGCGCGGTGCGAAACCGCCGGATGATGCGCGGCAGCATGCCGTACAGCGTGGAGCCGACGAAACCGATGGACATCGTGCGCTCGATATTGCCCACCCGCCGCGTCATCGCCTCGAGTTCGGCGGTCTGCGCGAGCAGCTGCATCGCCTGCGTGTAGAAGTAGCGCCCCGTGTCCGTCAGCTTCAGCGGCCGCGCGTTGCGCTCGAACAGCAGCACGCCGAGCGATTCCTCCAGTTGCTGGATCTGCCGCGATAACGGCGGCTGGGCGATGTGCAGCCTTTCCGCCGCGCGGGTGAAGTTGCGTTCCTCTGCCACGGCCACGAAGTAACGCAAATGTCTCAGTTCCATCTTCATACCTTTTTGGTATCGCCCGGATACTCATTCAGTCTTGGACGGGCCGAATACGCGTCAACTATGCTCCCCAACACGTCGCACGGCAAGCTTGAGATAGGGTTAATACCCAGCAAGCATAAAGTGACCGACCGTTCGAACCCACTAGAGAGACATATCGGAGCGAGACATGACGCACGCTGACATCCAGACGCTGGTCAGGCAATTTCTGGTCGACACGGCCACCCAGGGCACCCCGAACCCGCGCGTCCAGCAGGTCGTGGTGCGGCTGACAACGGACCTGTTCCAGGCCATCGAAGACCTCGACCTGACCCCGAGCGAAGTCTGGAAAGGCATCGAATATCTGAGCGAAGCCGGCGCGACGCAGGAGCTCGGCCTGCTGGCCGCGGGCCTCGGCCTGGAACGCTTTCTCGATATCCGCGCCGATGAAGCCGAGGCACGCGCCGGCCTGACGGGTGCCACCCCGCGCACCATCGAAGGCCCGTTGTATGTCGCGGGCGCGCCCCAGTCCACGGGCTTTGCGCGCCTCGACGACGGCACCGAATCCGCGCAGGGCGAAGTGCTCTTTATGCAGGGCACCGTGTACGACACCGCGGGCAAGCCGCTGCCTGGCGCGAAGGTCGAGGTCTGGCATGCGAACCTGCTCGGCAACTATTCGTTCTTCGACAAGACGCAGTCGGCGTTCAACCTGCGCCGCACGATCGTCACGGATGCGCTGGGCCGCTACGGCTTCCGCAGCAATATGCCGATGGGCTATGGCTGCCCGCCGCAAGGGACCACGCAGCGCCTGCTCGACCTGCTGGGCCGCCATGGCCGGCGGCCCGCGCATATCCACTTCTTCGTCTCGGCGCCCGGCCATCGCAAGCTGACGACGCAGATCAATATCGATGGCGACGCGCACCTGTGGGACGACTTCGCGTTTGCCAGCCGCGACGGACTCGTGCCGCCGATCCGGCGCATCGACGACCCCGCGCAGCTCGACAGGCTTCAGTTGAGCAAGCCGTTCGCGTCGATCGATTTCGACTTCCGGTTGTTGCGCGATGCGGCCGAGGCGCCCGCCGCGGAAGTCGAGCGCATTCGCGCCGCCGCATAAGCATCCCGCATAAGCACCCTCGCAAGTACGCCCAGCAGGAGACAACCATGATCCCGATCCATCTGGATACCGGGGCGGGCCCCGCTCGTCCTCAAACGCCGCCACACAGCGTGGAGAGCCTCGATCGCTTCCTCGTCGAGGACAAGGCCACCGGCGACTATCGGCTGCATCGCGCGGCCTTCACCGACGAAGCGCTGTTCGAACTCGAGATGAAGCATATCTTCGAGGGCAACTGGATCTATCTGGCGCACGAGAGCCAGATTCCGAACAACAACGACTACTACACCACGCATATCGGCCGCCAGCCGATCGTGATCGCACGCAACCGCCAGGGCGAGCTCAACGCATTCATCAATGCGTGCAGCCATCGCGGCGCGATGCTGTGCCGGCACAAGCGCGGCAACAAGGCCACCTATACGTGCCCGTTCCACGGCTGGACCTTCAACAACAGCGGCAAGCTGCTGAAGGTGAAGGACCCCGACCAGGCCGGCTATCCCGAATGCTTCAACAAGGAAGGTTCGCACGACCTCAAGAAGGTGGCGAAGTTTGCCAACTATCGCGGCTTCCTGTTCGGCAGCCTCAATGCAGACGTGCTGCCGATCGAGCAGTTCCTCGGCGATGCCGCGCGCATCATCGACATGATCGTCGATCAGTCCGCCGATGGCCTCGAAGTGCTGCGCGGTTCGTCCACGTATACGTTCGCGGGCAACTGGAAGCTGCAGGCCGAGAACGGCGCCGACGGCTATCACGTGTCCGCCGTGCACTGGAACTATGCGGCCACCACCAGCCAGCGCAAGCAGCAGAACGAGCGCGAGGACAAGATCCGCGCGATGGACGCCGGCAACTGGGGCAAGCAAGGCGGCGGCTTCTATGCGTTCGACCATGGCCATATGCTGCTGTGGTCGCGCTGGGCGAATCCCGAGGATCGTCCCAACTTCGCGCGACGCGACGAGTTCGCCGAACGCTGCGGTGCCGCGACCGCGGACTGGATGATCCAGAACTCGCGCAATCTCTGCCTGTATCCCAACGTCTACCTCATGGACCAGTTCGGCTCGCAGATCCGGCTGCTGCGTCCGCTGTCCGTCGATCGCACCGAGGTGACCATCTACTGCATTGCGCCGAAGGGCGAGTCCGACGAGGCGCGCGCGCGCCGCATTCGCCAGTACGAGGACTTCTTCAACGTCAGCGGCATGGCGACCCCGGACGATCTGGAGGAGTTTCGCGCCTGCCAGCAGGGTTATGCAGGACAGGCGCTGCCGTGGAACGATATGTGCCGCGGGGCCACGCACTGGATCGAGGGCGCCGACGACGCCGCGAAGCAGATCGGGCTCCATCCCGTGATGAGCGGACTGCGGACGGAGGACGAAGGCCTCTATACGATCCAGCATCGCTACTGGCTCGAGACGATGAAACGGGCGGTGGGAGACGCAGCATGAGCGCCGCCGCCATCCAGATCCACGACGTATCGGCGTTCCTCTACCGCGAATCGCGCCTGCTCGACGACGAGCAATGGGACGACTGGCTGACCTGCTACCACCCCGAAGCACGCTTCTGGATGCCCTGCTGGGACGATGACGGGCAGCTCGTGGCCGATCCCGAGCGCGAGATCTCGCTGATCTTTTATCCGAACCGGCAGGGTCTCGAGGACCGCGTGTTCCGCATCAAGACCGAGCGCTCGAGCGCGACGATTCCCGATACGCGCACGAGCCACAACCTCAGCAATATCGAGATCGAGAAGATCGATGGCCAGACCGCCACGGTGCGCTTCAACTGGCACACGCTGGCGCACCGCTACCAGACCAACTTCAGCTACTTCGGCATGTCGCGCTACGTGATCGATTTCTCGGGAGAGACCCCGCGCATCCTGGACAAGTACGTCGTACTCAAGAACGACTACATCCACCAGGTCATCGATATCTATCACATCTGATACCAACGATGGGGACAGCCATGGCACATACCATTGCTCTGCAGTTCGAAGATGGCGTGACGCGCTTTATCTCCTGCGCCGAGAACGAAACGCTGGCCGATGCCGCATATCGCCAGAAGATCAATATCCCGCTCGACTGCCGCGACGGCGCGTGCGGGACCTGTCGCGGGCTCTGCGAGTCCGGCCGCTACGACCTGCCCGAGTCGAGCTATATCGAGGACGCGCTCACAGCCGAGGAGGCCGCGCAGGGCTACGTGCTGTCGTGCCAGACGCGGCCGCGCTCCGATTGCGTGATTCGTGTGCCCGCATCGTCCATTGCATGCAAGACCGGCGTGTCCCGATACGAAGGCGCGATTGCCGATGTGGCGGCGCTCTCGGACTCGACGATCGGCTTCGCGATCGACCTCGACGACCCTTCCGCGCTGAGCTTTCTGCCGGGCCAGTATGTCAACGTGGAGATTCCGGGCAGCGGGCTGACGCGCGCCTACTCGTTCAGTTCCGCGCCCGGGGCCTCGCGCGCGGCATTCGTGGTACGCAACGTGCCGCAGGGGCGGATGAGCGGCTACCTGTCCGCGCAGGCGCAGCCGGGACAGCGCATGACGTTCTCGGGGCCCTATGGCAGCTTCTATCTGCGCCCCGCCACGCGACCGGTGCTGTTCCTCGCGGGCGGCACGGGCATCGCGCCATTTCTCTCGATGCTCGGCGTCCTGTCCGCGCAAGGAAGCGAGCATCCGGTGCGCATGGTCTACGGCGTGACGCACGACATCGACCTCGTCGCGACCGATCGCCTCGATGCCGCGGCGCAGGCCGTCGGCGGCTTCAGCTATCGCACCTGCGTGGCCGATGCGGGCAGCGGCCACGCGCGCAAGGGCTATGTGACCGCGCATATCGAGCCCGAGTGGCTCAACGATGGCGACGTCGATATCTACCTGTGCGGCCCGGTCGCGATGGTGGAGGCAGTACGCGCGTGGTTGCAGGATTCGGGGATCACGCCGGCCAATTTCTACTACGAGAAGTTCTCGGCGAGCGCGGAGGCATGATGGCGAATACGCTTCCTGATACGGGCCGACTCGCGGGTCAACGTGCGGGCCAACGTGCGGGCCGACTCGCGGGCAGATTCGCGGGCCGGACGATGATCGTCACGGGCGCGGCACAGGGGATCGGCCGCGGCGTGGCCCGTCGCGCGGCGACCGAGGGGGCGACCGTGGTACTGGTGGACCGGTCCACGCTCGTGGACGAGGTGACCGCCGAGATTGCATCGGCGGGCGGCATGGCCATCTCCGTCCACGCGGACCTCGAGACGTTTGCCGGCGCACAGCGCATGGTGGCGGCCGCGCAGGAGGCATTCGGCGCGGTCCATATCCTCGTCAACAACGTCGGGGGAACGATCTGGGCCAAGCCCTACGAGCATTACGCCGAAGACGAAATCGAGGCCGAGATCCGGCGTTCGCTGTTCCCGACGCTATGGGGCTGCCGCGCGGTCCTGCCCGGCATGGTGGCACGGCGTTCCGGCGTAATCGTCAACGTGTCCTCGATTGCCACGCGCAGCATTCATCGCGTACCGTATGCCGCGGCCAAGGGCGGCGTCAATGCGCTGACGGCGAGCCTTGCGTTCGAGCATGCGGAGGACGGCATTCGCGTGAATGCGGTCGCGACGGGCGGCACCGAGGCGCCGCCCCGCCGGATTCCGCGTAACGAACAACGCCAGAGCGCGCAGGAAGCCGGATGGTACGAGGCGATCGTCGCGCAGACGAAGGCCACGAGCCTGATGCATCGCTATGGGTCGATCGCGGAGCAGGTCGGCGTGATCCTGTTCCTTGCCTCCGACGAGGCGTCCTATATGACCGGGACGGTCGTGCCCGTCGGCGGCGGCGATCTGGGCTAGCGGATCAAGCAGCCTTCTTGCGCGCGGCCCGCGCGATGCTCTCCGCGAACAGCGGCGTCTCGCGGCGATTATGGTCGCCCGATGCCGCCTGGCGGTCGCGCGCGGCCTGCTCGAACGTGAGGCCATTCTTCTCGACGAACGCGAGGAAGTCGTCCGTCGGGTGCGACGTCACGGCGTTCGTGTACTCGGTCCTGCCGTCGGGCAGGCCCTTGGCGCTCAGTTCCCAGATGACCTGCACCTTCGTGCGGCCATGCGGCGTGAAGACGTCCGAGATCGAGACCATCTTGCAGTACTGCGGGTCCGTGACTTCGCCCACGTAGTGCTGCACCACGAGACCCGTGCCGATCATCTCGACGTTGATCGACATGCGCCGGCCATCGTCGGTCCACGTTGCGCCGGCCGCGATGTGGTCGGGAGGCGCGCAGCGCTGATACTCGGCATCGGGCAGCGCGAACAGCCATTGCGCGATATCGACTTGCTTCACATCCACGTCGATGATGTGGCTGAATGCGCTTTGCGAGAGGATGAGGTCTTTGCGTACGGTGGTCATGGCATGCTCCAGTGAGTGAGAGAACGTGATCTAGTCTCCTGCATCGGTATCTCGCGTACCTTCGTGGACATCCAGGCGACTTAGTCTTCGCCGCCGATCGTAAGAATGATCTTGCCGACGTTGGCGGACGATTCCATGCGGCGATGCGCGTCCGCCGCGCGCGATAGCGGAAACGTGCTGTCGACGATCGGCAGCAGGCCCGCATCCGTATCGAACCGGATGAGCCAGTGTTCACGGAAGCGTTGCGTCATCGCGTGCTTCTCGGCCTGTGTGCGGGACTTCATGACCGTGCCGATGATCTGCAGATGGCGGTAGAGGATGTCTTCCAGCCTGATGCCGACCTCCCCGCCGCCCCCGAGCAGTCCAACCTGAACGAGGCGGCCGCCATGGGCCAGCGACGCGATGTTCTTCGCGAAGTACGGCGCGCCGATAAAGTCGATGACGGCGTCCACGCCGCGCTTGCCGGTCTTCTCCGCGATGACCGCCGCGAAATCCTCGTTGCGATAGTCGATGACATGATCGGCACCGAACTGCACGACGCGGTCGTGCTTGGCCGCATCCGCGGTCGCAAACACCGTCGCGCCCGTTGCGCGGGCCAGCTGGATGGCGGCGGAGCCGACACCGCTCGCACCCGCATGCACGAGTACGGCGCCGCCCCGCGTCAGGCGGCCGAGATGGAGCAGCGCTTCATGGGCGGTCACGAAGACCTCGGGAATGGCCGCTGCGTGGACATAGTCGAGGCCGGCCGGAATGGGCATGGCCATGCGCCAGTCGATGCGCGCGATTTCCGCATAGGCACCGCCGCCGACCACGCCCATCACGCGGTCTCCCACGCGGTAGCCCTGCGCCTCGGCACCGACCGCGATGACCTCGCCGGCGATCTCCAGGCCCATGAGGGCCGAGTCGCCGAAGTCCGCGCGGCCGTAGCCACCCTTGCGGTGGGTCAGGTCGGCGCGGTTGACGCCCGCCGCGTGGACGCGCACGAGCAGGTCGCTCGGGCGCAGTTCCGGTACGGGCGCATCGCCCAGTTGCAGCACATCGGCATCGCCGAACGAGGGGAAGAGAACGGCTTTCATTGCGGGTGGCATGGCAAACGTGAATGACATGCCCCGAATGGTAGTGCCGCACCGCCTGAAAACCATGATGCAAAAATGCATCACTGCACAGGAAAAGTGCAGGTATCTGGCAATGCCATCCGCCGCTTACAATCGGGCGTCGAAGGCTTCGGTGATCTTGTCGATCATGGCGCGAATGCGGGCGGTGTGCCGCAGGTCCTGGTGGGTGACCAGCCAGACCTCGTAGTGGGGGTTCCGCTCGCGTCCGGGCCAGATGCGCACGAGCCCGTCGCGCTCGGCCAGCGGCACGGGCACCTCGCCGATCGCGCGGCCCATGCGGATCAGCGCGCGCAGCATCAGGCTCGAGTTGACGGCCGCCGCGAGGCGTCCGTGCTCGGTCGGCAGTCCCACCAGCGTTTGCTGGAGGCTTGCCGTCGGATGCGACTGGAACACGACGAGGTCGTGCCCCGCAAACCCGTCGCCGGGCGTGGGCTCGCCGCGTTCGGCCAGATAGGCGGGCGAGGCGTAGAGCCCGACCGGCCAGCGCGCGAGACGGCGTGCGATCAGGTCGGGGTTGTCGGGCTTGCGGTTGCGGATGGCGATATCGGCCTCGCGGCGCGCGAGGTTCAGCATCTGGGTCGAGGTGTTGAGCCGCACCTCCACGTTCGGATGTTCCGCATGCAGGCGCGAGATGGCCGGGATCACGAACTCGAGCGCCAGCGTATCGGTCGTCGTGACCTTGACCTCGCCGGCGAGCCGGGTATCGGCGCCCTGTGCCTGCCTGACGAGTTCGTTGGCCGACTTCTCCATCTTCTCCGCCGAGCGCAGCACGTTCTCGCCAGCCGGCGTCAGCACGTAGCCTTCCGAGGTGCGCAGAAACAGCGTGGCGCCCAGCGCGTGTTCGAGCGCCGCGAGGCGGCGCCCCACGGTGGCCTGATCCACGCCGGCCACGCGCGCCGCGCTACGCAGCGTTCCCTCGCGCTGGAGCGCCAGAAAGATTCGAGTGTCGTCCCAGTTCACTGCCGACCCATGACGTTGAAGTTTCCGCCAATGGTACAGCCTCGGCCGTGACGGGGGTCAGGTCCAGATAGCGGCGACTGGCTTCGATGAATGCATGGAGGATGGACATCGGCATACGCATGCGGGCTGTTTGACATTGAGATGCATGGTATCGGCTCGCCGCCGGAAAATCCCTTGCACATTGGCGCAGCGCACATCGGGCGAATCGCCTAGCGACATCACACCTTGGCATGATCCGGCACATGCGTGCGGCGTCTCGGCGCCATGCGCTGCCTGCCTTTTCGTATCCGCACGCAGGCCCAGGATCCACGTGCGCGCGAGCGGCAGCCACGTGAAACCGGGCGACCTGTCGGAATTTGCGATCAGGAAAGATCGAGCGCGAACGACAGGTGCGCGGCGATGCTGGCCAGCACGGCCAGCAGCCCCAGCGTGTCCAGCAGCGCGTCGAGCATGGCAACCTCCATCATCGTCAGTGAGACAGTCGCGGTCCGTAGACCTTGATGAAGAACATCAGCGTGATCAGGCTCGTGGCGATCAGCGTGACGACGCGCACCGCTGCGGCCGGCGCGCGCCTGCCGAGACGCGCGCCGCCATAGCCGCCGATGGCCGCGCCGACCAGCATGGACAGCGTCTCGGGCCACTGCACCGCCTGCGCCGCGATAAACGCGGCCACCGCCACCGTGTTGGCCGCGCTGACGAGCAGCGTGCGCGGCGCGTTCAGATGCTTGATCTCGCGGCTCTCCAGCAGGCCCCACATCGCCATCATCATGATCCCCACAGCCCCGCCGAAATAGCCGCCATAGATGCCAAGCGCGAACTGGATGGACAGCACGGCATGCCGATGGATGCGCACACGGGCCCGCAGCGCTTCGCCGATCTTCCGGCCGAACGCGAGCGCGACCGAGGCGACCAGCAGCAGCCAGGGCAGCACGAACGTGAAGGCGACCGACGAGGTATGCAGCAGCAGCAACGCGCCCAGCATGCCCCCGCACAGCGTGACGACCAGCAAGGCGCGCAGGGAGACCGATCCCACCGGACCCAGTCCGTCGCGATAGGCCCACGCGCTGGCGAGGCCGCCCGGATAAAGCGCGACGGTGCTCGAAGCATTCGCCTGAACCGGGGGGACGCCCGCCGCGATCAGCGCGGGCAGCGTCACGAACGAGCCGCCACCGGCCAGCGCATTCATCGCGCCACCCAGCATTCCCGCCGCAAATACCAAGAAAATCGGTTCCATGGGACGCATGCTAGTCAGGTAGCCACCGTTTCACAATCTGGCAATTCCCATGCTAGCCTTCGGACATTCCGAAACCACATGACATGACCGATGCGCTTCGATCTGACCGATATGCGGCTGTTCCTGACGGTCGTGGAGACTGGAAGCATCACGCGGGGCGCGCGGGCCATGCATCTGGCCCTCGCATCGGCCAGCGAGCGCATTGCGGGCATGGAGGCGGCACTGGGCACGCCGCTGCTCGATCGCAACCGGCGCGGCGTCAGTACGACGGCCGCGGGCGATGCGCTCGTCCGGCATGCGCGCGAGATACTGGGCCGGGTCGAGCAGATGCGCGGGGAGTTGCGCACGTTTGCCACCGGGCTCAAAGGTCGTATCCGCCTGCTGGCGAACACTGCGGCGCTCGGCGTATTCCTGCCGCCGCGGTTATGCCGCTTCCTGACGGAGAACCCCGATCTTTCGGTCGATATCGAGGAACGCACGAGTGTCGATATCGTGCGCGCGCTGGCCGATCGGCGCGGCGACCTGGGTATCGTGGCCGATACGGCCGACCTCGGCGCGCTGCAGACGCATGTGGTCGCGCGTGACCAGCTGGTGGTAATGACGAGCCGCGCCCACCCGATGGCGTCGCTGGACAGCGTGGCGTTTGCCGACGTGCTCGATCAGCCTATCGTCGGCATGGCCGATAGCGCGCTCGAGACCTATCTGGGCGAACGCGCGTCGCGCCTCGGGGGGCAATTCAACTTCCGCGTGCAGCTTCGCACGGTGCACGATGTAGCCATGCACGTGGAAGCGGGCATCGGCGTGTCGCTCCTCTCCGAAGCCCTCGCGCGGTCGGTCACCCGCGACGTGGCCATTCTTCCGTTATCGGAATCCTGGGGCGCACGCCGCCTGATTCTTTGCGCGCGGGACTTCTCGAAACTATCGCCGCATGCCGTGCTACTGGCGCGAGAGCTGATGGCACCGACCGTCTGAGGGCTTGCGGATCGTGCGATGTGCGCGTCACCGTCGGTGATTCGTCACCGCTTCCAGGCACATTCCATCAGAACTTCGGGCGACTGGGCGGTTCGGGTCATGGTTGCCGGGCGCCGCGAAGAACTGGATGCCATAGCGCTCGCTGTATTGATCGAGCACCTTCTTGAGGCCGCGCATATGCACGGGCTGGCCGTCGTCGGAAAAGTCGCCGGGCAGCGCGATATTGGCGGTATCAGGGCAGCGCCATGCCGAACTGCACGAACGGATGGTACGTGTTCGCGTTCATGATCAACGCGTAAATCGGCCCGTTCCTGACCAGCACGCCCGCGTCGCCGGCCTGGAACAGCGCGACATCGCCGGACGGGTCCGCGGCGTTGAAGGCCTGCAGGGCGCCGAGGTTGACCTTGCCCGGCGTGGGCTGCGCATAGTCGAGCGTGAACGACGGCGTCGTGGCGGTCGTGGCCGCGCCGGCCTGCGTGCCGCCCGTGCCGCTGAACAGGCTGGCCACGTACGTGGCCGCGGGTGCGCGCGTGCCCGTCCCTTCCACGCAGTTGCCCATATCGGGAAGGAAGTAGGTGCCGTTGTAGGTGCCGGGGAGGTCGGGATGATCGACGGTGGCGTCGAATACGCCGGTCGATACCGCCGGCGCGCCGCTCGAACCGTCGTAGGTCACCTTTCCACAGAGGGCCGCGGACGTGACGCCAACGAATGTTCCATCGAATGCGTTCGGCTGCAACGCCGTGGCGGGCGCGAGCAGCGACAGCCCGACCTGGGCGTCGGCGATCGTGTTGAGGAGGTCGCTAGCCTGGGCGGGAATGAACGAGTAGCCGATGCGGACGATCACCGGAATGCGCTGGGTGCCGACCTTGCCGACGATCATGATGCCGTGTGCCTGCGTCGGCGACAGCAGGACGATCGGCTGCGCGATGCCGACCGACGCGTAGGGCGACCCGGACGACCTCGAGCGGCTGATGAACACGTTGTCCTGCGTCAGGTCCGCATTCTGGCGGCGCGTCCACGGCGTACCCGTCGTGCTGCACGAGTACCCGGTGCCCTCCGCCGTGCAGCTACCGTCCGCATTGAGCGTTTCGGTCCAGTTCGCGGGTTCGGGCCCCCAGCCCTGCGGGCGCGCGGTCTGGTAGCTCGTGCCCGTTGGCGACATATACATGCCGACCTCGTGGTAACGGCCCGCTACCTGCGACAGGTCCGTTTCCGTCTGGGCAAACCCGATGAACGGGAAGCTGTCGAACGTGCGTCCCGGCACCGCGCCGAGGTTACCGAGCAATGCCACGCCGTCGTACTGGATCGTCGCGCCGGGCGTACCGCCGGTCACCGCGTCGAAGCCCGCGAACAGCATCGGCGGGTTGGCCGGATTGATCGTGACCGCATAGCTGGCGTCGGCGGTCTGGCCGTCCTGCAGCACGAATGCACAGCGGTTCTGTTCGGCGGTCGGCAATGTCGTCGGATGCGTGAAGCTGCCTTCGATCGTCAGGCCCGTGCGTGTCTGGTTGACTTGTCCGGCAGCCGTCGGCACCGCGGACGCGACGAACGTCATGCGATACCGCCGCGTCGTCGTATCGAAGCCGATCTTGATGTATTCGCCGCCGGAGGAGGCACCGGTGAACGTGGTGCCGTAGTCGAGCGATGCGGCGCACAACGGTGTAACCGGTGTCTCCGGCGTGACGGGATCAGTGACCGGCGGCACGGGATTCGTGGCGGGCGGCGGTGTCGTGGCCACCGGCGCCGCCTGTGCCGGCGGATCGTCGCTTCCGCAACCGCTCAAGGCGGCCAGCAGCGGCAGTGCCAGCAAGATGCCACGCGTGGACGTGGCAAGACCCGGATGTGTCCATCCCGTTTTTTTCATTTTTGATTTCCCCGGTACCCCAAATCGAACAATCCGCGGCTCGCTCTGATGATTTGTCTGGCGAGTCTTGCGCGACTATAGCATTGCCGTGGTCTACCGCAGCAGCATCCACGCGCCAATGGCGAGTGCGATCCACATGCCCACGACCAGTGCAATGCCCCAATAGCTCGTCGGTCTGGCGCGTTGTGCATCGAGCCATGCTTCCGCCTGCAAGCGGGAAGCGGCGAGCACCTCCGCGGGGATCAGGCGGATGGCCAGCCAGATGAGTCCCGGCAGCAGCAACACATCGTCGAGATAGCCGAGCACCGGAATGAAGTCGGGGACGAGGTCGATCGGGCTCAGCGCGTAGGCCACCACGACCATGCACAGGGCCTTCGTCAGGAACGGCGTGTCCGGATGCCGGCAGGCGAAATATAGCGTCACGCCGTCGCGCTTGATGCGTCGCGCCCATTGGCGGAGATCGTCGGTCAGCGGCATGGATCCGGGTGGTGAGATTGGGTGAAGAGCCGGCGTGGAGAGACGCGTCATTGTAGACAGGGAATCCGGCTCGGCTAGAATGCCCGCATGACGCAAATCATTGTCTTCCACTGCTGAGTCGCGTGCGCCCTGATGTCGGGGTGCTTCAGGCGATTGCCCTGGGTGCCGGGCTTCGGTCCGGCTGACCGACTGCACCCGCGTTCGCGATGAACGCCGCGGTGCTTATGGAAGATTTGCGTCATGCACTCACCTACCCTTCTCGTCAGCGGTATCTCGGGCCAGCTCGCCCAGCTTGTCATGGCGTCCTTGCTCGGACATCCCTCTCTCGTCGGCACCACGCGTGCGCCCGAACGGCATCGACATCTGGCCTCGCATGGCGTCGATGTCCGGTACGCGGACTTCGACCAGCCAGCATCGACGACCCACGCATTCGAGGGCGCCGACCGGTTGCTGCTCGTCAGCACCGGCGCCGAACACTGCGGACCGCGCCGCGTGGCGCAGCACCGTCACGCGATTTCGGCGGCGGGCGAGGCTGGCGTCGAGCGTCTGGTCTACACGTCGCTATTGAACGCCGACACGTCCCCGCTCGGCCCCATCGCCAGCGATCACGCGGCGACCGAAGCGATGCTGCGCGAAAGCGGCCTCCGTCACGTCGTGTTGCGCAACGCGTTCTACATGGACATGCTGTTGATGTCGCTGCAACGAGCGATTGCCACGGGCGAGTGGATCTCGGCTGCGGGCCAGGGGCGTGTCGCATACGTGACGCGCGGGAACTGCGCCATGGCGGCGGCCGCCGCGCTGCGTTCAGACGTGGGGCAGGACATGACGCACCATCGGCGCGTGGACATCACGGGTCCGGACGCGCTGAGCGGCGAGGACGTAGTCGCCATTGCCAACGCGGTACTGGGGACCCGGATCCGGTTCGTCCCGGTGACAAAGGAGGAAGCCGCAAGCCGGTTATCCGCAAGCGGCATGCCGCCTCCCATGGCGGCGCTGCTGGCTTATATCGACACGTGCGTGGCGCAGGGCGCGATGGCGCCCGCGAGCGACGATTACCTGCAGCTGACAGGCGAGCGCGCAACGTCCGTGGAGGCGTTTCTGATCGCGCATCGCGACACGTTGCTCAACGCAGCATCAACCTGACGGTCTCGGCAGCCGCACGCGCGACCGCGACAAGCCTGGCCTCGCCCATGCCCTCGCGTGCGCCTGCCGACAACCCCGACATCACGAGCGCCACATAATCGGTGACGGCACCGGCCTGCTTTGAATGTGTCGTCGCGATATAGCGCCGCACCTGCGCGCGCCTGGCTTCCGCGACTCGCCTCGCCAGCGTGGCGCTTTCGCTGTCGTCGTTGCCGCGTGCCGATTCGAGCACCAGACAGCCGCGGCGGCCCGGGTCCCGCGAGTAGCGCCGTGCCGCGCGCTCGAGCAGGTCGGCGATCGCTTCGGCGGGCTCTCGGCCGGGACGCAGGACATCGGCCAGCACGAGCTCCGTGCGCGCATAGCGTTCGAGCACGCGCTCGAAGAACGTGGCCTTGCTGCCAAAGGCCGTGTAGAAGCTCGGCGGCTTGATGCCGAGCGCCTCCGTCAGTGCGCTCAACCCCACGGCGTCGTAGCCTGCGGCATGGAACAGGCGCTGCCCTTCGGCCAATGCCGCATCCGGATCGAAGCTGCGGGGACGACCGCGGGCCGGCTTCTCGGTTAATAGTTTAGTGCTCACTATAGAAATCTCTTGCGACCGTATGCAACGAAATATATAGTGATCGCTACATTAATTCAAGGACACCGCCATGGAAGCACGCAACATGGAAATCGGAATGATCGGCCTCGGCGCGATGGGCCAGGCCATGGCACGCAATCTCGTGCGAGCCGGCCATCGCGTCAAGGCGTGGAACCGGTCGGGGGGATCGATCGACGGCGTGACGATGGTCGCGTCGCCCGAAGAAGCGTTTCAGGGCGATGCGGTGCTGACCATGCTGTCCGACGACGACGTCATCCGCTCCGTGCTGCTGGACTCCGCCGTGCTGAGCCGCGCCCGGCCCGGCGTCGTCCATATCGTCATGGCCACGATCTCGGTGAGCTTTGCGCGCGAGCTCGTCGCGCAACACGCGGCGAACGGCGTGGCCTATATCTCCGCCCCGGTACTGGGCCGCCCCGACGTGGCCGCGGCCGGCGAACTCAACGTGCTGGCCGCCGGCGCGCCGCAAGCCATGGAGAAGGTCCGCCCGCTATTCGATGCGATCAGCAAGCGCGTATGGGACATGGGCGCCGAACCGCCCACTGCTAACGCGGCCAAGGTGGCCTGCAACATGATGATCGCGATGGCCATCGAAGCGATGGCCGAGGCGGTCGTGCTGACGGAATCGAACGGCCTGCCCCGCGCGCAGTTCTTCGACCTGATCCTGAACACGCTGTTCGGCAGCCGTTCGTATCAGGTGTACTCGGCCAATATCGCGGGCAACCACTACGACCCGGGCTTCAAGGCTTCCCTTGGCCTCAAAGACCTGCGCCTGGCCTCGGAAGCCGCGGCAGACACGGGTCGCACGCTACCGATGCTGGCCGCCGTCCACGACCGCATGGCGGAAACCGTGGCGGCCGGCATGGGGTCCCGAGACTGGTCGGCCATGGCGGACTTGACGATCGGGACCCGCTGATGTCCCGCTGACGTCACGGATGTCGCCGTCAAATCCCCGCGTACCACTCGTACCCGCGGTCTTCCCAGTAGCCGCCGCGTCCGCCCCATAGCGCATCGAACGACGACACGACCTCGATGCGCATCAGGTACTTGGCCTGCTTGTAGCCGAGCTGGCGCTCCACGCGCAGGCGCAGCGGCGCGCCGTGGGCGACGGGCAGGTTCTTGCCGTTCATCGCATAGGCGAGGATCGTTTGCGGATGGTAGGCGTCGAGCAGGTCGATGCTTTCGTAGTAGCGCCCGCTGCCGTCGAGCGAGGCTTCCAGTTCGTCGGCGCAATGGAACACCACGTAGCGCGCGCCCGGTTTCAGCCGCGCGAGGTCGAGGACGCGGCCGAGCGCCACGCCCTGCCACTGGCCGATCGCGCTCCAGCCTTCCACGCAGTCGTGCCGCGTGATCTGCGTGCGAGACGGCAGCCGCTTCAGGTCCGCGAGCGTCAGGCTCAGCGGCTGCTGGACCAGCCCTTCCACCTTGAGCCGCCAGTCGGCAAACCCGTTCTCGCTCAGGCGGAGGTATTCGTCGGAATCGGGCGCCTGCGTGCCATTGGCGCGAAAGACGGGCGACAGGTCCGCGAGACGGTACTCGGGGGCGAGCTTCTGCCCGGACAGCAGCAGCCGCTGGCTGGCCTCGGTCAGTTTCTCGGTATTGCGCAGCACCGCCCCGAACGATTCGCTCTGCGTCATGCGATCGCACCCGGCAAGGATGCCGGACCCGGCGGTCGCGATCAGGCCCGCCAGCATGCGGCGGCGTTTGAGGTCGACTGTCATTGATCGTCCTTCGCGCGTTCGATGGCATAGCGCCCGGTCAGCATCGATCGCATGTTGTTCCAGAAACCCGAGAGCACAACCATCAGCACATGCACGACCACGAACAGCACGAGCGACGACGCCGTAAGGAAATGCAGCGTGCGGGCCGAGGGCCGGCCGCCGAACAGGTCGGGCAGGAACGGGAACGCCGCGTCGAGGCCCGGCGACATCGTCAGTCCGGTCAGGACCATCAGCGGAATGAGCACCAGCGCGACGACGAGGTACGTCATCTTCTGCAGCGCGTTGTAGCGCCGCGCCTCCTCACCCTTCGGAAAGCGAAGGCGCGCGTGATCCCGCACCTCGTGCCAGAGATGCCGCGGCTTCAGCTGATCGGCGTCCGGCAGCAGATCGCGACGGATATGGCCGCGCCACAGTCCGTGCAGCAGGTAGACGAGTCCGTTGAAGACCAGCAGCCACGCAAACAGGAAATGCCAGTTCCTGCCGGCGCCGAGGTCGTGGTACGAAGGAATCGTGAGCCACCCCGGAAAGGCGGACGCGGCAATCAACGCATGGTCCGCGTCCGCACCGAACTTGCCCCAGTAGAGCCGCGGGTGCGCATTGAAGATCTGGAGGCCGCTCATCAGCAGGATGGCGAGGCAAAGCACGTTTGCCCAGTGGGTGATGCGCACGATCACGGAGTGCCGTGCGACGAATCGATGATTGCTGTTCATGCGGGATGCCTCAAAAGGCCAAGGGTGGCCGGCTGGCACCCTGTACCAGCCGGCGTGAGCAGGACGCCCGAACGGATTACATCGGCGGCACGACGCCGTTCTTGCCGACGATCAGCTGGCTCGCGGACAACGCGCCCGATGCATCCTTCTGCGTGGGGATGAACACGACCGTGCCCGGCTTCACGTCGTCATGCGTGGCGGGTGCCAGCGTGACCACAGGCGTGCCATTGGGAATCGAGATCTTCTTCTCCTGCCCGTGATAGTTGACGGTCACCACGCTGCCATTCACGGACTTCACCGCATCGCCAACGGTAGCGTTGGTCATCGAGCTGTTGGGCTTCAGGTCCCAGCCATAGCTGCCCTCGCCGCGCCCTTTCATCGCGGGCGGAAAGATCAGCACTTCCAGCGCGCCATCGCCGCCCTCGGCCTTGGGCAGCGAGGCAATACCGACGAAGTCGCCGGGCTTGATATCGCCGGTGCTCGCGCGCTGCACGGCCGATACCGCCCAGCCGTCCGCGAGCTTGATCGTGACCGGCTGCCCTTCCCGCGATTTCACCTGGAGCTCGTTGCCGGACAGCGCGGTCACGGTACCCCGCACGCGAACGGTCTGGTCCGCGGCATGCGCGGCGCCCATGGCGCCCACGGCAAGCAGCAGGCCCGTCAGGGTGCCGGTGATGGCGCTGGTAAACGTCCTGTTCAGTCGAGAGACTGTCATGTTCTATTCCTTGGCGTGGCGCATCGTCTGAAAGGGCCGTCGAAGGCTGCGCCGTGACCTTCGACCGCATGCTCCATCCAACTAGTTGGTAGGTAGTAAAGATAAAAAAATCATTCACGCCTGGCGGCGCGCAGCATCGCCTCCACACTCAGCGCGACATCGGCTTCTGTCGTGGCCCAGTTCGCCACGCTGATGCGCATGGCCGTGCGCCCCTGCCATACCGTGCCACCGCACCAGCAAACGCCCTCGGCCTGCAAGGCATCGATGACGGCGCGCGTTTTTTCCGCGGAGCCGAACGAGACGAGCACCTGATTGAGCACGACCTCGTTGAGAATGTCGTAACCGGCTTTCGACAAGCTTTCGGCGAACAGGCGCGCAAAGCCACATGACCGCGCAACAAGGTCCGCGACACCCTCGCGGCCGAGGTGCAGCAATGCCGCCCATACCTCGACACCCCGTGCTCTTCTGGAAGATTCGGGCGTGTAGTGCGACGGATGGCGCGCCGCGTCGTCCCCCTCCGCCAGATACGCGGCCGTTGCCGACATGGCTGCCCGCAGATCGCCAGCGTTGCGCACGAACACGAGGCCGCTGTCGTAAGGAACGTTGAGCCATTTGTGTGCATCGGTCGCCCACGAGTCCGCCTCGGTAAAGCCTTGGGTCAGGGCGTCGAAGCCGCGATGCGCGAGCGCCCAGAGACCGAACGCGCCATCGACATGCACCCACGCACCGGCCTCGCGGGCCAGCCGGCATACCTCGGCCGCAGGATCGAAATCCCCGGTGTTGACGTTGCCGGCCTGAATGCAGACGATCGTGCGGTCATCGAGCGCGGGCAGCAGTTCGGCGCGCAGTCGTCCGCGCCCGTCGGTCGGCACGCGAATGACGCGGTCTCGTCCGAGGCCCAGCAACGACAGCGCCTTGAGCACCGTGACATGGACCTCGTCACCGACGATCACGCGAAGTTCCGGCGCGCCATACAGGCCCCGGGCCTCGACATCCCAGCCCTGCCGCGCCAGCAGCGCATGCCGCGCGGCGGCCAGCGCGGTAAAGCTGGCCATCGAGGCGCCGCTCACGAAGCCGCCGGCGACATCTTGCGGCATGCGCAGGAGATCGCGCATCCATTGCAGCGAGACATCTTCCAGCGTCGCCGCGATCGGCGAGGTCCAGCGGAAGCATGCGTTCTGATCCCATGCCGTGGCCAGCCAGCTGGCCGCGACCGTTGCCGGCAGCGCGCCGCCGATCACCAGACCGAAATATCGCCCGCCCGATGTGGCCACCGTCGCCGGCGAGCCGATCGTATCGAGCCGCCGCAGGACTTCCGCCGCCTCGACGCCTTGTTGCGGCAGCGGATGGACCAGCGCTTCGAGTCGCAGTTCGGCCTCGGGCGCCGGCACGACCGGGCGGTTCCGAAGGCCGTCGAGGTAGGCCGTCGCCCGTTCGGAGGCATTCTGTAAAACGGCGTGCGAATCGGCCCGCGGTTCGGCGTGCGGTTCGGCGTGCGGTTCGGCGTGCGGTTCGGCGCGGCGCGGGGTGTCGTGCATGGTCAGAGCAATCCGATGGCGGAGGCCTTGAGTGTCGCCGCGGCCCGCGTCGTGCAACCGAGCTTGCGGAACACGCTTTCGATGTGCGTCGCGACGGTGCTCGGGCTCAGGTTCAGCTCACGCGCGGCTTCCTTGTTGGTGGCACCGCGCGAGATCGCGCGCAAGACGTCGGACTCGCGCGGCGACAACCGGAACCCGGGCTCCGTGCGATCCACCACCGGACGCACGATGCCGCTGCCACCGGAGACCAGCGCATCGACAGCCTCGCCACACAGCCGGCCCGCGTCGGCCTCCTCGCGCAGTTGCCGGGCCGCGGCCTCGGCCGGCATCGCCGCGCGCCATGGACGCGGGGAACGCATCGCGACCCAGGCCACCGACGCGGCCAGCACGCGGGCTTCGGGCGACAACGCCTGATCCCGCGCCCCGCGGAAATAGCCGGAGCCATCGAGCCGTTCATAGGCAAATGAGGCAAGCGTGGCGGCGGCGCCGAGCGGACCCGCCCATGGCCCGGCCCGGGACGTCCAGTAGGGAACGAGCCGCACCTTTTCCCAGGCGCTGCTGGAAAGATGCGCGGTCATGTTCCAAATCTGGATGGGGACCGAGGCGCGCCCTAGCCCATGAATCAATCCGGCAAGATACACACGCTCCTGCGTGGCCTTGCTTGCGGCAAGGCGCGTCATGGCCTGTGCGGCGGTGCCCGCGACCGCGCGCGAGAAGCCCGTCATCCAGGGCAGCTTCAGATCGATGACATCGGCGATCAGCTCCGCCGGCGTCATGCGTTCCATCTGCGGCGTGGTCAGCGCCATGTCGAGCGTTTCGGGCGCACTGCCTTCGAGTTCCGCGAGCCAGTCGGCCGCATGCCGGGCCGCGATCGACGCGAGCGTGGCAGGATACCTGCGGTCGCCGCGCGCCTCGATCTTGCCGAGCGCGTCCTCGATGCCGTCGATACGGGTCAGGACCTCGATATCGCCGGCCAGCGAGACCACCGACACGGTGACCGGCACCGCGTCGCCCGCCAGATGCGCGGGTTGCCCGGTGCCATCCCACGATTCGAGGATATGGCGCAGCGTCGTTTCGGTAGTGGAAGACAGCGACAGCATGCGGCTGACTTCGGCCGACACTTCGCAATGGATCTCGGCGAGCGGCCGCAGCACGACGCCGAGGTTCGCGACTTCGGCCACGGGGCGAATGCCTTCCGGACGCCCTTCGAGCATCGCCACGCGTACCGCGATGTCATCTCCGAACAGATCGGCAAAGCCACCCGCATTGGCGGTACAGCCCGACCAGCGCAGCAGCGCCGCCTCGCGGACGGCGGCCTGCACGGCCGGGTCCAGCCCCGCAACCTGCGCCAGACGCATGGCAAGCCATGCCGTACGCACCGAATGGTTCGTCGGCTGGCCCATGCTCAAGTCGCCGACGAAGGCGAGCGCTTTCACGACATCGAAGACGCGAAGCTGATGGCGCCCGCGGTAAATCTTGTCTTTCATCGTGACTCGGGGGTCTGAAACAGTCACGACTATAGCGCGTCGGCGCCGGAGACGGGCATCGGTCATTCAACCGATTCCCTGCCCCCTTACGGCGTCACTCCACGCGGATATTGCGCGCCTTGACCAGCTCGTGCCAGCGGGCCGATTCGGTCTGCAGGAACGTCTTGAACGCCTGCGGGCTGTTGCCGACCGGATCGAGGCCCGCCTGCTGCAGCTTCGCCTTCACGGCAGGATCCGCCACGGCCTGCTGCACGGCATTGGCGATGGCCTGCACGCGGTCCGGCGGCGTGCCTTTCGGCAGGAACACTGCATTCCATTCGAGCACCTCGTAATTGGGCATGCCGCTCTCCGCCATGGTCGGCGTATTGGGCAACGCGGCGACGCGATGCTTCGACGTCACCGCAAGCGCGCGCAGCTTGCCGCCCGTCACGTACTGCAGCGTGGAAGCCGAGTTACCGAAGTACGTGGCCACCTGCCCGCCCATGACATCGGTCAGCGCGGGCGCGCCGCCCTTGTAGGGCACGTGCAGCAGCTCGATCTTTGCCTGATCGTCGAACATCTCCGCCGCGAGATGCGAGCCCGTGCCCGCGCCGGCCGATGCGAATGTCAGCTTGCCGGGCGCTTTCTTCGCCGCGGCAACCAGATCGGCAACGGTCTTGTACGGCGCGTTCGTGGCGACCACGAGGATCTGCGGCGCGGTGGCCACCAGCGACACCGGAATGAAATCGCGCGCGGGATCGAACGGCAGCTTGCGCAGCGCGGCGTTGACCGCGAATGCCGATGCGTCGTACAGCACCGTGTAGCCATCGGCCGTGGCCTTGGCAACGTTATCGGCACCGATCACGCCGCCCGCGCCGGGCCGGTTGTCGATGACGATGGTCGTGTTGAGCAGCTCGCCCATCTTTTGCGCGACGATGCGCGCGGTATTGTCGGCGCCGCCGCCGGCCGAGTACGGCACCACCATCCGGATGGGCTTGTCCGGAAACGCGGCGATGGCAAAGGCCGGCGTCATGGCCGCGAGGATCGCCATGGCATTGCCAAGGCGTTGCAGGTACGTCTTCATATTGCTTGTCTCCGTGAATCCTTGATGTTCTGTCTTGCCGCCGCGTTGCCGCCCGCCTACTCGCTGCCGAATCCGTATAGCCGCGCGGGGTTGTCCACCAGAATGCGGTGCCGCACGGTGTCGTCGCCGGCCCAATCCGTCAGCAGATCGAACAACAGGGCATCGTCCGGCTTGCGGTCGGGCTCGGTGAAATGCGGCCAGTCGCTGCCCCAGACGAGGCGCTCCGGTGCCGTGCGCACCCATGCCTTCGCGATGGGGGCGATATCGGCATAACGCCCGGCCTCGCCCACTATCGAATCGAGATAGGCGCCGGACAGCTTGAGCCAGCCGTTGCCGCGCGCGAGCAGTTCCGATACCAGCGCGAACGCCGGATGGTCGGTGCCGCCCGGCAATGGCAGGCGCGCCAGATGGTCGAACACGATCGGCGTGGGCAGCCGCAGCAGCAGATCGCGATGCGCGGCGAACTGGTCCGCGGTCCAGTGCAACTGGAGGTGCCAGCCCAGTCCGGCGATGCGATGGGCAAGCGTCTCCACCATGTCGAAGCCCACCGCGGCGTTGGCCTGCGTGTACAGCGAGAATCGCACGCCGCGAATGCCACCGGCGTGCAGTCGTTCCAGCGCGTCGTCCGTGACATCGGGATGCAGCACCGCGATCCCGCGCGTGCTGGCCGCGCCGAGGCGCGCGATCGCATCGAGCGTGGCGCTGTTGTCGGTGCCGTACGTCCTCGGCTGCACGATGACCGCGCGACGCGTGCAGAGCAGCGCCTGCACACGCCGGTAGTCCTCGGTCGTGGCCTGCTCGACCGTCGGCGCAACCGCCTGGAAGCGCGAATCGTAGATATGCAGGTGCGCGTCGCAAGCATTGGCCGGCGTCGTGCTGCCCGGCAGTGTCTGCGCCCCGCTGCTGGGCACCTGCAGCACGGGTGTGCCGCGAGACTCAGGCATCGCGGCGCGTCCTGTCCGCGGCCTCGCGCACGAGGTCGCCATGCTGATCGAGCGTGGGCGCGGCAAACGGATCGGGGCCCGGCGTGCGGCCGAACTTGACCGGCCGCGTAAAGCCACGATAGCGGCCGACCACGGGATGTTCGAACGTCGCGATCATGTCTTCGGCCGTCACCTGCGGAAAGTCGAACATGTCCTCCACGCTGCGCGCCGCCGAGCAAGGGACTTCCTCGCCGAAGATGGCCTCCCACTCCATGGCGGAGCGCTCGCGCAATGCCGCGTGCAGCGCCGGCACGATCTCGTCATGGTGCTGCGCGCGCTTGCGCACGGAATCGTAGCGGTCGGTCTTCAGCAGATGGGCCAGTCCCGTCTTCTCGCACAGCGCCTGCCAGAAATGCGGGGTGTTCGCGGAGATATAGATAAACCCTTCGCGCGTCGGGTGGATGCCCGTGATCCCGCCCGAACGCATGTCGCGCCCGACGTCGCGCGGCTCCGAATCGGCCCAGATCATGCGGGCGGACTGCATCGTCAGGGCCGAGCGCAGCAGCGAGACGCCCACGTATTGCCCCTGCCCGCTCTTCTCGCGCTCGTAGAGCGCGGAGGCGACCGCGCCGGAGACCAGCGAGGCCGCGTAGTAGTCGACGATGGAACCGTACAGGATCTCGGGCGGCCCTTCCTTCCTGCCCTGCAGCGTGCACATGCCCGTCATCGTCTGCAGCACCTGGTCGTAACCGGCCTTGTCCTTGAGCGGACCGGTCTCGCCATAGCCGCTCACCGCGCAGTAGATCAGGCGCGGATTGGACTCGCTCAGCTGTTCGTAGGCGATGCCCAGCCGTCCCGGCACGCTGGGGCGGAAGTTGTGCACGAGCACGTCCGCCTCGTTTGCCAGCGCGCGCAGGCGTTCGAGATCCGCGGGCTGCTTCAGGTCGAGCATGACCCCGAACTTGCTGCGATTGACGCCCAGGAACGCGCGGCTTTCCGTTTCCAGCGTCGACGGATACTTGCGCAGATTGTCGCCAGCGGGCGGTTCCACCTTGATGACGGTGGCACCCTGATCGGCCAGCAGCGAGCAGCCGTACGGGCCGGCGATATAGGCGCTCAGGTCCAGCACCTTCACGCCGCTCAGCGGGCCGGGGCGCCCGGTACGGGGCGCGCCAAAAACGTGTTCGCCGGTCTTGGCGTCGGTATCCATGCAATGCTCCTGAATCGGTGGTCGTCGATCGTCGTGCTTCAATCGGCGACGATGTTCTGTTCCTTCGCCAGCGCCTTCCAGCGGGCGACATCGGCCGCGATCGTCTCGGCGAACTGGTGCGGCGTCACGGGCTTCGCCTCGGCGCCTTCCTTGAGAATCGCATTCCGGATCGCGGGCTTGTCCAGCGCGCGGTTCACGGCAGCGTTCAGCTGCGCCACGATGGGGGCGGGCGTGCCGGCGGGCGCGAGGAAGCCCCACCAGAGTTCGAACTCGTAACCGGGCACCGCGGTTGCCATCGGCGCGAGATCGGGCGCGATGGGGCTCGGCTTCGCGCTCGTGATGCCCACGGCGCGGACCTTGCCCGCGCGCACCATCGGCAGCAGCGACGGACCGCTCGAGATCAGCAATTGCGTCTGATTGCCGATCAGATCGGTAATGGCGGGACCCATGCCCTTGTACGGCACGTGCTGGATCTGGAGCTTGCCGGCCTTGGCCTTGAGCAGCTCGGTGCCGAATTCGTTGACGCTGCCGGGGCCCGACGATGCGTAGTTGTACTTGCCGGGGTTCTTCCGGATCAGCTCGATCAGTTCCTGCGGGGTCTTCGCGGGCAGCTGGTTGCTGACGGCCACGATAAACGGTCCCTGCGCCACCATCGCCACCGGCGCGAAGCTCTTGACCGCGTCGTAGGTCAGCTTCGTCTGCACCGCGGCGTTGGTCGTCATGCTCGACGATACGGCCACGAGCGTGTAGCCATCGGGGGCGGCCTTCGCGGCCATCGATGTTCCCGTGTTGCCGCTCGCGCCGGGGCGGTTGTCGATGATCACCGGCTGCTTCAGGTCCTCGCCGATCTCCTTGGCCACGATGCGCGCGAAGATATCGTTCGACCCGCCCGGCGGGTACGGCACGATGATCGTGATGGGCTTCGAGGGATAGGGGCCGTCAGCGGCCAGTGCGGGCACGGCCAGCGTGGCGGCCGTGGCGATCCATGCGATGGACGCAATGGAGGCGATGGATGCGAGCTTGCGGCACGACGGTGAGGTCGTCATGGTGTTGTCTCCGGATATCGTTTTAATGGTTGTGCTGCGCGATGACAGTCGGCAGTATCAGGCGGGAATCAGTCCCATTCGCCTGCCGATCTCGACGATCGCCTGCGCGCGGTGCACGAATGGGGGATCGATCATCTTGCCATCGACGACGTAGGCGCCGATGCCCTCGGCTTCCGCGCGCGCCGCGGCTTCGACGACGCGCAGCGCATGGGCGATTTCCTCGTCGGACGGACGGTAGACGTCATTGGCCAGCGCGATCTGCGTCGGGTGGATGCAGCTCTTGCCGATAAAGCCGAGCTGGCGAGACATCTCCGCTTCCGCGCGGAACCCGTCGGCATCGCGGATATTGGCGAAGACGGTGTCGTATGCGTAGACATTGGCTTCCGCGGCGGCCATGCGTACCGCGAACATGGCGGCGTGGATCGCGGCGACATTGCGCCGGTGGATGCCGTTGGGCTCGAACAGATCGCCGAGGCCCAGTTGCAGGCCCGCCACGCGGGGATGCGCGGTGGCCAGTTCGGCGGCGCGGCGCAGCGCGGCCGGCGACTCGACGTTCAGCAGCAGCCGGACTTTCTCGTCCTTACTGGTAAACCCGTTGGCGCGCTCGGCCTTTTCGACCGCGTCCGCGGCGCGGCGCACGTCTTCGGGGCTTTCCGGCTTGGGCAGATTGACCACATCCAGTCCGGGGAGGACCACCGCGGCGATATCGGCTTCGAAGTGCGGCGTCGTGAGGCCGTTGACGCGGACGATCAGCGTCTTGCCGGAGGTCCGCGCCATGTCGGAACGCAGCATCTCCGCCAACAGCTTGCGCGCCTCGCCTTTGCGGTCTTCCGCCACCGCGTCTTCGAGGTCGAAGGACAGCGCGTCGGCTTCGCTGGCGAATGCCTTGGGGAAGAACTCGGGCCGCGACCCCGGGACGAACAGTTTGCTCCTCATACCGACACTCCCTCTCTGTGGATGTTTGATGACTCAGGAGTTTGCCCAAGGCGATCAACAAGATAAACTATACTTTTCTACCTTCACACCATAGAAACTCTATGGAAACCGCCTACCTTCGCGCCTTCGCGCTCGTCGTGGAAACCGGCACGCTGGCGGAGGCGGCCCGCCGCCTCAATGTCACGCCCGCGGCCATCTCCCAGCAGATTCAGGTTTTGGAGCGGCAACTGGGTACAACGCTGCTGGGCCGGGCCGGCCGCACGGTGGCGCCGACCGAGTCCGGACGCCGGCTCGCGGAACGCAGCGTGCTGCTGCTGAGCCAGGTGGACGAGTTGCGCAGCTGGGTCAATCAGGCCGAAGAGATGCACGAACTGCGTATCGGCACGATCAATACGGCGCTGCACAGCCTGTTGCCCGATGCGCTCGCGCGCTTCACCAACGCGCATCCGGATGTCTCGGTCCATATCCGTTCGGCCACGTCGGGCGAACTGTTCGAGGCCGTCAAGCAGCTGGAACTCGATGCGGCGGTCTGCCTGCACCCGCCGTTTGCGTTGCCCAAGACGTTTGCGTGGGAATTGCTGCGGCAGGAACCGCTCGTGGTCCTGGCCCGGGCGCGCGACCGGCAGACTGATCCGCACGAACTGCTGCGCACACGGCCGCTCATCCGCTATGACCGGACGCTGGGCGGCGGCAAGCAGGCCGACGACTATCTGCGCAAGAACGGCATCACGCCCGCGCTGGAACGCTTCGAGCTGAGCTCGCTGCTGGCCATCGCGATGATGGTCGATCGCGGGCTTGGCGTATCGCTGATTCCGGATATCGCATCGCCGCTGACGGCTCGGCTGCAGGTGGCCAAGCTGGCCTTGCCGATTCCCTCCGAACCGCGGCGGTTCGGCGTGTTGTGGCGCCGCACGTCGCCGTGCGCGAGCCTGATCAAGTCGTTCCTCGCGCACGCGCGCGTGGCGGCGCGGACCTAGCCATTGTTGCCCCGGTGACAACATACTGAAGGCCTCCAGGACCCTACTGGTGCGCGCGTCCCGTTACTAGAATCCGTCACACGGCTGGCCGCCAAAGCGAGCCGTCCAGTGCCCTTCCCCACTCGATCGACAGGATTCTGAAAATGAGCGCAACCACCCGCAACGTGCAGCCGGTTATCACCCCCATTGGCAAGGAGGGCTCTGGCGAACTCGTGTCGTCTCGCTACGGCGTGCGTATCGGCGATGTCGATGTCGTGCTGATCAGCGACGGCGTTCTGCCGCTGCCGACGTCCACGATGTCCACCAACGTGAGCGAGGCGGATCGCAATGCATGGTTCGACGGCCGCTTTCTCCAGCGCGACATGTTCGACTGGGCGCTGAATATCGCGCTCGTGCGCAGCGGCGACAAGCTGATCCTCGTCGACTCGGGCGTGGGTGACGGGTTCGAGTACTTCTCGCGCGCCGGGCAATCGGTGATGCGGCTGGAGACCGCCGGCATCGACCTGCATGCGATTACCGATATCGTGATTACCCATATGCATATGGATCACGTCGGCGGCCTGAACGTCGATGGCGTCAAGGCCAGGCTGCGTCCCGACGTGCGCATTCACGTGGCGGCCGCCGAAGTGGAATTCTGGAAGCATCCCGACTTCAGCAAGACCGTGATGCCCGAGGCGGTGCCGCCCGCCCTGCGCAAGGCCGCGGCAAAGTTCGTGGAACTCTACGGCGAACATATCGTGCAGTTCGACCGGACCGTCCAGGTCGCGCCGGGGGTATCGGCGCGCGTCACGGGCGGACATACGCCGGGACACTGTGTGGTGGACGTGGCGTCGCAGGGCGAAAAGCTGACCTTTGCCGGCGATGCGATCTTCGAAGTCAACTACGACAACCCCGACTGGCAGAACGGCTTCGAGCACGATCCCGAGGGCGCCGTGGATGTCCGCATCGCGCTGTTCGAGGAGGCCGCCGCAACGGGCTCCCTGCTGGCCGCCGCGCACGTCGCGTTCCCGTCGATCGGTCATGTGGCCAAGACCGGCAACACCTACCGGTTCGTGCCGGTGCAGTGGGATTATTGATTCATCGCCAATTTTTTCCGGGAAATGTCTTAGATTTATTTATGAAGTTTCCCGGATAAAATAGGAAGCCATATTTTACTTAAACATTGGCAATGTCATAAACCATGACGAAGTAAACGATATATTTATCTCGCGCCTCCATTCAACAAACTGTTCCCCGGAGGAGCGACATGAATACGACTTTCCGTCATGCTGTCAACGTGTGTACCAACGTGTGTGCCCGCGTGTGTGCCCGCGTGTGTGCCAGCGTGTGTGCCACCGCGGCTGCCTCGCTGTGCGCTGGCATGGCAATGGCACACGCCAAATCCAGCGTCACCTTGTATGGCGTGGCCGACGCCGGCATCGAGTATCTCAACAACGTGCCCACTGCCTCGGGCGGCGCCAGTCAGATCCGCATGACGTCGGGCAACATGGCCACGTCCCGCTGGGGCATTCGCGGCACCGAAGATCTCGGCAACAGCCTGCGTGCGGTCTTCCATCTCGAGAGCGGCATGCTCGTGGATACCGGCGCGCAGGGCAACCGGACGCGCCTGTTCGATCGCAGCGCCTACGTGGGCCTGGCAAACCGGTACGGCGGCGTGACGCTCGGCCGCCAGACGACGCCGATGTTCGACACCGCGCGGCGCTTCGACCCGATGGGCTTTTCACCGCGCTATGGGCTCGTCAGGAACGACGTCATCCTCGCGGGCCGCGCGGACAACGCGGTGAAATACAGTGGCACCCTCGGTAGCCTGACCGCTTCCGCGCTGTATAGCCTCGGCCGCACTGGCGGCGGCGAGCTGCCGGGCAACCACAAGGTGGACCGGAACTGGGGCGCGGCGCTCGCCTATGGCGCGGGCGCGCTGTCGGCAGGCGCGGCCTACGACGAGTTTCAGGGGGCATCCGCCGCAAGCGCGGACCGCAGGGACCGCCGCGCGCTGATCGGCGCCAGCTATGCCATGGGTCCCACCACGATCTTTGCCGGCTATCGCTGGTACGGCGGCAACACGGGAAGCCTGCCCACCCATCGTTCGAACCTGTACTGGGCCGGGGTGCGCTACGCCCTGAAGCCGGCGCTGACGCTGGCCGGCGCCGCTTATTACACAGACGCCCGGGACACAGACACCCGGGCCAGGAACGCCGACGCCCTCATGTTCGTGGCATCGGCCGATTATGCATTCTCCAGGCGAACCGATGTCTACCTGAACATTGGTTACGCGCTCAACCGGGGCGCGTCCCGGCTGGGCATGAATGGCTATGGCTCCGTACGCGGCAAGTCCGCCCATGTCGTCACGGGCAAAGGGCAGAGCGGCGTGGTCATGGGAGTGCGCCACCGGTTCTGACACACCGACCGCGCCTGCGCTGCAATGCAATACGACGGCTTTCATCCTGACGCCCTGACACGCAGCGGTAAGAGATACAACCGGACTTGCACGCCATGGCTCAGCCACTCACGTGCGGCTTGTCGGATTGATCGCGATTGCCCTGCTCGTCAGGCGGCGAGGCCTGCTCGTTCATGATCTCGTTCGGTGTGGGCTTGCGGTCTGCGTCGCGCTTTGGTTCGCCCGCTGACGACGCGGTATCGGCGTCGGCGGAAGGATTCTGGCCACGCTCCGACGTCGTCGGCTTGCGCGCGGGATGATTGATGCTCGTCTCCTGATGCTTCATGTCGAACTCCTGTGTGAATGCCGGATGCGAATGTTGCCTGCGGGGTGTGGACGCAAGGGTCATGCCCATGCATCCGCCTGCGCCACGCTCACGGCGCCATCATGTAGATCAGGCCGACCGCCGATGCACGCATTACACGGCGTCGCCATGGAATTCGATCCGCCTGCAAACACCGTGCACATCGCGCGAATCCCTCGCGGATAGGGCGACGCGCGCGTGCAGGAAACGTTCGTCGCGGGTACTGGGCATACTCGTTGCGCATCGGGTCTCGGCACACTCACCGCCAAAAGGAGATTCGATATGTTCGTTCACAACAAGCGCCTGCAATACACCGTCCGCGTGGCGCGGCCGGATCCCGGCCTCGCCAATCTGCTGCTCGAGCAGTTTGGCGGCCCGCAGGGCGAGCTCGCCGCCGCGTGCCGCTACTTCACCCAGGCGCTCGCCGAGGAGGACCCGGGCCGCAAGGACATGCTGTTCGACATCGCCACGGAAGAGCTGAGCCATCTGGAAGTCATCGGCTCGCTGATCGCCATGCTGAATCGTGGGGCCAAGGGTGACCTCGCGGAAGGCGTGCAACAGGAAGCCGAGCTGTATCGATCGCTGCAGGGCGCGGGCAACGATAGCCACGTCACGCAGTTGCTTTACGGCGGCGGCCCCGCGCTCATCAACTCGGCGGGCGTGCCATGGACCGCCGCCTACATCGACAGCATCGGCGAACCCACCGCGGACCTGCGCTCGAACATCGCCGCGGAGGCCAGGGCAAAGATCATTTACGAGCGCCTGATGAATGTCACGGACGATGCGGACGTGCAGGAAGCGCTCGGGTTCCTGATGACCCGGGAAATCTCGCATCAGAAGTCGTTCGAGAAAGCGCTGTACTCCATCACGCCCAACTTCCCTCCGGGCAAGACGCCCGGCGATCCGCGCTTTGCAAGCGTCTACTTCAAGATGTCGCAAGGCGAAGCGATGCGTGGTCCCTGGAACGCGGACAGTACGTTCGTCTTTGTCGAGAATCCGCCGCCTGCGGTCGATGGCGGCGACGGCCTCGCGACCGTGGAACTGCCCGCCGATCAGCAATCCACGCTGGAAGCCTTTGCCATGCGCGGCGAGTCGGACGTGAATAGCGACCCGGTCACCGGCGCCGATCTCGGCAAAGCCGGCGACGACCTCGACGGTACGGGCGAAGCGGATCCCCCCGCACGCAACAAGCGCTGATGCCGCGCTGCGGGGCCGGGCGCTGGCACGGCCCCCGACATCTCACGGCATGATGCAATGCCGTGAGCGCCACGACTGGTAAAGGGTTGCTCAGTCGAGCCCCCCTTTAGAACGGTATGTTCGAGACACCAACGAAGCGATCCTTCGCAAAAAGACCACATTAGGCAAGATCCTCTAATTTGCTCCGCTTTGTCGATTTTTGTGCATGTCATTGTCTGTACCGCAAAGACGCCTCGTTCATCTCCTGAACAGTGGCGCGCAGCTTCGCATCGTTCGATCGGTCCTGAATCGTTCCCCCGTCTATTGCGAACTTTCCCCCGCGAATGCATCGGGTCCAATCGAGATCATCCCGATGTGGCGCATTCGGAAACTACTTGCCACGAACGCCGTCCGGCTGGATACCGGCGACATGGCGACCGCCAGGGAGATCGTTCTCGCGACGCGCCCCGCTCCCGGTGACGACAATGGCGGCAATGGGCAGAAAGACCTGCCCGATACGTGATGCCGGCCCGTCTCGCGACGTTCGCAGAGACGGTAAAAGCTTTTACATCCGGCGCGAAATCTTTGACTTCTCGTCGCGCGTGCCGCGGTCCAGTATTAGGTGCTGGCTGGGGCGCCTCGTCATGCAACCACCCCGGTCTGCCTCCGTTCCTGCCGAGGGTTTCCATGCCGAGTCCGATCGACGTAGACATTACACGCAGGCTGTTCACCGCGCTGGGCGGGGCCATTCCGCTGGCGATGGCATTGCCGGCGGCCGCCGCCGATTCGAAAAGCCGGGCGTCGGCTGGCGCCAGTCCGCCAGCAAATCCCGCGGCGGCAGAGACCAGGCCGCCGCCGGGCTTGCCGATGCACGAAGGCTACGCGGAGGTCATCGCGCGCATGGCCTACATATGGGGCTGGCCGATGGTGAACATGCTGAATCGCTTCGCGCGCATCACGCAGGCCCCGCATCCGGGCCTGCTCAATGGCGTGCTACCCGCCGCGCCCCGCGGGCAGGTCGGCATGCTGCACGACTACATCGACCCGGCGGAAACGTTCGTGACCTGTCCGAACCAGGACGTGGTCTACGGACTGGGGTTCTTCCAGCTGGATGAAGAGCCGGTGGTCGCTCAGGTGCCCGACTTCGGCGACCGGTTCTGGGTCTACGCGCTGTACGACGCGCGCACCAATCAGTTCGGCCAGGTCGGCAAGCCGTACCGGACGCGGCCCGGTTTCTACCTGCTGGCGGGCCCCCAGTGGAAGGGCAACAAGCCGTCGGGCATCGCGTCGGTCATTCGCTGCCCCACATCGCTGGCCAACGCCATTCCGCGCGTGTTCATGAACGACACGCCCGACGATCGCCGCGCCATTCAACCGGTGCTCAACCAGATCATCTTCTATCCGCTCAAGCAATTCGATGGCCGCATGAAAACCATCGACTGGGCGAAGGCACCCGAGATTCCGGGCCCCAAATCCGAGGCCGGCGCCGGCGGCGGCGAGACCCGATGGGTCATCCCCGAGACGTTTTTCGATCAGTTCGGGCAGGTGCTGGACACCGTGCCGCCCCTGCCCGGGGAGGAAGCGCTCTACGCGCAGTTCCGGTCGCTGATGGAAGTTGCGGGCCGCGACGAGGACATCCGGAAGCACCTCGTCTCCGTCGCCGTCAGCACCGAACGCGACGCAATCGGACCGTTCTTCGAATGGCGCCGCAACGGCCTGCCCGCTGGCAACGGATGGAACCGCTCGACCAACAACGCGCAGACGGGCTTCGACTACTTCGATCGTACGGGCACGGCCAAATCGAACATGTTCGACAACCGGCCCAATGAGACGCAGTACTTCTATACCGACGTCGATGCGTCCGGTGCGGCGCTCAACGGAACGAACAGCTACGAGGTCGTCTTTCCCGCCGGACAGGAGCCCCCTGTCAATGGCTTCTGGTCGCTGACGCTCTACAACGACAAGCATCTGTTCCACCCGAACGAACTCAAGCGTTATTCGCTCGGCACGAAGAACGCGACCCTCAGGCGTCAGGCCGATGGTTCGCTGACGCTGTATGCGGGATCGCGGTCCCCAGGCGCGGCGCGGGAGTCGAACTGGCTGCCCGCCCCCGGCGGATCGTTCTCGCTCTACATTCGCGCCTACTGGGGCAAGACGCCCATTCTCGACGGCGCCTGGAAGCCGCCATCCATCCGGAGGATGGCATGAACAGAACGAACGTCTGCTCGCTCGCGCTCGCCGCCATGGCGTTGTCGCTCCCTGCCCTCACCCATGCGCAAGGCTCGCGCTACGACGCGCTGGCCAACGCCCCGTTCGACAAGGACTATCCGACGCCGGACACTACCCGCACGCTGCGCGACGAACTGGTTTTCCAGCGGGCCACGCAGGCCTATCTCTGGGCGCTCCCCGCCATCAACATCTGGGCGATGAAGGAAAACTCCGAGAAGACCTTTGGCGGCGGCTACAACGTCCTGCCGACGTGGAAGGAGCGCATCCGGGCGTCGACGCAGGTGACCACGCCGAACTCGGATGTGGTGTACGCCATGGGGTATCTGGATCTGAAGCAGGACGGCCCGCTCGTGGTCGAGGCGCCCCCGGGGGTACAAGGCATACTCGACGACTTCTTCCAGCGCCCCCTCGTCGGTCCCACCATCGACGGCCGCGCATGGATCGGTGATGTCGGCCTTGCGGGGCCCGACAAGGGCAAGGGTGGCATCTACGTGCTGCTGCCGCCCGACTACAAGGGCGAGCCGCCGAAGGCGAGCCTGCCCAAAGGCGCGTTCGTTTACCGTTCGCGCACCCACAACGTGTTCCTGTTCTGGCGGACGTTCTTCAGCGATCCGAAAGACCTGTCGAAGGCCAATGCACAGATCGCGGCTACGCGCATCTACCCGCTTGGCCAGAAGGCCTCGGCCAGACCGATGCAGTTCCCCGACGGCAATGCCAAACCCGCGAACCTGCTGTTTCCGCGCGATGCCAGCTACTTCGACATGCTGTCCCGCTTTATCGACAGCGAGACCGTCGATCCCGCGGACATGGACATGCGGGGCTTCCTCCATACCATCGGGATCGAAAAGGGCCGGCCGTTCTCCCCCACGCCCGAGCTGCGCGCAATGCTCGACCGCGCCGCACAGACCGGGTTCAAGATGAGCAAGGTCGTGATCACCGATATGGTGACGCGCGAGCCAGGCGGGCTCTACTATCCGGACCGGCAATGGGTCAATGTGTTCGCCGGTGAAGACACGTCGTTCCAGTCCGGCCGTACGTTCACCAATCTGGAGCAGCGCTCGGGCTACTACACCAGTGCGTATTCGGCCAGCCCGGGCATGGTGAAGAATCTGGTGAACGCGGGCGCCAAATACCCGGTCACGTTTCGCGACAAGGATGGCAACTTCCTCGATGGCGGGCAATCGTACAGCCTGCGCCTGCCGCCCAATATTCCCGCAAAGAATTTCTGGTCGGCAACGGTCTACGACGGCACGACGGCGTCAGGCCTCGACAACGGACAGGATCATCCGTCGCTGAATCAGATGGACAAGCCCATGCAGAACGCGGATGGCTCGATCGATCTGTACTTCGGCCCGAACGCGCCCGCCGGCAAGGAAAAGAACTGGCTGCGCACGCTGCCGGGCAAAGGCTACTTCGTGATCCTCAGGCTGTACTCGCCCGAGGAAGCGTTCTTCAGCCAGACGTGGAAACCGGGAGACATCGAGAAGCGCCGTTGACCCGGCGCCAATGCATCCGCGTATGGAACAGATCATCCGCCATCCCGCCGTCCTGTTCGTCCTGCTGCTCATCCTGCTGGCGGCAGCCACGGCCATTGGCGCGCAGGTGCTGCGCCGCATGCGCCCGGTCGGCAAGGAGAACCGCGATGACTTCAATATCGTGCAGGGCGCAACGCTCACGCTGCTCGCATTGCTGATCGGCTTCACGCTGTCGATGGCGGTGGGCCGATACGACCAGCGCAAGAACCTCGAGGAAGAAGAAGCCAACGCCATCGGCACGGAATACCTGCGCGCGGATCTGGTCGAGGGGCCGGAGGCCGGACAGATCAAGACGCTCCTCGTCCGGTATCTGGACCAGCGCCTCCAGTATTACCGGACACGCGACCGCGAACAGCTGCACGGGATCGCGGCGGCCACCGCGCAGATCGAGGACGAGATGTGGAAGACCGTGCGAGGCATCGCGCGCGACAAGCCGACCCCCATCACCGCCCTTGTCGTGAGCGGCATGAACGACGTGATAAATTCCCAGGGCTACGCCGAAGCCGCGTGGCTGAACCGCATTCCGGTGGCGGCATGGTGCCTGATGATCGTCATCGCATTCTTCAGCACGCTGATGCAGGGCTATGGCGCGCGCGCGGAGACGTCCAGGGCGTTCCTGCTGCTCGTGCTCCCGCTGACGGTGTCGCTGTCGCTGGCACTCATTGCCGATATCGACAGTCCCCGCGGCGGCCTGATCCGCGTCATCCCACAGAACCTCGAAAGCCTCGCCGCATCGCTGGGCCGCTGAGCCGTCATTCTCGGCGCAGCCCGACGTCAGACCGGTGCATTCACCGCGAACTTGCCACGCTTGGTCGAGAAGAACGTCCGCACATTGCGAACGTTGTGCGTGCCGCTGAAAAGGCGGCGGGCAAAGGCATCGTAGGCGCTCATGTCCGCCAGCTCCGCGATGACGACGAAGTCTGGCCCCGGTGAAACCCGATAGCACTGGGTCACCGTCGGCTCCGCGCAGATATGCGCTTCGAACGCGTCGCAGTCTTCGGCCGCCTGACGGTCGAGCGAAACCTCGATGATGGCCGTCACCGATCGGCCGAGCTTGCCCTGATCCAGCATCGCGACTTCGCGCACGATCACCCCGGCCTCCCGGAGCCGGCGTAATCGCCGCATTGTCGTCGGCGCGGACGCGAACACGCGCTGCGCCAGCTCCACATTGGACAGGGAGGCATCCTCCTGCAGCACGCGGAGGATGCGCAGGTCGAGGTCGTCGAGGTCGTCGGCCATCGGTGAGATAACAAATCAGTGAAAGAAAATTTCACACGGAGGTTGAATCGTCGCAATAAACCATAAATCACCGTTTTTTGAAAGAAAATTTCATCACACCGCCCCTACCATCGGTCCCGTGGCCACTCAAGCGAAACAACGAACTTCTGAATGGAGCTGACGGTATGTGCGGAATCGTGGGTGCGGTATCGCATCGCAACATCGTGCTGGATCTCGTGGATGGACTGAGACGGCTGGAATACCGCGGGTATGACTCGTGCGGGGTGGCCGCGATACAGGAGGGCAGGCTCGTCAGATCGCGCAGCGTCGATCGCGTCGCGGCATTGCGGGGCGATATCGCGGATCGCGGCGTCGATGGCCATACGGGCATCGCCCACACGCGCTGGGCCACGCACGGGATGCCCGTCACGGCCAATGCGCATCCACACTTCTCCCCGAACGACGACGCGCCTCGCGTTGCGGTGTCCCACAACGGGATCATCGAGAATCACGAGGCCCTGCGCACCGAGCTCGAAGGCCACGGCTATGTGTTCGCCAGCCAGACCGACAGCGAGGTCATCGCCCATCTGATCGACCACCTCTACAACGGTGACCTGTTCGAGGCCGTGCGCGAAACCGTGGCGCGCCTGCATGGCAGCTATGCCATTGCCGTGCTATGCCGCGACGAACCTCATCGGATGGTCGGCGCGCGCCGTGGCATGCCGCTGGTCGTGGGCGTGGGCGACGGCGAGAACTTCCTCGCCTCCGATGCGATTGCGGTGGCCAATGCCACCACGCAGATCGTCTATCTCGCGGACGGCGATGTCGCGGACGTGCAAATGCATCGCTACTGGATCGTCGATGCGCACGGCCAGCGCGTGGAACGCGACGTGCATACCGTCGCGGCGCATAGCGCGGCGGCCGATCTCGGCCTCTACCAGCACTACATGCAGAAGGAGATTTTCGAGCAGCCGCGCGCCGTGGCCGATACGCTGCGCGATATCACGGCGATCATGCCCGAACTGTTCGGCGACGGTGCCTACCGGCAGCTCGACAATATCGATGCCGTGCTGCTGCTGGCCTGCGGCGGCAGCTACCACGCGGCGCTGACGGCGAGCTACTGGATCGAGCAACTGGCCAACCTGCCCGTGCGCGTGGAGATCGCCAGCGAGTACCGCTACCGAGAGCCGTTCAGCAATCCCCGGATGCTGGTCGTCGCGGTGTCGCAGAGCGGGGAGACCGCCGACGTGCTCGGTGCCGTGCATGCGGCGCGCGAACGCGGCATGCACCGTACGCTGGCCATCTGCAATGTCGCGACGAGCGCGCTGGTGCGCGAATGCGCCATGCACTTCATCACGCGCGCGGGCATCGAAATCGGCGTCGCGTCGACCAAGGCCTTTACCACGCAACTGGTGGCGCTCTACCTTCTTGCGCTCACGCTGGCGCAGATGCGCGGACGCCTGACGGACGCGGAAGAGCAGGAACACCTGCGCGCGCTCCGGCACCTGCCGGATGCACTGACGCGCGTCCTGGCGCTGGAGCCCAATATCATCGGCTGGGCGGAACAGTTTGCCCGCAAGGAGAACATGCTGTTCCTCGGGCGCGGCATGCACTATCCCATCGCACTGGAAGGCGCGCTGAAGATGAAGGAGATCTCCTACATCCACGCCGAGGGCTACGCCGCGGGCGAACTCAAGCACGGCCCGCTCGCGCTCGTCAGCGACCAGATGCCCGTCGTGGCCGTGGCGCCCAACGACAGCCTGCTGGAGAAGCTGAAATCGAACATGTATGAAGTCAATGCCCGCAGCGGCAAGCTGTATGTCTTCGCGGACATCGACTGCGCATTGCAGCCCAGCCCCGGGCTCGAAATCATCCGGCTGACCGAGCATTACGGCATGCTTTCCCCGATCCTGCATACCATTCCCATGCAACTGCTGTCGTACCACACCGCGCTCGCGCGCGGCACGGACATCGACAAGCCACGCAACCTCGCGAAGTCAGTGACCGTGGAGTAGCGCGGGCCGCGGCCGGCTGACCAGTGTCACCATCACATAGCTCATGATCATCAGCATGAACCACGACCCGAGCTTGCCGATGCCGACCAGATGCCAGCCGTCGAGCTGGTTGGGATACAGCCACGTGCGCGTCACGGTGCCGATGTTTTCGGCGAGCCAGATGAACAGCGCCACCAGCGTGAAGCCGAGCAGCATGGGCATGCGGCGGTGCACGCGGTCGATGCGGAAGTAGACCCAGCAGCGGCCGAAGGCCACGGCCACGAGCGCCATCAGGACGTAGCGGGCGTCCCACCAGTAGTGGTGCAGGAAGAAGTTTGCGTAGATGGCGAGCGACAGCGCGCCCGTGACGCGCAGCGGCGGATGGCGGGTAAAGCGGAAATCGAACTCGCGCCAGACACGCGCGATATAGCTGCCCACCGCCGCGTACATGAACCCCGTGAACAGCGGCACGTTGCCGACGCGCAGCACCGACGCCTCCGGATAGATCCATGAGCCGACCGATGTCTTGAAGATCTCCATGACGGTGCCGGCCACGTGGAACAGCATGATCACCTTCGCTTCGTCCCAGGTCTCCAGCCGCAGCCACAGCATGGCGATCTGGATCGCCACGGCCGCCACGACGAGAAAGTCGTAGCGCGTCAGCGCCGCGCCGGCCGGGTACCAGAGATGCGTGCCGATGAGCAGCGCTACCATCAGGCCGCCGAACAGGCAGGCCCACGCCTGCTTGATGCCGAACACCACGAACTCGTGCAGGACCGTGGCCCACGCCCCGCGCCTTGCGGCCCATGCTCCGGAGATGTCCCTCCAGCCGTGGTACGTCGCGCTCAGGGTCGCCCGCAACGATCCGCCGTTTGTTGTCATTGTCATGCCGCTTGCGTTATCGATGCGGCATTTTGCCATCGGTGGCAGTGGCCCTCCAGCGAGCGCGGTCAATCCGCCGCGCGCTGCCATGCGGCGACGAACGCGCGCAACTCTCCGCCCGACGCGTCGGTCACGGCCCAGTAGCGCATGCCGCGCGCGCTCCAGCTTTCCATCTCGTAGCCCTGCACCACGCGTCCGGCGCTATCGCCGCGGTCCTTCTCCGGCAGGACGTAGACCTCCAGCGGATGCTGGTTGCGGCGATAGACAAGCACCGCGACGCGGTGGCCGTCCACGTAGTCGAGGCGTCCGCCCACCAGCGGAAATCCCTCCGCGGCAAGGTCCCGGACCTCGGGCGCATAGTCGATGCGGCCGTTGAACCATGGCTTGACGGTATGGCGATCGGTGGACGCGACGTCGATCTCGCGCGTCGACAGCAGCGCGCGGACGTGGCTGGCAACGATCGCGTCCGCGGTAAGGTCGGTCGGGGATTCGCGCAGCGCGTAGCCGGCGATGGCCAGCCCCACGGCGGCCGCCGTCACGGCCGCCATGGCCGCGTTGAGAGCCGGCGACCATGTGAACCAGCGACGCCAGCCCGCCTTCAAGGCCGGAGCATCGGCCGGCCCCACGGTTGCCTCCATATTCGGTCCCACAGCCGATCCACCGGACGGAAAGGCGATACCGGGCGCCAGGTCGTCCCACCCGGCATCGGCATCGGTATCGGCAACTGGCAGCGCCGCCAGCACACGCGCGCGCAACGCGGGCGATGCACGGTAGTATCCCGCCCCCTGTCGTACGGTCCTCCGCAGCGCCCGCAATTCCCGCAACGCTGTCACGCAGTCGCCGCAATCCTCGAGATGCCGCTCCAGCCGAACGCTGTCGGCCGCGCCGATCTCGCCGTCCGCGCAGGCCTGCAGCAGTTGACGGGCTTCGTTGCAGTTCATGGCCGCCCTCCCCGCTCGCGCACATCGCCGACCCAGGCACCCGCACCCTGCCCCTCGCGCAAGAGCACGATCTCCGCGGCAAGCATGCGCCGTCCCCGCGCCAGCCGCGACATCACGGTACCGGCCGGAATATCGACGATGCGCGCGATATCGCGATAGTGCAGGTCCTCGAGCTCGCGCAGCACGATCACTTCGCGAAACGCCACGGGCAGCCGCTCGAGCGCCGCATGCACGAGCCGCACGTCCTCCTCGCGCAGCAGCACCTGCTCGGGATCGGCCGGCATGCCGTGCCATGCCGGCAGCTCGGCGTCGGCGGCATTGTCGTCATAGCCGGTTTCGGCGGCGGATCTGCGTTGCTGGTACATCGTGAACCATGTATTGCGCACGATCGCGAGCAGCCATGGGCGCGGCCGCTCGCCCCGAAAACTCGCGAACAGGCGGAACGCGCGCAGGAACGCCTCCTGCACGACGTCGTCGGCATCGCTCGCGCCACCGCACAGCCACCGCGCGAGATTGTGCGCGGCGTCGAGGTGCGGCAGCACCAGCGCATCGAAGCGGCGGCGCTCGCTGGCGTCCACATCAGGCCTCGTGATGCCGGGTGGCGGCGAAGGTGGGGTCTGTCGGCGATCGAATCATGTTGGGTATTCCTCGCTATACCGACGGCACCCCGAGTTTATTCCCGCGATCGGCGGTTTGCGGTGAATTTTTTTTCGCGGCCGCTTGCCGGGAATATTCCGCTGTGGGCGACGGTAAGACTGGCAGGATCATCCAGCAAGGAGCCACCATGACCCTCCCCTGCAACCGGCGCGCCTTTCTGCGCCTGGCCGGCGCCGGTGCCGGCGCCGTCTTCGCCTCCGGCCTGCCCGGCTGGGCCGCCGCGCGCGACGACGACTTCTTCTTCGTGCAGTTGTCCGATTCCCACTGGGGATTCCAGGGCGCGGCAAACCCCGACGCGCGCGGCACGCTGCCCCGCGCGGTGGCGGCCGTCAACGCGCTGCCGCGCGAGCCGGACTTCATCATGTTTACGGGCGACCTCACCCACTCCACCGACGATCCGGCCGAACGGCGCAAGCGCATGCGTGAGTTCCAGGCGGCCATCGCTCCGCTCAAGGCCGGCCAGATCCATCTGATGCCGGGCGAGCACGACGCAAGTCTCGACAACGGCGAGGCCTATCGCGAGCTGTTCGGGCTCACGCATTACACGTTCGATCACAAGGGGCTGCACGCGATCGTGCTCGACAACGTGTCCGATCCCACGGGGCAGGTCGGCGACGCACAACGGCAATGGCTGGCGGACGATCTGTCGAAGCAGCCGCGCGATGCGCGCATCGTGGTGTTCACGCACCGGCCGCTGTTCAACCTCTATCCGCAATGGGACTGGGCCACGCGCGATGGCGATCGCGTGGTCGAGTTGCTGATGCCTTACCAGAACGTGACCGTGTTCTACGGCCATATCCATCAGGAGCATCACCACCTTACCGGGCATATCGAGCATCATGCGGCGCGGTCGCTGATGTTTCCGCTGCCGCCACCGGGCTCCCAGCCCCGCCGCGAGCCGCTGCCCTGGGATGCGGCACAACCGTACCGCGGACTGGGATGGCGCGAGGTGACAGCGATGCGGCAGCCGGCCGGCTACCGGCTGGCCGAACGTCCCGTGAGCGATACCTCGGGAGGCCAGTCATGACGACGCGCGTACACACCCGGCGCCGCACGGTGCTTGCATGGTCGGCGGCACTGCTCGCCACGCCGTTGATCGCCAGGCTCGGCGACGCCGCCGCGCCCCGCGTGATTCCCGTTCGCGCGCGGCGCTTCGTGTTCACGCCGGACAAGATCGTGCTGAAGGCAGGAGAGCCTGTGGTGCTGGAGTTGATCGCCGAGGACGTGATCATGGGCTTCAGCGCGCCGGACCTCGGCGTGCGCGCCGATATGCCGCCGGGGCAGACCGTACGGCTCGCGGTCACGCCCGCGAAGGCGGGGACCTATACATTCCTGTGCGACCTGTTCTGCGGGTCCGGGCATGAGAGCATGTCCGGTGTGATTGAGGTCAAAGCCTGAGCAAGGTCAAAGCCTGAGCGAGTTCAAGCGAAGGCCCTACGGCTGCGCGGGCTTCGACGTCTCCGTCACGCGCAGGGAGGGCAGCCACACATCCGGGCCCGGCGCCCGGACCACGGTTCCCTTCACCCTCGTCTCGCGCCCCGCCAGCGACCTCGCCTCCGCCAACGGCATGCCGATCAGCTCCCAACTCTCCTTCGATGTCGTGTGCATCATCACGGTCGGGAACGGTTCGTTGCCCTTGATATGAATCTCGCCGACCAGCGTTCTCTCTCCGGAATCCGCGGCCGCGGCGCACGCGGTCAGGCCGAGGGCCATCAGCAAAGGCAGGATCTTGGTTTGCATTGTCTTGTCCATCGGAAGAAAGGGCGGCAACCGCCGCCCCCCCTAGCTTACTGAATGACGACCGATAGCGTCGAGCCCGCGGGGACCTTCACCGTTTCACTGTAGGTACCGGACACGGCCCTGCGCACGACCGGCAGGCTGGCGTACGGCTGCAACGTCGCGGGTACCGATTGCGTCAGCGTGCGGGTGGCCAGCAACGCCTGCGGGTCGATTACCGGCAGCGTGAAGCCACCGTCCGCGCGCGCCGGGAAGCCGTAACCGGTCGGGCTGGGCGCCTTCATCAGCGAGGCCGACGTCGCGCCGAAGCGGCGCAGCTGCTCGCCGAGGCTCGACGTCGGGACAGTCGCCCGAATCGACGAATCCAGCACGGTCAGCGAGTCGGTGCTGCTCACGTTCGTCAGCAGGTGCTTGTAGAACGCAAGGCCGAGCTGCCGGTCGAGGAAGCCGCCCAGCGAGCCGGACACCGAATAGCTGTCGCAAGCCGGCCCAAACGGGTCCCACGTGGTCAGGCTGCAGTTATACGACCCGGCCTTGTAGCCGACGTAGTTGGGGAACCGGACATCCCGGATGGCGTTGTAGGTCGGGTCGATCGACTGGCTCGCGAAGTCTTCCATCATCATCGCGGTGCCTTCTTCCAGCCAGGTATCGAAGGCATTGGCGGGTCCCTGCACCACGGCGCGACGGTAGAAGTTCTGCATATGCATGCCTTCGTGCGCCATCGTGAGGAGCATCGACTGCAGGCCCGACGAACCGCCAAGGTAAAGCGTCTCCGCATCCAGATACAGCGACACCGACTGGTTGCTGAACGCACTGCCCGCCGTCGTCAGCGCATTGCGCGCGTAGAAGTATCCGACTACGCCAAACGGCCGGCCATTGTTGTCGAAGTTCAGGATGACGATGTCGATCGGCTGCGCGACCGCGCCGCTGATGAGGTCGGTATAGGGGTGCGGCCCCCAGACCGGCCCACCGGTCTGCTTGAGCATGTCGTAGATCTTGCCCGTCGGGACGAACCCCGCATACAGCGCATTGACGGTGGCGGCGCTGACCTTGGTCGGGTCGCTCTCGGCGCTTTCCACCCAGAAATTCACGACCGTGCCATCGGAAGCGGTATCCGTGCGCACCAGCGTCGTGGCGCGCACGCTGTTGTCCTCGTGGAAGAAGTTTCGCGTATCGCCAACCGTATAGGCCGCGCGCTGGGGGACCGTGCCGAACGACGAACCGTTGATCCCCGCCTTGCGGGGACCGGCAAGTGCCGCCCAGCCGTCGCGGTTGAAGTCCGAGATGCGGCGCGTGATCGCGCTCTTGCCGTCATCGAGCTGGATCGCGCTCGCGGCGATCGTCGGCAGGTACGAGGCCGTCAGCGGGATGGTCGGCATCGTCTGCGCCGTGCCCGTCTGGTTCGTGAAGACCAGCGTCACGTCCTGGCCGCCGAGCCCGGAGATGCTGATCGGCATGTCCACGGCGGAGGCGGTCGCATTGATGTTCTGCCACACGCCGATTCCGCTACCGGCGTAAGTGTTGGCGTCCACGGCGGCACAGCCCGAGCAGGCCGGCGATACGACGCTGGTCGGCTTGGCGACCGGGTCGGCGGGCGTGGCCGGCGTTCCGGGGGTGCCGGGGGTGCCGGGGGTACCCGGTGTTTGGGTGCCCGTGGTGGCGGTCGTGGATTGCGCCGCGGGGGCATCGTCCCCACCGCCTCCGCAGGCGGCAAGCACGGCAGATGTCAGCAAGGCCACGGCCAGAGACCCCGGGAAAGACAAAGTGCGCACGTTGCGCATGTATTTCTCCTTATTGTGTTGGATGCCGCGATCCGTCAATACGCGGCATTCCCCTTATCGGCAGAAATACGAGGTCGAATCACCCCGCCATCGGGGGGCGCCCGGCCATTGGGCTATCATGCGGGTCCCCTCCGAAGTGGTCCCCTATGATTACCGTCCGCAATGTCACGCTGCGCCGTGGCGTCAATGTCGTGCTCGATCGCGCGTCCGTCACCTTCAATCCCGGCGAGAAAATCGGTCTTGTTGGCCGCAATGGCGCGGGAAAGTCGTCCTTTTTCGGCCTTCTGAACGGCACGCTGCACGAAGACAGCGGCGAATTCTCGATTCCGGCCGCGTGGCGGATGGGTCAGGTCGCGCAGGACATGGCGGAGACCGAGCAAAGCGCGACCGACTTCGTGGTCGAGGGGGACACCGTGCTGCTGGCCGCGCAGGCCGAGGTTGCGGCCGCCGAGGCCAGCGAGGACGGCATGCGCATGGCCGAGGCCTATATGGCCCTGCACGACGCCGGCGCGCACGACGCGCCCGCCCGTGCCCAGGCGCTGATCCTGGGTCTCGGTTTCGGCGCCGCGCAGCTGAGCCAGCCCGTCAACAGCTTCTCGGGCGGCTGGCGCATGCGGCTACAGTTGGCCCGCGCGCTGATGTGCCCGTCCGACCTGCTGCTGCTCGACGAACCGACGAACCACCTGGACCTCGATGCGCTGGTCTGGCTCGAAGCATGGCTCAAGCGTTATGCGGGCACGCTGGTCGTCATCAGCCACGACCGCGAGTTCCTCGATGCGGTGACGCAGGTCACCGTGCACGTCGATAACGCGAAGCTCGTGCGCTACGGCGGCAACTACAGCCGGTTCGAGGAGATGCGCGCGGAGCAGCTGGAGCTGCAGCAGGCCGCGATGGCCAGGCAGGCGGACAAGATCGCCCATCTGCAGAAGTTCATCGACCGCTTCAAGGCCAAGGCGTCGAAGGCCAAGCAGGCACAGAGCCGCGTCAAGGCGCTCGAGCGCATGGAAAAGATCGCCCCGGTGCTGGCCGACGCGGAGTTCTCCTTCGAATTCAAGGAGCCGCTCAACGTCCCGAATCCGCTGCTCTCGATGCTCGATGCGAGCTTCGGCTACCCGGTGCCCGACGACGCGCCGGCAGGCGCCACGCCCACGGTCATCGTGCGCGGCATCAACCGTTCGGTGATGGCCGGCCAGCGTATCGGCATTCTTGGCGCCAACGGGCAAGGCAAATCCACGCTCGTGAAGACCGTGGCACACGCCCTGGCCCCGATTGCCGGCGAGATCAGCGAGGGCAAGGGCCTGAATATCGGCTACTTCGCGCAGCAGGAACTGGACGTGCTGCGTCCGCACGACACGCCGATGGAACACATGATCCGCCTGGCGAAGGACACGCCGCCCCATATGCGCGCGCCAGGCCAGAGCGGCACCGAACAATCGCTGCGCACCTTCCTCGGCACGTTCAATTTCAGCGGCGACATGGTGCATCAGGCCGTCAGCACGATGAGCGGCGGCGAAAAGGCACGGCTCGTGCTGTGCATGATCGTGTGGCAACGCCCCAACCTGCTGCTGCTCGACGAGCCGACCAACCATCTGGACCTGGCCACGCGCGAAGCGCTGGGCATCGCGCTCAACGAGTTCGAAGGCACCGTGATGCTGGTCAGCCACGACCGCGCGCTGCTGCGCGCCGTCTGCGACGAGTTCTGGCTGGTCACCAAGGGTGGCGTCCATCCTTTCGACGGCGATCTGGAGGACTATCAGCAGTTCCTGCGCAACGAGGCGCGACGCATGCGCGAGGAGATGCAGGGCAAGCCGCAATAAGCCGTTCGTTATGCGGCGGGGGCGGGCGAGCGGACGCACAGCAATGGCACCGCCCCCGCCGCCAGCAACGCGCCGGACAGCGTGAATGCCAGATTGAAGCTACCCGTCTCGGCCACGATATAGCCCGTGACGATGGGCGCAACCAGGCCGAAGATATTGCCCACGGTGCTGATAAAGCCGACGGCGCTTCCCACATCGCGCGCATCGCGGGTCAGGTCATTGGCGAGCGCGAGGTTGAGCGACACCGCCGACGCGCAGGCGGCGAGCGACAGCGTGATGACCGGCACGATCGCCACGAGGTGGTTCAGGTACGGCACCGCCGCGACCAGCGCGGAGCCGAACAGGCACGCGGCCACCCAGAACTTGCGCGTCCCCGATGCAAGGTTGGCCGGCATGAACGCATCGCTCAGCCGCAGCACCGCGACGACCAGCAGCGCGGCGCCAAGATACGTCGCACCCAGCAGCAGTCCGGTCGTCGTGACCGGCAGCGACTGCTCCTTTTGCAGGTAGCTCGGCAACCATGCCAGAAACAGATGCGTGGAAAACCCGGCGCAGCCGTGTGCGAACGCGCTCGCCCGCATGGGAGCGCTGCCGGCGATGCCGCGCAGCCCGGCCGAGCCCGATCCCACAGGCTGCGCGGCGTCCACCTGCGCGGGACGTGCGGGACGTCCGCCGTGCCGGTTCCATGCAACCCAGAAGCCCAGCCACACCGCACCGATGGCCCCCGCCACGATAAAGACGACACGCCATCCCCACGTCGAGATCATGCCCGACAAGGTCACCGCACCGATGGCCGGCCCAATCAGGCTGCCACTGTGCAGGATGCCGGTCGCCAGCCCCCATTTGTTTCGGGGCACATGATCCCGAATCGTGCGCGCGCCCGTCGGATAGGTAACCGCGGCGCAAAGGCCGGCGGCCAGACGGCATGCCAGCAGCGACAGAAAACTCCACGAGAACGCAATGGAGGCACTGGCCGCGGAAAGCAGCCCGATACCGAGGCCGCCCACCCGATAGGCGCCGAACCGCCCGACCAGATGGCCGGCGGGAATCAGCGCCATGAAGTACAGCCAGCTGAACGACGACAGCAGGTATCCCATCGCCACGGGGGACAGACCGAACTCCTCGCTCACCGCGACCGCCGTCAGCGACAGCGCCGTGCGATCGACGTAGAGAATCACGGTTAACGCGGACAGCAGAACGTAGATTCGCATCGGCTTCCTGTTCAGAACCCCGGTGCCGTCGGCCTTGCACGCATATCGTTGCTATCGACGTCAGCCGGCTGCCGCAGGTACTGTACTTCAACTCGCTTTCACCCGCGCGGTAGAATCCGGTTCTTACCAGACTTGGACGGCACCCCTGCCTCGGGCACGCCTCAATTGCGATGTCATCCAGCCAAGCGCGCGCCTCGCGACTGCATTTCGATCTGACCACCGTTCAACTGTTTATCGCCGTGGCGGACATGGGCAGCATTACCCGTGGGGCGGAGCGGCTGCATCTGGCGCCCGCGGCCGCGTCCCGCCGCATCCTCGAGCTCGAATCGCAGTTGGGCGTGTCGTTGTTCGAACGGCTCCCGCATGGCATGGCCGTGACCGAAGCGGGCGGCGCGCTGCTCGCGCATGCGCGCGGCATCAGCCATACCGTGCAGCGCATGCAGGACGATGCCGCCTCGTATATCGGCGGCGTGCTCGGCGTCGTGCGCATCGCCGCGCCCAAGTCGGCCGTCATCCAGTTCCTGCCATCGGACATCCAGCGCTGCGCGGCAGAGTGTCCGGGCATTCGCATCGACCTGCAGGAGATGAACAGCGAGGAGGTCCAGCAATCGCTGCGCCGCGGCATGGCCGACCTGGGCATCTACGACGGCAACCTCGGCGTCGTCGATCTGCCCACCGCGCCCTATCGGTCCGACCGCCTCGCGCTGGTCGTCGCCAGCCAGCACGCGCTGGCCCGCCGCAAGCGGGTATCGCTCGAGGACGTCCTCGACTGCGACCTGATCGTGCTCAGCGCGAGCTCGGCCATTTCCATCCTGCTGGAGCGCCTGGCCGCCGAAGCGGGCAGGACGATGCGCATGCGCATGCGGGTGCAGGGGTTCGACAGCATCGCCGCGCTCGTCGCCGAGAACCTCGGCGCCGGCGTCATGCCGGAAGCCATCGCGAAGAAGGTTGCGGCCGGATCCCGGTTCGTCCGCATACCCATCGACGAGCCCTGGGCGGAGCGGCGGTTCGTCCTGTGCCACCGGCCCCACGGCGAACTGTCTTCCGCCGCCCATGCGGTATTGCGGGTGCTTGCGCAAAAGGCGAAACCAGACTTCCCCAAACAGCGATAGCGTTCCCGGGGCGCTTTGCACATCATGGTCTCCATAACAAGTACCACGGAGACAATGATGCAACGCAGACAGTTCATGCTCGGCGCGGCGGCCGGGCTGACGGGATTGACCGGGTTAACGCTACCCGGCCTCGTCAGGGCGGCCGACATGGCGGGTCCCGTCCGCATCCTCGTCGGCTTCGCTCCCGGGGGCGGCACCGATGTGCTGGCCCGCGTGCTGGGCAACAAGCTCACGCAGATGTGGAACACCAGCGTGGTGGTCGAGAACAAGCCCGGCGCTTCCGGATCGATCGCGGCCGGCTACGTCGCCAAGCAGCCCCCCGATGGCACGACCCTGCTGATGGCGCACGTCAACAGCCATGCCATCGCCCCGGCGATGCTGGACCTCAAGTACAACCCGCGCACGGATTTCTCCCCCATCGCGATGGTCGGCGTCACGCCCAATATGCTGACGTGCCGCGCCGAACAGAAGATCCGTACCGTGGCCGAAGTGGTGGCGCTCTGCCGCCAGAAACCCGGCAAGATCTCTTTCGGCTCTTCGGGCATCGGTTCCTCGCAGCATCTGGCGCTCGAGCTGTTCCGCATGCAGGCCAAGATCGACGTCGTGCACGTGCCCTACAAGGGATCGGGCCCGCTGGTAGCCGATCTGCTGGGCGGTCAGATCGACTACGCGTTCGATACGATGACCGCCGCCACGCCGTTTATCCAGCAGGACAAGGTGGTTGCCATCGCGCAAACCCGCCTGAAACGCGCCGCCGCCTATCCGAACGTGCCCACCCTGGCCGAGTCCGGCTTCCCCGGCCTCGACGCCGCGTCCTGGTATGGCCTGGTCGGCCCCAAGGGCATGTCTCCCGCGCTTGTCCAGCGCATGAACGCCGACGTCAATCGCGCGCTGGCCATGCCCGACGTCGTCGAGCGGCTCAAGAGCTTTGGCGCCGAGGACTACGGTGGCTCCAGCCAGCAGTTCGGCGAATTCATCGCATCGGAGTCCACCAAATGGGCGAAGGTCGTGAAGGACGCCAACGTCAAGGCGGAGAGCTGAGGCCACCCTTCTGACGCCCAGCGCGACACCGAACAGAAACCCCTAGCAGGATACGACGATGACCGATGCGCGCAACGATCAGGCACAGCGCAGTGCCACCCCATTGCCTCTGGCAGGCGTCCGGGTGCTGGATGTGACCCAGGTCATGGCCGGCCCCTATGCCTGCATGCTGCTGGCCGACCTCGGCGCCGACGTGATCAAGATCGAACCGCCGAAAGGCGGCGACCAGACGCGCGGCGCGATGGGATTCAAGATGAAGGGCCCGGACAGCATGGGCTTTCTGAACATGAATCGCAACAAGCGAAGCATGACGCTGGACCTCAAGACCGAATCGGCGCGCGAGGTCTTTCTGCGGCTCGCGAAAACCGCGGACATCCTCGTCGAGAACTATCGGCCCGGTGTCATGAAGCGCCTTGGCATCGACTACGACACGCTGCGCGAGATCAATCCCAGGCTCGTCTATTGCAGCATCTCGGGTTTCGGGCAGTCGGGACCGTGGGCCACGCGGCCCGGATTCGACCTGATGGCGCAGGCCATGTCGGGCGTGATGAGCGTGACCGGTTACCCCGGCGGCGCGCCGGTCAAGGCCGGCGTGCCCGTGGCCGACATCGGCTGCGCGCTGTTCGCGGTGTACGGCATGCTCTCCGCCTATATCGGCGCGAAGGCCACCGGCAAGGGCCAGTACGTGGATGCCTCGCTGTTCGACTCCGCGCTCGCGTTCTCCATCTGGGACACCTCGGAGTACTGGGGCACAGGCCGCGAGCCGGAGCCGCTCGGCACGTCCAATCGCATGAGCGCGCCGTATCAGGCCGTGAAGGCCGCCGACGGCTACTTCGTGATGGGCGCGACGAACCAGAAGCTCTGGCAGTTGCTCTGCAACACGCTCGAACGGCCCGATCTGCTCGCGGACGAGCGCTTCGGCACCGTGGCGTTACGCCTCGCCAACCGCAACGAACTGATTCCGGCCCTCGAGGAGAGCTTTGCCGCGGACAGCTGCGACAGCTGGATCGAACGCCTGCTGGAAGCGGGGATCCCGGCCGGGCCGATCCTGACGTATCCTCAGGCTTTCGACAGCGAGCACGGGCGGCACCGCCAGATGCGCATCGAGATCGATCACCCGATCGAGGGCAAGGTGCCCAATATCGGCTTTGCCGTCAAAATGGGCGGCACCCCGCAGCAGGTGCGCCGCCACCCACCGCTGCTGGGCGAGCATACGGCAGAGGTACTGGACGAGCTCGGGCTGTCGAAGGACGAGCAGGCGTCGCTGGCCGATGCCGGCGCGTTTGGCGGATAACGGAAAACGGCCAATGACAGAACCCTCGGCACAAGGACAGGTCACGCTCTCCAGACAGGGCCCAATCGCCTTCATCACGTTCGACCGCCCGGCGGCTCGCAACGCGATGACGTGGGCGATGTACGACCAGCTGGGCGCGCATTGCAAATCGCTGGCCGCCGACACGGCCGACCGCCCCCGCGTGGTGGTGTTGCGCGGCGCCGGCGGAGAAGCCTTCGTCGCGGGCAGCGATATCGCGCAGTTCCAGCAATTCACGGGCGGCGACGACGGCATTGCCTACGAGGCCGGTATCGACGAAGGCATCGGCCTGATCGAACGGCTGCCCATGCCGACCGTGGCCGTCGTCGATGGCTGGGCCGTCGGCGGCGGACTGGCCATTGCCACCGCCTGCGACTTCCGCCTGGCTACCCCGAAAGCCCGCTTCGGCGTGCCGATCGCCAAGACACTCGGCAATACGCTCTCCGCCGAGAACCTCGCCAAACTGCGCGCCGCGTGGGGCTTGCAGCCCGTCCGGCGCATGCTGCTGCTCGCGCAGATTCTGGACGCCGACACCGCGCTGGCATGCGGCTTCCTGCATGGCATCCATGCGCCCGAGGAGATCGACGCGCAGCTCGCCGCGCTCTGCGACCAGCTCGGCGCGCTGGCGCCCGTCACCCAGAGCGTCGTGAAGGAAGCCCTGCGCCGCCAGACCGTCGAGGCCGTGGCCGACACCGACGATCTCGTGCGTACGTGCTACGCCAGCGAAGATTTCCGGGAAGGCGTCGATGCCTTCGTGAACCGCCGCCCGCCGGCGTGGAAGGGGCGCTAGAGCCGGATCGGTAATGGCCGCTATACTTCCCAGTCTACCGAGGCCATTGCACGCTCATAGTGAATACCCAGACCAGCCACGAGTCACGCAGCAGCGAGGACAGCGACTACGACTTTACCGAGCAGGTCGGCCACCTGCTGCGCCGCGCGTACCAGCGGCATGTCTCGATTTTCCAGCAGACGATTCCCGATTCGCAGCTGACCGCCGGCCAGTTCGTGGTGCTCTGCGCGATCCAGGCGCAGGGGCCCTGCTCCCTGAGCGCCATCGCCCGCGCCACGGCCATCGATCAGGCAACGGTGCGCGGCATCATCGAACGCCTGAAGTCGCGGGACCTGATCGTCGTCTCGCACGACGCGCGCGACCGCCGCAAGGTCGTGGTGCTGCTGTCGCCCGCCGGGCAAACACTGATCGGTGAGGTCGTCCCCTTCGCGCAGGACATCAGCGAGCGCACCATGGGCGGCCTGAACCCCGCCGAGCGCGTCGCGCTGCTGTATCTGCTGCGCAAGCTGAGCGACCTCGAGGACGCGTCGCCCGAACCCGTCGCCGACGCCGACGGCACCGCCTGACGCGCTCCCCGTCCCTTTCCCCCCGCCCCCATTTGTCGGTTCCACGCCTCCCGCCGGGGACCCGTCACGCTCCGATAATCTTAGAGATCGAATAATTGTTGACATCGCCTGTCCACGCGATAGTATTACGCCATGGACTTCGATCTCTAACGATTTTTGGAAGTGCCAAATCCACCGACTCTGGAGCTGACAAATGTATGACATCTACACCACCGACAAGCTGATCGACCTTTGGCTGACCGAAGACATCGGCATCTGCGACCTGACGGTCCAGACGATGATCGAGCCGGGCGAAACCGGCACGTTCTGCATGAACGCCCGCGAGCCGATGCTCATCGCCGGTATCGACGTGGCCGCCCGCATCTTCGCGCGCTACGATCCGTCGCTGTCCATCGACGTGCGCGTTGCCGATGGCGACAAGGTGGAAAAGGGTGCCATCCTGCTGAACGTCAGCGGCAATGCGCGTAGCGTGCTGACGGCCGAACGGACCGCCCTCAATATCATGCAGCGGCTGTGCGGCATCGCCAACCACACGGCGAAGTATGCCGAGGCCATTGCCCATACCAAGGCGCGCCTGATCGACAGCCGCAAGACCACGCCGGGCCTGCGCGCGCTGGAAAAGCATGCGGTGACCTGCGGTGGCGGCCTGAACCACCGGCTGAGCCTCGACAATGGCGTGATGATCAAGGACAACCACATCGCGGTCTGCGGCAGCATTGCCGCCGCGGTGGAGCGCGTGCGCCGCAAGCTGCCGGTGCTGACGAAGCTGGAGGTGGAGTGCGACCGTCTGGAGCAGGTGCATGAAGCCCTGGCGGCCGGCGTGGACGTGATCATGCTGGACAACATGTCCGTGCCCGACATGAAGGAAGCGGTACAGATCGTGAACGGCCGCACCAAGGTCGAAGCCTCGGGCGGTATCCGCCTGGAAACGATTCGTCCGATCGCGGAAACCGGTGTGGACTATATCTCCACGAGCAAGATCACGCAGTCGGCCCCGGCCGTGGATATCGGCCTCGACGAAGCCTGATTCGCGCGCGGTTCCCAGTTGTAGCGCCTTCTACCCGAGAAGGCTTCGCCCTCGCCGGTTCGCCGTCGAGGGCTTTTTGCCGTGGTGCGCCGTGGTGCGCCGTGGTGCGCCCGTGGCGCGCCGGCGATACGTCAAAGATCCGACAGCAGCCGCCCCACTTCCTGCGTGGACGGCACGCGGCGCCCGCGTTCCGCCAGCGCCATCTCGTCGGCGACCAGCTTCTGCGTGATGGAGATCAGCACCCGGCGCGTCGTCAGCACGTCCTCCTCGCTGACGCCCTCCACACTGAGCGTATTGACCTCGGTCGCCAGCGGCTCCAGCTTCTTGCGCAGCGCGCGCCCCGTCTTGCTCAGGAACACGTGCACCTTCTTCTTGTTGCCGGGCAGATGCATGCGCTCCACGTAGCCCAGCGCCTCCAGCGCCTTGACCGCCGAGAACGTGGTGGGCTCCGTCACGCCCGCCCGCTCGCTCAGGTCGCGCTGCGAGAGGCCATCGTGGCGCCAGAGAATGCGCAGGATGGTCCAGTGGCCGTACGACACCGAATGATTGGCCAGCCGCAGCTGCAGCGCGCGGATATACGCGCGGGCTGCGTCCTTCACCAGGTGCGCAAGGCGTTCTTCACTGGCGTCGTCCAGCGGGACGGGTACTGCGGGGCTATCTGGCTTTTTCGTGGCCATGGCGATGACAGGAGGCGTAAAGGAACAGAACGGCGCACATGATAGCGCGTCTGGCCACGGACCCGCGTCCAGCGCCATTCCGCACTCGATGTAGCGATCACTACATCAGTGCGTCATGCGCGTTGTCCATGCATCCCGCACCGCTAGCGCGCATGGTCTCCGCTAGCGTTTTCCCTGAGAAAACCCCGAATCCCGCGTACACACTCGATTTCCGGGAGCTGGCCCGTCCTTTGCATAAACTTAGACATCGAACTTAACTTGACACGCTATCGGCGGGTGCTAGCATAAGCCTACAAACTTCGATGTCTAAGTTAAATATGAACAAGACTGGCACATTCTTCCTTGTCGTCGGCCCCAGTGGCGCAGGCAAGGACTCCCTGATCGACGGTGCACGCGCGATTCTCACGGACGGCTATCGGTTCGCCCAACGCGTCATCACGCGTCCGAGCGGCTCTCCCGGCGAGGATCATGAAGGCGTTTCCGATATGGAGTTCACGCGTCGCCAGGAGGCCGGCGAGTTCCTCGTCACGTGGAACGCGCACGAGCTGCGCTACGGGCTGCCCGCCGCGCTGATCGAAACGCTTGCGTCGGGCACGCACGTCATCGCCAATGGCTCGCGCGGCGTGGTGGCGGAGCTGGCCGCGCGTCTGCCCCACTTTGCCGTCGTGCTGGTCACCGCGCCGCAGGAAGTGCTGGCCCAGCGCATTGCCTCGCGCGGCCGCGAGTCCGGCGAACAGATCTCGAAGCGCGTATCGCGGCAGGCGGCGTCGATTCCGGAAGGCGTGCGGTGCCTCACGGTGTCCAACGAAAGCACGCTCGAGGCCGGTGTCCAGCGCTTTGTCGAGGCAGTGCGTGCCGGTGCGTGCGCGCCGGCGGCCCCCGAGGCCCCGTCGAGCCGCGTCAACCTGATGGCGAAACTGCGCGGCGAGGCGCTCGACGAAGCCGCTTACGTGGCCGTGCTGCGCGACGCCATTGCCGGGCGCTACACCGAAGCGGAACTGACGGCGTTCCTGATCGCCGCCACCGGCAGCCTCGACGACGACGAAGTGGTGGCGCTGGCCCGCGCGCGCACGGCCTTCACGCCGCGCATCGCCTGGGACGAGCCGCTCGTGGTGGACAAGCATTCGATGGGCGGTGTCCCCGGCAGCCGCATCACGCTGATCGTCGTGCCCATCGTCGCGGCCTATGGCCTCGCGATGCCGAAGACCTCGTCGCGCGCCATCACGTCCGCGGCCGGCACCGCCGATGCGATGGAAACCGTGGCCCGCGTGGACCTCACGCAGGCCGACGTGCAGCGCTGCGTGGCGCAGGCGCGCGCCTGCATCGCCTGGAACGGACGCCTCAACCATTCCGTGATCGACGACGTGATGAATGCCATCACCCGTCCGCGCAAGCTCGATTCGCGCCGCTGGTCCGTTGCCTCGATCCTCTCCAAGAAGTACACGGCCGGCGCCACGCACGTGATGGTGGACCTGCCCTACGGGCCGCAGACCAAGCTCGCCGACCGCGCCGATGCGGAGGCGCTGGGCGCGCTGTTCGAGCGCGTCGGCGCGGGGCTGGGCCTGCACGTACGCGCCATCGCCACCGATGGCAGCCACCCGATCGGTCGCGGCATCGGTCCGGCGCTGGAGGTCCGCGACGTCATGCAGGTGCTCGACAACGATCCGGCCGCCCCCGCCGACCTGCGCGCCAAGGCCCTTTACTTCGCCGCCCAGATCCTCGCTTTCGACCCGCGCGTGGGCTCGCCCGAGCAAGGCATGCGAATTGCGGAAGCCCTGCTGGATGAAGGCAAGGCGAGGACGGCATTCGACAGCATTGCGGGCGCCCAGGGCCGCAGGCCCGAGGCGGTGATGCCCGGCGTGCACATCGCGGAGATCGCGGCCAGCCGGTCTGGACGCGTCGCCGCGATCGACGGTCTGCGTATCTCCGGCGTGGCACGCGCGGCGGGCGCGCCGCGCGATCTCGGTGCAGGCGTGGACCTGCTGTGCACGATTGGCGCGCATGTGGCCGAGGGCCAGGCGCTCTACCGCATTCACGCGGCGTCGCCCGCGGCACTCGACGCCGCGGTGGCGGAGGCGCATGGCCCGGGTGGCGACCAGAGCAACCAGGCAGTCCGTATCGATCCCGATTGAGCGTTCTTCTTCTTTCCTTCACCCTAACCGACGAGGCATATCCATGAGACCCCCATCCATCGTCAGCGGTCTGGCATCGCTGCTGTTCGCCGCCGGCTCCCTTGCCACCCTGCCGGGACTCGCGCAGGCGAACGTTGCCAGCAACTTTCCGCAAAAGCCCATCCGCCTGGTCGTCACCTTTCCGGCAGGTGGCGGCACGGACGCGCTCGCCCGCGTGATCGGCACCGACATCAGCAAGTCGCTGGGCCAGCCCGTGGTCGTCGATAACCGCCCCGGCGCCAGCGGCAACATCGGCGCGGAATTCGTGGCCAAAAGCCCCGCGGACGGTTACACGCTGCTGATCGTCAACAGCAGCTTCGCCATCAACCCGAGCGTCTTCAAGAAGATGCAGTTCGATCCGAAGGCCGACTTCAGCGCCGTCATCTCGTTCGCCTCGGTGCCCTCCGTCATCGCGGTGCCGTACACGTCCAAGATCCGCACGTTCAACGAACTGCTGGCCGCGGGCAAGAGCGGCACGCCGCCGAGCTACGCGTCGTGCGGCAATGGCACGCCCCAGCACCTGGCCGGCGAGCTGCTGAAGATCTCCGCCAAGATGGACATGCTCCACGTCCCGTACAAGGGCTGCGCTCCGGCCATCGCCGATGTGCTCGGCGGCCAGGCCGACGTCAGCGTGAATACGCTGACCAATACCGTGCCCTACCTCAAGAGCAACAAGCTGCGCGCGCTGGCCGTGACCTCGCAGGCCCGTTCGCCGTTCCTGCCCGACGTGCCGACCGTCAGCGAACTCGGCGTACCCGGTTACGACGTCGATCAGTGGTTCGGCATCCTCGCGCCGGCGCACACGCCGCCAGAAGTCGTGCAGAAGCTCAACGCGGAGATCGCCAAGACGATCGCCAAACCCGAGATCAAGGCCTCGCTCGCGCAGCTCGGCTTTGCCACGGGCACGAGTACACCGGCAGAGTTCCAGAAGCTGGTGAGCAGCGATATCGACCGCTGGCAGAAGTTCGCGACGAAGATCAACCTGTTCGTCGACTGACGCACCGGGGCCGCGCCCAGGTTTCAGCAGGCAGATCCCCTACTTCCCGTTTTTCCGTATCGCCGCTACGCGGGCGCAAGCCAGCCCCCGTGAGAGCGCGTTCGTCCCTGCGTCCTGACGTTGCGTCGGGCGTTGCCGGCCTGCGCGCTTTTTTCGGGGCGGCGCCAACGATTTCGACCACCAGAACGCACATAACATGAGCCAATCCCGTACCTTCCTTCGACGTACCGCTCTTCGACACATCACGCTGGCAGCCATGACGCTGTGCGCGGCCCACGCGGCGCACGCGCAGTCGTCCATCACGCTCTACGGCGTGGCCGACGCCGGCATCGAGTACCTGACGCACGCCGACGCCAACAATCACAGCCTCGCCCGCATGACCTCCGGTAACCTGTCCGGCTCGCGCTGGGGCATGCGCGGCACGGAGGATCTCGGCGGCGGACTGCAGGCGCTCTTCGTGCTCGAAGGCGGCTTCGATATCGACAGCGGCACCGCTTCGCAAGGCGGCCGCATGTTCGGGCGCCAGGCCTTTACGGGGCTGTCGTCGCAATACGGCCGCGTCACGCTGGGCCGGCAGAACAATATCCTGTACGACATCCTGATCAACTACGACGCCATGGCCGTGTCGCCGCGCTACTCTATCTTCACGATGGATACGATGACGGCGGGGCGCTACGACAATGCCGCCAAGTATGTCGGCAAGTTCGGCGGCCTCACGGTCAGCGGCCTGTACTCGTTTGCGCGCGGCACCTCGCTTGCCGGCGGTGCGTTCGGCAGCGAGGTGCCTGGCAATCCGAAGAGCGACCGCGCCATGAGCGGCGGCCTGGAGTACAACGCGGGCAAGGTCGGCGTGACGGTGATCTACGACATGCAGCAGGGCACCAGCGGTCTGACCGGACAGAACCCGGCGCAGAAGGACCAGCGACTCGCCGTGGCCGGTACCTATACGTTCGCGAACGCCAAGCTGTTCGCGGGCTACCGCTGGCTCAATGGCAATATCGGCGCCACGGCCGCGCTGCCGTCCAAGCGCGCGGACCTGTTCTGGATCGGCGCCGGTTACCAGATCACTCCGGCGCTGTCGCTGAGCGGTGCCGGCTACCTGCTCAATGGCCGCAATGGCAACGGCGATGCATGGAGCGCGTCGATGTTGCTCGACTACGCGTTCTCCAAGCGTACCGATGTCTATGCGCAGGTCGCCTATATCCGCAATGACGATACGTCGCGCATCGGCCTCAACGGCCCCGCGACCGCGATCGGCCCGGCGGGCACGAACCAGCTGGGCGCGCTCGTCGGCATCCGCCACAAGTTCTGACAGAAAGGGGAACCTGCCACCGCAGCCGGTGGCAGGACGCAGAACGCCGGCTCAGACGGCCAGCAAGGACGCGCAGGCGCTGCGTACGGCCTCGGGCACGAACGGCGCCTGGGTAAAGCGGACGCCGGTCGCATCGAACAAGGCGTTGGCGATGGCCGGGGCACCAGGCAGCGACGCGGATTCGCCCGCGCCGAGCGGGCTTTCCTCCTGCCTCGGCATCAGCAGCACATGAATGGGCGGCAGTTCGGGAAACGTCGCGATCGGATAACTGCCCCACTCGCGGCTGGCCACCCCGCTGGCATCGAAGCGGACCTGCTCGCGCAGCACGCGGCTCAGGCTCTGCACCACATTGCCGTGGATTTGATGCCTTACACCGTCCGGATTGACCATCATCCCGGTGTCCTGCCCCACGTGCAACCGCGTCACCCGCACGTCTCCGGTGTCCGGGTGGACCTCCACATCGACGATCCACGCCGCCCATGCCGCGCCGAAACCGGGAAACTTGCTGTGGATATAGCGCGCGTAGGCCACGCCGCGCCCGCGCAGCAGGCCGTCGGCATCGGGCCTGCCGCGCGACCCGCGCGCGCCCTCGCGCCAGCCGGCGGCCCGCGCCAGCGCTTCGAGCAGTTCGCGCGCCCGGATATCGGGCAGATGCCGCAGGCGGAATGCCAGCGGATCGGCGCCGCATCGATCGGCCATCTCGTCGATAAACGACTCGTGCGCAAAGGTATTGGGCAGCGCGGAGACGCCCCGCAGCCACGCGGCCCGCGCGATGGCGGGCGTATCGTCGCACGCGACATCCAGCGATTCGAAGGCGTAGGCGGGCATCGCGGTGCGATCGCCCATCTCCAGCATGCGCGGGTCCGCCGGCACGCGGCCCGTGAGCAATAGCGCCAGCACCGGCGCATCGTTCGACGGATAGCGCGACACAAACTCGTAGGCCGTCAAGGCGCCATCGGCATCGGCGCTGCCGCGCACGTCCATCAGCTGCGCGGCGCCCTTGGGCTCCCACAGATGCTCCTGCTCGCGCGAAAGTTGCACGCGCACGGGCCGCCCGACGGCGCGCGCCAGCAGCACGGCGTCGGCACACACATCGTCGGCGCAGTTGCGCCCGTAGCAGCCGGCCGCCTCCATGCGGACGATCTCGATATTGCCTTCGTCGAGGCCCGTCAGCCGCGCCATATCGATACGGAGCACGTGCGGATTCTGCGTGCCCGACCAGATCGTCAGCCGGCCGTCTGTCCAGTCCGCCAGCGCGCACGACGGCCCGATCGAGCCGTGCATCTGATAAGGCCAGACGTAGCTGCGTTCGATGCGATGCGCGGCGGCGTCGAGGGCCGTGGCCGTGACACCGGTCTGCGCGAGCTGGCGCCGCTTGCCGGGCGCCGCGCGCAAGGCGGCCTCCGGCGCATTGAGATCGGGCAGCGGCGGCACGGGTTTCCAGCGGACCTTGAGCCGCCTCGCGGCCTCGATCGCCTGCTCCTCGCGCTCGGCCACCACGCCGATAAAGTCGCCTTCCACATGGATGCGGACCACGCCCGGCACGTCGGCAATCGACGTCTCGTCCACACCGATCAGGCTCGTGCCGACGAAATCGCCACAGTCGCGGCCCGCATACGGCGGACGCACGACACGGCCGTGCAGCATCCCCGGCACGCGCATGTCGTGCACGAAGGTCAGCTCGCCGGTCGCCTTGGCCGGAATATCGACGCGGGGCGCGCTGCGGCCCACCACGCGGTATTGATCGACGGGCCTGGTCTTGACGTCGTCGGCGAGCGGCAGTTCGACATGTTCGCCGGCGAGCAGCGCCGCGAGGTCGATGGGACCGCCGGCCGCCTTGTCCACGAGCCATGCGCGCGCCTGCGCCGCGGCGCGCCGCAGCGGCAGCGCCGAGATCTGGATCGAAGCGCTGGCGATCGTCGGCCCCTGGTTCGGTGTGGCCTCGGTATGGCCGAGCACCATCTTCACGGCCTCGGGCTCGACCTCGAGCTCTTCCGCCACGATCTGCGCAAGCGAAGTCCGGATGCCGGTGCCGAGGTCCACATGGCCGTTGAACGCGAGGATCTCGCCCGACGCGCGCAGCGCCACGAAGATGTCGGGCAGATCGGAAACGAAGCCGGAGGCCGCGCCCGGCTGGCCCGGCGAAGGACGCGGCGCGGCCGCCGCGGGACGCGTCACCAGCAATACGCCCGTCTCTCGAAACAACGCTTCACGCAGTGCGCGTGGGGTCTGTGACATCGCTCATCCTGATGGATTGCCCGGCTATACTCTGTTGCAAACTTCCGACCACGGCTCGAATGCCCAAAGACATCAAGCAGGCTTCAGTCCTACCCCCGGCCCGCCCCCCGGCGCGACCCGGTACCCGTGCCCGGCAGGCACAGGACACGCGCGCCAAGATCCTCAAGGCCGCGATCAAGGTCTTCGCCCAACGCGGTTACGACGGCGGACGCATCGAAGCGATCTCGACGCTCGCGAACACCTACGACCGCATGATCTATTACTACTTCGGCAGCAAGGAGAAGCTGTTTATCGAAGTACTGGAGACCATCTACCTCCAGCTCAACGAAGCCGAACAGAAGCTCGAACTGGATCCGGACAATCCAGTGCGGGCCCTGACGCAGCTCGTGGACTTCGTCTGGCAATACTATCTCGAGCATCCCGAGTTCGTGGCCATTCTCAACAGCGAGAACCTGAACCGCGCCCGGCATGCCCGCAAGTCCGAACGCCTGAGCGAGATCTCGGGCTACGCGCTGTCCGTCCTCGATGGCATCCTCACGCGCGGCATGGCGGCGGGTACGTTCCAGCCCGGACTCACGGCGCGCGACGTCTACCTGATCATCGCCTCGCTCGGCTACTTCTACAACTCCAACCACCACACGCTGAGCGCGTTCCTCGGCGAGCCCATCATGGGCGCCGAGGCCGTCGCCCACTGGCGCGACGTGATTCAGCGCACCGTGCTCAATGCCGTGTGCCACCGCGCCGACGTGCAGCCTTTCGAGGCGCCGCCGGCGGTGCGGCGGCCGCCGGGCCGCCCCCGCCGCGCGCAGCCGTGAGCTAGGCCGCCAGCGCCCCGGTGGCGCCACCGCTCGCACCGCCGCTCGCACCGATCCTGGCAAGGGCCTCGTCGCGCGCCATCACCATCGCGTACTTCTGTGCCATGTCGAACAGGTTGGCGTCGTGCGGGCCGATGGCACGGTCGCCCACACAATCGGACAGCACGAGCGGACGGAAACCGTAGGACATGGCATCCACCACGCTGGCACGCACGCAACCGCTGGTTACGCAGCCGGCCACGACCAGCGTCTGCACGCCGCGCTGCGCGAGCCAGGCCGCGAGCGACGTCCCGAAGAACGCCGACGGCACCGTCTTGCGCACCACGAGCTCGCCGGCGGCCGGCGCCAGTTGCGGCACGATCTGGCTCGCCGGACCATCCTCCTTCAGCGTCAGCATGCCCGGCACCTTCAGCGTGAAGATGTTGTGGTCCGCATCGTCGTCGGCAAAGACGATGCGGCTGTGGGCGACGGGCCAACCCATGCGCCGCGCCGTGGCCAGCAGCGGCTGCGTGTTGGCGATGGCTTCCGGAATATTGCCGCCGCCGAACACGGCCGGATCGGCGAAGCCGTTGACGAAATCGATGATCAGCAGGCCGTAAGGGGCCTTGAGGTCCATCGCCGTGCCAAAGCCCTGGCGGCGATAGGTCTGGACGTCTTCATGCATGTGCGGGCTCCTGATTCGTGTGTGCGACGCCGTCCACTGTGTCGTCCAGCACCTTGCCGGCGGCAACCACGGGCTCGCCATCCAGGCTGACCGTGCAGCGCCGCAGCGGCATATCGATATGGCACGCCGTGGTGCGGGTGCCGCCTGCCTCGTTGTTCGGGCCGAACGAGCACAGGAAGTTGCCCTCGAATGCGCGCGCATCCATGCCGATGGTGGCCTCGCGGTCGTACATCGCCAGCGTCGACCAGTGCGCGCGCGGCTGCAGCCCCCATCCGACATGCGACATCGCATACGACTCCGGATCGTTGAACGACGCCATGTATTCGGCGAGCAGCTCGGCATCGAGCCCGCCTTCGATGGCGGTGACGTAGCCGTTCTTCACGGTCACGTGGATGGGCTCCTGCACGTACGACTTCATCGGCAGCAGGATATCGCCGCGATCGAGCACGAGGTGCCCGTTGGTGCCGCCCTCGTTCGGCCAGGTCAGCACGAAGCCGCTCGGCCAGTGGTCCCAGCGGCCGGGCTCATCGACAAACCCATACTCGCTGATGGCCGGGAACTCGCCGAGCGCGCAATGGAGATCGGTACCCGCGTCGGACGTGATATGCATGGTCCGGGCGCGGGACAGCCGCGCGGTGGCGGCCTTCACGCGGGTGCGGTCGGCCTCCGTCGGCACGAGCCGGGCCAGTACTTCGGGCGGTTCGACGGCCAGCAGGATCTTGGTGCCGGTGGACAGAATCTCGTGCTGCTCGGGCGAGAACAGCAGTGTCATCAGGTCCAGCACCAGATCGCTGGCCTTGAGCGCGGCGATGGCCGCGGGGTTGCCCGTCAGCGGCGTGGTGCCGAGATAGGCCAGCGCATCGCGGCTCAGCGCCTTTTCGCCGTTGACGGGCGGCAGGTCGAGCCGGTTGACGATGGCGCCCATCGACTGCGCCGCCAGCAGCGCGGTGCGCAGCGTCTGCGGATGCGTGTCCGCACCGGTGAGCACCGTCACGGTCTGCCCCGATTCCAGTTTCGACAGCGTAAGGACCTGCTTCCACGCGCAGATCAGGTCGTAGTCACTGACAGCCATGCTTGGCTCCTTGCAGTTGAGTTTCAGCCCACCAGCGTGGCGCCGAGAAAATCGCCGAACGCCGCATAGAAGCCCGCTTCGTTGTCCCACGGGATCATATGGCCGGCATCGGGCACGCGCGTCTCCAGCAGCCCCGGGCGCAGCGCCTTCATTTCCTCGACATCGGCCGGCAGCACGACGTCGCCGCGCGCCGCCGTGATCAGCAGCGTCGGGACATTCACGCGCGGCAGATCGGCGTGGATATCGTCGGTATGAAACCCGTCGAAGCTCTGCAGCACCGCGCGCTCGTCGCAGGTATGCAGCCACTCGGCGCGCAGGCGGCGTTGTTCCTCGGTCCACGTCGGGCAGAACGGGCGCATGCCTTCGGCGTCCGTGCCCTGCACGGCAAGGCGAATCGAGTCGACATACCACGGCAGTTGCGCGGGATAGGCGCGCCGGCCCGGGCCCGACACGGGCGGGTCGATCATCACCAGCCGCGTCAGGCCGGCGGGCTGCGAGCGTGCCGCGCGCACGCCGATGCGGCCGCCCATCGAATGGCCGACGATCTGATAGCGCTTCAGGCCCAGTGCCTGCGCCAGCGCGATCACGTCCGCGGCCTGCGCATCGAGGCTGTAGTCGAGCGTATCGCCGGCCGACGACAATCCGCGGCCGCGCACGTCGAGCACGTAGGTATCGAAATGCGCACCGAGGCGCTCGCCCACGAAGCCCCACGTGATGGCGGGGCTCGTGATGCCCGGAATCAGAATGACCGCGTCGCGCCCGGCGCGCGCGCCCTCGGTGCCGCCGTACCGCAGGTAATGCTGGCGAATGCCGTTGGCCTGCACATTGGCGCCATAGAGAAACGTACTCATGCTGGCTCTCCTGTTCAATAGGCGCCCGACAGCAGCGTGCCGCCACCCGGCACCACCGCTTCGAGGTCCAGTTCCTTCAGCAGCGCGTACGTGGTGGCGATGGCCGCGGTGATCACGGGCTTGCCCGTCATCGCCTCGACTTTCTCCACCACGGGCAGCGACGGCATCTGGACGCACGCCGACAGCACCACGGCATCCACGTCCTTCGTGTTCATCGACGCCACGATGGCGGGCAGGCGCGACGGATCGTGCCGGCCGACTTCCAGGTTGTCCGGAATCTCGAGCGCGCGCCACTCGACGACCTCGAAGCCTTCGTGCTGGATGTAATCGACCACGAGCTCGGTCAGCGGCTTCATGTACGGCGCCACCAGCGCGATGCGCTTCGCACCGATCACCTTGAGCGCATTGACCAGCGCGCCGGCGCTCGTCACGACCGGCGCGGTACCGCCGTTCTCCGCCGTACGCGACTTCAGGCGGGTTTCCGAGGTGCGATGGTAGCCACGCCCCATCGACATGATGGCCACCAGGCAGGCATAGCCCAGCACGTCCACGCGGGCATCGCTGAGTTCCAGCGCGCAGCGGTCGGACTCGCCGTCCATCGCCGCGAGTTCCTCTTTCTTGACCGTCTTCATGCGCATGCGGCTCGAATGGAACGTGAAGCGCTCCGGACGCACGAGCTGGCGGGCGGCCAACATGGCCGGGATCTCGGTTTCCATGGTGGTGTTGGAACTCGGCACGATCTGCCCGATGCGGAAAACTTTCTGCACTTGTGACTCCGTTGAACTTTGTCTTGTCTACCCACCCGCCTCGCTGCACGGGACGCATGGCGCACTGGACGGCGCCCTTCCGAAAATTCTAGTGTACACACCTTATTTTTACAACACACTTTTCAAGGCCACGGAAAGCACTCGTTCAGTGCATTCTGAATGAATGAATCCCCGCTTTGACGCATTATTGCGCCAATTTGCGGCATCGAATTAAACACGCCACATGGAAATCAGGGTTTTCACTAGATCATCGAAAGTCGGCTTTACTTGAAAAAGTATGGTGTGTACACTCGATTTCACAGTGACAGACCAACTCAGGAGAGACGTCGTGCAACGGAATACGCGAATTGCGGTGATCGGTGCGGGCCTGGGCGGGACGGCGGCAGCCGCCCTGCTCCAGCGCGAGGGATTCAATGTGAAGCTGTACGAGCAGGCCCCCGGCTTCTCGCGCCTGGGTGCCGGCATCCACGTCGGGCCGAACGTGATGAAGATCCTGCGCCGCATCGGCATCGAAGACGCCATGAACGCAATGGGTTGCCATCCCGACTACTGGTACAGCCGCGACTGGAAGACCGCGGAGGTCGTTGCGCAGATTCCGCTTGGCGACTACGCGCTCTCCCACTACGGCGCGAGCTACCTGACCGTGCACCGCGGCGACTTTCACGCGCTGATGACCGAAGCGGTGGAACCGAGCCGCCTCGTGTTCAACAAGAAGCTCGATCGCGTGGAAGACCTCGGCGACGTGGTCAAGCTGACCTTTACCGACGGCACCGTCGAAGACGCCGATATCGTGATCGGCGCGGACGGCGTGAACTCCCGCATCCGCGAGCATCTGCTGGGCGCGGAGCCGCCGAAGTACACGGGCTACGTGGCGCACCGCGCGGTGTTCCCGATCTCGCGCGTCAAGGGCTATACCCACGACCGCTGCACCAAATGGTGGTCGGACGACCGACACATGATGGTGTACTTCGACACCAGCAAGCTCGACGAGATCTATTACGTGACGGGCGTGCCCGAGCCGGAATGGGACATGAGCAAGAGCTGGGTGCCGAGCAGCATCGAGGAAATGCGCGCCGCCTTCGACGGGTGGCACCAGGGCGTGCAGTCGCTGATCGAGGGCACGGTCGAGGTCACCAAGTGGCCGCTGCTGGAACGCGATCCGCTGCCGCTGTGGAGCCGTGGCCGGCTGGTGCTGCTGGGCGATGCATGCCATCCGATGAAGCCGCATATGGCGCAGGGCGCCGCGATGGCCATCGAGGACGCGGCGATGCTGACGCGCTGCTTCGTCGAGGCGGGCCTCAAGGATCACGCTTACACGTTCTCGCTCTACGAGGCGAATCGCGCCGAACGCGCGGGCCGCGTGCAGAAGGTATCGCATGACAACACCTGGCTGCGGACGAACGAGAACCCCGACTGGTGCTTTGGCTACGACGTGTTCTCGGTGCCGCTGCGCGATCCCGCCACGCGTGCCGTGCCCGCGGCTGCCTGAACCGCGTTTATGACCGCGCCCCGCCCCCTTCTGTTGCGCGTCAACCGGCAATCGCACGATGTCTGTGTGGATCCGCGCACGCCATTGCTCTACATCCTGCGCAACGATCTGGCCTGCAATGGCCCGAAGTACGGCTGCGGGCTCGGTCAGTGCGGGGCGTGCACGGTGCTGATCGACGGGGTGGCGGCACGCTCGTGCATCGTGCCGGCAAGCGCGGCCGAAGGGCGGGCCGTGACCACGCTTGAAGGATTGGGCACCAGCGCCGCGCCCGATCCGGTGCAGCGGGCCTTTATCGAGGAGCAGGCCGCGCAGTGCGGCTACTGCCTCAACGGCATGATCATGAGCACCAAGGCGTTGCTGGCCGTGAACCCCGCGCCGACCGAGGGCGAGATTCGCGAGGCGCTGCGCTTCAACCTGTGCCGGTGCGGGACTCATGTCGAGATTCTGCGCGCGGTGCAGCGCGCGGCCGAACTCCAGCAGCAGGATGCCGCGGCAAGCGAACGCGAGGCGCTCCGATGAACGCCCGCACGCAGGACGCCTTGCATGTGCCCGTGCCGGCGGCGACGCTGTTCGGCCACGTCGTCCGGCCGGCCGGCGGACTGGGTCGCCTGCTCGGCTACGACGCCGACGCAGCGCGTCGGTGGGAAGGCAGCCTCGAAGGGAACGTCGAAAGTACGATCGACGTGATCGTGCGCGGCGATTTCCTTGCCGTGGTGGCGACGTCGCCGGAACATGCCGCGGCGGCAGCCCGCGCGCTGCGTCCCAGGTGGGCGCTCGCCGAGCCAGCACCCGCTGTCACGCGTGTGCGGCAGGTCGCGATGCATGGCGACGCCGACGCTGCGTTGGCGCCGGACGGCGAGGCCGTGTACCGGTGGCCGCTGATCGCCCCGCGTGCCGATGCAAGCGGCACCGCCACCGCGCACTGGCACGACGGGACCATGACCGTCTGGCTGGCGACAGCACAGACAAGCGCCCTGCGACTGGAAGTGGCGGCGCTGCTGGGCGTGACCGCGGCACAGGTATCGATCGTCTGCGATCCCGATCCGCCCGCCGGACATGACGATTTCTGCGCGCGCCAGGCTGCGGCCGACGCGGCCCTGCTCGCGCATGCCGCCGGCCGGCCGGTGCGCGTGACCTTCCGCGCCGACCCCGACGCTTTCTCCCCCAGGCTGACGCTTGCCGTGCGCAGCGCGATCGATCCGGCATCGGCCTACCGTATTACCGCATCCGCCACGCCGGATGCCAATCTTCCGATCGCCCTGCTGCAGACGGGCACCACGGTGCCGTTCGCCGATGACGCGCGGATCGATGGCGCGCGGATCGATGACGCGCAGATCGATGGCACGCTGGTGCCGCCCTACGCGACCGACCATCTCGCGGTTTCGGCGGCATTGCCCCTCGACGTACCCGCGGGCGTCGCGGCCCGCGGCCATGTGTTCGCGCACGAGTCCGAGCTCGACGCACTGGCCGTGCGATCGCGGATGGACCCGGTGGCGCTGCGGCTCCAGTGGCTCGACGACAGCACCGGCACCCAGCTGATCGAGCGCGTGGCGGCCCAGTCCGGCTGGCGGGGACCGTTGCAGGGACATCGGCGGGCCGGCGACGGCATCCGGCGCGGACGCGGCTTTGCCTATGCGCGCGCGATCGATATCGACAATGGCCGGCCCACGCAAACGTGGTCGGCATGGGTGGCCGATGTCGAGGTGGATGCCCGTACCGGCGATATCAGCGTGACGCGTGTGACGGTCGGGCACGAGCGCGAGGACCATGCCGCGCCGGCGCCTGCCCGGCCCACCGCGCTGCGGGACGACATTACCGCCGCCACGCGGCAGCTGACACGGGGCGGCGCGAGCCACGACGACTGGGGATGGAATCCCGCCTCCGAAGCGCGCGACGCGATGGCCCTCGCCACGCATGCGCCGACGCGTGCGGTGGCCCCCCAGACGCAGGTCAATATCGTAGGCGCGCTCGCGGGCGGCGCCTCGGCCACGCTGCCCGCGGCCGCCGCCGTGGCCAACGCGATTCACGATGCCACGGGCATTCGCCTGCGCGAGCCACCGTTCAGCGCCGGCGAGATTCGGCGCGGGCTCGCTGCCGAGGGTATCGATGACGGTCTCGCCCGAGGCGCCTCACGCAAGCGCCGCTGGCTGCTGGCCGCACTCGCGCCCGTCACCGCGCTGGCGGGATTATTCGTCACGATCATGCCGTGGCGCGCCCCCATCGCACCGGTAGCGCCGCCAGTACCCGGCTTCTATTCGGCCGCGACCATCGAACGGGGCCGCCTGGTTGCCGCCGCGGGCGACTGCGCGGTCTGCCACACCGCCCCCGGCGGCACGCGCAATGCCGGCGGCCTTGCCCTCGACACGCCCTTCGGCACGGTGTACAGCACCAATATCACGCCCGATGTCGAGACCGGCATCGGCAACTGGTCGTTCGCGGCATTCGAGCGCGCCATGCGCGAAGGCATCCATCGCGACGGCCGCCACCTGTACCCCGCTTTCCCATACACGGCGTTCGCCAAGGTCAGCGATGCCGATATGCAGGCGCTCTACGCCTATCTGATGTCGGCCGAGCCCGTGGTATCGCGCCCGCCGGAAACGAAGCTCGCGTTCCCGTTCAATATGCGCCCTTCGCTGGCCGGCTGGAACGCGATCTTCCACCGCAACGCACCGTTCGAGCCCGTGGCCGAGCGCTCCGCCCTCTGGAATCGTGGCGCCTATCTCGCCGAAGGGCTCGGGCATTGCAGCGCCTGCCATTCGCCGCGCAATGCGCTCGGCGGCGAGAAAGGCGGCAAGGCCTACCTGACCGGCGGCATGGCCGAGGGATGGGAAGCGCCAGCCCTGACTGCGCTGTCGACGTCGCCCGTGCCGTGGACCGAAGACGATCTGTTCCAGTACCTGCGGACCGGGTACGCGGCGCGGCACGGCGCCGCCGCGGGGCCGATGGCGCCCGTGGTGGAGAGCCTGCGCGAACTCCCGGAGAGCGACGTGCGGGCCATTGCGCACTATGTGGCATCGTTCAGCGCCCCCGCCATTGCCGACGCCGCGCCACCGCCCGCTGAACAGGTGCGCGCCATCGAAGCGCGCGCCGATGCGCAGGCGCTGAAGCTTTCCGGCAGCATGGGCCGCCTCTATCAGGCCGCCTGCGCGGTGTGCCATCAGGGCAATACCGGCGTGCCGCAGTTCGGCGTCAAACCCTCGCTGGCGCTGAACACGAATCTGCACAGCGCGCGCCCCGACAATGTGATTCAGGCCGTGATGCATGGCATCTCCGCCCCGCCGCATGCCGGCATCGGCTATATGCCCGGCTTTGCCGACAGCCTGGACGACGAACAAGTGAGTGGACTGGTGCATTACCTGCGCGCGCGATTCGCGCCCGACGCGCCCGCCTGGACCGGCGTGGAAGACGCCGTCGCGCGCATCCGCAGCCAGCCCTCGCACTGACACGCAGCATCATTCAGAATCGATAGATAAAAGTCGATCGCACGCCAGCTGGCGCGGACCTTGCACCGAAAAAAAGGCCGCCCAGTTCGGTGATATCTCGGGTATACAAACGAAGGCGAACACAGGATAAGGAGCGAAGATGCACTCCCCGTATCAAGACAGCGCGGCTGCCCTGCCCCCGGGTCTATCCCACTCGGGCTCCGCCACCACCGACGCGCGCGATGGCGCGCAATCGTCGGCCTCTCGTCCATCGGCGTCCGGCAGCGTGTCGCTGGAGACCGGCATTCGCGCGGCCGGCGTCGGCAAGTTTCAATACCGGCTGTTCGTGATTTTCGGGCTCGTATGGCTGGCCGATGCCATGCAGGTCCTGTCGATCGGCTTCAGTGCCCCCTCGATCGCCAAGACGTTCGGCATCACCGTGCCGCAGGCGTTGCAGACGGGCACGTTCTTCTTCGTCGGCATGCTGATCGGCGCCTTCGTGTTCGGCCGCCTGGCGGACCGCATCGGCCGCCGTCCCGTGCTCATGATGGCCGTCGTCATCGACGCGCTGTGTGGCGTCGCCTCGGCCTTCGTTCCCGAGTTCACATGGCTGCTGGTGCTGCGCTTCCTGACGGGCGTCGGCGTGGGCGGCACGCTGCCCGTGGATTACACGATGATGGCCGAGTTCCTGCCGAGCGACCGCCGCGGCCGCTGGCTGGTGCTGCTGGAATCGTTCTGGGCCATCGGCACCATCTGCCTCGCGCTGCTGGCGCTCGCCGCGCTGTCCTACGGCGATCAGGCATGGCGCGTGATCTTCCTCGTGACGGGCGTCCCCGCGCTGATCGGCGTCGTGCTTCGCTTCTATATTCCCGAGTCGCCGATGTTCCTGAACCGCAGCGGACGATCGGACGAAGCGCGCAAGGTGCTCGAGCGCGTGGCAAGGGTCAACGGCAGCAAGCACGAGATTCCCCCGCTGCAATCGGAGCGCGCCGAACCCAAGTCCGTGTTCGCGCTGTTCTCCGGCAGCTTCCGCCGCCGCAGCCTCGCGCTGCTGGTCGCCTGGGCGCTGATCTCCATCGCCTACTACGGCGTGTTCGTGTACCTGCCGATCAAGCTCAGCGCCGAAGGGTTCGCGTTCATGCGCGGACAGGTATTCCTCGTGCTGCTGGCTATCGTGCAGCTGCCGGGGTTCGCACTCTCCGCCTACGGCGTGGAACGCTGGGGCCGCAAACCCACGCTGATCGGCTTCCTCGTCCTCAGCGCGGCCGGCTGCATGCTCTACAGCCTGGGCACCTCGCCCGCGGTGGTCATCGGCTCCACGCTGCTGATGAGCTTCTCTTTGCTGGGCACATGGGGCGCGCTCTACGCGTTCACCCCCGAGGTCTATCCGACCGACCTGCGCGCAACAGGCATGGGCACGGCCGGCGCGGTGGCCCGCTTCGGCGGCCTGTTCGCACCGGCGATCATCGCACCGGTCATGGCCACGCACTTCACGCTGGCACTGGCGATGATCTCCACGATGCTGCTGGTGGGGGCGTTTGCGATCGGGGCGGTGAACGTGGAGTCGAAGGATCGCGCGCTGGACTGAGGGTATTAACGCCCCGCCGAGGCCCGCGCGGCCGGTTCCGCCAGCGATGCCTCCACCACCTTCAGCACCTCGCGCGCGGTGTTCTCCGAATGCTCGCGCAGGATCTTCGCCAGCCGGGGCCGGCCCTGCTCCCGCAGGGCTTCCATGATCGCCTCGTGTTCCGCGTGCGATTCCTGCCAGCGCAGCATGTCCGCATTGGCCGCGCCGCGTGCGCGGTGCACCTTGCTCATCAGCGTCGCATAGATGCCCGACAGCACCGCGTTCGCCGCGCTGTCCACGATGAGCTGATGAATCTCCTGATTGATCCGGAAGTAGTCGGTGCGCTTGCCGGCCGCGTGCGCGTCGACCATCGCCTGATGGCGGCGCTCGATCTTCGCGAGCGCGGCATCGCTCATCCGCCCGGAGATCAGTTCGCCCGCGTGCGCCTCCAGCCCGTGTAGCGTTTCGAACGTTGCGCGCAGTTCATCGAGGTCGAGCGGTGCCACGCGATAGCCGATGTACTGGCGATGCAGCACCAGCCCTTCCGAGACCAGGATCTTGAGCGCTTCACGCAACGGCGTCTTGGAAACGTCGAACGCCTCGCAGAACGCTTTCTCGTCGATGCGCACACCCGGCGGGAGTTCGCCTTCCTGAATCATCGTGCGCATGCGCGCCGCGATTTCGGCGGACATGCCCAGTGTGCGGAGGCGGGCGGTTTTGGGGAGGACTTGTGTCACTGACGTCACCAGATAGGGGAATCTGCACCAGATGGGAGACTAACATAACCAACTTGGTGTTTACACTACTCCAATACAATACCTATATAAATCAATCACTTCTCGTCGTTGTAATTACAGATTACGTATCCTATACTCGCTTCCAGTTGCGCGACACCCCCCACCGACATGCCTCGACAACGCAGCACCCAAGGAGCTAGGAGACCCGCAATGCCATCCACCAGCCAGGCCGCCACGATGACGGCCACGCGCAGCAGCGTCCGATGGAAGATCTTCCTGATGATGCTATTCCTCATCGCCATCAACTACATCGACCGCGCCTCGTTGTCGGTCGCCATGCCGCTGATTGCCAAGGAATTCGACCTGAGCCCCACCATGCAGGGGCTGATCCTCAGCTCGTTCTTCTGGACCTATGCCTTGATGCAGGTGCCCGGCGGCATGCTCGCCGACAAGTACAAGCCGCGCATCGTGATTGCCTGCGCGACCGTGTTCTGGGGCGCATTCCAGGCGCTGGCCGCGGTCTGCACCACGGCCACCACGCTGCTGCTCACGCGTCTGGGCCTCGGTGCCGCGGAAGCGCCGATCTATCCGGCCGGCGGCAAGCTCAATGCCATCTGGATGACGCAGAACGAGCGCGGCCGCGGTGCCACGCTGCTCGATGGCGGCGCGCCGCTGGGCGCGGCACTCGGCGCCATCATCATCACGTGGCTGATCTCCGCGCTCGGCTCGTGGCGCCTGGCGTTCGTCGTGGCGGGCGTGGGCACGGTCATCGCCGGCATCGTCGCGTGGCGCTATATCCGCAACTCGCCGCGCGAACACGCCGGCGTGAACGAACTGGAAGCGCGCTATATCGAGGAGGCGCAAGCCAGCGAGCATCGCGCCGAGCCGTCCAACCTGTCGGGCCGTTCGCTCGACTTCTTCAAGTACCGCTCGGTCTGGTGCATGGCCATCGGCTGGATGTGCTTCAACACCGTGTTCTACGGCCTGCTGACCTGGATGCCGAACTACCTGAACAAGGTGCACGGATTCGATATCAAGGCCATGGGCGGCGCGAGCTTCATCATCTTCTTCTGCGGCTTCGTCGGTGAACTCATCGGCGGCTGGATCGCCGACAAGTGGAAGGAGGCCGGCGGCCGTCCCAACGTCGTGATGCGCACCCTGTTCGGCATCGCCGCCGTGGTGGCCACGGTCTCGATCTTCTCGGTGGCCTACGTGACCAACCCCGTCGTGGTGGTGGCCCTGCTCTCTTCCACGCTGTTCTTCCTGCGCTGGTGCGGCCTGTTCTGGTGCATTCCGTCGATCCTCGGCACGCGCAACAAGATCGGCTTTCTGGGCGGCGTGATGAACCTAGGCGGCAATATCGGCGGCATCAGCGTGCCGATCATCGTGGGCATGATCGTGCAGTTCACGGGCTCCTACTTCCTGGCGCTGATGTTCTTTGCCGCCGCGGGCGTGGGTCTGCTGCTGTCGTCCACGGCCATCGACTACGAGACGAAGCTGCCGGTCTGAGCGCGGAGGACACCATCATGAAATCGTTGACGATCATCGCCACGGCCGCGCTGTTTGCACTGGGCACCCCGCTGGCACAGGCCGCACCGGCTGCGGCTGGCATTCCCACCGCGCAGCCGGAAGCCGTCGGCGTGGACTCCGCGAAACTGGTCGCGCTGTCCGAATGGATCCGCCGCGACAAGCTCGACGTCCGCAGCCTGCTCGTCATCAAGGACGGCAAGCTCGTCTTCGAGCGCTACAGCGACGGACTGGGCCGCGACTACAACCACGAGTTGTACTCCGTCACCAAGTTCATCAGCGCGCTGCTGGTCGGCACGCTGGTCGGCGACGGCAGGCTCAGCGCGACCGATGCGCCGGCCACGCGGCTGGCGGCGGCCCGCCCCGACCTCGCGCCGTCGCTGGCGGACAAGCAGCAGATTCAGCTGAGGCACCTGATGTCGATGGCCAGCGGGCTGTCGTACAAGCTCGTCGAAGGTACCGACACGCTCTATTACGGTGTGCCCGATCGCCTCAAGGTGGCGGCCTCCGCGAGCGTGCGCACCGCGCCGGGCACCGAGTTCGACTATATCGACGTGAACCCCGTGCTCGTGGGTGCGACGATCAGCCAGGTGACCGGCATGCCGGAGCAGCAGTATGCGGCCAGGCGCCTGTTCGAACCGCTCGGCATGTCCCACTACCGCTGGGACGGGGCCGACGGCAAGGGCGCCGTGTCTGGCGGATGGGGCCTGCGGCTGCGTTCGATCGATATGGCGCGGCTGGGCCTGCTGATGCTGAACCAGGGCCGCTGGAACGGCCAGCAGATCGTGCCGGCCGCGTGGGTCGCGCAGATGACCACGCCGTCCGGCCCCGCACGGGACTATGGCTACTACTGCTGGGTCAACAACATCGTGCAGAGCGAACGCGAGTTCAGCGCGATGGGTTACAAGGGCCAGTTCATCACCGTACTGCCGAAGCAGAACGCCGTGATCGTGATGAACAGCATCATGTCCACGCAGGGCGGCCTGCGCGACGCCAGATATCTGGACTTGTATCGCCAGATGGTCAACGACTACGTGCTGCCCGCGCTGCAGGCGGGCAGTCACGGCACCGTCAAGCCCGATGCGGCACGGCAGGCGGCATTAAAGAAGGAACTCGAGCTCGCGCGCAATACGCAGGGTGTACCCGGCACCCAGCTCGCCTTCAACGACAAGCCCGAACGATAAAAAACCATATCACTCCTGAGATCCCAAACATGAGCAAGCAGATTCGCCTCGGCATGCTGACGCCCTCTTCCAATACCGCGCTGGAGCCGATTACCAGCGCAATGGTCAGCAGCCTGCCCAATGTCAGCGTGCATTTCTCGCGCTTTACCGTCACCGAGATTTCGTTGCGTGACCAGGCACTGGGACAGTTCGACCTCGAGAAGATCCTGACGGCCGCCCAGTTGCTGGCCGATGCCCGCGTGGATGTCATCGCGTGGAACGGCACATCGTCGGGCTGGCTCGGCTTCGAGCGGGACCGCGCGCTGTGCAAGCAGATTACCGAAGCCACGGGGATTCCGGCGACCACGTCGGTGCTGGCGCTGAACGAGATTCTCGAGAAGACGGGCGCGCGCCGATTCGGCCTGGCCACGCCTTACCTCGATGACGTGCAGCAACGCATCGTCGCCAACTACGCGCGCAGCGGCTTCGACTGCTCGGCGGAGCGGCACCTCGGCCTCCATGTGAACTACAGCTTTGCCGAGGTGCGGGAAGACACCATCCGCGACATGGTGCGCGCGCTGGCCCGAGAGAACGTACAGGCCATCACCACCTTCTGCACCAACCTGCACGCGGCGCATCTGGCCGAGGCGCTCGAGGCCGAGACGGGCGTGCCGCTGTACGACACGATCTCCACGGTCGTATGGAGTTCGCTGCGGCTGGCCGGCGTGGATACGCGCGCGCTGCAGGGCTGGGGCCGCCTGTTCCGCGAAGTCGTGTAACGCGCTGGAGGGATGACCATGTCCGCAGACAACAACCTCGACCTCGTGATCCGCAATGCCGACGTGGTCACCGCATCGGACCGCTTCCGCTGCGACATTGGCGTGCGCGGCGGCAAGATCGTGGCGCTGGGCCATGGGCTGCCCGCCGCGCGGCAGGACGTCGATGCCACGGGGCTGCTCGCGCTGCCCGGCGGCGTCGATGGCCATTGCCATCTGGACCAGCCGATGCCCGACGGCCTGCGCATGGCCGACGACTTTTTCACGGGCACGCGCGCGGCCGTGTGCGGCGGCACGACCACCGTGATCCCGTTTGCCGCGCAGGAGAAAGGCCACTCGCTCAAGGCCGCGGTGGCCGACTACCATCGCCGCGCCGACGGCCGCGCGGTCATCGATTACGCGTTTCACCTGATCGTTGCCGATCCCACCCCCACCGTGCTGCAGGATGAACTGCCGTCGCTGATCCGGCAGGGCTATAGCTCGTTCAAGGTCTACATGACCTACGACGACCTCAAGCTGTCGGACCGCGAGATGCTGGAAGTGCTGGACGTGGCGCGCCAGAACGGCGCGCTGGTCATGGTGCATGCCGAGAACGCGGACTGTATCTCGTGGCTCACCGACAAGCTGGTCGGCGAGGGCCGCATCGCGCCGCGCTTTCACGGGCTAGCCCGGCCCGCCGTGGTCGAACGCGAGGCCACGCATCGCGCGATCTCGTTCGCCGAACTGGTCGATGTGCCGATCCTGATCGTGCATGTGTCGGGCAAGGAGGCCATCGAGCAGATCCGCTGGGCGCAGGGCCGCGGGCTGAAGATCCTCGCGGAGACCTGCCCGCAATACCTGTATCTGACGGCGGAGGACATGGGGCTGCCGGGCGACGATGGCTATGAAGGGGCCAAGTGTGTCTGCAGCCCGCCGCCGCGAGACCCGGAGAACCAGGCCGCGGTCTGGCGTGCGCTGGCCAATGGCGTGTTCAGCGTGTTCTCGTCGGACCATGCACCTTTCCGCTACGACGATCCGCAGGGGAAGAAACTCGGCGGCACCGCGCAGTCGTTCGACCATATTCCCAACGGTGTGCCGGGCATCGAGACGCGCCTGCCGTTGCTGTTCGATGGCGTGCGGCGCGGCAAGCTGTCGCTGCACCAGTTCGTGGAACTGACCGCGTACCGGCCCGCGAAGCTCTATGGGCTGTACCCGCGCAAGGGCACGATCGCCATCGGCGCCGATGCGGACATCGTGCTGTGGGATCCCGCGCGCAAGGTGCGCATCGCCAACGAGAACCTCCATCACGCGGTGGACTATACGCCGTACGAGGGGATCGAGGTCACCGGCTGGCCGATGACCACGTTCTCGCGCGGGGAGATGATCGTGCGCAATGGCGAATATCTGGAACCGTCCGCCGGTCGCGGCAAATTCCTCGAGGCCGGACAGCCGGAAATCTGAACCATGAACCTTCTGATCGTCAATCCGAATATCAGCACGTCGGTGACCGACCTGATCCACGCGGAAGCGCAGCGGACGGCGTCGCCCGATACCCGCATCACGATGGCTACCGCCAGCTTCGGCGTGGCCTATATCGAGACGCGCTTCGAAGCGCTGGTCGGCGGCTACGCCACGGCCTGCGCCGCCGCCGAACACGCGGGCACATTCGACGGCCTGATCGTGGCCGCCTTCGGCGACCCGGGTCTGGCCGGGCTCAAGGAACTGTTCGACGTCCCCGTCGTGGGCATGACCGAAGCCGCGCTGGCGAGCGCCTGCCTGCTGGGGCAACGCTTCTCGATCATCGCCATCTCCCACCGCATCCAGTCGTGGTACCGCGAATGCGTGGCGGCCAACGGACTCGCATCGCGGCTGGCGAGCATTCGATCGCTGCAGACACCGCTGCGCGACATCGGCAGCGTGCAGCAAGACCACGCCGCACGCCTGGAAGCGCTGAGCCTGCAGGCCGTACGCGAAGACGGCGCCGACGTCATCATCGTGGCAGGCGCCCCGCTGGCGGGGCTGGCGCGTTCGTTACAGGGGAAGATTCCGGTGCCGGTGGTGGACGGGGTCAGCAGCGCGGTGCGTCACTGCGAGTCGCTGGTGGCGCTACGGCCCGGCACGGCCCGCGAAGGCAGTTTCTCCGCGCCGCCGCAGAAGGCGAATACGGGCTTGCATCCGGCGGTGGCACGACTGCTTGGACCTGAGCATCGGCCATAGCGCACACGACGCCCGTCGCCATCGGCCAGGGTCAGAACTTGATGACCGCCTTGATGCAGCCGTCGTGCTTCTCCCGGAACGTCTTGTACATCTCCGGCCCCTGCTCGATGCCGATGCGGTGCGTGATGACGAACGTCGGATCGATCTCGCCCGACAGGATGCGTTGAAGCAGATCGTCGGTCCAGCGGTTGACGTGCGTCTGCCCCGTGCGAACGGTCAGGCCCTTGTTCATCAGCGCACCCATCGGAATCTTGTCGACGAAGCCACCGTAGACGCCCGGAATCGACAGGATGCCCGCGGGACGGCAGCAGTAGATCATTTCGCGTAACACGTGCGGGCGATCGGACTCGAGCATGACCGCCTGCTTCACGCGGTCGTAGACCGAGTCCAGCGATGCCGTCGCATGGGCTTCGAGACCCACCGCATCGATGCACTTGTCCGGGCCCTTGCCGCCAGTCTGCTCGTTCAACGCCTCGACGATATTCACGGTATCGAAATTGAGCGGCGTTGCCCCCAGCGACTCGGCCATGGCCAGCCGCTCCGGCACGCGATCGATCGCGATGACCCGTTGCGCGCCCATCAGCTTCGCGCTGAGAATCGCGAACTGACCCACGGGGCCCGCGCCCCAGATCGCCACCACGTCGTCCGGCTGGATATCGCACTGCGCGGCCGCCTGCCAGCCGGTGGGCAGGATATCGCCAAGGAACAGTACCGACTCGTCGCTGACGCCATCTGGAATCTTGACGGGGGCGACGTCCGCATACGGCACGCGCACATACTCCGCCTGCCCGCCCGCATAGCCGCCGGTCAGATGCGTGTAGCCGAACAGCCCGGCGGTACTGTGGCCGAACACCTTGTCGCCGGTTGCCTTGTTGCGGTTGGTGCGCTCACATACCGAGAAGTTGCCACGCCGGCATTGATCGCACTCCCCACAGATGATCGTGAACGGCACGACCACGCGGTCTCCCACCCGCAAACGCTTGTTCTCCGAGCCCACCTCGACCACTTCGCCCATGAATTCGTGACCCATCACGTCACCCTTCTCCATGCCCGGCACAAAGCCGTCATAGAGATGCAGATCCGAACCGCAGATCGCGCAACTGGTCGTTCTGATGATCGCGTCTCGCGGATGCTCGATCTTGGGGTCGGGAACGTTGTCGCAGCGAATGTCGTGTTTTCCGTGCCAGCAGAGCGCTTTCATTTGTATCTCCGGTCGTCCGATCGTAGGGGTGATCGCAGGCGTCCCATTCGTGGAGCATCGATCATGCCCGACGGAAAACGAATGCTATAGGCGACATCGCCCCCGCATTCGCTCGCCAAAGCGCGCAATAAAGGCGTGGGCTATCGGCCAGATTTACATCTTGCCGGGCGCTCCCGCAAAGAACGCGCACGCTGGAAGCGTGGAACGAAGGTTGCTCTTGTCCGGGATTGCCAACCTGCGGAGACGATCGCCATGCCGAACGGCAACAAGCTCAAAGAGTACAAGCATGCTTCGGGGGGCTGGGGCTCGCTGAGGGCCGTTGCCGAAGTCCTCGTGCGCGAGCATGCGACGCTGCAAGGCAGCCGCATTCTCATGCGCCAGAACAAACCCGACGGACATATGTGCGTCAGCTGTTCATGGGCAAAGCCGAAAGATCCGCATACGTTCGAGTTCTGCGAGAACGGCGCGAAGGCAACGGCGTGGGACCTGACGGACAAACGCGTCGATCCGGACTTCTTCGCGTCGCATACGGTCACGGAACTCGAAACATGGCATGACCACGAGCTCGAGGAAGCCGGCCGCGTCACGTCACCGATGCGATGGAACGCGGAGACCGACCGGTACGAACCGGTCGACTGGGACGCCGCGTTCGAGGAAATCGGACGCGAACTTCGCGCCATCGCGCCGGCCGCCGCCGCGCTCTATACGTCCGGCCGCGCGTCGCTGGAGACGGCTTACATGTACCAGCTGTTCGCACGGATGTACGGTACGAACAACCTGCCGGACAGCTCGAACATGTGCCACGAAAGTACGTCGGTCGCGCTGACGGCGGCGATCGGCGTCGGCGTGGGAACCATCACGCTCGACGACTTCGAGAAGACCGACCTGATGTTCTTCTTTGGGCAGAACGTCGGCACCAACAGCCCGCGGATGCTTCATCAGCTTCAGGATGCGCGCCGCCGCGGCGTGCCGATCATCACGTTCAATCCGATCCGTGAGCCCGGCCTCGTGAGTTTCGTCAACCCGCAGTCTCCGGGCGAGATGCTGACGCCGGGCGCCACGCAGATCAGTACGCAATACCATCAGGTGAAGGCAGGCGGCGATCTCGCCGCGATCACCGGCCTCTGCAAGGCACTGCTGGAGGCGGACACCCTCAGCGTGGGCGAAGGACGCGGCAGTCTGCTGGATCGGGACTTCATCGATCGGCATACCGTGGGCTTTCAGGCGTTTGCGCAGTTCGTCCGGCGTACCGATTGGGCGGAGATCGAGCGGGAAAGCGGCCTCGCGCGCGCCGCGCTCGAGGGCGCCGCGGCCGCATATGCCCGCGCCAACGCGGTCATCGCGCATTTCGGCATGGGGTTGACCCAGCATCGGACCGGTGTGGAGAACGTGCGCATGGTGACGAACCTCCTGCTCTTGCGCGGCAATATCGGCAAACCCGGTGCCGGGCCGTCGCCTGTGCGTGGCCATTCGAATGTCCAGGGGCAGCGAACCGTCGGCATTACCGAAAAGCCGGAACTCGCGCCCCTCGACAAGCTCGCCGCCCAATACGCATTCGAGCCACCAAGGGAAAAGGGATTGGACACTGTCGGCATGTGCCGCGGCATCATGGATGGAGACATCCGCGCCGTCATGCAGCTCGGCGGCAATCTCGTGCGCTCGGTACCCGACCGGTACGCGTTCGAACCCGCCTGGCGAAAGCTTCGCCTGACGGTCGGGATTACCACCAAACTCAATCGCAGCCACCTCGTGCACGGTGCCGTGTCTTATATCCTGCCCTGCCTCAGCCGCATCGAAAGCGACGTTCGGCCTCATGGGCCGCAAGCCGTTTCCATCGAAGACAGCACGGGCTGCATGCATGGCTCCCGCGGCAGCGCCACGCCCGCGGGCCCCGACCTGCGCTCCGAACAGCAGATCGTTGCGGGCATCGCGCGCGCGACGCTCGGCGAGGACACGGCGGTGCCATGGACCGATTGGGAGAACGACTACGCGCTGATCCGCGATGCCATCGCGGAGACCTATCCCGACATCTTTCATGACTTCAATGCGCGCATGTGGACGCCGGGCGGGTTTCACCGGCCACTTCCGGCGCGCGATCGGCAGTGGAAAACAAAAAGCGGAAAGGCCGAGTTCCTTGCGCCGGAATCCCTCTGCGAAGATCCCGACATGCAGGCGATGGATGCGACGACGCTTCGGCTGTTCACCCTGCGCAGCGATGACCAGTTCAATACGACGATCTATTCGCTCGATGACCGCTTTCGCGGCATCAAGGGGACGCGCATGGTCGTCCTCATGAACCCGATGGATATCGATCGCCTCGGCCTCGCGGCTGGCCAGCATGTTTGCCTGGAAGCGGTCGCGGACGATGGCGTCGAGCGGCGCGTGAATGGACTGGAGGTCGTGGCGTTCGATCTACCGGCGGGATGCGTTGCCGGTTATTTCCCCGAATGCAATCCGCTTGTTCCGCTATGGCATCACGCAAGGGAAAGCCATGTCCCCGCTGTGAAATCGATTCCCGTCAGGATAGTGGAAGCCAACCCGGCGTATGCGGATCCACCCATCGAATGATCGGCCGATCGGCTGATCGACCGATCCCGATGCGCGCATGCAGGCGATATATTCCAAGCCTTTCGGCTCCGGATTTCCATGCGCGCCACTGCCCCCCACATCGCCCTCTATGAACGTATGGGCGAGAGAACGACCCAGCCGTTTGCGCTGCAGGTCCTCGAAGGACTGGGACCGATTGCCGGTCGGTCCGTCATCGATATTGCCGCCGGCACCGGTGGGCTCGCCGTCGCCGCCGCGGAACGAGGCGCCGTCGTGACGGCGACCGATATCCATCCCGCGATGGTCCAACGCGCCGCGGAGCGGTTGCGATCGTTCGCCGGCTGTCATGCGCAGGCGGAAGACTGCCGGGCGCTGACGATGACCGATGCGCAGTTCGATATCGCGATATCCATGTTCGGCGTTCTGGCCTTTGCGCACTGGCGGCAGGGGATTGCCGAAATGGCGCGCGTCACCCGTCGTGGCGGCCAGATCGCGCTTGCCATGTGGACACACGGTGGCGACTGTTCACCCGCGCATGTCCTGCGACGCATATTCCATCGCGAATTTCCACAGAAGACGTTGTGGCCGTCAGACCTGTTTCCGCTGTTCACGGAGGATGCATTGGCCGCCAGCGTGACGGAGGCAGGCGTCGCGAGTGTCGAGGTTCACGTAGCAACGGCGGAATGGCATCCGTTCTCTTCCGCCGACGTGGTGAACGAATGCGACCCGATGTTCAGAAGCTTCCCCGGCTACGCCGCACTCGATGCTGACGAAGCGGCGACCCTGCGCGCGTCTCTCGAGCAGGCGTTCCAGGGCTATGCGGACGACCACGGCATTATCCGCCTGCCCACGCGCGCGTTCATCCTGCATGGCCGAAAACCGTGATCGTCCGCCGAGTCCGAGAAGTGGGGACGTGTGATCAAGGCTGCCGGGATCGAGCCCGAATAGGCTGCGGCATCCGCGACCGGGAGCCGTTCGTCGCCGTTGCGCGCCGCCCGAGACGACCATAGCGGTCCCAGCGGTAAGGCGCCAGATCGATGGCCGCGTCCCGCCCCAGAACAAGGTCACTCACGACGCGCGCGGATCCGCACGCCATCGTCCAGCCCATCGCACCGTGACCGCAGTTGAGCCAGAGGTTCGCGTGCCGCGACGCGCCCAGGAACGGCAGGTTGTCGGGCGTCATCGGCCGCTGTCCCACCCATCTATGCGCGGTGGCATCCCGAATCTCGGGGTACACCCCGTGTGCAAAGGCTTCCAGCGCCTGAAACCGTGCCTCCACCTTGCCGGGCCCCGGAACGCCGATGTCGGCGAAGCCGGTGAACCGCACGGTCTCCTCACCAAAGGACGCCCACGCGACCTTGTGAGGTATCGACACGGCGCCCACGCGCGGGCGCGACGATCGGGCGCCGTGATACGAGATCGAGTAGCCGGTGACGGGAAAGATGGGGAGCGCGTAATCCAGCGACGCCAGAAGCCGGCGCGAGGCCAGTCCCGCCGCTACCACGACCGCATCCGCCTGGTATTGGCCCCGGTCCGTCTCCACACCGGTGACGGCGGCGCCCTTGACGGCAAACCCGCGCACCCGCTCTCCAAAATGGACCCTGACCCCGAGACGGACCGCCTGCTCGAGGGCCGCCGCCGCGTAGCGCGCGGCGTCACCGGTACCGTCGTTCGGACAAAACACGCCTCGTGCGAACTTCACCGAAGCGTCGGCCAGCAGCGGTTCGCAGGCGAGTAACTGGGCGCGGTCCAGACGCTCGAAGGGTTCTCCGGCAGACTTCAGCAGTGCCTCGTCATAGGGGCCGGGCTGGTCGTTCTCGCCATATAGGTAGAGGATGCCGGCCTGTCGCCCACCATAGGCCTCGCATGGCACGACGCCTTCGCCGAACAGCAGATTGCGGGAGTACGTGGCCAGGTCCAGTGCTGCCTGCGAGTTGGCCATCCAGCGGTCGCGCGTGCCTTCGCGTACGAAAAGCGTCGCCCAGCGCAGCATGGACGGCGTCCATGGCGGGCAGATGCTGATGCCCTCTCCGAGGCCCAGGAGGGATTTCAGCGCGGCGCCGGCGACGCCGGGCTCGGCCCAGCTGAAGCAGTGGCCCGGGGACACGAGCCCGGCGTTCGCGAAGCTCGCACCGGCGGCTGCCGTCGGCGCGGCATCGACGATGTCCACGGTGGCGCCCTCACGGGCGAGGGTCAGGGCGGTGACGACACCGGCGATGCCGGCTCCCACAACGACGATATGCATCGGTCCATCCATTCATGGCTTGCGCTGGGTGGAAAGTATATGTATTTTTTGCGTTTACGCAAATTTCTGGAACGGCGATCATGAACAGGAAGGCCACGCGCCGGGGAGCAGCGGCAGATCTCCTGGATCCGGCCACGCTAGGCAAGCGCCTGCGCACCGCCCGCAAGCAGCTTGGATGGACACTGGTGCAGGTGGCAGAACGCGCCAACGTGTCCATCACGACCATCTCCCGCGCCGAACGCGGCCAGCTCGCGCTCGGCTACGAGAACGTTGCCGCATTGGCGCAGGCATTGCAGCTCGACATCGGAACGCTGTTCTCCGACGACTACGCCTTGCCCGCCAACCATGAGGGTCCGGTCGTGACCCGCGCCGGCGAAGGCGTCCGCTACCGCGGGCAGTCGTTCACCTACGAGTTCCTGGCGACGGCCGCCACCGGCAAGCCCATCAATCCGGTACTTGGCACCATTCACGCACGGTCGGTGAATGGGCCCAAAGACTTTGCAAAGCACGCCGGCGTGGAGTTCGTGTACGTGCTGTCCGGCGAAATCGAAGTGCACTTCGAGCACGGCGACAAGGTTCATCTCGGACGCGGGGACTCCCTCTACTTCGACAGCCGGATTGGACATGCGTATATCACGGTGAGCAGACAGCTGGCCCGGGTCATCGGGGTCATCACGACAGAAAGCCAGCACATGATGCTGGCCAAAGAGGAACACGCCGCAGGCGATGTCTGACTATCGCGCCGCGACGCCCGCCCCATCCCTTTACGGCGACGTCGTTTCGGTTATTGCGATTTCGTTTATTTCGAATTACCATGTTGGGGTCCATATCGTAAGCATTGGAGCCCCACGATGCCGCATACCCTTTCTCATGCATCGCTGCCGTCGGCAGCCGAGAGCGCTATCGCGCGCGAGTCATCGCGCAATCTGGCCGTCGTTCTGGACAGCAAGGCAGAGACGCAACAGTTCGACTTCAGAAACGCCCGCGGCGAGGTGCAGCAGGTCACCCTGCCCACCACGGCACTGAAGCTTCTGGTCGATGTGCTCGCAGAGATTGGAAATGGCAACGCCGTGTCGATCATTCCCATTCACGCGGAACTCACAACACAGGAGGCGGCGGATCTCTTGAACGTCTCGCGCCCATACCTCGTGCAATTGCTCGAGAAGAACGAGATTCCGTTTCGCAAGGTCAACACGCATCGACGCGTCCTCTATAAGGACGTGGTGGCATACAAGGAACGGATCGACGGCGAGCGACGCAAGGCGCTCGATGAACTCGCGGCGCAGGCGCAAGACCTCGACATGGGATATTGAGCATGGCGTCTAACTTTGCCGTCATCTACGATGCGTGCGTCCTGTTTCCCGCCCCGCTTCGCGATCTGCTCATGCGGCTCGCTCTGACGGATCTGTATCGTGCCAAGTGGACCGATCGGATTCATGACGAGTGGACACGCAACGTCATCGCGCGGCGTCCTGACCTGGGCGTGGACAAGTTGCAACGCACGCGCGACCTGATGAACGACAAGGTTTGAGATTCGCTCGTCGTCGGCTACGAGCACTACATTGAATCGATCACGTTGCCCGATCCGGACGATCGGCACGTTGTGGCTGCTGCCATCCATGCCGGCGCCGGGGCGATCGTTACCTTCAACCTGAAGGACTTTCCCAAGGCCGCGCTCGCGAAGTTCAACATGGAAGCGCTGCATCCTGACGACTTCATCATGGACTTGTGGGACCTGCACATGGGCAAGGTCCTGGCAGCCGTTGCGGAACATCGCGCATCGCTGAAGAACCCACCGAAGAGTCGGGACGACTACCTTGCCACGCTTCTCCAGCAAGGCCTCACGAACACCGTTGCAACGCTTTCCGATTTCAGTCTGGCACTCTGAAAACAGCCTAGGTCGGCGCGGCACGTTCCTGATTGCGTTGGCTGCTACTGGAAACGGGCAGCCGACGCGATAGTCTTGCGTTATGTCGTGAGCGACAAACCGGTGCCGCCTACAGTCACTATCCACCAGCCACGATCACCAGCGCCTGAATCTTCCCTGCCACCGGCCCTTCACCATACCGATCGGCAATCGCCTTCGTCGCCCGGTCGATCGCAAGGTCGAGCAAGCCCGCATCGCGCGCCTCGATATCGTTGCGCAGGGGCGTGCCAAGGCAATAGGCCGTGGCGACGTCGCGGGCCGAGTCTGCGTGGCTCATCTTCTCGTGCGCCTGGATCTCGATATCGCGGAACCCTGCACGGTGCAGCTCGTCCCGGATCCGCGCGATATCGTGATAGCCGTGTGGCGTGCGGGCGAGGAATGCTGGCGGATCATGGGGAAACACCGTGGCGACGGCTTGGGTGACGACGTCGGCAAAGACGTTCTCCTCGATGCGGTCCCACACGTTGAAGATAAAGCGCCCGCGAGGCTTCAGCACGCGACGCGCTTCGGTGTAGCCGGCGCACCGGTCGGGAAAGAACATGGCGCCGAACTGGCAGCAGACGGCATCGAACGTGCCATCGTCGAACGGCAGGTGGAGCGCATCCGCCTGCCGCCATTCGATACGGCTATCCGCACCCTGCCGTGTCGCGGCGTAGTTGAGCATCGGCGCATTGAGATCGGTGACCATATAGCGCGCGCCAGCGTCGAGCTTCGGCGCAAGCGCCCGCGTGACCACGCCACTACCGGCCGCCGTCTCGAGCACCGAACCGGGCGAGGAAGCCGCGACCAGCTCGGCCAGATCGGCGGCATAGGCCTCGAAGATCAGCGGGACCAGCAGCGTGTCGTAGAACTTCGGGATCGACCCCGAAAAGACCGTGTCGCGCTCAGTCATACCGCCCCCCTAATCAGCCGTCTTGCCGTTGCACCATGGTGGTCGTGCGTACCGGGAGCGTCAAGGTCGTCTGCGCACGGCATCGTGGGAATCGTGTTCCGGCACGGCTGACGGGAAACGAAACGACCATCGTGGAAGCGGCGGTCGCCGGCGATCAGCGAGAAGTCAGCGAGTCGGCCTGCGACGCCGCGAATGTGGCCAGGTCCGGTGCATTGTTCTCTCGGTAGACAATCGCCCTCGCCCGATATGCGCGCGCCGCCCGCAATACGTAGCCGTCATCTCCTGCCGGCGTTCCTGCTGCGCTCGCCCACGCCGCGCGATTTGCTTCCAGCCGGTGCCGAATGAGCGCTTCCAGTGAAGCATTCTGCGACGTCTGGGCGAAGCGGATACCCTGTTCATAGGCAGCGCTCAACCAGCCCATACGGCTATCGAGATCCGCCGCTGCCGAGTCGAATCCCCGCACGTAGAGCGCGGTCGTCAGCGCCTTGTCCTGCGTGTTCTCTATGGCCACTGCTGTCGTGAGGCATGCCAGACCGTATCCCCAGGCATCGAAGCCCAGGCTGCGCCCGTCGTCGAGCAATGCACGCGACAGTTCTCGCGCCTTGTCCGGATTGCGAGAGACATAGAACCCGGCCAGAGCGGCCTGTATCCGGTAACGCTGCGACGCGTCGATACCTGGCAGTTTTGCGTAGGCTCGCTCCACCGCCAGACGCTGCGCGTCGGTTTCGCCCGCCTTCTCGAAGTTATTCGCTGCATCAACCCAATGGCTTGCCGCGAACTCCGCGCCGCTGGCAAGGGCCTCGCTATCGATTGCCAGCGACGACCACAGTTTTGCCGCCTCCAGATACTGGCCGGATTTCTCCAACCGCTTGATATCGTCAATCGCGATGTGGGCCTGGGCAGGCTCCGGCATGGCAGGGAGTGCGACCGCGAAACATAGGGCAATCAGACAATGCGCGCGTTTCATGAATTTCTCTGTTCAATTTCCTCATCCGATGCGACTTAACGGCAAAAATCGTCGCGCAACGAACCCCCAACAAGCGCAAAACTGCTGATATATTACATACCTAGTCGAACCACCAACGGGGGGCGCCGGTGCAAACCCGCGCGCAGCTGACCATGACCACGACGATCGTCTATACCCATGCCGCCTGTCTCGCGCATCAGCCCGGCCCCCATCACCCGGAATCCCCCGAACGGCTGAAAGCCGTCGTGGGCGCGTTGCAGACACCGGAATTCGCCGCGCTGGAATGGCGCGATGCGCCGATGGGCACCGTCGAGCAGTTGCAGTTGATCCACGACGCGGACTATATCGACGATATCGCGCAAAGCGCGCCGGCGCGGGGCTATGTGCCGCTGGATGCCGGCGATACGCTGATGTCGCCGGGCTCGTGGGAGGCCGTCATGCGCTGCGTCGGAGCGGCCTGTGCGGGGGTCGATGCGGTCATGGACGGGCAGGCGCGCAACGTGTTCTGCGCGACGCGGCCGTGCGGTCATCACGCCGAACCGGCCAAGGCGATGGGCTTCTGCATTTTCAATCAGGCGGCCATCGCGGCCGCCTACGCTTACGAGGTGCGCAGGCTCGCGCGCGTGGCCGTGGTCGATTTCGACGTGCATCACGGCAATGGCACGCAGGCGGCCTTCTACAACCGCCCTGAACTGTTCTACGCGTCCAGTCACCAGTCGCCGTTCTATCCCGGTACGGGTGCGCGCTCCGAGACCGGCGTGGACCACAATATCGTCAATGTTCCCTTGCCGCGTGGCTGCGACTCGGCGCAGTTCCGTGCCGCGATCTCCACGCTGCTGCTTCCCGCGCTCAGCGCCTTCGCGCCCGATCTGCTCATTGTCTCCGCGGGCTTCGATGCGCACCGCATGGATCCCCTCGCGGGCATGAACCTCGAGGACGACGACTTCGCGTGGATCACTCGCGAACTGATGCGGATTGCCGACGACACCTGCGACGGCCGCATCGTGTCGATTCTGGAGGGCGGCTACAGCCTCGATGCATTGGCCACGAGCACCGTGGCGCATGTCGGCGCCCTGATGCAGGCGGAGGCATCATCCCATTGAGTCGATCGCGCGAAACTGCGCGCACAGCCTGAACACGTCTTCGGACAACGCCATCTGCTTCGCCTTGCCATAGCGGGTGGCGAGTTTCATCAGTTCCTTGATATCGCGTCCGCTCGCTTTCGGGTAGGTGGCGGTCAATACGTCCACGAGTTCGTCCCCCAGCGCCGCGCCGTACTGCTCGGCCTGCAGGCGCCACAGCCGCGCCGCATCCTCCCTGCCCGGTGTCTCGTACTGGATGGTGGCGATGCACCGCGACAGGATGGCGTCATCGACGTCGCCGGTCCGGTTGGTCGTCATGAACAGCAGCCCGCTGAAATACTCCAGCGTGCGCAGGAACTCCGCGACGATCGCGTTGTGCTCGAGGTCGTTGCCGCGGCGGCGAATGTAGACGTCGGCCTCGTCGAGCAACAGCACCGCGTTCCAGCGCATGGCCCGGCGCAGGATCTCCATCAGGCTTGCGCCGACCGAGGCGGCGGTGGTTCCCAGCTGTCCGGAATGCACGCGGTAGAGCGGCTTGCCGACGACTTCCGCGTAGACCTCCGCGGTCAGCGTCTTGCCCAGGCCGGGCGCACCCTGGCAGAGGATCGTCGTGCCGCCCGATTTGCCCGGCACGAAATCCTGCACCAGCACGTCCATGTGCGACGTCAGGATGTCGATGAGGTCGCGGTGCTGGTCCGGCAGCACCAGCTTGTCGCGCATCTCGGGCCGATACCGGTATTCGGTCAGGTGTTGCACATGCACCCAGATGTTCCGGTGCCACTCCAGATGGAACATGTGCACATAGCCATGGAGCGGCATCTTGTCGAAGCCCGTGGCCACGCCGGACCGGCGCCAGAACTCGGCGTCGTGTGTCACTTCGAAACGGCGCTCGAGACGTTCCTCGTCGTTGATGCAGCGCGCCGCGACGCCGTCGCCCAGGCGCGCGAGCACCGCGGTGCCTTTGCCCTCGACGGTGAACGCAGCCCCCGTGGCGATGTACTGCGCGCCGAAGCTGCGCTGGTAACGCACAAAGCGCTGGGCATGCCGTTCGTATTCCTGCCGAAACTCCGCGCACTCCTTGAAGAAGCCGAAATCGGCGAGAAGCTGCGGAATGGTGCGGTCGATGATCTCGTCGCGCGTGACGATGATCGACGTCGTCATGCCCGCCCTGCGCCGCGCGGGGTCCGTCAGTTCCGAATTGGCGGACAGCATCGTGTTCGCCAGCAGGTCGATGGCGACATAGGGCATGCCCTGCTCGGGCTCCACGTGCCGCACGCGCTGGACCAGCCACGGCAGCAGCACGCCATCGCGGCTGCGCTGATACAGCCAGCCATCGATGACATCGCGCGACAGGTAGGCGACGAGTCCGGCCGACAGCATCTCCAGGCCGGGGATGGTGCGTGCCTGCGGCGCGTTATGGACGTTGTCCAGCGCCAGCATCTGAAAGAGCAGCGCGCGCTCGTTCTGCGATTTGCTCAGCGCATAGAGCGAGTTCAGCGACTGCGCGTCGAACAGGCGCGCCGATACCGACATGCTGCCATGGCAGAGGCCGTGTTCCCTGAGCTGCCGGGCCAGCGGAGACTCGGCTTCGATCAGCGCGAGCAGCGGGTGGATCAGGGACTGCGGAATCTCGAAATTCATGGGTTGCACTCCGTGCTACGCCAGGAAGAAGCGGATGGCCTCGGAGACGATCGGTGGCTGGATCGCATGCGGGCCGTTGAATTCGACATACTCGACGTCGTAGCCGGCAGCCTTCAGCTTGGTGGCATGGGTGCGCCCGCTGGTCTGAATGGGCAACTGCTCGTCGGCCAGGCCGTGCGCGATAAAGACTTTTGGCGCGCCTTCCTGCATGAATATAGACATGAACCCGCCCGAGAACGCGATCACGTGGCTGGCGATATCGCCATTGGTGATGCCGATGGAAAGCGCGTAGCTCGCGCCATCGGAGAAGCCGGCGAAGGCCAGCCGATCCTGCCGAATGCGATAGCGGGCAGAGACGGCGGCCAGCGCCTGCCGCAGCCGCTCGAGGTCGGGCCCGTTGCCGCCGATGACGATGTCCCAGGTGGGAAAGGTCGAATGCGGGGCCAGCACCAGAAAGCCGTGCGCGTCGGCGTGCGGCTCGATAAACGGCAGCACCTTCTCCGGAAAGCCGCCGGCGCCATGGAACATGACCAGCAGCGGCACCGGTCCCTCGCCGAGTGCCGCCGGCACGTACAGGACGGCATCGCGTTCATTGGCAATGCCAAGCCGGTGGCGGCCCGGCGGTAGCGGGGCCTGTGTCGGTTCGGCATGCGTGTAGGTTATCCGGCCCAGCAGAGAGGGATCTAACATGGCGGAAACGATGCATCGTCGGAAGTGTGATATGTAATATATCACCAATGTTGTGCAGATGTCAGCGCGAAGCGGTCGACATCGACACGGCACACATTGCCGACGATGGACTGGCGCTCAGGTACCGGCCTGCAGGAGCGCCATGCGCATGTCTTCCAGTTTCAGGCGAAGCTCGAGGGGCGTGGAGTCGTCCACGTCTCGCATGGCTTCTTCGAGGACGGTGGCAAGGCGTTGCGCGATGACGCTGGGATCGGCGACCTTCATCACGGCTTCGAGGACGGCCACACGTGCCCGGAGTGGCAATTCTTGAGCGACGGACGAGGCTGGGGGCGATTTTGGGTCCATGGCCGCACATTAAGTCCCAAGGCTTACCGGAGTCTTACAAGCGGTACCCGATGCCAGGCGAAGTAGAATCGGGCGTCCCGCCATATCGGCTGCCCCCTGACATCCGCCATTCGCATGCTTCCCGACAGCGATACCCTGCTCCTGCTCGTCTCCCGTGAAATGCCGTTCGGCAAGTACAAGGGAACGCCGATCGCCGATCTGCCGGGCAACTATCTGAACTGGTTTGCGCGGGAAGGCTTCCCGCCGGGAGAAATCGGCCGCCTGCTCGCGCTCATGCACGAACTCGATCACAACGGGCTCGGGCATCTGCTGGCGCCGTTACGGCAGCGCCGATAAGCAGCCATTTACTTACAACGATTCATTGAAAATCCACCAAGCCCAGCCTGGCTAATCAAGCCCTGATCCACCCGCTAAGCTTTGCTCCAACACGAAAACGGCAAGGAGATCTCGTTGCCTGTCATGGGCACCGTGACCGTCGAAGGCGGAAAGATTACCGTGTGGCGCGACTACTTCGACCCTGCCGACTTCGAGCGGCAGCTCGCGCAGGTGCTGGCGGCGGGTTGAACGGCAAGCGTGCGCGTCAGCGCAATCCGTGAAGAATGTCGATGGCCGAGCGGCCGTAAAACAGGGCGGCTTGCTCCGCGGCCTCTCTGGTGAAGTAATCCTCTTCGTCGTCGAGGGTTTCGCCAAAGAGGCGGTCGTCCCGATGCGCCGAGAAGCAGATGGCCATCCGGTAGTTCCACTTCGGTCCCGGCGCACTGTCGCCGATGCCGGCATCCGGCAATTCGAATGCCATCGCATGGATATACATGCCCCGATAGTCTCGGCAGAACCAGCCCATGATCGGCAAGACTACTTCGCCTTGACGAAGGTGGACATGCCGTCGATCGCCTCTCGCGCCGACGACAGCGCCAGTGCGATGGCCGCGTGCGGGGCGCTGGCCGTATGCTGGATCATGCCGGGCAACTGCCGGCGGGAACCCATGCCCTCGCTCACTTGCGTGATTGTCACGGTTGCGAGGAACCGTGGTTGCACCGAGGCACCCGCGTCGGGTGCCTGAGACACCCTTGCCGATACCCGGAAGCCCTTGTAGATGGCATTGTTTTGAGACATGTTGGCCTCCTTTCGCCATCGAGCATACGCCCTATACCTCAAGGTGTCCGATTTACTTTCACGACGGCCTGCACGTGCGCGCATGGTAGTGTTGCGGCTCACGTACCCTGAAAGCCCACGCAATGCAGATTTTGGTCGACGCAGACGCCTGCCCGGTCGTCGTCAAGGACATGTTGTACCGTGCCGCGCAGCGGGCCGAAGTGAATCTCACGCTCGTGGCAAATCAGTACCTGCGCACGCCGCCGTCGCGATTCATCAAGGCGCTGCAGGTGCCGTCCGGTTTCGATGAGGCCGACAAGCGCATCGTCGAGATGGCGGAGACCGGAGATCTCGTGATCACCGCCGATATTCCACTGGCCGCGGCGGCGCTGGAGAAAGGTGCGCAGGTGCTCGACCCGCGCGGCGTGTGGTTCAGCCGCGAGAACATTCAGGAGCGACTGACCATGCGCGATGTCATGGACCAGCTCCGGGCTTCGGGCATCGATACTGGCGGCCCGCCCCCGTTTTCGCCTCAGGACGGCAAGGCGTTCGCCGGCCAACTGGACCGGTTTCTCGCTCAACAGGCAAGACGATAAGCGGCGCGATAACCAGGCCGCTCGATCACGCGCTCAAACCCCTGACATCGATTCGCCGGGCACCAGCCCGCCGATGATATCGAGACCGCGCTGCACCGCCGCGCGCTTGGCCACGCCAAGACTTTCCCAGTTCTGCTCCGGCAGCTTGAACACGCGACCGTTCGCGCCCGACGGCGTTTCGCCTTCGCGGCAGATCACGACCGACGCGCTATACGTGCGGTCAGGCTTGCGCTCGTTCCATTCCCGTGCGGGCGCGTCGAACTTGTACACCAGCGGATAGATGTCGAAGCCATTGGCGCGCGTTGCTGGATAGTTATCCATGTATTCCCCCACTTTTATAGAACCTCGTCCACTGTACGCCTGTTCTGTTGCCGCACTGAGGTTTATTTTCCACGGACGAACTGTAACCGCCGCGGTAATCGCCGCGCTTTGTCGTGTGCACGATAAGGCGCAAACGATGGTGGCTTGCCCTACTCGCCAAACAGGTCCTCGGCGGCCACCACATAGGCGCGCACGCGATCGCGAATCACCTGCTGCCAGTCTTCGGGTCCTGGCTGCCGATAGACCCAGCAGCGGATACCGAGATAGAAGATGCCCCCGTGCATGCCCCAGATCAGCTCGTTCTCGCGCTCGGTGGGCCGGGCCCGCAGCGACAGGCCCAGATGGCGTCGCGTCTCGCGCACGATGCGCGGAAACAGCTTCTCTTTCAGCAGCGCGAGGTATTTCTCGGGGATATAGCCGTCGCTGAGCCCCGAGAACACGAGGATGCGTACCCACTCCGGTGTGAGGATCGCCTTCGCGTAGTCGAGGTAGAACTGCGTGAGTTTCTCCTGCAGTCCCGGCCCCTTGTCGTCGAAGCGCGCCTCCCACTCCGCGTTCCAGCGGCCAAGGTAGACCATCTCGTAGACGCGCTCGATCAGCGCCTGCTTGGTCGGGAAGTAGTGATACAGCAGCGGATGCGTGACGCCGATTTCCTTGGCGAGATCGCGCGTCTGACCTTCCAGTCCGCGTTCCGAGAAAAACTTTACCGCGCCTTGCAGGATCTGGAGTTCGCGTTCCTCTGGCTTGAGTCGGCGCCGCACTTTCTTCTCGTCGTCGGTGGTCATCGGGTGTCGCTGGGCCTTGGGCACGGGAATGGCGGATAGGCCGTCATGATAACTGCTTGGCGCGCCCTGCCGCCCGCGCGATCCATGCGGTGCAATGCCGGTATTTTCGCCAACTTGACTTTATTGACCAGTGGGTAAATACTGAAAAAAATAACGAGCGGTACGGAGACAAGGACTCAGGATGGAGCTTGCCGGAGAACAGATCATTCATGCGCCACGCCAGCGGGTATGGGCGGCGCTCAACGATCCGACGATTCTTTCGCGCTGCATTCCCGGCTGCGAGGAAGTCAGCCAGATCTCCGATACGGAGACGCAGGCGCGCGTGCAGTTGAAGATCGGCCCGGTGCGCGCGCGGTTTGGCGGCAGGATCCTGATGTCCGATATCGACGCGCCCAGCCGCTGCCGGCTGACGTTCGAAGGCGCGGGCGGCGCGGCGGGCTTTGCCAAGGGAAGCTCCACGGTCGAGCTGACCGACAGCGGCGCGCACACGAGCCTTCGCTACGCGGTGGAGGCATCGGTCGGCGGCAAGCTTGGGCAGATCGGCGGGCGGCTCATCGATTCGTCGGCGAAGAAGATGGCCGACGAGTTTTTCACGGCGTTCGATATCGCGCTGCGCGATGACGGCGCCGCGGCGAACGGGAGCGCCACGTTCGCTCCCTCCCCCGCAGCGAGCTCCAGCGTCGTCTCCACCGGGCGCGCCAAGTCCGGCGCCAATCCCGGCGCCAGGTCCGGTGCCAGGTCCGGTGCCCTCTACGGCGAACTGCAACGCGCGTTCTGGTTCCTGTTCGGCGCCGCGTTCACGTTCGCGATCATGCACTGGCGGACCTGACCGTCCCAAACGACCGTGAAAGCGCCTCCCTTCGATTTCGTCCGGGCGTCCTCCGTCCCCGAAGTCCTGTCGCTGCTCGCGCAGCACGGCGACGACGCCAGGATTCTCGCCGGCGGCCAGACGCTGCTGGCCACGCTCAATATGCGGCTTTCCGAGCCGCGCCTGCTCGTCGATATCAACGACCTCCCGGGACTGAGCGGTATCTCGCTGCAGAACGGCTACGTCCGCATCGGCGCCCTGACCCGCCATGGCGAGATCGAAGACTCGCCGGTGGTCCGCCGCCATATGCCGTTGCTCGCGCAGGCCGCGCCCCATGTCGCGCACCGCGCCATCCGCAATCGCGGCACGCTCGGCGGGTCCATCGCCTTTGCCGATCCCGCCGCGGAGTGGCCCACGTGCGCGGTCGCGCTCGACGCCCGCATCGTCGTGATCGGCCCGCAAGGCGAACGCAGGATTGCGGCGGCCGACTTCTTTGTCGATCTCTATACGACCGCCCTCGCCCCCGGCGAGATCATCACCGCATGCGAGTTCCCGACGCCGGCGCAGCCGCGACGGCATGTCTTCGATGAACTCACGCGCCGCCACGGCGACTACGCGATCGTCGGGCTGGCCGCGAGCGCGCATGTCGAGGATGACCGTCTGCACGATATGCGGCTGGTTTTCCTGGGCACGGGCAATATCCCGATGCGCGCGCGCGGCGCGGAAGCCGCGCTCGAAGGCAGCCCGCTCGACAATGGGGCGCTCGACAATGGGGCGCTCGATGCCGCGCGGCAGGCGCTGGCACAGGAGCTGAAGCCCGTCGCCGATCTCTATCACTCCCCCGAAGCCAAGCTGCATCTCGCGTCCGTGCTGATGCGCCGCCTGGCGCATCGCCTGCTCGGGCACGCATCCACACGGAGCACCCCATGAGCGAACCGGTCCGCATCAATGTTTGCGTCAACGGGCAGGAGCAGGAGCGGCACGTCGAGGCACGCATGCATCTGGTCGATTTTCTGCGCGACGACCTCGGCGTGCGCGCCGCGCGCGTCGGCTGCGAGCACGGCGTCTGCGGCGCCTGCACGGTGCGCCTCGACGGCGAGATCGTACGCGGCTGCCTCGTGCTGGCCGCGCAGGCGCACGGACATGAAGTGGAAACGATCGACTTCATCAGCGATCGCGGCGACATCCGCGAGCTGCAGCAGGCGTTCCACGCGCGCAATGCGCTGCAGTGCGGCTTCTGCACGACCGGCATGCTGCTGACCGCCGCCGCGCTGCTCGAAGAAAAGCCCGATGCCACGCGCGACGAGGTGCGCGAGTATATGTCCGGCAACTATTGCCGATGCACGGGGTATCAGTCGATCGTCGATGCGATCTGCGACGTTTTGCACCAGCGGCGACACGCCGCCGGGGATAGTGCGACTTCCATGGTGGCGCCGGCATGAACGACTTTTCCCGCAACGAACGCGATGCTGTCGCCGACGGCGTTGATATCCGGCAGCGCTATATCGGCGCCCCTGTCGCGCGCCCGAACGCCAGACGCCATCTGGAAGGGCGCGGCGTCTATACCGACGATGTCGTGCTGCCCCGCATGGCCCACGTCGTCTACCTGCGCAGCCCCATGGCCCACGCGCGGATCGTCCACGTGGACGCCGACGCGGCGCGCGCGATGCCGGGTGTCGTAGCCATCATCGACGGCGTGCAGATCGCGGCCATCTGCAAACCGTGGGTCGCCACGCTCGCTCATCTGACGGGTATGAAATCCGCGCCGCAATACCCGCTGGCCATCGACGAAACCTTCTGGCAGGGCGAAGCCGTGCTCGCGATCGTAGCGGAGACGCGCCAGCAGGCCGAGGACGCTCTTCAGAAGGTCCACGTCGAATGGGAGAAACTGCCGGCCACTACCAGCATGGAGGCCAGCCTTTCCGGGCCGCCGATCCATCCCGCGCTGGGCGACAACATCTGCTTCCATCGAGAGATCGATACCGGCGGCGTCGATGACGTCTTTGCCTCGGCAGATCTGGTGATCGAGGAAAGCTATGCGTTCGGCCGCCATACGGGCGTCACGATGGAAACGCGCGCCGTGCTGGCGGACTATAGTCCCGCCGACGGCCGGCTTACCGTCTATCACGGCCATCAGGCCCCGCATATGATGCAGGACCTGTACGCGCGCCACTTCGGGCTGCCCGAGAGCGCGGTGCGCGTCATCTGCAAGGACGTCGGCGGCTCGTTCGGCATCAAGGTCCACTCCTACCCCGACGATTTCGCGACGGTCGCGCTGTCGATCCTGCTGCGCCGCCCCGTCAAGTTCGTGGCGGACCGGCTCGAGTCGTTCGTCACCGACGTGCATGCGCGCGAGCATCGCGTGCACGCGCGCATGGCCGTCAATCGCGATGGCGAGATCCTCGGCTTCGATGTGCGCGACATGACCGGCATCGGCCCCTACTCGGTGTATCCGCGTACGAGCGCGATCGAGGGCAATCAGGTCATCAACCTGATCGGCGGTCCCTATACGCATCGGCACTATCGCGCGACGCTCGACGTGCTGTTCCAGCACAAGACACCCACGAGCCAGTATCGCGGGGTGGGCCATCCGATCGCCTGCGCGGTAACCGAGGCCATCGTCGAGCGCGCGGCGCAGCAGCTAGGCATCGATCCACTCGAGATGCGCCGGCGCAACGTGATGCACGACGACAGCTTTCCGCGCAGCGGTGCGTCGGGCATCAAGCTGGAGGGGCTGTCGCACGACCAGTGCCTGGCGCGCATCGAAACGCTGATGGACTACCCCGCCCTGCGCAGGGAACAGGCCGCCCTGCGCGAACAGGGCATCTATCGCGGCATCGGCATCGCGGTACTGATCGAGCTGACCAATCCGGGCGCGGCGTTCTATGGCGTGGGTGGCGCGCGCATTTCGGCGCAGGACACCGCCACGCTGCGGCTGGATGCCAGTGGCAACGTCACCTGCCTCGTCGGCGTCGGCGAACAGGGGCAAGGCACCGAAACGGTCTTCGCGCAGATTGCCGCGGACGCCGTCGGCGTGCCCATGACGCGCGTCAGGGTGGTCACGGGCGATACCGACGTGACGCCTTATGGCGGCGGCACGTGGGCGTCGCGTGGCGCCGGCATCGGGGGCGAGGCCGTGCTGCAGGCCGGACTCGCGCTGCGGCAGAACCTGCTGGCGCTCGCGGCCATCATCCGCGATTGTCCCGCGCACGATCTCGATATCAGCGACGGCGTGATCGTTCACCGGCAGGATCGCGCGCCCGTGATCGATGTGGCCGAGGCCTGCCGCATCTACTATTTCCGTCCCGATACGCTGCCGCACGGGCCACTTCCGGAACTTGTGGCCACGCGGTCGTATGCGCAGACGGGCTATCCATTCGCGTTCACCAACGGCGTACAGGCCTCGTACGTGGAGGTCGATGTCGAAACCGGGTTCGTCCGGCTGCTCGGGCACTGGGCCGTCGAGGACTGCGGACGCGTGCTCAACCCGCTGCTCGTGGACGAGCAGATGCGCGGCGCCATCGTGCAGGGCATTGGTGGCGCGCTGTTCGAGGAGTGCCAGTATGACGCGGATGGGTCGCTGTGCAATGGCTCCATGGCCGACTACCTCGTGCCGATGGCCGCGGAAATGCCCGATATCGTGCTGGCGCACGTCGAGACGCCGACCAGGACGTCGCAGCTGGGCGCCAAGGGCGCTGGCGAGGCCGGCACGGCCGGCGCGCCGGCTGCCGTGATGAATGCGATCAACGACGCGTTGCTGCCGTTCCGGGCGCGCGTGACGTCGCAGCCGATCACGCCGGAGAAGATCCTGCGCGCGCTCGGCGCGATCTGATCAAACGGGGCGGGATGCTCAGACCGAGCAGTAACGCTGCTGCATGGCCTCGTCCTCGCGCAGCGCCCGCGCCGAGGACGCATGGACGATTTCGCCCTGATCCATGATGTAGGCGCGATCGGCGATACCCAGCGCATGCTCCACGCTCTGCTCGACGAGCAGGATCGTGGTGCCCTTGCGCTTCAGCTCCTCGAAGTACTCGAACATCTCATCGACCAGCTTCGGCATGATGCCCTCGCTCGGTTCGTCGAGCATGATCATCGCGGGCCGCGCCGCCATGGCGCGCGCGATGGCAAGCATCTGCTGCTCGCCACCGGACATCGTCGTCGCTTCCTGCTTCAGGCGCTCCTTGAGCCGCGGAAACGTCTCCGCGATCTCCTCGACGGCATCCTGCGGCCGCACCGCCCGGCTCCCGCGCGCGGCCAGCACGCCGAGCTCGATGTTCTCCAGGACGGTCAGGCCCGGCACGATCCGCCGTTCCTCGAAGACATAGGCAAGTCCATGATGGAAGCGGCGATAAGCGGGCTCGTCTCGCAATTCCGTGCCGTTGAAGACGATCGAACCCTCGATGCGCGGCATCAGGCCCATCACGCTCCGCATCGACGTGGTCTTGCCCGCGCCATTGCGGCCGATCAGCGCGACGACTTCGCCGGGCATCACGTGGAAATCGACGCCTTGCAGGATATGGCTGCGGCCATACCACGCATGGAGGTTCTTGACGGTAAGCAGCGGCTCGGTCGCCATCAGTGATTCCCCTTGCCCAGATAGACGCGCCGGACGTCCTCGTTGGCCCGAATGTCGTCGGGCCGCCCCTGTACGAGCAGGCTGCCCTGATGCAGCACGATGATGCTGTCGCTGACGCCCATGACGAGTTTCATCTTGTGTTCCACGAGGCCGATCGTGCGGGACTCGAGCAGCTTCAGGATCAGGTCCATGATCGCGCGCGTCTCTTCCGGGCTCATGCCGGCGGTCGGCTCGTCGAGCAGTAACAGGCGCGGATCGCTCGCAAGCGCCACCGCGATCTCGAGGCTGCGCTGCTCGCCATGCGCGAGGCTATCGGCCGCCGCATGGCGCTTGTCCTGCAGGCCGACGAGCTCCAGCAGCGCCTCCGCCTTCGCGACCCATTCGGTATGGCGGCTGCGCGGCGTCCACAGGTCGTACGTACGGTCCTGGCATTGCACCGCGACACGCACGTTCTCCAGCACGGATAGTGCCGGAAACAGGTTGGTGATCTGGAACGACTTGGAGATGCCGACCTTCGCGAACTCGTGCGAGCGCAGCCCGATCAGGCTCTTGCCGTTGAAGACGATCTCTCCGGACGTCGGCGCCAGTCCGCCCGAGATCATGTTGAAGAACGTCGACTTCCCCGCCCCGTTCGGTCCGATGATCGCGGTCAGGCGGCCCGGTTCGAGGCTGACCGTGATGTCGTCGTTGGCGACGAAGTTGCCGAAGCGCTTGGTGACGCCGCGCGTCTGGAGGATTGCCGTGGCGCTCATCGCTTGACCCATCCCAGCACCGTGCCCCAGATACCCTTTGGGAAGAAGAGCACCAGAACGATGAAGACAATGCCGACGATCAGCTGCCAGCGTTCCGTGAAGCTCGTGACGATATGCTCGATGCCGAGGAACACGCCGGAACCGACGAACGGCCCGAAGAACGTCCCCATGCCGCCCAGCAGCGTGATCATCATGACCTGGCCCGACGTGTGATACGACAGGCTGTCTATCGACACCGTGGACAGGTTGATGGCATTCAGCGCCCCCGCCAGTCCGCAGATCAGGCCGGAGATCAGCAGCGACAGCAGCCGCACGCGCTCGACGTCGATGCCGCAGGCCCGGGCGCGATGCTCGTTCTCGCGCAGCGCCTCGAGGATGGCGCCGAACGGCGACTGCAGCAGCCTTGCCAGCAGCGCGAGCCCTACCGCGACGAAGGCGAGCGTGAAGTAGTACTTGTTCAGCGGATCGAGCAGACTCAGTTCGGTGAAGCCAAGCCGGAGCTTCTCCACGTTCACGCCGCGCAGACCGTTGTCGCCGCCGGTCAGCGACGACGCATGGAAGAACAGGAAGTACACGCATTGCGCGAGGGCCAGCGTCACCATGGCGAAGTAGATGCCGCGCGTGCGGCTGGCCAGCAGGCCGATGACCAGCGCGAACGCGCCGGCCAGCAGGATGCCGAAGGCGATGGCCAGCGGCCATGCGACGCCGTACTGCGCAATGAGGATGCCGCAGCCGTAGGACCCGCTGCCGAAGAATGCGGCATGGCCGAACGAGAGCTTGCCCGTGTAGCCGAACGTCAAGTTGTATCCGGCGGCAAAGAGCCCGAAGATAATGATGTTCGTGGCCAGCGAGTAGAACGGAAACACGAGGGGCAGCACGGCCAGCACGATCAGCGCCGAGACGACCGGGGCGCGCGCGATCCGCTGGACCAGCACCCGTCCGATGGAACCGGACGGCGGCGCACCTGCCTTGGCCGGAAACTGCGAGGTGATCTTTTCCATCGTCAGACCATCAATCCTTTCCGGCCGAACAGGCCATTCGGCCTGACGATCAGCATGATCGCCATGAGCGCGAACATCGAGAAATCGGCGAACTCGGGCTGGAACAGCGTCGTGAAACTGACGACCACGCCCACGATCAGGCCCGCCACCACGGCGCCGCCGAGCGATCCCATTCCGCCCACGACCGTGATGACGAATGCCTCCACCAGCACGGGCACGCCCATTTCCGGCGACGCGCCGCGCATCGGCGCGGCCAGCAGTCCCGCCAGACCCGCGATGGCCGTGCCGGCCCCGAAGATCGCCAGCCATACGGTGGACATATTGATGCCGAGCGTGCGCAGGACCAGCGCGTCGCGCGCGCCCGCCCGCACGATGAGCCCGAACCGAGTCCTCTCGAGCAGCAGCCACAGCGCCAGCAGCACCAGCGCGGTCACGCCGATCAGGAACAACCGGTATAGCGGGAACATGCCGATGCCGATATCGACGGCGCCCTGCAGCAGCTCGGGCGTCTCCAGCTGCTCCCCCTGCACGCCGAACCCCATGCGCACGAGGTCCATCAGCACGTAGGCCAGGCCGAACGTCAGCAGCAGCGGGTAATCGATGCCGCGCCCATAGAGCGGCCGGATGAGGAACCGCTCCGCGAGCATGCCCAGCGCGGCCGTCGCCAGCGGCACCACCAGCATGCAGAGCCAGAAGCTGCCCGTCCTGGCGTAGACCAGCAGCCCGACGTAGGCGCCGACCATGAAGAACGCGCCGTGCGCGAAGTTGACGACGGTCAGCAGCCCGAACACTAGCGAGAGCCCGACGCCGATCAGCACATAGATCGAGCCGAGCGCCAGTCCCGTGACGAGCTGCTGCGCAATGAGGTTGAAGGACAGTTCCATCCGGACTCCATCGGGCGGCGGCGAATCAGGCCTGGAAACCCAGTTCCGAGCAGGTGCGGAGCCGGCTCTCGTCGAGGTTATCGACCAGCAGCACCTTGAAGATGTCCTGATCGTTCGCGGCGGCGGCCTTGTCCTTCGACTCGACGATCAGCACCGACTGCACGGCCTGCTGGTCGCACGCGCGGTAGAACTCCATGCCCTTGTAGATATCGCCCCGGATCGCGCGCAGCGCCTCGACCACCTTCTCCGTATCGGTGGTGCCGGCATTCTTCGCGGCGGCCAGCACGTTGCGCACGCCCGCATAGCCCAGACCGGCATAGTCGGTCGGATACATGCCCTTGTGCATTGCCTTGAAGGCGTCGTTGAAGCGCTTTGCCGACGGCAGGCTGGATTCGAGCCCCCAGTAGTACCCGGTGGCGCCGACGATGCCCTCGTACGATTTGTGGCCATCGACGAAGCGCCCGTTGTGCATCAGCAGCGGCGCCGCCATGCGCATCTGCTTCTTCACGCCGAAGTCGTTGGCCTGCCGGAACGCGATCTGCTGGTCGCGGCCGAAGTTGCAGACGATGAGCAGGTCCGGCTTGAGGGCCAGGATGCGCGGAAAATAGCTGGAGAAGTCGGTGGTGCCGAGCGGGTGCCGGATATCGGCGAGCACCTCCATGCCCAGCGGCTTGCCCGCCGTCTGGAAGCCGCGCACCATCTCGTGGCCATAGGCATAGTCGGCGGTCAGGAACACCACACGCTTGCCCAGCCGCGGAATGACATACCTGGCTACCGCGCCCGCCGTCATATGGGGGTTGAGGCATTCGTGGAACGTGTAGCGGCTCCAGTCCTTGGCTTCGTTGATCGCATCGGACTGGCTGATCGAGTTGTAGATGACCTTGCGCTGTTTCGTGATGTTGTTCACCGAAAGCTGCACGGCGGCCGAAACCGAGCCGACGATAAAGTGGGCGCGATCCTTGTCGATGAGCTCGATCGTCCGGGTCGCGGCCTCCTGCGGGTTGAGCTTGTCGTCCCGCACGAGCAATTCCGCCTTGCGGCCGCCTAGTCCTCCCCCATCGTTGAACTCCTTGATCGCCACTTCCGCGCCCCGGACCACGGCCTGCGCCTCGGCGGCGAAGGCCCCGGTCAGCGGCACCGGGAAACCCACGCGGATATTGTCGGCGCCCTGGGCTCGCGCCAGCAGCGGAAACTCCCCCAGCGCCAGCACGCCACCGGCGGCAAGGGTCTTGAGAACGGCACGACGTCCGCCCCCGAACGTGGAATCGCCCATGTTGTCTCCTCGGATCGTTGTATTTGTTACCCACGGCCCCTTTATTTAACCGTTGGTAAATATCTTTGACCCAATATATATGTGGGTCCTTGCATATGTCAATGCGGGTTTTGGAGACCTCGGTCTCCGACTTGTCTTAACTCGCCCCATCAAAAACTACAGGTCGCAACGGTGGATTTCCGCGGCGCTGCCAAGCCAGAATCCCAAGGGTGGCACCACACACCGGAAGGAGCCGAGATGAGGCGATCGATACTTGCCGCGGGACTGTCGGGCGCGGCCTTGCTTGTGCCCGCCGCGAGCCATGCCGTCGAGGGCGCGCTGGGCCGGCCGGTCACGGGCACCGGCGTCGTGCCCAATGCGGGCATCGTGTCGCCGGAGCCGATCATGGCGGTGAACGTCGCGCAGGTGTACCTGAATGGCTCGATCGGCAGCGGCCGGGCCGTGCCGATCGTGGGCGAGACGTCGGCCGGCATCAACGCGGAGATCGCGTTCACGCTGGCGACGTTCATGAAGGTGTGGGATACGGGCCCCGGCGCGTGGAACTTCGCATCGAGCTTTACGCTGCCCTACCTCTGGACCGAGGTCAACGCCAGCTTCGCGGCGGGACGGTTACAGGGCGCGCGGTCGGACCGCGCATCGAACCTGTTCGATATCACCTTTGCGCCGATCATCGCCGGATACCACTTCTCGAAGACCGAGCACGTCTCGGTCAGCCTCAATATCTGGGCGCCGACGGGCCAGTACGACGTGAACGCGCTGGCCAACCCGAGCCTCAACAACTGGACCTTCGTCCCACAGGTGGCCTACACGAAGATCTTCGCGGCGTATGGACTGGAATTCGACGCCGTGGCGGGCGTGCAGTTCTACACGCGCAACAGCGCGACCGACTATCGCAACGCCCCGCTGTTCACGCTCGACACCATGCTGCTCAAGCATTTCGGCAAGGGCTTCTCGGGCGGCATCATCGTGGGCACCACCCAGCAGCTGGGCAACGACAGCGGCCCGACCGCCGACCGGCTGAACGGCTTCGTCGGGCGCGACTGGGCCGTGGGCCCGATCGTGACCTACGACACGAAGGTCGGCGCCAGAAGCATGCTGTCGCTGGGCATTCGCTGGGTGCCTACCGTTTCCAGCAAGAACCGCATCGACAGTACCCGGACGTTCATGGGCACCGCGACGCTCGTATTCTGACCTCAGGCGCCCCGGGCGCGGCCAAGCAGCCGGCGCAGCTGCGTATCGGTGGGTTCGGCCGCGGACACGGGCAGCAGCGGCACGTCGATGGCCTTGTGCCAGTCCATGAGCGCGACGCTGTGATCGTCCGCGAACTGGCGGATATTGCGCCGCAGCGCTTCGCTGCCGAATCCGAGCTCCACCTGCAGCTCGCCGTTGGTGACCACCAGATGGCCCGAATCGGGCAATTCCAGCAGGAACGGATCGTAGACGAGCACGGACAGCAGATCGTTGCGGCTGCGCAGCGCCAGCATCAGATGGCGCGTATGGCTGTCGCTGCCGTCGAAGTCGCTGATCACGATGACCAGATGATCGTGATGCGCCATGCGCAGCGTGGCCTCCAGCGCCGCGTTGAGCCGGAGCGCGCTGCGTTGCGCGGGGGCGTCGGCGCGCAACGCCCGGTTGAAGCGCACGATCTCTCCCAGCAGATGCAACACGCCATGGCGGCTGCGCTGTGGCGGCTGCGCGGACTGTCCCACGTCGCCGAACACCACGCCGCCCACGCGGTCTCCATCGGACAGGACGCGCCATGCGGCCAGCGCGGCCACTTCGGCCGCACTCACCGACTTCATCGCGCGGCGGCTGCCGAAGAACATGTTCATGCGCTGGTCCACGACCAGCAGCACCGGACGCTCCTTCTCCTCCGCATAGACGCGGACATGCGGCTTGCCCGTGCGCGCGGTCACGCGCCAGTCCATCGTGCGCACGTCGTCGCCGGGGACGTAGAGCCGTAGCTCCTCGAAGGCGAGGCCGCGCCCATGCACGCGCGACGCATGCCGGCCGGACAGCAGGCTGTGCACGGGCTGCCGCGTGCCGAAATGGAAGTCGCGCACATGGGCTTCGAGCGCGGCCAGCGCGGGCACATCGACATTGACGCCCGCTTGTGACGCCGCTTGTGACGCCGCTTGTGACGCCGCTTGTGACCCTGACACGGCCGGTGCCGCCGTCTTCGGGCTTCGGGCACGGGCGGCGGTGTCGCGGGGCATCGCGCGCTCAGGCAACCGCCACGCGTTGCAGCAGCCGGTCGATCGCCGCATCGGCCGTCACGCCGCTGGCATGCGCCTCGTACGACAGGATCAGCCGATGACGGAAGACATCGTGCACCACGGCCTGCACGTCTTCCGGTGTGACGTGATCGCGCGCGCGCAACCATGCGATGGCACGCGCCACCTTGTCGAGACCGATCGATCCGCGTGGGCTCACGCCGACCTGGATCCAGCGCCTGAGGTCGTCGTCGAAGCGCCCCGCGTCGCGCGTGGCCTGCACCAGCGTGACGATATAGCGCTCCACGGGCGCACTCACGGTGATGTCCCGTATCGCCTCGCGTGCCGCGAACACCGCGGCCGGGGACAGCCTGTTGGCTTCCCCCTGCCCCCCGGATCTGGCGGCGGCCTCTTCCGCGCGCGCGAGCCGGATGATATCGGCCTCGGCACCGGCATCCGGGTAGCCGACGCTCACGTGCATGAGAAAGCGATCCATCTGCGCCTCGGGCAAGGCGTAGGTGCCCTCCTGTTCGATGGGGTTCTGCGTGGCCATGACGAGGAACAGCGGTTCCAGCTTGTGGGTATGCCCGCCCACGGTGACCTGACGTTCCTCCATCGCCTCCAGCAGTGCGGCCTGCACCTTTGCGGGCGCGCGGTTGACCTCGTCGGCGAGAATCAGATTGGCGAAGATCGGGCCAGGCTGAAAGCGAAATTCGCCTCTGCCGCCTTCCGAGAGATAGACGTCCGAGCCCGTGATATCGGCCGGGAGCAGATCCGGCGTGAACTGGATACGCGAGAGCCGCGCATCGAGATGCGTTGCCAGGCTCTTGATCGCGCGCGTCTTGGCGAGCCCGGGCAGTCCTTCCACGAGCAGATGGCCGTCGGCCAGCAACCCCAGCAGCAGCCGTTCGATCATGCGCGACTGCCCGACGATCGATGCCCCCATGCGTGCCTGCAGGGCGAGGATGTCGTCGCGTGCCGAAGCGTTCGTGGTCATCGCTCGCCTCCGGAGCGCCCACCCGTGAACCAGCGGTAATAGCGGTTATCGGGGTCCGCGCGCATGACGGCCGTGATATCGCGCAGCCATTGCTCGCGGTCGCCGCGGTAGGCGTCGAGGCCTGCCGCGTAGAACGTATGCAGCGTGCGGCGTTCCTGCTGGATCGCGCGATGGAGCGCGTCGTCGCCGCCGGTGAGCGGCGGATCCGATTGCAGGTCGAGCAGCTCGCGCAGCGTGGCGGGAAACTCCTGCCGCCGCACCCAGCCCGTGTACTCGATGCGCGGGCGATCGTCGGTCACGGCGGCGGCGTCTCCGGCGAACCAGTCGAGGGCCGTGCGATCCATCACGTACGTGGCGAGCAAGGCGGCCGGCGAAGCCACGCCGACTTCGCGCAGCGCGGCGGCAACCGCGGGTTGCGCAAAGCGTGCGGCGATGCCGGTGGCGTCGAGCGGCATCGGTTGCAGGGAGCCGATCAGCAGCATCTCGTGGAGTTCGGTGGTCCAGAGTGTGGCGTGCGGAAATACGTCGAGGAAACTGCGGATCAGCGCGCGCGTGTCGTCGCGGTTCTGCGTCGGCAGCGGCAGCCACTGCGCGACGACGCCACCGGTTTCGAGCCGTGCGGCCGCAAGGCGATAGAACTCGCGCGAGTACAGGTTGACCACGCCGCTGGCGGACGGGGGCGGCGGTTCGAGCGTGATCAGGTCATAGTGTTGCGCGCTTTGGCGGAGCTCGCGCCGGCCGTCGCGCAGGCGGATCTCGAGGCGTGGGTCCGCGCCTGCGTTGTAGTTGCCACGGAAGCTCGGTACCGCGCGGACGACGGCGGGCAGCAACTCGGCTGCCACGCGATGATCGAGGCCCGGATACTGCAGCAGTGCGCCGGCGGTGATGCCGGTGCCGAGTCCGATGACCAGCGCGGACTTTGGCTCGCGTTGCTGGACGATCAGTGGCAGCAGGGCCTGCAGGCGCATATAGCGCAGCGAGGCCATGGTGTCGCCGGAGTTGGAGACGCCCTGGATGTATAGCCGCCGGAATGGCTGGCTGCGGCCCTGCTCGATGACGCCGACGGTGGCGCCGCGGCTCTCTTCGTAGAACACGAGCGCGCCGCCGCGCGTGTGGGCGAGCAGCGTTGCCAGGCGGTCGGTTGGGGTGGTGATGGCGATGGTCAGGGCCGCGAGCGCGAGTATCGGCACCGCGAGGCGCGTGGTGCGCGTGCGGGTGGTCTCGTTTCTCGAGCCGAGAATGGCCACGAGGGCGATCAGGGTGCTCGCGAGGGCCAGTACGCCGAGCGATCGGATGACGCCGAGCCATGGCAGCAGGACGAATCCGACGAGCGACGAGCCGGCGATGCCGCCGAGGGTGTTGAGCGCGATGACGGTGCCTACGCCCGTGCCGAGGCGGGGCGCCGCCACGGTGAGGCGCAGTACGTATGGGAATGCCGCGCCGAGCAGCAAGGTGGGGAGGAATACCACGCATAGCGCTGCGGTGGCAAAGCTGGCGGAGCTTGCGGCGAGCAGGCTGCCGGTTGCGCTCAGCATGCGCTGCTGCATGAGGGATTGCGCGGCGGGCAGCCATGCGCCGAGCCATGCGAATTCGATGAGCGCGGCGAGGCCCGCGCCGGCGATCAGCAGCGCGAAGGCTGCCCATGGGTCCCGCGTCCGGTCGACACGGCGCGCGACGAGGGCGCTGCCGATGGCGAGGCCGGCGAGATAGGTGGCGAGCATGACGGCGAAGGCGAAGGCGCGGGTGCTGAGGAATTGCACGATGGCCTGGGACCAGAGGACTTCGTAGCCGAGGGCGATGCCGCCGGCCAGGGCGTAGAGCACGAGCGCCAGCGCGCGCCGCCGCGCCGCGACGCGCGCACGGGCCCACCCATCGCCCCCCGCATCGGCCCGCGTATCGGCCCGCGTATCGGCCCCGGTATCGGCCCGTGTATCAGCCCACGTATCGGCCCGGGCATCGGCCCGCGCATCAGCCCGCGCATCAGCCCGTGTATCGGCCCGCGTATCGGCCCGCGCATCGGCCCGCGCATCGGCCCGCATATCGGCCCGCGCATCGGGGCGTGTATCGGCCCGCGCATCGGGGCGTGTATCGGCCCGTGTATCGGCCCGCGTATCGGCCCGCATATCGGCCCGGGTATCGGCCCGCGTATCGGCCCACGTATCGGCCCGCATATCGGCCCGCGTATTGGCCCGCGTATCGGCCCGCGTATTGGCCCGGGTATCGGCCCGGGTATCGGCCCGTGTATCGGCCCGGGTATCGGCCCGGGTATCGGCCCGGGTATCGGCCCGGGTATCGGCCCGGGTATCGGCCCGGGTATCGGCCCGCGTATTGGCCCGTGTATCGGCATCGGCACCGGCATCGGCATCGGCATCGCCAACGGCATCCGCATCTGCATCCGCACCTGCACGTCTGCCATAGGCAAACGCCCCCGCTGCCGCAAGCCCGTTCAGCACCGCCGCCGCGCAGGCGCTGCCCGTTACGCCGAGCAGCGGGATCCATGCGAACGCGGCGAGCAGTGTGCCAGCGATCGCGCCCGCCGTGTTGGCCGCGTAGAGCCTGCCCCCGTGCGTGCCGATCTCGCCCTGCGATGACCGCAGCGCGCGCATCAACACAGGTAGCGTCGCCCCCATGGCCGTCGCCGGTATGCCGACCAGCAGAACGGGCAGCAGCCATGCAATGGCCCCCACCCGTGCCTCGGCCCAGGCGAATGGCTCCGCCGCGTGCGCGAGGCCGAGCGTCGCCCCGACGCCAAGCACTGCAATCGCGCATTCCAGCATCGCGTAAAGCCGCCACGGCGATACCGCGCCGCCGGCACCGCGATTGCCCGCCGGATCGGTCAGGCGGTCGGCCATCCGCCCGCCAGCCCACCCGCCGAGCGCCAGCCCGGCGAAAAACGCGCTCACGCCGATCGCCACGGCCTCCATCTCCACGCCGACCACGAGCGACAGCTGCTTGACCCACAGCACCTGATAGACGAGCCCGCCCGCGCCGGACAGCGCGAGCAATCCCGAGGCCAGCCACAGGCCGGCCCCGCGCGCCTCCACTCCCGCCACCGCCGCCACTGCGGGGAACGACGCGGCAGCCAGCCGGCCGAGGTTGCGATCCGCCGCGGCCACGGCCTACTTCTTCTGCTGTGGTTGCTGGCCCTTGGCCATCTGATCCGCGACCTGCCGCTTGATCTTCTCGCTGGCCTGGTCGATCGTGAAGCTCGCCGGAATCTGGCTCGGCGGATAGTCGACGAAGGTCTGCAGGAAATTGATCGCGCGGCGGTTGCCCTCGATGAACAGGTAGGGATTCTCGGTCTCGAGATCGTGATACCGGTTCGTCGGCCCCGTGTCCGCGCGCTCGTACGGATCCATCCGCAGATTGAAGTACTTCGGCGCGCGCAGGCACGTGAACGGCTCCTTCCAGACCATCATCGACCCCCGCTCCCGCTGCTCGCAGAACACGACCTTCCACGCCGTGGGCGTGGTCGCGCCCTGCGTGAGCACGTCGTAGCGCATGGCCACCAGCTCCGCGTCGTCGTTGAAATAGTAGAACTCGTCCCGCGCGCTCTTCGTCGTCTGGCCCGTGAGCAACGGCAACTGGTTGTATCCGTCCAGATGGACCTTGAAGCTCTTGCCACCGAGGCTCGCGCCTTTCAGCAACCGGTCCTTGACATCGCCATCGCCCGCCGCCGCAAGTAACGTGGGGAACCAGTCGAGCCCCGACATGAGCCCATTGGTCATCGACCCGGGCTGGATCCTGCCGGGCCACCGGATCATGGCCGGCACACGGAACGCGCCCTCCCAGTTGGAGTCCTTCTCGCTGCGGAACGGCGTGTTCGCGGCATCGGGCCAGGTGAAGAAGTTCGGCCCGTTGTCGGTGGTAAAGATCACGATCGTATCGTTCGCGATGCCGGTGTCATCGAGCACCTTCAGCAGCTTGCCGACGTTCTGGTCCATCTCCCACATGCCATCGGCATATTCGTGCCCCATGCCCAGCCCCGCCTTGCCGCGATATTCCTGCCTGACGTGCGTGAACAAATGCATGCGCGTGAAGTTCATCCACACGAAGAACGGCTGCTTTGCCTGCGCCTGCTTCTGGATATACTGCGCGGCCGCGCCCGTGGTCTCGTCGTCGATCGTCTCCATGCGCTTGCGATTCAGCGGCCCCGTGTCCTCGATCTTGCCGTCCGCCGTGCTGTGCAGCACGCCGCGCGGGTTATAGAACTTGAGGAAGTCGGGATTGTCCTTCGGCCAGTACGGCCGCTCGGGCTCTTCCTCGGCATTCAGGTGATAGAGGTTGCCGAAGAACTCGTCGAAGCCATGCTTCGTGGGCAGGAACCGGTCCTGATCGCCGAGGTGGTTCTTGCCGAACTGCGCGGTGACATAGCCGAGCGGTTTCAGCGCCTGCGCGATCGTGACATCGCGGTCCTGCAGCCCGACGGGCGCGCCGGGCAAGCCCACCTTCGACATGCCGGTGCGGAACACCGTCTGCCCGGTAATGAACGTCGAACGCCCCGCCGTGCAGCTGTTCTCGGCGTAGTAGTCCGTCATCATCATCCCTTCGCGCGCGATGCGGTCGATGTTCGGCGTTCTGTAGCCCACCACGCCATGGCTGAAGGCGCTGATATTGCCGATCCCCACGTCGTCCCCGAAGATCACGAGGATATTGGGCTTGCCACCCCGGCCAGCCGGGGCGCTTGCAGGCGCGGCGGCCACGGGCGAAGCGCCGGCCGGTGGCGGCGCGACCGGTGCCGGGGTCGCCTCCGATGTCGGGGCGGCGGGCGGCGTGGGGGCGGTCGCAACAGGCGGCGGCGCCGCCGGTGCCGGAGCGGCCTGCTCCGCCTTGTTGTCATCGGCCTTCTTGCAGCCACCCAATGCGCCGCTCAATGCAAGCATCGCGATGCAAAGCGCCGCGGCACCCGCCCGCGCGGATTGAGGGAACGAAGTTGAGATCATCGAAGACTCCCGTCGAGTTTTCACGGTTGTGCAAACGGATAGATACGTGCCCAGTCCCGCTTCATGCTGATGACCGTCCAGCCACGTGCCGTGGCTTCGTCCAGCGCCTTGTCCAGCTTGCCGACGCTCGATTGGCGGTCATACGCGAACTCCCGCTCGGCATCGTCGTGATGCACGAGCACGGCCAGGCGCGCGCCGGCACCGGCCATCGTGTACTGCAACATCTGCAGGTCGCCGTCGGAGTTGCCGACCGCAACGATCGGCCGCTTGCCAATCTGGTGATAGATGCCGACGGGCTTTCCCGGACCGTCGTCGATGAACTCGAACGTGGGTCCGCGTACCAGCGCCGGCTGTCCGTCGCGGACCTCGTACTTGACCGCCTGCGTGGAGCCGATGACCTGCTCCGGCGGAATGCCATAGACGCGCTCCGACCAGGGCCGCATGAACTCGCGCGTGCCGCCGGAGACGATGTACGTCCTGAAGCCGTTGGCGCGCAGATAGTCGAGCAGTTCCAGCTGCGGCTGGTAGACGAGGTCCGTATAGGGCCGCCCGAACCTGGGATGGCGCGCCTGCGCGAGCCATGCACGGATCGTCGCGTCGTACTCGTCCACCGTCATGCCGCTATTGGCAATGGAGACCAGCTTCAGCAGCGCCTCCTGCTGCCGCATCAGCGCCGGCATATCGTTGGCCATCAGCGCGACGAACGCGGGATCGTTGCGCCATTCGGGATGCCGTGGCGCGGCCGCGCGGACCTGATCGAACAGGAAATAGAACTGGAAGTACAGCGGCTGCTCGCTCCACAGCGTGCCGTCGTTGTCGAACACGGCAATGCGGTCCGCGGGCGCCACGTAGTCGGCGGTGCCGGGCTTCGTCACGGCGTCGACGAAGCGGACGATGGACTGCCGTGCGGTGTCGTCGCGCCACGATGGCAGCGCACTGGCCGCGGAGGTGGCGCTGGCCGACGGCGACGCGCCGGCCGCGCCGCCATCGGGCGGGATCGCGCATCCGCTCAATGCGGCAAGCAGCATCGCCACGAACGTCACGCCCGCCAGCAGATTGCCGAGCCGGCGAAGGTGCCGCGCGGGGAGGGTCACGCGTCGCGCCACGCGCGCGCCGCTCATGGCACTGGCCTCGTGGCCTGCATGGCCAGCGCGGACTGCGCGCGCATCTCTGCCCATCGGCGCTCGTCCATCACCAGCCGAAAGCCGAGATGCGACATGCTCGTGTACGGATCGGTGCCGCGGCGGGCGCTGGGCCGGTAGCTGAGGCAGAAGTCCTCGTTGCAGAGGAACGACCCGCCGCGCGTCACGCGCTTCGGCGCGTTCAGCGGCACGCCGGGTTCGCTCGGATCCCACGCATCGGCCGGACCGGCGGGATTGCGGGGCATATTGCCGGCGACGGCCTCGCGCCGGAACTGGTCCGCGCGGTACCAGTCGGCCACCCATTGCCACGCATTGCCGGTCATGTCGAAGAGCCCGTAGCCATTCGCGGGAAACGTGCCCGCCGCACTGGTCCCTAGCGCGCCGCCGGCCTTGGCGCTGACCACCGGAAATGGCTGTGCCTGCTGGCCCTGCCAGACGTTGGCCATCTGCCGGCCGTCGGGGGCGAAGCGGTCGCCCCAGCTATAGGTCGCCTGCTCGAGCCCGCCGCGCGCCGCGAACTCCCATTCGGCCTCGGTCGGCAGTCGCTTGCCGACCCACCTGGCGTAGGCCTGCGCGTCCTCGTACGAGACCTGCACCACGGGATGATCGTCCTTGCCCTCGATGGAGCTGCCCGGGCCCGCCGGGTGCCGCCAGTCGGCGCCGGGAACGAAGCGCCACCAGCGCGAGGACTCGCGCAGCGGCACGGGGCCGTTCGTGCCGACGAAGACGAGGGCGCCCGCCACCATCGCGCTGTCGGGCGGACGCGGCGTACCCGGTGGCAGCTGCACTTTCATCGTTTCCCAGTCGGGTACGCGCTCCGCTGTGGTCACGTACTGCGTGGCTGCCACGAACCTGCGAAATTCGGCATTGGTGACGTGGTGCTGGTCCATCCAGAAGCCATCGACATGCACCTTGTGCGCGGGGCGCTCGTTGGCCTGGCTCATCTTGTGGTCGCTGCCCATCAGGAAGTCGCCTCCGGGTACGTGCACCATGCCGCGCGGACCGGTTACACCATCGCCGGGCGCGATGGCACGTGTGGATGCGGCCCCTGCCGAGGCGTGCGGCACGGCGTCGAACCACCACGCCGCGCCCGCGCCGGCCGCCGCCATGCCGAGCACAAGCGCGGGCCCCACGATGCGGCGTCCCCACGCTGCGGGCGCGATGGCCGCCGTTCGGCCGGGTTGTCGTTCTCCCATTGGCACTCCTTGCTCCATACGCGGGCAATCCCACCCAGTATGTGCAGCGACCCGCCCCGAACGGAATGCAATCTTTCCGTAGCTGATCTGAATGAATTTGTGCGCGCTAGGGATTGAGCGGCGGCAGGCGTCCGCGCGCGCGGGATGCGGCGCGATAGGCGGCAATCTGGCGGCGCATGGCATGCCAGCGTGCGGGGTCGCGCCGGCGCCAGCGGACATATGCGTAGGCAAACACGCCCAGGCACGCCACGACGGCCGCCGCGCCGGCCATTACGCGCGGGTCCAGCCGGTCGATCCAGCGCGACAGCCGCGCGAGCGTTGCCCCCGGAGGGCTCGGCCCCACGCCGGGGCCCGCGCGGCCGACGTCGATCGTTACCGCCGGGGCAGACGATTGCATCGCCTTGCCGCTTGCCGCGTCGTACCACGCCACAGACACGGCCGGCAGCCGGTATTTGCCGCTGGCCTCGAACACATAGGTCACCGTCTCGATGCGACGGCCGCCTGTCGTGCCCGCGCGCGTGGCGCCATCGGCGAGTTGCGGATCGGCACGGTACTGCTTTGCGCCGCGCACGGGGTCCATCGTCGGCGGCGCGATCATCATCGCGGGTGTGCCGGGGGCGAAGATCGTGATCGTGCGCACCAGTGCGTCACCGGCCTTGAGATGCCCCGCCTTGCCGTCGATGGCGTGATCGAACTGCTGTGCGATCTCGATGGGCACCGCGGGCAGCGTCGCGGCATTGGGCCTCGTCTGCGCGGCCGCGGCCCGCTGGCCGCCGACATGCAACGTCGTCGGCGGCAATGTCACGCGCGCATTGCGCGGCTTGCCGTCTTCGCCCGCGAAGGTAAAGGCGATGTCCGGGGATGTCAGCGCGATATCGCCGGGCGTCTGCGGCGTCAGCACGTAGGTCTTGCGGATGCCGGCGTAGCTGGTGCCGTCGATCATCTCGGTCGAATTGATGGCGCGCTCGTCGGGCATCGTGATGACGGCGCCGGGGACGCGCAGCGTGGGAAATGTGGGCGCGGACAGAAAGAAGTTCGGCGCGAGGATGGTGACCTCCACCTGCAGCGACTGACCGACCACGGCCGGCTGGCTGCCGACGATCTTCACCTCGACCTTTGCATCCACCTTCGCGTCCACCTTCGCGTCGTCCGCCGCATGGGCCGCGACGGTCAGGCATGCCCATGCGAGCCCCGCCAGCCAGCGCCGCGTCATGGCTTGCCCTGCTGCAGGGCGAACTTGCGTGCAAGCAGTTCGGTGGGCGACGTCTGGATCGCGCGCATCCACATGTCCGCGTTTTGCTGGACGAGGCCCTGCTGCATCTTGTCGCCGCCCGGCGGCGGCGGGGGCTTGCCGCGATCGATCTCGATCTTGTCCGGCTTCAGGTCCGGCGGTTCTTCCTCGCCCTGTTGCTTCTGCTCCTGCTGCTTCAGCAGGGCCTCCATCCGCGCGAGGTTCTGCTGCGCCGGCGGCCAGCCCGGACGCTGCTGCAGGGCATACCGGTATCGCGCCATGGCTTCGCGATATTTCTGCTGCTGCGCGAGGGCATTGCCGAGATCGAACTGCGCTTCGGGGGTGGACACCCTCTCGAACGCGCGCGCGGCTTCGGCGAATTTTCCGGCGCGATAGTAGGCGACGCCACGCCACATCGGATCTTCGAACAGCGTGGCCGCCCGCGTGAAATCGCCCTGTTCGAATGCGCGGCGCCCCTGCTGGTCGTGCGTGAGCCACAGGTCCGCGAAGCGCCACGGCCGTATGGCGGTGTCCGCTTGCGCAAGCAGCGGATCGTGCGGGGCACTGATGGCGACGGTCAGCAGCGCGCCGGCGATCCAGCGGATGGTCCAGCCCTTGCGGAACCATAGCAATGCGAGCAACGCGATCGGTACCGTCAGGGGCCATCCCGCGTCGTGCCAGCGCAGCGTGTCTTCGGCACTGGTCTGTGCCATATGCGACTGGATATGGCGCTGGACCCATGCCACGTCGTCGTCGCTGTCGGGTGTGATCGTCGTCACGGGAATATCGGCGTCGCGCAGGGCACGCAACGTTGCCGGGTCGAGACCGGGCGCGGTGCCGTCGCCCTCTTTCAGCGGACCGCCGTCCTGGGTGCCGATGACCAGTGCCACGACCTGTGTGCGTTTGTCGCGCTGGCGCAGCGCGTCGGCCGCGCCGGGTTCGAGGCCATCGGTCAGCAGCAGGATGGTGCCCGGTATCGGCTCGCGTGCCATGGCTGTCGCGATCATCCGCACGGCCTGGGCGGTGTGCTTGCCCGGCACGGGCATGATGCGTGTCTGCAACGCGTCGGCAAAGGTTTGCAGCAGCGCGGCGTCGTCGGTCAGGGGCAACACGAGGTGTGTGGAACCGGCGTAGGCGTACAGCGCGGTGCGGCCACCGTCGCGATGGGCGAGCAGCGCGCGGATCTTGAGCTTGGCGCGCTCGAGCCGCGTGGGCGTGACGTCGATGGCGTTCATCGTGGGGGCGAGGTCGACCGCGATGGCGAGCGGGGCCTTGTCGGCAAGAAACGGCGGCCGTTCGCGCTGCCATGTCGGCCCCGCCAGGGCGATGGCGGCGATCGCGAGCAGCAGCGTGACCAGATGCACGGGGCGCACGGCAAGCCGCCCGCGCTCGCCGACGACGAGCGCGTCGAGCAGATGCGGGGCGATGGTGCCGCGCCAGCGGCGACGCACGTCGCCGTGCCGACGCACGGCCCAGGGGAGCCATGCTGCGACGAGCGCGAGCAGGAGCCACGAGGGCCGCAGAAAGTGAAACTGCGCGAGGGCACCGATGGCGTCGGTCATACCGCCCCCTTGCCCGCGGCAGGCGCTGACGTGCGGGCGATCCAGCGCGCGACGTTGTCGGCCGACGGCCAGCGCAGCCGCGAGAACTGGGCTCGCGAGAGGTCGGCTTGCGCTAGCCGGCGCGCGGTCCGGCGCACGGCGTGGGCCGCCGACAGCCAGCGCGTGGCGTAGGCGGCCGGCAGCCGGCGCGGTCGCGGGCGGCGGGCTGGTGCGAGCGCGATGGGCGCCTCGGTCATACCGCCCCCTTGCCCGCGGCAGGCGCTGACGTGCGGGCGATCCAGCGCGCGTAGCTGGCCATCGACAGCTGATACGCCACCAGCAACAACACCGCCGCCCCAAGCGGCCACATGAACAGCTCACGTCGGGGCCGCCAGCTCAGCGTTCGCACCTTGTGCGGCGTCACGCGATCGAGCGTGCCATAGATCGCCGCCAGCGCATTCTGGTCGGCGCCGAAGAAATATCGGCCCCCGGTTGCCGCGGCAATGCGCTGCAGCGTCTCCAGATCGACCTTCTGCTCGCCCGTCGCCGCCGGGTCGCCGATGCCCACGGTGTGCACGACGACACCCCGCGCCCTCGCAATCTCGGCCGCCTGCAGAGGCGGCATCCTGCTCGCGGTATCGTTGCCGTCCGTCAGCAGAATCAGCACCTTCTCCGTGGCATGACTGTGCTCGAACATCTTGATGCCAAGCCCGATCGCATCGCCCATCGACGTGCTCGCGCCCGCCATGCCCGGCACCATGTCCCCAATCAGCGTGCGCGCGAGCGCATGGTCGAGCGTGAACGGCGCCAGCGGATACGGCGCATCCCCAAACACGATCAGCCCGATGCGATCCCCCGGCCGATGCGACACGAACTCGCCCACCACCTCCCGCACGGCCTGCACGCGCGCTTCCATCGCCCCGGCCGGGTTCCGGAAGTCGCGCGTATCCATCGACTGCGACAGATCCAGCGCCAGCAGCAGATCGCGCACGGGTTCGGTCTTGTAGACCGGCGGCTCCAGATACTGCGGCCGCGCCAGCGCCACCACGATCAGCCCCCACGCCACCGGCGCCAGCACGCGCTGCGCGACATTGCGATGCGGCACATGCGCGCCCGTCGCGGGCTGCAATCCCGCCGCACTGGCTACCTCCCCAAAATAAGGCAGCCGCACTGACGCGCTCGATTCCCGATACGGCGGCAGCAGCCACCACACGAGCAACGGCAGCACCAGTGCAACAAGCATCCACGGATAAGCGAGCGCGATCATGCGGACGGCACCCGATGCCCGGCAATCCATCGCCGGCAGGCCATCGCCACCTCATCGGCGCGCGCGGCCGGCCACGCCGCAAGCACCGATGCGTCACGGTACTCGGCGTCGATCAGCGCCTGCAATGGCGCCATCGCATCGGCGGCCTTGCCCGCATGCGCGCGCAAAAACGCATGCCATGCCTCGCCGGCCAGACCCGCCACCTCGACGCGCGGCCATGCGGCCAGCGCGCAGCGCTTGAGCAATACCGACAGCGCCATCAACGCGCGCGCGCGAGCCGCCCCTTCCTCGTGCAGGTCGGCCCGCAACCGCGCCAGTTCCGCGAGCGCTTCACGCCGATACCGGTTCGCGCGCCAGTGCCGCCATCCGCGCCACGCCAGCCAGGAGGCCAGCGCGAATACGACGACGGCCAGCACGAGCCACCCCACCGTCCCCGGAAACCAGGAAGGCGGTGACGGCATGACGATATCGGCCAGATCGGGCAACGCATGACTCCCATTGGCAACCGCAACGGTTGTCATGGGCAGCGTAGCGCGCCCCGCGCGGAAAGCGAATTAAGAGTTTTGGGAGGCGAGTTGAATGCTTTGGGCGGCGGCCGCGGCTCAGCGGCGCAGGCGCACGAAATCCGCGAACGAGACGAGCTTGCGCTTCTCGTTGGACAGGGTCTTGCGCCCGGACTGCGTGGATGTCGTGGATGTCTTGCGTGCCGACTGGCCGCGCTCGAACTTGGCGGCCGCGCGGGCGTCCTCGCGCGCATGGGTCTGATCGGACTTCTGTTCGGCTTTCTGGCGTTCGGCTTCGAGCCGGGCCGCCGCGCGCTCTTCGCGCGCGATATCCTGCGCCACGGACAGGATCTCCGCCTTGAGCAGATCGCGCCGCTGCCGCGCGGCCAGCCTGGCCGCCTGCAACTGCTCTTTCCGCTGGCGCAGCCAGTCTTTCCGGTTGACGGGCGCGGGCCGCGCTTCCTGCGGCACGCTCAGCCGCAACGCCCGGCTGGTCGCAACCTTTTCCGCCTGCAGCGTGCCTCGCGCTTTTTGCTTCGCCGAATCTTGCTTCGGATCACTCACGCTGGATCACTCCCCGCCCACTTATCGGTGACGCATAGGCATCACCGGTGCAAGTCCTCGAAACGACAACCATACCATAGGACGCATGCGCGGGCGGGCGGTCAACCGGGCAGACAGTCCCGGAATTCGGCACGCAACGCCTGCACGGCGGGAAGGCTCGCCTGCGGATCGGTCGAGATCAGCGCGGCCATCTGCGCGGCATGGCAGACGAGGCCATTGGCACAGCGCACGATATCCTCGACCTCCGCGTCCGCGGCCGCGTTGCCGGATCGCGACATCGGGCGTATGCCGCCGCGCGTGAGCCCGTTCGCGGCGCGCAATGCCCGCGACCGGTACTCGCCGAGGTGATCGACGATGTCCTTGCTGCGCGGGTCGTCGAGCGCAAGCAGCGCATCGATCATGACGGTCAGGCCGGGCGCCTCCTGGTCGGTGTTCCCGGCGGCATCCCCGGTGGCGTGATACTGGCGCACCCACCGCTCGTCCGCGGCCTCCAGCAGCCAGACACAGCGCATCAGGCTCTCGAACTGCGGCCGGAACAGCGCCAGCGCCGCGTTCGGCATGCCGATCGTGAGCAGCGCCACGGCGCCCGTCGCATGCTCGACGGACATCAGCGCGCACTGATACGCGGCAATGGTGCGCGGATGGTCGGTGGGAACGGCATCCTTCATGCTCGCCACGGCGGCGCCATGCAGGGCCGCCGCGCGCGACAGGATTTCCATGGACATGAGTCGGGCCTCGTTGAGAGAGGCCCGCATTCTATCCCCTATCGACGGTCACGTTCATCGGCGCCCTCATTTCTGTGTAGATCATTATATAAATCGCTTGACCGCCCGCCAACTCTCGCATAGTTTTGCGTCAATCGACAGATCATCCAATCAAAGACTGGCCGGCAATGGCGCGGAGCATGGCATCTTCCCATCGAGACATCATCGTCGTCGGCGCTTCCCTCGCGGGGCTGACATTCGCCCTCGCCTGCGCAAAGCATGGCGTACCCGTTCGCGTGCTGGAGCGCGCCGAGCGAAGAGTGCATGGTGGCGACAATCTGAGCGTGAACCTCGCATCCATTGCGGCAGCCGTCGGCTGCGATCCGCGTTCGGCGCCGCAACTGCCCGTTGTGCGCGCCTATCGTGACCGGCATCTGACGGCCTGGCCAGCCTTGTACGATTGGCTTCGCGATCGTGCCGGCGAGGCCCCGGGCATTACGCTGATGGAAAACATGACCGTTAGCACGGTCGAGTCCGGGCATGACAAGGCAACGGTAGTGCTCGCCGACGGCTCCACCTTGTCCGCCGATGCGGTCATCGGTGCCGATGGCTACCGCAGCACGGTCCGCCGTGCGATCGCGCCCGAGCTGCCGCATGCGCGTTACGCGGGCTATATCGTCTGGCGAGGACTGATCGAAGAGAAGATGCTGCCATCGCCGGTGGACTGGCCTTCCAATGGCGGCCTATGGATCGAATTCTCGCAAGGGTACCGCCTCGTCGCCGCGGTGCTTCCCGGACGTGACGGATCGCTCGATCCTGGCCAACGGCAGGTGACATTCGCCTGGTTCGATGCCGGCCGGGAAGCGCTCCTCCGGCGCACGCATTGTCTGACCGAAGACGGGTATGTGGTCGGAACGCTCGGCGCCGACGCCATCGGTGACGATGTCAGAGACGAACTCGCCCGGCTCGCTCCGCGGGTCTGGCCCGACCCGTGGGTCGACGCCGTGACCGCGGGGGTGCGCGCGGCCGGCACCATGCGCGGCGCACCGATCGCCGAGTACCGTCCCGACCGGCTGGCATCGGGGCCATTGGCGATCATCGGCGATGCCGCGCACGTGCTCTCTCCCATGACCGGAAGCGGTTACGCCACGGGCGTCGAAGATGCGGCATACCTTGCCGGATTGCTGGCGGGGGTCGCGCCCTCGATGCCCATGGACGTGCTGCTGAAGCAGTACGAGCAGGCACGTCTGCCCTACATACGAGGGCTCGTGAACCATTCCATGACGTTGTCCGGCGAATTTCGCCGCTATGCGGCTACCTTTGCGCGCTGAGGCCCGACCCATGCACCTCAACCTTCACCAGCTGGATGCGTTCGCGCGCGTGGCACGGCTCGGCGGCTTCTCGCGCGCGGCCGATCAAATGCATCTGAGCCAGGCCGGCCTCAGCATTCTGATACGCAAGCTCGAGACCCGGCTTTCGGTCCAGCTGTTCGAACGGAACGCGCGCGGCGTCACGCTCACAGCCTCCGGAAGAGGCCTCCTTCCCATCGCGGAGCGAATGCTGCAGGACGCCCAGACGATCCTGAACAACAGCCAGCAGCTTGCCGAGCAAGCGGTCCGTCGGATCACCGTCGCGCTGCCACCCCTCCTTGCGTCGACGGTGCTTCCGGGAGTGCTGTCACAGTTCCAGGCGTCTCACCCCACGGTGAACGTCAGCTTTCGCGAGTGCGTCGGCGACGAACTGGTTCACCACGTCTACACGCGAGGCGCCGACTTTGCGATGACGTTCCAACCCGCCGACAACGGGGAACTGGAAAGCCTCCCGCTCGGCCGTGACCAGCTCTGCGTCGCCCACACCCCCGATCATCCGTTGTCGCAGCTTCCGCGCGTTCGCTGGTCCGATCTCGTCGGTCTGCCCATCATCGTCAATACGCCTGGCAGTGTCGCCCGGATGCTCGCGGAGGATGCGTTCGCGAGCATGCAGGAGCCGTTGCAGCCTGCCTTCGAGACAGGCAATCACATGACTTCCGTCGTCCTGGCCGGTGAAGGACTTGGGGTCGCCATCGTCTCCTCCACCGTCCAGGGACTCGCGCTGTCGATGAACGCGGTCGTGCGGACATTGATCGGTCCGCAGATCACGCGCTCCCTTCAGGTGCTCAAACGCCGCGGTTCGCCGCTAACCGAACCGGCAAGGGCCTTCGTGGACCTGTTCGGCAAGGCCGCCACACGCGAGATGTCCGCCGCCAGGACGCCCATCTCGCGCCGTTCGGTCTAGGCGAACCGGTTTTCGATCACGCCCAGGCCATCTACCTCGATCCGCACACTGTCCCCTTCCTGGAGGTAGCGCGGCGGCGTCATCCCCATGCCCACCCCGGCCGGAGAGCCCGTGGCAATGACGTCGCCGGGATACAGCGTGATGCCTCGCGAGCAGGTCTCGATCAGCGTGGGGATGTCGAAGATCAGATCCGTGGTCACGGCGTCCTGACGCAGTTCGCGCTCGCCCGACGCCGTGGTGACCCAGCAGCGCACGCGCGTGTTCGTGCCATCGAGCTCGTCGGCGGTCACGATCCACGGGCCCATCGGACAGAACGTGTCGAACGACTTGCCGAGGTCCCACTGCTGATGGCGCATCTGCACATCGCGCGCCGTCACGTCGTTGACGATCGTGTAGCCATAGACGTGGCCCATGGCCTCTTCACGCGAGATGTTCTTGCCGCCCTTGCCGATCACGATCGTCAGTTCGGCCTCATAGTCGATCTGCGCCGACAATGGGCCGGGCAACTTCACCGTATCGTTCGGCCCGATGACCGTCTCCGGCGCCTTGGTGAAGAAGATGGGCCACGCCGCCGGGTCCGGCGCGTTGTCCTTGAACACCGTCGTCTCCAGCTCCCTGGCATGGGCGCGATAGTTGCGTCCCACGCACCAGAGGTTGCGGCGCGGAACCGGCAACGGTGCCTCCAGCTTCGCCTCACGCAGATCGAAACTGTGTGGTTCGAGCGGAGGGAGTTCGCCACCGTTCGCAATCGAATACTCGATCACGGCCAGCGCGCCACGCCGGGCCTGATCGGCGGCGAGCATGAACGGGCGAATGGACTTTCCATCGCCGGACACGACGCCGACACGACGGGCGCCATCTTTGAGGATTACACCGATACGCATATTACTTCCCAGAGGTTGAGTGAGTCGTTCGATAGACCGGCGCCGGTTGCGTGAAGAACGAACGGAGGATGTGATAGACCATCTTGTAGTTCTTCTGCTGGAAGCTGGCGTGGGCAATGCCCGCCATGACCGCGAACTGTTTGTCGCGATTGGGCAGGAGCTGGAAGAATTCGAGGAGATCCTCCTCGCTCGCGATGCCGTCGTATTCGCCGCGCATCACGATGGTCGGCATCGGCATCTTTGCGGGATCCACGATCGGCAGCTTCGAACACATGTCCACGTAGGTTCCCGTGGGCACCGAGTCGTCCAGCGTCAGGATGGCATCGGCGAACGCGTTGACGGTCGCATCGTCCGCGGTGCCTGGGTGATCGCGATTGAAAATGCTGTGCACGAACGCATTGTCGATGGGGCGCCGATTCTTGCTCAGCCACTCGTCGAGCCGCTTGCGCCGCGCCTCGAGCGTGGGACTGCCCTCTCCGGTCCACACGAACGCATCCAGTGCGAGCCGCTCGACGCGCTCGGGATGCTGCTGCGCGAACAGCGCCGCCTTCAGCGCACCGGACGAAATGCCATAGACCAGGAATCGCTCCGCCCCCGTATGCGCGGTGATGAACGTCGTGGCCGCGGCCAGGTCGGCCGCGCCATTCGCGATGTCGAAGTTGATGTCGCGATGCTTGCTGGATCGGCCATAGCCTTCGCTATCGACGCACCACGTGTCGAAACCCTGCGCCGCGAACCAGTCCATGACCGACGAGTCGGGTCGCCCCGGCACATGCAGGTCGAAAGTGGGCTGTCCGGCCATGGACGATCCATGCACGAACAGGATCGTGCCCGCCGCCTTCTGGTTGCCCGTCGGCGGCTTGCGCCACATGAAGAGATCGACGCCGCCGTCGCGGGTGGTCCAATGCTCCTCCCCACCTGTCCACTGCACATCCGGCTTTCGATGCGAAGCCGTTGCGGCGGGTTGATTTGCCATCGTGTTCATAGGCCTTCCTCCTTGAAGATATGGGTTCGAATGAATGTCAATGCCCGGTGGGACCGCATCACTCCAGCGTGATGTGCATCTCGCCGGCCAGCTTGCGGACGTTGCCGACGTAGCTCTTGAGCATGGCGTCCATCTGATCGGGCGTGCTCGACACGGCTTCGGCACCCACGCCCGCGAATACCTCCCGCACGTCGGGAAGCTCGAGGATGCGCGCCAGTTCCTTGCCGAACTTCTCGCGGACCGCCTTCGGGACCTTTGACGACACCACGGTCCCAAACCAGTCGGCGCCGTCGTAACCCGGCGTGCTCGCCTGCGGCAGCGTCGGCGTACCCGGGATAAACCTCGCGCCTTCCGGCGAACTGCTGCCGAGAATCGCGATCTGGCCGGCCTTGGCGAGGCTGATGACATTCGGTGCCGGCGCGAAGGCATAGAGAAGCCTGCCGCCAATCACGTCGTTGATGGCCTCGGGGGTACCGCGGTACGGCACGTGCGTCGCCGAGAATCCGCCGACGCGGGCGAGCATCGCGCCATGCAGATGCGCCGTGCTGCCCACGCCCGCGGAGCCGTAGTTCACGCCCTGGGGCGCTGCCTTCGCACGCGCGATCAGCTGCGCGACATTGGCCAGCTTCTGTTGGGGCGATACCACGAGGAAAGCCGGAGAGCGGCCGATCAGCCCGACGCCGGCGATGTCCCGCAGGGGGTCGTACGCCAGCGCCCGGTCCAGCGCGGCATGCACGCCGAAGGCGCTGGGCACCATCATGACGGTCTGGCCGTCGGGCTTCGCGGCCAGCAATGCGGAGGCCCCGACGATACCGCCCGCACCGGCCTTGTTCTCGACGATCACCGGCACCTTCCATGCTTCCTGGAGGTGCCGCGCCAGGACACGCGCGAGGATATCGGTGGTACCGCCGGCCGAGGCCGGGACGATGACGCGAATGGTCTGGCCCGGCGCGGGGTAAGCCGGCGCGGGATCCTGCGCGGAGGCACAGGTGGCGACGAGGGCCGCGGCGGCGGCCATCAGCCAATGGCGAGGTCTTGCAGTAAGCGACACGGGGACTCCCGGAAGACGTGAAAGATAGATGGGGACGCGACACGTGCGGCGCGTCAGGCAGAAGCCGGATCGCCCTCGTGTTGCCACCAGTGGGAGAGCCAACCCGCGGTGCCGCCCCGCGCGACGAGATCGCGCAGGATTGCCGGCATCGGTGCGAGGCCGAAGCTCGTACCGCGCGTCTGATTGACGAACAGGCCCGTGGCGAAATCGACTTCCAGCAGGTCCCCATCCTCACAGAGATCGAGGATGCCCGGATTGGGTGCGAGCACCGGAAGACCTTCTCCCAGTGCCGCGCGATAGGCTTGCACGGGCATGGATTCGCATACCAGTCCGAGCCCCAGTGCACGCATCGCGATGTAGCCGGGCACTTTCGGCCCCATGCCGAAGCGTTTGCCCGCCACCACGATATCGCCGGGACGGCATCGCGTGGAGAATCCGCTGCGGATCTCTTCGAACAGGTGCGGTTTCAGGACTTCGGGATCGGTTTCGCGCGCGGTAACGAAGTGCGCGGGGACGATGCCGCCAGCGTGCGGCACATCGTCGCCAAACTTGTGGCAACGGCCACGCAGTACCCATTCGAACTTAGACATAGCTGGTCTCCAGTCGCTCGAGCAAGGCGGCATCCGCGGTGGCGGTGCGTGGGTCCGAGATTCGTCCGGCCAGTGCCGACGCCGCGACCGTTGCCGGACTGCCGAGATAGAGGCTGGCATCTCGCGGCCCGAAGCGGCCCTTGTTGCTGTTGGTCGCGGTGGAAATCGAGACCTCTCCCGAGGCGAGCGGACCTACCACGGCGTCGTTGCAGGGACCGCATCCCGCGGGCAACACGATCGCGCCAGCATCGAGGAACACCTGCATGAGCCCGTCCGCGACGAGGCGCGTGGTCGAACGTTCCGAACCCGGCACGACGAACAGGCGCACGCCGTCGGCCAGCTTGCGGCCCTTGAGTATGCTGGCGGCGATGATCATGTCGTCGTACATACCGGATCCACACGAGCCGATAAAGGCGTGGTCCACGGGCGTGCCCACCGAGGCCGCGACATCGGCGGCGTTCGTCACGTCTCCGGGCGGCACGACCTGCGGACCCACCTTCGAGAGGTCGATGGCCGCCTGCGCCTCGTACCGGGCGTCCGCGTCGGGAAAGACCGGCTCGAATGGCCGCTTTGCGTGCGTCCCGCAGTAGCGCAGGATCTCGTCGGAGGGCGGCACGAAGACGCCCGCGGCGCGCATCTCGGTCGGTGTGCTGCAGAGCGCGACGCGCGCACCGAGGCCAAACTGATCGAGATCGCCGGCCAGCTCGAGCACACGGTAGTCGAGATCGAACGGAATCCGCCCGGCCTTGATCTCGCGAGCGAGATAGAAGCCGACATCGCGTGCGTACACGCCCGGCGACAGGCGCCCCCGCAGTTCCAGGCGGACACTGCGCGGCACCGTGATCCAGGTCGTCCCCGTGGCAAGTACCCGCGCGATCTCGTTACCGACACGCAGGCCCACCGCGCCGACCGCGCCGGCATTCGTCGCGTGGGTGTCGTTGTCGAAGTAGAACATGCCTGGCAGAACGAGCCCCTCTTCCATCGGGAAGATATGGCCGTGCCCGCCTCGGCCGGCATCGTAGAAGTTCTGAATCTTCCAGCGCTTGACCGCCTTGCGGTTGTACGCCCCGCGCTCGGCAGCCCGCGCGCTGCCGTAGAGGACGTCATGGTCGCTGACAACCATGGTCTTCTCGGGGGCATGAATCCGGTCGATACCGATGGCGTCCAGCGTCTGCTTCGCTTCACGCAGCAGTCCGTCATGGATCATGACCATGTCAGGATCCGGAAACAACAAGGCGTCGGCCTCGACGCCGTCGCGGTGCATGGGATCGCGGCTTACGCGGCCCATGATCTTCTCTATCGCTGTGTACCCCATTGGCGCCTTCCCATGCATGTCGTTGGTATGACACGACTCTAGGGTTCGCGCAGCGATTAGTAAATTATGGGGATGTCATGGCGACATTACGATTCTTTATACGCGCGATCGCCGGGCACGGCGCGCGTCAGCGAGTCCTGCCGAAGGCCGCATCCATCGCTCGCGCCCGCCATCGGCCCGGCGTCGTGCCCGTGGCCTTGCGGAACACGTTGGTGAAATGCGCTTGCGAGTGGAAGCCGGTATCGACCGCGATGGCCGCCAGCGCGAGCTGGCCTTCCGATAGCAGCCGCTTTGCAATTTCGAGCCGGGCTTCCGTCAGGTAGGTATGGGGCGTCATGCCCGTCGCCAACAGGAATTGCGCGGCGAAGTGCATCCGGCTGAGCCCCACGTGGTCCGCCATGGCCTGCAGCGAAATCGCCTCGGTGGCGTTGGCGCTGATAAAGTCGAGGGCCTTGCGCAGGCGCCATGCCTGCAACCCCAGGGACCTGTCTGGCGTGCGCGTCGATTGCAGTTGCGCGCGGACAAGATACGCCACGACGGTCCGGCATGCATGGTCGATGAACAGCGCGGTCGAGGGATCCTGCAGGCTCGCCGCTTCGGCCAGCGCGCCGACGAAGCGCCCCAGGATCGGATCCGCGCGAAAACAAGGGTCTTCGAGCGCGAAGCCATCCGGTACGTCCTGCCCGCAGCGATGCAGCGTGTCACGCATCATGGCGGTGGGGACATACAGAATCACCGACTCCATCGGTCGCTCGACGCGGCACCGTAACCGCTCGCCCGGCGGCGTCACCTGCGCGGCGCCGAAATGCCCGCCGCGCGTGAAGGCGCCGCTCCCTCCCATATAGCAGTCCACCATCGTGTCGGATAACAAGACCTCGATGGTGTAGTAGCGCTCCAATACCGGCGATGTAAGCATGCGCGGTTCGCGGCGACGGTCGCTCCACCGCCCCCATGCGCAGGAAAATACGCCCGACCCGGGCAACACACGCGTATTCCCCCGCCACTCGGCTTCGGCGTCGGTAATGGGCAAAGGTGGGATATCGGCGTCCATAGGCAGGGCTTATAGGTGATGCGCCCAACCATTTTCGTAAGCGCTTCGCCGCAACGCAATATCGCCCGACGGGGTGGTCGATAAGCTGCGCTTATAGGACGTGGCAACCTCAGGCAACCTCAGGCGGCCATCTTCGCGGCAAGCGCGGAAGACTCCTGCGCGAGTTGCACGCGCATCTGGCGAATGACGCCCTTGGCGTGTTCGGACAGCGGCGCTCCCGCGCGAAAGGCGATGACGCTATTCAGCACCACGTCGACGGAGAGCGGCCGGATGGTCAGTCCTCTCTGCATGTAGTCGGCGGCAACGAGCGGATGGGATACGCCGACGCCCACACCGGCCAGTGCGAGTTCGCAAACCGTGTGCGAATTGGGTGTCTCGACCAACGGCTTGAGAAAGACGCCGCTCTCGCCGAACTGGTTCTCCAGCGAGATGCGCGTCGGGTCCGCCGAATTGAGCGCGATGAACGGTTGCCGTTCCAGGTCTCGGGGTGTCACCGTGCGCCGGCGCGCGAGCGGATGGCCGTCGCGCATCACGACTACCGCGCGCAAGTGCGCGAATGGTGAGTGTTCGAGCCCCGCCATGGACAGGCCGGCCGCCATCAGGCCGAACTCGACCTTGCCGGCCGACACCGTCTCGTGGACCTCATGCGTGTTCATCACCTGGAGCGATATCTGCACCCCGCGCTTTTCGGCTTCGAAGGCGGCGATCGCGCGCGAGATGAAGCCGAGCCCGAACGCCGGATTGATGGCGACGGTCAGGCGTCCGAGCCCGTACGAGCGCAGGCTGCGTATGCGATGTTCGATGTATTCATATCCGGCGAAGAACCGATCCACGTCGCTCATGAGCGCGCTGGCGGCGGAGGTGGGTTCGAGCCGCCCGCGCGTCCGCGCGAACAGGCTGACGGCGGCAGCGGTCTCGAGCTTGCGGATTGCCTGGCTCACGGCAGGCTGGGAAACGCCCAGCAACACTGCCGCCTTGCTCATGCTGCCCGACGTCATGACCGCACGGAAGATCTCGATCTCGCGAATGCCCATGTTCCTCAGTTCCCGCTGTGATGGCGTGGGCATTAGCTTACCTCAGCGCAGACTGCCGCTATCGTTCAGAGATCGAGCAGCAGGCGTGCGCCGCCGCCGGAAGACGGGTCGGCGGGCACGGCGCAGCAGATGAGCGCTTCGTCCTCCTCCGTGCGATAGCCAGGGGCGACCGCATAGGCCACGGCGCCTTCGACGATTTTCGTACGGCAGGTGCCGCAGGTGCCCCCACGGCAACTGAATTCGGGACTGAGCCCGCGCGACTCCGCGAGATCCAGCAGGGAGCCGCCGCCGGGGCTCCAGCGTGCCTCCTTGCCGGAGCGGACGAACGCGACCGGCGTGGACGTTTGCGCGGCGCTTCTGACCGGTCCCGCGGCAATCGGGCCAGCGCTGGCGTCCGGTCGCCGGGTCAGGCCGGACGGCCCAAATGCTTCGGCATGGATCCGTGCGTCGGCCACATTGAGATCGCGCAATCCATCGTAGGTGGCCTGCATGAAACCAGGGGGGCCGCACAAATAGAAGTCGTAGTCGTCGAACGGCAGCGTACGGCGCAGCACCGCAACATCGATGCGCCCGGCGATGTCGTAGTCCTTGCCTTCCACGGCGTCTTCCACCTCCGACAGCACACGCACGCATCGCACCTTGCCTCCGGACGCATCGACAAGGCCACGCAGTTCCTCGGTGAACGCGCGCTCGCCGAGCGACCGCGCGGCGTGGAACATCCACGCCTCGCGGACCCTGCGCTTGCGTAGTCCTTCGTACACCACGTGCCGCAGCATGGCGAGCAGCGGCGTGACGCCGACGCCAGCGGCGAGAAATACGGCCGGCCGGCGCTCGGCCGCATCGACGACGAATTGTCCCGCAGGCGCGCGAGCCTCGATCACGCTGCCCACGCGCAGCGCGTCGTGGAGATAGGTCGAGACGACGCCCTCCCGCTTTACGCTGATCCGGTACCGGCCGTCCGACGGCGCCACGGAGATCGTGTAGGTGCGGATGACGGGCTTGCCGCAGGCGGGCGGCGTGACGCGGATGGGCAGATGCTGTCCCGCCGCGTGCGGGATCATGCCGGCGGCATCATCTGGCTCGAGGTGGAACGAGCGGATCGTGGAGGATTCGTCCACGATGTCCACGACGCGAAACGGCCGCCATGCGTTGGCCAGCGCCGCGGCTTTCAGGCGCTCGGCGGCCTGGTCCCAGCTCCCGGTCATCAAAGAGTTCGGCGACCATCCGTTCTCCAGGAACGTCCAGCGCACCGGCAGGGCATCGGGCCGGTACACGATGTGCTGCGGCGTGAAATGCCATAGCCGCTCGGCACCCTGGAAGGCGCCGATCTCGGGGTCGTCGAGCGAGACCGAAGCGGTGCCGCTCAACTGGAGCATGTCGCCCGTCTCGAAATCGACAAAGGTGACGCCCGCGCGCGGGTTGACGAGGAAGTTCCCGAGCGTGGCGAAGAACAGGTTGCCCGCGAAATCCGGCACGGTGAGCCTGCCGTTCTCGTCCACGCGCACGAAGCCGGCCTTGCCGCCCCGGCTCGATACATCCACCTGTCGCGGGCCGCCATGCTCGCCGCCATGCTCGCCATCTGTGTACGACGCGACGAACATCATATCCGCCGCGCCGATCAGCGAGCGTTCGCGCGGGCCAAGCGCGGCCATCCGCTCCGCTGGCGCCGGCGATGGCGTCGACGGATCCCGCGCAAACGCCGGCGCTCGCAGCTGGATGTACTGGGGGCAGTTGCCAAAGCTCTGGGCCACCGTCACGTCGAATCCCGTGTCGGTCCGGTTGGCCACCGCGCCGTTCATGCGGTTGCGGCGGCGCGTATGGAACTCCACGCCGAGCAAGCCGATGCTGGCACCGTCAGCCAGCCCCACGCTGGCGGGATCGCGCGGATCGGTGACGACATCGACGCGCAGCGACGTGCTCGTCGGCGACTGAATGAAACCTGCCTGACCGGCGATCACGGTGGCCCAGGGAAGACCGTCGGCATCCACGGCGCCCACCACCAGAAACGGCAGTCCCGCGAAGAACTCGCGGTGCTGGTCCGGCATATAGTCGCGAATCACGCGGCGTCCGACATCGCGCATCCGTTCTGCGACGCCGAGCTGGCGCTGCATCGAAAGCTCACCCGCATGCCAGGGCGAAGCCGGCTCGCTACCGTTGTCCATTGCCATCGTAGGCCTCCGTCGGCTTCTGTCTTCACTGGTTGGCGGTGAGCCCCACGGGCGTCCGGTCGAACGCGATGAATCCCGGCAGCGATTCGATCCGCTGCAGCCAGCCATTCACGTTTCGATAGGCAGACAGATCGACGTTGCCTTCCGGCGCGCGCGCGATGTAGCCATATAGCGCCACGTCGGCAATCGTCGGATGGCCGAGCGCGAGAAAGGTGTTGCCTTCCAGTTCCGCCTCGATCAGCTTGAGAATCGCGTGCGAGCGCGCGATGACTTCGTCGGCGTTATAGCGCGCACCGAATACGGTGATCAGCCGCGCGGCGGCGGGACCGTAGGCGATTTCGCCTGCCGCAATGGACAGCCAGCGATGCACGGCGGCAGCCTGCAACGGCGCCTCCGGCAGCCAGTCCGTCTTGCCGAGCTTCTTGGCAAGATAGACGAGAATCGCATTCGAATCCGCGATGACGTCGCTGCCATCGACGAGAACCGGCACCTGCCCGAAGCGGTTCAGCCTCAGGTATTCGGGGGACTTGTGCGCGCCGGCCGCGAGGTCGACTTCGATGGGCTCGTACGCCGCACCCAGCAGCGACAGGAGAAGGCGCACGCGGTGCGAATGGCCGGACAGGTGATGGTAGTAGAGCTTCATGGCAGGCGATCTCCGAGAGGGTTGAGCGCGCCGCACGGCGTGCGTGGCGCGAGCACAAGACTATTGCGCGCGGCCACGCCCGGTATTGCAACTTCGCACGAACTCCATCGGGATGTGCGGAAGACGATCTCTCCCCCCTGCCCTGCGGATGCCCTTTATCCCGCCACCGGCTTAGGCACCACGCAGTGCGCGCTGCCACGTTATTCGATCTTCGCGCCGGATTCTTTGATCACCCGAGCCCATCGGATCGATTCGCTCTTCATGTAGTCAGTGTATTGCTGCGGCGTCCCGCCCAGGATTTCGGAGCCTTGGTCCTGCAGCTTGGCACGCACCGACTTGTCCTGCAACGCATGAGCGGTGGCATCGCGGAGCTGCGCGACGATGGCATCGGGCGTGCCCTTCGGTACGAGAATGCCCTGCCATGCGCCCATCACCAGAGCGTCCAGGCCAGTCGCTTCCTTGATGGTGGGCACGTCCGGAAGGATAGGCGTGCGCTTGTTGCTCGTGATCGCCAGCGCCTTCAGCTTGCCGGCCTTGATATGCGGCGTGGCCTCGTTGAGCGGCAGGAACATGAACTGCGTCGCGCCTGCAATCAGGTCCGTAATGGCGGGCGCGCTGCCCTTGTAGGCGACGTGCGTTGCCTGGATGCCCATCTCCTTGGCGAAGAGCGCACCGCCGAGATGGAGCAAGGCTCCCGCACCGGACGATGCGTAGTTCAATTTTCCGGGATTGGCTTTCGCGTTGGCGACGAGCTCCTTGACGTTGTTCACGGGCAGGTTCGGCGTCGTAACGAGGACCAGCGGGATGTTGGCGGTCAGGCTGATCGGCACGAAATCCGTGAATGCGTCGAACTGGACGTTCTGGTACAGCGACGGCGCGAGCACGATGGCCGAGGTACTGTAGAAGATCGTGTAACCATCGGGCGCCGCGCGCTTGGCCTCCGTGGCCGCGATATTGCCTCCGGCGCCGGGCTTGTTGTCGGGGACGATCGATCCGGAAAGCTGAGAGGCCAGTCCCTGTGCGACGATGCGGGCGTTGATATCCGCTGAACCGCCGGGCGGAAAGCCCACCAGCATCCGCACGGGCTTGTTCGGGTACTTGTCTGCGGCATGGGCGGGAGGCACCGCGAACGTCGTGGCAAGGATCGCTGCCGTTGCGGCGAGATAGAGGGTACGCATGTTCCGTCTCCGAGATTCTTTATCGTGGTGATGCTTTTTTGTCGTTATGCAGCGTGCCGGAGGAGCCATTGAAGCGCGTCTTCAAGCGACGGGTTCTCTCCCACCGGGCTGGCTTCGATCGACGCGGCGGTGCTGGCGAAGCGAGCCTCCACGCCGGGCAGCACGAGGGATGTCAGTCCCGCCCCGCGCAATTCCTTCTGTGCTTCCACCACTTCGTGCGTACGGCGTCGCGCATGAATCGTGTGTGTGCGCACGAGCATGTTGATGAAATCTTCGAGCGGACTGTCGTCGATGTCCTTCAGCACGCCATACAGCTTTGCGCGCACGCCCTGCTTCTCCGCCGCCATCAGCAGTTCCACCGCAAGCGCCTCCATCCCCTTGGTGAACACGCTGCGCAGGACCTTCAACGAGATGGCATCGCCTGCAGCACCGCCCTCGACGACGCGCGCATTGCCGCCCGAACGCTGAATCAGTGACGCAAAGTCGTCCGCGGCATCGCCTGCGCACAGCAGCGGCGTCTTCGACAACGCCAGCGAGATCGCGCCCATGACTGCGACGTCCGCATAACCGATGCCCTGGGCCTTCGCGCGCACGGCCGCCACGCGCTTGTCCGCGGGGCTGGCCGTCGTCAGATCGGCATAACGCGCCCCGAGCTTCATCTGCCCGAAGCACTCCCCTGCCACATCGAGCGCCACGGCGCCGAACACGCACGACAGCACCCAGTCCGCATCGGCAAGCCAGGGACCAATCTGATCGTGAACAACGAGGTCGAAGCGCGTGGCGAGCTCACGGCCTGCCTGCGACAAATGGGTGTCGCAGAACTGGAAGGTGGTGCCCGGAATCGTGGCGAGCGCGCTGACGTAGCAGCGGCCGACTTCGCCCAGGCCGATGATTGCAATGTTCAAGACTGCCTCCTTGCTAATGAAGCCAAAGAGTACAAAAAAAATACAGTCAGAACAACGGCAATTCTAGATTTGCAGGGTAAACGTGGAAGATTTCGCGCTCGTCACACGGGGCGGCGTGCGTGGCAGACCCCGAATTGTTCTATTTTTGTATGCCATCCGTACGGGACTCGAAGCTGTCCAGCCGCCGGCTCATGAACCGCTGGTTCGACACCAGCAGATGAACGGACATGAGCTGCTCGGCCAGGTCGCCATCATGCAGCTCGACCGCCATGGCGATATCGCGGTGGTGCTGCAGACTGCGTAGCAGGTCGTCGTATTCGTAGAGGAAGAACGAGCGTGTGATGATCGGCATATCGATCATGGTCTCGAGGATCGTCTTCAGCCGCTGGGACCCCGCGGCATCGAGAATCAAACGGTGGAATCGACTGTTCGCGGCCTGCACCGCCTCGATGCCGCGCTCGGAATCGCGCGCCCCTTCGATCGCGCCGGCCATCTCCTGATTGCATTGCTTCAGGCGCGCGACGGCGGACGCATCGGCCCGCTCCGCCGCCAGCCGTGCGGCAAAGGGTTCGAGGCGAATGCGCAGACGGAACATGTCCTCGATATCCCAGCGCGTGAACCCGGCGACGAACACACCGCGCCCGGCCTCCTGCACGGCAAGGCCGTCGTCGATCAGTCGCTTGAGGGCGGCGCGCACTGGCGTGCGGCTTACGCCGATGTCCTCGGCGATGTGCTCCTCCTTGAGCTGCGTGCCCGCCGTGTAGTGCCCCGCCACGATTCGCTTCTTCAGCACTTCGTAGGTCTGTTCGCTGCCTTTTTTCATCACGTTTCTGATTTTCCTGACGCGAGTCTCGGGGTCACTCCCCACAGGACCGCATCGAGCGGCCCGCGCCGCAATGCTACCAAATGCGGCGCGCTGCGCTGCGCGGCAAGTGGCGCGCACGGCGATGCTGTACTTTTTATGTACACAAACCGCGTCGAGCCGATGCTACCACCGCATTCACCCGCGCCTTTTTCCACGTTTACCCGCATCGAGACAACTTATCCTTGAACCAGATTGTTTTTATTTTGTACTATGCGCACATCGCCAGCACACAGCATTCACTTTGAACGGAGACGACATGTCCACCAGCGCGCAACAGATCGACCGCCTCAAGGCATTGGGCACCGCCACCATCCACGAAGCGCAGGGCCAGAAAGGCGCGCTCGATTCGGGGCTCAAGCCCCTGGACCCGACACGCCGCATGGCCGGCCCGGCGGTCACCGTGGATATCCGCCCCGGCGATAACCTGATGATTCACTACGCCCTGACCAAGACGAAGCCCGGTGACGTGCTCGTCGTCGACGCCAAGGGCTTTCTCGAAGCAGGTCCCTGGGGCGACATTCTGACCCTCGCCGCGCTCGAACTTGGCCTTGCGGGTCTTGTCGTGAACGGCTCGGTCCGCGATGGCAACGCCATCATCGAGATGGGTTTCCCCGTGTTCTGCCGTGGGCTGTCCATCAAGGGCACCGGCAAGAACCAGCCTGGCAAGGTCAACGTACCGTTGCACTTCGGCGGCACCCAGATCCATGCCGGCGACATCATCGTGGGCGACCGTGACGGTTTGGTGGTGGTCTCTCCCGATGAGGTCGAGAGCGTCATCGACAAGAGCATCGCGCGCGAGGAAAAAGAAGAAGCCATGCGCGTTGCACTGAAGGAAGGCAAGACGATGGTCGAACTGCTCAAGCTCGGTGAAACCCTGGAGCGCTTCGGCCTCCGTTGACGTTGCCACGCGCCCCGCGGCGGGCGCGCCCTCTTGCATCCATCGAGCGCTCACAGAGGCGCCTTTCCCAACCATCACGGAGACATTCATGCACATCCTGATGCGCATGCTGGTAGCGCTTGCCCTGAGCACGACCGTATCGACTGCCGCGTACGCCGCGGAATACAACGGCCCTGTCCGCATCGTCGTACCATTCGCGGCGGGCGGCGCCACTGACGCGCTCGCTCGCCTGCTCGCGCCCGGCCTCGCCAGGGAGCTGGGCCACACGGTGGTCGTGGAAAACCGCCCGGGCGCGAGCGGCCAGATTGGCACCGCTTACGTCAAGAACGCACCGGCCGACGGCTCCGTGTACCTGCTTGCCCTCGACCACTCCGTCGTGATCGTCCCGTTGATCACACCGACGGCCGGGTATGACGCCCTGCGGGACTTCACGGCCCTCGGTACCGTCGCCCGCTTCCAGTGGGTGCTCTCCGTGCCGGCCACCAGCCCCGCCACGACGCTTCAGCAGTTCATGGCGCTCGCGAAGGACGACCCAGGCAAGCGCAACTACGGTGTGCCGCTGATGGGCGGAATGCCGGATCTCATCGGCAGCAGCGTCGGCAAAAAGGCAGGCGTTGCGATCGAAGCCATTCCTTTCAACGGGTCCGCGCTGATGATGCCGCAACTCATCGGAGGCCAACTCGCCTCTGGCGTGACCGGCTCTCCGGAAGCGGTCACCATGGCGCGCGCGAAGAAGGTGCGCCTGCTCGCGGTCACGGGCGACAACCGTTCTCAACTGCTACCCGAGGTCCCGACCTTCGCCGAAGCCGGCGTGCCGGGCCTGAACCTCAACAGCTTCAACGCGTTCTTCGCGCCGAAGAACCTGCCCGCGGCGATCGCGGACAAGTTCAACGTCGCCTTGCGCAAGACGCTTGCCGACCCGGACGTACGAAAGCAGGTCAGCGACATGTCGCTGGATCTGGTGGAGTCTTCGTCGATTCCTGACGCCAGATCCGAACTGGAACGCACCTACCGGTTCTGGAACACCACGGCGGCAGCCAGGCGCTAAGCCGCCTACGAACCAGGAGGCGTCACGCAATGACGGACAGCGTTCCTCACTCGGCAGGTACTGACGCACCGGCGTTCGTCATGCCCGACAACGCCTGTGACTGCCACATGCATATCTTCGACCCAGCGCTCCCCTTTGCGCGGAACGCGGTGCTGACGCATGGTGGCGCGACGCCAGCGCAATACGAACGACTTCGCACGCGTCTTGGCACGCGCCGCAATGTGATCGTCCAGCCGTCGTCGTATGGTACCGACCACCGGGCCACGCTCGCGGCATTGCAGTATTTCGGTCCGTCGGCGCGCGGCGTGGCGGTGGTCACGCCGGACACTTCCGACCGCGAACTGGAACAGCTCGCCGCCGCCGGCGTGGTCGGCGCACGCCTCAATCTCGTTCAGAAGGGCGCGACCGACATCACGATGGCGAAGCCCCTGGCCGCACGGCTTCGCCGTCTTGGCTGGCATCTGCAGGTCCACATGCTGCCGGATGACTTCCTGCAGGAAGTCGATCCCCTGCTGGGGCTTGGTGTCGACATCGTCGTCGATCATTTCGCCCGCGCCTGCACCGAACCGTCGCTAGCGCCACTGATGGCCCGGGCCGTCAACAAGCTGCTCGCCAGCGGCCACGGGTGGCTCAAGCTATCCGGTGCCTACATGGCGGTGCCCCACGGCAGCCCCGACCTGCATCGGCTCGACGATTTCGTCGCGAGCCTCGCCGACCGCTTCTCGTCGCGGCTCGTATGGGGTACCGACTGGCCGCATGCCACGGAGTCGGCCAAGCCCGACGATGCCGCACTCGTGAACCTGCTCTCGCGCTGGTTCCCGCAGCCGGTGCGGGACAGCATCCTCGCGACGAACCCTGCCCTGCTATACCGCTTCGACACGTAGCGCCCATCCCGGAGAAGACGCCCGGCCGCGAGTATCGGGACCTGTATTGGCATCCGCATCGGCACCCTGCGTCGCGCCCGCTTCGAGCTTGAATACCCTGACCGCTTCGGCCAGCGTGCGCGCCTGCTCCTGCATCGACTGCGTCGCCGCGGATGCCTGCTCCACCAGTGCGGCGTTCTGCTGGGTGACCTCGTCGATCTGCACGATCGCGTGGTTCACCTGCTCGATCCCCGCGAACTGCTCACGCGTGGCTGTCGTGATCTCGCCCATGAGGTCCGTTACGCGCCTGACGCCCGAGACAATCTCGTCCATCGTGACCCCCGCCTCCCCGACCAACCGATTGCCGTGATCGACCTCCGCCACGGAGTCGTCGATCAAGGTCTTGATCTCCTTCGCCGCGGCTGCCGATCGCTGGGCAAGCCCTCGCACCTCGCCCGCCACGACGGCAAATCCCCGCCCTTGCTCGCCGGCCCGCGCGGCTTCCACCGCCGCGTTCAGGGCCAGGATGTTGGTCTGGAACGCGATACCCTCGATGACGCCGATGATGTCCACGATTTTCCTGGAGGACGCATTGATCGATCCCATCGTTTCCACGACCTGCGACACTACGGCCCCGCCCTTCATCGCGACGTCGGAGACCGTTACCGCCAACGCGTTAGCCTGCCTGGCGTTCTCGGCGTTCTGGCGAATCGTGCTGGTCAGCTCCTCGATCGACGCCGTCGTCTCTTCCAGCGAAGCAGCCTGCTCCTCGGTACGCGACGAAAGCTCGAGATTGCCCGCGGCGATCTGACTCGATGCCGTGGCAATGGTGTCGGTGCCGTTACGCACATCGCTCACGATCCGCGCCAGGCTCCCCTGCATGATTTCCATCGCATTCAGCAGGCTGTCTTCCGCCGACCCGCCTGCAGCGCGGATGGTGCTGGTCAGGTCGCCGGCCGCGATGCGGTGCGCAACCTCGACCGCATAGGCCGGCTCGCCGCCCAACTGCTTCCTGATGCTGCGCGAGATAACAAACGCCATGCCCAGCCCCAGGAGCACCGCCAGGCCGCCGAGGATCAGCACTTGCTGCTGCGATGCGCGCGACAGGCGAAGGATGTCTTCACTCATGCTTGCACTACGCGCGGAGTGATGGGCGGTCATTTTCCCGATGGCGGCCACGTATGCGCTCAATGCCGGTTCCAGGCTCGTGCGCATCAGATTGCGGGCACTCGCTTCGTTGACGGCCTTTTCCTTGAATACGCGGTCCCGCGCGGCGATATACGCACTACGCTTCTCCGCGATCATGGCGAAGAAGTCGTGCTCCTCGGTCTCTTGCGCGAGGGACTCGAGCCGCTTCTGGATCTCGCTGATCCTGCTGCTGGTTTCCTTGATCTGCGCCTGAATCTGTTTCTGCCGCTCCGAATCCGTAGTCTCCACGAGAATCATGGTTCGAGCGCCATTCACATTGGTGCTGGCGGCCCATTCGGATGCCAGGCGCTCCTTCACGAGCACGTCGTTCATCATCGTGGAGATGTCCCCGGAGCTTGCATGCAGGCGCCACCACGCAATGCCGACGATGATCGCCAGCAGTACGAGTACAAAGAAGAACCCTGCCACCAACCGCGTACCGACCCGTGTGTCCGCCAATTTCATCAAATACTCCTCAGAGAGTCTCCGCTCGGAATGGACAGGGAGTTTCTGAGACTAGACCTTCTCGGATATAGGCGGGTCAATAGTTGTTTGCACCGATCAATTGACGCAGTGCACATGCCGTACGCTGCCGGGTTGTGGCGTCCCTCTCCTCGTGCCCCCTCACTTGACGCTTTCCATCGCGCCCGCCCGGGCGGCCTGGGCGTCCGCTATGAGGCGGTAGGCCGCATAGTATTTGAAGATGTTTCGCACATACGTCGTCGTTTCGATACCGATGTTCTCGGCAACGACGATCTCCACGTTGTTGAACCACCGGTCCGGGTCCAGCCCGCGCTCCTTCGCTTCGGCGCGCATCTTCGAGATCTTCGCGGGTCCCGCGTTGTAGCTGGCGAAAGCAAAGAGCGACCGGTTGGTCCCCGAGAAGTGGGCGTCCGGGAAGTAACGCGTCATGAGCCGATCGAGATACTTGGCGCCGGCGTGGATATTCGACTCGGTGATCGTGATACTGCCCACGTTCAGCTCTTTGCCGGTGGCGGGCATGATCTGCATGATGCCGATGGCGCCGACGTGACTGCGCGCGTTCTGATTCAGCTGCGATTCCTGGAAGCCCTGTGCCGCCAGCATCAGAGGATCGAAGTCATACTGCTTGCCGTACTTCTCGAAGAGCGCGACGGTATCTCCGAAGCGCTTGATCTCCGCTGCGTTCGTGTTGTTGGAGATCTGCTTGATGACCTTCATGTACTGCTTGAGCCTGTACGCGGCAATCCCCTGTTTCTTGATGTAGTTGACGTAGAAGTCCGTGAGCACGGCATTGAGCTGCGGGCTGTTCTTGCGGAATGCCCAGCCGATATAGCCCGACTCCCTGACCGCCAGATTCTCGTGCACCTTGATGTTTGGCAGAATCTGCGCCCACGTGCGTGCCTTCCAGTCATCGACGACCAGTATCTGCAACGTGCCCGCGTTCAGCATTTCCAGGGCGTCTTCGTCTTCCAGCGCCTCCGGCAGCGCCACCAGCCGAATCGGCGGTTTGCCGGCCTGCCGGAACCGATCGTTCAACGCCGTCAGGCTTTCATGGTAACTGCTGCTCGGGCGCACGTGCACGGTCTTGCCCGCGAGGTCGTCGAGTGCGTTGAGCACCGGCGATTTCGGCCCCGTGATCACGAGTTCCTGAACCGGTTTGCTATCTTTCGCGACGACGAAGTCGGCCTGCTTCGCGCGTGCGTCGGTCACGGTCAGATTGCCTGCCGCAATGTCGCCCAGCCCCGCGCTCAGGTCCGGCAGCAGACGCTCACGCGTGACGGGAATGATGAAGACGGTGATCGGCCGCTTGTCGAGCCGGCTGGCATAAGCCTTGTTGATATAGCGCTCGAAGTCGCGGACATTGTCCGCCGTGACACCGCGCTCCCGGCCCTTGTCATTGAAGTACAGGGTTCGGCTATAGGGGACCAGCACGCGAATGACGCGACGTTCCATCATCGCGTCGAAATCGCCCTGCCATGGCTTGTTGGTCAGGCTGAGCTGGCGTGCGGGCGATTGCGGCCGCTGCGCGGCCGGGGGCTTGTCTTGCTGCGCTGCGGCGCGCGCCACGGTGAGCTCGCCGCAAAGGCCAGCCACTGCCACAATCAAGCTCGTGACCAATGAAGCGCAACGAATGGCGTGCATGTCGCCCCCCTGCTTTCAAGACTGGCTAGCCTGACTGTGTTGTAGTTGATTTCCCGGGGCCCGTTTGTACATTTTGCACGCGGGCCCGGCGGGCATCCCCCGCAGCCCTCAACTCCGCAGGAATGCCAGCAGATCCTGATTCAGCTGGTCCTTGTGCGTTTCCGCCAAACCGTGCGGAGCGCCTTTGTAGATCTTCAGGGTCGCGTTCGGCACCAGTTTCTTCGAGGCGCGGCCGCCGACGTCCAGCGGGACCATCTGGTCGTCGTCGCCGTGGACAATCAGCGTCGGCCTGTCGAACTTCTTCAGGTCCGCGGTGAAGTCGGTTTCCGAGAAGGCACGGACCGATTCGTAGGTGTTCTGCAATCCACCCATCATGCCCTGCATCCACCACGATTCGATCAGGCCCTGCGACACCTTCGCACCCGGGCGGTTGAACCCGTAGAACGGGCCGCTGGCAATGTCGCGGAACAGCTGGGAGCGATCGGCGATCATGCCCGCGCGGATCTTGTCGAAGACTTCGATCGGCACGCCGCCGGGGTTGGCGGGCGTCTTGACCATCAGCGGGGGCACCGCGGAGATCAGGCCGATGCGCGCCACGCGCGAGGTGCCGTGGCGGCCGATATAGCGCGCCACTTCGCCGCCGCCGGTCGAGAAGCCGACCGCGGTGACGTGCTTCAGGTCGAGCGTGTTGATGACCGTCGCCAGATCGTCGGCGTAGTGGTCCATGTCGTTGCCGTCCCACGGCTGGCTGGAGCGGCCGTGGCCGCGCCGGTCATGCGCGATGACGCGGAAGCCGTTCGCGGCGAGGAAGTACGCCTGGCTTTCCCAGCTGTCCGAACACAGCGGCCAGCCATGGCTCAGCGTGACGACGGGACCGTTCTTCGGGCCCCAGTCCTTGTAGTAGAGATCGACGCCATCGGCGGTCGTGATGGTGCTCGCGGTGCGCTTGGCGCCAGCCCCGACGAAGGCCACGCCCGCGGGCGGCGCAAAGCTGCCGCGTTCGGCTGCCATCGAGGCGGCAGGCACGACCGCCGCGATCATCGCGGCGGCGCTGCCCTTGATCAGATTCCGACGGTTCGCATCGTGCGACGGGGTGATGAGTTCAGGCTTCAATTTGCATGCTCCGGGTGAGGATGGCACCAAGGTTGAACGGCGCTGAACGAATCGTAAAAGGGAGGTGGCTCCTGTCGGTAGCGCCGCGCGGATCGACAAACCGTTGCCAGAAGCGCACCAATCCCCTGTCAACCCCGCCTTACCACCTGTAGCGAACCCCGAGCCTGGCGCTCACCGCATTGCTGTCGCCGAAGTCCTGCAGGCTCGTGCGCGCGACGAGTTCGCCGTAGACCGTGTAGCGGTCGTCGTCCCAGTTCATCGATGCGCCGATGCCCAGGCCCGCCCACAATGCCTGCTCCTTGCTGACCACGCTCAGGTTCGCGACATGCGCGGACGTGCCGTTCAGGAAGTCGTAGTACAGGTTCGTGATGCCGTACACATGCGAACGCCGGGTCTTGCCATTGCCGCCCGTCCATGTGGTCTCGTGGTCGAGCGACACGCCGAGGCGCGACACGAGGCTGTTGCCGTTGTCGCGCGACACCGTGGCGCCGTACTGATCCGTGAACGCGTCGAAGCGTACCTGCGACCAGGCCAGCTGCGCCTGCGGCGTGACGGACCAGCTGCCGCCGAGCGGCAGCCGATGGCCGGCCTCGAGGCTGGCGGCCACGCCGTTGCCACGATTGTTGTTGGCCAGCCTGGTGCCAAGCGTCGACGACCGCAGGTCGGTGTCGTACCAGCTCACCGTCGCGCGGGCATCCATATACGAACCATTGGTGCCATACCACGTGGCATTGGCGCCGAAGCCATAGCCGGTGGCATCGATCGCGCCCTGCCCGAACATCGACGACACGTTGGCGTTGGCTACGCCATAGTGGAACGTCGGCCCCACCACCAGCGTGCCGGCGGCCCCGGCGGCATCCCCCAAATACACCGGCGCATCGACGCCGGCCTCGAACTTCCACATACGCGTGTTGTAGCTCGCGCTCGTGGTGCTCGTGGACGGATCGACGTGCACGTTCGAACCTTCCGCGCGCGCCCAGACGCCACGGCCGATCAGCGGCTTGCCGGCCTCCTGCTCCGCGGGCACCGCGGCATTCGGCGACCACGAGCGGTTGCCCACGCGCTGCTGCAGCGTGCCGGGTTCGTTAAAGCGTTGCAGGACGCTTGCATAGGCCTCGTACACGGGGACGGTCGGCGCGAGCAGCGGCGCGGCTGCGGCCGCGGCGGCCGCCATCTCCGAGCTGGCCGCGGGCGTATCGACGATCGACGAGCGCAGGTACCAGCCGCCATCGGTCGAGGTGGACACGCCATGCTTCACGAGCCGATAGGCATACGGACCCGCGACCACGGCCTGCTGGCCCTGGAACGTGTAGTCGCCCGCCAGCGCGAACGTGCCGTTCGACGCGCCCTGCACGTCGATGATCTTGATGCCTTCGACGGTCGGCGCGCCCGCCCCGCCGACATTGGTCACGCGCACGGTGCTGCTGCCCGACGTATCGCCCTTCACGACCAGCCGGCCCGTCGCCGAGCTGTCGTTGCCGAGCACCGTGTTGACGCGCACCGTCCCGCCGTTGCCGACATAGTTGCCGGCAACGGTCAGGACACCCGAGCCGTTGCCCGGCGCGACGGTGCCGGCGTTCGTGAGCGTACCCGCGATCGTGCCCGTGCCGGACACCATGCCCGCGTTGGCGACATTGCCGGTGATCGTGCCGGCGCCGGCCAGCGTGCCGGCGGCGGCGACCGTCACCGCGCTGGCGATCGAACCGTCGATGGCCAGCGTGCCGAGGTTGACCGCAGTCGGGCCCGTGTACGTGCTGGCGCCGGTCAGCACGGTCGTGCCCGTGCCGTTCTGCGCAAGGCCGCCCGCGCCCGACACGATGCCGGCGTAGGTGTAGCGGTCCGAGCGATTGAACGCGAGCGTGGCGTCCGCGTTCACGGCAACGTTGCCGGCCAGGCTGCCGCTCGTGCCGCCGTTGCCGATCTGCAGCGTGCCCTGCTCCACGGTCCACGGCGCGGTCACGGTGCCCGTGCCGGTCAGCGCCCATGTGCTCGCGCCGGTTTTCACGAACGTGTCGAAGTAGCGGTACTGCGCGGTATCGCCGATGGCCGAGACGTCGAACACGCCATTGGCCGCGCCGCCCAGGCGGAACGCATCGTTCACGCCGATCTGGCTGGCCACGACGTTGCCGACGATGTGGGAGCCGGCTTGCAGTTCGAGCGTGGCGCGGCCGCTGGCCGTGCCACTGAACTGGATCGCATTGACCGCACCCTCGCCGGCGCGGATCGTCCCGGCATTCACGATGCCAAGCGCGACGTTCGAGGCGGACGGCACGAATATCGCCGCCGCGCCTCGGCCGCCCTCCACGAGTCCTGTGTTCCCGACGGTAAAGGTGCCGCTATTCGCGAAACGCACACCATTCCCGCCGCCCGAACCGCCGCTCGTGTCGTCGCCGCCACGAATCGTGCCCGCGTTCGCGAGCGAGCCCGCGACCAGCGCGTTGGAGAACGCGACGCCGTTGCCCGCGGTGCCGCCATTGCCATCGCCGCCGACGATCGTGCCCGATGCGGCATTGACGACGCTCCCACCGCTGGCGACGGTGATACCCGTGCCCGCGGTACCGGCAGTGGCGCCTCCGCCTTTGACGGCGCCGTTGTTGGTGAGCGTGATGGAACCGGCCATGGTAATGCCGGCACCGGCAGCGCCGCCGCTGGTGGTCTGGGTACCGCCCGTTACCGAGCCGTTACTGACGATCGTGCCGTTCGCCAGCGTGAGGCCGACGCCTGGGGCGGCGCCTGTCACTCCCACGTATGTCCCATAGAACGTCCTGGGCCCGCCGGCCCCCGTGAACCCGGCGGTCGAGCCATTTCGGGTCAGCACAAAGCCTTGCGTATCGAAGATGATCGGCTTGGTTGGCGACGGAAACGTCGATGACGCGGCACTGGTAATGGTGAAGCTTGCGGCTAGCCGAATGGTAGCCGTTGCATCGCCGTCGATATTGGCACTCGCGAGTGCCGCGCGCAGCTCGGCATCGCTGCTGACAAGGTACTCGGCCGCCGACGCACCGAGCGGAAACCACAGCGCCACCGCCACCGTAATGGAGGACGCTTTCGGCGCGCGCACGCTGGCACGCCGCATTCCACGACAAAAATTGGACTTCATTGACTACCCCGCAAATTTGAATGTATTTTTTTTAAAACAACGGTAAAGCGGGGTGATGTTAGATCACAATGTGATCTTATGTAAGTGCTTCAAAACCGGAAATGTGTGGCTTACGCTACAAAAACGATAACGGTGTTGTCAGCGTGGTTACCTCTCATTGATGACCGCTTCCAGACTCCGCATGGCCGCGCTTGTCGCGCTCACCGGCATGGCTACCCCTGCCTTTGCGGCGGGCGGTACCGCCCCCTACGCGCTGCCGTGGGACAGGCAGGGCGAAGCGCTCGAGTACCGCTCATGCGGGTGCGCGGACCGATGCTGGGTTGCGCGGGTGCGCAACGTCAGAACGAAAACCGTACTCGCAACGCTGCGGTGCGATTGCGAGCATCTGTATCTGTCGACAAGGGCGGACGCGAAGGAGCGCCAGCTGCCGCAGGCCTGTCCGGCGCCAGCCGAGAAGCACGCGTTTATCGAGCAGACGCTGAAGACGCGCCTTCACGGGAAGGCGGACTGACCGCCTTCCGCCCCCGCGCCTCAAGCCTGCCGCGCGAGCATCAGGTCGAGGTTCTGCACCGCCGCGCCTGAGGCGCCCTTGCCAAGGTTGTCGAACACCGCGGCCAGTACCGCCTGGCCGTGCTTGTCGTTGGCAAACACGCTGAGCCGCAGATCGTTCGTCCCGTTCAGCACCTGCGGATCGAGCGTCGCCGCGCCCGCCTCCTGCAGCGGCGCCACGCTGACGTGCGCCGCGCCTTCGTAATGCCGCGCCAGGCAGGCGCGCAGCGTGGCGCCATCCGTGCCCGGCGCCAGCAGGCGCAGGTCGAGCGGCACGGTCAGCACGATGCCCTGGCGATATGCGCCAATCGACGGCAGGAAGATCGGCCGATGCGACAGGCCAGCCAGTTGCTGGATCTCCGGCGTGTGCTTGTGGGCAAGCCCAAGCCCATACACGTGATAGGCCGGCGCGTTGCCGGCATCGGGCCCCTCGTACTGCTCCACGCCCGCGCGGCCGCTCCCCGAGTAGCCCGACACCGCGTGGATGCTGATCGGATGATGGTCGGGGATCAGCCCCGCTTCCATCAGCGGACGCAACAGCGCGATCGCCCCGGTCGGGTAACAGCCGGGATTCGTCACGCGCTTCGCGGTGGCGATGCGCTCGGCCTGACCGCGCGTCATCTCGGGAAAGCCGTATGTCCATTCCGGATGCGTCCGATGGGCCGAGCTCGCATCGATGACCCGCACCGCGGGATTCTCGATCATGGCAACGGACTCTCGCGCGGCCGCATCGGGCAGGCACAGGATGGCGATGTCGCAGGCGTTGATGGCCTCCGCGCGACGATACGGGTCCTTGCGCGCCTCCGCCGGCAGCGTGGATAGCGTCAGGTCGGTGCGGTCGCGCAGCCGTTCGTGGATCTGCAACCCGGTGGTGCCCTGGTCGCCGTCGATAAAGACAATGGGAGAGCGCATGCGTGAAAGCTCCGGTGAAAGTGGGGGAGAAAACGAGCCCCTATGTTCCGCCTGTCGCTACAATAGGAAAAGTTGAATTTCATGATCCTATCGTTCAGCTTTCCTGAATCTGGAGACACGACATGCGGGAGATCAGTCTGGACCGCCTGCGCACACTGGTGGCCATTGCCGATCGCGGCTCGTTCGCCGAGGCGGCGCGCGCATTGCATCTGGCGCCGCCGACGGTCAGCCTCCACATCACCGAACTGGAGGCCCGCATCGGCGCGCCACTGCTGTCGCGCAAGCGCGGACAGGTCAGGCCGTCGGCCATCGGCGAGGTGCTCGTGGAGCGCGCGCGCCGGCTGCTGGCCGATGCCGAGCAGACGCTCGACGATATCCAGCGGCAAGTGCAGGGGCTGGAGGGGCGCGTCCGGCTCGGGGCCTCCACAGGCGTGATCGCGCATCTGCTGCCGCAGGCGCTGGAAGTCCTGCGCAAGCACCATCCCGCCATCGATATCCAGATCGCGATCCTGACGTCGCAGGAGGCGCTGTCCCGACTGGCCGATGGCACGCTGGATGTCGGGCTGATCGCCCTGCCCCAGCCGCCCGTGGCCGGGCTCGTGATCAAGCCATGGCGACGCGACCCCGTCATGGCCTTCGTGCCCGCGCACTGGTCGTCGCCAGCCCGCGTCACGCCCGCATGGCTTGCCGGCCAGCCGCTGATCCTCAACGATGCGACGACGCGTCTCTCGCGGCTGACGGCGGAATGGTTCGCGGCGGCCGGTCATCATCCTTCGCCGCGCATCCAGCTCAACTACAACGATGCGATCAAGAGCCTGGTGGCGGCGGGCTATGGCGCCGCGCTATTGCCGCACGAGGCCACGACGCCGTTGCCCGACAAGCGCGTGGTCATGCGGCCGCTGCGGCCGGCATTGTGGCGGCGACTCGGCGTCGCCCATCGCGCGGGATACGTGGAACGCGCGACGCAGCATGTGCTCGATGTGTTATGGGATCTGCGTCTGGCCTAGCGGTAGCGGAACAGCGTTTATCGGAACAAGGAGAGCATGCGCAGATGATGCAGAAGCTCGACGCTGAGCCTGCCGTTCATCCACAGATCGGCCGACACCGCCGCCGCGACGAGCCATGACGCCGCCACGATAAACAGATCGCAGCGCCCGCTGTTCCACCAGTTCAGCGAATGCCGCCCGGCAATCCACGGCACCCCGAGCGGGTTCGGCCAGTCGGCGAGCAGATGCATGAGGCCGCCGCAGGCAAACCCGAACAACGGCGCGGCCAGCGCATGCGTGCCCAGCGCGTGATAGGCGCCGACCAGCAGCGCGATCCATCCCACGCCCCAGTGCGTGAGCGTCCGATGCGTGATCCACAGCCGCCGCGACCGCGACCACCAGGCGACCTCCATCCAGTCAGGCGCGGTACTGCCGAACAACGCCGCCACGAACCCGGCCATATTCGCCCAGTGCCAGCCGGCCCCGCCATGCTTCGCGACGACCGCCGCATAGATGACGGCCGCCGCCCAACCGGTGGCATGGTGTGCTTTGCTCGAGGCCATGATGGAACCGCGCTTGTCCGCTACGTCGTGGAAGGGGCGCCATGGTGGCAGATGTGGCCTGCAATTGCCATAGCGAAAGCGCGAAAGCGCGAATCGCGAATCGCGACCCAGGCTTACGCGGGTTGACCTCAATCGTGGCGCTTCGCAACGTGGAGCAACCGGTATACGGATGAGGATCGCCGGCGGATGCAAACCAACGGAAAACGCTTATAAAAGACCGAGGTTCTCCGTCAGCCATTCGATGAACGTCTTCACCTTCGCCAGATGCGCCTCGTTCTGGCGATAGGACAGGAAATGGGTCTCGCGCGCGATATGCGTGAATTCATCCTCCCCCACCGCGACGAGGTCGCCGCGCGCGAGTTCGCGTTCGGCAAGGCGGGTGCTCTCCAGCGCGATGCCCATGCCATCGACCGCGGCGGAGATGGCCAGCGCGCCCCGGTCGAACGACGCGCGCGGGCGCGTGGGGCAGGTCATGCCGTTGGTGCCGAACCAGTCGGGCCAGCTCACACGGCTGAGCTGGGAGTCGATCAGCGGCAGCACCTCCAGCTGCGCACGCAGCGGCGTCTTCGGGTCAAGCAGCGTGGGCGCGCACAGCGGGACGATGCGCTCCTCGCCGAGCGCCCGCACGACGAGACCCGCGCGCGTATGCGCCGAGCCATAGGTGATGGCCACATCGACTTCGCGCGCCTGCGTGAGGTCGATCGCTTCGGCGCCCGATGACAGACGGATGGTGATGTCGCCGTGCGTCTGCATAAAGCGCGGTAATCGCGGACCGAGCCATTTGACCGCGAAACTGGGCGCGCAATAGACCGCGAGCACCTGCGACTGCGGTGCGAGCGCAACCTCGTTGCAGGCGGCTTCGATCACGTCGAACACACGCGACAGACTCTCCTGCAGCCGCTTGCCCTCGGGCGTCAGTTCCACGCGCCGCGTGCGGCGGTCGAACAGCCTCCGCCCGAAATACTCCTCGAGTTCGCGGACCTGATGACTGATGGCGGACTGCGTGAGATGCAGCTCCTTGCCGGCGAGCGTAAAGCTCTCGAGCCGCGCGGCGGCCTCGAATGCGCGAAGCAGAACGAAGTTCGGTACTCGTCTCATCGCGGCGCCACCTATGCCCTCATGCATGAATGGGGTTCATGCTTTCATGAACACCCATCGTTTGTCAACGCACTGCCCGCCGCCGACCATGAGGACGTCCCAACCGTTCTCGAAAACATTCCCCACCGAGGAGTCGATATGGCAGCAGTACTCGAACGCGCCCCGCAAGTCTTCAACAGCGACGAGCGCACGTCCATCTATCAGCCCGAACAGAAAGGCCTGATCTACCCGTCCGTGCCGAAGTTCGCCACGCCCGCCGAGGAACGGCGGCATCGCAAGGAGCGTCTGGTCGCCGCATGCCGCGCCTTTGCGATCGAGCGGCTCGACTACGGCTTCGCGGGACACCTGACCGTGCGCGACCCCGAGCATCCGGAACTCTACTGGACCAATCCGATGGCCGTCCATTTTGCACAGGTGACCGTCTCCAGTCTGATCTGCGCCGATCATGAGGGCCGCGTCGTCGAGGGCGACTACGCGATCAATCGCGCGGGGTTCGTGCTGCATGCCGCGGTGCACGAGATGCATCGGGACATCGTCGCCATGTGCCATGCGCATACGGAGTACGGCACCGCATTCGCCTCGCTCGGCAAGGCCATCGAACCGATCACCCAGGATGCCTGCGCGTTCTTCGAGGACCATGTGGTCATCGGCGAGGAAGCGGGCAAGGTGGCCGTCGAGGTGAAAGGCGGGCACAAGGTGGCCAACGCCTTCAAGGACGTGAAAGCCGCCATCCACCAGAACCACGGCCTGCTGACCGCCAGCCGCCACAGCATCGAAGCGGCCGCGTTCTGGTTCATCGCGCTGGAACGCTGCTGCAAGCAGCAACTGATGATCGAGGCCACCGGCATCAAGCCGCACCTCGTCACGCCCGAACGCGCGCGCTACAGCCGCGAGCACGTAGGTAGCGACTACATCGGCTGGCTGCACTTCCAGCCGATCTGGGAACACCTGCGCCGCACGCAGCCCGACATGCTGGACTGAGCTGCCAGCATTGCATCGCCCACACCCATAAATAAAGCCCCTAGGAGACACCCCATGCAAACACCAGCGAGCGTGGTGACGCCCTTCGTCGCCACCGAATCGGAAACCTATTCGAAGGTCATGTGGAGGCTGTTGCCATTCCTGTTTCTCTGCTACATGTGCGCGTATCTGGACCGCATCAACGTCGGGTATGCCAAGCTGCAGATGATGCAGGACCTCGGCCTCAGCGATGCGGTCTACGGCCTGGGGGCAGGCATCTTCTTCGTGGGCTACCTGCTGTTCGAGGTACCGAGCAACCTGATCCTGCTGCGCGTCGGCGCCCGCCGCTGGATCGCGCGCATCATGGTCACGTGGGGGCTGATCTCCGCGGCCATGATGTTCGTCACCACGCCCACGAGCTTCTACGTCATGCGCTTTCTGCTCGGCGTGGCCGAAGCCGGCTTCATTCCGGCCATCCTGCTGTACCTGACCTACTGGTTTCCGGCGAGCCGGCGCAGCAAGGTCACCGCGCTGTTCCTGACCGGCATTCCGATGTCGGGCGTCGTGGGCGGCCCGCTATCCGGCTGGATCATGAGTTCAATGCACGGTTCGCACGGCTGGGCGGGATGGCAATGGCTGTTCCTGCTTGAAGGCATTCCCACCGTGCTGGTCGGCATCGTGGCCTACTTCTATCTCGACGACCGGGTCGCCGACGCCAAATGGCTCAGCGCCGACCAGCGCGCGATGATCGAGAGCAACCTCGCCGTGGAAAACAAGGGCCACGCGCTCCACTCGGTGCGCGACGGCCTGACCAATCCGCGCATCCTCCTGCTCAGCGTCATCTACTTCTTCTTCACGATGGGGCTCTATGGCGTGAGCTTCTGGCTGCCGACGATCGTCAAGGCCAGCGGCGTCTCCAACACGCTCGACATCGGCCTGCTCTCGGCCATTCCCTACGCGGCCGCCACGCTCTCCATGATTCTGGTGGGCCAGAGTTCGGACAGCCGGGGCGAACGGCGCTGGCATCTGGCCGTACCCGGCGTGGTCGGTGCGATGGGATTGTGCGTGAGCGTGGCCTATGCGAACAACACGGCGATTGCCATGCTTGCGCTGACCATCGGCACGATGGGCATCATGACGACGATCTCGCAGTTCTGGACGCTGCCGCCCGCCATCCTCGGGGGCGCCGCCGCGGCGGCCGGCATTGCGCTAGCCAACTCGGTGGGCAGCATCTCGGGCGTCATCAGCCCGTACCTCATCGGCTGGGTGCAGACCTCGACGGGTACCACGGGCAATGGCGTGCTGGTGCTCGCGGCCAGCCTCGTGATTGGCGGCGCGCTGGTGTTCGCGGTGCCGGCAAGCCTCGTGAACATCGGCAAGCGCACGCGTTCATAGGCGGGCGAACATCATGCCGTCCGGCGGGTATCGCCGATGTACTCGTCCAGACGGCGTGCCAGATTCTCGCGCGCCTGGGTCGTATGCACGTCGGTGAGTTCGACCGCACGCACCGCATCGCCCGCCCCGATGGCCTTCGCAATCGCTTCATGCTCGTCCCAGATCGTCTGCCGCTGCTGCGCCGACGATTGCAGGACGGCCCCCATGACCCGGCGCAGATGCATCCAGTAGTTCTGGGCGCTCTGCTCCAGAAACGGATTGCCCGCCGCACGATAGATCGCGTTATGAAATTCCATGTCCGCATCCATCATCGCCTTGACGTCCTTGCCCCGCGCCGCGCGCCGCCCATTCGCGATGATCTTCGGATCGACCTTGAAATGGCGCTGGGCGGCCAGTCGCGCGGCAAGGGCGTCGAGGGAGCCGCGAATCTCGTAGAGATGCCCCACGGCCACGACGTCGAGCGGCGTGACGAGAACCCCGCGGCCCGGCGCGTCCTGCACGAAACCGTCCTTCTTGAGGATGCGGAGTGCCTGGATGACGGGCGAGCGCGAGACCTGCATCTGGTCGGCAATTTCCTCCTGCGTCAGGCGCGTGCCGGGGGCAAGCGTACCGTCGCTGATCGCGTCGAGAAGCCGCTTGTAGACCTCGTCCACGTAGTCGGGCCGGGACTGGATTTTCTGGAAGGTGGTTGCCATGGTGACTGCCTTTGCACTCTGTATTCAAAGCATTGTGGGCGAGCGGCCCGGTCAAAGCAATGCCCTGCCTGACGGAGACAACTCACGCGTAAACCCGTACTTACATCGCCGTACCGCACCCCTAAACTTTGGATACAGAGTTCAGTATTCATTAGCAAGGAACCCACAGGAGACCAACATGGCAACGCCTTTCGACAAGCATGACGCCGGGACCAGCACCGGCGGCACCCCCTCCACCACGGTGGCCAAGAAGCTCGTTCCCTACGGCGGCTACTACACGAGCCGCGTGCCCGGCCACGATCCCGAACTGACCGAGACGGGCCCCGGCACCCCGACGGGTGAGTACATGCGCCGCTTCTGGCATCCGGTCTGTATGTCGATGGAGCTGACCGATACGCCGCGCTTTCTCAAGATCCTCGGCGAGGAACTGGTCGCTTTCCGCGACGGCAGCGGCCGCGTCGGCGTGCTGCACGCGCACTGCGTCCATCGCGGCGCCTCGCTCGAGTACGGGGCCATTCAGGAGCGCGGCATTAAGTGCTGCTATCACGGGATGGTGTTCGACGTGGATGGCGCCTGCCTGCACGTGCCCTTCCCCGCTGGCGAGGAAAAGGAAGCGGACAAGTACGCGTGCTCGATCCGCCAGGGCGCGTACAAGGCCATCGAGCGTAACGGCCTTGTGTTTGCGTACATGGGCCCGCCCGAAGAAGAGCCGCCGTTCCCCGAGTGGGAGCAGGACTTCACCGTGCTGCCCGGCGACGAGCTCGTACCGTACAGCAACTTCCAGCATTGCAACTGGCTACAGGTGCAGGACAACGCGGCCGACAACTTCCACCCCACGGCGTTGCATGCGGCGAAGAATGTCGTCGGCGGTCATTTCCAGAGCACCACGTTCGACGAAGTCGGCGCGGCGTCGATGGAAGTAGCGCCCGACATGCAGTTCATTCCCGTCCATCAGGGCCGCGGCCTGGCCTGCGCGGGTGCGCGGCGCGTCGACAAGGACAAGATGTTCCTGCGCATCCAGCATCAGGTCCTGCCGAACCTGAGCCTGCACGCGTACACGTCTGAGGACGGTTCGAAGAAGAAGCTGTTCAGCCGCTTCCACATCATTCGCTGGACCGTGCCCGTCGATGACGAGAACAGCAAGATGATCGGCTGGCGTGTGATGGGCCCCGGCATCGATACGCGTGGCGTGGGCAACAAGGAGCTGGTCGGCTACGAGTCCATCGACTTCCTCGATGGCCAGGTCGCGATGCGCCGCCCCGAACGGTTCGGCCAGTACAAGCTCGGGGATATGCCGCCGATTCCGGCCGATCACCGCGCACGCGCCAACTACAAGGACGCCCAGTACGCGCCCGGCGACTACGAAGCCATCATCAGCCAGCGGCCGATCGCCGTGCACGCGCTCGAGAACCCGACGAAGTTCGATGCCGGCCTCTATGCGTTCCGCAAGATGCTGCGCGAGGCCGTGCGCGGGTCCAATGCCGCGGCCGCCGCGCAGGGCTTTGCGCAATGGCTGCGCGACGTTGGGGGATCACCGAACAGCTACTGCGCGGGTAACGTCTTCGAACTGCCGCTGGCGGAGACGATGGAGCAGGAAGTCGCGAACCGCCGCATGCTCGCGCGCAAGGCGGTGGCCATCATCACCGAGGCCGATGGCCTCAAGGGCGAGGCACGCGCGGCGTTCGTCAAGGCGAGGTTCGACGAACTCGAGCAGAGCCTGAAGTCCTGATTCTTGACGATCGAGACGAAATCGAAACGAGAATGCCGGGCGACACCGTATCGCCCGGCCGTCGCCCTGGAGACCCCAACATGAACGCCCCCATTGCCGAGCATATTGCCGCGCGGATTGCACCAGGTAGCGCATCGGACAGCGCACAGGACAGCGCACCGACGGACAGCGCGCCAACCCACCTCGAACTGGTCCTGCGGCAGGTCCGCATGGAAGCCACCGGCATCAACTCCTACGAGTTCGTGGACCCGGAGGGCCACGAGTTGCCGGCTTTTACCGCGGGCGCGCATATCGACGTGCATATCGCACCCGGCGTCGTGCGCCAGTATTCGCTATGCAACAGCCCAGAAGAACGTCACCGCTATGTCGTGGCCGTGCTGCGCGACGAAGCCGGGCGCGGCGGATCGCGGGGCATGCACGAGGCACTGCGCGTGCCCCATCGCGTCCGGGTCAGCGTGCCCCGCAACCATTTTCCGCTGGCCGACGACGCGAAGAAGATCATCCTGCTCGCCGGCGGTATCGGCGTCACGCCGCTCAAGGCCATGGTGCACAGCCTCGAGGCAAAGTGGATTGCCTATGCACTGCACTACTGCGCCAAGGGACCGCAATACGCGGCCTTCGAAGCTGAGCTCCGGCATATCGCGCGCATCGGGCAGATCCATTGCCACTTCGACGGCGGCAATCCGAAGAACGGGCTCAATATCGCGAAGCTGCTCAAGCATTCGGAACCCGACACGCATATCTACTACTGCGGCCCGGCCGGCTTCATGCAGGCCTGCGCGGACGCCACCGCGCACTGGCCTCAGGCGCTCGTGCATTGCGAACACTTCAAGGCACCGGTCAAGGCACCTTCGCCCGACGGCGAGGCATCCACGCAAGGTTACCGCGTCGAACTCGTCCGCTCCGGGCGGACCCTGACCGTCACGCCCGGCCAGAACCTCGCCGAGGCGCTACAGGAAGCGGGCACGCCGCTCGAGACGTCGTGCAGTTCGGGACTGTGCGGTACCTGCAAGGTCCGGCATCTCGGCGGGGAGATCGACCATCAGGACTTCATCCTCGACGAGGGCGAGCGGGAAAGCTTCATGACGCCCTGCGTGTCGAGGGGATGCGGCGGGACGCTCGTGCTGGACCTGTAGGACGAACGGGAGACCGGAAATGCCATGCGTGATCCGTCCTCTCGTTTCCATCTTCCTGCTGCTGGCCATCGCATCGGTTGCGATACCACGCCTGTCGAACCTGTCCCAGCGCGCGGATGCGGCGATGCAATCCCGCATCGCGGGCCTGGTCGCGCGGCACGACGTGCCCTGCACGCGGCTGCTGACACTCGGCGACGCGATGCGGGGCCATCGCTGAGATCAGGAACTCTGGATGCCGCGCTTCTTGATGAAGTCGCCCCAAACGTTCGAGTCCTGGATCGCGCGCTGCTTCATGGCGTCGGGTGTGCCGACGACGGGGTAGAGATAGAGCGCCGCGAGGCGCGCCTTGATCTGGGGATCGGCCAGCGCGGCCTGCAGCGTGGCATTCAGCTTGCCCACAGTCTTGGCATCCATGCCCGCCGGACCGACGAGCGCCCACCAGCTCGGCATGACCGGCACGTCGATGCCGGCTTCCTTGAGCGTCGGCACGTTGGGCAGTTCCTTCACGCGCGTCTGGCCGATGACGGCCAGCGGTACGACCGTGCCCGCCGCGATCTGCGGCAGCGCGGTGCCCAGCACGCTGGCCATCGCATCCACTTCTCCCGCCACGACACCCGTCAGCGCCGGACCCGAGCCTTTGTAGGCCACGTGCGTCAGCTTGAGGCCGAGCTTGTCCGCGATGATTTCCATGGCGAGGTGCGTGCTATTGCCGACGCCCGCGCTGCTGAACGGCAGTCCGCCGCTCTTCTGCCTGGCCTTCTCGATAAAGCCTTGCATGGACGTGATGCCGCTGGCCTTGCTGGCGATCAGCACGAACGGCGTATCGACGACGGGCGAGATGAACGTGTAGTCCTTCTGCGGGTTGTACGGCAGCGACGCGTACAGGTGCGGGTTGAAGCTGATCTGCGATACGCCCGTCAGCAGCAGCGTATAGCCATCCGGCGTGGACTTCGCCACCGTGCTCATCGCGACGATGCCGTTCGCGCCGGGACGGTTATCGACGACGATGGACTGGCCGAGGTCCTGGGACAGCTTTTCGCTGAGCAGGCGCGCCACCACATCGCTACCGGATCCGGCCGACTGCGGAACGATCAGGCGGATCGGCCGGGAAGGATAGGCATCCTGCGCGCTGGCGGGACCGTGGCACAGCAGGGCGGTGGCGGCAAGTGCCAAAGCGATAAAGCGGCGTCGATACATCGAGTTCTCTCCCATCGAAGCTAGGTCAATCACGAAATTCTCATCGCGATGGTATGGACGTCCGCGCCCGGAAACCAATATGGATTATCGATGCCAACATAGGACATAGCTATGCCCCGGGTACACGCTCAACTCCACGCCCACCGTTGGGGCGCGCGGGCACTATTGCAATGCAGCATGCCCAATCGCGGCGCCATAGGATCGGCCTATGTTCGAATCGGAATTTCGTCTTTCCGCCCCGGATGGCGGCCTTCGTACCATAGGCAGCGTTACTGACGCCCACTACGATCTCTCATGTCCGATCACGATACCCGGGGTCACGCCTGGAAGACGGCCCCCTCGGCCTACCTGGCAAACCGCCCCTCGGCGTTCGCGGTCCCGCCGCAGCCCGTCTCCCGTTACCTGCCCATGCGCGACGGATGCCGCCTTGCCGCGGACATCTATTTGCCCGCGCCCCTGCCCGGCACGTCCGCGCCTGAAAGCTTTCCGACCGTCGTCATCTTCACGCCCTACTATCGCCGCTTCCGGCTGTCGGGCACCGGTGCCGAAGCCAGCCCCAATGCCGCGAAGTACCGCGATGCCTTCGTGCCCAAGGGCTATGCCGTGGTCGTCGTGGACGTGCGCGGCACGGGCGCCAGCTTCGGCACGCGCGATACATTGCGCTCGCCCTCCGAGCGCGACGACTACCGCGAGGTCGCGGAATGGATCGCGAACCAGACGTGGTCGAATGGAAAGATCGGCTCGACCGGCATCTCTTACCTCGGCGCCGCGGCCTGCTTCCTGGCCAGCACCGGCCACCCCGCCGTGAAAGCCATCGCACCGCTGTTCTCGGTCTCCGACATCTACAGCGAGCAGCTCTATATCGGCGGCAACCTGTCCAAGGTCTGGGTGGAAGCCTATGACGAACTGATGCTCGCGCTCGATCAGGACCGCCGCGAGCTGGTCGCGAAGTTTCCGTACTTCAACGACGCGCGCTTCCATGGTCCGGAGCGCGTGGACGAGGATGCGGACGGCGCGCTGCTGGCGGCCGCCATCGCCGAGCACCGCAACAATTTCACGCTCGCGGACCTTGCGCCGGAGTTCGCCTATCGCGACGGCGCGGCGTTCCATGACCCGTCGCTGGACTCCGGCAGCTGCAGTCCATACCGCTATCTGGACGGCATCCAACCCGATGTCGCCGTCTATTCGATTTCGGGCTGGTACGACGGCGGCGGCTACGCCAATGGCGCGATCACGCGCTTCCTCTCGCTGCCCCACGACGACAACCGCTTGCTGCTGGGTCCGTGGGACCACGGCGCGCGCACGAACGTATCGCCGTGGCGCGAGAAGCCTGCCTCGGATTTCCCGTTGCTGGGCGAGGTCCTGCGTTTCTTCGACGAACATCTGCTGGGGATGGATACCGGCCTCGATAGCGAATCGCGCATTCACTATCACAGCATTCACGACAACCTGTGGCATGCGGCCGATGCGTGGCCGCCCGTGCCCGGCAACGAACGCTGGTATCTGGGCGCTGGAGACACGCTGTCACCGCACCCCCCATCGGCGGCAAGCCAACGCACGTTCCGCGTCAGCTTCGACTGGACGACGGGCCGGAAAACGCGCTACGAGCGTCTTGGCGCCGCGAATATCGAGGACTACTACGCGGACTGGGCCGAGCACGAAGCGCGGCTGCCGCATTTCGATTCGGCGCCCGTCGCCACGCCGATGGCCATCGCGGGCCATGTGATCGCGCATCTGAACGTCGCATCGTCGCAGCCGGATGCCGCGGTCTATGTCTATCTCTCAGAAGTGGAAGCGGACGGCACGGTGCGCTACATCACGGAAGGGCTGCTCCGCGCGTCGCATCGGCAGACGGAGCCCTGCCCGCCTGAATACCGGACCACGTGGCCCTACCGGGCGCACCGGCGCGCGGATGCCGAGCGGCTGGTCCCTGGCGAACCGGTGACCCTCGACTTCGCTTTGCTGCCCGTTGCGTGGACGCTCGCGGCCGGCAGCAGGCTCCGCGTATCGCTGGCCGGTGGCGATCGCGGGCACTTCCCGCAGGTGCCGCATGGCCGGCCACCGGTGCTGACGTTCGGGCTGGGCGGGAACGGCGGATGCTATATCGAGGTCCCCGTTTCGAACGCCGCGGACGGCCGCTAGGGCATACAGCGATGCCCGGCCGGCACGGGAGGTGCTAGTGTCGGGCATCCGTCCCCTGCCGCGCTCATCATGGATTTCCGCCAGCTCCGTTATTTTTCCCGCATCGTCGAACTCGAAAGCATTACCGCCGCCGCGGATGCGCTGCATATCGCGCAGCCGTCGCTGAGTCAGCATGTGGCGAATCTCGAAGCCGAACTCGATGCCAGGTTACTGGTGCGGGGTCCCTTCGGCGCGCGCCCGACCGAGACCGGCAAGATTCTCTACCGGCATGCCAAGATGGTCCTTCGGCAAATGGAAGAGGCGCATGCGGCCGTGCGTCACGGACGCGATGTGCCGTCCGGGCATGTGCGCGTCGGCCTGCCGACCAGCACGTCGCGCGTCCTCGCCGTGCCGTTGCTCAGGTACGTCGCCGACAACGTCCCCGACGTGACCGTCGAGATCGTCGAAGGCAGCAGCGCGGATCTCGCCGAACTGGTGGCGACGCAGAAGCTCGATATCTGCATCTCGATGGACTCCCAGCAGCGGCCCAACATGCATCTGCTGCCGCTGCTCGACGAGGACCTCATGGCGGTCGGCCCCGGCCCCTCGTCCGGCGAGGCGCCGCTGACGCTGGCGGAGGTCGCGGAACTGCCGCTGTTGTTGCCAAGCTTTCCGAATTCCGTGCGGGTCCTCACGGACCGCGCCTTTATCGCGGCGGGGCTCGAGCTCACGCTCGTGGCGGAAACGAGCGCGGTATCGGTACTGCTGTCGGCCGTCGGCGCCGGCATGGGCTGGACGATCCTGCCATGGAGCGCGCTGGCCAACGAACCGGCCGGCGCCTACGCATGCCTGCCCATCTCCGATTCCTCGCTATCGCGCCGTGTCTTCCTGTGCGTGGCGGGTTCCGCGCGACTCAGTCTTGCATGCCGGACGATCGAAGCCGCGATGCTGCGCCTGATCGTGGCGTCGATCGACTCGCAGGCATGGCGGGGCGTGCATCCGCTCAGCAACCTCGCGCTGCTCGCCGCCAGCGATGCGGAACTGCTTCCGCAAGATCGATAATCCGGCTGGCGGCTAGCTGCCCCGCCGCAGCACGGTCGCCAGATCCGCCCCCGCCAGCCGTTGCGCCGCCGTGCGGCTGTCGCCGGTCCAGAAGTCGCGCTCCGCCGTGGAGATGCGTTCCTCCGTGTTGCGCATATGGAGGAACGCCGCTTCCCGCGCGCGCGGGGCGTCCTGGGCTTCGATGGCCGCGCAGATATCGGCGTGTTCGCGCCTGACCTGCGCGGTCAGGTCGCTGCGGCGCGATTCGTTGCCGCGGGTCAGGCGGATGGCATCGCGCAGCGATCGCGTCAGCATGCCCAGCAGTTCGGTGTAGTGCGGATTGCCCGTCGCGCGGGACACCGCGATATGGAAAGCCAGGTCTTCCTCGACGCCGTCGCCGCCGGCATCCACGGCGCGATCGATCGCCTGCAGCGCTTCACGAATCTCCGTCATCTGCGCATCGCTGCGCCGCACGGCCGCCAGCGCCGCCATCTCGGCTTCGATGCCACGCCGTAACTCGAGAATGCGGACCACGCCCAGCGCGGGGTCGGCATTGTCGCGGCCCGATCGGCTGCCCAGGCGGAATACCTCCGCGCTCGTCGGATCGAGCACGACCGTGCCGCTGCCCTGCCGGCTCTCCACCAGCCCTTCCGACTTCAGGCGCGAGATCGCCTCACGGATCACGGTCCGGCTCACGCCGAACTGCTCGGTCATGAATTTTTCCGTCGGCAGGCGCGCGTTGACCGGATAGACCCCTTTCCGGATCTGCCCCGATAACAACTCCGTGACCCGATCCGCGAGGGTCGGTTCGTTGCCGCCCTGTAATCGCTGCTCCATGCGCTGTGTCCCTGTTTCCGTATGGACGCGATCATAGCACCGCCAATAAATTTGCTTGACACATTGATACGATGAATTTGTAATACAACTTACATTCTCGTTCGATGAGAGGTTTCGATGCGGTCAGAAAGTCACACTGGGAGTCAAGCCGGTCAGCTGGAAAGGGCCTATGTCTGCCGGCGCATGCCGCCGGAGGTCGAGGCCGCCCTGCAGGCGCGCTTCGACGTGGCGCTCAACGAGAGCGATGCGCTGCTGCCCCCCGCAACCATTGCCGAGCGGGCCCGAGGCGCAAGCGTCCTCTTCGTGACGGCGACCGAACGCGTCGATGGCCAACTGCTGCGGCAGCTGTCGCCGGCGCTGAAGACCGTGGCCACGCTCTCGGTCGGCCACGACCATATCGACCTCGCCACGGCGCGCGAGCTCGGCATCGACGTCCTCCACACCCCCGATGTCCTCAGCGATGCCTGCGCGGAGATCGCGATGATGCTGTTGCTCAACGCGGCCAGGCGCGGCTTCGAAGCGGACCGCATGGTGCGTAGCGCGCAGTGGCCCGGCTGGGCGCCCACGCAACTGCTCGGCAAGGGCCTGGTCGGCAAGCGGCTCGGCATCTTCGGCATGGGCCGCATCGGCCGGGCCATTGCCGCGCGGGCGCGCGCGTTCGGCATGCAGATCCACTATCACAACCGGTCCCGCCTCTCGCCCGACATGGAAGACGGCGCGACCTTCCAACCCACGCTGGAGGCCCTTTGCCGGCACAGCGACATGCTGATGGTCGCGGCGCCGGGCTCCCCGCAACTCAAGGGCGCGCTGGACGCCGCGCATCTTGCCGCGCTGCCGCGCGGTGCCGTGGTCGCGAATATCTCGCGCGGCGACATCGTCGATGACGACGCATTGATCGACGCGCTGACGTCCGGTCACGTCTTTGCGGCCGGGCTCGATGTGTTTGCGAACGAACCCCATATCGACGCGCGCTATCGCGAACTCGACAACGTGTTTCTCAGCCCGCATATCGGCAGCGCCACCGAGGAAACACGCAATGCCATGGGCTGGCTGCTGATCGATGGCCTTGCCGCATTACGCCGTGGCGAGCGCCCCGCCAACCTGATTTCCTGAACTTTCCCCCCGCCTACAACAATCGACGATCGGAGTCGCTTTCATGCAGATTCAGAACACCTCCCTGTTTCGCCAGCAGTGCCACGTCAACGGTCAATGGGTCGATGCCTCCGATGGCGAGGTCGTGCCCGTCACCAACCCGGCCACCGGCAAGTCCATCGGTTCCGTGCCCCGTATGACCGCGGCCGACGTCGAGTCCGCCATCGCCGCCGCCGAGCAGGCGCTGCCCGCGTGGCGCGCCACGAGCGCGCGCGAGCGCAGCAAGCTGCTGCGCCGCTGGTATGACCTCTGCATGGCGAATCAGGAAGACCTCGCCACCATCCTCACGCTCGAGCAGGGCAAGCCCCTGAAGGAATCGCGCGGCGAGATCGCCTACGGGTCGGGGTTCCTCGAGTGGTTTTCGGAAGAGGCACGCCGCATCTATGGCGACGTGATTCCCGCCCCGTCGTCGGACCGCCGGATCGTCGTGATCAAGCAGCCGGTCGGCGTGGTCGCGGCCATCACGCCATGGAATTTCCCCAACGCGATGATCACGCGCAAGGCCGGGGCCGCCCTCGCCGCCGGCTGCACGATCGTGATCAAGCCCGCCTCGGCCACGCCGTTCTCGGCGCTGGCACTGGCCGAGCTTGCCAGGGAAGCGGGCATTCCCGATGGCGTGCTCAATGTCGTGACGGGCTCCGCGTCCGTCGTGGGCAACGTGCTGACGAAAAGCCCCGTGGTCCGCAAGCTGTCGTTCACGGGTTCCACGGAAGTCGGCAAGACGCTGCTCGAACAATGCGCGGGCACGGTCAAGAAGGTGTCGATGGAACTGGGCGGCAACGCGCCGTTCCTGATCTTCGACGATGCCGACCTCGATGCCGCGGTCGCGGGCGTCATGGCCTCCAAGTTCCGCAACGCCGGCCAGACCTGCGTCTGCGCGAACCGGATCTTCGTGCAGGACGGCGTCTACGACGCGTTCGCCGAAAAGCTTCGCGTGGCCGTGGAAGCGCAGAAGGTCGGCGACGGCATGTCCCCGGGCGTCGACCTCGGCCCGCTGATCGACGACGCGGCGGTCGAGAAGGTCCGCGAGCATATCGTCGACGCGGTGGCGCTCGGCGCGCAGGTGTTCACGGGCGGCAAGCCCCATGCGCTCGGCGGCCGTTTCTTTACGCCGACGATCCTGACCGACGTCTCGCCGAAGGCGAAGCTCATGAACGAGGAGACGTTCGGCCCGGTCGCGCCGCTGATCCACTTCAAGACCGAGGCGGAAGGCGTCGCGATGGCCAACGACACGCCGTTCGGCCTCGCCGCGTACTTCTACACCACCGACTACGCCCGCTCGTGGCGCGTGGCGGAAGCGCTCGAATGCGGCATCGTCGGCCTGAACGAAGGGCTGATCTCGACAGAGGTCGCGCCGTTCGGCGGCGTCAAGGAATCGGGGATCGGACGCGAAGGCTCGAAATACGGCATCGAGGACTATATCGAAGTCAAGTACATCTGCGCCGGCGGACTGGCGCCCCGGTAAGCATGCATCCCACGACAGGAGACATCCATATGAAGACCGTAGGCATGATCGGCATCGGCATGATGGGCCATGGCATTGCGACGAACGTGGTGAAGCATGGCCATCCACTGGTCGTTCTCGCGCATCCGGGCAACCAGCCGCTGGACGCGCTGCTGACCGCGGGCGCGCGTCAGGTCGCGACGATTCCCGAACTCGCGGCGCAGGCGGACATCGTGATCCTGTGCGTCACGGGCACGCCCGAAGTGGAGGACGTGCTGTTCAGCCAGAACGCACTGCTGAGCGCGCTGCGGCCCGGCACGGTCGTGATCGACTGCTCCACGGCCATCCCTTCCTCCACCGAGCGCATCGCCGCGGCCGTGCACAAGGCAGGCGGCAAGTTCCTCGATGCGCCGATGACGCGTACCCCCAAGGAAGCGGCGGAGGGCCGGCTGAACCTGATCGTCGGCGGCGACCCCGCGCTCTATCGCGAATGCCTGCCCTTGCTGCAGAGCTTTGCCGAGAACATTACGTTCGCCGGCCCCGTGGGATCGGGCCATCGGCTGAAGCTGCTGCACAACTTCGTATCCCTAGGTTTCTCCGCGGTGCTCGCGGAGGCGGCCGCCTGCGCGGCGCGCGCGGACGTCAATCCCGAGGTGCTGATCGACGTGCTGGCCAAGGGCGGCGGCGCGGGCGTGATTCTGGAGCGGCTGCGTCCCTTTATCGAGCATGGCGACGGCTCGGGCTTCCGCTTCACGATTGCCAATGCGCTCAAGGACATGACGTACTACGACACGATGGCGCGCGAGATCGGCGCCAGCCACACCACGTCCACGGCCATTCGCGAAACCTATTCCGGGGCTTACGTCCAGCGCGCGACGGGCACCGTGCCGGAACTCGTCGCCCTGCTCGCGCAACCCGGTTCCGCTCAATAACCCGCACGCCCATCATGACCACCAACCAGCACTACAAGATTGCCGTGATTCCCGGCGACGGCATCGGCAACGAAGTCGTACCCGAAGGCCTCCGCGTCCTGAAGGCCGTCAGCGAAAAGTTCGGTTTCCAGCTGTCGTTCACGACATACGACTGGAGTTGCGCGCGCTACCACGCGCAGGGCAGCATGATGCCGGCGGACGGCATCGAGCGCCTGCGCGACTCGGACGCGATCTTCCTTGGCGCGGTCGGCTTTCCCGGCGTGCCCGACCACGTGTCGCTGTGGAATCTGCTGATTCCCATCCGCCGCGAGTTCGACCAGTACGTGAACCTGCGGCCGGTCCGGCTGCTGCCCGGCGTGCCCTGCCCGCTCGCGAACAAGAAGCCCGGCGATATCGACTTCTGGATCGTGCGCGAGAACACGGAGGGCGAATACTCGCAGGTGGGCGGACGCATGTTCGCGGGCACCGAGCACGAGTTCGTCACGCAGGAGGCCATTTTCACGCGTCGCGGAACCGATCGCATCATGCGCTATGCGTTCGAGCTCTCGCGCAAGCTGGGGCGCAACCACGTCACCTCGGCCACGAAGTCGAACGGCATCTTCCATTCGATGCCGTTCTGGGACGAGCGCTTCGCGGCCATCGGCGCCGAGTATCCGGAGGTCCGCACGGACCAGTACCACATCGATATCCTGGCCGCGCGGTTCGCGATGTCGCCCGAGCGGTTCGATGTGGTGGTGGGGTCGAACCTGTTCGGCGACATCCTTTCCGATCTGGGACCGGGCGTGACCGGCACCATCGCGGTGGCGCCGGGCGCCAATATCAACCCCGAGCGCAAGTATCCGTCGATGTTCGAGCCCGTCCACGGCTCGGCGCCCGATATCGCCGGACAAGGCATTGCCAATCCCATCGGCCAGATCTGGTCCGCGGCGATGATGCTCGACCACCTCGGGCAGCCGGAAGCCGCCGCCGCCGTGATGCAGGCCATCGAAGCGGTGCTCGTGCACCCCGACCGCGTGCATACGCCCGACCTTGGCGGCAAGGCCACCACGCAGGACATGGGTGCCGCGATCGCGCGCGCTGTGCTCGCCTGACTCGCCCGACAGAACAGAACAGAACAGAACGCAGGAGACAACCGATGAAGATCACCCGCATCACCGCCATTCCGCTGTCCTTCCGTCTGCCCGAAGGCAAAACGGTCACCATGGGCGTCGGCAGCACGCTCAAGCGCGATGCCATCGTCATTCGCGTGGAGACCGACGAAGGCATCGTCGGTTATGGGGAGTCGCATCCGGGCCGCAGCCCCGGCGCCATCGTCAGCCTGATCCACAACACGCTGCAGCCGCTGCTCGTGGGCATGGATGCCACGGACGTCGTGGGCACGTGGCAACGCGTGCATCGCATGCAGTTCTCGAGCCACGGACTCGGTGCCGGTGCCGCGCTGGCGCACTCGGGCATCGACATGGCCCTCTGGGATATCCGCGGCAAGGCGGCCAGGATGCCGCTGTACCAGCTGCTCGGCGGATCGCGCCGCCGGATTCCCGCCTACGCGGGCGGTATCGCGCTGGGCTACCAGCCGGCCGCTTCGCTGGCGGAAGAGGCCCAGTCGTATATCGAGCAGGGCTACAAGGCGGTGAAGCTGCGCATCGGCGATACGGTCAAGGCCGATATCGAACGCGTGCGCCATGTCCGCAAGGTGGTCGGTGACGATATCGATATCCTGACCGACGCGAACACGGCCTACACGATCGCCGACGTTCGCCGTGTGCTGCCCGTGCTGGCGGACATCCAGGCCGGATGGCTCGAGGAACCGTTTGCCTGCAACGACTTCGCGTCGTATCGCGAGGCCGCGCGCATCACGCCGGTCGTGCCGATTGCCGCGGGCGAAAACCACTTTATGCGCTTCGAGTTCGCGCAGATGCTGGAGGCCCGCGCGGTGCAGGTGTGGCAGCCCGATCTGTCGAAGACCGGCGGCATTACCGAAGGCATGCGCATCGCCGCGATGGCATCGGCGTTCCGGATTCCGATCCACGCGCATAGCTCGGCCACGGGCCTCAACCACGCGGCCACGCTGCATTTCCTCGCCGCGACCGAGAACGCCGGTTACTTCGAGGCCTGCGTATCGCACTTCAATCCGTTCCGCGACATGTTCGGCAAGACGTTCGAGATCGGGCGCGACGGCTGCGTCGTGCCGCCGGAAGCGCCAGGCCTCGGCGTCGAAGTCGATGAGGAACTGTTCAAGCAGTATCCGCTGATCGATGGACCGGGATATGTCGTGAAGTTCCAATAAAAAAATCATCGTAGGTGAAGGAGACAAAACATGCCTGACAGAAGAACCGCATGCAAATGGGTACTGTCGTCGCTCGCCGGGGCCGCCGCATGGCGTGCGGCGTCCGCCGCCGAGCCCTACCCTGACAAGCCCATCCGCATCGTCGTACCCTACACGCCGGGCGGCTTCAACGATACGCTCGCGCGCACCGTGGGCGAGAAGCTGACCGCCAAATGGAAGCAGTCGGTCGTCGTGGACAACCGGCCCGGCGGCAATACGCTGATCGGCAACTCGCTCGTCGCCAAGTCGCCGCCCGATGGCTACACGCTGCTGATCACGCCGCTCCCCTTTGCGGCATTGCCGGCGCTGTACGGCGCCAGGCTGCCCTATAACGCGACGAAGGACTTCACGCCCGTGGTGTGGGCCGCCAGCACGCAGAACGTACTGGTCGCGCGCAACGACCTCAACCTCGCCACGGTCAAGGACATCGTCGAGTTCGCGAAGAAGCAGCCGGGCAAGCTCAACTACGGTTCGACGGGCTCCGGCTCGTCCAACCATCTGTCGATGGAGCTGTTCGAGAAGATGACGGGTACGAAGCTCACGCATATTCCCTACAAGGGCAGCGGCCCGGCGGTCGTGGCGATGCTGGGCGGCGAGATCGACGTGCTGTTCGACAACCTGCCCAACGTGATCAACCAGATCCGCGCGGGCAAGTTCAGGCCCATCGCGGTGACGGGCCAGCAGCGGTCGTCGCTGCTGCCGGACGTGCCGACCGTCGCCGAGGCCGGCGTACCGGGCTACGAGGTCAATGTCTGGTTCGGCATCCAGGCGCCGGCCGGCACGCCGAAGGACATCGTGCAGCGGCTCAATGCGGAGATCACGAAGTCGCTGGCCGAGGCCGATGTGGTCAAGCGTTTCCGCGAGCAAGGCGTGGAGGTGGTCGGCAGCTCGCCGGCGAAGTTCGCGTCGCTGGTCGACAGCGAGATCGAGAAATGGGGGACCGTGGTGCGGGACGCCAACGTGCGGCTCGAGTAAGCCCACGACAGCGAGGTCGTGCCCGCGCACGACCTCACATCACGCCCAGCGCGCCCAGCGCCCGCTCCACCACCGGCGACCGGTTCGACGGGTGCCATACCACCGAGTACTCCGCCTGCGCGGGTTCCCCCGCCAGCGGCTTGAGCACGACACCGGGCAACTGGGCGCGTTCCGGCGTACGCGGCACCAGCGATACCCCGCGGCCCAATGCCACGAGGCTGGCAACCGACAGCAAATGCCGCGCGTAGTGCCGCACATTGGGACTGAACCCCGCGCGCAGGCAGGTCGCGACGATCAGATCGAAATACGCGGGCGCGCTTTCGCGCGGAATCACGATAAACGGCTCGCCGGCCAGGTCGGCCGGATCGATGCGCTTGCGCTGTGCAAGCGGATGCTGCGCCGGTAGCGCCGCCACCAGCGGCGTGCGCGCGATCGGGTGAATCCGCATCTCGACCGCCCCGCTCGCTCCAGGCGAGATCTGGCCGAGCCCGAGGTCGATGCGGTCATGGCGTAGCGCCTCGATCTGCTCCGACGACCCCATCTCTTCCCAGACCGTCTCCACACCCGCCAGATTCCGTTCGAGCCGCGCGATGAGCTTTTCCATGCCGACATAGAGCAGCGCCGCGACGAAGCCGATGCGCAGCGTCCCCGTCTGCCCTTCCTCGGCGCGCCGCACGACCTCGCGCGCCATATCGGCCTGCCCGATGATGCGCCGCGCCTCCTGCACGAGCGCATGGCCCGACGGCGTCAGGCGCACGCTGCGCTTGTTGCGGTCGAACAGCATGACGCCGAGTTCGGCCTCCAGCTGCTGGATATGCTTGGTCAGTGGCGGCTGGGAAATACGCAGACGCTCGGCCGCGCGGCCGAAGTGCAACTCCTCGGCGAGCGTGAGAAACATTCGGAGATCTCGGATTTCCATGGCGAGCCTTCGTGGGCAGCGGGATTGAACAGAGCAGTTATTCTATTTCGGAATGACTGTGCTCCGGAAAACATATTGGACGATAGCGCGGACTGTCAGCAGAATGCTCGTGTTCCACCTAAAAACGCATACAGGACACGGAGACGACATGACCCGCATTCCCCCGCTCCAGCCAGCGGAGATGAACGACGACCAGCGCGCGGTCCACGCCGCCATCGTGGCCGGCCCGCGCGGCCAGGTGCGCGGGCCGCTGGCCGTCTGGCTGCATCGGCCCGGCCTCGCCGCGACAGCGCAGGCGCTGGGGCAATACTGCCGTTACGACTCGTCGCTGCCGCAGCGCCTGTCCGAGCTGGCCATTCTGGTGATGGGCCAGTTCTGGCGTGCCGAGTTCGAATGGTGGGCGCACAAGCCCATCGCGCTGAAGGCTGGCGTCGATGAGGCCGTCGTGGAAGCCCTGCGCACCGGTGCCGAGCCGGCATTCTCGCGCGAGGATGAAGCCACGGTCTACGCCGTGGTGCGCAGCCTCAACGAAGCGCATCGCATTCCCGCGCCGCTTTACGACCGCGCGATCGCCGTGCTCGGCAACGATGCCGTCATCGATCTCGTTGGCCTTGCCGGCTACTACACGCTGATTTCCATGACCGTGAACGCGTTCGAGGTGATGCCGCCCGACGGCGAGCCGCTCGCGTTCGACACCACCCCCGCACGCTGATCCCACTCTCAGGAACACCCCGAAATGTCGCAACAACAAGCAGGCCGGCTCGCCGGCAAGGTCGTACTCGTAACCGGCGCGGGCTGCGTCGGCCCCGGCTGGGGGAATGGACGCGCGGTCGCCGTGCGCTTTGCCGAAGAAGGCGCGAAAGTGTTTGCCGCGGACAAGAACCTGTCGGCGATGGACGAGACGATCGCCCGTGTCCGCGCGATCGCCGGCGCCGAGATCGAGGCCCACACCTGCGACGTGACGCAGGCCGCCGAAGTGAAAGCCATGGTCGATGCCTGCGTCGCGCGCTTCGGGCGTGTGGATATTCTCGTGAACAACGTCGGCGGCTCCGCGCGCGGCGGACCCGTGGATCTCGACGAAGAGGCCTGGGACAGGCAGATCGACTTCAACCTCAAGAGCGTATTCCTGACCTGCAAGTACGTGCTGCCGCTGATGGAGGCACAGGGTGGCGGCGCGATCGTCAATACGGCGTCCACGTCGGGCACCCGATGGACCGGCGCCGCGCAGGTAGGCTATGCGTCCGCGAAGGCCGCGGTCATCCAGTTCTCCCGCGTCGTGGCCGTGGAGTATGCGAAGAAGAAAGTGCGCGTGAACACCGTCATTCCCGGCCAGATGCATACGCCGATGGTGGAAGCACGCCTTGCCGGCCAGCGCGCGGGCGGCGATGTCGAAGCGCTGCTGGCCCAGCGGCAGGCGCGCATCCCGCTCGGCTTTATGGGCGATGGACGAGATACCGCCAATGCCGCATTGTTTCTGGCGTCCGATGAAGCGCGCTTTGTCACGGGCGCCGAACTCGTCGTCGATGGCGGGATGAGCGTGCGCTGCGACTAGACAGGCTCCACCCAACGGCGTCATCGATACCAATAACGGAGACAACGCCATCATGCCTTTCGTCAAACCCGCGCGCGCGGCGATGCGAGCCGTCACGCACGTGCTTGCCGCGTCGGTCGCGCTCGCGATATCGGGCGGGCTGGCCACGGCGCAAGCCGCGGACTACCCCGACAAGCCGGTACGAATGGTCGTGGCCTTCTCGCCCGGGGGCCCGACCGACATCATCGCGCGTGTCGTGGCACGCAAGCTCGGCGAGCGGCTGAGCCAGCAGGTGGTGGTGGACAATCGCCCCGGCGCGGGCGGCAATATCGCCTCGGAGCAGGTCGCCAGATCGGCGGCCGATGGCTATACGCTGCTCTACAACAGCTCGTCGATCGCGATCTCGCCCGCGCTGTTCCGCAATCCGAAGCTCGACCCGACGCGGATTTTCACGCCGGTGGCGTACGTGGCGACGGTGCCGCTGGTGGTGGTCGTCAATGCGGCGAGTCCGATCAGGACGCCCGAGGATTTTCTGCGCGAACTCAAGGCGAATCCGGGCAAGCTCAACTTCGGGTCGTCGGGCAACGGGACCATCGACCATCTGACGAGCGTGCTGTTCGCGGCGAAGACGCACACGACGTTCAATCACGTGCCGTACAAGGGCAATGCGGCCGCGCTCCCGGACCTGTTGTCGGGCCGGCTGGACTTCATGATGTCGGGCAGCCTGAACGCCGCGCTGCCGTTCATCAGGGATGGTCGCCTGCGCGCCATTGCCGCGACCACACGGCAGCGCGTGTCGGTGTTGCCCGATACGCCGACGCTGGCCGAGACCATCGTGCCCGGCTTCGACTCCGGCACATGGCAGGGCATCGTGGCACCCGCGCATACGCCGCCTGACGTGGTCAGCCGCCTGAACCGCGAGATTGCGGCGGTGCTGCAGGATCCGGACGCGATCGCGGCGCTGCACGCGCAGGGTGCCGAGCCCACGGGCGGCACGGCTGCCGCGTATGGGCAGTTGATCAACACCGAGTACGCGCGCTGGACGCAGGTGGTCAGGGACACCGGCGCGCGCTCGGACTAGACCGGCGCTTACCACCTTCATCGAGAACCAGGATGCAGACACGCAACGACATCTGGGATTGCCACACCCATATCTTCGGCCCCTACGCCGACCATCCATTGCCGCCGGACGCGGTCTATCGCCCGCCGGAGGCACCGTTCGCCGCGCTGCGCGCGCTGCATCGCTCGCTCGGGATTACGCACGGCGTCCTCGTGCAGGGCGCCTGCTATGGCGAGGACCACGACGCGGTGCTGACCGCGCTCGATACCACCGAGGGTGCCTATCGCGGCGTGGCGCTGATCTCGCCCGACGTGGACGAGGACCATCTGCGGCGGATGCATGCGCGCGGTATTCGCGGCATCCGGCTCGGGCTGATGTCGCATCTGGGGGGCAAGCCCGACGCGGGCCGCATGGTGGCGCAGCTCGAACGGATTCGGCCATACGGGTGGCATGCGCTCGTGCATGGCGAGGTCGGCGACGTGGTCGAGGCGCTCGACGTCCTCTTGCCGCAGGGCGTGCCGCTCGTCATCGACCATATGGCGCGCGTCGAGGCGTCCAGGGGCGTGGACTATCCCGCGTTTGCCGCGCTGGAACGCTGCCTCGCGATGCCCAACGTCTGGATCAAGCTGTCGGGCGCGGATCGGATCACCGGCGGCGCGGCGCCCTACGAGGCGGCACTTCCCATCGCGAGACGGCAACTGGCCGCGGCGCCCGAGCGTGCCATCTGGGGCACGGACTGGCCGCATCCGAACATCGCCTACCCCGTGCCGGACGAAGCCGGGTTGCTCGCCTGGATTCGCCGCGTCTGCGCGGACGTGTTTGCCAACGAGGCAGGAGCGGACGCCGTGTTGCGCCATAACCCGTCGCGGCTCTACGCCTAGCCCACAGGAATTGACCATGACCACGATTCCCACCCTTCCAATGCCCGCGGTCCGCTATCCGGATCCGGCCGTGCAGGCGCTCACCCCCGCGTTCGAGAAATACCGGCTGGGACTCGCCGCCGTCGAGCGCATCGCGTCCGGTTCACGATGGGCCGAAGGGCCCGTCTGGTTCGGCGATGGCCGCTATCTGCTGTGGAGCGACATCCCGAACAACCGCATCCTCAAGTGGGAGGAGGAGACCGGCATCGTCAGCGTCTTTCGGTCGCCGTCGGGCCATGCCAACGGCAATACGCGCGACCGGCAGGGACGGCTGGTCAGTTGCGAGCACGGCGGCCGGCGCATCACGCGCACGGAGTACGACGGCAGCATCACCGTGCTGATGGACCGCTTCGAGGGCAGGCGCCTGAACTCGCCTAACGATATCGTCGTGAAGTCCGATGGCTCGATCTGGTTTACCGATCCGCCGTTCGGCATTGCCGGGTACTACCAGGGCGAACAGGCCGAGCAGGAACTGCCGGAGCGCGTCTACCGGCTCGACCCGACGACGGGCCAGGCCACGGTGGTCGCCGACGATATCAGTGGCCCCAATGGGCTGGCGTTCTCGCCCGACGAGCGCACGCTGTACGTGATCGAGTCCCGCGCGCGTCCGCGGCGGATCCGCGCGTTCGCCGTTACCGCGGACGGTGCGCTCGACAACAGCCGGGTGCTGATCGACGCGGGACCCGGCACGCCGGATGGCTTCCGCGTGGATGTCGATGGCAACCTCTGGTGCGGCTGGGGCATGGGCACGCCGGAGCTCGATGGCGTGCGCGTGTTCTCGCCCGAGGGCGAGGCCATCGGCCATATCTCGTTGCCCGAACGATGCGCGAACCTCTGCTTTGGCGGCCGGCATCGTAACCGGCTGCTGATGGCTTCCTGCACTTCCATCTATTCGCTGTACGTGAACGCACAAGGTGCCGCGGGCGGCTGACCGTCACGACCGCACCCTTCAAGGAGACCTCGTCATGCAAACCCGAACCACGCTTCGCGGCGTGTTGGCCGCGCTCGCCCTCGTTTTACTGATGCCTGCCGCCATCGCGGCGCCCATCACCCGGCTCGTCGTAGCCTTTCCCGCCGGCGGTCCCGCCGACACGCTTGCCCGCACGCTGTCGCGTCAGCTCGAAGCGGAACTCAAGCAAACGGTCGTCGTGGAGAACCGGCCGGGCGCGAACGGTGCCATTGCGATCAATGCCGTGGCGCGCGCGGCCACGGATGGGTCCGTGCTGTTCCTGACCAGTGCCGGCGCGATCGTGATCAATCCCGCGCTGTATCCGAGCCTGCCTTACGATCCGCAGAAGGACCTCACGCCGATCTCGCTCGTGGTCAATACGCCCGAGGTGCTCGTGGTCAAGCCGGACGACAACGTCGCCAGCGCAGCCGCGTTCGTCAAGCGCGCGCAATCCGCGGGCAAGCCGCCTAGCCTTGCGTCCACGGGTATCGGCAGCATGCCGCATATGGCGATCGAGCTGTTCAAGATCTCCACGCACGTGAACTTCCTGCACGTCGCGTACAAGGGTGCGGCGCCCGCCATTACCGACACGCTCGGCGGGCAGGTGGATGCGTTCTTCGGCGATACGTCCGGGCTCATGACCTACATCACGTCGAAACGCCTGCGGCCGATCGGCGTCGCGGCGCCCAAACGCCTGCCGTTCCTGCCCGACGTGCCGACGCTGGCCGAACAGGGCATCGCCAACGTCGAGGCCAGCAACTGGTATGGGCTGATGGCACCCGCAGGCACCGGGCCAGACGTCGTGAAGAAGGTCAACGAGGCGCTGCGCCGCACGCTGGCCGCGCCGGCGGTGCGCAAGAACCTCGACCAGCTCGGGCTGGAGCCCGCCCCGGGCACCCCCGCGGAGTTCACGGCCATCATCAAGGCGGACACCGCGCGATGGACGAAGCTCATCAAGTCCCAGAACATCCGTGGAGAATGAGATGACGACCGTGATCGCCCCCACCGACGACGCCTTTACCGTGGCGTCCAGCACCAGCGCACGCGCTGGCGAACTTCGCCTCTGCTGGTCGCCCCGCTCCCCGTTCGTCCGGCGCGTCATGGTTGCCGCGCACGAGCTCGGGCTGGCGGAACGCATCACGTGCATCGACACCGTGGTAGGCATGACGGGCTGCCATGCGCAGCTTATGCGCATCAACCCGCTCAACAAGATTCCGACGCTGATTACCGACGACGGTTTCGTGCTCTCGGATACGACGTTGATCTGCCAGTACCTGGACGGCATCGCGCCGGCGCCGAGGCTCTTTCCACAATCCCATCGCGCGCGGATGCAGTCGATGCGCTGGCACGCGCTCGGCCATGGGCTGACCGATCTGCTCGTGCTGTGGCGTAACGAACGGCTGCGCCCCGCCGAACAGCAACACGCGCCCACGCTCGCCGCGTGGCGCGCCAAGTACGACGCCACGCTGGTCACCCTCGACCGGGAAGCAGGCACGCTCGCCGGCGCCCCGCTCTGCATCGGCCAGATCGCCATCGCCTGCGCGGTCGGCTACCTCGATTTCCGCTTTCCCGACCTCGCGTGGCGCGACAACGTGCCGGCACTGGCGGACTGGTTCGGCACCTTCGATCGGCGGGCCTCGATGCGGGCGACCCTGCCGGCGGGGGGGTAGCAGACATTCAGGTCGTGGATGCCCGTCCGATCCGCAAGACATTACGCGTTTCGGAGGGTATCCAGCCTAAAAAATCTATGCCGTAATTCCCAAAAAAGTAGCCATTAAAAACAATACTTTCAGGGAAATCATGCGGGTCATTCTTGTTGCTCTGCTGTTGTCGAGCGGCCTTTTTGCGGGCTGCGCATCCATCGTCGGCGGGACCAATCAGGTGGTATCGGTCGAGACGCGCGACAACGACCAGCCGCACTCGGGCGCCAAGTGCAAGCTGACCAATAGCAAGGGCACGTACTACGTGACCACGCCGGGCACCATCACCATCCATCGCGCCTATGGCGACCTCAACGTGCGATGCGACAAGGACGGGCAGGAACCTGGCCTGGCCACGGTGAAGTCCACCACGAAGGCCATGGCGTTCGGCAACGTGCTCGTCGGCGGCGCCATTGGCGTGGTGGTCGATACCACGTCGGGCGCGGCCTACGACTATCCGAACGTGATTCTGGTGCGCATGGGCACGAGCTCCATCGTCAGCACGCCGACGGCGGGCAGAGGGGGGCTCGCGCATGTGGAGACCTCCCTGCCCGCGCCCACCGGCTACGCCGCCGCGGAGAATGTCGATGCGGTGCCGTACCGGCGTGCCCAGAAAGGCTATGCCACGTACCTCGAACGCAAGGCACCGAAGGCGTTCGTGCTCGCCGACGGGGGCCATTATGCGCTCTGGTCCAACAGCGCCACGTCCATCGACAAGGCCATGGATCGCTGCCGGGAAATGGGCTTCACGAACTGCCGCCTCTATGCCTACGACGACGTCGTGGTCTGGCCGCGCGGCGCGGTGCTCACGGCGGAGGATCCGCTCGAGGGCTCGAAGAGCAAGGTCATCGGCCGGGCGGACTCGGGGCCTTGACCCCGACCGCGGGGTGGGGACGGCTACCGCGCCCGCGCGCGCACGCCGGCACCGCGGGCCGCATCGAGCCAGTACAGGATGCCCAGCACCAGCACCGCCAGCCCCCCCGGCACCACGCCGAGCGCGGATAGGCTCCATCGATCGATCGCCCAGCCTCCCGCGGAGGCGCCGAGCGCGATGCCGAGGTTGGCGGCCGACACGTTGAGCGTCATCGCAAACGCGGGGGCTTCCGCGCCCGCGAGCGTCACCCGCACCTGGCTCAGCGTGACGCCCGCCGTATGGGTCAGGCTCCAGATCGCGAGCGGGATCGCCGCGGCCAGCAACCCGTGCGTCCAGCTCGCAGCGTTGACGGAGACTGCCAGCGCGATCACGACCACCGCGGTGGCAAGCAGCGGCGTACGGTCGGCAAAGCGCCCGGCCAGCGCATTGCCGCCGAGCCCGATCGCGCCGAACGCAAGCAGTGCCAGCGCGAGACCTTCGCCCCGCAGGCCCAGCACGCTCTCGAGCCAGACGCCGAGGTAGGTGTAGGCAGCGAACATGGCGGCGAACAGCGCGACCGACGCCAGCAGATGCCCGATAAAGCCGCCACTGCGTAGCAACCCGAGCTGATTCGCGGCGGGCGGTGCCACATGCGCATCCGCGCGTGGGAACCACACCGCAATGGCCATCGCCATCAGCACAGGCGCGACGGCGAGCACGATAAACGGCAGCCGCCAGTTCATGCCCTCGGCCAATGCGATACCGGCGGGCAATGCGATCAGCACGCCGAGCACGAAACCGAGATTGGCGCGCGCAAGCGCACGTCCGCGCGCGGACGGCGGCGCAAGCCGCGCGACTTCCGCCGCGCCGACGCTGATGAACGCGGGCAAGACCGCGCCCTGCGCGATCCGTGCCAGCAGCATCAGCGCGAAGCTCGACGTCGCCGCCAGCACGGCATTGCCGATGGCGAACAGCACCAGTCCGGCGATCAATACGCGCCGGGGCGCATACCGGCCCGCCCCGAGCGTGACAAACGGGCCGGCAACCGCCGCAGCCAATGCAAACAGCGCAGTCAACTGTCCCGCCGTGGCGAGGGGCAGATCGAGATCGGCCGCCATGCGATGCAGCAGGCCCACCACGATGAACTCGCTGCCCACCACCAGCGCAATGGCCGGTGCCAGCAGCCACAGCACACGCTGCAATGCGGCGTCGGGGCGGTTGCCGGCGGGCGTCATGCGTTCGCTCCGCCGTCGACGGTGAGGCCGGTACCGTTGATCGAGCGTGCGGCCGGGCTGGCAACGAACGCATACAGCGCCGCGACGTCGTCGGCATTGCCATAGCGCTTGATAGCCATGCGCTCGCGCTGTCCGTCGGCGCGTTCGCTGTCCGCGGGGTTCATGTCGGTGTCGGTGGAGCCCGGATGCACGACGTTCACGGTAATGCCACGCGGGCCCAGATCGCGCGCCAGTCCTTTGGTCCACGCGATCAGCGCGGCCTTGCTTGCCGAGTACAGGCTGACGCCGCCGGTGGGCACGCGTTCGGCGAGGTTGCTGCCCGTGGAGATGATGCGGCCGCCGTCCCGCATATGGGGAATGGCCGCCTGCGAGGCGACGATCACGGCGCGAACGTTCACCGCGAGCGTGGCGTCGATGTCCTCGAGCGTCATGTCCTCGATATTGCCCGCGCGGATGATGCCGGCGTTATTGACCAGGATGTCGAGACCGCCCCACGCCGCGGCCGCGCGATCCACCGCACGCCTGACCGACGCGGGGTCCGCCGCATCCATCTGGATGACGACGGCACGGCCACCCGCTGCCTGGATCTGTTCGGCCAGCGCTTCGGCCTTGCCGGCCGACCGTTCGTACCCGATGGCGACCGATGCGCCCTCCTCGGCAAAACGGCGAACGATGGCGGCGCCGATACCCCGGCTGCCACCGGTGATGAATGCGCGCTTGCCCTGTAGTGACGTCATACCTTGCTCCTTTTCTGTAATGAACGACACAAAATTAGCCGAGCCTTGGCAGATGGTCAAGATATTTTTATAATGACCGATACACAAATGGAGTCAATCATGGCCGAACGTGGACGACCCCGGAGCTTCGACCGGGACGTGGCGCTTGCCCGCGCGATGAATGTGTTCTGGGAGCGCGGCTTCGAAGGCGCCTCGATGAACGATCTGACCGCCGCGATGGGCATTGCGTCGCCAAGCCTGTACGCGGCATTCGGCTCGAAGGAACAGCTGTTTCGCGATGCCGTGGCGCTGTACGTCGAAACGGACGGCGCTTCCATCTGGAACCAGGTCGAGGCTGCGGACACTGCCTACGGCGCCGCGGAGGACTTCCTCATGGAAAGCGCCCGGGCCTTCACCCGCAAGGACAAGCCGACCGGTTGCCTCGTCGTGCTGTCGGCGGTACATGCGGACGACAAGAGTACGTCGGTCCGCGCGGCGCTCGTCGCCAGACGGCAGGAATGCAAGAAGCTGCTCGTCCGCAAGATCGCGAAGGGTGTCGAGACTGGCGAGATCGGGTCATCCACCGACGTGGATGCCCTCGCCACGTTCCTGATGACCGTGCAGCAGGGCATGTCCATTCAGGCGCGCGACGGCGCGAGCCGGACCTCGCTCCTGAAAACGGCGAAGGCCGCGCTCGCGGGATGGGCGGCGCTGACCGGACATCGGGCATGATGCGCCTACGCACATCATCAACCGCCAATATCCCCCACCCCGACCAGATGAAGACACCCTTCCTGACCTTCGCAGCTTTGGTTGCCACGCTGGCCGCTGCCACCGTGGCGCTCTCCGGATGCTCCGACCGCGGTTCGGACACCGCCCCGCCCGCCGCCAGCGCCCCCGCAGCCGACAAATGGCTCGGCAAATGGACGGGCCCGGAGGGCACGTTCCTGTTGCTGGAGGGCGGTCATGGCAAATACGACGTCACCGTGCAGAACCTCGACGGCCCGCGCAAGTTCGAGGGCAAGGCGATCGGCGGCGGTATCGAGTTCGAGCGCGATGGCGTCAAGGAGGACATTCGCGCCACCAATGGGGCCGAAACGGGCATGAAGTGGCTTGCGGACAAGAAGGACTGCCTGACGGTCCGCACCGGCGAAGGCTATTGCAGGGACTGATCCCATGGCGGGCAAGAAGCGTGCGTACCGGTGCGCGTGCTAGGCTTGCAACCGTTGCCAACGAACGTATCGCCCTGCTTCCATGACCACGCTCTATACGACGCTTGGCGTGCAGCCAGATGCCACCCTCGACGAGATCAAGCGTGCCTATCGCCGCGCGGCCATGAAATGGCACCCGGACCGCAATCCGGGGCGCGAAGACGAAGCGCATGCGGTCTTCCAGCAGGTGCGCGACGCCTATTCCATCCTGTCCGACGCCGAGCAGCGTCAGGTCTACGACGACGTCTTCGAACGCGAGATGCGCCGGTGGGAAGCGGAACACGCCGCCGAGGCGGCACGGGAAGCCGAAGCGCAGGAAGCGGCCCGGCGGGTCGCGCAGGAACATTACGAGAAGATGGTGGCTATCGCCATGCGCTTTGCCGAGGATGGCCATGGGCGCGACGTGCTGTTCGGCGTGCTGCTCGGCCGCGACTGCGAGACCGAGCTGGCCGGGCGCATTGCCGATAGCGTCTGGGCACTGCATCAGTCGCGCAAGGCGGAGGTGGCGCCGGATGCGGCGGCCCAGCCGGAACCCGACGATACGCGCGCGGAAGCGCCGCCCAGCGCGTTCGAAACGTTCTGGCACGGGTTGTTCCGGTTTCGCTAGACCCGCACGGGAGCAAGCTTGCCCACCCCGCATTGTCCCGATAGCACCCACCACGCCCCGCCGGTCATCCCCGCCCAGGCGAGCCCCTGCGATGGGCTCGTCATCCGCACGCAGCCCAATACCGTCGATCGCGCATGCCAGCGCAAGCGCATGGCACTTGCCGCGACGATTCTCGGCTCGAGCATGGCATTCATCGACGGGTCCGTCGTCAATGTCGCGCTGCCCGCCATGCAACGCGAACTCGGCGCCAGCGTTGCGGAGATGCAGTGGATCGTCAACGCGTATCTGCTCTTTCTCGGCGCGCTTGCGCTCGTGGGCGGCGCGATGGGCGACAAGCTCGGCCGGCGCACGGTGTTCGTGGCGGGCGTCACGGTCTTCACGGTGGCATCGATTGCCTGCGGCCTGGCCCCGAATGCGATGTCGCTGATCGTCGCGCGCGCGGTGCAAGGCATTGGCGCGGCCTTCTTCGTGCCGAGCAGCCTCGCGATCATCGGCGCGGTATTCGAGGGCGAAGCGCGCGGACGCGCCATCGGCACATGGTCGGCCGTCGGGGCGATTACCTCGGCCGTGGGACCCGTCGCGGGCGGCTGGCTCGTCGATGTCTCGTCATGGCGCGCCATCTTCTTCCTCAACCTGCCGCTCGCGCTGGCGACCATCGCGCTGGCAATGGCCTCCGTGCCGAACAGTCACAAGCCCGGCGCGCAACAGCGGCTGGACTGGCCCGGCGCGGCCACGGCAACCGTCGGGCTGGCCGCACTCGCATACGGGCTGACCGAGGCCGCCGAGCGCGGCTTCGCGCATCCGCTCGTGCTCGGCATGCTCGGCGTGGGCGTGCTGGTGCTGATCGCCTTCGTCCGGATCGAAGCCAGGAGCGCGCAGCCCATGATGCCGCTCGAGGTCTTCCGTTCACGGGACTTCACCGGGGCAAACCTCGTCACCTTGCTGCTCTACTTCGGCCTGGGCGGCATCCTGTTCTTCCTGCCCTACACGCTGATACGCGCGGACGCCTATACCGCGACCGAGGCCGGCATGGCGCTATTGCCCGTGCCCATCATCATCGGTCTGCTTTCGCGCTACACGGGTGGGCTGACGACGCGTTTCGGCGCCCGGCTGCTGCTGACCGCCGGCCCGTTCGTGGCCGGACTCGGCTTTGCGATGCTGGCGTTTCCGTTCGTCCGCGACAGCTACTGGGTCGGGTTCTTTCCCGCGCTCGCGGTGCTCGGCCTCGGCACGACGATCACCGTTGCGCCGCTGACGGCGACGGTCATGGGATCGGTGTCCACCGACCACGCGGGCGTCGCCGCCGGCATCAACAACGCGGTGGCGCGGGTGGCGGGCCTGCTGGCCGTCGCGGTGCTGGGCATCGTCTTCGTCTGGTCGGGTCAGGCCGCGCTGGCCACGCATGCCACGGCGGATGCCGCGATGGACGCCCACGCGATTGCCGCGGGCCTGCGCGCGGTATCGCTCGTTTGCGCGCTGTGCGCGTTCGCGGGGGCGGGCGCCGCGCTGGCGACCCTCCGGCGTGGTGGCTGAATCGCGTGTGACGGGCAGGCTTGCGGCATCCCATCGCGTCTTCTACGCTTGCAGGGTTGCCCACACCCGACCTGCGAAAGGAGCGCCCGCGATGCCCGCATCCTCTGACATCGGCAAGGTTTCTTCACCGCCCGACCCGTGGGCATTGTGGCTGGCATGGGCGTCGCCGACGCTGGCCGGCGAGCGGGCACCGTGGAGCGGCGATGTGACGCAATGGATTCGCGCATGGGGCGAGGCGGTCGGGCAAGTGGGCCTGTTCAACATCAACTACGCGGGCTCTTCCGACCCGCAGGCGGAGCGGCGGATCACGGGAAGGTATAGTTACGGGCGCCAGCTCGGGCGCCTGATGGATGTGCTGGTCCCTTACGTGCAGAAACACGAGGCCGACTTCCGGGACGGCAAAGACGGGCAGGCCGTCAGGGAATTCCTCGCCATGGCGCGGGAAATCGAAGCGATGAAGCAGACGACCGTCGATGACCTGCTCGCGCACGCGAAGAAATGGCGCAAGAATCCGGACTTCAAGGCGAAGCTGGAAGCGTTGCGACGTGGGCTGGACGAGATCGAACAATCGTCCGGATGACACGTCAACAAGATCAAGAGTCTCCCATGAACCACCCACAACATTCGCAAGCCCCAATCGACGAGGATCGCAAGGTCCCATCGGACCGCACCAGCGTGACAGACGACGCGCACGTGGAAGACATCATTCCACTGCCGCCGCCTGAACATCTGATCCGCTTCTTTCCGATTCGCGGCACGCCCGTGGAATCGCTGGTCACGCAGACGCGTCAGCGCATCGCGCGCATCCTCCACGGCGAGGACGATCGGCTGCTGGTGATCATGGGTCCCTGCTCCATCCACGATCCGGCCGCGGCGCTCGAGTATGCGCGGCGGCTGCTGGCGCTGCGCGAGCAGTATGCCGACTCGCTCGAGATCGTGATGCGCGTGTATTTCGAGAAGCCGCGCACCACCACGGGCTGGAAGGGACTGATCAACGATCCGTATCTGGACGAAAGCTATCGGATCGACGAGGGCCTGCGTATTGCCCGCAGCCTGCTGCTCGATATCAATCGCCTCGGTCTGCCGGCTGCCGGCGAGTTCCTCGACGTGATTTCGCCGCAGTACATCGGCGACCTGATCTCGTGGGGAGCGATTGGCGCGCGGACCACCGAGAGCCAGATCCACCGCGAACTGGCATCGGGTATTTCCGCGCCCATCGGGTTCAAGAACGGCACGGACGGCAATATCAAGATCGCCATCGACGCCATTCAGGCCGCGTCGCGTCCTCACCATTTCCTGGGCGTGCACAAGAACGGCCAGGTCGCCACCGTGCATACCAAGGGCAATCCCGATTGCCATGTGATCCTGCGCGGCGGCAAGGCACCGAACTACGATGCGGATTCCGTGGCGAACGCCTGCAGGGAACTGGAGGCCGCGGGGCTCGGCCATACGCTGATGGTCGATTGCAGCCATGCCAACAGCAGCAAGCAGCACCAGCGGCAGATCGACGTCGCGAAGGACGTGGCGCGGCAGGTGGGCGGCGGCAGTGACTCCATTTTCGGCATCATGGTCGAAAGCCATCTGCTTGCCGGCGCGCAGAAGTTCACGCCGGGCCAGCACGATCCGCGCGGGCTCACCTACGGGCAAAGCATTACCGACGCCTGTATCGGATGGGACGACTCGGCGGCGGTGCTCGAGGTGCTGAGCGGCGCCGTGGCGGCACGCCGGCAGCTGAAGGCGAACCGATAGATCAGCGCTCTCCCGCGAACGGCTGCGGTTCCAGCGAGCGCAGATACGCAATCAACGCGCGCATATCGGCGCTGCTGATGTTCTCGTACCAGGTGTACGCCATCGGCGGCTTGTAATGGCCGCCATGGCGATCGGTGCCACGAATGGCGGCGGCAATCTGCGCGTCCGTCCATCCTTTGAGGCCGGATGCATCCGGCGTGAGATTGCGCGAGACGCTCATGCCCCAGGCGCCATTGAACACCTGGCCGCCCGCGCCGACATATCGGTTCACGAGTTGCCCGTCCTTGCCGCGCGGCGTATGGCACTCCATGCAGTGCCCGATATCGGCCAGATATTTGCCATAGCGGATCGTCTCCTTCGGCGATGGCGCACGGACGTGTCCGACGGGTTCGCCGTAGTTCGGCGGGAGCGGAATGCGATAGGTCGATTTCTCGACCGCGTGCTTCACCGGCGGCTGCGCGCGCAGATACGCGACGATCGCCGCGAGGTCGTCATCCGACAGGTTGCGATAGAAGCCAATCGGCATGGGCGGGCCAATGATCGTCCCATCGGGCCGAACCCCTTCGCGAATCGCCTTGCCGATCTGCTCGTCGGTCCACTTGCCGATGCCCGTCTCGAGGTCCGGGGTGATATTGGGCGCCACCGCCCGAAACGGCGGCTCGTCGATCACGCGCCCACCGGCAAGACTCCGCGAAAACTTCCCCTCGTCCCGCGGATCGCGCGTGGCATGACAATTCGCGCAGGCCACGACGCTCTCCATCAGATACTTGCCCCGCGCGAGACGCGTGCCGTCATCGGCGGACGCAAAGCCGCATCGTGCAATCAGAAAAAGGAGCAGCAATACGCGTCGTGCCTGCATTGGAAGACCCCGCCCATTCGTCAACGATGGGCCGCACGATAGCGGCTATGCCGTTTGTCTGCGGCAGGTAATGAACGGATGTTGCCATTGCGAACATCGGTCGATCGACCGATCGGGAGCTTCTACCCTTCGTCCGCTCCCGCCTTCGGCCGCGATAGCACCCCTGCTCCGATCAATTCGTCCCGACTCGGATACCAGAACGTGGTCGCCGGCGTCTTGCCTACCCGGGCAATGAAATCCTCCGGCAACCCGGCCGCGCGGTAATACCTGAGCATCGATGCCACCGCGGCGGGATCTTCCTCCACTCCGTTGCCGTTGAACGAGGTCGCGCGATGGAAGCCGATCTTTGCCTTCGGTCCGGCCATGCGTTTGCGTCCCGCCATCAGGACGTAGGTGCAGGCGCTGCTGCATTCTTTCGACACGTAGGTATCCAGCGCGCGACGGCGGATCCCGTCTGCGAGCATTCTGGCTTCGCCGAGCCTGCCACCCGTCGAGTTCAGGATCAGTGTCCTGGCGTCCGGGGACTGGTCCACCATCCTGAGTACGCGCTGCGCCGCGCCCTCGCGCAGGGTGCCAGTGACGACGATCGCTTCGCCATCGTCGGTCGGCCTGACGTAGATCTTGCCGATGGGATCGTTGCCCACGGCGATCGCGGCATACTCCTGCAGCCACCCGGCGTGGCGGGCTGCCTGGATCGCCGTCATCGTGGCGCAGACGATCACCGTGAAGCGCGCAAGGCTGCTCCAGAGCGGTGCGCCACCGCGGCCATCGTGCCTGTCCGCCGCGCGCCAGACGCCCATGTATAGCCACATGGACCACACGGGCACCGCGCAGAAGATCACGACATAGAGCATCGAATACAGCCGAAGCGAGTCGATCGAATAGTAGACCCAACCGAACGCTTCCAGCACGATGGCCCATGCCACCCAGGCCAGCGCGCCATTGACCCAATACGAAACGGGTAATGAAAAATCGCCGCGCCAATGGCGCATGAGGTAAGACCTGGAGAGCGCCGGTTCGGCCGCCACTGCCGGGTCCTCGGAAGACAGCGCCACCGCGAACGCGGGCATCGGCATCGCATAGCGCGAGTCGGGCGGCGGTGGCGGGCCCACCTTTCCCGCTTCGGAGACATGCCGCGAAAGCACGCGGATATTCAGTGCCGCGATGACGAGCAACATCACGGGCAGGCTCGCCTGTGCGGCAGGCATCCCCCTCAGGGCGACATACCCGAGCACGAGGCCGCAGAACGCCGAAAGCACGATATTGGTGACCTTCGCCGTTCGCACCATGCGAAGCGTCCCCCATCGCCCAAGCGCCTCGCTCGTCAGAAACGGCGGCAATAGAAAGGCACAGGCGGCAATCGCCGCGCTCGACCGTGTGAGCAGATCACCGCCCCACAACGTGGGGACCCAGATGGAAGAAAAGACCGCAACCCCGAATACCACCGCATTCAACAGCCGCATGCCACCAACCCAGGCACTCGCGCCCATGACATCGCCCCCTGTTAACGTTGCAAACCGTCACGACGGCAGCGTCAGCAATCGCCAGAAACGCCGTCCCACGGAACCGCCGCGCATGATCCAGCAGCGCCGAAGGTCCTTTGCCAGCGCCCCCAATAGCTGGTGGGATTCGCGAACCTTCGCGGTTCGGCGCAGTTGCAGGACGAACAACGTGGCCTTGCCGACGGACGCCGACTTGTGAAACGCGGTCAGCAGCTCGACCAGCGGCCGCAGCCACCCGTGCACGTCCACCTGACCGAGCTTGTCGAGCCACTGGCCCAATGCTTCGATATCGTTGTCCCGCGCGGCGTCGGCGGCGAGCCAGACGCCCGCGCTGCCGCCCCTTGGCTCCAGCCGATGCGACCGGGCCGCCACGTCGTGCGCGAGCCGAAGGTCGCCCTGATAACGCAAGGCGATGGCAAGGTTGTCGAGCGCCCAGTACGGTGCATCGTCGCGCATCCAGTCGTGCATCCAGCCGATCATCGCGGCATGGCGCTCGCCATTGATCAGGGCAAAGGACACCGCCCCCCAGCATTGCGCATCGCCACGCAGCGCGGTGTCGTACTGACTCATCAGCGTGGTGACGTGCCGCAGCTGCTTTGCGGCGCCGGCGGCTTCCACGACGGCGATCTTCAGATGATTCTTGCGGTCGGCCTCCAGGTACGGCGCCAGCCGCTCGATCAGCGCGGCATGCGGAATGTCGTACTCCATGCCGAGCCAATGCCGGCAAGCGGCAATCGACGCCTCTCCGGCCTTGCACCCATCGATCAGTGCGTCGCGCAACAACTGCTGCCAGATCCCCTGGGTCATCCGCTTGGCGATGTCCTCGAACAATCCCGCCTGCGCCTCGGGCGCGCGGACGAGCTCGTTCAGCGGCACCGGCACCCGGCTCGGCTCTTCCGCGAGCATGGCCAGGCGAACCTCGCGATACGCGGACGACGGCCCCGGATAGCGTGTGCGCAGCGTCGCGACGACCCGCCACGCGTCGTCCCACTCCGCGCTGTCGAGCAACAGATCGGCAAGTCCGAATGCCGCGAACTCATACTCGGGATCGATCTCGAAAGCCGTGCGATAGGCATCGATGGCCGCCTGCCACTGCGACTGCCTGCGCGCGGCATTGCCGACGTAGCCGTAACCGACGGCATAGCCCGGGTTGATCCGGACCATCTCGCGACCCGCCGCGCCGCTCTGATCAATCCGGTCGAGCTTGAGCGACGCGTCGGCAAGGTCCTGCCATAGCAGCACGTCGTTGGGCTCCTTCTCCAGCAAGGCGCGCAGTTCCGTGACCGCGCCCTCCCGGTTGCCCTGCCGCCACAGCACGTCGGGGCGACGCCGGCGTACGGCCAGCGGCGTATAGGCGCCCCAGGGACTGCTATCGATCGCCGCGAGCGCGTCATCCAGCCGCCCGAAGCGGATCAGCGCGTCGATGCGGCAGACATAGGCTTGCTGATTGCGCGGATCGAGGGCATCCGCGCGCTCGAGCGCGGCCAGCGCAGCTTCCGGCGTGCTCGTGTACCCCGCCACGCGAAGCCACACGTCGATATTGTCCGGCCGCGCCGCGGCCAGCGCCTGTGCCACATGCAAGGCCCGATCGGTCTGACCACGCTCGGCCGACCAATCCGCAAGCATCGTCCAGGCCTGCGCATGACCGGGCCAGCGCTGCAGCATTGCTTCGAGCCTGTCGAGCGCCTCGTCCTGCCGCGCCATTTTCCACAGTACGCGTGCGCGCAGCACCTGACATTCGGCACTCTCGTCGCTACGCGACTGCGGCGCATCGAGCAGCACCAGCGCGGCATCCGGATCGCCGTTCTCTCGCAGGGCAATCTCGACGAACAGCCGAATCGGCCAGTCCCACGCGGGGGCGATCTGCAGGGTACGCCGAAGGCCCGCCATGGCGCCATCGAAGCGACGCCGGTTGGCATCGACACGCGCCTTCTCGTAATGGACTCGCGGCGTGAGCGGAAAGCGCTCGATCGCCGCGTCGAGGATCGCGGCCGCATCGTCGAATCGCTGCTTGTCGGCGTGCTGCAAGGCAAGCGCGACCCACGTGGTCCAGAGGTCGGGCCGCCATTCGCGGAATGTCTCGAGCTCGCCGGTCAGCGCCTCGTCGGTGAAGACGCGCGTGCCGAGTTCCTGATACGTCAGGACGGTCATGCCCTGCGTAGCCTGTTCGCGCAGCTGGTCGCCCGCGAAACGCAAGGCCTCGCGCCGGCCCTCGAGCCCGGGCTGCGTCCGAACGAAATCGACAAGCGCACCGATGTCGTCCACCGAGCGGCGCAGCGCTTCGCGGTACTGTGCGTGCGCCTGTTCCATGTCGCCCTGCAACTGATGCAGGTACCCCAGCAAGGCATACGAGCGCGAATGATTGGGCGCCAGCTCGCGCGCGAGCCGCGCGGCGCTCGTGGCATCTTCCATGCGCTGCTGGGCCGCCAGATTCAACGTGAGTTCCCGCTGGAACATCGCATGACCGGGATGCAGCGACAGCATGTGCCGCAGCACATCGTGACGCTCCAGCAGGACGTCCGCCGGCAGGCGCTGCAGCAACAATTCGTGCAGGCCGACCGATGCGGGATGACGCTCGCACAATGCACGCAGATACCGAAGCACTTCGGCTTCGCCGGAACGCGCGCCGAGGATATCGACGGCGATATGCCGCAAGCCGATATTTAGCGGATCCTGCTCGCAGGCAAGCGAGATGGCATCCCATGCCTCGTCGAGCCGGTTGTCATGCCGCGCCAGCCGCGCCACCACACGCAGCCGGCTGATCTGGCTCGCGTACCCGCCGGCCTCGGCCAGCAACGTACGCGCGCGCTCGACCTCGCCATAGGTCAGCAATCGCTCGGCATAGGCATGCCGCAGCAACGCGTCGTCGGGCCGTCGCGCCATCGCGCGTTCCAGCACGGCGAATCCTTCCGGCCCGCGCTCGAGGCTGTCGAGCTGATTGAAGTAGTTGATGGCGGGTGCCGACGATCGCGCGCCAAGGCGTTCCACCCGTTGTGCGAGAAACTCGAAACCATCGCTGGCGCGGCCCAGACCGACGCAGGCCTGGAAGTAGGCCACGGCATGATCTTCGTTGAACTCGCCAAGGCACGCCGCCGCGCGATAGTGAGCGAGCGCGGCATGCTTGTCGCCCGCGACCCAAAGCGTCGTGGCGCGCGTTCGCCACGCTTCCGCGTCGGAGGGCTGCACACGCAGCGCACGCCGGACATTCCGCTCCGCCTGCGGCAGCAGGCGCGCATCCGACGTCTGCAATTGCGCCAGACGCGTCAATAGTTCGGCATTCCATGGCTGCCTGGCGACGCCGGACTCGATCAGCCGCATGGCGGCCATTCCCTCGCCGAGCGATTCGAGCAGCCGCGACTTGTAGAACACGAGCGACGGCACTTCGCCGAAGCGGGCAATAAGGGCATCGGTCCGCGCAAGCAACGCGTCGGTGCTGCCGTCGTAATGCGCGAGGCCGCGATAGCACCAGTCGGTCAGCCAATGGTCGGGCGCCCGCGCGTTCTGGGCCTCTGTCACCGACGCCGCCGTCTCGCGATCATGGACCTCCAGCGCGCGCATCGTCGCGTAATAGCTGTCCCAGCTCTCCGCATCGGGCAACACGATGCCATCGAGGCGATACACGGCCTCCTGTGGAATCAGTACCATGCCGCGCGGGCCGCTGAACCGGTTCTGCTCGAACAGCGGCTCCGGATCGAACTCGCCGAACACGCGCTGGAACGGATCGCGGATCAGCAGCGTGCCACGCAAGGCGTCGTAGCCGATCACGGCCTGGAGGTGTCCCGAACTCACGAACTGGGTGGTGAGCGTGAACGGGATGCCCGCGTCGATCAGCCGCGTGGCGACCTCCCAGTTGACGGTGAACTCGCGCGTCACGAAGCCATGACGCTCGGCCCAGGCGCGTTCGCTGGGCGCGGGGGTACCGTCGTAGCAGATCTCTTCGGCAATCTCGACGTGTTCGGCACTCCGCCCCCAGTAGCCCGCGATGGCACTCAATGTCGCGGGCGCACAGGTCTGATGGTGCTGGCGGACAAAGCCCACGTGCAATTGCACCCGGCGCGGCGCCTCGCCCCCGGCGGCAACGGCGTCGAGCTTCTCGATCAGACGGGCATGGAACGGCTGATCGGCGAGTCGCCGGCTGACGGACGCCGCCTCCTCGTACCGGCCCAGCCGCAGCAGCGTATCGGCTTCGTTGGCATCGAACCACGCCCGGTGAGCGCGCACCGCCCGCGGTGCGAAGGCCCTGCTTCGGTGCAACGCGGCGAGCGCTGCCTCGTGGTCTTCGAGTTCGGTCGCGACAAGATAGCGTTGCGCTTCGACGTCCGAGCTTTGCATGCGCGCCGATGCGTCATCGAGCAAACGCAGCGCTTCCCTGTCGCGGCCGGTCAGCGTGTAAAGGTGCGCGGCGGACTGGATGGCGGAGCGGAAGTTCGGGTTCAGCGCGCATCCGCGCTCGGCCATGCCGATGGCCTCGGCATAGCGATCCTCGCGCTCCAGCACGGACGCGTGCTCCACATGGATCCACGGAGAATCTGGCCAGAGCCGGTGCGCCTCTTCGATCAACGCGCCCGCGCGCGCCCAGTCGCGCTGCAACGCCGCCAGATTGGCCCGATGGGCGAGCCATTCGGCGCGCTGCGGCGCAGTGGCATGGTCGGGCAGCGCATTGCGCTCGCTCCATTCCCAGCCGCGATAGTGGCCGTAGCGATCGGTGATCGTACGCAGATACGCCACCATCGCGTCGGGATCGGACGGATGCCGCCGCCACAGGAGCTCGATCAACGCATCGCCCCGTCGCCGGCCGCCACAATGACGCAAAACGCGCGCGGCGAGCACGCATGCCGAAGGAGTCGGATTGTCCTTCAGCCCTTCGAGCAGCGGTAACGCGTCGAAGCTGTTGCCATGGTCGGCAAGGTGAAGAATATGATCGTAAAGGTCGAGCGGGGCAGCTTGTGTCATGCGGCGCAGGTATCGACCGAAGGCCGCAGCCTAACCCCCAACATGACCCAGGCCCCTCGGTATTCTTTTTATGTTGGCCCTGAATCTACCGTAAGCCGCCACGAAAATGGTTGGATTCGCGCAATACCCCTCTAAATGATGGCCCCGTCAATGCGACGACACGTACATCGCGTCCTCGAACGCCTCCGGTACCGCAAACCCCTCGCGCATGCGCTTCGCTTCGGCGGCCGGCGTCAGGCCGAATAGCCGCTTGAACTCCCGGCTGAATTGGGATGGGCTCGTGTAGCCCACCGCGACGCTCGCGGCCTCCGCGGTCAGGTCCTGCCTGACCATCAGCAGTCGCGCCTGATGCAGCCGCGTGGACTTGACGTACTGCATCGGCGAGACCTGCGTGATGGTCTTGAAGTGGCTATGGAAGCTCGGGACGCTCATGCCCGCCTCCTCCGCCAGCTGCGACACGTCCAGCTGTTGCGCGTAGTCGGCGTGGATGCGCCGCAACGATTTGCCGATGCGGCCGAACTGGCCTTTCATCGCCAGCGCCTGCCGCATCGCGCCGCCCTGCGCGCCCGTCAGCACGCGGAAATAGAGTTCGCGCAGGAGGCCCGGACCCAGTATCGCCGCCTCCAGCGGATCGGCCATCGCTTCGAGGAAGCGCAGCACCGACGCCTGCATCGCGCCGTCCATCGGCGTCGACATCATGCTCTGCGGCGATTGATCGCGCGCGGTCGCGCCTTCGCGGTCGATCTGCGTCGCCAGTTCGGCGGCCATTGCGAAATCCAGATGCAGGTACAGCGCCAGCAGCGGCCGCTGCGGCGTGGCGTCGGTTTCCATGCTGAACGGCACGGGCACCGAGACGGCGAGATAGTGGTCCTGATCGTAGAGATACAGCTGGCCGCCGAAGTATCCCCGCTTGCGGCCCTGGCACACGATCACGATGCCCGGATCGTAGAGCACCGGCGTGCGCGACAACGCGCGGTTCGAGCGCAGGATGCGGACGCTCGGCAGCGCCGTCAGGTTATAGCCCTCGTCGGGCGCCAGCCCGCGCAGCAGCGCAACCGTACGTTGGCGTATCTCGGGAGAGCGATCCGGCACACTCATAGTTTTATGCAAGAACGTTAGCGGAATTTGGCTTATTCGGCCTCGATCACTAGACTACCATGCACTCCATCCCCAATGCACAGGAGAAACGTCGATGGCTTCCAGCAAGATTCTGTTGATCACGGGCGTCAGTAGCGGGTTCGGTCTCGCACTCGCGAAAGAGGCGCTGGCCGATGGGCATACGGTCGTGGGCACGGTGCGCAGCGAGCCGGCCCGGCAGGACTTCGAAGCACAGGGCGCCGGCACCCGCGGCAAAGCCTTCGCCCGCGTGCTCGACGTCACGGACTTCGACGCCATCGACGGCGTCGTGGCGGAGATCGAGGCCAGCGTCGGCCCGATCGACGTGCTCGTCAACAACGCCGGCTACGGGCATGAAGGCATCATGGAGGAGTCGCCGCTGTCCGACATGCGCAGACAGTTCGACGTAAATGTGTTCGGCGCGGTAGCCATGATGAAGGCCGTGCTGCCATTCATGCGGCAACGCCGGCGCGGACATATCCTCAACATCACGTCGATGGGCGGCCATATCACGCTGCCCGGCATCACCTACTACTGCGGCAGCAAGTTCGCGCTCGAAGGCATCTCTGGCGCGCTCGGCAAGGAGGTGCAGGCGCTGGGCATCCACGTGACGGCCGTGGCCCCGGGCTCGTTCCGCACCGACTGGGCCGGACGTTCGATGGTCCGCGCGCCGCGTTCGCTGCCCGATTACGATGCCATTTTCGATCCCGTGCGCAAGGCGCGCGAGGAAAAGAGCGGCAAGCAGCTCGGCGACCCGAAGAAGGCCGCGCGCGCCATGCTCGCGGTCATCGCGTCGGACCGCCCGCCCGCGCATCTGCTGCTCGGCAGCGATGCCCTGGCCCTCGTGCGCAAGGCACAATCGGCGCTCGACGAGGAGATCCGCGCGTGGGAGGCTGTGTCCGCATCGACCGACGGCTGACAATAAAAAAGCCGCGACCTCGCGGTCGCGGCTTCCGTCACATCGGCGAGCGTAGCCGACCCAGGATCAGACCTTGGTCGTCTTCACGCTCGTGGCATCGGCCGTCAGGTAACCCACGGCGGCACCGAAGCGATCCTTGTAGTTCGCGCGGATCAGCGGGTCCAGCGTGGCTTGCACCTTGGCATGCAGGCCGCTCCAGTCACCGGCGTGCTGGAAGTTGCTCATGATGTAGGTCCAGCCGTTGATCTCGTCAACAGCGTGCAGGCCCGTGGCTTCCGCGCCGGCCGGCGTGGAGAGCAGGCGCGACAGCTTCTTCGTGTCGACGTTGTACGCCCACAGGAAGTTGTTGACGTGCTGGCCGCTGTCTTCGCCGATGAACAGCGTGCGCAGCTTCTCCGAGAACTTGAGGTTGTCGGGATTGCCGATGGTTTCCGGATCGGCCGTATTGCCCAGTGCATCGGCGGCGATATCCTTGCCGACGATCAGCGCGCTGGTCTGCATCGGCACCCATTCGCTGTTGATGGCCGCGCCGCTCGTGTCGACCTGGCCGCCAGCCAGCTTGTGCTGCATCACGCCACCGGCGTTCAATGCAGCGGGCACGCCGATATTGCTCTGCGCGTTCCAGCCCTTGGCATTGTTGATCACCATCGAATCGACGATGTTCTGCAGCGCCGAGTAAGCGATCTTGTCCCGGATGTTGACCGTGGTGCCTTCCATCTTGGTGAAGCCCATGCTGCCACCGGCCAGGTACGCATAACGGTGCGTCTCCAGGAACGCGGCCACGCGCTCCTTGCCCGGGACGATCTTGACCCACTGCGCCACGCCACCCGAGAAGATCTTGGTGTAGCTGGTGTCGCCGGGGTCGGCCCACTTGACGTCCATGATGTCGGTCGGGCGGTGCGACTTGGCCATCGCCTCCACTTCCGCGCTGGTCGCGTGACCCAGCTTGATCCACTTCAGCGGCGCCGGCGTGGCGGCCGGGTCGATCGAGAAGCCCGAAACGACCTTGGCCACGTAAAGCGTACCGGCGGAGAGATCCTTCTCCTTGTCGGCCACGAACATGAACATGCCGGAGTTGGTCGCGTCGTCGCCCATCAGCACCGTGCGCTGGTCTGGCATCACCTGCACGAGCTCGTGCGAGATACGGCCCAGGCAGTAGTGCTTCTTGATGGAGCCCGTACCGTCCGGGTTTACCGTGACTTCCGGCAGATGCCCGTACAGGTACGGGTTCAGCGGAATCGACGCGTTGCCGTACAGGTTCTTGGCGAACGCGGCGTACTGCGTGAGGTTGGCGGCAACGGTCGTGAACGCGTCCGGCTCGTACTCTTCGCTCGACAGGTGCGTGTTCCACGGCGACAGGCTCGCGCCGCACGTGATCCACAGGCCGTTGGCGCTCGACGTATCCACGTTGTGGTACTTCACGAGCGTCAGCTTGCCGGTGGTCGGGTTCTGGTCGAGCGTAAGCACGGCGATCGGCGACGGCAGGCAGCCGTACGTGCTGACCAGGGCCTGGTCACGCGTCGTGTATTCGAACTGCACCACCGCGAACACGGTGTTGCCCGTCACGCCGGCAACCTTCGCGCCGTCGATCTTGAGCAGCGACGTGCCGTCCGGAGAGTCCGAGAAGAACTGGCGTTCCTTGCCGGCCACCGATGCGTCGATGATCGGCTGGTTGTTGATGTCGAAGTAGCCGCCCGACAGGATCTGGCCGCCATTGCCGTTGGGCACCATGTCGCCCGTGACGAAGAACGGCTGGTAGGCGAGCTTGAAGGTCTGGCTCGAACCGTCGGTGAAGGACACCTTGAGGCTCGACCCCACCGTCGTGGTGGCCATCGAGGCCGGGTTCGCCAGCGTCGGCGCGGGCATCGCGGTGAACTCGGCCTTGTCGAACGCCGGCGTTACCGGATTCGTCGGGTTGTTGGGCGTGGTGGGCGCGGTCGCCGCATCGTCGCCGTCACCGCCGCAACCGGCCAGCAGCGAGGTGGAAACGAAACCGAGCGGCAGCATCGGCGCGCCGGCGAGGACCTTGAGTGCCTTGCGGCGGGAAGCATCTGGCTTATCGGACATGCTTTCTTTCTCGTATGTTGTACGCACGCAGCGTTGCACCGCGTCGCGGGGAAGTGTGGACGACCAAAACATCCATCAGGCCGACGCGGATGCTAAGAAGCTTTTGTGACAGGACGTTGAACCTGAGTGGATTTCAAGACATCCGAACGCTGGCGCCCCGCTCCCCACACATTCGAGACACGCAAAAAAAAAACCGCGACGCATGGGCCGCGGTGGTGAACTTGCCGAGACGGGCGACACCCACATGTCGTCCGCCAGCCCTTGCCTGGGGCGCTCGGCGGGTTGGCAGAGGTTCTTGCCAGGCCCAAATATTACGGCGTATTAATGACGGTCCCATGACATCGTGTCATGACAACGCATCACCTCAATATCGCCCATATGGACGAGACTCAGGCCCCGATCGGCTTGCCTTGCTTGTGGCGGATGACCACGGTCGAGGAGCGCGACGGCAGCACCGGATCCGGCCAGTTGCCATTCGGCTGGCCCGTTCCCGTCGGGTGCTGGATGTTGATGAAGAACGTCGTGAGGTCCGGCGTGTAGGCGATGCCCGTGATCTCGCAACCGACCGGACCGACCAGAAAGCGCTTGACCTCGCGCGTGGCCTGATCGATGTAGTGCATCGAGTTGGCGCCGAAGATGTTCGTCACGCTCGTGCCCGTACCCGCATCGGTCTGCACCCACAGGCGGCCCTTCGGATCCACGCGAATGCCATCGGGGCTGGAGAACGTCGCGCCCTTCATATCGCCCTTGAGGTTCGCGGCCGCAATCGACGGATCGCCCGCGAGCAGCAGCAACTCCCACGTGAATGTCGTGGCCAGCGGCGAATCGCCCTGCTCGTGCCAGCGCACGATATGGCCATGCGAGTTGTTGACGCGCGGGTTCGCGGCATCGGTCACCTGGCGGCCGCCGTTGTTGGTCAGCGTGCAGTAGATCGTGCGGTCGATGCCCACCGTGATCCATTCCGGGCGATCCATCAGCGTGCCGCCCGCAACGCGCGCCGCCGCCTTGGTGTTGATCAGCACGTCGGCCTGCGTGTTGAAATCGATGTTGGCCGGCGTCTGCGGACCCTGCGTGGTGTTGCCCGGGTCGACCGCGCCCGCCACCAGGCCGTTCATGCCCTGCGTGAGCTCGATCCAGTTGCCCGTGCCGTTGGCATTGAAGCGCGCCACGTAGAGCTTGCCGGTGTCGAGCAGGTTCGCGTTGTTCAGGCGGTTGGTCGCATCGAACGCGGCGCTCGGAATGAACTTGTAGATGCAGCCCGGCGTGCCGTCGTCGCCCATGTAGAACGCCACGCGGTTCGACGCATCGGTCATGAACGCGGTGTTCTCGTGGTCGAAGCGGCCCATTGCCGTGCGCTTGACGGGCACGCCCGGCAGTTCCTGCTGCGGATCGATCTCGACCACCCAGCCGTAGCCGTTGTCGGGCTGCGTCGGGTCGAGGTAGTTGTCCGTGGTTTCCTCGCACGTCAGGTACGTGCCCCACGGCGTATGACCGCTCGAGCAGTTGTTGAGCGTGCCGACGACCGTCGCGCCCACCACGCTCGCCGCGGGACCGGACACGCGATAGATCGTGTTGCCCGAGTAGCGCTTGTTGTAGAGCGAGTTGCGCTTGACCTGCCATTTGCCGGCCACGAGTTCGATCTCGATGACCGACACGCCCACCGACGACAGCGCAATGCGCTTCTGCTCCGGCGTGGCGGTGGCCGCGTTGTAGGTGCCGCCCGGGAACAGGATCAGGTTGTCCATCGCCTCGTGGTTCATCACGAGCAGGCCACCCTTCTGCGGATCGACGCCAGGCAGCGTGAAGTAGTGCATGCCGTCGTGATTGCCGCCGGCCTGCTGCTCGGTTTCCATCGAGGTCTGGAACGCGCCCTTGTAGCCCGCGGCACCTGCCGTCACCGGATCGCCGGCCGAGAACAGGACTTCCACCGAGTACGTGTCAGGCACCTGCACGGTGTTCGGCGTGAGCTTGGACGCAAGCGGCTGGAAGTTGACGCTGTAGTCGAGCGGCTGCACGGGCGCCGGGCCCGGCGCGGGCACGGGGGCCGGTGCGGGGCTCGGTGCGGGCGCGGGATCGTCATCGCCACCGCATGCGGCGAGCAACCCGCCGCTGCCGAATGCGGTCAGCAGCGAAAGTCCGAGGCTGCCGCGCAGCACCTTGCGGCGTTCGGGATTGGCGGCAACGATTTCCTCGAGGCTCTGGCCCGGGACCGTGACAACGCCTTGCGCTTCGCGGCGCGGGGCGCGAAGCTTGTCCGTGATGTACGACATGAATGTCTTCTCCTTGTGGGGTCGGTGCGATTTACCGGCCCCGATACTAGGGACATCACATGTCGGTTTCGTTACAGCATGACTGCAATACCAGTCATCTGCGGATTCAACGCTGCAGATGGCTGCGCAAGATCTCCATGCCCTCGAGCAATTCGCCAACCTGCGCATCGGTCAGATCGCAGGCGCGTTCGAATGCGGCATCGACCTTGCGCGCCTTCTCGCGCATGGCCTGCCCCGCCGGGGTCAGGCGCAGCGACAGGCTGCGTTCGTCGCCGGGCGTGCGCTGGCGCGTGACGAGCCCCGCGGACTCGAGGCGCTTGAGCAGCGGCGTCATCGAGCCCGAGTCCTGCCCCAGGCGCGCGGCAAGGTCTTTCACGGCGATACCGTCCTGCTCCCAGAGCACCACCATGGCGAGGTACTGCGGGTACGTGAGGCCGGTTTCCTCGAGTAGCGGCTTATAGGTCTGCGTCATCGCCAGCGAGGTCGAGTAGATCAGGAAGCAGAGGCGCTGATCGACGGGGCGCAGCCTGGGCGCGGCCTTGGAGGCGGGGTTGTTGGCGGGCTTGTTGGCGGGGTTAGAGCGGGGCTTGTCGGGGGTCATGGGCGGAATGCGGGAATGTTCCCAAAGCATAGTGCACACAAATATTTTGCGCAATAACTATTGACGCGCTAATTGTTAGTGCACTAATCTTCGTCCGTCAGTTCCTTTCTCCAACCCGTCAAAAAGGATTCGCAATCATGGACCGTGTCGCCCGCTTCTATCGCACCACCACCATCGCCCTCGCGGGCGCCGTCGCAGCCACCGCGTTCTCGCTGGCCGCCCGCCCGGCGGAAGCCGCGGAGCCGGCCAACGGCAAGACCATCGTGCTCGTGCACGGCGCGTTTGCCGATGGCTCCAGCTGGAACAAGGTCATCCCGACGCTGCAGCAGCGCGGCTACAAGGTCGTGGCCGTCCAGAACCCGCTGACCTCGCTGGCCGACGACGTGGCCGCAACCAATCGCGTGATCGATGCGCAGAAGGGTGACGTCGTGCTGGTGGGCCACTCGTGGGGCGGCGTGGTGATTACCGAAGCCGGCAACAATCCGAAGGTGAAGTCGCTCGTGTACGTGGCCGCGTTCGCGCCGGAAGCGGGCCAGTCGGTGGCCGACGCCTCCAAGTCCTACGCGCCGGCACCGGGCCTGAAGAACCTCGTGGCCGACAGCGGCGGCTTCCTGACGTTGACCGACGCCGACTTCAAGACGTACTTCGCGCCCGACGTGTCGTCCGCCGAGGTCAAGCTGATGGCCGCGACGCAGGGCCCCGTGCAGTCGAAGGTGTTCGGCGAGAAGATCGGCGACAGCGCCGCGTGGAAGAACAAGCCGTCGTGGTTCGTGCTGGCGCAGAAGGACCAGATGATTCCGCCGCAGCAGCAGGCCGATGACGCGCAGAAGATCCACGCCACCGTGGTCAAGGTCAACGCGAGCCACGTGCCGATGGTCTCGCAGCCGAAGGCCGTGGCCGACGCGATCCTCGCGGCCGCCAAATAAGTCGCCGGCACCAGCAATCGGCACCAGCAGCCGGTACCAGCAACTGGTACCGGCTGCCCCGTGATTTCCGGTAAAATTCTGCGCGCTTCCGGTTTCAGTTGGAGGAATCCTCCAAGAAACCCCGCCGTTAGAGGAGCGGCAACCCGCTATGGCGCTTCACCTCGCGCAGACTCAGAATCGACTCCACCGATGTCACCCCGGGCAGCGTCCGGATGACATCGCGTACGAACACGCCATAGTCGTCCAGATCGCGTGCGACCACGGTCAGCACGTAGTCGGCGGTACCCGTGACGTTATGGCAGGCGACGATGCGCGGAATGGCCTGCACCTCGCGCTCGAAGCGATCCGACAGCTCGCGGTCGTGCACCCCGAAGCGGATCTGCGTAAAGGCCATCAGGCCGAGGTCGAGCGCCTTCCGCGAGAGCGTGGCGCGATAGCCTTCGATGAAACCGTCGGCTTCCAGGCGCCGGAGCCGGCGCGCGCATGGCGTTTCACTGAGACCCACCGAGTCCGCCAGACTCGCGTTGGTGATACGGCCGTCCGCCTGCACGGCCTGCAGGATCTCCCGATCGATGCGGTCAAGGTCCATCTTGGCATTACCCCCCGTATGTTTTGCCGAAAGGGTAGCGCATCGGTCGCCTGAGGCCATGCCATAAATCAATGGTCCCCACTTCTTTCCAATACGTTTGGCACCGGTCTGTTGCGGAAAGCAGACGACTGGGGACCATTTAATTGCGGTTTATCCGTGATGAACCGCGGACATTGAGTTGAAACGGGAATATGTCATTCTTTTCCTATTGAAGTCGTCAATGCCTAGCGCTAAGGTTCGACCAAAATATTTTTCCGGCAGATATATGCAAAACAAAGCATATATCCACCACGCCCGTCACGGGAAGACAATGAAAACCAGCAAAACAGGTCAACGCGCCCCCGCCATGACCGCAGACACCGACACCATCCGCATCGCGGCCCACGTGCCCTGCCCCGCCTCGCCTGTTTTCGCGCGTCGCAACCGTCCATAGCCCTACCCGTTCCTGTAGCAAAACGCCGCATCGGCAGGCGCGCTCGCGCGCGGCTGCCAGTGCGGCATCGTTGGGCAGTGCGGCCACGGCGTGACGGGGTCAATCCGGCAAGGGTGCCTCAGACTACCCGGCCGGACACGCCAGGTCCTTGGTCGTGCTGTCCCGGATCCCTGTCTGGAGATTTACGTCATGAGCAGTGTCATGAATGATGGCGGCAGCGTGGCTTACGGCCACGCACCGTTTTTTTCAAAAGAGGCGACTTACGCCAAACCGGGTTTTTCCCGGTGGATGGTGCCGCCTGCCGCCCTCGCCGTGCACCTGTGCATTGGTCAGGCCTATGCGTTTTCGGTGTTCAATGGCCCGCTGTCCAAGGCCATCGGCATTACCGAGGCAGCGCCCGATGACTGGAAGCTGACCACGCTGGGCTGGATTTTCTCCCTCGCGATTTTCTTCCTCGGTATTTCGGCCGCATTCGCCGGCAAATGGCTCGAGCGCGTCGGTCCGCGCATGACCATGTTCACGGCGGCATGCTGCTTCGGCAGCGGCTTCCTGGTCTCCTCGCTGGGCGTGTACCTGCACCAGATCTGGCTGCTGTACCTTGGCTACGGGGTCCTCGGCGGTATCGGCCTGGGCCTCGGCTACGTGTCGCCGGTGTCGACGCTCATCCGCTGGTTCCCGGACCGCCGCGGCATGGCGACCGGCATGGCCATCATGGGCTTCGGCGGCGGCGCGATGATCGCCGCACCGTTGTCCGTGGCGCTGATGAACTACTTCAAGAGCGCGACTTCGGTCGGCGTGGCGCAGACCTTCCTGGTACTGGGCGTGGCGTACTTCATCTCGATGACCATCGGCTCGCTGGCCATCCGCGTTCCGCCCCCCGGCTGGAAGCCGGAAGGCTGGACCCCGCCGCAGACCACCAGCAAGATGGTCTCGAAGAACCACGTGCATATCGATCAGGCCCTCAAGACGCCCCAGTTCTATCTGCTGTGGCTCGTGCTGTTCCTGAATGTGACCGCCGGTATCGGCATTCTGGGCCAGGCTTCGCTGATGATTCAGGAAAGCTTCAAGAGCACCGTGAATGCGGCTTCCGCCGCCGGCTTCGTCGGCCTGCTGTCGCTGTTCAACATGGGCGGCCGTTTCGTCTGGGCCTCGTCGTCGGACTTCCTGGGCCGCAAGAACACGTACTTCGTGTTCTTCGTGCTGGGCGCGATCCTGTACTGGCTGGTGCCCGAGCTGGGCGCCTCGGGCAACATCGTGCTGTTCGTGCTGGCCTACTGCGTGATCATGTCGATGTACGGCGGCGGCTTCGCGACCATCCCGGCCTATCTGGCCGACATGTTCGGCACCGCCTACGTCGGTGGCATCCACGGCCGTCTGCTGACCGCCTGGGCCGCCGCCGGTATCGCCGGCCCGGTGATCGTGAACTACGTGCGCGAGTACCAGGTGTCGCAAGGCGTGGCCGCCGCGCAGGCGTACACGATGACCGTGCACATCATGGCCGGCGTGCTGGTGGTCGGCTTCCTGTGCAACCTGCTGGTGTCGCGCGTCAACGAAAAGCACCACATGAGCGACGCGGACGTGGCACGCATGGGCGGCGCCGCCGGTCCTGCCCACTAATCCGCAACCACCCTATCAGGAGCGAATCGACATGGAAAACAAGACTGTCGAAACCAACAAGGGCCTGCTGGCGGCGTTCTGGCTGTATGTCACGATCCCGCTGTGCTGGGGCGTGTACAACACGATCCTGCAAGCGACGAAGCTGTTCCAGTAACACGCTTCCCCGTCTTTGACGAACAGCCGGCCTCGCGCCGGCTGTTTTGTTTTTGCACGGACGTTGAATTCCGCACTGTGCGATCATCCGTTGCTCGAATGACCCACTTTATGGAGTTCGCATGAAAATCGATCTCTCCGGCAAGACGGCCCTCGTCACGGGTTCCACCGCGGGCATCGGCCTTGCCTCCGCCAAGGGCCTTGCGGCCGCTGGCGCGCGCGTCATCATCAACGGCCGCAGCGCGGCCGGCGTGGAAAAGGCACACCAGACCATCGCCGCGGCCGTGCCCGGCGCGCAGGTGGTCGGCTTTGTCGGCGATTTGTCGGAGCCGGCGCAATGCGAGAAGATCGTGGCCGCGCACCCCGACGTCGATGTGCTGATCAACAATCTCGGGATCTTCGAGTTGAAAGACTTCTTCGACATTCCGGACAGCGACTGGGAACGCTTCTTCCAGGTGAACGTGATGAGCGGTGTGCGGCTGTCGCGCGCGTACGCGCAGGGCATGGCCGCACGCAAGTGGGGCCGCATCGTCTTTATCGCGTCGGAGTCCGGTTTCAATATTCCCGTGGACATGGTCCACTACGGTTTTACCAAGACCGCCCAGATTGCCATCGCGCGCGGGCTGGCCAAGCGTCTGGCGGGTACCGGCGTGACGGTCAACTCGGTGCTGCCGGGGCCGACGCTGACCGAAGGCGTGGCGGCGATGCTCAAGGACGATATCGCCCGCACCGGCAAGAGCCTCGAGGAAGCCGGGCGCGACTTCGTGATGGAGCACCGCAGCACGTCGCTGATCCAGCGTGCCGCGAATGTGGACGAGGTGGCGAACATGGTCGTGTATGCGAGTTCGCCGCAGGCGTCGGCCACGACGGGCGCATCGCTGCGCGTCGATGGCGGTGTCGTGGATCTCTTGTGAGCGGTTCAACTTGAAATACGTACGCCTGCCCGCGCTTGCGCTGGCCGCACTGACTTTCGTCGGTGTCGCCAGCGCCGCGGAACTGAAGATCAATGCGGTCACGCTGACCACGCAGCAACTGCTTGCACGCCAGGACGCGAAGACCATCACGGTGCCCGGCGATGTGTCGTACCACCGCACGATGACCTATCGCGCGGTGCCGCTGCGCGCGTTGCCCGGTATCGACAGGCTTGGCAAAGAGGAAGACCTGCAGATTGCCGCGACCGATGGATACGTGACCAACCTGCCCCATGCGCTGGTGGCCGGGGTCTCCGCCAACAGGCGCGGCAAGGGCGCCGAGCCGTGGCTCGCCATCGAACCGCCGGACAAGCCGTGGCCGCGCGCAACCGATGGCAAGGCGACCGGGCCGTTCTATCTGGTGTGGCTGCATCCCGAGGCTTCGGGCGTCAAGAGCGAACAGTGGCCGTTCCAGATCGGGTCGATCCGCACGGTGTCCGCGCGCGCGGGCAAGTGGCCGCAGATCGCGGTCGGCAGCGAAGTGCCGGCCGACTCGGTCATCCGGGTCGGACAGTCTGTCGTGGCCACGCAATGCATGGTGTGCCACAAGCTCAACGGCGCGGGGGACGCCACGCTGGGCCCCGACCTCAATGTGCCGCGCAGCCCGACCGAGTATTTCCAGCCGGGCGTACTGCGCGAGTTCATCCGCAATCCGCGCGCGATTCGTGCATGGCCGGGTATGCAGATGCCGAGCTTTCCGCCGTCGAACCTGAGCGACGCGGACCTCGATGCCGCGATTGCCTATCTGTCTTATATGGCGCAGCGGCGCAAGTAACCCGGGATTAGCGTCTCAGGGGCTCAGCAGCTTGCCCGTCCGGTAGGCACGCGAGCCCGAGACACGCCCGATCTGGTCGCCCGGCTTCACAAAGCGCACCTCGCGCCCCATGTAGAACACGCCTCCCGTGTGGCTCTCCATGGTCGTACGCGTGCCATCGACCGGGTCGACGATATCGAACAGCGCCTGCCCGGGCCGGACCGTCGAACCCACCGCGGTGCGATACACGAGGATGCCCGCCACCGGCGCCACCAGCTGTTCGCTGCCCGCCAGCGGCGTGGCCGGCTGCAGCAGTGGCGGCAGCGGCGGCGCCTCGCCGTCGATGATGCCGACATACGTCAGATATGCGATCAGCGCATCGGCATCCTGCCGCGCCAGCGCGTCCGTCACGTCCCGCTGGCCGCGGTGTTCCACGGTCACCGCCACGCTGCCATGCGGAATCGGATAACGCTCCCCGAACGCCTGCTGGATCTGATACCACGTGTAGCTGTGCGCCTCGTCGAACGAGTACGCGCCCGAGTCCAGCGCAAGCAGGCTCGCGGTCGCGCCCAGATAGCGCGCCAGCGGTTCCACTTCGCGCCAGATCGCATCGCCGGTGTAGACGTGCATGCCCGCCTCGCGCGAGCAATGCAGATCCAGCACATAGTCGGCGTCATGCGCGAGCAGCATCAGCGTCTGCTGCAGCGACGCGAACGCCGATACCGGCTTGCGCGCGAGCAGCGCCTCGCGCCACGCGGCGCGCACGATGCGCAGGTTTTCCTGGCCATTCTGCGTCAGCTGCTCGGCAATCGCGGCGCTGACCTCGGTGGCTACCATCGGAAAGTCGCGATTGAAATTCTTGCCGCTCGTCACCTCGAAGCGGCCGATAAAGTTGCCGAGGACGCCCTGCGCGAGCCCGATCGGATTCGCGGCCGAGACGAGCACGACCTCTCCGCGCACGCGCCCCGCCTGCTCGAGCGCCGCGAATTTCTCCTTGAGCACCGTCGCCGTGAGCATTGCGGGAATCTCGTCCGCATGCAGGCCGGCCTGCAGATAGACCTTGCGGCCGCCCCCCGGCTCGCCAAAGTGGTGGCTCACGAGTTCGAGGGACACGCCGGGCGACGGCGACAAGAGGGGATGGGTCTGGCGTTTCATCGCGGATTTGGGTATCGTATTGCTTATTGTATTCACAAAATACTTTAAGCATCGTATCACCGCGCCTTCATGCCGACAACCGCCTTTCCAGTCATGGACGACTTCGACCACCAGCTGCTGGGCCTGCTCCGGGCCAATGCGCGGGCCAGTGCCGCCCTGCTTGCCCATCGGCTCGGCGTGGCGCGCACCACGATCGCCAACCGTATCGCCCGGCTGGAAAAGGCGGGCATCATCGTCGGTTATACGGTGCAGGTCCGGCCGGAAGCCCAGCGCGACGCGATTGCCGCGTGGATGAGCATTGCCGTGGAAGGAAACCAGGCGCGCGAGGTCATCGCGCGCCTGCTGGGGGAGCCCGGCGTCTCGGCGCTGCACGACACCAATGGGCGATGGGACCTGCTGGCGGAAGTCCGGGCGCCGTCGCTCGACGGGCTGGCGTCCGTGCTCGAGCGCGTGCGGCTGATCCGTGGCATCAGCGCCACGGAGACCAGCATCCACCTGACGAGTTACAAGGCGTCCTGAACGGACGCCGCCTGCGCGGACTGCGGCTGCGCCGCGGGCGACGCCTTGAGCTTGCTCGCCACTTCCAGATGCTTGCGCATCAGCTCGGCCGCCCCCTCTCGATTGCCGGACTCGAGCGCCGCCAGAATGCCCAGATGCTCGTGGCAACTGATCTCCACACGCCCGCTGCCGTGCTTCCAGTCGTAGTTCGATAGCCGGCGGATGCGGTTCAGGCGCCGGATCGCATCCACATAGAACCGGTTGCCCGAGGCAATGGCCAGCCCTTCATGGAACGCCGCGTTGGTCTCGAAGAACGCGATCGGTGACGCCTCCGTCCACGGCTGCGTGAGGAACGCCGAATGCTGGATGCGCATACGCGCGGCCCAGTCCGGCGGCAGCACGAACGACGGCTCCAGGATCGCCGCAGGCTCGATCACGAGCCGGAACCGGTAACTCTCCAGCCGCGCCTCGCTGTACCAGACCGCGTCCTGGAACTTCCACCGGTAGCCGAGCCGCCGCTCGACGATACCGAGGTCCGCGAGCCGCACCAGCGCCTGCTTGATGGTCACGCGCGTCTCGTTGTAGCGCTCCATCAGGTCGCGCTCGGAGACCTCGTCCGGCAGCGACTTGCGCTGGCGGTCATGCGCGATGCGCGCGAGCAGCTCGTCCTCGTCCGCCGGCACGGGCGTCTCCGCCTCCGCCACCGGCGGCGGCGCCAGCAGCGCCACGCCCTTGTTGCGGCGCCGTTCGACAAAGCCCTGCGCCTCCAGCTGGTCCAGCGCCGCACGGATCGGCGTGCGCGAGACCCCCAGCGACTCCGCCAGTTTCTGTTCGTTCAGACGATCCCCGGCCTCCAGCGACTCGTCGCGGATCCATTGTGCGATGCGGTCCTGCAATGCCAGGCGCGTGCGGCCAGAACCCTCCGCGGGCGTTTCGTTTGGAACGCTGTTCGGATATTCCATTGATTTTTTTGTGTTACCAAAATACACTTTGAATCCTACACACAACCATAACGCGACTCCTGACCTCTCCCGCCGTACCCTCCGACCATGACCGAAAACCGACAAGTCGCACCCGCTCCCGAATGCCCGCTGATCGAAGTCAGCGGGCCGCCGCGCGAGCGTGGCCGCCAATATGGCGAGCAAGCCGCAACGCGCATCAAGCGTGGCATTGAACATTACTCCCGCCAACTGGAGAACAACAAGCTCGGCTGGCCGGAGCTCCAGAAGATCGTGGCCACGTTCGAGCCGACCATCGCCGCATTCGACGCGAGCTATATCGACGAGATGCACGGCATCGCCGAGGGTGCCGGCGTGGAATACGCCGCCGTGGTCATGCTGAACGCCCGCACGGAAGTCCTGAAGCTGGCCGACCGCATGCGCAACAAGCAGCCGGTGCCGATCGATCCGGACGGCTGCACGGGCGTGATCGCCCTGCCGGAAGCCACCGCGCACGGCCGCGTGATCCATGCCCAGAACTGGGACTGGAAGGCCGAGTGCGCCGAGTCGTCGGTCGTGCTGAAGGTGCATCGCGAAGACGGGCCCGACTACCTGACGTTCACCGAAGCCGGCGCGCTCGCGCGCTCCGGCATGAACGCGGCGGGCATCTCCATCACCGCGAACTACCTCGAATGCGAACGCGACTATCGCACACTCGCGGTACCGCTGGCACTGATCCGCCGCAAGGTGCTGGAGCAGAAGCGCCTCGCGCTCGCCATGCAGGCCGTGTACGTAACGGCCAAGTCCGCGGCGAACAACATCATGGTGGCGCACGCCGGGGGCGTGGCCATCAACTTCGAGTGCGCGCCCGACGAAACCTTCCAGGTCCAGCCCGAGCGTGGCGTCGTCGTGCATGCGAACCACTGGCTCAGTCCCGTCGCGCTGACCAAGCTGCGCGACCTCGGCATCCAGAAGATGCCCGATTCGCTCTATCGTGACGAACGTGTGCGCCAGCTCGTGACGCCGCATATCGGCAAGATCACCGTCGATACGATCAAGAACGCATTGTTCGACGATTTCGAGACGCCGTGGTCGGTCTGCCGTCCGCCGCGTCCCAATACCAGCAACAACCTCTCCGCCACCGTTGCGATGATCGTGATGGAGCCGGAGCTGGGTTCCATGGAGGTGTCGATGCTGCCCGCGCTGTACCCGAGTTTCACCAGGTTCCATCTGGAGATGGACATTCAGCAAGCCACCGGTCGATGACGGTCGCGGGAGGAGACAGCATGGCACACGCGACGAAGTTGATATTGGCCGCTGCGGGCCTGTTCACGCTGACTGCGTTCGCGCAGCCGGCACAGGACACGCTGCGCGTGCGGCTCAATGCCGATATCCGCTCGACCGACCCGGGCATCAACCGCGACGTCAATACCGACGCCGTGGTGGCCCATCTGGTCGAGGGCCTCGTCGCGTTCCGCGAAGACACCTCGGTCGGCCCCCTGCTCGCGCAGAAGGTCGATGTGTCCGCGGACGGACTCACGTACACGTTCACGTTGCGTCCGGGCCTCAAATTCCAGAACGGCGCGCCGATCACCTCGGACGACGTCGTCTTTGCATGGCACCGTTACATGACCCCCGCGAACAACTGGCGCTGCCTCTCGGAGTTCGATGGCCGCGGCTACGCGAAGGTGGTCAACGTGGCGGCGAAGGATCCGCTAACAGTGGTCTATACGCTCGACAAGCCGTCGGCGCTGTTCCTGAAGACGCTGGCGCGGCCCGACTGCGGCGGCACCGGCATCTATCACCGCAGTTCCATCGGCCATGACGGCAAGTGGCGCGAGCTCGTCGGGTCGGGCCCCTACAAGCTCGCGGACTGGAAGCGCGGCCAGTATCTGGAGCTCCAGCGCAACCCGTACTACCAGCCGCTGCCGGGCAAGCGCGACGGCAACACGGGCAACAAGACGCCCGAGATCGCCAGGGTCCGCTTCATGGTCGTGCCCGATCCGTCGGCGGCCAAGGCCGCGCTGCTGTCAGGCAATATCGATGTGATTCCCGACGTCGAGGACAACGACCTGCCCGACTACCGCGAGCGCAAGGACATCCTGCTGGACAGCACGCCGACGATGAGCCAGGCCGGCCTGCTGTTCCAGACGCGCGACCCCGTGCTCAAGGATGCGCGCATCCGCCGTGCGATCGCGCTGACGCTCGACGTGCCCGAGCTCGTCGATGCGGTGACGGGCGGCAACTCGAAGGCGAGCCGGTCCGTGATTCCGCGGCCGAGCCCGTTCTACGGGAAGCCGCAGGCCGTGATGCCGGGCCGCGATATCGCCGCGGCGCGCAAGCTGCTGAACGATGCCGGCTACCGTGGCCAGACCATCAAGATCCTGACGACCAAGCGCTACAACGCGCTGTTCGATATCGCGGTGCTGACGCAGGCCATGGCGGCGGAAGCGGGCCTGCGCGTGGACGTGGAAGTGCTCGACTGGGCCACGCTGCTGGACCGCTACACGCGCGGCGACTATCAGGCCATGGCCTTCAGCTACTCGGCCCGTCTGGATCCGTCGCTGTCGTACGAGATGATCGTCGGGCCGAAGGACAAGCAGCCACGCAAGGTGTGGGAGAACCCCGAGGCGATCCGCCTGCTCAACGAGAGCATGAACGAGAGCGATCCCGCGCGGCGTCAGGCCGCATTCGACGCGCTCGAGGCCCGCATGCGGGAAGACGTGCCGGCCATCTTCGTCTACTCGGAAACGCGTACGAGCGCGGCCCGCAACTATGTGAGCAACTTCCACGGCTGGCCGCTGGGACAGCCGCGCGCGTGGCGCGTCGCGTTCGCCAGCAACAAGTAACCGGAGCCCACCCCGTGTCATCCTCGTTCCTTCTTTATCTGCTGCGGCGCGCGCTGTGGACACTGCCGACGCTGCTGCTGGTGGCGCTGCTCGTGTTCGTGCTCATGCGCCTGATTCCGGGCGACCCCGCGCAGCTGATCCTCGGCGACAGCGGCACGGCGGAGCAGCTGGCCGACCTGCGTTCGCAACTGGGCCTCGACCAGCCGATCGTCGTGCAGTTCGGCGTCTGGCTCTCGCATATGGTCCGTGGCGACCTCGGCCACTCCATCACCACCAATGAAGCGGTGCTGCCGCTGCTGATCGAGCGGTTCCAGGTCAGCGCGACCATCGTGCTCGTCGCCGTGGCGGCCGCCGCCGCGATCGCGGTGCCCGCCGGACTGTTCGCGGCGTGGAAGCAGAACTCGCTCACCGATACCGTGATCGTCGCGGGCGCCACGTTCTTCCTGTCGATCCCGAGCTTCTGGCTGGGGTTGCTGTTGCTGTTGCTGGTCGGCCTGAAGCTCGGCTGGGTGCCCGTGGTCGGCTACGTGGCATTCAGCGAGGACTGGCGCGCGGCACTGAGCTACCTGCTGCTGCCGATCGTCACGCTGACGCTGATCGAGATGGGCGTGCTGACGCGCATGGCGCGGGCCAGCGCCATCGAGACCCTGCGCCTCGAGTACGTGACCCACGCGCGCGCCAAGGGCCTGTCCGAACGCCGCGTGCTGCTGCGCCACGTGCTGCCCAATGCGTTCGCGCCCACATGGACGATGATCGGCCTCGTGCTCGGCAACCTGCTGGGCGGCATCGCGGTGCTGGAAACCGTGTTCACGCTGCCGGGCCTCGGCCGGCTACTCGTCGATGCGATCTTCGCGCGCGACTATCCCGTGGTGCAGGGCTGCCTGCTGTTCACCGCGGTCATCTACGTCGTGGTCAACCTTGTGGTCGACCTGTTCTATCCCCTCTTCGACCCGCGAGTGGCAACGTCATGAAACTTCGTCTCAATGCGGCCATCGGCGGCACCCTGGTCGGTACCGTGGTCACGATGGCGCTGCTGTCGATGGTGTGGACGCCGTTCGATCCGCTCAAGCTCAACCTGCGCATGCGGCTCAAGCCACCCACGGACCTGCACTGGCTCGGCACCGACGAGTTCGGCCGCGACATTCTTTCTCGCCTGATTGCCGGCGCGGGCGCAAGCCTGCTCGTCGCGGCGCTGACCGTGGTGCTCGCGCTGCTGCTCGGCACGCTGTTCGGCCTCGTCGCCGGCTACTTCCGCGGCCGCACCGATCGCGTGATGATGGTCGTCAACGATGCGCTGCTGGCGTTTCCGGGCATCCTGCTCGCGCTCGGCATCATGGTCATCACGGGTGCCAACAAGTACGGCATCGTGCTGGCGCTGGGGCTCGCCTATACGCCGACGGTCGTGCGCCTGGTCCGCGGCACCGTGCTGTCGCTGCGCGAGAAGGAATTCGTCGAGGCCTCCCGCGTCATCGGCAATAGCGAACTCACGACGATGCTGCGCCATATCCTGCCGAACTGCGCCGCGCCGCTGATGGTGCTGGGCACGTCGATGTTCGGCTGGGTGGTCCTTGCGGAAAGCGCGCTGAGCTTCCTCGGGCTCGGTGTCCCACCGCCCGCGCCGACGTGGGGCAACATGCTCTCGTCGGGCCGTCCCTATATCGAATCCGCAGCATGGCTCGGCATCGCGCCTGGCCTGTGCATCGCCCTCACGCTGCTGGGCATCAATCTGCTGGGCGACGCACTGCGCGACTGGCTCGACCCCCGCATGGAGCAGGCATGACGATCGCCAACAATGCCCCCACCCCCGCGCCGCTGCTGTCGGTGCGCAACCTGACCCTCCACAGCAACGGCGGCACCGCGATTCTCAAGGGCATCTCGTTCGAGATGGCGCCCGGCGAAGTGCTCGCGCTGGTCGGGGAGTCGGGCAGCGGCAAGACCATGGCCGGCCGCGCCATCATGCGGCTGCTGCCGGCGCAGGTGAAGCAGACCGGCGGCACCATCACCCTCGACGGCAAGGACGTGGCCGTGCTGTCCGACCGCGCGATGCGCGGCCTGCGCGGACAGGTGGCGGGCATGGTCTTTCAGGAACCGATGGTCTCGCTGAACCCGGCCATGACCGTGGGCGCGCAGTTGTGCGAAGGACTGCTGCTGCACGAAAAGCTGGCTCCCAAAGTCGCGCGCGAGCGCGCCATCGAGATGCTGCGCCGCGTGCAGATCGCCGATCCCGAGACCTGCATGGCCTCGTTCCCCCATGCGTTCTCGGGCGGCATGCGCCAGCGCATCATGCTGGCCTCGGTCATGCTGCTCAAGCCGCGCCTGCTGATTGCCGACGAGCCGACCACCGCGCTCGACGCGCTGAGCCAGCGGGAGGTCATGGAAATCATGGCGGACCTCACGCGCAACAGCGGCACCGCCGTGCTGCTGGTCACGCACGACCTGCAACTGGTCGCGCACTACGCGGACTCCGTGCTCGTGCTGCGCCGCGGCGACCAGGTGGAGTACGGCAGCGCGCGCACCGTCCTGTGCGAGCCGAACACGGCCTATACGCGCAGCCTCATCGACGCGCTGCCGCGGCGCGCGGTCGGGCGACCGGCCGTGGCCGACGCACCGCCCGTGATCGAGGCGCGCGATGTCTCGGTGGCCTATCCTGGCGCGCACCGCATGTTCTCGCGCGGCACGGACAAGCTGGCCGTCGATCGCGTATCGCTGGCCATCCGCGCCGGTGAAGTCGTGGCGGTGGTGGGCGGTTCCGGCTCGGGCAAGACCACACTGGGCCGCGCGATGATCGGCCTGCTGCCGCTGGCGGGCGGCACGCTGCAGTTCCGCGGCCAGCCCGTGGGCAGCGGCGGCCGCCAGGCGCAGCGCGAGTTCCGCCTGGCGTGCCAGATGGTGTTCCAGGATCCCTACTCCTCGCTCGACCCGCGCCAGCGCATCGGCGAGATCGTGGCGGAGCCGCTCGACCATGCCGGGCCCATGACCGCGGGCGAGCGCCGGCTGCGTGTCGATCGCATGCTCGCCGAGGTGGGGCTCGATGGACTCGCCGAGCGCTTTCCGCATGCGTTGTCGGGCGGGCAGCGCCAGCGCGTGGCGATTGCGCGCGCGCTCATCCGCAATCCCGCGCTGGTCGTGGCCGACGAGCCCGTGTCCGCGCTCGACATGACGATCCAGAAGCAAGTGCTGACGCTGTTCCGCGAATTGCAGCGCACGCATGGCTTTGCCTGCTTCTTCGTATCGCACAACCTCGCGGCCGTCTCCGAGGTCGCCGATCGCATCGTGGTCATGCACCAGGGGCGCATCGTCGAGGAAGGCAGCGTCGATGACATCCTCGATCGGCCGCAGCACGCGTACACGCGCGCGCTGCTGGAGGCGGCCTACGTGGCACCGGGCCAGCGCACCCCGCTGACGATGAAGATGGAGGCGGCGGCCTAGCGTCTCCGCGCGCGCAGTCGATATACTCCGTGCCATCAACCATCCTGGGGAGCACGCGTGGATCGACTGCAGGCCATGAAGACGTTCGTCGCGGTCGTCGAGTCGGGCGGGTTCACCGCGGCCGCGCGCAAGCTCGACGTCTCGCTGTCGGTGGTCAGCCGCGTCGTGACCGAGCTCGAGGCGCACCTCGGCGTGCGGCTGCTTACGCGGACCACGCGGCTCGTGCGGCCGACCGAGACCGGCTCGGCCTATTTCGAGAACTGCCGCCGCATCCTCGGCGAGATCGAGGAGGCCGAACTCGGCGCGGCCGGCACCCATGGCACGCCACGCGGCCATCTGGTCGTGACGGCGTCGACGCTGTTCGGCGCGCGGCATGTCATGCCCATCGTCGTCGAGTATCTCCAGCGCTATCCCGAAGTCGATGTCAGCACGCTGCTGCTCGACCGCAACGTCAACTTCGTCGATGAGGGCGTCGATGTGGCCGTCCGCATCGGCGAGCTGTCGAGTTCCTCGCTGCAGGCGGTGCAGGTCGGGCGGGTCCGCCGGGTCCTGTGCGCGGCGCCGTCCTACCTCGAGCAGCACGGCACACCGCGCACGCCCGACGAGCTCTTGCAGCACAGCCTGATCCACACCACGGCCGTCGCGCTGACGCCCGAATGGCGCTTCGTGGTCGATGACGCGCCCTACCCGCTGCGGTTTCAGCCGCGGCTGACCACCACGACGAACGATTCCGCCATCCGCGCGGCGGTGAGCGGCCTCGGTATCGCGCGGGCGCTGTCTTATCAGGTGGCGGCCGAGTTATGGTCCGGCACATTACGCGTCGTGCTCGCGGAGTTCGAGACGACCCCGCAGCCCATCCATGTGATCCACCGCGAGGGCCGGCACGCCATGCAGAAGGTCCGCGCGTTCCTCGATCTGGCCATCGAGCGGCTTCGGGCCGACAAATCGCTGAACTAGCCTCGATTCTTCTTGTTTCAAGAAGAATACCTTCGCGATTCGCCTGTTTTTCCGCACTTCGAGTGGTCCTATGATGGTTTCCAGCACGACATTACGTGCGAAACCAACAACCGAGGACACACCATGAAGCTCTACTACCACCCGCTCTCCGGCCACTCCCACCGTGCCCGCCTGTTCCTGTCGCTGATCGGCACCCCGTTCGAGCTGATCAATGTCGATCTGGGCACCGGCGCCCACAAGAAGCCCGAGTTCCTGGCGATCAACCCGTTTGGCCAGGTGCCCGTGCTGGTGGACGGCGACACGGTGGTACCGGACTCGAATGCGATCCTGATCTACCTGAGCAAGAAGTTCGGCAAGACCGACTGGCTGCCGGAAACGCCCGCCGAATCGGCGGCCGTGCAACGCTGGCTATCGGTCGCCGCCGGCGATATCGCCTTCGGCCCCGCCGCCGCCCGCCTTATCACCGTGTTTGCCGCGCCACTGGACAGCAAGCAGGTCATCACCCGCGCCCACGTCGTACTCAAGCGCATGGACGACGCGCTGGCCGGCCGCGAGTGGTTCGCCGCCGATCATCCGACCATCGCGGACGTCGCGCTGTACAGCTACACGGCGCGCGCCCCGGAAGGCTTCGTCGATCTGAAGGACTACGCCAACGTGCGCCAGTGGCTGCAACGCGTGGAAGCCCTGCCCGGCTTCGTCGAGTTCCAGAAGACGCCCGTCGGCCTCGCCGCCTGACAAACCCATCCCCGATGCAGGAGGTAAAGATCATGTCCACGACCCGTGCGCCATGGCATGCCGGTGAACTCGCGATGCAGACGCGGGTAGGCGTTGCCGCCAGAATGGACGAGCTCGGCCGTCGCGTGGTGCGCGACTACATGCCCGACCAGCATCGGGAGTTCTTCGAGCAATTGCCGTTTGTCGTGCTGGGCGCCGTGGCGCCGGATGGCCGCGTCTGGGCCACGTTGCGCACGGGGCAGCCGGGTTTCCTGCATTCGCCGGACCCGCGTGTGCTCGATATCGCCATCGTCCGCGATGCGGCCGATCCTGCCGACGCGGGCTTCGAGGATGGCGATGCGATCGGCCTGCTCGGCATCGACCTGGCCACGCGCCGCCGCAATCGCATGAACGGCGTGCTGCGCCACGATGCCCCCGGTGTCGCGCATATCGATGTGGGACACAGCTTTGGCAACTGCCCGCGCTATATCCACGAACGCACGCTGACGCCGGTGGACGCGACGGTGGGCGATGCTGCGGGCGCCGCCTTGACCGGTCCGGTTCCGCAATGGCTCGATGCGCTCGACGATCGTGCGCGGGCGCTGATTGGGGCCGCCAGCGCATTCTTCGTGGCGTCGTATGCCGACGTGCCCGGCGAACCGCGCCAGGTCGATGTGTCGCACCGCGGCGGCAAGGCCGGCTTCGTCCGCCTGGACGCCGATGGCGGCATGACGATTCCCGACTTCGCGGGCAACCTGTTCTTCAACACGCTGGGCAACTTCATGGTCAACCCCATGGCCGGCGTGACGTTTGCCGACTTCTCCACGGGCGAACTGCTGCAGATGCATGGGCGCGCCGAGGTCATCGTCGATTCGCCCGAGATTGCCGCATTCCAGGGCTCCGAACGCCTCTGGCGCTTTATTCCCGAGCAGATCGTGCGGCGCGACGGCGCGCTGCCGCTGCGCTGGATCACGAAGACCGATGGCGCCGCCCCGAGCTCGCTGCTGACGGGCAACTGGAACGAAGCGGCCGACCGCCTGCGTGCCGCCAGCGTGGCCGACCAGTGGCGGCCGTTCCGCGTCACGCGGATCGTCGACGAAAGCAGCGTGGTGCGGTCGTTCCATCTGGCACCGGCCGACGACGCCGGCATCATCGCGCATCATGCCGGCCAGCATCTGCCGATCCGCCTGACGCTGCCGGGCCACGATGCGCCGGTCCTGCGGACCTACACGTTGTCCGTGGCACCGTCCGATACCGGCTACCGCATCAGCGTCAAGCGCGACGGCCAGGTATCGGGCTACCTGCACGACCATGTGAAGGTGGGCGACATCATCGAGACGCGCGCGCCCGCCGGCGCCTTCACGATCGATCCGTTCGTGCGCCGGCCGGCCGTGCTGCTGGCGGCGGGCATCGGGGTCACGCCGATGCTGGCGATGCTGCGCCACCTGATCTACGAAGGCACGCGCAAGCAGCGCATGCGGCCGACATGGTTCTTCCATTCGGCGCGTTCGCTGACCGAGCGCGCGTTCAGCGCGGAACTCGATGCGCTGGCGTTGCGCGGCAACGGCGCGGTGGAGGTCGTGCGCCTGCTCAGCGATCCGGCCGGCGCTACCATCGGCAAGGATTACGACGAGTCCGGTCGCATCACGATCGACGTGCTGCGCGCGCATCTGCCCTTCGACGATTTCGATTTCTATCTGTGCGGACCGGCGCCGTTCATGCAGTCGCTGTACGACGGTCTGCGCGCGCTCAACGTACCGAACGACCGCATCCACGCCGAGGCATTCGGCACCTCTTCGGTCGTACGCGACGACGCGCCCGTGCTTGCACCGGTGGCGACGACCACGGTGCCGGTGATGTTCACCGATTCGGCCAAAGAGGCCCGCTGGAGTCCCGGCGACGGCTCGCTGCTCGAACTCGCCGAGGAACGCGGGCTGTCACCGGCGTTCAGCTGCCGCGGCGGCAGTTGCGGCAGCTGCCGCACGCGCGTGGTGCAGGGCGAGGTCACCTATGCCCAGCCGCCGTCGTTCCCGGTGCCGGAAGGCGAAGCGCTGATCTGCTGCGCAATGCCCGCCGCGGGCAGCCAGCCGATTCACCTGGCGCTGTAACCCGCGGCAACCCTAGGCCAGCGTTTCCTTGTCGGTGGTCGGCGCGTACATGACCATCAGCGCCTTGGTGGAACCGGAGAGGCTGCGGCCGCGATGCGGGATGCGGGAGTCGAAGTGGATGGTATCGCCAGGCTCGAGCACGTACTTGTCCATGCCGATCTGCCACTCGAGCTTGCCCTCGAGCACGTGGATCAGTTCCTCGCCGTCGTGCTCGAAGAACACGTACTTGTCGATCTCTTCGGGAAAGCTGAACAGGAACGCCTGCAGGGCCTGGCCATGCGCGGCATTGCTGACGGACAGATAGTTGTAGCCGAACGCCGTGCCGCCCAGCACCGTGGGCCGGCGATCATCACGCTTGACGACGCTGACGCCGCGCCACGCGGGCGCCGCGTTGCCCGGTCCCGCGCTCTCCGCCAGCAGCGCGCCCGGTTCCACGCCGAGCACCGCGGCAATGCGCGCGAGCGTGGCGATCGGAGGCACCTTCTTGCCGTTCTCGATCCGCGACAGATACGCCTTGCCGAAGCCCGAGCGCTCGGCCACCTCGGCCAGCGTCATGCGCGCATCGAGCCGATGGCGGCGCAGCCGCTGCCCCAGCGCGCCATGCGCGGAGCCGGCGGCCGCGTCCGGCGCCGCGTCCAGGGCCGTTCCCTGCGACGATCCCACGGCCACGTCCGCGGCCGGCGGCTCGTTGGCGGCGACCGGGGTCGGCTCCGCCTGCGACGGTTTTCTCTTGCTCCCTGAGATGCGGCTCGGTTTCATGCGTGCGATACGAGTTGCCTGATCTGCGCGCAAGTTTACCGCCTTGTGCGCCGCCTGCCAAAAATCGAGGGGGCGGACGACCGGCGGCCTCGCATCAGAGATCGAGCGTCACCCCCACACGCGCGCGCGACACGCACAGCGCGAGCTTCTCCTGACGCTTCGACGCGTCGAGAAAGGAATCCCGATGGATGACCACGCCGTCGGTGTAATCGCAGACGCACGATCCGCACACGCCCATCTCGCACGACGATGCCAGCGGGAACCCCCGCTCCCGCAGCACGGCCAGCGCCGAGGTGTCGGCCGGCACGCGAATCGTCTCGCCAGTGGACGCCAGGCGGATATCGAACGGCTCCGGCTTGAAGTTTTCGTCGAGCGTGGGCGCAAAGACTTCGAAGTGCACCTGCTCCGCGGGCCATGCCGCCGTCGCTTCGCGCACCGCATCGACGAGGCTCGCCGGACCGCAGCAGTAGATATGCGTGCCCGGCACGGGCGTGGCCAGCATCGCCGCGTCGAAACGCTGGCCCTCCGGGTCGCGGCTGAACCATGTCCGCAGCTGTTCGGGCGTGCAGATCCGCGCCAGCTCGGCATGCAGCGGCGCCTCGGCGGCCGTGCGCGCGCAATAGTGGAGCGTAAAGTCCCCGTGCGCCGCGGAGAGGTGCCGCGCCATCGAGACGAACGGCGTAATGCCGATGCCGCCCGCGATAAGGACATGGCGCGCGGCGTCGCGCGACAGCCCGAAGTTGTTGCGCGGCACCGTGACCGGAATCTCCATGCCCGGCGCCAGATGCTCGTGCAGCCAGCGCGAACCCCCGCGGCCGTCGGCCTCGCGCTTGACCGCGATGCGGTAGCGGCCCGGCTCGGCCGGATCGTTGCACAGCGAGTACTGGCGGATCTTGCCGCCCGGGATATGCACGTCCACGTGCGCGCCGGGCTCGGCGTCGGGCAGCGTGGGCCGGCGCGGATGGCGGAACGTGACGACGCGGACGTCGGCGGTGTCGTCGATGACCTCATCGACGACGAGCTTCATGATGATGCGTGCGGACATGAGACAGGAAACGTTAGATCAGCGGTTTTATTCCAGCGGCTCGATCGGGTCGCCCTTCTCGATCCATCCGCCCTCGACAATCGAACAGTTGAGGCCCGAGCGGTTGTAGAGCGGCAGATAGAGCGGCATGCCGAGCAACTCCTCGAGGTACTTGCACGGGAAATTGAGCCGCCCGCCCTTGAGCACCACGTTGCCGACGCGAAAACGCTTGCCGACGAGGTAGTCGAGCGGCACGCCGGACACCGTCAGGTTGCGGCGATGTTCCTCGGGCTTGAGGTGGATGGGCCCCTGTTGCAGCGGCGGGTCGTTGCGCGCCAGCGCGTCGAGCACTTCGGCCGCGAACAGCGTAACCTCGCGTACGTCGGGCTTGGGCGAATACGTGCCCGTGCCGAGGAAATAGCGGTCGCCGACGATGCCCTTGCCGGCAATCAGTTCGGCGCGGTCGAGTTCTTCCATCTCGTACGACGCCGACGGCGCGATATGGATGTGGTGCAGACGCCCACCGGTCCACTGGATCATGGCTTACTCCCCGGTCTGCACGCCCGCGATCGCCTCGATCTCCACGAGCACGTCGCGCGGCAGGCGCGCGACTTCGATCGTCGAGCGCGCGGGCACGCTGGTGCCGAAGAACGACTGATACACGGCGTTCATCAGCGCGAACTGGTTCATGTCCTTCAGGAACACGGTGGTCTTGACCACGCTTGCCAGGCTCGCGCCGCCGGCCTCGAGCACGGCGGCCACGTTGGCCAGCGACTGGCGCGTCTGTCCCTCGACGTCGGCGGGAATCTCGCCCGTGGCCGGGTCGATGGGCAACTGGCCCGAGCAGAACACGAGGTCGCCCAGACGGACGCCTTGCGCGTAAGGGCCGACGGCCGCGGGTGCGCGCTCCGTCTTGAGGGGGGTGGGTTGCGGCATGATGAAGATCGGTTGTCGATGACTGTCGGAATGTCGGTGGTTTCCCCATGGTTTCCCCATGGGAAACTTTAGTCTAGCGCAGCCTGCAGGCGATGTCACGCCTCGCGGATCGAATCGTTGCGCGTCTCCCGGGCAAACAGGGCCGCGACCAGCGTGACGATCGCCACCCCGATCAGCAGCATCGAGACCCCCGCGGTACCGCCGAGCTTCTCCACGAGCACGGTCGCGAAGATCGGCGTGAGGCCGCCCCCGATCGCTGCCGCCACCTGAAAGCCGAACGAAGCGCCGGTGTAACGTGCCCGCGCGCCGAACAGCTCGGGGAAGTACGTTGCCTCGATACTGAACATCATCCCCTGGCCAAGAATCAGGCCCATCGAGATTGCCGCGACGATCAGCGTCGGATCGCGGGTATCGACCATCCAGAACATCGGGTAGGCAAACAGGATCGTGAAGGCCGTGCCGATGAAGAACAGCGGACGGCGTCCGATGCGGTCCGCCAGCAGCCCGAACAGCGGCATGATGAACACCTCGATCACGGCCGCGATAAAGATCGCGTTGAGCAGCATCTTCTTGGGCAAGCCGAGGTGCGTCGTGGCATAGACAACCAGGAATACGGTCAGCAGGTAGACCCACGACACCTCGCACAGCTTGAGGCCGATGGCCACGAGGAACGACTTGCGGTGGCGCGTGAAGACTTCCTTGAGCGGATTGGCCGCAAGCTCGTTCTTCGCCTTCATTTCCTCGAACACCGGCGATTCCGTGATGCGCATGCGCACGAAGCTGCCGAGGCCCACCAGCACGATGCTCAGCAGGAACGGCACGCGCCAGCCCCAGCTCATCAGCGCTTCCTCGGGCAGCGAGGACACGGCCCAGAACACGGCGGTGGAGAGAATCAGGCCAAGCGGAAAGCCGACCTGCACGAGGCTGCCGTACAACCCGCGCCGGTGCTTCGGCGAGTGCTCGAGCACCATCAATGCGGCCCCGCCCCACTCGCCGCCGAGCCCGATGCCCTGCACGATGCGCAGCAGCACGAGCAGCACGGGGGCCCAGACGCCGATCTGCTGGTACGTCGGCAGCAGGCCGATGGCAAACGTGCCGACGCCCATCAGCAGCAGCGACATCAGCAGCATCGACTTGCGGCCGAGCCGGTCGCCCATGAACCCGAACACCGCGCCGCCGAACGGACGCGCGAGGAAGCCGACGGCCGCGCTGCCGAGCGCCGCCAGCGTGCCCAGCATCGGATCGGCGGCGGGAAAGAACAGCTTGTTGAAGATCAGCGCGGCCGCGGTGCCGTAGATCAGGAAGTCATACCATTCGATGATGGTCCCGACGGAACTGGCGAACAGCACGCGGGTGAGGTTGGATTCGTCGGTAGCGGCCGGCTGGACCGGCGTCGACATGGCTGCTGGATAGGTCACGGTGGCACTCCCCTAGGGTTTCCCAAAAAGTTTCCCGATGTTTCCCATATGCACAACCTGTGCCACCCGACGTTCTATATGGGAAACCGGGAACATGAGGCCCCGCGGACCTATGGCGCGTCACTTGAAAACGCGGGAAACAGCGGAGAAAAAGCGCAATTTGAGTGCGGAGAGCACTAGAGAAGTGCGGGCTGGCACCACGATCGCGGTGCCGGAACCCCGGTCCTGCCTTCGACGAGAGTTTTCCCTATTGGGAAACTCCCGTAGCGTCCGGTCGGCAGTCTTGCGTCCGCCAGGTCAGCGAACCCCGGACGCGGGCCCTCAATCCCCGGACAACTCGCAGAACCGCAGCCGGTTTCCGAACGGATCGGCGATCTGCATCTGCCGGCCCCAGCCCAGCGACTCGATGCCGGGGCGCGCGTAGCCGTACTGTTTTGCGATCAGCTCCCGATGGAATGCGTCGATGTCTTCCATCGGCACGAACACCGTCGAGCCCGGCGTGGCGTCGCCGTAGTGTTCGCTCAGGTGCAGCGTCAAACCCGAGCGGCGCACCTGCATATAGATGGGCAGCTCCGGCTCGAACCGGTGCTCCCAGTCGAGCGTGAAGCCGAGGAAATCGAGGTAGAACTCCCTGGCCTTCTCGACCGAGAAGATCCGGAGGATCGGCACCGCGGCGGACAGTTGCATGGCATCACAAGGGAAAGGTTTGGCAAGAGCCCGATAGTACCGAGACAAGGAGGCCACGGACAAACGTCCGAGCCATGCAACACCCCACTTCGATGGGAGACATGCTGCAGCGGGGGGGTGCTATCGTCGCGCTTGCGCTCGCCTTACACTTCCCTTTCATCGCCCATCTCGGGCGTACTCGTCTACGCCGCCACGCGGATCCGAGCGCGCATCGTGCAACCGCGAAAAAAATATTCGCGACGCGTGTAAGGAAAGCATAGAAGGCTCCGACTACCGTCCAGATCGTCGCCGACGGTCGCCGCGACGGACTTCCATTCGTGTTGCCGCGCGGCAATGACACACACCAAGGAGTCTTCACCATGAACAAGCAATCCGCACTCGTTGCCGCCGCCCTCGTCGGTCTGTTCTCGGCGGGTGTCGCGCATGCCGCCGACGCCAATGCCGACAAGGAAAAGTGCTACGGCGTCGCCATGGCCGGGCAGAACGACTGCGCGAGCAGCTCGGGCAGCCACTCGTGCGCGGGCCAGTCGAAGGCCGACAAGGACCCCAAGGACTGGAAGTTCGTCGCCAAGGGCACCTGCGCACAGATGGGTGGCAAGCTGAGCGCCGCCAAGTAAGACGCGTCGCCTGGCGGAGCCTCATCATGACCTCGCGCGTCCTATCGCACCTTCCCGCCGCGCCCGGCGATCTTGGCTTCGGTATCGGGCTGCGCACTTCGCTCTATGCCGAAGTGCTGGCCCGGCGCCACGATGCCGATCGCGTCGACTGGTTCGAGGTACATACCGAGAACTATCTTGGCGCGGGCGGACGGGACATCCGCGTCCTGGAAACCCTGCGGTCCGACTATCCGCTGAGCCTCCATGGCGTGGGACTGGGGCTCGGCTCCGCCGGCGACGATCACTTCACGCCGCATCTGGAACGCATTGCCGCGCTCGTCGAGCGCGTGGAACCGGCGCTCGTTTCCGAGCACCTGTGCTGGAACCGTGTCGCACGACATCAGTTCAACGACCTGCTGCCATTGCCGCTGACGGAAGACGCGCTCGCGCTGATGGCCGACCGCGTGGACCGCATGCAGTCGCGGCTGCGGCGGCGGATTCTCGTCGAGAACGTCTCCACGTTCCTGCGTTATCGCGACGACCAGATGCGCGAAACCGAATTTCTGGCAGCGCTGGCGCGGCGTACGGGCTGCGGCATCCTGCTCGATATCAACAACCTCTACGTGAATCAGTTCAATCACGCGGAGGACGCCCAATGCGCGCTCGACGATCTTGCGGAACTGCCCGCCGGCACGATCGGCGAGATCCATGTGGCGGGGCATCTTGCCGCCGGCGACGACGCTACCGGACGCGTGCTCATCGACCACCATGGCGCGCCCGTGGCGGAACCGGTCTGGGCGCTGTACGAAGCCGCCCTGCGCAAGCTCTGCTGCGGCGAAGGCGTGGCCATTCCGACGCTCATCGAATGGGACACCGACGTGCCGCCGCTCGACGTCCTGCTGGAAGAGCGGCGCCGTGCGATCGATCACGCCTGGCATGCGATGCGTCCCCATGCTGTCGGCCCGCGCATCGCAAAGGAGACTGGCCATGCCATCGCCTGACGCCTTGCAGCAGATGTTCGCGCAGGCGATCGTCGCGCCCCGGCTCGACACGGAAACCGCGTCCGCCTGCCTCGCGATCTTCGATGGCGACGCGGATGCGGTACGCAGCCGGATGCGCTACTACCGCGGCAACCAGCAGGCCACCGCGCTGTCCGTGCTCGGCAATGCGTACCCGGTCGTACGCGCGCTGCTCGGCGACGAGTTCTTCGAAGCGCTGAGCGACGTGTACCGGCAAGCCCATCCGTCGCAGGATCCGGATCTGCATCGCTATGGCGGCGCGTTCGGCGACTTCCTGCGAACGTTCGATCCCGTCGCGCCATATCCGTACATACCGGACGTCGCGCGGCTCGAATGGCAGTGCCACGCCGCGTATTACGCGCCGGACGAAACGCCGCTGACCGTCGACGACATCGCGTCGCTGTCGCCGGACACCGTCGCGGCCATGCCCGTTGCACTCACGTCATGCACGCGGCCGTTCACCTCGCCATGGGATGCGGTCTCGATCTGGCGCGCCCATCAGCCCGACGGCCCCGCATTGCCCGAAGACCCGCACGTCGCAAGCGCGGGCATCGTCGTGCGCCCGGACTGGCGCGTGAACGTGCTGCCCGCTTCCGCGGCAGAGGCGGTTGCACTGGCCTCGCTGATATCGACCCACGTCGACAGCCCCATGCCGCTCGGCGCGCTATTGCAGCGTGCCGCCAGCCTCGACCGTCAATTCCATCCCGCGGCAGCACTTTCGCGCTGGCTTCATGCCGGCATGCTGCGCCGCGCGTCCTGAAAGGATCCAGACATGAACACGATGACCCAACCCTCCCCGAACGACGGTTCGCAGGCCGGCACCCTGCAGCGCACCCGCCAGTATGTGGAGCAATGGCTCGGCGACTGGGGACTGTCCCTGCTGCTGCTTGGCATTCGCGTGTACGTCGGCTGGCAGTTCTTTGCCTCGGGCAAGCTCAAGCTCATGGACTGGGGCTCGACGCTCGCCCTCTTCCACGACGAGTACCACGTGCCGCTGCTGCCGCCCGATGTCGCGGCGGTGTTCGGGACGTTCGGCGAACTCGCGTTTCCGCTGCTGCTATTCGTGGGATTGTTCTCGCGTCCGGCCGCGCTGGGCCTCTTCGCGGTGAACCTGATGGCGGTGATCTCGTATCCGGAGTTGTGGACGTTCGAATGTCCCGCGGCGATCCAGAGCCACCTCTACTGGGGCATGCTCCTGCTGGTGCCGCTGACGGCCGGTGGCGGGCGCCTGAGCCTCGACGCGCTGCGCCGCCGGCGCTGAGTCCCGGACGGCGGCCTTCAATCGCCGTCGCGCTCGGCCGGCTCCTGCTGGCCGAGCTTGCGCATGGCCCTGCGCATCAGCCGCATCTGCCCGTTGAAGTTCGTGCAGGCATCGCAGATGGCCAGATGCATGCGCACGCGGGCACGCTCCACCCACGAGAGCGGCTGGTCCATCCCCTTCATGGTCAGGAAGTGCACCTCCTCGCATTTCGGGAGCAGGCGTTTGCGGGGGCCGTGCGGAAAGTCCGGCGAATCTGGCATGTGAGTCCTGTCAGCGTGACGCGCCGCGCTCCCCGAACCAGTTCAGTTCGAGGCATTCACGCAGACGCATGCGGGCGCGATACAGCATCACCCATGCGTTGGTCGCGCTGATCTTCAAATCCTGACAGATTTCTTCGGTTTCGAGTTCCAGCCACTCCCGCATCATGAAAATGCGGCCGGCCTTGGCGGGCAGCTTGTCCACGCAGACCTGCAGGATCTCGAAAAACTCGCGCCGCTCGAACGTCCGGTCCGGATCGCCCCAGTCCGACGGCGGATGCTGGTAGTGGCCATTGCGCGAGAACAACGCATCGAACGCATCGTCTTCGGACTGGGACTCGCCGTCCTCGCCGGACGCCAGCGCAATGCGCACCTCGCGCTTGCCGCTGCGCAGCAGGTCCACGATCTTGTGCTTGAGAATGCCGACCAGGTATGTCCGCAGCGCGGACTGGCCGGCGAACCGCTCGGGATGCTCGAGCGCGGCGAGGATGGTCTCCGACACCGTGTCCTCTGCCAGCGTGTCGTCACGCAGCTGCAGCCGCGCAAAACGCAGCAGGTACGGCCGGACAGACTCGAGTTCGTTGGGGTCGATACCCGCGATAGACGGTGCCATTTGCTCTTCTTCTGATTCGGCACGATCCACCCATGCCGCGACGATCGCCATGATACCCGTTAGCGATCGCGCGGTGCCACTCGCTGTCGGCGCTAGGCTACACGGCCGTCCACCACGACAACGCGGCGTACAGGACGCCGGTCGCACAGACGACCGTCAGCAGCGCTGCCTTGTAGCGAACGCCGTGCTCATGACATGGCCCGCGATAGTTGCGGGCGGAATGCTGGATATGTGGCTTCATGGCTGACCCCAGTGAAAGCGCAAAGTTGGTGCGCCGGGCGGCCCCCCGCGCGGCGTGATTTCTTTCAAGCAACTTTCAGGCCAAAGCCCGCGCGCCCGCCTCCCGTACGGAGTTCGGGGGGCGTGTGTATCGTCATATGTGTGGCGAATCGGCTAATACACGGCGATACAAATCGGCCGGGATTTGACACATGCCGCTTGCGATCGGCCGCCAGACTCCAGTTCAGTTTCATGCGATCGCCCACTGCGGCACACCCCATCAGGCACAACTGGAGAAAAACATGACGGACAAGATCGACCTGCCTCGCCGAGGCTTTCTGGGTACCGCGGCGCTGTCGCTGGCGGCCGCGCAGTTTGGCCTGATGCAGGCCGCCCAGGCGCAGAGCGCGCTCCCGAAGGCCGCGCCCGTGGCGCCGACCACGCCGGGCACGCATACGTCGCTGGGGCCGATCAAGCAGATCCAGGCGGGTGCCCTCAACGTCGGCTATGCCGAAGCCGGTCCGGCCGACGGTCCGGTGGCGCTGCTGCTGCATGGCTGGCCGTACGACATCTACAGCTTTGCCGACGTCGCCCCGCTGCTGGCCGCGCGCGGGTATCGCGTGATCATGCCGTTCCTGCGCGGCTTCGGCACCACGACGTTCCTGTCCGCCGACACGCCCCGCAATGGCGAGCCCGCGGCCATCGCCGTCGATGCGATCGCCCTGCTGGATGCGCTCAAGATCAAGACGGCCGTCGTGGCCGGCTATGACTGGGGCGGCCGCACCGCGGACATCCTCGCCGCGCTGTGGCCCGAGCGTTGCCGCGGCCTCGTGGCCGTGAGCGGCTACCTGATCGGCAGCCAGGCCGCGGGCAAGCAGCCGCTGCCGCCGGAAGCCGAACTGCAATGGTGGTACCAGTTCTACTTCGCGACCGATCGCGGCCGCCTCGGCTATGAAAAGTACACGCACCAGTTCGCCAAGCTGATCTGGCAACTGGCCTCGCCGAAGTGGAAGTTCGACGACGCGACGTTCAACCGCAGCGCCGCGGCGTTCGACAACCGCGATCACGTCGCGATCACGATCCACAACTACCGCTGGCGCATGGGCCTGGCCGAGGGCGAGGCCAAGTACGACGATATCGAGAAGAAGCTGGCCGCGGGGCCGACGATCGGCGTGCCGTCGATCACGATGGAGGGCGATGCCAACGGCGCGCCGCATCCGGCGCCCAGCGCCTATCGCAGCAAGTACACGGGCAAGTACGAGCATCGGGACATCGGCGGCGGCGTGGGGCACAACCTGCCGCAGGAAGCGCCGGCCGCGTTTGCGCAGGCCGTGCTGGACGTGGACAAGTGGGCGGCCTGAGCCTGTAGCCCGGCCCTCGCCTTCGGGTGAGGGACTGTCATCGTGCTGTGCCACAATGCGGCCCAATCCCGGCTCCGCACAGCACCCGCCCATGTCCCTCGAAGCCTTCCAGAACGTCAACCCGCAATCCCTGCTGGACACTGCCATCAGCCTCGCCTCGGCGTTCGTGCTGGGTGCCGTCATCGGGTACGAGCGGCAGTACCGCCAGCGCACGGCGGGACTGCGGACCAATGTGCTGGTGGCGCTCGGCGCGGCGATATTCGTGGATCTGGCGAACCATATCGCGGGCCATGACGGTGCGGTGCGCGTGATTGCCTACGTGGTGTCGGGCATCGGTTTCCTGGGCGCCGGCGTGATCATGCGCGAGGAAGGCAACGTGCGCGGCCTCAATACCGCGGCCACGCTATGGTGCTCGGCGGCCGTGGGTGCCTGCGCGGGCGCCGACCTGATTCTGGAAGCGGCCGTCGGTTGCGCGTTCATCCTCGCGGCCAACACCCTCCTGCGCCCGATGGCCGACCGTATCAACCGTCAGCCGCTCGACACGCCCGCGGTGGAAGTCGCGCATTCGATCCACGTCATCGCCTCCCGCGCGCGGCAGAAGGAAGTCATGCGCCTGCTCGAGGACGCGCTCGAAGCCATCGGCCATCCGGCCAGCGACCTCGAGGTGGAAGCGTTTGGCGAGCAGGACGTGCAGATCGAAGCCAGGCTGGCCGCCACGTCCGTCGACGGCGACACGCTCGACCGGATCGTCGCCGAACTGGCGGCGTCGAGCGCGGTCACGCAGGCATTCTGGAACGCCAGCACGACCGAGTGAACGCTACTTGCCGTCAGGCAGATTCACCTGCCCCGTGTAACGGGCGAGGTGGATTTCCACATCGGGCGTCTGCTGCAGACCCAGCTCCATGAGCTTGCCGATATGGTGCTGCGCCGCCGGCCGCTGCACCGAAGCGATAAACGCCTCCCATTCGGCCCCGATATCGTCGTCCGGCGGCAGGCTCGCATGATCGACGAGCCGCTTGATCTGCCCGATGGACTGCTTGTCGAATGTGGAGATGCGGCGCGCGAGCGCATCGACGAACGCATCGAGCTCCGCGTCCGGCAGCGATCGATTGACATACCCATAGCGCTCCGCGACATCGCCATCGATATCGTTGCCGCTCAATAGAATCTCCAGCGCGCGGCCGCGTCCCATCAACCGCGGCAACCGCGCCATCGGCCCGCCGCCGGGAACGAAACCAGCACCGATCTCGAACTGCGACAGCACCGCCTTTTCGCGGCTGGCAAACCGCATATCGGCGGCCAGCGCCAGCTCGCTGCCCACACCCGTCGCCCGCCCGCGAATCGACACGATCGACACGACGGCAGAGCGGGACAACCGCACGAGCATATCGGGCAACGGCGGTAACCCCGTGGGCCCCGGCGGCATGCGCGTGGTGGCCTCGAGCGGCGGCTTGAAATCGTAATGCGTGAGAAAGAAGCCCGGCACCGCGCTGTCGAACACGACCACCTTGAGGTTCGGATCGTTCTCGATCTCGGTGACCACCGCGTTCAACTGCGGCATCGAATCGGGCCCATAGATATTGAACGGCGGATTGTCGATCGTCACGCGCCAGTACGCGGGCGTCTCGCGCGTGATCCGGAATTGCTGCGTCATGTCGATCCTCCGTTCAACGAAGTCATCGAAGCATTGGCGCCGACAGGTCAAAAGTCAACAATCCCAAAGTCGTAGCGCGGTGTACCTCACCGCCGCATCAGCTCCCGCGCGCCACGCGCAGCACCTGTCCATTGCTCAGCACATAAAGTTCGCGCGCCGCATCGGCCCCGAAAGAGAACACGGTCCCGGGCAGCGGCAGCGACCAGTCCACCGACTCCGTCACCACCCCGTCGCGATAGGCAAAGCTCTGCAACCGTCCCGTGCACAGATCGGTGTAGAAATAGCGCCCCCGCAACTCGGGCACCGCACTGCCCCGATACACGTAGCCGCCAAGGATCGCGCACCCGCCATCCGCATGGCTGTACTCGAACGCGGGCGGCGTCAGCCCGGTGGTGTCGCACGTCGCGGCCCCCACGCACGCGGTGCCCTCGATGCGATCCCACCCATAGTTGAGACCGCCGGCCGTCGCGGGCTGCACGTTGACTTCCTCGCGCGCCCCCTCGCCCACATCCGCGATATACAGCAGCCCGTCGGTATCGAACGAGAACCGCCACGGATTGCGCAATCCCCGCGCCCAGATCTCGGCACGGCCGCCCGCGCCATTGGCAAACGGATTGCCGGGCGGCACCGCATAGCCGGTGCCGCGCACGTCGATGCGAATGACCTTGCCCAGCAGCGATGCGGTGTTCTGCGCATTGTTGGCGGGATCGTTCGACCCGCCGCCGTCGCCGGTCGCCAGGTACAGCATGCCGTCGGGACCGAATGCGAGCTGCCCGCCGTTGTGGTTCGACTGGCCCGGATGCGGAATCGACAGCAGGACCGTGCCCGTGCCATTGGCCACATTGGCGTTGCCGGTCGAGACCTGATAGCGCGCCACGGTAATCGCCCCGTCGGCGGCCGTGTAGTAGACGTAGAAGCGGCCGTTTGTTGCATAGTCGGGATCGAACGCCATCGACAGCAGGCCGCGCTCGCCATCGGTCGTGGTCAGCGCCGAGATATCGAGGAACGGCGTGGCCAGCGGCGTGGCCGGCGCCGTACCGTTCGGCAGGATGCGGATGCGCCCCGCCCGCTCGACCACGAACAGCCGCGGATCGTTGGCCGGCGCGGTCAGAAAGATCGGCGACGTCAGGCCCGACGCCACGGTCGTCAGCGCAAGGCGGAATGTCTGCGGCGCACCATAGGCCACGGTCACCGACGGCGATGCCCCGGCGCCCACGCTCGCCGTCTGGCTCGGCTGCGCCGCGCTATAGAGCGAGGTCCCGTTGAGCACGTTGTCGCTCGCAACCGTATAGGTGCCCGCCGCCAGCCCCGTCAGTGTGGCCGAGGCCGTCAGCGCGCGAGTGAATCCGCCCGGCCCCGTCACGGACACATTGGCCGGGGTGCCGGTGGGCAACCCCGACACCGACACCGCGAGCGTGCCGGTACCGCCACCGCCGGGCGAACCGGGATCGGCCGGGCCGCCCGGCGTACCGGCGGCGCCGCCGTCGCCGCCCCCTCCGCAACCGGCCAGCCACAACACGCAGGCACCGAGAACGAGACACGAAAACTGCCGGATTACGGTAAGCATGACCGCCTCCTTGAAAAAGGATATTCCGCTGCAAAATGAAATAAATGCAGGACAGATTTACATCGAATCCAGATACAAGCGTTTAAACGTCGGCCCCGCGTGCACGGGTAGGAAGGGAGCGCTCGACTCAAGCAATTTACCGACCACGATTCGTCGAATATGGTCGCCAATTGATCTGGATTGAAATGAACGCGCGGCGCGTCTGTACCATCGTCGATATTTTCCAGACGGACAGCACACGCAATGATTCCTGACGATTCAAAGCCCGCCATGCCGCCGCACATGCTGTTTCACGGCACCGCCAACCGATTTATTCCATCGATTCTCGCGCAGGGATTGCTGCCGGGGTCACGCCGCCATGTCCATCTTGCGCAGGATCCGCATCGTGCGGCCGTGGTGGGACAGCGTTACGGACAGGGCGTCGTGCTGACGGTGCATGCGTTGCGCATGCACGACCAGGGATTTCGTTTCTATCAGGATGCCGACGGCAACTGGCTGACCGAGCACGTGCCGGCCTGCTTTATCCGCTGAGATGCGCAAAGAAAAAAACGCCGGACCCAGGGGTCCGGCGTTTTTTGGCCATGCTTCTTTGGCGATGCTTCGTTGGCGATGCTTCGTTGGCGATGCTTCCTCGGCAAGCCGAGGCGGATCACCGCGTGCGCGTCACCGTGCCGCTGGCCTTTTCCTGCTGCTGCAGGCGCGCGATACGGCTCATCGTTTCCTTGAGCTCGGCCTGCGCGGCATCCTGCTGTGCCTGCAGGTCCTGCACCAGGCTGCGTTCTTCCTGGCCGCGTTCGGCCGCAAGCCGGGCCTGCTCCTGCGCAACCCCGATATCGGCCTCGAGGCGCCGCTCCACCTCGCGCGCGGCAACCAGCTTCTGCACGACCTGCGTCTTTTGCGTTTCCACGCGCGCACGCTGCATTTCCACGTCCGCGAGCCGCTCCGTCTGGCGCACGAACATCGCGTAGTTGGCGTTGGCGCGCACCTCGTCGCCGGTGCGAATCACGCGCCAGTAGTTCTGCTGCTGGAGCAGCGCGACGTAGTACTTGCCGAGCTGGCGATCGAACAGCAGCTGCGCTTCGTAGCTGCCGTTGGCGGTCTTGCGCAGCGCCGCGACGGTACCGCCGCCGATGCGCTGCTGCAGTTCCTGAGCGGTGCCGGCGCTGCTGGCATCCACGGCGACCACGACCGGTTGTTGTGCAGATTGTTGCGCCGATTGTTGTGCCGATGGATCCTTGTTCTGGGCAGCGACGCCCTGCGCGAATGCCGTCTGACCCGCCGCCAGCAGCATCGCGACGGCAAAGCCCGATACGGCCTCCGATCGACCCATGAACTTCGTCATATCCCTATTCCCCCATTCGGAAAGGCCCCGTCATCGCAGGGCAAACCACGCCGTGCAGACTCGGACTCGGCGTATTAACGGCTGGGCATTCTGATAGCTTTAGGCCCAAGGAGCGGATTTTGTCAGAAATGACCGTTCCGTGGTTGATTTTTGCAATCGCGCCACACTAGGGGAATCTGGAGGATCGGAACCGGACAGGGTTATCGGTCTTTCAGCCCGAGTACGCCGGGCAGCGCCAGCTGGCCAAGCCATTGCAGCATGGCCACCTGCGCGGCGCGCCAGCCTTCGACGTCCGCCAGGTAATTGAACGTCCCGACCACGCGGCCGCCGTGGCATAGCGGCACATTGACCACGCCGCGCAGCCCGAGCTCGCGAATCAGGGCGATATCGTCGAATACCGCCGACAGCGCTTCATCGCCCTCGCCCACGAACACTTCGCCGCGCTGCAGCAACTGCCGCGTCCACGGCGTATCGCCCTTGGCCTTGGTGCCGCCGACGGGGTAGGCGGCCGGGTCCGAGGACCAGAGCCGTTCGATCGTCGCGGCCTCGGCATGCCAGGCGTTGATGGTCAGCAGGCCGGGCCCGAGGAGCGCAAGCGTGGCCCTGCCCACCGTGTCGAACACGTCGGCCGGGCTGGCGGCGCCCCGCAACGCCTCGCACAGCCGGCCGACCTGACCGATGGTGAGCAGGACCAGCTCGTCGCTATCGTCGCGGCCGTCCGCGGCGTCACTGACGTACGTATCGACGCCCATCATGCGGCCGGCCATCATTCCGCCTGAATGCCCAGCTCGCGGATCAGCTTGCCGTAGCGGTCCGCGTCGCGGCGCAGGATCTTGCCGAACTCCTGCGGCGTCGACGTCGCCGTCTCCACGCCAATCTTGTCCATCTGCGCCTTGACTTCCGGCAGCGTCATCACCTTGTTGATCTCGGCGTTCAGGCGCTTGACCAGATCGGGGTTCATGCCCTTGGGGCCGAACGCGCCGTACCAGACCGACAGCTCATAGCCGGGCAGCGTCTCGGCCACCGTCGGCACATTCGGCAGCAGCGGCGAGCGCTTGGCCTCCGTTACCGCCAGCAGGCGCAGCTTGCCCGCGTTCACGTGCGGCAGCGTCTGCGTGCCGGCCGAGAACAGCAGCTGGGTCTGGCCCGCCACGAGGTCGACCACCGCCGGCGCGCCGCCCTTGTACGGCACGTGCAGCATCTCGATACCGGCCATCTTCGCGAACAGCACGGCGCTCAGGTGGTTGGTCGAACCCGATCCGGCCGAGGCGTACGCGATCTTGCCCGGATGCGCCTTGGCGTAGTCGATCAGCTCCTTCACGCTCTTCACCGGCACCGACGGATGCACGACCATCGTGTTGGTCACGTAGGCCAGCAGACCCAGCGGCGTGAAGTCTTCCACGCCCTTGAACGGCATCTTGGGCATCAGCGCGGGGTTCATCGCGTGCGTGCTCATCGAGCCCACCAGCAGCGTGTAGCCGTCCGGCTGCGCGCGCGCCACGAATGCCGAGCCGATATTGCCCGACGCGCCCGGCCGGTTGTCGACGATCACGGGCTGGCCCAGCGACTTCGTCAGGTGTTCCGACAGCACGCGCGCGAGGATGTCCGTGGACCCACCCGCTGCCCAGGGCACGATCAGCGTGATCGGCTTGGTCGGATACGCATCGGCCGCACCCGCGGCGGTGGCCATGCACATTGCCATCGCGGCCATACCGCGCAGCAGGCTCTTGACTACGGACCTCATGTTTCAACTCCCTGTCGTGTTGCGGCACGCCTTGCTTGTATCGACGGATTGCCGCGGGTTTTCTCTGAGTTGTCTCTTGTTGTCGTTATGTGCTTCGCGCGTCCGGCTCACCGGCCGACCGCGTATCCCTGCATGCCGCGCGCATTCGCACCCGCGCGCAGCACCAATCGTCCCCGGGCGTCACGCTCGCGCGTGGCGGCCGACATGCGGCCCTCTGACCAGTCGTCGCCCACCCGCACCTCGTGCCCGCGCTCGCGCAGGCCGGCGATGGTTTCCGCCGGCAGCCGGCCTTCCACGCTCAGGCGGTTGAGCACGGTCTGGCGCGGCCAGAACGAGCCCGGGAAATGGTCGATATGCCAGGCCGGCGCGTCGATCGCTTCCTGCAGATTCATGCCATGCACGGCATGGCGCAGGAAGAATGCCAGCGACCACTGATCCTGCTGATCGCCACCGGGCGTGCCGAACACCATGTACGGCTCGCCGTCGCGCAGCGCGAGCGACGGCGACAGCGTGGTGCACGGCCGCTTGCCCGGCGCCAGCGAATTGGGCAGGCCCGGCTCGAGCCACGTCATCTGCAGGCGCGTATTCAGGGCGAAGCCGAGCGACGGAATGGTCGGGCTCGACGACAGCCAGCCGCCCGACGGCGTGGCCGCGACCATATTGCCGTGGCGGTCGATCACGTCGATATGGCAGGTGTCGCCGACGAACAGTTCGCGTTCGGCCCATTCGCTCACCGGGGGCAGCGAGGCGAAGGTCGGCTCGCCGATGCCAAAGCGCACGTCGGCCGTGGCCAGCGTGCGCTCGGCCACGCCGAGGTCCGGCAGGCGCGGCGCAAGGCCGTTGAGCAACGTGCCGGCGTCGATGGCCGTCGCGGCGTGGATGCCGATGCGCGCCGCGCGCGCGGCGAGGTATGCGGGGTCCAGCAGCGCGGCCAGTTGCGAGGGGACGAAGTCGGGGTCGCCATACCATGCGAGGCGGTCCGCCATCGCGAGCTTGGCGGCTTCCGCCACACGGTGCACGAACTCGAGCGAGGTCGGCGCATGGGCTTCCAGTCCCGCATGGCGAAGCATGCCGAGCTGCTGGAGGAACACGGGGCCCTGGCTCCAGATGCCGCACTTGGCCACCGTGTAGCGGCCGAAGTCCATCGTGGCCGGCGCTTCGACGGTCGGCGCGAAGGCAGCCATATCGTCGTAGCGGAGCAGGCCCTTGTGGCGCTCGCCCGTCGTGTCGCGCACCGGCGTGGTGCGGCAATACGTATCGATTTCCTGGGCGACGAAGCCGCGATACCAGCAGTCCATGGCCGCGTCGATCTGCGCTTCGCGCGTGTCGGCCGCGCCCATGGCGGTTTCGACGATGCGCGTGTAGGTGCCCGCGAGCACGGGCAGCGTGTGGAGGCTGCCGGGGCGCGGCACCTTGCCGTCGGGCAGCCACGTCTCGGCCGAGCTATGCCACTCGTCGCGGAACAGCGACTGCACGGCGAGAATGGCCTGCGAGATGCGCGGCACGAGCGGGAAGCCGTTGCGCGCGTAGCCGATCACAGGCTCGAGCACCTGCGCGACGGTCCACGTACCGTGGTCGCGCAGCATCGTCATCCAGGCGCCGAATGCGCCCGGCACGGTGGCGGGCATCAGCCCGATGCCGGGCATCATCTCGAGGCCCATGGCCCGCATGGCATCCGGGTCCGCGAGGGCCGGCGCCGGGCCCTGGCCGCAGACCGAACGCACGGCGCGGTCGCGTTCGCTCCAGAACAGGATGGGCACCTCGCCACCCGGGCCGTTCAGATGCGGCTCCACCACCTGCAGCACGAAACCCGCCGCGACGGCGGCGTCGAACGCATTGCCGCCGCGCTCGAGCACGCCCATGGCGGTCTGCGTGGCCAGCCAGTGCGTGGACGCGGCCACACCGAAGGTTCCGACGATTTCCGGGCGGGTAGTGAACATGGGCGAAATGATTCTGTATGAATGTCTCGAGTATAGGACTAGCGAATAACCTGTTCGTGCGATCTTCTTATTGTGGTATTACTATTTGGTTATGCCGCCACGTTCCGCACCCCATACCTCCGACCAGTTGCTGCACAACGTCGTCTCCCGGCTCAGACTGCGGCATCTGCCGCTGCTGCTCGCGCTGGAGCGGCAGCGCTCCGTATCGCGGGTGGCGGCCGAACTCGATCTTTCGCAACCGGCGGTCACCAAGGCACTGCGCGAGATCGAGGACATCTTCATGACGCCGCTGTTCGAGCGCACCCGGCGCGGGCTGGAACCGACGGCCACGGGCAGCGCCGTGCTGGCGCACGCGCGCGTGTCGCTCGCGGAAGCGGAGGCGCTCGGGCGCGAGCTCACGGCGATCGAGGCGGGACTGCGCGGGCGGTTGCGGCTAGGGGTCATTCCATACGTGTCGCGGCCCGTGCTCGATGCCGCGTGTGCGTATGGGCTCGATCAGCAGCCGCGGCTCTCGGTACTGGTGCGCGAGGGCACGACCGACGAACTCGTCAACGCGCTGCGGCTGCACGAGCTCGATTGCGTGATCGTGCGGTCGTTCTATGTGCCCGGCGAGGATATCGTGCAGGCGCCGCTCTACCGCGAGGAACCGGTCCTCGTGGTCCCGGCCGGCGCGGCGGAACGGCTCGCACGCGGGGCGCTGGACTGGCACCGGCTGGCGGCGCTCGACTGGATTCTGCCGCCGCCGCATACGCCGGTCCGCCGCACGATCAACACGATGTTCGCCACGGCGGGCGTCGCGCCGCCGCTGCCGACGGTGGAGACCTATTCGATCAAGACCACCGCGACCCTGCTCCGCAGCCAGCCGTCGACGATCACGATCGTCCCCAAGTCCGTCGCGGCGGAACTCGTCGATGGCGGCGGCGCGGCGGTGCTGCCTTATACGCTGAGCTGGGACTTGCCGCCCGTGGGCATCATGTGGCGACGGCAGGCGGAGCAGAACGAGGTGGTGTCGGCGCTGGTGACGGCATTACGGAAGGTCGTCGCGTAGACATCGCGCATATACTGCCGCATGGCCTACGATCTCACCGACAAACTCGTCATCGGCATCTCCTCCCGCGCGCTGTTCGACCTCGAGCTCGAAAACGGTATCTATCAGCGCGACGGCGTTGCCGCCTACACCGCCCACCAGCGCGAACACGAAGACGAACCGCTGCGCCCCGGCACCGCGTTCCCCCTCGTCCGTGCCCTGCTGAAGCTCAACGCCGCCATCCCCGGCCGTCGCCTCGTCGAGGTGGTCGTGATCTCGCGCAACTCGCCCGACACGGGCCTGCGTGCGTTCAATGCCATCGAAGCGCACAAGCTCGATATCACCCGCGCGGCGTTCACGGGCGGCGAAGCCATCGACCGGTATCTGCATGCGTTCAAGGTGGACTTGTTCCTGTCGCGCGATGCCGCCGACGTGCAGGCCGCCATCGACGGTGGCGTGGCCGCGGCGCAGCTGTACGACGTGCCGCCGGACTACCAGGCCCCCGACAACCAGATCCGCATCGCCTTCGACGGCGACGCCGTGTTGTTTTCGGACGAATCCGAACGCATCTACAAGCAAAAGGGTCTGGAAGCCTTCGTCCGGCACGAACAGAAGCACCGGCACGAGGCCATGGCCGAAGGGCCGTTTGCCAAGCTGCTGCTGCGGCTGGCCGAAGTCCAGCAGCGCTTTCCGTCCGGCGAATGCCCCGTGCGCATCGCCATCGTCACGGCCCGCAACAGCCCCGCCCACACACGCGTCATCCATACGCTGCGCACGTGGAACGTCGAGATCGACGAGGCGTTCTTCCTCGGCGGGTTGCCCAAGGATCAGGTCCTGCGCGCATTCGGCGCCCATATGTTCTTCGACGATCAGAAATTCCATGTGGAAAGCGCCGCCACCGTGGTGCCCGCCGGTCACGTGCCGTACAAGGGCGGCCAGCTGCTCGCGCCGCCGCGCAAGCGCCGCACGGTCAAAAGCGCCATGGCCGACGCCGACCTGCTGACGCAGGCCGAGTCCGCACCGGACGCCGCACCCGACGCTCCCACCGACGCCGCATGAAGACCGTCCCGCTGTATATGCTGACCGCCCTCGCGGAAATCCTCGGCTGCTATCTGCCCTACCTGTGGTTACGCCAGAACGGCAGCGCCTGGCTGCTGGTGCCGGGCGCCGTATCGCTCGCGGTATTCGCATGGCTGCTGACGCTGCATCCCGATGCATCGGGACGCGTCTATGCCGCGTACGGCGGCATCTATATCGCGGTGGCCATCTGCTGGCTATGGCTCGTGGACGGCGTGCGTCCGAGCCCATGGGATATCGCCGGCGTCGCGGTGGCAGTGGCCGGCATGGCGATCATCGTGTTCCAGCCGCGCTGACCGGCGACCACAGAAAGCTCTCGTCGATGTCGTGGACCGACGTCGCGCCGAGCATCGCCATATTGCGCGAGACCTCCTGCTTCATGAGCTGGATACCCTTGCGCACCCCCGGCATGCCCTGCACCGCCGCCGCATAGCAGAACGGCCGTCCCACGAACACGAACTTCGCCCCGAGCGCGAGCGCCTTGAGCACATCGCTGCCGCGCCGCACGCCGCTGTCGAGCATCACCGGCACGGTCGGACACGCGCGCACGATGTCCGGCAGCACGCGCAACGGCGCCACCGCACCATCGAGCTGCCGCCCGCCGTGATTGGACACGACGATGCCATCGGCGCCCGCATCGACGGCGATGCGCGCATCCCGCGCATCGAGAATGCCCTTGATGACGAGCGTGCCCGGCCACATCTTGCGAATCAGCGCGAAATGGCGCCAGTCCAGATGCCCGCGATCCGAGAAATCGCGCTGCACGTTCTGCGAGAGAATCGGCGCGCCGCGCGTGGCGTAGTTGTTCTCGAAATGCGGCATGCCATGGCGCACCAGCGTCTTGAAGAACGTGCCGAACAGCCAGCGCGGATGGGTGATGCCCTCCCACGCCAGTCGCGCACTGGGCCGCAGCGGCGCCGAGAAACCCGCGCGCGCATAGTTCTCGCGGTTCGGGGGCACCGGCGTATCGACCGTCATGACGAGCGTGCCGAAGTCCGCCGCCCGCACGCGCTCGATCAGCGCGACGATGTTCGGCTCGTCGCCGGGCAGATAGGCCTGGAACCAGGCTTCCGGATTGACCCGCGCCACCTGCTCGAGCGGAATCAGCGACGACCCGCTCATGATCATTGGCACGTTCTCCTCCGCGGCCGCCTGCGCCAGCACGATATCGCCCCGGTACGCGGACAACGCCGCGAGACCCATGGGCGCAATGCCGAACGGCGACGCATAGGTCCGGCCGAACAGCGACGTGGCCGTGGACCGGCGCGAGATATCGACGAGCACGCGCGTGACGAGCCCGACGTCGTCGAACGCGTCGCGGTTATCGTGGAACGAGCGGTAACGTTCGGCCGCACCGGCGATATAGCCGAACACCGGTGCCGGCAGGCGGCGGCGCGCGGCCGCCTCGAAGTCATCGAGGCACAACGCCTCCGGGCTTGCCATGATGCTTATTCCGGCTTGATGCCCGACTTGCGCACGAGGTCGCCCCACTTGACGCTCTCCGACGCCATGTACTGCCTGAACGTCGCGCTGTCCGAAGCTTCCACCTTCATGCCCTGCGCGGCCATCTTGGCGCGCGTGTCGGGGTCCGACGCCACGACCTGCACGCCGTGCTCGAGCTTCTGCACGATATCGGCGGGCGTGCCGGCCGGCGCGTACAGGCCGAACCACGTCAGCGCCTCGAAGCCCTTGAGGCCGGATTCCGATACGGTCGGGATACTGGGCGCGCTCGGCGCGCGCTCCAGGCTCGACACCGCGATCGCGCGCAGCTTGCCGCTGCGGATATAGGGCAGCAGCGTCGGCAGGTTGCTGAACATCAGCGGCACCTGATTGCCGAGCACATCGGCAATCGCGTTCGCCTCGCCCTTGTACGGCACGTGCACCATCTGCACGCCGGCCATCGTCGAGAACAGCTCGGCCGCCACGTGTTGCGGACCGCCGGGGCCCGACGACGCGTAGTTGAGCGCGCCGTTCTTCTCGCGGGCGTACTTGATGACGTCCTGCACGGTATGCAGCGGCAGCGACGGATGCACGACCAGCACCAGCGGCACCGAGGCGATCAGCGAGACCGGTACGAAGTCCTTGACCGGATTGAAACGCAGCTTCGGATACATGCCGGGCGCCACGACCATCGTCGATTGCGTGCCCAGCAGCAGCGTATAGCCGTCGGGCCTGGCGCGCGCCACGGCCTCCGCCGCGATGGTGCCCGTGGCACCGGCGCGGTTCTCGATCACGAACGACTGGCCGAGGTCCTTGCCCAGGCCCTGCCCCACGAGGCGCGCGACCTGATCGACCGCGCCGCCTGCGGAAAAGCCGACCAGCAGCGTGGCCGGCTTGGTGGGGTAATCGGTGGCCGCGCGGGCGATGCCCGCGTTGCCAAGCGTCACGGCGAGCCCCGCGCAGAGCGATGCCGTGATGAAGGTGCGGCGCGATGCCACCGGAAGAACCGCGAGCGTTTCCCCGTCGATGCGTGTCATGTCTGTCCCCTTTGATTATTGTTCTGGGGCGGCCGCGTCGGGCGCGACCGTCCCCGCAACGCGCGCGTGACGCGCGTTGTCCTGCCCTGCCGATGCCTGAAATCAGTCCTTCTGCTGCGCGCGCCAGGCCTGATAGCGCTTCTTGTTTTCTTCGTTGGGCGGATACAGGCCCGGCAGCTTTTCGCCGGCTTCCACCTGCTGCATGATCCAGCCCTCGACGCGCTCCTGCTCCTCGGCCTCGGCCACGACGGCCTCAAGCATATCGGCGGGAATCAGCACCGCGCCGTCGTTGTCGAGCACCACCACGTCGTTCGGGAACACGGCCACGCCGCCGCAACCGATCGGCTCCTGCCACGCAACGAAGGTCAGGCCCGCCACCGACGGCGGCGCGGCCGCGCCGCTGCTCCACACGGGCAGCCCCGTGCCACGCACGCCGTCCACGTCGCGCACCACGCCATCGGTGACGAGCGCCGTGACACCACGCTTGCCCATGCGCGCGCAGAGGATGTCGCCGAAGATGCCGGCATCCTTGACGCCCATCGCATCGACCACCGCGATGCAGCCCGCGGGCATGTCCTCGATGGCGGCACGCGTGGAAATCGGCGACGACCACGATGCGGGCGTGGCCAGGTCTTCGCGCGCCGGCACAAAGCGCAGCGTGAACGCGCGGCCGACCAGACGCGGGCTGTTGGCATGCAACGGCATCGCGCCGCGCAGCCAGACGTTACGCAGGCCTTTCTTGAGCAGCACCGTCGTCAGCGTGGCGGTGGTGATCTTCGAGAGCACTTCGATCGTGCGCGCGTCCAGCGGCAGGGATTCAACGGACATGGATAAGCCTCGATTTGGAAGTTGATGGTTCAGATGCTGGCGATCAGGCCGCCATCGACGCGCACGACCGAGCCGGTCACGTACGCGGCGCGGGCGCTGGCAAGGAATGCCACCACGTCGGCGTACTCCTGCGGCTCGCCGTAACGGCCCACGGCAATCGATGCCATGCTTTGCGCGCGGACGTCCTCCACGGGGCGGTTCTCGCGCCCGGCCTTCTGCTCGTCGAGGAACTGGATGCGCGGCGTGGCGACGCGGCCGGGCAGCACGATATTACTCGTGACGCCATCGCGGCCGACTTCGCCCGCGAGCGTCTTGGACCAGCCCACGAGCGAGGTGCGCAGGGCATTGGACAGGCCGAGGTTCGGAATCGGGGCGACGACGCCCGACGATGTGCTCGTGATCACGCGGCCGAACTGGCGGGCGCGCATGCCGGGGAGCACGCGATCGGTGATCGCGATCACGGACAGCACCATGGCCTGGAACCAGCGTTGCCAGACGGCGGTGTCCTGTCCGAAGACGGGCGTCGGCGGCGGGCCGCCAGTGTTGTTGACGAGGATATCGACCGGGCCCAGCGCGGCTTCGATGGCGGCCACGCGCGCTTCGATCGCGCCGAGGTCGGCGAGGTCCCATTGCAGCGCGAACGCCTTGCCGCCGGCCTGCTCGATGTCCGCCACCACCGGGGCGAGCGCCTCGGCATTGATGTCGGCCACGGCCACCTTGACGCCTTCGCGCGCCAGGGTCCGCGCAATCGCGCCGCCGAGGCCGCCGCCCGCGCCGAGCACGAGCGCGGTCTTGCCATCGATCCCGAGATCCATGGGTGTCTCCTCCTTATTGGTCTGTTGAGCCATTGTGAGGAAGCGGAAACTCTAAGACAATTGGATTTTCTCGCGTTCAGAATGAACGTTTTGTGGATTGCCGTCGGAGAGAGGGCCCCCTTTCAAATATGGACACGCGCTTTATCGACACCTTCGTCATGGTCGCCGAATGCGGTTCGATGGCCGAGGCCGCACGGCGGATCCATATCACGCCCACCGCGCTATCCCAGCGCCTGCGCACGCTCGAGCGCGAGCTCGGCGCCCCGCTCGTGACGCGGTCGGGCCGCTTCGTGCGGCTGACGGAAGCCGGCGCCCGCCTGCTCGCCCGCGCGCGAAAATTCCAGCGCGATGTGCGGGAACTGGAAATGGCCGTATCCGAGGAAGGCTTCCCGGGCGGCCTGCGCATCGGCACGATCCGGACCGCGCTGACCAACGTCATGCCCGATCTGCTCCGGTATATCGCCCTGCGCCATCCAAGCCTCGATGCCACGATGGAAATCGGCACCTCGCACGATCTTTACCATCAGCTGGTCACGGGCAAGGTGGACGCCGCGCTGCTCGTGGAGCCGCCGTTCAAGCTGCCCAAGGCGTACGTCTGGCACATGCTGCGGACGGAGCCGCTGGTGCTGCTCGCGCCCGCCCACCTCGCCGGCCAGGACCCCGACGCGATCCTCGCGGAGCAGCCGATGATCCGCTATGACCGCCGCACATGGGGCGGCCTGCTGGGCGAGCAATATCTGCAGGAGCGCGGCCTGCATCCGCAGGAACGCTTCGAACTGGATTCGCCCGACGGCATTCTGCTGCTGGTGAGCATGGGACTGGGCGTCTCGCTGGTGCCGGACTGCTATCCACGCGCCGCGGTACCCGATACCGCCGTGATCCTGCCCCTGCCCGAAGGCCGGCCGGTCCGGCAGCTGGGCTTCCTGTGGCCCAGGCAATCGCAATACGCGAGATTGTTCGAGGCCATGGTGAATAGCAGGCCCGAGGGTGAGGGCAAAACGCTGTAAAGTAACCCCCATCACAAACGGAGGCCCCGCATGACCCTTGCGATCGATCGCATCGACCACATCGTCCTCAACGTGAAGGACGTCGAAACCAGCGCCGCGTGGTATCAGCGCGTGCTGGGCATGCAACGCGAAGACTTCCCGTCGCGCACAGGCCCGCGCGTGTCCGTCAAGTTCGGCCAGCAGAAGATCAACCTGCGCCCGATCGACGAAGACACGGTTGCGTGGTTCACGGGCGTGAACCCGACATCGGGCAGCGACGACCTCTGTTTCATCACGCGGATGCCGCCCAATGAAGTGGTCGCGCATTTCCTCGCGCACGAGGTGCCCGTGGAGGCCGGCCCGGCGCAGCGCACCGGCGCGCTCGGCCCAATGAATTCGGTCTACTGCCGGGATCCCGATGGCAACCTCATCGAGGTCGCCAGCTATCCCCCGGCCTGAGACACCGAAACGTCAGCGATTGCCGTCCAGCAGGTCGTTGAGCATCTCGTCGAACGTCGCCTGCGCGTCTTCCAGCGCCTGCAGTGCGGCATCGAACGTTTGCAACGCCAGCTTCGATGGCTTGCCCGCGCCCTCTGGCGGATACTGACTTTGCAAGGCGGTAAAGGCGACCTGTACCTGCCGCGTGGCGGCCACCACGCGCTCCATTGCCTGCGCCTCCTCGGCGCGCTTCTGTTCGTCCATGGCTGGCCCCCTCGGCCGTGTAATGCCTCAAAGCGCGTATCGTACAAGAACTTGCGCACGAACTTGCGTCAACCACCTGCTGTCTGAATGGATCCATCACAAAAAACAGGCTTCATGTCATCGAGCCTCATGTCAACACTGATCCGCCGGACGCTCGCCACCACACTCGTCACGGCCGGCGGCTTCGTCTGCTACTGGACCTACCTCGCGGTCAATCAGGAACGCCTGCTCTTCGACGCAAGGCGCCGTCCGCCCCGCGACCTGCCGGAAGGGATCCTCGCGTATTCGCATACGGTGCCCGGCGGCATGCTGCGCGGCTACCTGTATCACGCCGGCGACGACGGCGTGGACGACCTGCTGTTCTACCTGCCCGGCCGGGGCGAGGACGTGCTGGACACGCTCCAGTACGTCAAATGGCTGCCCGACGGCATGGGCTTCGCCACGTTCGACTATCGCGGTCTCGGCCACTCGGACGGCATGCCCTCGGAGGCCTCGGCCGTGGCCGATGCCAGCCAGTTCCTGCTCCATATCCGCCGCGCGTTCCCCGGCGTGCGCGTGCACGTGGTCGGCCGCTCGCTGGGCACCGGCGTCGCCATCCAGCTCGCGGACCTGCAGGACTTCGAGAGCCTGCAGCTGATCACGCCCTACGACTCGCTGCTGGAAATCGTGCGCAAGCGCTTTCCGCTGGTGCCGCTGCGCCAGCTCATGCGTCACCACTTCGATTCGATCTCCCATTGCAAGAAAGTGGTGCAGAGCACAAAGGTCCTGCTGGCCGAGTCCGACGCCGTGGTCCCGCACGAGTGCTCGGAGCGCCTGATTGCCGCGTGGCCGGGCCCCGTCGCCCTGCAAACCATCCCCGGCACCGACCATTTCACGATCGTCGAACGCGAGGAAACCTGGCTGGCATTGTGCGCCTTTGCACGTCAGGTGCCGTCCCAGGCACCCGCAAACACGGTCGCGGCGCCTCCCGCGGATCACACGGAGGCGGGCGAGCCATTACCGCTCGCTGCGGCGCGGTAGAATCGCGGCCATGAAAAGAATCGCAATCTGGACCGCCACCGCCCTCGGCGGGATGGCGGCCGCCGGTGTGCTGCTCGCCGGCTTCGCCGCGGTGGTCAGCCTGCGGCAACTGCCCTCGATCGACGCGTTGCGCGACTATCGTCCGGACGTGCCGCTGCGCATCTTCACCAGCGACAACACGCTGATCGGGGAATTCGGCACCGAGCACCGCGAGTTCATCCCGATCGAGCATATGCCCAAGCGCATGACCGAGGCCCTGCTCGCGGCGGAGGACGATCAGTTCTACTCGCACGTCGGCGTGGACTTCTCGGGCCTGATCCGCGCGGCGCTCGCCAATATCGGCGAGGGCTATGCGCAGGGCGCGTCCACGATCACGATGCAGGTCGCGCGCAATTTCTATCTGTCGCGCGAAAAGACGCTGTCCCGCAAGTGGTACGAAATCCTGCTGGCCTGGCAGATCGACCGCTCGCTGCCCAAGGACCGCGTGCTCGAGCTCTATATGAACCAGGTCTACCTGGGCGAGCACGCCTATGGTTTCGGCAGCGCCGCGCAGGTCTATTTCGGCAAGCCGCTCGCGGACCTGTCGATCGCGGAGACCGCGATGCTCGCGGGCCTGCCCAAGGCGCCCTCGACGATGAACCCGGCCGTGAACCTGCCGCGCGCGACGCGCCGGCAGGAGTACGTGCTCGGCCGCATGCTCTCGCTCGGCATGATCACGCAGGAACAGTACCGCGATGCGCGCGCCGAGAAGATCAGCGTGGTGACGGACGGCAACGGTCGCTATGCGGGGCACGCCGAATACGTGGCCGAACTCGCGCGCCAGCTCGCGCACGACCGCTTTGGCGACGACGCGTACACGCGCGGCCTCAACGTCTACACGACGGTGTCGTCCGTGCGGCAGACCATGGCCTATGACGCCGTGCGCGCGGGCATCGACAAGTACGGACAGCGCCATGGCGGGACTACCCCACAGGCCGCGCTGATCTCGCTCGACAGCCAGACAGGCGCGATCGAGGCGATGATCGGCGGCTCGGACTTCCAGACCAACCGCTTCAACCATGCCACGCAGGCGCAGCGCCAGCCGGGCTCCACGTTCAAGCCGTTCATCTACTCGGCCGCCCTCGAGCGTGGTGTTTCGCCGGGCACGCTCATCAACGATGCGCCGCTCGACGATCCCAAGTGGAACCCGTCCAACGATGACGATCGCTTTGTCGGTCCGATTCCCGTGCGCGAGGCACTGGCCGAGTCGCGCAACCTGCCGGCCATCCGCACGCTGCGCGAGATCGGCATTCCATATGCGATCGACTACGCGGGCAAGTTCGGGTTCTCGAAGAGCCGCCTGCCACCGTACCTGCCGATGGCGCTCGGCACCGGCACCACGTCGCCCATGCGCCTGGCTGCCGCCTACGGCGTGTTCGCCAACCACGGGTACCGCGTGGAGCCGTATCTGATCCAGAAGATCACCGACGGCGAGGGCAATGTCCTGTTTCAGGCCGATACGGCCGTTGCACCGACGCGCGTGATCTCCGAGCGCAATGCGTTCGTGATGGACAGCCTGCTGCATAGCGTGGTCGATGCCGGCACCGGCACGGGCGTGCGCCGCTATACGAAGCGTCAGGACGTTGCCGGCAAGACCGGGACGACCAACGATTCGATCGACGGCTGGTTCGCCGGTTATGCGGGCGAGATCGTCACGGTCGCGTGGATGGGCTTCGACGACAATCGCCCGCTGGGCAAGCGCGAGTTCGGCGCGACCACGGCGTTGCCGATCTGGGCGGCGTATATGGAAGGCCGGCTCGCGGGCGTGCCCGTGTCGCTGTTCGAGGCGCCGTCGGGCGTCGCGCGGATCAATGGGGACTGGGCCTATACCGAATATCCGGACGGCGTCCACGCGGTGGCGTCCATCGGCTTTCCGCCGCCCGCGCCCGCGGAGGCCCCGCTCGACGGCGCCACGCCCGCTAACGACGGCTTCGGCCCCGCGGCCGTGCGCGATGGCAATGGCGGCGCGGCAACGCCCGCGCTGGGCATGCCCGCCACGAACGCCGCCCCGCGCGGCCCCGGTCAGCTCTGAGCATCGTGCGCGCCCGGCCCACGCCCACGCCCTTGCCCCGGCGCATCGCACCGCCCGCGTGCGCGGCCCGCGCACCGCGCATGCCCCCTGTTCCGCTGCGCGATCGGCGCACCGGGGCGCGTTCCACCTTAACTTGACGAATCTGTGTCCGCCTGGTCTACCCCCCTGATCTGGAGCATCGCGTGCGCCGCCACGCTCGGCGTGCTGCTGCGCCCGTTCCGTCTGCCCGAATGGTGCTGGGCGATGGCGGGCGCGATTGCGCTCTGTGTCGCGGGCCTGCTGCCGCTGGCCGACGCGTGGGCCGCGGTGGCGCGCGGGAATGACGTCTATCTGTTCCTCGCGGGCATGATGATCGTCTCCGAACTCGCGCGGAAGACGGGCCTGTTCGACCATGTGGCCGCACTCGCGGTACGGCGCGCGCGGGGTTCCGCGCGCAGGCTGTTCGCGCTGGTCTACGGCTTCGGCACCGCCGTCACCATCTTTATGTCGAACGACGCCACCGCCGTCGTGCTGACCCCCGCCGTGCTGGCCGCCACGCGTGCCGCCCGCGTAAAGCATCCCCTGCCCTATCTGTTCGCCTGCGCGTTCATCGCCAACGCGGCGAGCTTCGCGCTGCCGATCTCGAACCCCGCCAACCTCGTGCTGTTCGGCGAACGCATGCCACCGCTGGCCGCATGGCTGGCGCGCTTCACGCTGCCATCGATCATCGCGATCGTCGTAACGTTCGCGGTCCTCTACTGGACGCAACGCGAGGCACTGGCCGAACGCATCGCGGAAGACGTCCCCACCCCACCGTTGACGCTGCAGGCATGGCTGACCACCGCGGGCATCGTCATCACGGGCATGGCGTTGCTGACCGCATCGCTACTCGGCCGCGACCTGGGCTGGCCCTCGGCGCTGGGCGGTCTGATCACGCTAGGCGCGGTATCCGTATCGCAGCCGCGGCTGTTCATGCCCGCGGTACGCGAAGTCTCATGGGGCGTGATGCCTCTTGTGGCCGGGCTGTTCGTGCTGGTAGCGGGCCTGGAGCACACCGGGGTCATTACGCAACTGGCGCACTGGGTGCAATGGCTGTCCTCGCACCCGCACGATGTGGCGGGCCATATCGGAACGATCGCGGCAGGCGTGCTGGTCGGCCTCGCCTCCAATATCGTGAACAACCTGCCCGCCGGCCTGATCGCCGCGTCAGCCCTCTCCGCCGGCCACGCCTCCGAAGCCGTCACCGGCGCGGTACTCATCGGCGTGGACCTCGGCCCCAACCTCTCGGTCACCGGCTCGCTCGCGACACTGCTGTGGCTGACGGCGCTACGACGCGAGGGACATATGGTTACCGCGATGCAGTTTCTGCGAATCGGCGCAATGGTGACGCCGATCGCGCTGGTGGCGGCACTCGCGGCGCAGTTGCTGTAAGCCCCGCCGCCCGCCTCCGTCAGGCGGGCTCACCGCTCCAGACCCGAACCTGATCCACCGCGGCCAAACCGCCGGCAACCGCCGCCTCCCCAATCACCCGCCCCCAGTACGCCTCCGAACCATCCGCCATCCGCCACGCATGCAACCGGCGCGTGAACAGCTGGAGGTCGTATTCCTCGGTCACGCCGATCGCCCCGTGCACCGCGTGCGCAATTGACGCCACCGCATGCGCGGCCTCGCTCGCCTGGCACTTGCCCAGCGCCGCCCGCATCGGATCCGGCAGCCATCCCTCCGCCTGACAAGCCAGCTGCGCCGCCACGCGCGTGGCGGCCACGTGCTCCGCCTGCAGCGCGATCTGATGCTGGATCGCCTGGAACTTTCCGATATGGCGTCCAAACTGCGCGCGGTCGTTCGCGTACTGCAACGTCAGGTCGAACGCGCGTGTCATCGCGCCGGCGATCAATGCCGTATGCAGCGCCGCCCCTGCCGTCCGCAACGTGCCGCGCGGTAGCGCAAAGGAAGACGCCCCCTCCGGCGCGCTTCCCGAAATCGTCACCGCGAGGTCACCGTGCGCGCCGGTCGTCGCCACAGCGGCCGCGTCCCGCGACAGCAGCATCGCGCGATCCCCGTCCTGCACAAGGAACCAGTCGGCCGTGGCCCCTTCGGCCACATACGCGCGCGCGGCGCCATCCCCCGTGACGAGCGTGATGCGGCCATCGGGCACGGGCACATTGGCCATGTCGAGCAACGCGCGCGCGACCATCGTCTGCGCCAGCGGCACCGGCACGGCATACCGCCCCATCGCCACGAGCATGGGCCCGATATCGGCCAAGGTCAGCCCGGCATCGGGCAACAGGCAATCGGCAAACCCGCTCTCTTGCAGCACGCGCCACAGCGCATCGCAGGATGCCGCGTTGCCCGCCTCGATCTCCCGCACGATCGCGGGCGTGCAATGGTCGCGCAGCAGCGCTTCCAATGCATCCGAATACTCGTTATCCATCACCGTCCCCCGTTCAGCGCAGCCCAAGCCCACGCGCGATCATTCCGCGCAGAATCTCGCGGGTGCCGCCGCGCAGCGAGTAGGTCGGCGAAATCTGGTTCACATACACGCACGTCCGATAGAGATCGGCATCGGCAGCCAATGCCGGATCGTCGCCCAGCGCGGCCTCCGCCAACTCGCCGATCGACTGCTCGAGTGCCGTGCCGAGGTCCTTGACCAGTGCCGCTTCCACGAGCGGGCTCTCGCCCGCGGCCAGGCGCGCCGTCACCGCGAGCGACATGGCGCGCAGCGTGGCCATCTTCGCCAGCAGGCGTCCCACCACAGCCGTGTCCTGCCGGACCGAGGACGACCGCCGCCATGCCGCGAGCCACGCATCGAGCAACACCACGCTCGAGTAAATCCGCTCCGGCCCGCTGCGCTCGAACGCAAGCTCCGCGTTCACCTGCTCCCACCCCGCCCCCTCACGACCGATCAACGCTTCGGCTGGCAGCCACACATCGTCGAAGAACACCTCCGAGAAATGCGCATCGCCCGCAAGATCGCGAATGGGCCGCACCGTCACGCCCGGCAACGACAGATCGACCACCACCTGCGACAACCCCGTCTGCCGATCCCCCGGCTCGCCGGACGTCCGCACGAGCGCCAGCATGTACTGGCACCGGTCCGCATTGGTCGTCCAGATCTTGCGGCCATTGAGCCGAAAGCCGCCGCCTTCCACCGCCGTCGCACGCGTCGTCACGCTGGCCAGATCCGACCCCGCATTGGGCTCGCTCATGCCGATACAGAAAAAGGCCTCGCCACGGCAGATCCGCGGCAGATAGAACGCGCGCTGCGCCTCGGTGCCATAACGCAGAATCAGCGGCCCGCTCTGCCGGTCCGCGATCCAGTGCGCGGACACGGGCGCCCCGCACGCCAGCAACTCCTCGACGAGCACGAAGCGCGCAAACGCATCGAGCCCCGCGCCGCCATATGCGCACGGCAGCGTGACGCCGACCCAGCCACGCGCGGCCAGCGCGCGGCTGAACGCGGGGTCGAAGCCCATCCACGATCGCGCCCGCACGTCGGGCGGCAGCGCGGGCAGATGATCGCGCAGGAACGCCTTGACCTCCTGCCGGAACGACGACGCCGACGGCGGCAGCGTGGTAAGGGTGAACGTGCCAAAGATATTGGTCATGGATGCGTGCGGGATCCCGCCTCAGTCGAGCGTCACGCCCGAATCCCCGACGACCTTCCGCCAGCGATCGAGCTCCTGCGTCAGATACTTGCCATACGCCTCCGGCGACGACCCGCGCGGCTCCGCGCCCTGCAGCGCGAGACTCGCGCGCACGTCGGGCGAGGCCAGTGCCTTCGTCACGGCCGCGTTGAGCTTCCTGACGACCTCCGGCGGCGTCTTCGCCGGCACCATCATCCCCTGCCATGCGCCCGCCTCGAATCCCGGCATGCCCGACTCCGCAAGCGTCGGCACATCGGGCAGCTGCGCACTGCGCGTGCTGCTGGTGACCGCCAGCGCCTTCATGCGCTTGTCGCGGATGAACGGCAGCGACGAATTGATCGTATCGGTCATGAACTGCACCTGTCCGCTCGCCAGGTCCGTCAGCGCCGGGGCGCTCCCCTTGTACGGCGCATGCACGGCGCTAAGGCCATTCGCCTGCAGCACGAGGAACGCGGTCAGATGCGTGACGTTGCCATTGCCTGCGGACCCATAGGTGAACTTGCCCGGATTGGCCTTCACCCACGCCACGAACTCGGGCACCGTGTTCACCGGCACCTGTGCGTTGACCTCGAGCACGAGCGGCACGTTGGCTGTCATCGCCACGGGCAGCAGGTCGCGCTTCACGTCATAAGACAGCTTCTTGTAGAGCGCGGGGCTAAGCGCGATGGACGACGTGTTGTACAGCACCGTGTACCCGTCGGCGGGCGCCTTGGCCACGATCTCGTTGCCGATATTGCCGTTGGCCCCGGGACGGTTATCGACCAGCACCTGCTGCCCGAGTTCGTCGGACATCTTCTTCGCGATGACGCGCGAGACGAGGTCCGTCGGACCGCCCGGCGGGAACGGCACCACGAGCCGGATCGGCCGGTCGGGGTAGTCCGATGCGCGCGCGGCGTGCGGCGCGAGGGCCGCGCCCAGCGCGATACCCGTCAGCGCGCGCAGCAGCGTGCGGCGCGACGGTGCGATATGGATATGCCCGGCATTTTTGCTCTGGAATGGCATGTCGTGTCTCCTCCGGTAAAAACCGTGACTGCTATGAAGGCAACCAGACGGAGGCGCTCCCCGCGTGGTTGCCTCCCCCGTTACTCCCGTCCCGCCAGCAAGCGCCGCGCGGTGTAAGTCATCACGCATTCGCCGCGCTGGTTGAACACCTCGATCGACGAGTCCACCACCGCGCGTCCGCTCTTGGACGTCGGCCGCACGCCCGTCACCGTGACGCGCGCGCCGATGGTGTCCCCCACCAGCACGGGGCCATGGATCTTCTGCGTGAGCTCAAGCATGGCCAGCCCCGTGCCCTGGATCATCGTCTGCAGGATGAAGCCCTCGATCAGCGCATAGGTCAGCGCCGCCGGCACCGGGCGGCCCTTGATCGCACCGGCTTCGTATCCGGCTTCGATAAAGATGGCCTCGAGCATGCCCGTGACCGAGATAAAGTTGACGAGGTCGGTCTCCGTGACCGTGCGGCGGAAGGTCTCGAACACCTGCCCTTCCTTGATGTCCTGCCAGTAGAAGCCTTGTCCAAGGCGTTGCGGTTGCGTCATGTCGTCTCCTCTTTATGGATCTGCTTATCGCAGCGCATCGATCTCCGCATCGGTCAGCCCAATGCCGCCGAGCACCTCGCGCGTATGCTCGCCCAGCCTTGGCGGCACCGCGGCGTGCCCGCGCTCGCCATCGAACCGCACCGGCGCACCGGGGAAGCGCAGCGTGCCCATCGCCGGGTCCGCGACCGTATCGAAGAAACCCGTCTCGCGCAGATGCGGATCATCGACGAGCTCGTCCAGCCCGTTCACACGCGCCACCGGAATCTGCAGGTCTTCGCAGATGCCGAGCCACTCGTCGGTACCGCGCTCGCGCACGAGCTCGCCCGTGATTTCGTACAGCGTCTCGATATGCCGCGTGCGCGCCGCGATATCGGCGAAGCGCGCATCGGTGGCCAGGTCGTCTCGGTCCGATGCGCGGAAGAAGTCGCGCCAGTGCGCATCGGTGTACGGCATCATGCAGACGTACCCGTCGGCGGTCTGATACGGCCGGCGCAGCGGCGCCAGCACGCGCGGATAGCCGGCCCGCGCGCGCGGCGGCTCGAAGTGCTGGCCGTACAGATGCTCGACGAGGTTGAACGCGACCATCGACTCGAACATCGGCACCTCGACCATCGTGCCCTTGCCGCCATTGCGCTCGCGTCCCGCCAGCGCCGCCGAGATCGACAGCGCGGCCACGAGACCGCTGGTCTTGTCCGCCGCGATCGTCGGAAAATAGCGCACCGTGCCCGTCTGCGCGGCCATCAGCGCCGCATTGCCGCACAGGCCCTGGATGATGTCGTCGTAGGCGGGGCGGCCGCCGTAAGGGCCGTCTTCCGCGAAGCCGAGCAGGCTCACGTAGACCAGCCGCGGATGGCGCGCCATCACGCTGGCGGGATCGAGGTCGAGCTTGCCGAGCTTCTGCGGCCGCATGCTGTGCAGGAAGACGTCCGCAGTCTCGAGCAACCGGTGCAATGCCTGCTGCGCGGCGGGCTGCTTGAGGTTGAGCACCACGCTCTTCTTGCTGCGGTTGACGCCGAGGAAGATCGCGGACATGCCGTCTTCGGTCGCCGGCCCCGTCCGGCGCGTGGAGTCGCCGTCGGGCGTCTCCACCTTGATGACCTCCGCGCCGAGGTCCGCCAGCCACTGGCTCGCGTAGGGCCCCATGACCACGGTGGAGAGATCGACCACGCGAATTCCGGATAGGGGCAACATGCCGGGTCTCCTGTCTATTTTGTTCGAGGCCAAAGACTAGTCCAGCCGAGGGTATTCAGTCTAATATTAGTTTTTTAATAACCGATATCGTCTGGATATCACCATGGATCTGCGCCAGTTGCAGCAGTTCGTCGTGCTCGCCGAGACCGGCAACTTCCACCGGGCGGCCGAGCGCCTGCATATGGCCCAGCCCCCGCTGTCGATTTCCATCCGCAAGCTCGAGGCCGAACTGGGCACGCCGCTGTTCGTGCGCACCACACGCGGCGTGCGGCTGACGCAAGCCGGCGAGGCCGCGCTCAACGATGCCCGGCGCGCACTGTTCCACGCTGGCCAGGCCCGCGCGGCCGCGGTTTCCGCCGCGCATGGCGAGCGCGGGGCGCTGCGCATCGGTTTCGTGGGGTCCGCCACCTATGCGCTGCTGCCCAAGCTGATTCCTGCGTTTCGGGACGCCCATCCGGGCATCGAACTGATCCTGCACGAGTCGACATCGGCGTCGATCCTCGACCGCATCGAACGCGGCCAGCTCGATGCGGGCCTCGTGCGCTTTCCGATCCTGAGCAGCGGCCCGTTCACGCTGCTGCCGCTGGAGTCCGACACCTTCGTCGCGGCCGTGCCGGCCGACAGCGCGTTCGCGCAGCAATCGGGCATCGCGCTGAAGACGCTGGCCAGCGAACCGTTCATCATGCACCCGAGCGCCGACGTCCCCAACCTGCAGGCCGTGGCGATGCTGATGTGCCAGCAGGCGGGCTTCGTCCCCCGCATCGCGCAGGAAGCCGTGCAGGTCCAGACCATCGTCAGCCTTGTCGAAAGCGGCCTCGGCGTGGCGCTCGTCCCGGGCGTCACCGCCCGCTATACCAACCGCCGCGTGCGCTTTCTGCGCATCACGAGCCCTCGCCCCGCAGCCCGCATCGGCATCGCGCTGGCCACGCAGCAGGATACGGACGACCGCCATGTCCAGCAGTTTCTGGCCGCGGCTCGGCGGATCGCCGCGCAGGCGCCGTCCGGCGAGGTGCCCGTCGCGCGGTTGTAGCAACATTCGAACTGCCATATAGTGAAGCATTGCGCACGATGGCGCCTCTCCACAGACAGCGGTTTACATGTCAGATCAGGATCAACCCGCGCCCGTCCCCGTCTCCGTCCCGCCGGCAACCGAGGTTTCCGCGGCCAGCGGTGTTTCCGAGCGCATTCGGGCGCGTTTGCTGGCCGCCAACGTGCGGTTCCATGCGAACGACAATATCGCGCGCTATATCGAGCCCGGCGAACTCGATGCGCTGCAGGGCGAAGTGCAGGCCAAGCTCGAAGAGGTGCTGCGCACGCTCGTGATCGACGTCGATCAGGACCACAACACGCGCGAGACCGCGCGGCGCGTGGCCAAGATGTACCTCAAGGAAATTTTCGCGGGCCGCTATGCGCGCGCGCCGGAAACTACCGAGTTCCCGAACGTCGAGCAGCTCAACGAACTGATGATCGTCGGGCCTCTCCGCGTGCGCAGCGCATGTTCGCACCACCTGTGCCCGATCATCGGCAAGCTGTGGGTCGGCGTGATGCCGAACCGGCATTCGAACCTGATCGGCCTGTCGAAGTACGCGCGCCTTGCCGAATGGATCATGTGCCGCCCGCAGATCCAGGAAGAAGCCGTTGCGCAGGTGGCCGACCTGCTGCAGGAAAAGATGAACCCCGACGGCCTCGCCATCGTCATGGAAGCCGAGCACTTCTGCATGCACTGGCGCGGCGTGCGCGATACCGACGCCAAGATGACCAACAGCGTGATGCGCGGCTCGTTCCTCAAGGACGACAAGCTGCGGCGCGAATTCCTCACGCTGCTGCACCTCAACAAAGGCTGACCCATGCTAGTCCGACTGCTCTACGCAAGCCGCGCGAAGGAACCCCTCGACGCCGCCACGCTCGATGCCATCTTCGAGACGAGCATGGCCGGCAACACGCGCCATGGCATCACGGGCGTGCTGTGCCACGGCAATGGCATCTTCCTGCAGGCGCTCGAAGGCGAGCGTGCGACGGTGTCGCGGCTGTTCCTGAACATCGGCCGCGACGCGCGCCACAAGGACGTGGTACTGCTCGATTTCGCGGAGATCGCCGAACGCGAGTTCTCGGTCTGGTCGATGGGGCGCGTCAACGTGGGCAAGCTCAATCCCGCCACGCTGCTCAAGTACTCGGCGCAGGGCGAGCTGGACCCCTACCGCATGCCCGCGGTAGCGTCGCTGTCGCTGCTCAAGGAACTCGCGGCCGGTGCGTCGATTGTTCAGTCCGCTTCGCGCCAGGCTTAATGCGAAACCTGCCCGAATAACCCGCACTCGAGATCGCTCTCGAACTCCTCCACCCATGCGGTGCCCGGCCCCGCGTCGTAGACGCTGGCCGCGCCCGTACTCTGGCGCCTGACTGTCACCTGGCGAGCCGATGTGCCATTGACATCGGAAATCTCGAAGTCCTGCGGCATCAGTCCAACCAGTTGGACGACGGCCGCCACATCCTGTTGCTCGTTGGACGGGAATTGCTCGAATTGACGTTGCGTCATGGCACACCTCCAGGCGGGGGTAGGTCAGCGGAGCAAGCCTGCCACAAATTTCAGGCGTGCGTATGGCACGCGCGAAGACCCCAACGGCATCGCATATATTGTGCGCGCCGCGTTGCCCGTTCCTGAGCGATCAGGCCGTCACCATCCCGAGGAATTGCTGGAGTTCGGGCGTCTGCGGATTGGAGAACACGCTCTCCGGCGCGCCGATTTCGTGCACCCTGCCCTGATGCATGAACACAACGCGGTCGCACACCTCGCGCGCAAAGCGCATCTCGTGCGTGACCATCAGCAGCGTCATGCCTTCGCTGGCCAGCCCGCGCACGACCTGCAGCACTTCGTTGACCAGTTCCGGATCGAGCGCCGACGTAATCTCGTCGCAGAGCAGCGCCATCGGCTCCATCGCCAGTGCACGCGCGATGGCCACGCGCTGCTGCTGCCCGCCGGACAACTGGTCGGGGTAGGCATCGAACTTCGCCGACAGCCCCACGCGCGCGAGATTGGTCTCGGCCAGTTCGCGCGCCTTCGCCTCGGGCGTGCCCTTGACGATCATCGGCGACAGCATCACGTTGCGGCCCGCGCTCAGATGCGGAAACAGGTTGAACTGCTGAAAGATCATGCCGACCTTGAGCCGCAGCGCGCGCAGCTGCAATTCGCTGTTCGCCAGATGCGCGCCCGCCACCGTGATCGCGCCCGAGTCGATCTGCTCGAGCCCGTTGATGCAGCGGAGCAGCGTGCTCTTGCCCGAGCCGCTCTTGCCGATGATCGCGATGACCTCGCCCGGTTCCACGGACAGGGACACACCCTTCAGCACCTCGTTGGCGCCATACGACTTGCGGACATCCTCAATGGCGATGAGCGCCATGGAACTTCTCCTCGAGCTTCCTGCTGTATTGCGAGAGCGGCCAGCACAGCGCGAAGTACATCAGCGCCACGGCCGCATAAACGGTAAACGGTTGGAACGTCGCATTGACGATCATCGTGCCGGCCTTCGACAGTTCGGTAAAGCCGATGATCGACGCGAGCGCGGTGCCCTTGATCACCTGCACGCCAAACCCGACCGTCGGCGCCACCGCGATGCGCAGCGCCTGCGGCAGGATCACGTGACGCATCTGCTGCACGTACCCCATCGCCAGACTGGCCGAGGCTTCCCATTGCCCGCGCGGAATCGACTCCACGCAGCCGCGCCAGATCTCGGCGAGGAATGCCGCGGTCCAGAGCGTCAGCGCCAGTCCGGCCGCGAGCCATGCGGGCACGTCGATGCCGAACAGCGCGAGCCCGAAGAACGCGAGGAACAGCTGCATCAGCAGCGGCGTGCCCTGGAACACTTCGATGTAGACGGACATCGCGCGCCGTACCCATGCGCGCCGCGACGTGCGGCCGAACAGCACCAGCAGCCCGACCAGCCCGCCGCCGACGAATGCCACCAGCGACAGCAGTACCGTCCAGCGCGCCGCGAGCAGCAGGTTGCGGACGATGTCCCATAACGAAAACTCGATCATCGGGACTTCCTGACAAAAAGGCTCCGACCCAACGCGCGCAGCAACTGCCGCAGCAGCAAGGCGAGCCCCAGATAGATCAACGTACTGACCAGATACACCTCGAACGCGCGAAAGTTGCGGCCCTGGATAAAGTTGGCCGCATAGGTCAGGTCCTGCGCGGCAATCTGCGAGCAGACCGCCGACCCGAGCATCACGATCACGATCTGGCTCGACAGCGCGGGCCAGATCTTCTGCAGCGCCGGACGCAGCACCACGTGCCGGAACACCTGCACGCGCGACATCGCGAGGCTGGCACCCGCTTCGTACTGGCCCCGCGGCGTGGCGGCCACGCCCGCGCGCACGATCTCCGTGCCGTAGGCGCCCAGGTTGATCACCATCGCCAGCGAGGCCGCCACCATCTCGGGCAACTGCACGCCCAGGCTGGGCAGCCCGAAGAAGATGAAGAACAACTGGATCAGGAACGGCGTATTGCGGATGACCTCCACATACGCCCCCACCACGGCGCGCAGCCAGCGCGGCCCCTCGGTGCGTGCCCACGCGCCGAGGATGGCCACGGCCACGCCGAGCACCCCCCCGGTGACCGTCAGCTGCGCGGTCACCGCGATGCCCTTCGCGAGCACGTCGGTATAGCCGAGGATCGAGCCGAAATCGAACTGATATGCCATTCGCCGCGGATCAGAGTTGTGCCGGCAGCGGACGCAGCAGCCACTTGATCGACAGCGAGTTCAGCGAGCCATCCTTCTTCGACTCGGCCAGAATCGCATTCACCTTTTCCTGCAGGCGCGTCTCGCCCTTGTTCAGGCCGATGAAGCACGGCGAATTCTTGACCAGGAACTTGGTTTCCGGCGTCTTGGGCGGATGCTTGGCGATGATCGCCGACGCCACCACGTTGCCGGTCGCGATCAGTTGCACCTGGCCCGACAGGAACGCCGAGATCGTCGCGTTGTTGTCCTCGTAGCGCTTGATCGTGGCATTGGGCGGCGCGATCTTGCTGAGTTCGAGGTCTTCCACCGCGCCGCGCGTCACGCCGACGGTCTTGCCGGCCAGATCGGCGGCGGTCTTGACGGCCATGTCGGCCGGGCCGAACACGCCGTTATAGAACGGGGCATAGGCTTCCGAGAAGTCGAGCACCTTCTCGCGCTCGGGGTTCTTGCCGAGGCTGGAGATGATCAGATCGACCTTCTTCGTCTGCAGGTACGGCACGCGGTTCGTGCTCGTCACGGGCACCAGCTGCAGCTTGACGCCCATCTTCTTGGCCATCAGCGCGGCCACGTCGATATCGAGGCCCTGCGGCGCCATATCGGCACCGATCGAGCCGAACGGCGGAAAGTCCTGCGGCACGGCGACGCGCAGGACACCGGCCTTCGTCACATCGTCCAGCGCATCGGCGCGGGCCGGCGCGGAGAGCGTCAGGCTGGCGAGACAGGCGCCGGCCGCGGTGGCCAGCAGAAAGGTGCGACGGACGCGCGAAACGAAAACATTCGAAGGCATGGGCGGCAGGTCCTTTTTGTCAGGGGCGGATTGTCGATGGCCTCTGACAACGCAAACGGCATGCCAGCTTTGTATGCAATATTTGGTCTCAATCGCAGACGCCGCGCGGGCACTCCGGCCCCACAGCCGTGCATACGATCATCGCGAACGATTCGGCGGCGGCACCAAGACGGTGCAAGCCCGGAGCCAGGCACCCTTGCGGGGCATCGACATCACGGCTTCCGGTCGCCGGCAAACATCGGCATATGCCGCAGCAGATGATCGAGCAGCTCCAGCGCCGCCGCCGGCAGCGGCCTGCCTTCCTTGACCAGCAGCCGCGCGTGGACGCCCTGGAACAGCGGGTGGGCAATCGGCACCACCGCGAGCGTCCCCGCGGCAATCTCCCTGTATGCAGCAAACGCGCCAATCAGCGTGACGAAGTTCTCGTAGGCGACGAACTGCTTGAGCGCGGTCAGCGAGTTGGTGACGAGCGTCGCGCGGATCTTCACGTTCTCGGCGAACTCCACCATCTTGGCCGCATGCCCGATACCGAACGAGGACGGCATCAGCGCGAGCGGATAGTCGAGCAGGTCCGCGATCCGCGCGCTGCCGCCGCGCGTCACGAGCGGATGATCGGGCCGCGCCAGCAGCACCACCGGCTGCGGCGAGCTCGCCCGGTACACGATATTCGCGTGCGGCGGCGGGTTGTAGGCCAGTCCGATATGCGCGCGACTCTCCGCCACCTCGCCCAGCACGTCATCGACGGGCAGGATCTGCATGTCGATATCGAGATTCGGGTACTGCGCGCAGAACGGCGCCAGCACCTGGTTCACGAGCGGATCGACGAACCCCTCGCTGATCGCGAGCGTCACCCGCCCTTGCTGAAGCCCCTTGAGCGCGTGCAGCTGGTCCTCGAGCTTTTCCTGATGAGACCGGTATCCCTGCCAGAACTCCAGCAGATGCAGCGCCGCCTCGGTCGGCCGCACGCCGCGCGGCAGCCGCTCGAACAATGTGACGTCGAGCTCGTCTTCGAGCAGCTTGACCTGCCGCGTGATCACCGACGGCGAGGTATTGAGCGCATCGGCCGCCCCGCGAATGGTGCCGTGCACGAGTACCTCGCGGAAGTACCGCAGCCGTTGTTGGTTGATTTCCCGCATCCCCGCCCCTCCCTGTCTGCCCGCCAAGATACCGCAATTCCGCCCTGCGTTGCTCAAATCAGAACGATCCGTGAACTTAGTTGCTCTTGGTAGTCATCCAACCGTTTGCCATGATCGACAGCACACCCACAGGAGACAGGCATGCTGGCAATTTCGACCACGGGGGTCGTCGACGAGATTTCGGCGCTCTACCGGAAAATCAACTTCCGGCTGCTGCCGTTCCTGCTGGTCTGTTACCTGTTCGCGTATCTGGACCGCGTGAACGTCGGTTTCGCCAAGCTGCAGATGCAGAGCGACCTCGGGTTCTCCGACGCGGCCTACGGCGTGGGCGCGGGCATCTTCTTTATCGGCTACGTGCTGTTCGAGATCCCGAGCAACCTCATGCTGCCGCGCATCGGGGCGCGCAAGACCTTCAGCCGCATCCTCGTGCTCTGGGGCATCACCTCGGCCTGCATGCTGTTCGTCCGCGACGTGCCCACGTTCTACGCCATGCGCTTCCTGCTCGGCGTGTTCGAAGCGGGCTTCGCGCCCGGCATGATCTATTACCTGTCGTGCTGGTACGGCCCGCAGCGCATGGCGCGCGCCATCGCCATCGTGTTCCTGGCGGGCCCCATCGGCGGCATCGTCGGCGCGCCCGCCTCCGCATGGCTGATGACCACGCTCGCCGGCACCGGCAATCTGGCCGGCTGGCAATGGATGTTCCTCGTCGAAGGCCTGCCCTGCATCCTGCTCGGCATTGCCGCGCTGCGCCTCATTCCGAATCGCCCGGCCGACGCCAAATGGCTGACCGACCGCGAGCGCGTGCTGCTGGAGTCCGAACTCGGCACGCATGCGGCGCACAGCCACTCGTTCCTCGCCGTGGCCAAGGACATGCGCGTGTACGTCCTCGCGTTCGCATACTTTTGCATCATCGCGGCCATCTATGCCATCAGCTTCTGGCTGCCGACCATCATCAAGGCGCAGGGCGTCACGGACCTCGTGCAACTGGGCTGGTACGCGGCCATTCCCTATATCGCCGCCGCTTTCGGCATGTACTACATGGGCCGCCGTTCGGACCGGCTCGGCGAACGCCGCTTCCACTGCGCGCTGCCCGCGCTGGGCGCCGGCGTCATCCTCGCCTGCACGACGCTCGCGGACGGCCACCTCTACCTGTCGCTCGCGCTGCTGACCGTGGCTACCATGGGCCTGTGGATGGCCTACACCGTGTTCTGGGCCATGCCGCCCGAGTACATCAAGGGCCCGGCCGCCGCGGGCGGCATCGCACTGATCAACACGATCGGCCTGTCCGGCGGTTTCTGGGGTCCCGCGATGATCGGCTGGGCCAAGACCGCCACCGGCAACCTGCATCTCGGCGTGCTGATGATGGCCGTCCTGCCCGTTGTCGCCGCGCTGATCGTGTTCGCCAACAAACTCCCGAAGACGACGACCGTCGCCACTCCCCAATAAAGCTATCCGCGCAACAAGGAGCAACCCATGCTGTTATCTTTTTCGACCTGGCCCGAGATCGAGGCCTACCTCAAGCGCAGCCGCACGGTGGTCGTGCCGATCGGCTCCAACGAGCAGCACGGCCCCACCGGCCTGCTCGGCACCGACTGGCTGTGCCCCGAGATCATCGCGCGCGAAGCGGAAAAGAACGCCGATATCCTGGTCGCGCCCACGTTCAATATCGGCATGGCCCAGCATCATCTGGGCTTCCCGGGCACCATCTCGCTGCGTCCAAGCACCTTCGTCGCCGCGATCACGGACTGGATCCGCTCGCTGTCCGTGCACGGCTTCGAGAAGATCCTGTTCCTGAACGGCCACGGCGGCAATATCGCCTCGATCGAAGCCGCATTCTCCGAGATCTATGCCGAGTCGAGCTTCGCAAGGCGCGATGCCGGCTTTGCGCTGAAGCTCGTGAACTGGTGGGACCTCGAAGGCGTGGGCGACCTCGCGCGCGAGCAGTTCCCCGAAGGCCACGGCTCCCATGCCACGCCGTCGGAGATCGCCGTCACGCAGTGGGCGTTCCCGGAACTGAAGAAGACCGCGGACTTCTCGCCCCCCATCGCGCCGAACGGTCCCATCCGCGAAGCCCGCGACTTCCGCGCGCGCTTTCCCGATGGCCGCATCGGCTCCAACCCCGCACTGGCGACACCCGAAAAAGGCGGCGCACTGGTCGAACTGGCCGCGCGCAGCCTTGTGAAGGAACTCGATGGATTCAGCAGCGAACGGAAACCTCAAGCATGAACGTCTACGACAAGCTGGCCAAACTCGGCATCGAATTGCCCGCCGCCGCCGCGCCCGCCGCGGCCTATGTGATGAGCGCCCAGACAGGCAACGTGGTGTACCTGTCCGGCCATATCGCCAAGCGCGATGGCGCCGTATGGGCAGGCAAGCTCGGCGCGACCATGACCACCGAGGAAGGCAAGACCGCCGCGCGCCGCGTCGCGATCGACCTGCTCGCCACGCTGCATACGCATCTTGGCGACCTCAACCGCGTCACGCGCATCGTCAAGGTCATGAGCCTCGTCAATTCCACGCCGGACTACACCGAGCAGCACCTCGTCACCAACGGGGCATCGGAACTGCTGGCGGAAGTCTTTGGCGAGCGCGGCCGCCACGCGCGTTCCGCGTTCGGTGTCGCGCAGATTCCGCTCGGTGCCTGCGTGGAGATCGAGGCCTGCGTGGAGGTTTCCTGACGTCCCCGGCCTAGGCCGCCGAGGACCGGCCGCGCGACGATGGCGATGCGCGCCGGCGCTTGCGCTGGGCCTTCTGCGCATACATCGCGCCGTCGGCCTCGGCCATCAGGTCCTGCACGTTCATATGACGTGCCGGGTCGAACGCGATGACCCCGGCGCAATAATCGAGCGCATAGGCGCGCGTATTGCCGCCGTTCCACGTCTCGACATGGGTGCGCAACCGCACGAGCGCATCGCCGGCGCCGTCGGAATCGGTATTGGTCAGCAGCACCGCGAACTCGTCGCCCCCCATGCGCGCGACGAGGTCCGAGTCGCGGAACGCCGTGCGCAGCGCCTGGCCGAACGCGGCCAGCGCGCGATCTCCCTCGGCATGGCCGAAGCGGTCGTTGATCGCCTTGAAGCCGTTCATGTCCATGTAGACGAGCGTCGCCGGCCGCAGAAAGCGCCGGCACATATCGAGCGCGTGCTGGGCCAGCATGGCAAATCCGCGCCGGTTGGAGAGTGCCGTCAGTTCATCGATGGTGGCCATCTGCACCGCGGCCAGTTCGCGCTCGGCCATGTCGGCGAGGTCATGCAGCAGCGCCATCTCCTCGGCATCGAGCGTGCGCGGCCGACGATCGATCAGGCACAGCGTGCCGAGCTTGGCGCCATTGGGCGCCGCCAGCGGCCGCCCGGCATAGAAGCGGATATGGGGGTCGCCCGTGACAAGCGGGTTGTCGTGAAAGCGGAGGTCGAGCGTGGCATCGGGAATCAGCAACACGTCGTCGCTGCAGATTGCATGCCCGCAAAACGATGTACTGCGCGGCGCCTCCCTGATATCGAGGCCCTGGCAGGACTTGAACCACTGTCTGTTTTCGTCGACGAGGCTGACCAGCGCGATCGGGATATCAAACAGGCGTTTGGCAAGACGCGTCAGCCGATCGAACCGCTCCTCGGCAGAGGTGTCGAGCACGTTGAGCGCGCGCAGCGTGGCCACGCGCGCCATGTCGTCCGGCAGTTTCGGGGGCACTTGCATCGGCAGCTTCCATGGGGCACGACGATGCGAACCATTCTAAGCAAAATGCCCGATCCGTACCATCGGGCCCGCCCCTCATCGCCAGAGCACCTCGAACGCGCCATTGGACTGGAGCGGCGTAGGCGATGCCACCTGACTGTTGCCGCGCGGCACCGAGGGATCGATCTCCACGGTCGCCGAGAAGCGCATGCCCTGCGCCGGACGGCCATCGATCACGGGGACGATCGCCTGGCCCGGCATGAAGCGCGCCGAACTGCCGAGCGTCGCGGGCAGCGTACCCGCGGCGGTCGCGTTGCCAAGCTGCACGGGCTGGCCATCGATCTGCGCCTCGGACATCAGCAGCGCGACCTTGCCGCTCTTGCCGCCAACGTTGCCAAACACATAGTCGCCCCCCGCGGACGGCGCCCGGAACACGATGCCGAGCATCGATGCCTTGGTGCAGGTCACGTTCATCGTCATGCGCCGCTTGCCCAGCGACAGCTCGGTACCGCCATTGCTGGACTCCAGCCGATAGCGCGTCATCGCGCCGTACTCGAGGCCGCCTTCGCTGAGCATCAGCTGGCAACGCTCCGCCGGCGGTGCCGAGACCATCGGCGCGGCTGGCGCGGCCGGGCCCGCGGGGCGCGGCGCCTGCGGCCCCTGGGGGCCTGCGCCATCGCCACACCCGTCGCGGTCAGGGCCGCAACGGCGAGCAGGCGTGCCGTCATCGCCCGCATGGCAGCGGGCATCGTGTCATCTCGCGTCATTTGCGCGCTCCTTCCGTTGACGCGGCCAGCGGCACGCAACGTGCCTCCACCTCGTCGAAATAGGCATCCAGGTCCTGCGCCACGGGCACCGTAAATTCCAGCGCGCAGGCATTCCCCGACTGATCCACCGCTCGCAGGCCGGCACCGACGCTCGAATTCGAGAGGAAGATCGTGCCGTCGTTGAGCACCGTCGTGACGAAGTTGCCGCCGGCATCGGTCACCGTCGCATTGCGCGGCAGCGGATTGCCCGCCGCGTCGACCGTGCGCAGCAGCAGGCGGCGGACCTTGACGACATCGAAGTTCACGTAGCTCACGGACCCGCGGCCCGGATTGATCTGCATGAACGCATTGCCGATATCGACATTGCGCGGCAGCGATTTCGTGGCCACCTCCAGCCGCGACTGCGCGTACGCGGGCGCGGTCGAGATGACCGCGCGGCCCCAGGCATCGGTCCATACCGGACCCTGCGGGGTCGAGATCTTGACGCCCGACAGATCGCTGCCGAGCGAGGCGACGCCGAACGTATCGCTGATCGGGTACGGCGCGAACGTCACGCCCTGCTTGTGCGCCAGCACGCCGCCGCTGAGTTCCGCGTTGTACGAGGTGCTGCTGGAACCGTACTGCGCCACGCCAACATTGGCCCGCGTGTAGTACGGCGTGATCGACGCATTCGCCGAGGCCGACGCACTGCCCTCGCCCGGCCGCGTCTCGGCGTTGAGGCTGTAGTTGAAGACGTCGTTGACCACCTCGTTGTACGTGGCGCCGAGTCGCGTCGAACCGTCGACGCGATTGACGTATCCGCGCACGCTGCGCCTGCCGAGCGGCACCGACAGGCTGAGGTAGACGGAGTTGCCGTTGTTGGCCGAATTGCCGCCGATGCCCTTCTCCACGCTGAGGGACACCGTCGCATACTTGAACGTCTTGCCCCACGAGCCCGTCACGCGCTGCGTGGCGCTACCGACGAACAGCGTGGACCGGCTGTAGTTCAGGGAGAACGCGCCGAGCACTTCGTGGCTCCATGCCACGCCGCCCGTGTACTGCCCGCGATAGTGGCTGTTGACCCAGTCGTTCGTCGTGTCCTGCGTGGTATCGGTGATCGACCGGTAGCCAGGCGTCTGCTGCGTCGCGGTGACGTTGACCGAGAACGACGCGTTCAGCTGCGTGGACAGCGATCCCGTCAGCTGCGCGCCCCGGTTGGACTCGCGCGTGGCGTTGGAGAAAATGCCGCGCAGGCTCGCATTGGTATTGCCGAAGAGCCGCGCATCGACACCCGCCGCGGCGGCCTGGTACTGGGTGCCCACCATCACGCCGCCGGTCAGTCCCGCGTTCCGGCCGAGTTGCCACGTACCGGTACCGGTCGCCATCCACGGTTTGACCGCCGGGTCGCCACCGAGCTGCCGCAGCTTGCCGGCCGCGAACGCATAGCCGGGCGTGACGCCGAGCGTGCCGCCGCCAAGCTGCGCCGCCGGCACGACGAAACGGCGGGAAGCCCCCGTCGCCTCGATCACGGTGACCTCGAGATCGTTGCTGCCGTTCAGCAGCGGGATATTCGTCAGCGTAAACGGCCCCGGTGGCACGACGGTCGTGTAGATCACCGCGCCGGCCTGGCGCACTTCCACGCGCGCCTGCGTCTGCGCGATGCCCTCGACCGCGGTGCCGGGATTGGCGGGCCGGCGCAGTGCCATCTCGGGCATCCATTGCGCGCCGTAAATGGCCGGCCCCGGGAAGATGGAGTTGGCGACATTGATCTCGCCGCCCTGGAACACAGCCTGCTGGCTGACGAACGTGCGCTGCGCATACGCGTACAGATGCGAGAACGTCGACGTGGTGCCGTCGTTGCTGTACATGTTGCGGTTGCGCACGATCCAGTCGCCCATGTTGAAGCCGAGCTCCGTGGCGGCCGAATAGTACTTCGAACTGCCGCCGGCGAACGTATTGCCGACCGCCAGCAGATCGTAGTTGAGCAACGCGGCCGTGCCGCCGCTCGTGTAGTCGGCCTGTGCCTGCGCGTCGGGCACGAGCGCGTCGGTCGGAACGAGCAGTTCGACGAGCGCGGCATTGGGCTTGAGCGTGACCACCGTCTGCGGATAGGCCTCGCGGAAGCCAAGGCACTGGCCGCCCTGCGCCGCCGCGTCGAGCGCGGGCCGGCCCGCGTCGGCCCGCGCGTCCTGTGTGAGGGGCGCCTGCGCATCGCTCGGCAAACGCAGCCCCGCGCGCGTCAGGAAGCGGCGATCGAAACAGAGTTGCCCCTTTTCGTCGAAGCGCGCCATCGCGGCGCCCTTGCGCTGGCCGTTGACGCTGAGCGTCACCGCGGTCATGCCTGGCGTGAATCTGGCCTGCTGCATGAAGTACTCGGCCACCTTCGGATCGATGCCGCGCGACTTCATCATCTCGAGGTCGAACTGCGTCTCGCCGGCCGGCGCGGCGGGCGGGGGAGTAGGCTGGGAAGATTCGGGTTGCGCGGCCCGGGCGGGCTGGACGCCGCCGAGCGCCAGGACTGCCAGCGCGATGGCCGACAGTGCGGGCGCGGCGGCGCGACGCGCCACCCTCGAAGAACGATGCATGACAGGCTCCAACACGACTACTTGGCGGCCTGCGCGGATGTCAGCGGTACGTCATAGCTCTCCACTGCATATCCATACAACGTCGCGGGGAACAGCCGCAGGCTCGCGGCAGCCGCGGGCGCGACCTTTGGCGCATCTTTCGGGCCGTCCTTGAGGCCGCTCTTCAGATCGACCTTGACGGTCGTCTTCGGCAGGACGTAAGGCCGCGGCAGTTCGGCGCTCTGGCCGCCGGGCTGGAACTGCACGTTCTGGGCAAGGCGCACGACATACGGGCTGTCGTTCGTCACGACCAGCTCGCCGCCGGTCACCGACACCTTGAGCAGCTTCCAGGGTTCGCGTTCCAGAGGCAGGCCCCTGGGATGAATGACCAGCGGCACGTCCTGGCGCACGGTCATCGTCACGCGCGCCTCGCCGGGCTTGGTTTCCTTGGGCGGAATGCCTTCGAAAACGGCGCGCGCCAGCCGCTCGGTCTTGAGCGGCGTCTTGGTACGCAACAGGAAGCGCACGACCTGCGTCTCGTTGGCTTCCACGCGCGCCACCGGCGGCGTGACCACGACCAGGTCTTCCGTGTCTTCCTCGATGTGGTTGATCGACGAGTGGAGGAGCTGCGGCACCGCGTCGCTGTTCTTGACGTTCATCGTCGTCTCGCCGTCGGCCTCGTTGAGCAGCACGACCGACGTCTCGGGAACCATGCCGGTGGCGAGCACCGAGGTGGAAAGACCCGCAAGGAGCGCGGCCCCCGCCGCGGCAACGCGGCATCGAAACATAGGAGTTCTCATCATGTTCTTCCTGTTGGATCGCCACGCGACTGTATTTGCGTGGCCATTTACTCAAAACCGAGCGATTTTCCACAACCAGATCACACTCTTAAATAGCAATATCTTTAAATTTCATTCTCACTCCTCCAAACGGGACCTCATTCGAATACTAGGAAACAACATCACGCTTTGTTTCTTTTAGATAAATTCCGATGGACCATAAATACGTCTCGCCTTAGTGTCGCCTTTCACACAACGACGAGATCTCAAATGCCAGGGAAGATCACCAAAGGAATGGAGGCAGAACTAGCTCGGCAAACCGTCATTCACACGGCACAGGCCGAGGCTGTGGCGCTGAACGCCATGTACCGCGACACCCTCGCGACGTTTCTCGCCACGCCGCACGCAGTGCCGTTACCGCGTGCGGCGCGTGCCATGTACTGGCTCGGCCGGCTGCGCCAATGGCGGGCCATCGACCTCAGCGGCGGCGAAACGCTGCCGGCGACGAACTGGCTGTCGCTGCAGCTAGGCGTGGTGGAAGGGCTTGCCGGCACGCATGCGCTCGCGCTTCACAAGGAGCAGTGGAGCGGACCCTGCCGGCGGCAGGTGTACGAGCGCGACATGGCGCTGCAGATCGCCATGCTGCTGGCGCTCGACTGGTCCGAACTGGCGGCGTTCGCGCTGGAATCCTGGTTCGAGGCCGATGGCGAGCTGTCCGGCACCCACCAGATTGGCGGCATGGCCGGCATGATCGTGGGCATTGCCGGCGAGGGGCTTGGCATCCCGGTGCCGCCATCCACGTTTCAGAAAGCCGACGTGGCGCTTGCGCAGGCGCGCGAGCGCTGGCGGATGGACGAAAGCACGTTCGCCGCGACGATGCTGCAACTCGCGGAACGGCGTATCCGGCAATGCCGCCTCGACTCGGGCGCGAACCTGTTCGACTTCGACCATCCCGTCGAACAGGCCATCCCGGTGGAGTTGCTGATGCTGATGCGCCTGCGCGGCGCCAAGACGGTTCCGCCATGGCTCGCGACCCACCCCGTGATGCAGCACCCCGCTGCCGAGCTCGTGCATCCGGGCGCACCCGCGCAGTCGCAGCGATGCATGCAGTTCATGGAGCGTGTGATGCGCCTGCTGCCGCAGTACGGCGGGCTGCCACAGGCGCTGCTGCGGCAGGCGGAACGGCTCCAGACCGCCTGAGTGCCGGCCGGCGCTGGCGCCAATGGTCGTTCCCGAGCGGCATCGATAAGGGTGTCGGCTTGACGCTTGACATACGGGGCTGGGCATACGTGGCGGGACATACGTGGCGGGACATACGTAACGGGACATATGGGCTTACCTATCGCAGGCACGGAGCAGCCCGGGGGACACATCATCCTTCGGGCTGTTCCGTCCTGGGGCCCGAGTTTGCCGAAACCCGTCCGAAACTTAAATCGTTGCTTAGCGAAATTTAATTCTCCCGACATCACTCGATTTCTCTGATTTCGTAGAAATACTATTTCGCAATCTGATTATCACAAACACAATGACTGACTTTAGCGCATTGTCTCTTCGTCATCACAGACGCCTCTTACCTCTCTCCGATTTCCACATTCGCATGCCATTCAGACTGAGTCAGTAGATTCCTTGTATTCCTTATTCTCTTAGACGCATTAAACTTTAACGAGCGATTGCCACGAGCACGCTGCGTGACAGCGGAAAGGAATTTCAGGATGCCGGCGAAAACCCTCCGTGTGGCCTTGGCCGACGATCATCCCCTGGTAGTGGTTGCGTTGCGCGACTGCCTGCATCGAACGCCGGGATTTCAGGTGACGTGCGAATGCACGAATGGCAGCGAGCTGATTGCGGCGCTGGCCCAGAACCCGGTCGATGTCGCCGTGACCGATTTCAGCATGGGCCACGGCGACACCTCGCTGGATGGCTTCAATCTGCTGCGCCGGCTGGCGCGGCGCTACCCCGAGACGCGCATCGTCGTGGTCAGCGCGCAGATCAACCCCGGCGTGGTCACGCGGGCGATGAAACTCGGCGTGCGCGCGTTCGTCAGCAAGGAGGACGAACTCGACGAGATCGTGCGCGCATGCGTGCACGTCACGGTCAGCAATGGGCACTTCTATTCGCCATCGATCCGCGCGGTCCTCGACAGCGCCGCGGCGATGACCGCGCCCGCTACGGATCTGACACTGCGCGAGCTCGAGGTCGTGCGTCTCTATGCGCAGGGCTTCCAGCTCAACGAGATCGCGAGCAAGCTCGGGCGCTCGGTCAGTACGATCTCGAGCCAGAAGACCGTAGCCATGCGCAAGCTCAGCGTTCAGACCAACACGGACCTGATCCGCTACGCGTATGAGAACGGGCTGATCTGACGCACGCCATGCAGCAGATTCTCGACCGCACCGAGCAGGCGCTCGCGCAGGCTTTCGAGGCCCTGGCGCAAAACGCCCGGCGCCAGCGGAACCTGTACTACGCGACCATCGGCCTGCTGATCGCGATCGTGCTGGTCTCGGCGACCCTGCTCGCGGGCCTGGCCGCCGCGCGGCACCTCGACGACCGGCGTAGCCTCGTGGGCCAGCATGTCGCCGCGATCTCGCTCATGCTGCAGGGCGAGGTGTCGTTCCTGCGGCGCACGGACCTGACCGTGCGGTACAACCGCGAGACCCCCGCGCGGCAGCCCGCCGATGCCGAGATCGTGCGGCAGGTGCAGCAGACCGGCATCGGCGAGGCACTGGACCCCGGATACGCGGTGCTCGTGCCACCCGCCACGCGCGCGGCATGGGGCAGCGCCCTGCCCGAGCGGCTCGCGCAACTGCAGCAGATCGCCACTGCCGCGATCACGACGCAGCAGGCCTTCGAACTCGATCATCGCGCCTATATCGTCGACGTGCAGGCCGAGTATGCGATCGTCATCGCGCGCGATCACCCCAGCCATGGCCATTCCACGCTGCTCGCCGCGACGCTCGCGACCGATATTCGCGACCGCCTCGGGGAGGCGCTGCGCGCGCGTATCGGGCAACCGGTCCCCCGGCGCAACGAACAGGTCTGGCTGGGGCCGAGCATCGACCCCGTGCTCGGCACGCCCGTCATGACCGTGGTTTCCGCCGTCTATTCGGGCGCATTCGCGACCACGCTGATCGCGGCCGTGATTCCGGTCGAGGAATTTCTGGCGCGGCTGCAGCGCACGAGCCGGATGCAGGACCGCGCCACGCTGCTGCTGCTCAACAGCGCCGAGCAGCCGATCGACGCGTTGCCCGCGATGTCGCAGGCCGAACTCGATCGCATCGTTACCCGGGTACGCCGGGCGCCGCGCGAGAAGTTCGAGATCACGCGCGCCGGCGTCCTGCTGGTGCAGCCGTTGCGCGCGGGGTTCGGCGCCTTCGTCTACTTCGTGCCCGCGGGTGCGCTGATCGCGTCGCTGGCCAGCGATCTGTCCCTCATCGGCGCACTGGCGCTGCTGCTGAGCGCCGCGATCCTGATCACCGCGCGCTACTGGGACATTCATCTGCTCCGGCGGAGCCATGTGGAAGCGACGCGCGCGCTCGAGAACGAAACGATCAATCACGTGCTGGTCAGCACCACGCCGATCGGCCTCTGCATCGTCAGGCTGCACGACGACGCGGTGGTCAAGTCGAACCAGCTGGCCGACACGCTGCTGCGGCTCGGCGAGCCGCCACGGCTGCCCCGGCATATCGTGTCCGCGTTTCCGCCCGGGCCGCTGAACATCAAGGTGGGCCGCCTCGCGGCGACGGCACAGTTCATCGTGCCGGCCGAGCCCGAGCTGCCCCCCGAGGATCGGCGCTTTCTGCAGATCACCTATGCGCCGGTTCGCTATCGCGAGGAGGACGTGCTGTTCTGCGCGATCCAGGATGTCACCGCACAGCAGCAGCTCGAGGAACGGCTGCGGGCCGCGCAGCGCACGGCCGAGAGCATGATGCGCGCGCGCTCCAACTTCTTTGCGGCGATGAGCCACGAGATTCGTACCCCGCTCAACGCGCTGCTCGGCAACCTCGAACTGCTCGCGCGCGCGCCGGGCCTCGATGCGCATGCGTCGCGGCTGCGCGCGCTCGATGTCGCCGCCAGTGGACTGCGCCGCATCGTCAACGATATCCTGGACTTCTCGAAGATCGACGCGGGAGAAATGAAGCTCGTGATGGAGCCGTTTCATCCGATCGAGGATCTCGAGAGCCTGGCGCTGTCGTACTGCCCGATGATCGCGGACAGGCCGGTCCGCTTCTATCCGCTGATCTCGCCTTCGCTGGACACGACGATCGTCGGCGATCGCACGCGCATCATGCAGGTCGTCAACAACCTGCTCAGCAACGCATTCAAGTTCACGTCAAGCGGCAAGGTCACGCTCAGCGCGCGCCTGACAACCGATGCAAAGGACCGCACGGTACTCGTCTGCCAGGTCAAGGATTCCGGCATCGGCATGCCGCCCACGCTGGTGGCGCGCATCTTCCATCCGTTCGTACAGGCCGAGCCGAATACGGCCAGCCGCTATGGCGGCACCGGCCTCGGGCTCTCGATCTGCGCGCGGCTGTGCGAACTGATGGGCGGGCATATTGCCGTCGAAAGCGTGGAGGGCGTCGGGAGCGCCTTCTCCGTGCATGTGCCCGTGGGACTGCGCGAGGGCGATACGGTCGCCAAGGCGCCGCCGCCATCGCGGGGCACGAGCGCGCTGATCGTGAGCCAGGAGAGCGAGACCGGCGGCTATGCGGAGGCATGGCTGCAGGCGCGGGGATGGCGCACGCACGCGGTGCAGTCGATGGCCGCGGCCGAGCGCTTTCTCGACGTCAATCGTCCGCATGTGATGCTGGTATCGGGGGACTACGATCTGCCGGTCGTCTGCGCACTGCGCGCGTATCTGGCACAACGGTCCGAGGGCCATGCCGCCCATATCGTATGGGTCACGCGCGACGGCCCTCCCCACGCCACGCCGCGCGCGAGCGGCATCGTCGAGGTCGGGTCGTTCCATCACCGAGGGGTGATTGCGGCGGTGGAGACGGAGGTGGAAACCGGGGCGCGGACCGCGGGGGAAACTGCGATGGAAAGCGCGGTGGAGACCCACGCGACAACCGAGACGCACGCGACGACCGAGACGACCGAGACGGCCGCGACGGCAGCGCCATTGCCCGCCCTGGCAGCGGCAGGCGTCGCGACCACGGTCCCCGACGCCGTCCGGTCGCTGCGCGTGCTGGTGGCCGAGGACAATCTGCTCAACCAGACGCTGATTGCCGAGCAACTGGCGGTGCTTGGCTGCCGCCCGACCGTCGTGGGCGATGGACGTCAGGCAGTCGAAGCGCTCGAGCGTGGAGACTTCGATATCGTCCTGACCGATATCCATATGCCGGTCATGGACGGCTACGCGTTGCTGGCCGCGTTGCAGGTCACGCATCCGGCGCTGCCCGTGCTTGCATTCAGCGCATTGACGCATGCGGCCGGAGACGCGCCGCAGGGTGCGTCGGCCGATGACGGCAAAGACTGGCGGCAGCGCGGCTTCGCGGGGCATATCGCCAAGCCCGCCTCGCTTGGCGATATCGAGGCGACATTGCGTCGCGTGGCGCCGCGACCCGCTGCACCGGACGTCCCAGCCCCCGGGCTATCCGCCAAGCCGATCGCCTACTACGACGCGTTGCTGCGGACGCAGCTCGATACCGATCTGCCGCAGCTGGCCAGTTGCCGCGAGCGCCGCGATACCGAGGCGCTCTTCCATTGGGCCCATCGCGCGGCTGGAGCCTTCCGCATAGTGGAACAACGCGCGATCGTCGCGATGTGTCGCGAGGTGGAACGGCAGTGCCGGGAGACGGACGTGTGGACGGCCGAGATCGACAAGCGCGCGCAGGCGCTCCACGCGGCCGTCCGCGCCTATCACCAGCGGGGCGCGCCTGCCGCGGCCGCGGGCGAGACTCCGGAATCCGGCCCCGGGGGCCAGGCAGACAAATAGAGACATTCGCTGAGACATTCGACAGCGTGCCAGTTGCGTGGGCGAGCGGATTTGCGGAGTTGGGGCGCGAGGACGATAATGTCGCGGCCGTCACTCGTCCGGCGGTGCAAGATCGCGCCAGACTGACGCGCCGGTTTTTGCTCCGATCCGCTCAGCTCAGCTTCTCGCCCGCCTCGCCCCCCTCGCCCTCATGCAGCCGTATCCAGGCCTACCTAAACCCCAGCGCACCTGGGCCGTCATCACCGTGTTCTGCGGCCTGATCATGGCCGTGCTTGACGGGTCCATCGCCAATATCGCGTTGCCGTCGATTTCGCGCGACCTCAATGCGGACCCTGCGAGCACGATCTGGGTCGTCAATGCCTATCAGCTCACGGTGACCGTATGCCTGCTGCCGCTGTCGTCGCTCGGTGACATCCTCGGTTACAAGCGCGTCTATCGCGCCGGGCTCGCGACGTTCCTTATCGGTTCGCTGCTGTGCGCGGTCTCGGTCAACCTGCCGATGCTGGTGGCCGCGCGCGTGCTCCAGGGCATTGGCGGTGCCGGCATCATGAGCGTGAATACGGCGCTGATTCGCTTTATCTATCCGCCGACGAAGCTCGGCCGCGGTATCGGCCTCAACGCACTGGTCGTGGGCGCGACCATCGCGGTGGGGCCGTCGCTGGGCGCGCTGATCCTGTCGTTCGGCACCTGGCCGTGGCTGTTCGCGATCAATGTGCCGGTGGCGATCTTCGCCCTGGCGCTGAGCAAGCGCGCGCTGCCGCTTACACCGGCCCAGCCGCGCGAATTCGATTACCCGAGCGCGGTGCTTTCGGCGATCGTGTTTGCGCTGTTCATTCTCGGCGTCGATCACCTTGGTCATCCCGCACTGCGTGTGGCCGGCGCGGCCGGCCTCGTGCTCGCGATCGTGCTGGGCTGGGTGCTCGTGCGCCGCCAGCAGGGCAAACCCGCGCCGCTGGTGCCCGTGGATCTGTTCAGAAGCCGCGCGTTCACGCTGGCGGTGGGCACCTCGTTCTGTTCGTTCATGACGCAGATGCTCGCGTTCGTGTCGCTGCCGTTCTACCTCGAATACCAGCTCGGACGCGGCTTGCAGGAAACCGGGCTGCTGATCACGCCCTGGCCGCTGATGGTCGCCGTGATGGCCGCGGTATCGGGCCGGCTGTCCGATCGCTATTCCGCGAGTGTGCTGGCCGGGGTCGGCCTGTTGTGCATGATGGGCGGCCTGCTGAGTCTCGGCCTGATCTCGCATGATGCGGGCAACCTCGATATCGCCTGGCGCACGGGCCTGTGCGGACTGGGCTTCGGCCTCTTCCAGTCGCCGAACAATCGCGCGATGATCTCCGCGACGCCGCGCGAACGGAGCGGCGGTGCGAGCGGCGCGCAGGCGACCACGCGATTGCTTGGCCAGACCACGGGCACGGCCTTCGTGGCACTGCTGTTCAGCATCGACCGGTCGAGCGCGGCACGCAGCGCGTTGTTCGTGGCGGCCACGGTGGCCGCGATCGGCGCGGCAATCAGCCTGAGCCGCCTGCGCGACGAGCGCGGCGGCGGCGGTCCGCGCGACGGCCGCAAACCTTCCGCCGCCGAGGCGGCCATGACCGCGGATGCGGATGCCTGATGGAGGCCCACATGTTGCACAAGCTCGCTCCCCACTCCACCGCGCTGGTACTCATCGACCTGCAGCAGGGCATTCTCGGATTCGGAAAGGCCCCTCGTCCGGGGACCGAGGCGCTCGCGACGGCGGCAACGCTCGCGAAGCGCTTCCGTGAGGTCGGTGCGCCGGTCGTCCTCGTGCGGGTGGGCTGGAGCGCGGATTTCGGCGATGCGCTCCAGCAGCCCGTCGATCAACCCGCGCCGCGCACACCGGGCGGCCTGCCGGCGGACTGGTGGACGCAGCCGGCCGTGCTCGAAGTCAGCGAGCGGGATATCCAGATCGTCAAGCGGCAGTGGAACGCGTTCCATGGCACCGAGCTCGACCTGCAACTGCGCCGTCGCGGCGTCGACACGATCGTGCTCGCGGGAATCTCGACCAATATCGGCGTGGAATCGACGGCACGTGCCGCTTACGAGCATGGCTACACGCTGGTACTGGCCGAGGATGCGATGAGCTGCGCCGCGGCCGAGCATCACGATGCGGCCGTGCGCTTCATCTTTCCGCGGATCGGGCTTGTGCGGCAATCCGCAGAGGTCCTGGCGGCACTGGGAAGCGACCAGTAAAACTTGCAGTGACGCGCGATAGATTTGCATTGCATGGATGCCGGGGCAGGCATGTGCCGCGCCGTGCATGCCGCGGCTGCCTGGCATGGGGATTGCAGCACGGGAGTGCGCAGCCCCTCCACCCCGGCAACCCGAATGAATATGCAAGTCCCAGAATCGCTGACAATCATCTCGCCGCATCTCGACGATGCGGTGTTCAGCTGCGGCGCGCTGATTGCTGCCTGCCGCAACCCGTTGGTCGTCACCGTATTCGCGGGTATCCCGCCCGACGGTGTCGATGCGCCCGACTGGGATCGCGCGGCCGGCTTCCGCACTGCTCAGGCGTCGGTACATGCCCGGCGTCAGGAGGATGCACGGGCGCTGGCGATGCTGGCGGCCGAGCCCGTGTGGCTCGACTTTCTCGATAGCCAGTACGGCAAGCGCTACGACCCCGTCGATATCGCGGTGCGGCTCGGGCGGCTTCTCGCGATGCAGCCGCATGGCACGATCGTCGCGCCGCTGGGCCTGTTCCATTCCGATCATGTGCTGGTGAACGCCGCCTGCATGCTCGTGCGTGAAGCCGTGCATGCCGATGCGCCCGCTGGCGCAGCCGCTCAAGCCGCCGCCCAATCCGCCGCCCAAGCCGCCGCCCAAGCCGCCGCGCACTCCGCCCCTCTGGCGCCGCATAAGGCCCCGCCTGACGATGCCGAAGGCGAGCACCCCGTGGCTGCGCCGCCTTCCGTGCAATGGCTGTTCTATGAGGACGCGATCTATCGCCGCATGCCCGGCATGATCCAGAACCGGCTGATGGCGTGGTGGCAGGAAGGCCTGCTTGCCGCCCCCGTGACGCTGCCCATCGCACCGTTCCAGACGCAGAAGATGCGCGCGATCGAAGCCTACGAAAGCCAGTTGCCGCTATTCAATGCCGAACAACTGGCCGACCTCGGCGCGCCCGAGCGATACTGGTCGCTGGGGACACCGGTGGTTGCCACCGCCGCTAGTTCCCGCTAGGCCGGACCAGGCCGCACCCGGTCGCACTCAGTCAGACTCGGCCAGACCGAGCCAGCGCGCCCACGCAAGCAGCGGCAGGTCGCGCGCGGGCGTGGCCACGAGTTGCACGCCAACCGGCAACCCCAGCGGCGTCGTGCCCGTGGGCAGATGCACGCAGGGCCAGCCCAGCAGCGACCAGATGCGATTGAAGATCGACGAGCCCGTGCTGGCAAGCCCCGCCGGCGCTTCGGACGGCGCGCTCGGCGCAAGAATGACGTCGAACGCCGAGAAACGATCCTCCCAGATACGCGCGAGGCGCTCCCGCGCCTGCCGATGCTTCGCGTAATCCGCTGGCGAGATGGCGAGTCCCTTCTCGATCCCCTCGCGCGTCGCCGTCGTGATGTCCGGCGTACGCAGGCCAGCGCCGCGCGCGCCGAAGATGGGCAACATCCCGCGCGCGAACTCGGCGTGCATGATCGCGCCGTGCACGGCGAGAAGTTCGGCCTGCTCGTCGTCGCACGAGGGCTCCACGATCTCGGCGCCGAGCGCGCGCAATTTCGCAACGCCTTGCACGAGCGCGGCATCCGCCGCGGGACTCAGCGTTGCCAGCGCGCGGCTCGGCAGCACCGCGACGCGTGGCGCGCGTGTGCCATGCGTACCGATGGCCACCGATGCGTCGGGACCGAGCAACGCCTGTGCCGTGGCGATGGACTGGTCGAGCGTGCGCGTGAACCAGCCGATCGTGTCGAGCGAATCGCAGAGGACGCGCATGCCGCCGCGATGGATGCGTCCGAAGGTCGGCTTGAAGCCGATGACGCCGCAGAATGCCGCGGGACGAATGATCGAGCCGCCCGTCTGCGTGCCCAATGCCAGTTCGACATGACCCGCGGCCACCGCGGCCGCGGAGCCGCTGGACGAACCGCCGGGCGTATGGTCGAGCCGATGCGGATTGCGCGTCGGACCCGGCGACATGTATGCGAATTCCGCGGTCACCGTCTTGCCAATGGGTACCGCGCCGGCTGCGCGCAGTTGCGCGACGCAGGCCGCATCCCATGGTTGCGGCATGTCGTTGGTCGACATATCGTTGGTGGCCGTGGCGCCGGAGCGCGTGGGCAGGCCTGCGACGTCGATGACGTCCTTTACGCCGAAGGCGACGCCCGCGAGCGATCCTCCGCCCGTCTCCCCTTTCTGCTCGATATCCCCATCGGACAGGCAGACCCATGCGCGGAGGTCCGCGTCCTGCTCGCGGCTGCGTCGCCGCGCTTCCGGCAGCGACAGGGCCCATGGAGATGTTGCCGCTTGTGCCAACGATGTCTGCGTCATTGAACGGTGATGTTCTGCTTGCGGATCAGCTGCGACCAGCGATCGCTCTCGCTGTTGATGAAGTCACGGAATTCCGAGGGCGAGCCGCCCGCGACCTCGCCGCCCTGCGCTTCCACGATCTTTCGGTAGCCGGGGTCCTTGAGCGCGCGATTGATATGGTCGTTGAGCTTGCGCACGATCTCGGGCGACGTGCCGGCCGGCGCGACGACGCCGAACCAGTTGGACATTACCATGCCCGGAAAGCCCTGTTCCTTGAACGTGGGCACGTTGGGCAGGCTCGGCACGCGGCGCTCGGAAGAGACGGCCAGCAGGCGCAGCCGCGGCGCATCGCCGGTGGCATACGGCATCAGCAGGCTCGGCAGTTCGAGGTAGAAGTCGACGTTGCCGGCCAGCAGGTCGTTCACCGCGGGCGCACCGCCGCGATAGGCGACGTGCGTGGCCTCCCCCTGCGCGACGGTCCGGAACAGCTCGGTGCCGAGGTGGGAGGCGCTGCCCGCGCCCGTGGACGCGTAATTGAGCTTGCTGGGCGTGGCCTTCGACGCCTTGACCAGTGCGTCGAGCGTCTGGTACGGCGACTGCGTGTTCACGCCGAGCACGAGCGGGCCGCGCTCGATCAGCGCGATGGGCGCGAGGTCCCTGATCGGATCGAAGCCGAGCGTGTACAGCGACTTGTTGACCGCCATCGGCGCGAAGTTGCCGAGGCCGATCGTATAGCCGTCGGGCTTTGCCGTCGCGACCTGGCCCGTGCCGATATTGCCGCTGGCGCCGGGCTTGTTGTCCACCACGACGGGCACGCCGAGCGACTTGCCGATCAGCTGCGCAAGCTGGCGCGCGCGGGTATCGGAGCTGCCGCCGGCCGCGTAGGGGACGACGAACTTGATCGGCTGGCTCGGGTAGGCGGGCTGGGCCGCCACGGGCACTGCAAGGCTGCCCGCGAGGGCGCTCAGCGTGGCGCCGAGCAGGCGCCGGCGTCGAGGGTCGATTCGTTTCATGGTGGTGCCCCGTGAAGGGAAAGATCGGTTGAAATATCGTGCTGCGATGGTACGAATCGACCGATTAGGTAGTCCAATACATTATTCTGTCGGGATTGATTTGCTGGGAAACATAATGATCTGGCCCGACAGCAAGCTGCTGGACATGTTCGCCGTGGTGGCCGAGGAGCTCCATTTCGGGCGCGCCGCCCTGCGGCTGCATATCAGCCAGCCGCCGCTGAGCCAGGCGATTCGCCGGCTGGAAACCCTGCTCGAGGTCCGGCTGCTGGAACGCACGACGCGTTCGGTGCGGCTGACGCCGGCAGGCGCCGAGCTCTACCGCCGCGTCCAGCGGCTGCAGGCCGATGCCGGCCTGGCCGTGCAGGCCGTGCGGCAGGCCAGCACCGGCAAGGTGGGCCGGCTCACGATAGGTCTTACGCCGAGCGCCGCTTACACGGATCTGCCGCAGGCGATGTTCGCGTTTCGCCAGCGCTACCCGGGCATCGCGCTGGACCTGCGCGAGATGAACTCGAACGAGATGCCGGACGCGCTGCATGATCGTCGCCTCGACCTCGCCCTGCTGCGTCCGCCATTCGCCGATGCGGACCTCGTGCCGCAGCTCGTGCATACCGAGCCCATGGTGCTGGCCGTGCGACGCGAACATCCGCTCGCGCGGCGCCGGTCCGTGACGCTCGCGCAGGTGGCAGAGCTGGACCTGATCGGATACTCGCGCGTGTATTCGCGGTACTTCAGCCAGGTGCTGCACCGTATGCTCGCGAGCACGGGCAAGCCGCCGCGCATCGTGCAGGAAAGCATGATTCCGACGATTCTCGCGCTCGTGGAAGCGGGATTCGGCGCGGCCGTGGTACCGGGGTCGCTGTCGCGCATGCGCGCGGATGCGCTCGCCTATCTCGCGCTGCGTGGCGAGGGCCTGATGCAGGCGGAGCTGTATGCCGCGCATCTGCCCGCCAACGGCAATCCGGCCATTGCGCCTTTTCTCGAGATCATCGGCGAGCGGCCTTTCTGAACCACTTCTGAACGACCGTTCTTTCCTGCGCGGGTAAGGATTCGCGCCCGAGCTTAATTGACGTGGGCATCGGGCGTCTCCTATCGTCGTCTCCATAAAACGATTCCTAGATTCTCGGAGACAAGCCGTGTCGCAACATTTGCTATCCATCGCCGTGCTCGCGCTGATGTTCGTCGTGGCCACGGTACTCCCCATCAACATGGGGGTCCTCGCCTTCGTCGGCGCCTTTCTCGTTGGCACGTTCGTGGCGGGAATGCCCGCCAAGGCCATCTTCATGGGTTTTCCGGCCGATCTGTTCCTGACGCTGGCCGGCATTACGTATCTGTTCGCGGTGGCGCAGAAGAACGGCACCATCGACTGGCTCGTGCGGCTTTCGGTACGCGCCGTGGGCGGGCGGATCGCGGCGATTCCATGGATCATGTTCGGCATTGCGGCGCTGCTGACGTCGGTCGGGGCCGTGAGCCCCGCGGCGGTGGCCATCATCGCGCCGATCGCGCTGGGCTTCGCCGCGCGGCATGGCATCAATCCGCTGCTGATGGGACTGATGGTCGTGCACGGCGCGCAGGGTGGCGGCTTTTCGCCGATGAGCATCTACGGCGGCATTACGAACAAGATCGTGCACAAGGCGGGGCTGCCGCTCAACGAGATGGCCACGGCCTTTGCCAGCCTCGGCTTCAATCTTGCCGTCGCGGCCGGGCTTTTCTGCCTGCTCGGTGGCCTGAAGCTGATGCGCAAGCCGCGGCGCGTGGCGCAGCCCGTGGCGGCGATGGCGGGAGGAATGGCCATGCACGAGGCGTTCAGCGCGCGGGCGATGGCCGGGGCCACCGTGGTCGCGCATCTCGACGACGATGCCTCCGCGCACGATGCGCGCAAGGACGATGCGCCCGGAACGTTCTGCCAGTACCTCACGGTAATGGGGCTCGTTGCGCTGGGCGTGCTGACGCTCTACTTCAAGCTCGATATCGGCTTCGTCTCGCTGACGATTGCATTGCTGCTGACGCTGATGGCGCCCAATCTGCAGAAGGAGGCGCTCAATCAGATCTCCTGGCCCGAAATCATGCTGATCGTGGGCGTGAGCACCTACGTGGGCGTGCTCGAGAAGATGGGGACGATCGCGTTCGTCGGGAACAGCGTGGCGGGACTGACTTCACCGCTGATGGCGGCGCTGCTGCTCTGCTTTATCGGCGCGGTGGTGTCGGCCTTTGCATCGTCCACGGCCGTGCTGGGCTCGCTGATTCCGCTTGCGGTGCCGTTCCTGCAGGGCGGCGATGTGAGCGCGATCGGGTTTATCGCCGCGATGGCCGTGTCGTCGACGATCGTGGACGTGAGTCCGTTCTCGACCAATGGGGCGCTCGTGCTGGCTAATGCCCAGGGCGTCGATCGGCAGGCATTCTTCCGGAGCCTGATGGTGTACGGCGCGCTGGTGACGTTGATTGCGCCGGTGGTGTTGTGGTTCCTGTTCGTCGTGCTTGGCACATAGATTGCGTCACTGCGTCGATCTACCGTGACGGAGTAACGCCATATGACCAAACCGAACGATATGCCCGATGCACGCAAGGACAAGGACAGTCCGTGGCCCGGCTGGAAGCCGGGTACGGGCGGCACGGGCCCTTCGCGGGGCCGCAGCGAGCGAAAAGATCGCGAGGACCGGCTCGGCGAGGGCGGCGACCTCACCGCGCACGATCAGTTGAAGGATTTACCGAAGGACGAGCGCAACGATTGAGCGAACGCGGCGGACTTCATAGCGCGCCGTGGCGGGCCGGCAGCTTGTCGTTGAGGTAGTAGTTGCCGATCGCGTGGTACTTCCAACGCACGGGGTCGTGCAGCGTATGCGTGCGGGCATTGCGCCAGAAACGGTCGAGGCCCAGGCCGTCGAGCGTCGCGGCCGTGCCGCCGAGTTCGAACAGCCGGGTGCCGGCCAGCAGCGACGCGGTGGTCGTGGCGGCGCGGGCCTCGGCCACGGCGATCGATGCGGCCGCGACCGTGCGTTCGTCGGGCGCCTGCTGCGCGGCATCGACGAACCGGCCCGCCCTCCGTACGAGCGCTTCCGCGGCACGCAAGCTCACGCGAACCTCGCCGACATGATGGATCGTCAGCGGATCGTCGCTGGCGCGTGCGACGCCCGCATCGATCCAGGGACGTGCGCGATCGCGGATAAACGGCAGCGTGGCCGCGAAAGCCCCGCGGCCGATGCCGAGGTCGATGGCCGCGTGCAGGATCTGCGCGAACGGTCCGATCGTCGTCGGCGTTTCGAACGAGGCAAGGAACGGGACGACCCAGTCTCTCTCCACACGTACCTCGTCGAACGTGACCGAGCCGCTGCCCGTGACACGCTGACCGAAGCCATCCCAGTCATCGACGATCGACACACCCGCCGCCTCGCGCGGGACGATGGCCAGATAGGTGACTGGCTTCGGCTCGGCCTCCGTCCCCTCCTCCGCAACCACCAGCGTCGGAATCCAGTGCGCGAAGACCGCGCCCGTGCAATAGAACTTCTGCCCCGTGACGCGGAAACCGTCGCCATCGGGAATCAGCCGCGTGCGGCGCTTGAAATCCTTGTGGCCGATTTCGGCAAGCGCGTTGCCGAGGCGCTCGCCGGCCAGTACGCGGTCGTAGATCCATTGCTGTTGCGCTTCGGTACCGCCCGCGCGCACGACTTCGAGCGCGTAGTAGTGGTTCTGCGGAATCTGGCCGATCGAGCCGTCGGCGGCCGCGAGGATGGCAATGACCTCGGCGAGCGTGCCGGTGGAGACGCCGGCGCCGCCGAACGCACGCGGCACGGTGATCGCGAGCAGGCCGCTGGCGCTCAGCGCATCGAGTTCGGCCCAGGGCAGCCGGCGTTCGCGGTCGCGCAATGCGGCGTCCGGTGCGAACTGGTCGGCAAGCCTGTGCGCCACGGCGATGGCCTCCGCGTCGTCGCGGATACGGTCCGGCACACGCGAGGGCGCGCGCGCTGGCGCGGGGCGGCTTGCGGGGTCGTCGGCACGGGGGGCGGGGATGGACAGCTGCGTCATATCGATTCCGGATTCAGTTCCACGAGTGCCGGGCCGGCAGGGCGCCGTTGAGGAAGTAATTGCCGATCAGATGAAGCTTCCAGCGCACCGGGTCGTGCAGCGTGTGCGTGCGGGCGTTGCGCCAGTGACGGTCGAGGTTATGGGCGGCGCGCGTGGCCGAGGAACCCGCGAGTTCGAACAGTTTTTCGCTGGCCTTCAGCGCGATGTCCGTGGTGAGGACCTTGGCTTCGGCGACAGCGACCGATGCCTGTGCGCTGAGGTCCGGATCGAGTTCGGTGTCGTTCGTCTGCCGCGTGAATGCGGCGAGGCTGTCGAGGGTTTCGGCGGCTTCACGCAGCACGGCCTGCGCGGCGTGCAGTTCGACCGAGAGGCGGCCCACGTCCCCGATCAGATGCGGGTCGTCGGCGGCGCGTTCGACGTTGGCGTCGATCCATGGTCTGGCGTGGGCGCGCACGAACGCGATGGCTTCGTCGAAGGCGGCCTGGGCGATGCCGAGGTCGATCGCGGCCTGAATGATCTGTGACGTGGGACCGTAGAGGCCGGGGCGATCGGCGAGTTGCCAGATGGGCAGCACGTCGTCTTCCGAAACGGCGACGTGGTCGAGCTCCACGGTGCCGCTGGCGGTGGTGCGCTGGCCGAACGACGACCAGTCGTCGATCACGGTGAGGCCGGCGGCGTCTCGCGGGACCCAGACCTGCACGGGGCGATCGTCGTCGTCGAGCGCGCGGACGGGGACGCGGTGGGCGAACAGCGCGCCGGTCGAGTAGAAGCGCGTGCCCGTCAGGCGCAGGCCCTGCGGCGTGCGGCGCAAACGGGTGGTCGTTTGCAGGATGGTCGCGCTCGTGGACGAGCGGCGCTCGGGGCCAGCATTGCCGAGCCGTTGGCCTGCGAGGACTTCGCTGTAGAAGCGCTGCTTCTGCGCTGGGGTGCCGATTTCCCTCAGCACGCCGAGCAGGCCGAAGTGGTTTTGCGGGATCTGGCCCAGCGCCGGGTCCGCGGCGCAGACGATGGCGAAGACTTCCGACAGCGTCACGTACGAGACTTCGGGGCCGCCGTAGGCGCGCGGCACGGTGATGCCGCCGAGGCCGCTGGCCGACCATTGGTCCAGTTCCTGCCACGGCAGGATGCGCTCACGGTCTCGGTGCGATGCGGTGTCCTTGACGGCTGCGGCGAAGGCTTCCGCGGCGGCGATCGCTTCGGCGTCGGTGGTCAGGCGTTTTGCTGTGTGGACGAGGGACGGGAGTTGCAGCGCGTGCTGGTCTGACAGATTCGTCATGGATTGCCCGATGGCTGTCGCGTGAGATGGACAGGCATTTCAGCATGGGGGGTGCCGGGGGACGACGAATATTATCGAGGATCGATGCTCGGAATATGAGGCAGCCCCTCGCCCGCCCGACTCGGAAGGGGCCGTGGTCCCGTCAATGCGCCGCGCCTGCAAGCGCTTCCGTCGCCTGCTTCAGCGCGGCGCGGCTCGCCGCTACGGCGCCGCGCTGGGCGGTAATGGCCTCCCGATCGGCGGCCAGCGAGGCCGACTGGGTTTCCACCTGTTCGCGCACCAGCGCCGGTGCCGGGCCGCCGGCCGCGGTGCGGGAGGCGACCCCATGGACGGGGTCGAGGCATGCCGCCACGACATGCGCGTCCAGTGCGATCGTGCGCCCCGTGTGGGCCAGTGCCGCGCGCGTCACCATCGTGCTGTCGATCTCGCATGCGGGCAGATGCCGGTCCAGCGCCTCGCGGACGACCGCGCCCACCACGTGGTGCGCCTCGCGGAACGACATGCCCGCGTCGCGGACGAGCATGTCCGCGAGGTCCGTGGCCGACGAGAAATCGCGTCGCGCGCGATTCAGCATCGTGGCCGGTTGCGGCGTCGCGTGTTCCAGCACGAGGCGAAGGACCTCCGCGCATCGCTGCGCCTCGACCATCGCCTCCCAGAAACCCCGCATCGTCTCGCGGCTGCCATCGCCCGAGTGCGTGAAGTGCGTGCCCTTGAGCGCGGCCAGCGATGCCGTCAGCAGTCCGAGCAGATGGCCGCCCTTCCCCTTCAGGTACTCGAGCGCCACGGGGTTCTTCTTCTGCGGCATGATGCTCGACGTGCCCGCGACGCTATCGGGAAAGTCGATCAGCCCGAACTCGGGGGTCGCCCACACGAACAGATCCTGCGCCACGCGCCCCCAGGTGACCGTGGCAATCGTCACCGCGGCCAGGATCTCCCAGGCGAAGTCGCGCGAGGCCACCGCATCGAGCGCGTTCCCCACGTAGCCCGAGAAACCCAGCCACCGCGCCGTGGCCGCGCGATCGATCGGGAACGCGGTACCCGCCAGCGCACCGGCCCCGAGCGGGCACGCGTCGAGCGTCGCCAGCGCATGGCGCAGGCGCGTCATGTCGCGCCCCATCGATTGCGCGACACCAGCAAGATAGAAGCCGTAGGTAATCGGCTGCGCGGCCTGCAGGTGCGTATAGCCCGGCATGACCGTGTCGGCATGCGCGACCGCCTGCCGCAGTACGACGCCGCGCGTATCGGCGAGCGTGTCGAGCAAACCCAGCACGGCATCGCGCGCGCGCAACCGGTCCTGCGTGGCAAGGATGTCGTTACGGCTGCGCGCGACGTGCAGGCGCCCGCCCGCATCGGCACCGGCCACCGCCATCAGGCGCGCCTCGTAGTTGAAGTAGGCATCCTCGCGCTGCGGATCGAGCGGCACCGCGTCGGGCCCTTCCTGCCCGATGCGCACGAGCGCGCGCGCGAGCGTTGCCGCCGTGTCGGCGGGAATCAGCCCCGTGCCATGCAGCATCAGCAGATGCGCCGCGTTGATGTCCGTCAGGTAGCCGAAGCCGGCACCGAAGTCGCGCAGGCGCGGCGCGTAGATATGCGTGCAGACCTCGGGCGCCGTGGGCTGCGTGAGGCGGCGGCTGACTTTCGATTCCATGCGGTTCGCTTCCATGTGGGGAGTCCTCTCTCGATGGCACCCAGTATGAAAATCGCGACCCCATACCGTCAAATCAGTTTTTCCGGGGCAGGCATACGGATCTGATATACCATCGCAGCGATAACAAGCCGCCCCCACCCCCATGAAATTCAAGGAAATCGCCGCATTCCAGGCCGTCATGCGTTCCGGCTCGATGACGGCCGCCGCGACGGAGCTCTACACCTCGCAGCCGAACGTGAGCCGCCTGATCGCGCAGCTCGAACACTCGACTGGCCTGACGCTGTTCACGCGCACGGCCGGGCGGCTGACGCCCACCGAGGAGGGTCTGGCGTTCCTGCGCGAGGTGGACCGCGCGTTCGTCGGCATCGATGCGCTCAAGGACGCGGCCCGCAATATCCGCCAGTTCGGCAAGGGCCGGCTACGTATCGCGACGGTGCCGTCGCTTGCGCTGACGGTGCTGCCGCTGGTGCTCCAGCGTTTCCATGCCGACTATCCCGACGTCAACGTGGCGATGGAAACCGGCAGCACCCAGCTGGTGGCGGAGCGCGTCGGCAGCCGCTATTGCGACCTCGGGCTCGTGTCGTTCCTGCCGCCCACCGTGGTCACGGAAGCCATGCCCGTGGCCGAGCTCTCGGGCTGTTGCGTGCTGCCGCCGGGCCATCGTCTTGCCGGGCGCGAGGTGCTTACGCCCGCCGATCTGGCCGGCGAATCGTTTATCTCCATGGGCCACGGCGATGGCCTGCGGGCCGCGATCGATGCCGCCTTCGTGGACGACGACCGGCGCAAGATGCACTTTGAGACCCCTTACGGCGCCACGATCTGCAAGATGGTCGGCCTCGGGCTCGGCGTGGCCATCGTCAACCCGCTGGTCGCCCGCATGCATATGTCGGAGGTGGTCATTCGCCCGTTCCTGCCCCGCATCCCGTTCGTCAGCTACCTGCTGCTGGCCCGCAACCGGCCCGCCAACGTGCTCGTGGACCGTTTTACCGAGCGGATGATCGAGGTCATCGCGGCGGAGACGGCCTCGCTGCCATTGTCGCTGCCGACCGCCCCATAAGGTTTTCGTATGGACGCCTGACGCATTCGTATTTGCGCGTATAGGTCACCCTTCCGCATACTCGTTCGAAACTGACAGCCCCGTGCGGTCACGATTCTTGCGAGTACCGAACATGATTCCAGGCAGGGCCCAGGGCCCGCAAATCCCCCACGGGAGGCTCCGCTAATGACCGCGGCCTCTCCTCACCGCTATCCGCTGTTCGACGTCGCCGTGATCGGCGGCGGTCTGGTCGGTTCCGCCGTGGCATACGGCCTGCGCCGTAGCGTGGGCACCGTCGCCGTACTCGACGAAGGCGATATCGCGCTGCGTGCCTCGCGCGGCAACTTCGGGCTGGTCTGGCTCCAGAGCAAGGGCTACGGCATGGGTGCCTACAGCCGCTGGACGCTGAACTCCACACGCCTGTGGCCGAAACTCGCGGCCGATATCCTCAAGGAAACCGGCATCGACGTCGCGCTCGAACAGAAAGGCGGCCTGACGCCGCTGATGGGCGACTACGAAGTCGAGGCGCGCCTCGCGTGGGTCAACACGCTGATGGCGCAGCCGGGCGTGGAACCGTACGAGTGGAAGCTGCTCGACCATCATCAGGCCGCGTCGCTGGTGCCGGGCCTGGGCCCCGACGTGACGGGGGCCATCTGGACCCCGCACGACGGCATCGTCAATCCGCTCAAGCTGCTGCGCGCGTTCCATACCGCGTTCAGCACGAGCGGCGTCGAATACCTGCCCAATCACGGCGTGACGAACATCGTGCAGCAGGCCAGCGGCGACTTCGTGCTGACCACGCCGAACGGCGAGGTGCGCGCGCGCAAGATCGTGCTGGCCGGCGGGCTGCGCAATGGGGACCTCGGCCGCATGGTCGGCATCGACCTGCCGATGGCACCGCAGCGCGGCCAGATTCTCGTGCTGGAACGCACGCGCCGTCTGCTCGATACGCCGATGGTCACGCTGCGTCAGAACGACGAAGGCAGCTGGCTCGTCGGGGACTCGCAGGAAGACGCGGGCTACGCGGACCAGATCACGACGCTGCCCGTGCTCGCCACGCTGGCGGACCGCGCGGTCCGCACGCTGCCCGCGCTGCGCGACGTGCGCACGGTGCGGGCATGGTCCGCGCTGCGCGTGCGCGCGAAAGACGGCTTTCCGGTCTACGAACAGTCGGCGACGCACCCCGGCGCGTTCATCGTCACGTGCCACAGCGGCGTCACGCTGGCGGCAACGCATGCGATGCACCTCGCCCCGATGATCGCCGCGGGTGCCCTGCCGCCCGAGCTGTCCATTTTTTCGACGCGGAGATTCCATGTTCAGACGCATTGACGCGGCGGTCCTGCAAGCGACCGAACGCAAGGTACGGGTCACCGTGGATGGCACCGTGCTCGAATGCCGCGAGGGCGACAGCGTCGCCGCGGCCCTGTTTGCCGCCAACGTGCTGGCCTGCCGCGATACCGCGGTCTCCGGCACCGCGCGTGGCCCCTATTGCATGATGGGCGTCTGCTACGACTGCCTCGTACGCATCGATGGCCGGCCCAACCAGCAGGCGTGCATGGCACGCGTGCGCGACGGCATGACCGTGGAGCGCCAGCTTGGCGCGCGCGAGGTGGCCGTATGAGCGCCGACATCATGACGTGCGATCTGCTCGTGGTGGGCGCGGGCCCCGCGGGTCTCGCCGCCGCGACGCAGGCCGCGCAGCTGGGCCTGTCGACGGTACTGATCGACGAGCAGCCCGCGCCGGGCGGACAGATCTATCGCGCGATCAGCACCACACCCGTGCAGAACCGCGAGATCCTGGGCCAGGACTACTGGCATGGCCTGAACCTGCTGGAGCCGTTCGCCACGAGCGGCGCGCGGCATCTGTCGTCCGCCACCGTCTGGTCGGTCAATGCGCGCGCGGCCGAAGCCAACAGTGCGCCGGCCGGCTACGAAGTCGCGTACTCCGTGGCGCGCCCCGGCGAAGATCCGCAGGCCGCGCTGCTGCATTGCCGCCACATCATCCTCGCCACCGGCGCGCAGGAGCGTCCGTTCCCGATTCCGGGCTGGACCCTGCCGGGCGTGATCACGGCCGGCGCCGCGCAGATCCTGCTGAAGACGTCGGGCGTGGTGCCCGAAGGCCGCACCGTGCTCGCGGGCGGCGGTCCGCTGCTCTATCTGCTCGCGTACCAGTACCTGAACGCGGGCGTGAAGCTCGACGCGATTCTGGAAACCACCGCAAGCGGCCAATGGCGCGCGGCGCTCCCGCATGCATGGGGCTTCCTGCGCTCGCCGTACCTCGGCAAGGGTCTGAAGCTGCTGCGCGCGGTGCGCAAGGCCGTGAAAATCGTCAGCGGCGTGACCGCGCTCGAGGCGGTGGCCGGGGCCAACGGGCAGGTCGCGCAATTGCACTACGAAGCCGATGGCCAGCGCCGCACGATCGCGGTGGATCAGTTGCTGCTGCATCAGGGCGTGGTGCCCAACACCAACCTGTCGCGCGCCATCGGCGCCGAGCACGTGTGGAACGAGCGTCAGGATTGCTGGGAGCCGCAGGTGGATGCATGGGGCGCGACGTCCGTGCCCAATGTGACCATTGCCGGTGACGGCGCGGGCATCGCCGGTGCGATGGCCGCCGAGCATCGCGGCCGCATCGCCGCCGTGCATGCGGCCGCGGCACTGGGGCGCATCGATACGGCCACGCGCGATGCCAAGGCGGCAACGCATCTGGCGTCCCTCGAACGCGCGACGCGCGGCCGCGAGTTCTTCGAGGTGCTGTACCGCCCGCTGCCACAGTTCCGCCGCCCCGTGGGCGACACCATCGTATGCCGCTGCGAGGAAGCCACCGCGGAGCAGGTGCGCCATGCCGCGCGCATCGGCTGCCAGGGACCCAACCAGCTGAAGGCGTTCCTGCGCTGCGGCATGGGGCCGTGCCAGGGCCGCTTCTGCGGGCTCACCGTGACCGAACTCATTGCCGACGAACAACAGCGCCATCCGCGCGACGTGGGCTACTACCGGCTGCGCTTTCCCACAAAGCCGGTCACGCTCGGCGAACTCGCGACGCTGCCGCAGACGCAGGCATCGCGCGAGGCCGTCGTGCGGTTCAAGAAGTAACGCATCAATACAAAGAAAGAGCGGGCTCCGGTACGCCGGTCCCGCCACGTTGGACCAGCATAGCGACGACATCCTGAGAGCACCCTTAACCTAATTACCGAGAAATCATCATGGCGTTATCCAAGATCGTCCCCGCTCTCGCGCTCGCACTGGCCGCAGCCCAGGGCATGGCTCAGGATCTGCCCGCGGGCCCCCTCCGCATGCTGGTCGGCTTTGCGCCGGGCGGCGGCAACGATGTCATCGCGCGCACCGTTGCCACGCAGTTCCAGCTGAATACCAAGACCACGATCGTCGTGGAGAACAAGCCCGGTGGCGGCAGCACGCTGGCCACGGCCGAAATGGCACGCGCGAAGCCCGATGGCTCGGTGCTGCTGCTCGGCTCGGTCGGCGGCCAGGCCATCGCGCCGTCGATCTACAGCAAGCTGCCGTACGATCCGGTGAAGGGCGTGCAACCGGTCTCGCTGGTGGCCAAGTCCGCCAACGCGCTGGTCGTGAACAACGATCTGCCCGTCAAGAACGTGCAGGAACTGCTGGCCTACGCGAAGGCGAATCCGGGCAAGCTCAACGTGACGTCGCCGGGCAATGGCACGATCTCGCACCTGTCGGCGGAACTGTTCAAGAGCATGGCCGGCGTGCAGATCACGCATATCCCGTACCGCGGCGACGCACCGGCCATGCAGGATGTGATGGCAGGCCAGGCGCAGATGACGTTCGCGAGCCTGCCCTCGGCCAAGGCCGGCGCGGACTCGGGCAAGGTACGCATCATCGCCGTGACGAGCACCGAGCGCGTGAAGACGATGCCGAACGTGCCGACGATTGCCGAGTCGGGCGTGCCGGGCTATGAGGTGGTGTCGTGGTACGGCGTCTTTACGACCGGTGGCACGCCGATGCCCGTGGTCAACCGCCTTGCGCAGGAAATTGCGGCGGTGGTCAACCAGCCTTCGATCCGCGAGTCGATTACCAAGCAGGGCATGGAGCCGGCCGCGCTCGGCCCCGTGGAGTTCACGCAGCTCGTGAATCGCGATTCGCAGAAGTGGGACAAGGTGGTCAAGAGCGTCGGCATCAAGCTCGACTGATTCCCGTCAACGTCGTACTGGCCTTTGAAGAGGTAAAGCATGACGGGAATGTCTTTTGCCCGAGGCGGCTACGTCGCGCTCGGTCTGATGGCTGCCGCCGCGATGTCCGCGTGCGGCGGCAATCAGTGGGCCGCGCCATCCACGAACGCCGCCTCGGCCGCGCCGGGCTGGCTGCATGTGGTGCGGCGCGATGCCTATGACGGCGTGACCGACGATCTGGTCACCGGCGGACTCGGCGCCGCCGGCGTCAGTGCGGCCACAACGCTGTATCGCGATCCGGCCGCGCCGACCTACGCCGAACTGCGGCGCGCGGTCATCAAGCGCCCGCCCTCCGCCGCCAATGGCTTTGGCCGGCTGTTCGGGCCGAACGTCGATCCGGCCACGGGCCGCGTCGCGGGGACGGGCCGCGTGGCTGGCGACGAAGTGCTCGCCTATGCCGACGATGGCAGCGGTACGCAGATGGCGGGATTGCTGCTGCAGGTGCCGGCGAGTTTCGACGCGCAACGCGCGTGCCTCGTCGCCATTGCCACGCCGGGCAGCCAGAACGTGCTCAGCGATATGCTGCGGGCCGGGTACTGGGGCTTTACGCATGGCTGCGCGGTGGTGTGGGCCGACAAGGCGCTCGGCGCCGGCGTGCATGACATCGATGCTGGCCGTGGCGTCGGCATCGACGGGCAACTCGTATCGCGCGGCGCGCGGCTGATGCAGCAGGACGATGCGGCCACGCGGAAGATTGCCGCCGCGTATCCGAACCGGCTCGCGTACAAGTGGGCCGATGCGGGATGGACGCAGGAAGCGGACTGGGGGCCATCGGTGCTGCGCGCGGTGGAGTTCGCGCTGTTCGAGCTCGGCCAGCGCAAGTGGCCCGCGGGGGCGGTGGTCACGCGCGCCAATACGCGCATTATCGCCACGGGATTCTCGAATGGCGGCGGTGCGGTGTTGAAGGCGGCGGAGCAGGATACGCGCCATCTGCTCGACGGCGTGGTCGCGATGTCGCCGCAAATCCTGCCACGCAATGCCGCGCACACGATCTTCGACAAGCTCACGTTCACGAACCTGTACAACGCCTGCGCGGCGCTGGCGCTGCCCGACACGCCCGGGGCGTCGGGGCTGACGCATGCGGCCAACCGCTGCGCGTCGCTGGCCGACGCGGGGCTGCTGCAAGCGAAGACCACGCGCGAGCAGGCACGCGAGGCGCTCGACAAGCTGCACGCTTATGGCATGCAGCCCGAAGCCGACGCGCAGATCGCGGGCGGCGCGCTGGCCGAGCAGAGCACGCTGGGCCAGGCGAGCCAGTATGGGCGCTTTACCGCGGGCGATCATCTGTGCGGGCTCAGCTTTGCATCGGTCGATGCCGCGGGGCGTCCGCGCAGGCCCACGGCCACCGAGGCCGCGCAATGGTACGTGACGCAGGCCGGCGGTACGCCCGATGGCACGGTCGTGACCATGATCAACGACGCCGATCCGGCGGGGCCGCGGAAATCGTCGCTGTCCACGTCGGCCTCCACGGGGCGGCAGGATTACAACTTCGATGCGGCGATGTGCCTGCGCGAGTTGTCGGTCGGCACGTCGGCCAATGCGAAGCGCGTGCAGGCGGGGCTGCAATCGGTGCTCGCGACGGGCGATATCGGCGGGCTGCCGACGCTGATCGTGCATGGCCGCGCGGATCCGGTGGAACCGCCGGACTTCACGAGCCGCCCGTATGTCGGGCTGCATTCGCTGGTATCGGGCGATGCCGCGAACCTCCGCTATATCGAGGTCACGCGGGCCACGCATGGCGAGCCCGGCGCGACGGCGACGGGGCTCGTGCCGCTGACGCCGTATCAGCTGCGCGCGCTGGAGGCGATGTGGGCGCATCTGGCGAATGCCACGCCGTTGCCGCCGAGCCAGGTCGTGCGGACATCCGCGCCGAGCGGGATGGCTGGCGGCAAGCCGCGGGTGGAAGCGGCCGATCTGCCCGCGATCTCATCGTCGCCCGCGGCGGGCGATCGGATCGTCGCCGTGCGTGGCGTGGTGAAGGTGCCCGACTGACGCGAGCCGGCGTTATCGCGACAGCCTGTCCAGCAGGCTGTACCACGCAACGCCCGCGCCGATATAGCACCGTTGCAAGCCGTGGAACGGGAACGGTGCGAGCGGCGACACGGGATACGGAAACACCGCCGTTTCCCGCGTCAGCCGCTCCGCCACGTGCTTGCCGAAGCTCGTGCATAGCGCGATGCCCCGGCCATTGCAGCCGACCGCGATGGTGATGCCCGGCGCGGGTTCGTGGACATGCGGCATGAAATCGCGCGTCACCGCGATGCGGCCGGCCCAGTGATATTCGAACTGGAGCGGCCCCAGCTGCGGAAACAGCAGCGCCAGCGCGCGCTCGAGGTGGGCGAAATCCTTCGGCCTGCGCGGATCGGCGAATGCGCCGCGACCGCCGATCAGCAGCCGGCCCGTATGGTCCTTGCGGAAATACAGCAGCAGCCGCTGCGAAGTCGCCACGGTCTCGCCCCGCGCGAGGATGGCCTGCGCGGCCTGGCCATACATCGGCCGCGTGGCGACGATAAAGCTGTTGGCCGCCAGCAGCGTTTGCCGCAAACCCGGCCACAGGCCATCCGAATAGCCATTGGTGGCGATGACCACATGCGACGCCGTCACGCGCGCGCCCGTGGCCATCGTCGCGATCCAGTTGCCGTCATACCGTTCGAGCGCCGTGACCGCGGTGCGCCCATGGATCGCGGCGCCCGCACGCTGCGCGGCGGCAGCGAGTCCGCGTGCGTACGCGAGCGGCTGGATGGCGCCCGCGCGGCCATCGCACCAGCCACCGGCGAAGGCGCGTGTGCCGACACGCCGCTCGATATCGGCGCGATCGAGCATTTCCACGGGCACACCGCGCCGCTGCCACTGCCGCGCGCGCGCATGCAGCGCGGGCACCGAGCGCGGGCCATAGGCAAGCTGCAGCCAGCCCTGCCTTACCGGGTGGCAGTCGATGCCGTGACGCGCGACGAGGTCGAACACGAGATCGGCCGAACGCGATACCGCATCGATGAGCGCCTCCGCGCGCTCGCCGCCGAGGTTCTGCACGAGCTCGTCCGGATCGTGCTTGAGCGACGGATTGACCTGACCGCCATTGCGGCCCGACGCGCCCCACCCCGGTTCATTGGCATCGACGACGCAGACATCGACGCCGCATTCGCGCAGATGCAGCGCGGTGGAGAGTCCCGTGTACCCCGCGCCGATCACGAGCACGTCCACAGCCCTGGCGTCGTACAACGGCGGCGTCGGGAGGGCGGCGGGCGCGGTGGCGGCCCAGAGCGAGTGCGTCGCGAGCACCGAGGTGCGCGGCATGCCGTGGGATGCGTGGACGGGAGAGGAAGCGATCATGGTGCGACGTGGAGGGTGACGTGCATGGCGACGTGCATGGCGACACCGACGCGGGCGGGTAAGCGAATGCCGAGCGAGTCTAATGGCAGGGGCGCGATCGGTAAACGTGCTATTTCAATCGCATACTGATTAATTTGTAACGGGTACGGGCCATTGCCTCCCCGCGCAAATCCGAAACGATGCCGCGCGTAGCGAAGCGTTCGGGGATCCGCGCGCGACGTTGCGGGCCGTTGCACACAGCTGTCATATGCGGTTCGTAGGCTCGGTCGAACCTTCTTTCGACGGGATCCGCCATGCCTCCTCCGCCGTCCGTTCACTCGCCCGCGGCCAGCCGCGCGCATAGCCTCGACCAAAGCGCCGAGATCCAGCCGCTGCACGACGCGCCTTCCAAACCGCCCCCCACGCGCCTGCCCGCGAAAAAGCCCGCGGCCGATGCGTCGCTGTCGGGCCTGTCGGGACCGCCGCCGCGGCCACGCGACGCCGCGACACCTTCGTTCGCGCGGCGGGCACTGGGTGGCCTCGGTTTGGCGCGCCTGGAGAAAGCCCCCGATCTCGAGGCGGGCACCGCCGGCACGGGCACGGCGCGCTCGGCGGTTGGCACCACGGTGGCGTCTTACCGCAATACCGATACGGACGCGCTGCTGGGCGACCTGCAGCGCGCGATCGGCGAATGCCGCGAACGCGACGTCGATCGTCATCAGGCCGCGGATCTCGTCAATACGCTGCGGGTACAGCGGCAGGACGCGTCGGTGAGCAACAGCACGCTGATGTCCGGCGCCACGCAACGCAGCAACGACTGGTATCACGCGCAGGGGCTGACCGATGCGGATATCAGGCAGGTGCACCACGCGGCGTTCGTGTCGGGGCTCATCTATCCGAGCGCGGGACTGGTCTCGAACCTGCTGCAGTTCTTTGCCTCGCCGTTCCTGTCCGCGGGCACGGGCAAGCCGTGGGCCGGCACCGGGCTCGGGCTGGGTGTCGCCGGCCTTGCGCAGACGCCGATGTATGCCGCGCAGCAGCCCGTGGTCGTGCAGTTCGTCGAGCATACGGCCGAGCGCAACGGTCCCGTGATTCAGGTGGACAAGGCGAACGTGCATCACAAGGAATGGCTGCCCGAGATCGCACGCCGCGCATCCGCGCAGGCGGAGGCGCTCGACAATGCATCGAAGGCGTTCGGGCGGCAGCTCGATGCGATTGCCGCGCGCGTGCCGGGTAGCGCGGACGGCAAGACCAGCGAGCAGCTGGCTGCGTGGTTGCACGCGAACGACACGGACGCGGACGTGGTACGGCTACGCGAATCGGCGCAAGCGTTCTCCGAGGCGTTGACCGCGATGCGCGATCTCCACGAAGGCGTGCTGATGACGCAGGCCGGGCACACGCGGCAGCATATCGGTAACCGCCTTCAGTCCGTCTCTCGCGTGATGCGGCCCGTGTTCCAGAGTCTGATGGGGCTGGCATCCGGCGTGCCGAGGGATCAGGCCGCGACGATGGCCGCGCACGTCATCGGGTCGCACGTCATCGGGTCACATGTCATCGAGCGCGTCGCACGGCTCCATCCGATGTCGATCGCGACGATCCAGGCCATGGGGGCGCTGGCGCTGACCGGCGTGCAGCATGTGTCGGCGGGCTATGACGAGGTGGCGAAGGTCGATTACAAGAACGCGCTCAACCTGATCTATGGGGACTTCTTTACCGACGCCGGCAAGGCGCGCGTCGATGCGGGCAAGACGATCGGGCCCGAGGATATCGATGAGGGCAAGCTGCGCGGGCTGATTGCCTCGCCGGCGCAGTCGCTGGTCAAGCGCGTGACGAAGTCGCTCGACGACGTCATCAGGCAGACCGAGGCGGAACGCGATGCGGCACCGGCGGGCAGCGAAGCGCGGAAGGGTCTCGAAGCGAAGCTCGGCGTACTGGAAGCGGACAAGGAAAAGCTCAAGGCGAACGACTTGACCGGGTTGTCCGCCGACGGGCATGCGCGGGCGACGCTGGCGTCGAATACCGAGGCGCTGCTGCCCGGCGTGTGGCGCGACAGCAAGCGCAACCTCAATGCCGACGAGATCAGGACGCAGGTGGCGCAGCGGGTCGGCCAGACCTATCACATGGGCGTGCTGGGCAGCTTTGCGTCGTCGTCGATCGGACGGGTGGCGGCGGCGGTGGTCGGTGGATCGTCGAAGCTCAAGACGTCCTATATCTCGGGATTTTCGGCACTGGGGTTCGGGCTTGGGGCGATTGCCGCCTACAGCCAGGGCACGACCACGACGATCAAGAACCATGGGAAGGAGGCGGACGACAAGCTGTCGCTGGGCCAGCAGACGTTGTATGGCGCGATGGCGCTGCCGATCGACGTCAAGGGGCGTCTGGCGGCGGCGGAAGCGAACGGGCGCGCGGCGGTGGCGATGGAGCGGGTGGCGAGGCAGATCGAGATGGCGGAGGTGGTGCTGGGATCGGGAGACCGCGGGAAGCGCGATTGATCGCTACGTACGCGGTTCCCCCAGCGCCCGCATCAGCTTCGTCACCACGCGTTCGGCCTCCGCCTGCGTGCCGATATTCGTAAAGCCCAGCAGCAGTGCGCGCCGCCCCGGCGCGCCACGGCGCCAGCCCGTCAGCGCATGAATGCCGAAACCGGCCTCATGCGCGACGCGCGCCATCGCAATGTCGTCGCGGTCCTCGGGGACGTCGAGCAGCAGATGCATGCCGCCGTCCTCGAGCCGCACGCGAAAGCCGTGCGGTTCGTAGGCGCGCAATGCGTCCGCCAGCAACGCCCGGCGGCGCGCGTAGAGCGTGCGCATGCGCTTGATATGCCGCGAGAAATGGCCCGCGGTGATGAACTCCGCGACCGCCGCCTGCATCAGCTCCGGACAGCCGCCGTAGGTCGCGCGCGCAATCGCGGATTCGAATGCCTCCACCTGGCTCTCGGGCACGACCACATACCCAAGCCGCAGCCCCGGAAACATGACCTTGCTCAGCGTGCCGCAGTAAATCACGCGCTGGCCCGCATCCAGACTCTTGAGCGCGGGCAGCGGATGGCCGCGATAACGAAACTCGCCGTCGTAGTCGTCCTCCACCACCCATGCTCCATTCCGCGCGGCCCAGTCGAGCAACGCCACGCGCCGCTGGAGCGTGAGCGCCACGCCGGTCGGACTCTGGTGCGAGGGCGTCACCACCGCAAGACTGGCGTCGGGGTGACGCGCGATGCCGTACTCGACATCGATACCGCAGTCGTCCACGGGCACGAAATGGGGTGGCACCCCCAGCCTCCGCAGCAGTTGTCCCGTCGGCGGATAGCCCGGCGTCTCCACCCACGCCCCATGCGTGCCCTGCAGCGATAGCGCATTGACCGCCAGTTCGAGCCCCGCCGTGTAGGCCGGCACGACGAACACTTGCGACGCCCGCAGGGCGATGCCGCGCGAACTGTGCAGATACGTGGCCAGCGCCTCGCGCAGCGGCGCATAGCCGGCCGGTGCCGGGCGATTGAGCGTATTGACCTGCCGCACGAGTCCCGTCATCAGCCGCGTCCACAGCTTGCGCGGAAACTCGTCGAGCGCGGGCACGCCAAGCTGGAGCATGGCGGGCGCCCCGCCGCCCGATTCCAGCACGACTTCGTTGGTGTCCTTCAGCGCCGCATACCGGGGGGCACGCGGCGCCGGCAGCTTGCCGGCCGTGGCGGTTTTCTTCGCAGCCCGCGCCCGCGACGGCGCCGCCGTGATGTGCTCGGCGACGAACGTGCCGGCCGGACCGCGCGCAACCAGGTAGCCCTCCCCCAGCAACCGGTCGAACGCCACCTGGACGGTGCCGCGCGCCACGCCCAGTTCCTCCGCGAGCGCGCGCAGCGAGGACACCCGCTGGCCCGGTTTGAGCTGGCCGGTCTCGATCATGGCGCGGAACCGGCCGTAGATCTGGGCGTGGATGGTGGAGGGCTGCGGCGAACCTGGAGTGGAGGATCGGGTGGAAGGCATGGCCTAGTCGAAATAGAGATTTATGTGCCTGTCGGCTGTGCCATCGGTCGACGACACTTGAGCCTACACCAACCAGCAACCTTCAGCACCATGGCCACACAGATCACCTTGCAGCATGCCGAAACGGACGCCGAACTTGCGGCCTGTTTCGGGCTCGTGCAGCAGCTTCGCCCCCATCTGCGCTCGGCGCAGGAACTGGTCGAGCGCACCGCCACGCAACGCGCGCAGGGCTATCGCCTGCTCGTGGTGTGGAACGCGGGCCGCCCCGTCGCCGCCGCCGGCTACCGCCGCATGGACAACCTGATCTACGGTCCCTTCGTCTATGTGGACGACCTGGTCACCGACGCCGGCGAACGCGGCCGCGGCTATGGCGAGCAACTGCTCGAGGCGGTTGCCGAGATCGCGCGTGCCCAGGGTTGCGCGCAGCTCGTGCTCGACACGGGACTGGCCAACGCGCTGGCCCAGCGCTTCTACTTCCGCGCCGGACTGCTGTCCCGCGGCCTCCACTTCTGCATGGAACTGCAATGAAACCGCTCGAACTCCTGCTGCTCGATTGCAGCCCGCGCCGCGAGACCTCGACCAGCCGGCATCTGACCAACCAGTTGCTGCCCGCGCTGACGCGCCGCTTTGGCCGGCCCGTGCACGTGACCCAGCGCCATCTCGGCGTCAGGCCCCTGCCGGCGATCACCGCGGAGTACGCGGAGTCTCTCGTGCTGTCCGGCGACGAAGCGCGCGCGCGTTATGGCAACCAGCTTGCGGTGTCGGACGAACTGATCCGCGAACTCGATGGGGCCGATGTCGTGTGGATTTCCACGCCGGTGCACAACTTCACGGTGCCCGCCGTGCTCAAGAACTGGATCGACCATGTGGTGCGCCGCGACGTGACGTTCGTCACGACGGAGGCCGGCAAGGTCGGCCTGCTGCGCGACCGCCCGACGTTCGTGGCGGTGACCGCTGGGGGCGCGATGTTCCGGGAACCGGCGATCCAGCCCGATTTCTTCCGCCCCTACCTCACGGCCGTGCTGGGCGTGATCGGTCTCAAGGACATTACCTATATCCCCTCCACGAAGCTGGCGATGGTCGATGTACCGCTGGCCGCCGTGGAAGAGCATGTGCGCCGCTATCTCGCGGACGCGCAGCCCGAAGCCTGATTTTTCGTCACCCAACCTCTCTGGAGAAACATCATGAATGCACCCCGTCTGCCGTGGAACACGCTGGCACCCGTTCAATACAAGTCGCTGGCGGCCGTGAGCATGGCCAGCGCAAAGTCCTCGCTTGGCCCGGTACTGGTCGAGCTGGTTCAGACCCGCGTGTCGCAGATCAACGGCTGCGCGTACTGCCTGGACATGCACGTGCGCGATCTGCGCAAGGCTGGCGAGTCCTGGAAGCGCCTGAATGTGTTGTCGGCCTGGCGTGAAGTGCCGAATCTGTTCACGGCGAAGGAGCAGGCCGCCCTGGCGTGGGCCGAATCGCTGACGAACCTGCCGGCCGGATTCGACGACCGCAATGCGGAATTCGAGGCGCTGCGCGCACACTTCACCGAGCAGGAGATCGTCGAGCTGAGCTGGACCGTGGCGGCGATCAACGCGTGGAACCGCATGGCGATCGGCATGCACCAGCCCGTGGACGACACGCCGATCGAATGATCGTATCGGGCGTTGCTACCCAGATTTCATTTTCGAACGGCGTTATGGGTGGGTAGCCGCGCGGGCCCGGGGGCGTCGCCTAGGATGAAGACGGTCCGCGGTCTGACCGCCCTTGGGAGAACGAAGATGGAACTGAGCAGCAGTGACACCGGCGTGGTATTCATCGATCCGCAGAACGATGTGCTCAGCGAGCACGGCGTCAACTGGGGAGCCGTAGGCGCGAGCGTCCGGGAGAACGGGACGATCGGCAACATGGAGAAGATCTTCAAGGCGGCGAAGACCAGGGGCTACGAGGTCTTTATCTCTCCACACTACTTCTACCCGACCGACGTCACGTGGAAGATGAACGGGCCGCTCGAGGCGATGGAGGCCGAGAACCGCAGCTTCGCGCGCGCGGGGGTGCTGAATCTGAAGGGTTTCGAAGGTTCCGGTGCCGATTGGCTGGAGACGTTCAAGCCTTATATCGACGACGGCAAGACCGTCGTGGTCGGCCCCCACAAGGTGTTCGGTCCGCAGACCAACGACCTGGTCCTGCAGTTGAGAAAGCGCAAGATTTCGAAGGTGATTCTCGGTGGCATGCTTGCCAACATGTGTGTCGAGTCTCACCTCCGTCATCTGATCGAGGAGGGATTCGAGGTCGCGGTCGTGAAGGATGCGGTCGCGGGTCCCCGTCATCCCGTCTGGGGAGACGGCTACGCCGCGGCCCTGGTCAACTATCGGTTCCTGGCCCACCAGGTCCCGACCACGGACGAAGTCGTGGCCGCGATGTAACGCCAGGCCGTCAAAGCGCGCTGATCTCCTTGGCCTTCACGATCGCGCTCCAGCGATCGTAGTCCTTGTTCAGGCGCGCCTGCATCTGCTTGCCGTCCTGGAACGACGCGATGGCGCCCGCCGTCACGAGCTTCTGCTGAAGCTCCTTGTCGGTGGTCACGATGTCGCGCGTCTCGCTGGTCAGGCGCTCCACGATGGACTGCGGCGTGTCCAGCGGCACGATCAGGCCGCCCCACGAGTCGAAGTCGAAGTTGGCGAAACCCTGTTCCGACACGGTCTTCACGCCCGGCAGCAGTACTTTCGCGTTCGGCGAGCTCAGGGCGATGGCCTTCAGCTTGCCCGCGCGGATATGCGGCAGCGCGGCCACCACGTCGGCGAACATCACGCCAATCTGGCCGCCGAGCAGGTCCGACACGGCCGGCGCGCTACCCTTGTACGGCACGTGCTGCATGTCGAAGCCGCCGAGGTCCTTCAACTGCTCCATGGCCAGGTGGCCAAAGCTGCCGGTGCCCGAGCTCGTGTAGTTCAGCGGCGTCTTGCTGGCCTTCGCAAAGCGGATCAGGTCGGGCAGCGTTTCCACCTTGGGCACCACCGCCGGATTGATCACGATCGCCATCGGCAGCACATACACGGTGGCCACCGACAGGAAGTCCTTCTTCACGTCGTATGCGTTGTTCTTGTACATCAGCGGCGCGAGCAGCGCGGGCATGCCGAACATCGACAGGTTGTAGCCGTCGGCCGCGCTCTTGATAAAGCCCGCCGTACCGATCGAGCCCGACGCGCCGGGCTTGTTCTCGATGACGACCTGCTGGCCAAGACGCTCCGACAGCTTCTGCGCAAGGATGCGCGCGGCGGTATCGGTCGGACCGCCGGCGGGGAACGCCACCACCATCTTGATGTACTTGTCCGGCCAGCCGGCCTTGGCGAACGCGGCGGGCATCACTGCCGCCATCGCGGCAGCCGCGCCGGCCTTGAGCCAGTGGCGGCGCTGCGCGTTGGTCATCGTGTCGGTGGTGGTGGTCTTCATGGTCTTGTCTCCTTGCTTGTTGCTTGTCGATCGTCGCTGTTCTGGTCAAATGACGCCGTCGGCGCGCAGCGCCGCGATGGCATCGTCGTCGAGCTGCAGCAGCTCGCTGAATACGGACTGCGTGTGTTCGCCCATATGCGGCGGGGGCATGCGCACGGGCATGCGCGCGCCATCCATGGCGTACGGCGGGGCCAGCACGGCCTGCGGGCCCGCTTCGCTGTCTTCGAACCGGTGCAGCAGCCCCGCCTGCGCGGTGCGTTCCGATTGCAGCGCCTCGAGCATGCCGAGCACTTCGCCGCAGGGGATGTTGGCGGCATTCAGGCGCGCCAGCAGGTCCACGCGCGAGAAGCTGCGCAGTACCGAGCGGAGTTCGGGCAGCAGCACGTCGCGATTGGCGGAGCGCGCGGTATTCGTGGCAAAGCGCTCGTCCTCGGCCCATTCCGGACGGCCGATCACTTCGCGGCAGAAGCGCTGGAACTGCCCGTTGTTGCCGACGGTAATCACGAGCGGGCCGTCGGCCGCCTCGAACACGCCGTAGGGCACGATCGACGGATGCGCATTGCCGAACTTCGGCGGCTCGGCATCGCGCAGCATCGCTTCCATGCCGTAGTAGGACGGAATCATCAGGCCGCAGTCGTAGAGCGCCATCTGCACGTGGCGGCCACGGCCCGTGGCCTGCCGCGCGAACAGCGCGGCGAGAATCGCCTGCGCCGAATACATGCCCGTGAACATGTCCACCGCGGCCACGCCGAACTTCAGCGGGCCCTGCCCCGCTTCGCCATTGGTCGCCATCACGCCGGACTCGCCCTGCACGACGAGGTCGTAGCCGGGACGCTCGGCTTCCGGCGACGCGCGCGAGTAGCCCGAGATCGAGCAATACACGATGCGCGGGTTGATCTCGCTGAGCTGTTCGTAGCCAAGGCCGAGTTTCTCGGCACCGCCCACCTTGAAGTTCTGGATCACGACGTCGCTCTGGGCGACGAGCCGGCGCACGAGCGCCACGCCCTGTTCGTTCTGCAGGTCGATGGTGACGGACCGCTTGTTGCGGTTGGCGCTGTTGAAATACGAGGTATTGCGCGTGCCGATGCGGATGCCCCAGTCGCGGGTATCGTCACCGCGCGCGGGATGCTCGACCTTGATGACGTCCGCGCCGAGGTCGGCCAGCGCCATCGCGCACATCGGTCCCGCGAGCACGCGCGAGAGGTCCAGGACGCGTACCCCCGCGAGGGGCAGCACGGCCGTCGATTGTTCGTTGCCTGGTGATTGCATTGCAGATTGTCTCCCCGAACCCACGCGGATCCAGGTGGCGGTCCGGTTGTCTTGTTCAGCAGCGATTGTGTATATGTTCTTTATGTTTGACAATTGCTACGTAAATTCACCATATACGACAACTCAGAGTTGACAATGGACCAGACCGCGCTGTCTCTGCTCGTAGACATCATCGATGCCGGCAACCTGAGCCGGGCCGCGAGTCAACTCGGCATGAGCCGGGCCAATGTCAGCAAGCGGCTCAACCAGTTCGAGCGGCAGTTGGGCGCCGAACTGCTTCGGCGCAGCACACGGCAGCTGGAGCCGACCGAGCTCGGCTGGCAGCTGTACGAGCATGGACGCGCCATCCGCCATCAGCTGATGGCCGCGCAGGAATCGGTGCAGAGCCTGGGCAAACGGCTCAGCGGCACGGTGCGGCTGAGCGTGCCGAGCGGATTCGGGCAGCACACGATGGCCGCCTGGTTCATGGAGTTCATGGCGCTGTATCCGGCCATCACGCTCAACGTGATCTTCGACAACGATATCGAGGACCTGATCAAGGGGGCGGTGGACTTTTCGGTACGCGTGATGGGCGAGGCACCGACGCATGCGGTCGCGCATAGCCTGGGCGACGTGGAGTACGTGGCCTGTGCCACACCGGCGCTGGCGCGCGAGAGCGGCATGCCCCGCACGCTCGACGAGTTCGGCGATCTGCCGCTGATTACGTCGGAGCTCACGGGGCAGAAGCTGCTGGCGGCCGGACGGCCCGGGACCGCCGGCGGGCAGCCGCAGATCCACCCTCGCCTGACGTCGGCGAATTTCTTCTTTCTGCGCGATGCGATCCTGCAGGGGCTCGGGGTCGGCCTGCTGCCCCGCTATATGGTCGCGCGCGATATCGAGGCGGGTACGCTGCTGCGATTGCCGCTGCCGCCGAAGGATCTGGCATTTCTGCGGACGACCATGTATCTGCTGTATCTGCCGACGCGCTACCAGACGCGGGCGGTGACCACGCTGATTGCGTTTCTGCGGGAAAAGGCCGCTGCCTAGGTCGATACCACGACACCGCGCCCGACGATTCGGCATACCATGCGGCTTACCCCGAACTTGTCACTGGAACGGATGAAAACACTGGGCCTCATCGGCGGAATGAGCTGGGAATCCACCATCCCCTATTACCGGCAGATCAACGAAACCGTCAAACAGCATCTGGGCGGCCTGCATTCGGCACGCATCGTGCTCTATAGCGTGGACTTCCACGAGATCGAACAATTGCAGCATGCCGGGCGATGGGACGAGGCGGGCGAGCTCGTGGCCGATGCCGGCCGCCGGCTCGAGCGGGCCGGCGCGGACGCGCTCGTGCTCTGCACGAACACCATGCACAAGGTGGCCGCGCAGATCGAAGCTGCGGTCGATGTGCCGCTGCTGCATATCGCCGATCCGACCGCGCGCGCCATCCGGGCTGCCGGGCTGTCCCGTATCGGCCTGCTGGGCACGCGCTTCACGATGGAGCAGGCCTTCTATCGATCGCGGCTGGAAGAAGCGCATGGCTTGCGGGTCGTGACGCCGCAGGCGGAAGATCGCGAAGCGGTCCATCGCATCATCTACGAGGAACTGTGCCTCGGCGAAATCCGCGACGCGTCGCGCGACACCTACCTGTCCGTGATCGAGCGCTTGAGGAACGACGGTGCGGAAGCCATCATCCTCGGCTGCACCGAGATCTCGCTGCTGATCGCGCCGCGGCACATGGAAGACATGCCGTTGTTCGACACCACGCGGCTGCACGCGATTCACGCCGCGGAGTGGGCGCTGGCGGCCTAGGTCGTTGCCACGCTTTACACCCGGACCGTTTGCTGGCAGCATCGGTCATCCGATTTCGAATATCTTGCCCAACACTCGCCATGCTGGTTAGCGCAATCCAGGCCCTCGTTCATTCGATGCGCATGCCCCCGGAAAGTTATCCCCCCGGGCGGTGAGGGCTTTTTGCTTTCAGAAAAGGGACGCCACGGCGTCCCTTTTTTTATTGGAGCGGCAATGACATATCGATACATCACGACGCCCATCTACTACGTCAACGACCGGCCGCATCTCGGCCACGCCTACGCGAGCGTGCATGCGGACATCATGGCGCGCTATCTGCGCGCGGCGGGCCGGCAGGTGATGCTTGTCACGGGCGCCGACGAGCACGGCGAGAAGATTGCCAAGGCCGCCATGCGGAACAATGAAGCGCCGGCCGCGTTCGCGGAGCGCCATGCGCGTACGTTCCAGGACGCGTGGCGGCGCCTGGCTGTGGAACCGGATGTGTTCGTCCGCACGACCGCGCCCGCGCATGCGCGCGTCGTCTCCGACTGTCTGGCCCGGCTGTACGAGGCGGGCGAGATCTATCTGGCGGAGTACGAAGGGCTCTACTCGGTGGGGCAGGAGCGCTTTGTCACGGACAAGGAACTCGTGGATGGCAAGCTGCCCGAAGACAGGGAACCCCCGGTGCTGCGGCGCGAGCCCAACTACTTTTTCCGCATGGAGTCGCATCGCGCATGGATGCGCGATCTGCTGCGGGACACGCCCGACCTCATCCAGCCGGCCCAGTACCGCAACGAGGTGTTGAACCTGCTGGAGGCACCCATCGGCGATCTCAGCATCTCCCGGCCGGTGTCGCGGCTCGACTGGGGCATCCCCATTCCGTGGGACAAGGGACATGTCACCTATGTCTGGTTCGACGCGCTGCTCAGCTATGTCTCACCGCTCGGCTACCCCGATGGACAGGCCTTTGCCGATTACTGGCCATCGGCGCGGCACGTGATCGGCAAGGACATCCTCCGCACGCATACGCTGTTCTGGCTCGGCATGACCCATGCGCTGGGCATCGCGCCCTATCGGCGCCTGCACGTATCGGGGCATCTGCTCGGCGCCGATGGCCGCAAGATGAGCAAGTCGCTGGGGAACGGCGTCGATCCGCTCGAGGCCGCCGATACCTACGGCGTCGATGCGTTGCGCTATGCGCTGATTCGCGAGGTCAGCTTCGGCCTCGACGGCATCATCAGCAACGCCGTGATCGCGCAGCGGCTGACGCGCGATCTGGCGGACGACCTCGGCAACCTCGCGTCGCGCACGCTGGCGATGGTGACGAAGTACCGCGGGGGCACGATACCCGCGCCCCACCGGCACGACGCCGCGGAACAGGCGATTGTCGCGCGCGCGGCCGAGCTGCCGGCCATCGTGCTGGCGCTCGTCGATGACATGAAGGTGGGCCGCGCGGTGGAGCACGTGATGGAGTTCGTGACGCAACTCAACGGCTATGTCGCGCGCAGCGCGCCGTGGACGCTTGCCAAGGATGCGGGCGCGGCGGCGCGGCTCGATACGGTCCTGCATACGTTGCTGGAAGGGCTCTACAGCGTCTCCAACCTGCTCGCGCCCGTGATGCCCGGAAAGATGCGGGAATTGCGGTCCCTGCTCGGCGCCGTGGTGGCGCCGGGCTGGGATGTGCCGTGGGGTCGGGGCGTGACGCCGGGCGCCGCCATTTCGGCAGGCATCCTGTTCCGGAAGCCCGCCGTTGTTGACGTTAGCGATATTAGCGACGTTAGCGACATTAGCGCCGTTACGAGTGGCACACCAGCCCGTCCTGCAGCTGCGTGACCTCGAACGCGATATCGCCGGCGCGGCGTTCGCGCGCGTGGGTCAGCGCGCCGCCGCTGCGCCAGTCGCGCACCGCGCGGTCGAGCCATGCGGCGGACGCGCGGTCGTCGGCGCGCATCGTCACCTCGGGGTTGCCCTCGTCGGCGGGCACCTTGTCGCTCAGGCGGCGGTAGAAGCGCCATTCGGGCAGGCTCAGCAGCCGCGCGATGACGACCTCGTCGTCCGCCAGTGCCTGACATTCGCCGGCCATAAAGCCCGCGACCGCGCGGATGGCCGAGGGATAGAGGCGCGGCACGGCGTTCGTGCGCTGGGACAGCGTCGAGAGGTAGGGACTCCCCTGCGGCACGCAGACCTCGCGTTGCGCAAGGTCCCCGGCGCGCGCGTAAGCGCTGCCGCGCAGCACGACCAGCGCGCCGGTGCCGCCTGTGTAGGGGGTCGCCACGGCGTTGGCGCGGACCGCACGCGCGCCGGCCAGATCGAGATCGGCAGTGCCTGCCTGCCATCCCGTGACGATGCGCAGGTTCACGTGCAGGCGGTCGGCCAGATAGCGGGCCGCTGCGACGTCGAAGGCGTCGGGTTCGGGTGGGGATGGCTGCCCCGGAGGCGCGGGCCGCGCATACTCGCGCACGCTGACCACGAGTTCGCCTTTGGCAAGGACAGCCTCGAGGAGCGGACCCGCCGGTGCGCGGGCGCCATGCCACAGCAGTGCGGCCGCGGCCGCCAGCGCGATGGCGAACACCGTGCCGACGGCCAGGCGGCGCGAGCGCGCGCGGGCGTTGGCGAATGTATCGCCGTGCGAATCGGGCCCCGGGTGTCGCGATGGCGGCCAGCCAATCGATGCGTCAGCCATTGAGCGTCAGCCCCCGGCGCCAGCGCGTCAGCCGCCGTTCGATCAGCGCGAGCACGTAGTTCAGCGCGAGCCCCAGCAATGCCAGCAGCAGAATGCCCGCATACATCGTCGGAATCTGGAATACCTCCTGCGAGTTCAGCGTCAGGAACCCGAGGCCCGAATGCGCGCCGATCATCTCGGCTGCGACGAGTGCGGTAATGCAATACGTGCCCGCGAGGCGAATGCCAGTGAAGATCGACGGCGACGCCGCCGGCAGCACGACCTTGGTGAACACGAACCACTGCGACGCGCCCATCGAGCGGGCGGAATCGATCAGCAGCCTGTCCACCTGCCGCACGCCGCTGATCGTGCTCAGCAGCACCGGCCAGAACGACGCCCAGAAGATGATCGCCACCTTCGACGTCTCGCCGATGCCGAGGAACAGGATAAACACCGGAAACAACGCAAACGCCGAAGTCTGCCGGAACAGCTGCAGAATCGGATCGACGATGGCTTCGAAGCGCTTGAACCACCCCATCAGCAGCCCGAGCGTCACGCCAAGCCCGATGGCCGTCAACAGCCCCCACAGCGAGCGCTGCAAGCTGGCCGCCAGATGCTTCCAGAGCTCGCCGCTGCCAATCAGCTGCCAGATGGTCACGATAATCTGCGACGGCGGACTCAGATAGGCCTCGCTGACGATGCCCAGCCGCGGCACGAGCTCCCATAGCGCGAGAAAGCCGACGATGCCGAGCAGGCCGAGCGCGCGATCGCCCAGCGCGGAGGCGCCCGCCGGCTTCAGCGTCACCGGTGCCGCGGCGCGCGCAACGGTCTTCCTGTCGCGGGAAACGCCAACCGCTTCCGCTGCCGCGGACGATTCGATCGTGCTGCTCATGACGACACCTTTGCAATGGCCGGCGCTGCATTGCCGCGCTCGGCCGGATTGGCCGTAGCCCCGAGCGGACGCGGCACACTGGCCGGACTGCCCAGTTGCACCTCGTCCTTGAGAATCTCCCACACCTGCTGCCGCAGCCGCACGAACGCCTCGGAGTTGCGCACCTCGGCGGCACGCGGCCGGGGCAACGGCACGTCGATGATCTCCTTGATCGTGCCGGGCCGCCGCGTCATCACCGCAATACGGTCCGACAGAAAGATGGCCTCGTCGAGGCTGTGCGTGATGAACACAATGGTCTTGCGCGTTTGCTCCCAGATACGCAGCAGTTCGCCCTGCAGGATCTCGCGCGTCTGCGCGTCGAGCGCGGCAAACGGTTCGTCCATCAGCAGTACCTCGGGCTTGTACGCAAGCGAGCGCGCAATGGCCACGCGCTGCTTCATGCCACCCGAAATCTCGTGCGGAAAGCGCTCGCCGAACCCGGTCAGGCCGACGAGATCGAGATACTCCCCCGCAATGCGGCGGCGTTCCGCACGCGCCACCCCGCGAATCTCGAGACCGACCTCGATGTTCGCGAGCACGGTGCGCCACGGAAACAGCGCATATCCCTGGAACACCACGCCCTGCGCGGGATGGATACCGCGCAGCGGCTGGCCATCGACGCTGATCGTGCCGCCCGTGCGATCGGTGAGCCCCGCAAGGATGCTCAGGAACGTGGACTTGCCGCAGCCGGACGGCCCGAGGATCGAGATGAACTCGCCCTCGCGGATATCGAGGTCGAAATCGCGCAGCACGGTGAGCGCTTCGGTGCGGCCCGCATCGTTGCGCACCGCATAGTCCATGCGCACGTCGCGCGCGACGATCTTGTGATGGCGCGGATCGGTCATGCCTTGGCGGGTGACTGTGCGTACGGATTGAACGCGTTGGTATAGATATCCCTGGCCGCGACCTTGCCCTTGGCCAGCTTGCCCTCCGCTTCCAGCACGTCGATGTAATACTGGATCGGCGGCTCCGTCACCACGAGATTGTCGACATATGCATAGCGATCGACGAACTCGAGTTGCAGGTTGATGCGCTTGGACACGAGCTGGCGCGCTTCCTCGGGATGGGCATTGACCCAGTTCGCGGCTTTGGCCAGCGCGGTCACGACGTCTTTCACCGACTCCGGATGCTCGCGAATGAACTTGCCGTGCGCGCTGTACGGCTGCATGCCGCCCAGCCCGCCGTCGAGGTCGAAGTCGCTCCACAGGCGCACGAGCTTGTCCGCATGGTCGGCGCGGCCCGAGAACGGCGCGTGGATGATCGCGAGGTCGGTGTTGCCGGTGGCAAGCGTCTGCTCGGCCTGATCGTCGGGAATCACGACGAAGTTGATCTTGGTGACATCGACGCCCTTCTGGCGCAGGAAGGTCTTGGTCACGAATTCCGCGCAGGCGCCAAAGCTGTTGATGCCGATGGTCTTGCCTTCGAGATCCTTCGGCGCGCGAATGCCGGAGTCCTTGCGCACGAAGTACTTCATATGCGGCGCATCCTGCAGCGTCTTGTTGCCGGCCGCCACCACCTTGATATCGGAACCGCTGGCCACGGCCGAGATCACGAGCGGCACCATGCGCGAGCCGAAGTCGATCTCGCCGGTGCCCGTCAGCGGAATGATCTGCGGCGCGGCGACCTTGCCGATGTACTTGGGCCGCGTATTCGTGCCCTCGAAGTAGCCGAGCTGGTCTGCCAGATACACGAGGTCGAACGTCGGATTGTCCGGATAGCGGAACTCGACCTTCTCGCCGGCCTTGCCGATGACGGCGGGCGCTTCCGGGGTCTTCGCGGCGGCGGCCTTGCCACCGTCGCCGCCATCGCCGCGCGAGCACGCGGCCAGCAACGAACCGGCGGAGCCCGCGAGCGCGAGCGATGCGAGTTGCCTGAGGGCGACGCGGCGGGCGGGCTGCGTGGAGTGAGCTTCGGACATCGACGTGATTCCTGAATGATGGGCAGCATTCAGTATCACGTGCGGCCATATGCCGCACAACGAACGGTTTCGTCTATCGATATGTCGGCCGTCTGCGCGCTCAGCCGGGGACCCACCACTTGTGCAGGCGGCGTGCCGCGCTATCGAGCGCAAACCCGAGCGCACCGATCACGAGCACAGTGGCCAGCAGTTCCGAATAGGCGAGCCGGTCGCGCGTGTCGAGAATGAAGTACCCGAGCCCCGCATTCACGCCCAGCATCTCGGCGGGCACGAGCACGATCCATACGATGCCGATGGCCAGACGCAGCCCCGTCAGCACGTTGCCGAGCACGCCAGGCAGGATCACGCGCCACAGCGTTTCCGCGCGCGTGGCGGCGAGGCTGCGCGCGAGCATCAGCCATCGCGCATCGAGCTGCCGCACACCGGCCGCCGTGGCCAGCAAGATCGGCCAGACACCGGCAAACGCGACCAGAAACAGCACGGGGCGGTCGCCGACGCCCAGCACCATCACCACGAGCGGCATCCACGAGAGCGGCGAGATCATGCGCAGGAACTGGAAGGCTGGCGACAGCGCGGCATCCGCATGGCGCGCGGCGCCGATCAGCAGGCCGAGCGGCACGCCCGCCGCAAGCGCGAGCGCAAGGCCGATGAGCACGCGCCGCAGGCTCACCCAGATATGCACGAGGAAGTCGGGCTGATGGAGCAGCGCCCAGACGCTCTCGAACGTGGGCACCGGCGCAAAGCGCGCGGCCAGGCCGTCGGCGCCGCGCGTGGCCAGCCACCACGCGATGATCAGCGCGGCGAGGCCACCGAGGCCAAGCCGCGCATGCGCCGTGCGCGACCACAGGCTGGGCCGGAGCGTTGCCGCGGTCATGCGAGCATCCTCATGCGGCAATCTCCTCCTGCCGCGTGAACGACTCGGAGACGCCGAACGACTTGAGACCGCCCACCGATTCGATGCTGCGGCGGACGAAGCGGTCATCGACGAGCTCGCGCGCGGCACGCTGCGGGTCCAGCGACGCGAGGAACGCACTGTTGCCCTCGATCATCGTGCCCTTGAGCCGGCGCACGAGTTCCTCCGTGTAGCTCGGATACGGATAAGGCTGGAAGTCGATGCGCTTCTCGTTCCAGTTCGCGTGCTTGATGGCGCCGCTGGCGAGGTAGCGGCCATGATCCGACGGATCGGGCGCCAGCACCTTGCGCAACGCCTCCAGCGAATGCGGCGTGTAGCGGTTGGCGCCCTCTTTCGACAGCAGCGAAGCCGCTTCCGCGCGGTTGTCCTGCGTCCAGCGTTGCGCCTTGACAATGGCGTTCACGACTTTCTGCGACCACTCGGGCCGCTTGTCGAGGTCGTTCTGGTGCATGAACACCACGCAGCACGCGTGGTTGCGCCAGACGTCGCCCGTAAAGCGGAGGATCTTGCCGATCTTGAGCGTCTCCGCGGCGGCGTTGAACGGCTCGGCGACGATATACCCCTCGATCTGCCGCGACGCCAGCGCGGGCGGCATGTCCGAAGGCGCCATCACGGTCAGGTTGACCTCGTTGGCGGCGATGGCGCCCGTCTTGCGCGACACCGGCGTCAGGCCGTCCTGCTTGAGCATCGTCTGCAGGACGACATTGTGGATCGAGTACCAGAACGGAATCGCCACGGTCTTGCCGCCGAGATCGCGCAGCGAATTGACCTGCGGCGCCACCGTGAGGCCCGAGCCGCCCACATGATTCCAGGCCACGACCTTGGCCGGCACCTGACTGCCGAAGCGCGCCCATACCGTCATCGGCGACAGCAGGTGCACGACATTGACCTGCCCCGAGATAAACGCTTCCACGAGCTGGGCCCAGCTGCGCAGCAGCGTGGGCTTTTCCGCGCGCACGCCTTCCTGATCGAAATAGCCGTTGTTGTGTGCCACCAGCAGCGGTGTGGCATCGGTGATCGGCAGATAGCCGATACGTACCGGCGCGTCGGGCTCCGCCGCGGCGCGCGCTTCGAGTGCGTTGAGCAAAGGCAGCGCGCCGCCGGCCGTGAACAGCGCCGACAGCTTCAGCCACTCACGCCGGGACATTGGTACCTGGCACATGATTTCCCTCGTTCGGATGGATGGAAGACGGTGATGTCACGGCGCGGGGGCCGCCGGTTTGCACGAGCTCGCGCAGCCTGCGCACGAGGTCCACGCGCAGCGCGCCCATGGCTTCGACCTGCGCCTCGCGCGGATGCGGCAGCGTGACGTGCCATGTGTGGGCGATACGGGCCGGTTCGCCCGCATGGGCGCCAAGCAGGATGATGCGGTCCGACAGCAGCAATGCCTCGTCGAGATCGTGCGTGATAAGCAGCGTGGCGGGGCGATGGATGCGGACGATATCGCGCAGCAGCGTCTGCATGTCCGCGCGCGTGATCTCGTCGAGCGCGCCGAACGGCTCGTCGAGCAGCAGCACGCGCGGCTGACGGGCCATGCAGCGCGCGAGCGCCACGCGTTGCGCCATGCCGCCCGAGATCTGCGCGGGAAACAGGTGCTTCGCATGCGACAGGCCTACCGCGTCGAGCATGCGCGCGACGCGCTCGTGACGCTCCTTGCGCGTGGTGGCGGGCTGGCGGCGGAAGTCGAGACCGAAGGCCGCATTGTGCTCGACCGACAGCCACGGCAGCAGGCACGCATCCTGGAACGCCACCGCGATATCGGGATGCGGCCCCGTCAGCGCGGCATCGCCCATGCGCACGTGGCCCGACGATCCCGCCTGCAGGCCCGCGAGAACCCGCAGCAGGCTCGATTTGCCCGCGCCGCTCGGACCGATGATCGAGACGATCTCGCCCGCGTGCAGCGCGAGGTCGATGCCGGCGAAGATATCGCGCCCCGCGTAGGACAGCGAGACCGCGTCGGTCCGCAAGAGCGGTGCAATGGGTTGTGCCATGGGCGGTGCGATGGGCGCCGCGTCCGTCCCGCTCATGCGGCTTTCCGCTGGCTGGCCTCCGCGAGCGCCGTGCGCAGTTGCACGAGGCTCGGCGTGACGATCGGCAGGAACGACGCTTCGCGCCAGCGGCGTGCCAGCCCGCCATCGCGGCCGTTCATGTAGCCAGCGCCACCGCGAGCCTGCACTTCCAGCTGCGCGGCCGCGGTGGCCGAATCGACGAGGCCGATGCGCAGCGAGAACAATGCGCGCGGCGCGGTGACGAACGTGCCGGCTTCGATGCCCTCGCCCAGCAGGCGCGTCTGCTCGTCGAGCGTCACGGCCAGCGCATCGAGCTCGTCGCCGAGCACCGAGCGTCCGGCTTCGGCGCGTTCACGCGCACCGGCGATGCAGCGTTGCGCGAGGCCGATCGACATCCCGCATTGCATGCCGAGAAAGGCAGGACGCACGCGCGGCAGATAGTCGTGCGCGTCATCGTGCAGCAGGTAGTCACGCGCGAGCGTGGCGTCGGTAAAGCGCAGCGATGCGGTGCTGCTGCCGCGCAGGCCGACGAGGTCGAGGTCCTCGCTGCGGCTCACACCGGGCGCATCGTGCGGAATCGCGTAGACGCCCGGGCGTCCGGTGCCCGCATCGTCCGCGGCCACCGCCACGGCGAAGTTGCCCGGTATCAGGTTCGTGGCCCACGGCACCACGCCATTGGCCGTCCAGCCCGCCGGCGCGGGAACCAGTTGCGTCTGCAGGGCCTCGATACCGCCGAGGTACTTCATGGCGTTGGACAGCCCCGTCGCGCCCGCGAACGTGCCATCGAGCAACGTGGGCAGCCAGCGCGCGGCCAATGCCTGGTTGGGCGATTGCAGCAGGTATTCGATAAAGACGCGCTGGGCCCAGAACACGAAGCCCGCGGTCTGCGAATGCGCGGCCGTGGCGGCGATGGCGAGCACGGCGTCGGTGGTCGTGCCACCGCTGCCCCCGTGTGCGGACGGCACGCCGACGCGGAACAGGCCGGCACGCGCGAGCGTGCCCAGCAGGTCGGACGGCGCATTGCGGCCGCTGTCCAATGCTTCCGCGTGGGTATCGAGCCAGCTTGCGAGTTCCGGAGAAAGCGTCATGGCGGAGTTCTGTCAGGCGTTGGGCGGCGTCCAGCGATACGGCTCGAGCTGGCTGTTCAGCGGCGACTGCGCGAGGTTGTTGCCGAAATTGCAGAGCGTGGCCAGGCTCACGCCGAGCACGACTTCCAGCGCCTGCTGCTCGTTGTAACCGGCTCGATAGAAGGCTTGCAGATCGGCATCGGGCACCGCGCCACGGTCGCGAATGACCGCGCGGGTGAAGTCTGCCACAGCGTTCAAACGTACGTCGTCCACCGGTGCCTGCGCACGCAGCGCGTCCACTTCCGCCTGCGGCAGGTTCGCCTTCTTCAGCGCGACGGCGGTGTGCCCGGCCACGCAGAAACCGCAACCATGCGTCGCGGCGGCGGTAATCTGCACCACTTCGCGTTCGGCCAGCGTGAGGGAACTGCGCGCATTGATACCCGAGACCGTCAGGTACGTTTCCAGCGCCACGGGCGCGTTGGACAGCGCGGCGATCAGGTTCGGCAGATAGCCGTTGTTGGCGATGGCGCGTTCGATGAACGGCCGGCTTGCTTCGGGGGCCGATTCCAAAGTCTGCAGGGGGAGGCGACTCATGGCATATCCATCAGCGATTGAACATGACCCGAGTGTGGTCGATGATCGCGCGTCCTGCCATGTGCAAACGTATGGAAATCGTGCTGTTTCGTCTGGCCTTATGTATGGGCGATGTATGGAGACAATGCGCTCAGGCGGCCTGCGCGACGGACGCCACATCGGGGGCGTCGGCGTTCGTACGCCGGCGCCACGCACCGGGCCATGCGCCCGTGGTCTTGCGGAACGCCTTCGCGAACGCGGCCTCCGAACCGTAGCCCACGCGCTCCGCCACCTGCGCCACGCTGCGGCGATCGTCGAGCAATCGCGCGGCGATCTTCATGCGCAGCAGCAACAGGAACGCGGCCGGCGTCTCGCCGCACACCGCGGCAAACCGCTTGCAGAACGTCGCGCGCGACATGTGGACGCGCTCGGCCATCGTCTCCACGGACCAGCGCGCTTCGGGATGCCGGATGAGCTCGAGCACAAGCGACGAGAACTCCGCGCTGCGCAGCATCGGCCAGAGCCCGCGCGCCACATCCTCGCGCGCGGCAAGCTCGCGCACCACGTAGAAGAAGAGCAGCTCCACGAGGCGCGCGATCAGCGGCGACGGCTCGGCGCCGGCCTGCCCCCTGCCCGATTCCGCCTCGGCAACGATGAGGTCGAACAGCGCGCGCGTGCCCCGCACCGACGGATCGTCGGCACGCAGCACGAGGTAATCGGGGAATGGCGCCAGCAGCGCCTCGGCAAGGCCCGGACGGAAGTCGAAGAACCCGCAGGCCAGGCCGGTGGACCCGGCCTGCGCGCGGTCGAGCGGCTGCATCGCCGCCTCGGGCCGGCACGCCTCGGCCTGCTCCGACGGGCCCAGATGATGCGGCACATCGCGCAGGAAGAACACCGCATCGCCGGGCGCCAGCCGCAATGGCGGCTCGCGGTCGGGCACATGCAGCCAGCATTCGCCATGCAGCACGAGGTGATACCCCGCGCGTGCGCGCCCCGCCACGGACGCGCGCCAGCTGCCGCAATACTGACCCATGTGGAACAGCGTGGTCTCGAGTTCGAGACTGTTCAGGACCCAATGGATGATACGGTCGGCGCGATCGGACTGAGGCATAGTCCCGTCAGACTAGCCGACCTCCGTACCGCCGCGAACGATCAAGATGTCATGTCGATATACGGAAATCGACAGACGCGTCAGGCCTGCATGGCCATCACGCGCCGCGACGAAGACAGCGAGACCGCGTAGACCATCAGCCCGCCAATGGCCAGCACAAGGCCGACCCAGCCCGTCGACGTCCATCCATACCCCGCGCTGATCGTCACGCCGCCGAGCCACGCGCCGAGGGCGTTCGCCATGTTGAAGGCGGAGTGGTTGAGTGCCGCGGCGAGGGTCTGGGCTTCGCCGGCCACGTCCATCAGGCGGATCTGCAACGCCGGCCCGATGGCGACGATGGTGCCGATGAGCAGCACGTTGGCCGACGCCAGCCATGGATGCGGCGCGGTATAGACGAACAGGCCGAGCACTACCGCGGACCAGGCCAGCAGCCCGCCGATCGTGGGCATCAGCGCCTTGTCCGCGAGCCGCGAGCCGATCAGGTTGCCGCCGACCATGCCGACACCGAACAGCGCAAGCACGAACGGGATGCTGTCCACCGACATATGCGCCACTTCGAGCATGGTCGGCTTGATGTAGCTGAACACCGCGAACATGCCGCCAAAGCCGATGGCGCCGATACCGAGCGTCAGCCAGACCTGCTTGCGCGCCAGCGCCGACAGTTCGCGCAACGGGCTTGCCAGGCGGTCACCGGCCACGAACGGGACCCAGCGCCATACGAGCACCACCGTCAGCACACCGATGGCGCCCACGAGCGCGAACGCGGAGCGCCAGCCGAGCCATTGGCCGATGGCCGCGGCAATCGGCACGCCGATCAGCGTGGCCGTGGTCAGCCCCAGCATCACGAGCCCGACCGCCTGCGCGCGCGCATGCCGCGGCACGAGGCTCGCGGCGACGAGAGCCGCCACGCCGAAATACGTGCCATGCGGAAAACCCGTCAGCAGCCGCGCAACGAGCATCGCGCCGTAATCGGGCACCACCGCGCTCGCGAAATTGCCGATCGCGAAGACGGTCATCAGCGCGAGCAGCAGATTGCGCCGCGGCCATCGCGCGCCGAGCACCGCGAGCAGTGGCGCGCCGATCACGACGCCGAGCGCGTAGGCGCTGATCAGATGCCCGGCCTCGGGAATGGAAATCGAGAGATCGCGCGCGGCATCGGGCAGCAGGCCCATGATGACGAATTCGCCGGTACCGATCGCAAAGCCGCCGACGCCGAGCGCGAGCAGCGCCTTGCGGGAGGTGGCGCGGTCAGGCGTATCGGCCGGGGTGGCGGGGGCGTTCGAGTCTGTGTCGTTTGACTGGTCTGGAGTCACTACCATGAGGGCGAGGAGAGAGAGATCGCGAAAACGTCTCCGTGACGTGAAGCGCGTGCCGTGGACTGCATGCTCGGGTCCGCGTGCCGGCCTCTATCGTCATATTTCCCTTGCGGGGAAGGCGCTATTGTCCAACAAAACCGCGATGCCTGCCGCGCGCCACCTTCAACGCAGGCCTTTCAGCGCGCGATACACCTCCGCCAGTCCCGCATGCAGCCGCTTGTCGCGCCGGATCACCACGGCGAGCCCCCGGTGCAGACGCGGCGACAGCGGCCGCACGACCACATCGCTGGGCGGTTGCCGCACGGCCATTCCCGGCAGGATCGCGCAGCCCAACCCTGCCGCGACCAGGGCCTTGATCGCCTCCACGCTGCCCAGCGACATCACGGGACGAATGCTCGCGCCACCGCGCGCGATCCACGTATCGGCGATGCGGCGCGTATTGCCGCCTTCGAACAGCAGCACGGGCCGCGTGGCCAGCGCGGCGGCCGTGATCCGGGCCGGCAGCGCCATGCCCGCCGGCGCGATCAGCAGGAACTCGTCTTCCATGACCGGCGTGATATGGAGGCTGCGGCCCGTTACGGGCAGCGTCACGAGCGCGATATCGAGCAGATTGTCTTCCACGGCCTTGACGATGTCCGCCGTATTGCCCACCGTCACGGCGATCTCGAGGTCCGGATGCCGCTGCCGCAGATCCTTCAGCAACGGCGGCAGCAGAAAGATGCATGCGGTAGCGCCGGTGCCGATGCGCACCGGCCCCGCCGCCACGCCGCTGCGGCGCGTCACGGCTTCCACCGCGGCCTCCACGGCCGAATCGATCGTCCCCGCGTGGGCCAGCAACTCGGCACCGGCGGCCGTCGCGCGCGCCTGCCGCCCCACACGCTCGAGCAGCGTCGTGCCGAGACTGCGCTCGAGCTGGCGGATCTGCTGGCTCACGGCGGGCTGCGTGAGGTCGAGGCGCTGCGCCGCGGCGGAGAAGCTGCCGAGTTCGACGACGGACACGAACGTGCGCAGGTAATTGAGGTTGAGACCGGGGGTCGGAGATTTCATGGCGGCCGGGCGATATGAGACGATCTCAAACAATCGCTTATACATTGCATCAAAGGATGAAGCTTCATTTATGGTAGCGATTGAGGCAAGATGCGGCAACGCCTGACCCATGACCCACCATGTCCACCGCTGCCTCTTCCCTCGATCCCGCCATCCACACCACGGTGCAGGTACGCGACGCCACCGACGACGATATGGCCGCGATCCAGGCCATCTACGCCCATCACGTCCTGCATGGCAAATCGAGCTTCGAGGAAGTGCCGCCGACGCTGGACGACATGCGCGCGCGGCGCGCGGGCGTCCTCGGCCACGGCCTGCCCTATCTGGCCGCCGAACTCGGCGGCCGGGTGGTGGGCTATGCCTACGCCACGCCCTATCGGCCGCGCCCGGCGTACCGGTTCACGGTGGAAGATTCGGTGTATGTGGCCGATGGGCTCGCGGGACGCGGCATCGGCAATGCGTTGATGGCCGCGCTGATCGCGCGCTGCGAGCAGGGACCATGGCGGCAGATGATCGCCGTGATCGGCAATAGCGCGAACGCGGGCTCGCGCGCGCTCCATGCGCGCCACGGCTTCGAATATGTCGGCACGCTCGCGAACGTCGGCTTCAAGTTCGGCGGCTGGCTCGATACCGTATTGATGCAGCGACCGCTCGGCGAAGGCGCGCGGTCGCTGCCGTCCACTAGCCCGAAGGACTAGCGCAAAGGACTGGCGCAAAACCCTGGCGCTCAGCTCTTGATGAACGCGAGCAGGTCGTTGTTGAAGCGTTCCTTGTGCGTGTCGGTCAGACCGTGCGGCGCACCGGGATAGACGATCAGCTTCGAGTTCTTCACGAGCTTGTGCGAGGCGCGGCCCGCCGCATCGATCGGCACGATCTGGTCGTCGTCGCCATGAATCACGAGCGTCGGACGATCGATCTTCTTCAGGTCCTCGGTGAAATCGGTTTCCGAGAAGGCCTTGATCGAGTCGTACGTGTTCTTGTGTCCGCCCTGCATGCCCTGCGCCCACCACCATTCGACGAGGCCCTGCGACACCTTCGCGCCCGGACGGTTGAAGCCATAGAACGGACCCGACGGAATATCGCGATACAGCTGCGAACGATTGGCCAGTTGCCCATTGCGAATGCCGTCGAACACTTCCAGCGGCAATCCACCGGGGTTGGCCGGCGTCTTGAGCATCAGCGGCGGCACGGCCGAGACCAGCACGACCTTGGCCACGCGCGACGTACCGTGCCGGCCGATATAGCGTGCCACCTCGCCGCCACCGGTGGAAAAGCCCACCAGGATCACATTGCGCAGGTCCAGCGTCTCGATGACGGTCGCGAGGTCGTCCGCGTAGTGGTCCATGTCGTTCCCGTTCCACGGCTGGCTCGAACGGCCGTGGCCGCGGCGGTCATGCGCGACCGCGCGGAAGCCGTTGTTGGCAACGGCCATCATCTGCGATTCCCAGCTGTCCGAAGACAGCGGCCAGCCGTGGCTGAACACGACCGGCTGGCCCGTGCCCCAGTCCTTGTAGTAGAGCTGCACGCCGTCCTTCGTGGTGATGAAGCTGCCACCGGCGTTCGCACCGGCCGGCGATGCGCCGGCACCCGGCTGGCCTGCCGCGCTGGCGGCAACCGCCTGCGTGGCCAGCAGTGCGCCAGCGGCGCCGAGGGCGCTGCCGAGCAGCAGGGAGCGGCGGGCGGGTACGGCTACGGCTTCGTTCTTCTCGTTCTTTGCAGACATGATGGGCTCCGATTAAGATCGTACGTATTTATATCGCGTGCGATATTTAAGGTCAAAAAAAGCTCGCTTCACGTGTAGTCGCCGAGGCTGCCCCGCAGGTTCAGCATCCGGGTCCGCATCTCGCGAATCTCCGCCGCATTCAGCCCCGTGGCTTCCGCCACGCATGCGGGAATGCGCTCGGCCTTCTCGCGCAACGCCTCGCCCTGCTTCGTCAGCGTGACGATGACCTGCCGCTCGTCGGCCGCCGATCGTGTCCGCCTGACCAGACCCTGCGCCTCGAGCCGCTTGAGCAACGGCGTCAGCGTGGTGGTCTCCAGCGCGAGGCGTTCGCAGATCTCGGAGACATTGACGCCTTCCTTCTCCCACAACACCAGCAGCACCAGATACTGGGGATAGGTCACGTCCAGCTCGCGCAACAGCTTGCGATACACCTTGTTGAAGCTCAGCGCCGTGGAATAGACGGCGAAACACAGCTGCGCGTCGAGCGCCAGGGCATTCGATTCGGGCCGTTTCATCGTGGGTTTCCGTTGGTCACTGGGCATGGAGCGAAATTTATATCGCACACGATATATTGTCAAGCGACTTTTTTGATGTGCGGTCGCTGCCCTCATTCATGCACAACCTACTGAGCAGCCCAGCACCATTCCGTGCGATGCCCTCCCGGCACTGGTGCACGCCCGATCGCGGCATCGTGCCCGCTCGCGCCACGCTGGCCCGCTCACAGACCAGACATATCCCCTCCCGATGCGGGGGGTCCGCCACCCTCGAGCTGGCGCGGGGCCTGAGGGCAGACGCTCCGCCTCATGCAGACAACTCGCCCGGCCACACGGCAATGGTGAGCAGCCCACAACGATCAGGCATTACATGTGCTTCTGAGAAACGCTTCGTTTGGTCACAGCGTTCACGGTCTTAAGCTTTGCCTCTCTGATTGAGAGTCACTGCATAGCTCTGTGAGCGGCTCACAGGAGTCAATGAACCCATGAGCGAACCACAATTCCACGCGCCATCCCGCGAGACTGACGCCGATAGCGTCAGCCTCGGTCTTGCGGCCTACACCGCGATTCGTCGCGACATCCTCACGTGCCGACTCGTCCCCGGGTCCATGGTGACCGAGGGCGAGCTGATGGCGACGTATGGCTTCGGCAAGAACAGTTGCCGCATCGCGCTGACCCGGCTCGCGCACGAGCGCCTCGTGTTTGCGCGGCCACGCAAGGGCTATCAGGTAGCGCCCATCACGCTGAAGGACGTCGAGGAAGTCTTCGCGCTGCGCGTGCAGCTCGAGCCGATGGCGGCGCGGCTGGCGGTCAATCGCGTCGACACGCAGCTGCTGCATCGGCTCGAAGCGGCCTGCCGCGTCGAACACATCGGTCCGCTGCCGCATCGCATCGACGTCTTCATGGATGCGAACAAGGCATTCCACCTCGCCATCGCCGAAGCCACCGGCAACGAGCGCCTGCTGCGCACGCTGTCGGGCCTGATGGACGAGATGTCGCGGCTGGTCGCGCTCGGCTTCAACGTGCAGCGCGTGAAGCCGGAGATCCGTCACGACCACAACTCGATGATCAAGGCATTCGAGGATCGCGACGAACGCGCGGCGGAAACGATCGCGCGCCGCCATATCGAGACCTTCCGCACGCAGACGATGGAAAAGGTCTACGCAAGTCTGTCGCAGGCGGGGACGTATCTGCCGCTCGTCGTGGCCGGAGGTGTGCGATGAGCCCCCCCGTTCTGGTTGCCACGGGCATCACCAAGCGCTTCGGGGCAACCACGATCCTCGACGACATCGACCTGACCGTGAACGCCGGCGAAGTCCTTGCGCTGGTCGGCCCGTCGGGCTGCGGCAAGAGCACGCTGCTGAATATCCTGTCGGGCCTCGTCGCGCCCGATGCGGGCCAGTTGCTGGTGGAAGGCGTGCCGTCGACGCAGGTCAGGGACTGGCGCCGCATCGCGTACATGTTTCAGGAAGACCGGCTCCTGCCCTGGCGCACGGTGCGCGACAACGTGACGTTCGGGCTCGAAGCCTCGCCGATGCTGCGCGGCGAACGCGACCGCATCGCCGACGAGATGCTCGCGCTCGTGGGCCTGCATGGCCGCGCCGACGCATGGCCGCACGAACTGTCGGGCGGCATGCGCAGCCGCGTGGCCCTGGCGCGCAGCCTCGCCGTGCAGCCGGACGTGCTGCTGATGGACGAGCCGTTCTCGAAGCTCGACCCGCATACGCGCAGCCAGATGCATGAAGAGTTGCTGCGCATTCAGGCCGGCAATCCCAACCACAAGCGCATGACAGTCGTTTTCGTCACGCACGATATGGAAGAGGCCGTGGTGCTCGCTGACCGCGTGGTGCGCCTGGCCGCGCGCCCGGGGCGTGTCGCCGACGTCGTCGATCTCGCGACACTCGTGCGGCCCCGTATTCCGACGGCACCGGTCGTCGCCGAACAGGTCCGCGTGCTGCGGGCCGCCGCGTAAGGAGCCGCCGCCATGTCTAACGTGATCCAGAACCGCGCGCTCCAACTCGTCGCGCAACGTCTGCTGTTGGTCGGCGCCGTGCTTGGGCTGTGGTGGTGGGGCGCGTCGCACGTGCCGTCGTTCGTGCTGCCGGGCCCGGCCAAGGTTGCCGACGCACTGGTCGCGCTGTGGCACAGCGATACGTTCGCGGCCGATGTGGGCGCCACGTTCCGACGCGTGCTGACGGGCTTCCTGATCGCCACCGTCATCGGCACGGGACTCGGGCTCGCGCTCGGTGGCAGCCGGATGCTCGCGCGCTTCTTCGAGCCCATCCTCACCGTCTTCAACACCGTGTCGTCGGCCATCTGGGCGATCTTCGCGATCATCTGGTTCGGCATCTCGGACGCGACCACCATCTTCGTCGTGTTCATGACCGCCATGCCGCTGATTCTCACGAACGTGTGGGAAGGCGCGAAGACCGTCGATGCGCAGTACGTGGATCTGGCGCGGAGCTTCCGCATGTCGCGGCTGCAGATCCTGCGCAAGATCTACGGGCCCACGATCCTGCCGCACTTCTTCGCCGGCGCGCGGCTCGCCTTCGGTTTCGGCTGGCGCGTCTCGCTGGTGGCGGAAACCATCGGTTCCTCCAGCGGCATCGGTTACCGGCTGCGCCAGGCCGCGGACCTCGTGCAGACGGATCAGGTCTTCGCGTGGACCGTGCTGCTGGTCGGCCTGATGCTGCTGCTCGAAGGCGGCGTGCTCAAGCCCGCCGAACGCTGGCTGTTCCGCTGGAAGGCGCCGGCCGGTGCATCCGGCAAGTCCGCCGCCCCGTCACGCAACACCTCTTCTCTGCTTCAAGTTCAAGGATGACCATCATGCGCAAGCTATTTACTGCCACCTTTGCCGCGCTGTCGCTGTTTTCGGCCGCCGCAAGCGCCGCCGACACCGTGAAGATCGGCTACTGGACCAGCGGCGTGAGCCTGGGCTACGGCTCCGTGCTGGAAGCGAAGGACTTTCTGGCCAAGCGCGGCATCAAGGCCGAGTTCGTGCACTTTCCCGACGTGAACGCCCCGCTGCGCGCGCTGGCGGCCGGCTCGATCGACCTCGCGTTCGGTGCCCCGGTGGCTGGCGTGTTCGGCACCGCGGCCTCGGGCGTGCCCATCCGCATCTTCGCGGCCACGCAGCCCGCCGACGTGCAGTTCGTCGTGCCGAAGGACTCGCCGATCCAGTCGATCGCCGAGTTCAAGGGCAAGAAGATCGGCATGTCGCCGGCCGGCTCCTCGGTGGCCGTGATCGCGAGCGCCGTGCTCGCGGGCAACTATCAGATCAAGAGCAGCGAGTTCTCGCTGATCGGCGGCAACGAGTCACGCCTTGCGCAGTTCCTCGTGCAGAAGCAGGTGGACGCGGCCGCGCTGCGGTCCGTGACCGTGGCACAGCTCGGCAGCGAACTGCCCGTGCGCAAGCTCAGCACGTTTGCCGACGAATGGAAGAAGCTCACGAAGTCCGATGCGGTGCCGTATATCGGCGTGGGCGCCGTGCGCACGGAGCTCATCGACAAGCAGCCGGAGACGGTGGCACGCGTGATCGCCGCGCTGCGCGACACGCTCGCGTGGGGCAACGCCAACCGCGACGAAGTGGTGCAGATCCTTCAGAAGAAGGCCAACCTGCCCGCCGACGACGCCAAAGTCTACGTGAGCCACTGGAACGACATGAACCGCGTGGCCTTCGAGCCGGCCGATATCGATACGCTGCGCCGCCAGCATGCGGTGTTCGTCGAGTCAGGTCTGGTCAAGGGCGAACTCAAGGACGACCTGTTCGCGCGCGGTCCGTACGAGCAGTCGAAGACGCTCAAGTAATTGGATAGATTCGCCCCCCCTTTTTTCTTCCCCCAAGCAAGGAACATCCCGTGAGCCAAACCATGCAGGCGCTCGTTCTCGATGCGCACGGTACCCTCGATCAACTCCGCGTCGTCAGCGACAAGCCCGTTCCCACGGCAGGCGAAGGTCACGTCGTGATCCGCGTCGGCGCGTCCTCGTTCAACTATCACGACGTATTCACCGTGCAGGGCATGCCCGGCATCAAGGTGCCGCTGCCCGTCGTGATCGGGCTGGACCTCGCCGGCACGATCACCGAGATCGGTGAGGGCGTGTCCGGCTGGAAGATCGGCCATCGCGTGCTCGTCAATCCGCTGAAGCCCGGCGTGGGCCTGATGGGCGAGATGGTCGACGGCGGCATGGCCGAGTACGCGCGGGTCGATGCCAAACAGCTGATCGCGCTGCCCGAGAACGTGACGTTCGAGCAGGCCGCCGCGCTGCCGGTGGCTTACGGCACCGCGCACCGCATGCTGATCACGCACAACACGGTCAAGGCCGGCGACAAGGTGCTCGTCCTCGGCGCGAGCGGTGGTGTCGGCACGGCGACGGTGCTGCTGGCCAAGATGCTCGGTGCGGAAGTCATTGCCGCGGCCGGCAGCGACGAGAAAGGCGAAAAGCTCAAGGCGATCGGCGCGGACCATGTCGTCAACTACCGCGAAGTCGATTTCGGCAAATGGGTCATCGAGCGCTACGGCAAGCCGCAGCGCCGCAACTTCGACGGCGGCGTCGATGTCGTGGTGAACTTCACGGGCGGCGACACGTGGCTGCCGTCGATCAAGAGCCTCAAGCGCGGCGGCACGCTGCTCGTGTGCGGCGCCACCGCGGGGCACGACCCGAAGGAAGATCTGCGCTACGTATGGAGCTTCGAGCTGAACATCAAGGGCTCGAACAGCTTCTACGACGACAACCTCAAGGCGCTGCTCGCGCTGGTGGCCGAAGGCAAGCTCGATCCGGTCATCGACAGCGTGGTACCGCTCACCGGTGCCGCCGACGGCCTCGCGCTGATTCGCGATCGCGCCGTGCTCGGCAAGGTGATTGTCACGCCCTGAGCGTCACGCCTGATTCCCTCTTACTTCCCATACCCCCGATCATGTCCGAAAACACCACCCTTCCGACCGCCGCCGACGTGCAGGCACGCCTGCTGCGCGGCCCCTATCACCAATGGCTGGGCCTCGAAGTCCAGAACGTCGCCGACGGCGAGATCACCATCACCGCGAAGTTCCGCGACGAATGGGTCGTCAACGTCGAGGGCGGCTATATCCATGGCGGCATTCTTGCCGCGCTGGTGGACCTCGGCGCGGACTGGGCGCTCGTCTCGCACACCGGCAAGGGCGTGCCGACGATCGACCTGCGCGTGGACTACCACCGTGCCGCGCGCGGCGACCTCAAGGTCGTCGGCAAGGTCATCAAGACCGGCCGCCAGGTCTCCGTCGCGGAGGCGAGCGTGTTCGACGCCGAAGGACGGCTCGTGGCCAGCGGCCGCGGCGTCTATTCGACGCCTGCCGCCTGACCGGACACGGATACGATCATGGACGAGCGCTCGAGTTTCAGCCCTGATTCCAGCCCGAACGTCAGTCGAAACCTCGGTCGGATCATCGATCGAGGTTTCGACCGTGCCGCCATCGCGATCGTGGGCCTCGATCTGGAAGGCCATGCCACCGAGCATAGCTTCGGCGAGATCGACACGCGTGCCGATGCCATGGCGCGCGGGCTGCTCGCGCGCGGGCTCGTGCCCGGCGATCGCGTGGCGCTGCTCGGCGTGAACGCGGTGGATTACGTCGTCTCGCTGCTCGGCATCGTCCGTGCGGGGCTCGTGGCGGTGCCCGTCAACTTCAAGCTGCCGGCCACGATCGTCGAGTACATCCTGGCCGACAGCGGCGCGCGCCTCGTGCTGTGCGACGCCGCGCGCGCGCCGCAGGTGCCCGCCGCCCTGCCGCACCTCGTGTTCGGCTCGGCGGCGTTCGCCGCCCTGGCCGTCGCGCAACCGAATGCCGAGCCATTCGAGGCATTCGAGCCCGGCGAGCGGGATCTTGCGCTCATTCTCTATACGTCCGGCTCCACGGGACGTCCCAAGGGTGTCCTGCTGAGCCATGCGTCCCATCGCTGGGTCGTACGCACACGCCAGGCGGCCACGCCGCTGGCCGACGAACGCGTACTGATTGCCGCCCCGCTGTACCACATGAATGCGCTCGCGCTCATCCTGCTGACGCTCGCGAGCCATGCGCCGGCCGTATTGCTGCCGCAGTTCCAGGCGGCCGCGTATATCCGCGCGATCGCCCGCTATCGCTGCACTTGGCTCACGGCCGTGCCGCCGATGATCGCAATGATGCTGCGCGAGCGCGAACTGCTCGCGCAGACGGACCTCGGCAGCGTGCGCGTGGTGCGCATGGGCTCCGCGCCCGTGAGCCCCAGCCTGCTCGAACAGATTCACAAGCTGCTGCCCAATGCGCGCGTGATCAACGCGTTCGGCACCACCGAAGGCGGTCCGGTCGTGTTCGGTCCGCACCCCGACGGCCTGCCCACACCCACCCAATCGGTCGGTGCCGCGCATCCGGCCGTGCAGATGCGGCTGGTCGACGCGCAAGGCCAGGCCGCGGAGGAAGGCGTGCTCGAACTGAAGAGTCCGGGCCTGATGCTCGGCTACCACCAGCGTCCCGAGCTGTCGCCATTCACGCCCGACGGCTATTACGTGACCGGCGATGTGTTCCGTCGCGATGCCAACGGGTTCTACACGTTCGTCGGCCGCCGCGACGACATGTTCGTGAGCGGTGGCGAGAACCTGTATCCCGGCGAAATCGAGAAAGCGCTCGAGCGTCATCCGGCCGTGCAGCAGGCCAGCGTGGTGCCGGTGCCGGACGACATCAAGGGCACCAAGCCCGTGGCATTCGTCGTGCCGCGCCCGGGCCATGCCGTCCCCAGCGAAGACGAACTCAAGGCGTTCTCGCTGACCCAGCTGGCCGCCTACGAGCATCCGCGACGCATCTGGTTCGTGGATGCGCTGCCGCTCGCGGCCACGCAGAAGATCGACCGGCGCGCACTGACCGAGGATGCCTTGCAGCGCCTTGGCGGCGAGCACGCCCATCATTAACCGCAGGAGTATTCCGATGTCTTTCCAGCACCCGGCGGCTCGCGCCGTGGCCTTCTCTCTTCTTGCCGCGTGCGCGGCGCCCGCGTTCGCGCTCGACGAGGTGACCGTCGCGCTGGCCATTCCGCCCGCCGTGCACGACGGCGCGCCCTACGCGGCCGCCGAGGAGCTCGGACTGTTCAAGGAGGCCAACCTCAGCGTCAAGACCATCGTGTTCCAGGGCGCGGGCGCGCTGCTGCCGCAGGTGGCCGGCAAGCGCGTGACGTTCGGCTATCCGACCTCCGAACCCGTGATCGCCAGCTATTTCTCGGGCAAGGATCCGCTGCCCCTGCGCTATTTCTACAACGGCGTGCCCGGCAACACGATGGAGTTCGCGGTGCTGGCGGACTCGCCCATCAAGACGCTGGCCGACCTCAAGGGCAAGCAGATCGGCGTGGGCGCGCTCACATGGGGCACGATTCCCGGCGGCCGCGCGGCGCTGCGCACGGCGGGCCTCGAACCCGGCAAGAACGTGGAGTACGTGGCCGTCGGCGCGCTGGGCGCGGGCTTCCAGGCCCTGCGCACGCACAAGGTCGATGCGCTCAACTTCAACAGCAGCTGGGACGACCAGCTCGAGTTCTCGGGCGTGAAGATCCGCCGCATCGCCTATCCGCCGGTATTCCAGGAAACCGCCGGCAATGGCTTTATCGCCCACGTGGACACGCTGCGCGACCAGCCCGATCTCGTACGGCGCTTCGGCCGCGCCTATACGCAGGCGCAACTCGTGTGCGAGGCGAACCCGACGTTCTGCGTCAAGGCCTTCTGGAAGCACAACCCCGAGGCCAGGCCCGCCGGCGATGAAGCGAAGAATCTCGCCGAGGCCACCGAACTGCTGAGCCGCCGCCTCAAGCGCGTCCTGCATACGCCCGCCGGCGCCGCGCGTGTGCCGGGGCAGTACGACCTGGCCGCCATCCAGCGCGGCATCGATGCCATGGCCAAGGCCGGCGAGTATCCGAGCGCGGATGTCCCGCTGCAGAAGATCTTCAGCAACGAGTTCGTGCCCGCGTTCACCGACTTCGATCGCGCGGCATTGCTGCGCCGGGCAAAGGCGGCGCAATGAGCGGAACGATCCACGAACTGGCCACCGGCACGCCCGTGCTTTCGGTCACGCCCGCCGACGCCCTCGTCGATGTGCCCCGCGAGATCGTCGTGCGCGGCTTTCGCGCGGGCGAGCGCGTGGCACTGGACGCCACGCTCGCGCATCCCGATGGCAGCGCATGGCAGAGCCATGCCGAGTTCAACGCCGATGCCGATGGCCATATCGATATCGCGCGCGTCATTCCGATCGCCGGAGACTGGCGCATCGCGGATGCCACCGCCCCGGTCTGGGCCATGCAGCGCACGCAGGCGCCCGTACGGCCTCAACTGAGCGAGGACGTGAACCCGCTGGAGATCGTGCTGTCCGCCACGGGCGAGCACGGCGCGCGGGCATCGGCCACGTACACGCTGCGCTTTCTTGGGCCGGGCGTCGCACTGCGCCCAGTCCGCGAGGCGGGCCTGACCGGCACGCTCCTGACCGGCACGCTCTATACGCCGGCGGGCGACGGCCCGCATCCGGCCGTGCTCGTGCTGGCGGGGTCCGGCGGCGGCATGCACGAGCAGCGCGCGGCCCTCTACGCGGCGCGCGGTTACACGGCGCTTGCGCTCGGATATTTCAAGGCACCGGGACGTCCCGACCATATCGACGACACCCCGCTCGAGTATTTCGAAAGCGCGCTGCAATGGATGCACGCGACGCTGAAGCCGGCCAATGGCTTCGTCGCGGTATCGGGCGTCTCGCGCGGCGGCGAGCTCGTGCTGCTGCTCGGCGCGCGCTTTCCGGAACTCGTCTCGGCGGTCATCGCCTATGTGCCGAGCGCCGTCGTCAACGGCACGTTGCGCGCGGGCAAGCCCGGTGCGCCGCGCGACGCCACGGCATGGACCTGGCGCGGCGAGCCGTTGCCCAATGTCTGGCGCGGCAATCCCGATGCCGACTGGTCGGCATTCGACGCGCCCGCCGCGCCGGGGCAGCCGGTCCGGCAGGCGGCCGCATTCCACACGGTATTGCGGAACGCGGACTTCGTCGCGGCCGCGCGGATTCCGGTCGAACAGATTCGTGGGCCGGTGCTGCTGATCTCCGGCACCGACGACGGTTTCTGGCCGTCCACGCTGTATAGCGAGCAGGTGGAACGCACGCTGCGCGAGCACGGCGCGCGCTGGCCCGTGAAGCATGTGGTCGGCACGGGCGCGGGGCATGCGATCGGGGTGCCGCAACTGCCGGCGACGCTGATTGCCAAGCCCCATCCGGTGGCGGGCCTGCTGCTCGATGGCGGCGGTACGGCGGAAGCGAATGCGCGGGCGAGCGCGCAGTCGTGGGAAGCGGTGCTGGCATTCCTCGCGGATGCCGTGACAACGGGCAAACAGGCATGACCGCGGCGTTGCCTGTCATGTCGCCCGTTGCGTCTCCCGCGCTCGACGCGCGGCACGTCGGCCTGACCTACCCCACCCGCAGCGGCGAAACCGAAGCGCTCAAGGACATCGACCTCGCAATCGGCGACGGGGAATTCGTGGCACTGCTCGGTCCGTCGGGCTGCGGCAAGTCCACACTGCTGCGGCTGGCGGCGGGCCTGATGCCGGCCAGCACGGGCACGCTCCACCTGCACGGCAAACCCATCGAGGGACCGAGCCGCCGCGCGGGCGTGGTGTTCCAGAAGCCGAACCTGCTGCCGTGGAAGACCGTACGCGACAACGTGCTGTTGCCCGCGCGCACGCAGCGGCTCGATCTTCGCGCCGCCGGGCGCCGTGCCGACGAACTGCTCGAACTCGTGGGGCTTGCGCAGTTCGCCAAGGCATACCCGTTCGAGCTATCGGGCGGCATGCAACAGCGCGTGGGCATTGCGCGCATGCTGCTGCCCGATCCGGACCTCCTGCTGATGGACGAACCGTTCGCCGCGCTCGATGCGCTCTCGCGAGAGACGCTGACGTTCGCATTGCAGGAAATCTGGAGTGTGCAGCGCAAGTCCGTGCTGTTCATCACGCACAGCATTCCGGAAGCGGTATTCCTGGCCGACCGGGTGCTCGTGATGTCGCCGCGTCCGGGGCGCATCGTGGAATCGCTGCAGATCGACCTGCCCCGCCCGCGGACGCTCGATACCTTCGATACGCCCGCGTTCACGGCGCTGACCCAACACCTGCGGAGACACTTCAATGCCTCGCCGATCTAGACTGCTGCCGGCACCGCTCTACCCGCTGATCAGCCTCGGCGTACTGCTCCTCGTCTGGCATCTGGCCGTACGCATCTGGCAGATTCCCGACTACCTGCTGCCGCCGCCATCGGCCGTCTTCGACGCGCTGTCGGCGGGCTTCGCCAGCGGCAGCCTGTGGCCGCATATCTGGGCCACGCTCGTCAATACGTTCAGCGGCTATGCCATCGGCTGTGCACTGGCTATCGCGCTCGGGGCGTTGCTCGCCGAGTCGGAGACGTTCGAACGCTTCGTCTACCCGGTGCTGGTCGGCCTGCAGGCCACGCCGAAGGTCGCGCTCGGACCGATCATCCTGGTCTGGTTCGGCTTCGGGGCCGCGTCGAAGATCGTGCTCGTCGCGCTGGTCTGCTTCTTTCCGCTGTTCGTGAACACGGTCAACGGTATCCGGCGCACCGATCCGGAACTGCTCGAAGCGTGCCGCGCGTTCAGCGCGTCGCGATGGTTCCTGCTATGGCACGTGAAACTGCCGGCCGCGCTCGGCGATATCTTTGCCGGGTTGCAGATCGGCGTGTCGCTCGCATTGATCGGCGCGGTGGTGGGCGAGTTCCTGTCCGCGCAGAAGGGGCTTGGCTATCTGATCGCCTCGTCCTCGGTCAGCATGAGTCTGGCCACGATGTTCGCGGGCGTGATTCTGCTCGCGGTCACGGGACTCACGGGTGCGGAGATCGTGCGCGCGTTGCAGCGACGCGTGGTGTTCTGGCAGGCGCGGAAACAGTAAGCGTCAGCCCTTCACACGCAGGATCTCTTCTTCGACCGCGGGCAGCGCATCCTTGCCGAACCACATCTCGTCATTGACGAAGAATGTCGGCGAGCCAAACGCGCCGCGGTCGAACGCGGCCTGCGTGTTGTCGATCAGCGTCTGCTTGACGTCGGCCTGACCGATACGCGCGACAAAGGCCTCGGGATCGAAGCCGGCTTCGCCGAGCGTGGCCGCGAAGATCGCGGGGTCGTCCATCTTCTTCCCGTCTTCCCACATCGCCTTGAAGATCGCGTCCACATAGCGCGCGAAGGTCCCATCCGACTTGTCGTCAATGCGCGTGGCCACCGCGCCGCGCATCAGTTGCAGCGTATTGACGGGGAAATGCGGATTCGGGCGGTAGGCATCGAGCCCGTGGCGCGCAACAAAGCGGCGGACTTCCAGCCGGCCGTACTCCTGCTTGTTCTTGATGCCCGCGAACGCTTCCGCGGGCGAGCGGTTGCCGGTCAGGCGGAACAGACCGCCGAGCAGCACCGGCACGTACTCGAACGGAACGCCCGTGCGCGCCGCGATGCGGGGGAGCACCTTGTGCGACAGATAGGCATTGGGACTGCCGAAATCGAAACAGAACTGGGCGCTCACCGCGGGTTTCGCATGGTTTGCCTCGGGCATGTCGGGTCTCCGAATTGTCTTTGTATTGCGGAACAATGTACTGCACTGCAATCCATCCTGCAACCGCGCCAAGCAGGATTTCAGGCGCCACTATAGAATCTCGCGCATTCGCACCGTGTTTCGGTGTTTCCCACACGGAATCGCATTCCGATACGCAGCATGACTGAGCCATCACCCGCCGCCGCCCCGGCCACCGCCGCGCCCCGCCAGACCGCGCGGGCAAAGCGTCTGCTCAACGATCCGATCCTGCCGACGCTGTTGCGGCTGGCGGCGCCCAATATCGTCGTCATGCTCGCACAGGCGGCCGCGAACTTCCTCGAGAGTTATTACGTCGGTCAACTGGGCGTGCCCGCGCTGGCCGGGGCGGCGCTGGTCGTGCCGCTGGTCATGGCCATGCAGATGCTGTCCGCCGGCGCGGTCGGCGGCGCGATTTCCTCGGCCATCGCCCGGGCGCTGGGGGCCGGGCGGCACGCGGAGGCCGAGGCGCTTGCCCTCCATGCGACGGTGATCGGGATCGTGTTCGGCGTGGTGCTGAGCGTGGCCATGCTGGGACTCGGGCCCTATATCTATCGGGCGCTGGGCGGGCGCGACAGCACGCTGGCGGCGGCGGTCACCTACTCCAACGCGGTGTTTCTGGGCACCACCTTCCTCTGGCTGCTCAATGCGTTCGCGAGCATTCTGCGCGGCACCGGAAACATGCTGCTACCCGCTGCCGTGGTCACCGGTGGCGTGCTGGTCCTCGTGGTGGCATCGCCGGTGCTGATCTTTGGCGCCGGGCCGATTCCGCCGATGGGGATCGCCGGGGCCGGGCTGGCGCTCGTTTGCTATTACGCGGTGGGATTCGTGGTGCTGCTGGTGGCGCTGCTGCGCGGATATGGCGGCATCCGGCTGTCGTTCGCGCATCGGCTGCGGTGGTCGATGTTTGCCGAGATTCTCGGCGTGGGCATCTATGCCGCGGTGAACAGCCTGATGATCAATCTGTCCGTGATCACCGCCACGGCGATGATCGGGATGCACGGGCCGCATGCGCTGGCGGGCTTCGGGCTCGGTATCCGGCTCGAGTATCTGCTGGTGCCGCTGATCTTTGGCTTCGGGGCCGGGATGGTGGCGATGGTCGGCATGAACACGGGCGCCGGGCAGCATGCGCGGGCGCGGCGGGTGGCATGGACGGGCGCGTTGGTCGCCGCCGGGTTGTGCGAGCTGATCGGCCTTGCCGCGGCGATCTGGCCGGCGGCATGGCTCTCGCTCTTCACGCAGGACGAGGAGGCGATCCGGATGGGCGCGGCGTATCTGCGGGCGGTGGCGCCCGCGTATGGGCTCTTCGGGCTTGGGCTGGCGTTGTATTTCGCTTCGCAGGGCGCGCGGCGACTGGGATGGTCGGTCATCGCGGCCGTGTCGCGGGTGGCGGTGATCGGGTTGCTCGGGTATTTGACGCTGACGCTATGGCATGGCGAGCTCGGGGCGTTTTTCGCGGCGCTGGTGTTGGGGCTCGCGATCTTTGCCGCGGTGAACGCGGTGCCCTGGGTGCCGACTCCGCCGGCCCCTCTCCCTGACGGAGAGGGGAGCAAGCCGCTGGCCAGCGCCCCGAGGCGCTGAGCGCGCCTCTCCGTCAGCGACGGTCTTCGTTGCGGGCCTGTTGGCCGCGCTGCTGCTGGAACTGACGCTGTTGCTGCTGTTGTTGCTGCTGCTGATGCTGTTGTTGCTGACGCTGCTGCTCGAATGCCTGCCGTTGCTGCTCCTGCGCCTGGCGTTGCTGTTCCATCTGCTGGCGCTGCATCGACTGTTGCCGCTGCTGCTCCATCTGCGCGCGCTGCTGTTCCTGCTGCGCGCGTTGCATCGCCTGCCGCTGCTGATCCTGCTGCTGCCGCTGCTGCTCGAACGCCCGTTGCTGTTCCTGCTGAGCCCGCTGCATGGCCGCCCGCTGCTGATCCTGCTGCTGCCGCTGCATGTCCTGCGCGCGTTGCTGCTCCTGCTGCGCGCGCTGCATCGCCGCCCTTTGCTGGTCCTGCTGCTGACGTTGCATGTCCTGCGCCCGTTGCTGATCCATCTGCGCGCGTTGCATCGCCGCCCGCTGCTGGTCCTGCTGCTGCCGCTGCATGTCCTGCGCGCGCTGCTGCTCCATCTGGGCCCGTTGCATGGCCGCCCGCTGTTCATCCTGCTGCTGCCGCTGCTGGGTAAATGCCCGCTGCTGATCCTGTCGCGCGCGGTCGCCCGCCGCCTGCTGCTCGCCGAGCTGGCGTTGCTGTTCCATCTGCTGCCGTTGCAACGCCTGTTGCTGCTGCCGCTGGAAGTCCGATCCCTGCCGCTGCTGCTCCTGCAACTGCCGTTGCTGTTCGAACTGCTGCCGCTGCAATGCCTGTTGCTGCTGCCGCTGGAAATCCGGTCCCTGCCGCTGCTGCTCCTGCAACTGCCGTTGCTGCTCGAACTGCTGCCGCTGCAATGCCTGTTGCTGCTGCCGCTGGAAATCCGGCCCCTGCCGCTGCTGCTCCTGCAACTGCCGTTGCTGCTCGAACTGCTGCCGCTGCAATGCCTGTTGCTGGCGCTGTGCCTCGGCCGGCAAGCCTCGCATCTGGTCCGGCCGCGTCGAGTAGGTGCGGCCGTTGTCCGCCGCACCGGGCGCCGAAACGAAACCCTGCGGCTGCCCCGATCGGCCCGGCTGCCCTTGCTGCCACGACTGCCGGTCGCGCGGATGCTGCGCCGCCTGACTGACCCGCACATCCGAATACGACGCCACGGGCTGCGGCGAGCGGCCCGGCTGCCGTGCATCGGGCACCTGCGGCCCGCGCCATGCCGGACCGGCGCCCGCCGTGCCGCCTTCCCGCGCAAACCGCCGCGCGAGGTCGTCGCTCCGGACAAACCCCGGCGCCCGCGCCGCGATGGCCTCGCGATCGAACGTCTGCCGCGCCTGCGGCGGAAGATTGCGAACCGGCGCACCGCCGATCAGGCTCGTCTTGACCGGGGCGATCGCGGGTCCGCCATGCGCCTCGCCACCGGGAATCCGGCGCCACTCGTCGTTGTGCCCGCCTGCCCGATAGGGCGCGGACGGCCGCCCTTCGACGAACCCGCGCGCCGGCATGCCCGTGATCGCGCCGGGCACGCCCCGGTTGAACCAGCGATCCCGATCGCCACGCCCGTTCCAGTCGCGCGCCCCATAGTTGATGCGCGTCAGATACGTCGGACTCGACCGATAGATCGGCCGGTACCGTTCGCCGGGCCCCAGCGGATACCACGCGACGCCGGGCCCGCCGCCGATGCGGATCTGCGTCGAGCTGCCGATAAAGCCGACCACGGCCGGCGCGTAATAGGGCCGCACGTTGGCCGGCCCCGGCACCCATCCCCAGCGATTGCCCACATGCGCCCAACGCCCATAATGCGACGGCGCAAACCCCCATGGCGCATCATCGACCCACGTCCAGCCCCAGGGCGCCACCCATGCCCACTGCCCCACGCTATACGGCGCCCATCCCGGCGACACCGCGCGCGGGAACCAGACCGCGCCATAGTCGGCGTCCTGCTGCCAGTCGCCGTAATCGTCGAGCGCCGTATACCCGGTCATGTCGCGCGGGACATACTGCGCCGCCACCGACCGGTCTTCGCGCGCATCGCGGTCCGCGGTCCAGCGGTCGAACGCATCGGTCGGCGCAAGATTGCCCGCGCCGGCGTCGGCCAGATCGGTTCCGGCGAACCGCACACGCTCGCCGCGCTCGAGTTCGGTGGAGCGGCTGTCGCCATAGAGCACGGCGCGGCCATGCCGCATCGTGACCGTCGTGGTGCTGCCATCGGGCGCGACATCCAGCCGGTAGTCGCCCGGCTCGCTCGGCACGAATGCCAGGTTCGGCGTATCGACCTCGACGGTCTGTCCCTGCGGCAGCGCGCGCACGCGCAACTGCAGCGTGCCCTGCGTGAGCTTGACCTGCGTGGTGTCGTCATCGAGATTGAGGACGGACACCGCGGTCGCCCCGGCCAGCCGCACCGCCGTCGAGCCCGCATGGAGTTCCGCCCGGCCACCGGGATCGACCCACAACCGGTCGCCCGTGGTCACGGGGCGGTTGAGCCCCGTCGCCGCCCAGGTGTCGGAGCCCGCCGGCGCAAAGCTGACGTTGCCGCCGACATCGGTCAGCGTGGCCACCCGCGACGAGGGGTCGGCGCCCAGCGCCGCGTTGCCGGGATCGCCGAGCGGATTGCCCGAGGGATCGACGGGCTGGCCATAATCCTGTCCGCCCTGCCCCGGTGGGTACCCATAGCCTCCCTGACCGTACCCCTGCGCGCCGGCCGAGGCCGCGATCACGCTGGCCAGCACCACGGGCGCAAGCCGCCACGAGGTCGCAAGCTTCGGACGCTTCGGTCGCTGGGGATCGATGGAGATAGAAAAGGGGCGCATTGCTTCGGTCTTGTTCAGGGAGTCCGCACCGGAGGCGGCAGTCGTATTGTCACCCTATATGCGGAACGGGGCGCGGCGCGCAACGGCGCGGGAGGACTTTGTAAGCACGTATTTCCCCGTGCCCGCACGCCGGCGGGGCATCCTTCCCGCCAAGGCCGGCGGCGGGCGGCTGCCCGGGCGGCGACGGCGGACAGCGTCCCCGCAGGCGGACGCACACGGAAACAAGTCTTGCAGTCGGAGAGCCATTCGAGGGCTACTGCTGCGCCGCACCAACCGGGGGAGAAGCGAGGGGGGCGCGACGTTCAGCGCGGCTGGTTGCGCAGGAAATCGGTCAGGCGATCCGGCGCCATCGGCCGGCCATACAGGTAGCCCTGCGCCTCGTAGCAACCGTTCGCGAGCAGGAAGTCGCGCTGGCCCGCGGTCTCCACGCCTTCGGCCACCACGCCGATGCCCAGGCTGTTGCCGACCGTGATGACGGAATTGACGATCGCGGCGTCCACGCCGTCATCGACGACGTTGCGGATAAAGGACTGGTCGATCTTGAGCCGGTCCACGGGAAACGACTTGAGGAACGACAGCGAGGCGTAGCCCGTCCCGAAGTCGTCGCAGGTCAGCGTCACGCCGTCGCGGCGCAGCGCCTGGAGCTGGTCGGAAACGTCGTCCCCCTGCTGGAGCGCGATCGTTTCGGTAATCTCGATCTCGAGCAGCGAGGGCGGCAGCTCGAGCGCGCGCAGCACGTGCCGGACTTCGGTCAGCAGCCGGCTTTCGGCCAGCTGGGCGGCAAACAGGTTGATGGCGACGCGCGGCGCTTCCTCGCCGAACTGGAGCGACCACGCCCGCGCCTGCGCGCAGGCCGTATGGAGCAGCCACATGCCGACGTCGCTGGCGACGCTGCTGGCGGCCAGCGCGTCGATAAACGCGGCCGGCGTGAGCAGGCCGAGCGTCGGATGGCGCCAGCGCATGAGCGCCTCGGCACCGAGCACCCGCCCGTCGCGCAGATCGACCTGGGGCTGGTACAGCAGCTCGAACTGCCGCTGGGCATAGGCCTCGCGCAGGGCCTGGACCAGCGACAGGCGCGTCGTCACGTCCGTGCGCATCTGCGGCTTGAAGAAACGGATCGTCCGGCCGCCATCGTGCTTGGCGCGCGCGAGCGCCAGGCTGGAGGCGGCCAGCACGTCGGAAGCGGTATCCCCGCCGGCCGGCAGCACGCACGCGCCGACGCTGGCCAGCACATGATGGCGGCGACCGGCCATTTCATACGGGGCGGACAGCATCGACTGGATCGCGGCACTGACGTGGCGCACCAGAGTGGGGTCGGAAATGGACGTCAGCAGGACGCCGAATTCGTCGCCGCCGACGCGGCCGATCACCGCATCGCGCGGCGAGGCATCCTTGAGACGACGGGCCACGTGCTGGAGAATCAGGTCGCCTTCGGCGTGGCCATGCATGTCGTTGAACGCGCGAAAGTCGTCGATCCCCACAAGCAGCAAGGCGAAACGGGGCGTCGCGTCCGTCTGCAGACGCGTTTCCAGCCGCTTCAAGAATGCCTGGCGGGCGACCACGCCGGTCAGCGGATCGAGGTCCGCCGGCGGCAAGGCGCCAGTCGCCTTTGCCTCCGACTTGGCCACCATTCCTGCCCTATCTGTTGTGAATGACATTGTGCGCGCTTCAGCTATTTGGCAAGTGTGACGAAAACCATGGAAAAATCAAGCGTCTCAAATCGGCGGCGCAACCGCGCAACGTCGCCGCAAGGCGGCTTGCGGGCGTCGTTGAAATGGGTTGGGGCTTCGCGTACCCTACGCCGCAACGTCCCTCCGGTCGGAATGGTTACGCGCCGGCCGGGGATATGACATCTCATAACAAGAGCATCATCGTGAAGCACTGGACCATCCGAACGCGCATCCTGGCGAGCTTTACCTTTATTTTGCTGGTCATGACGCTGATGGCCGTGGTGTCGTACAACCGGCTGAGCAAGATCGAGCACGAGACCACCGTCATGCGTACCGACGCGCTGCCGGGCCTGACCTACAGCGCCGGCCTGCGCGGCGTCTGGGGCGAGATCTACGTGCTGGCGTGGCAGACCGTGACCGCCGCCGATGAAGGCCAGCGCGGCCGGCTGCTGGCGCAGACCAAGGACGCGATCCAGCGTTTCGATCGTTTGGAACAAATGTATGAGGCCTCCATCGCGCGCGAGGAAGACCGCGCGCGCTTCGAGGCCTTCAAGCAGGTGCGGGCCAAATACGATCAGGCCGCCCTCCCCTATATGGATCCGCTGCGGTGGAAGGACACCGCCACGGCCGAAGCCGCGCTGCGCGGCACCGCCCACGACCTCTGGTTCGATGGCCGCAAGCTGCTGCAGCAACTCGTGGACGACAACACCGCGGTAAACGACCGGGCGGCGGCGAGCATCGTCAGCGCCGTGGACGCGGCCAAGATCAGCATCGAGGTGGCGCTGGCCATCGCCGTGCTGGCCGCGGCCGTCTGCGGCTATCTGCTGCTGCGTGCGATCACCGTCCCGATGCGGACCATCGTCTCGCTGCTGGCGACCATGCGCGGCGGCGACCTGCGCCAGCGCATGGCGCTGGCCCGCCGCGACGAATTCCTTGCCGTCGAGGAAGGCTTCAATCAGATGTCCGGCGAACTGACGGGGCTGGTCGGCCAGGCCCAGCGCTCGGCCATCCAGGTCACGACCTCGGTCAACGAGATTGCCGCCACCGCGCGGCAGCAGCAGGCCACCGCGACCGAGACGGCCGCCACGACCACGCAGATCGGCGCGACCTCGCGCGAAATCTCGGCCACCGCGCGCGACCTCGTTCGCACGATCAGCGAGGTATCGCACGCCGCCGAGCAGACCGCGGGGCTGGCCGGTACGGGTCAGGTGGGCCTGTCGCGCATGGAAACCACCATGCACCATGTGATGGACGCCGCCGGTTCGGTCAATTCCCGTCTGGCCACGCTCAACGAGAAGGCCGGCAATATCAATCAGGTGGTGACGACCATCGCCCGCGTGGCCGACCAGACCAACCTGCTCTCCCTGAACGCGGCGATCGAGGCCGAGAAGGCCGGCGAGTACGGCCGCGGCTTCTCTGTCGTGGCCACCGAGATCCGGCGCCTGGCCGACCAGACCGCTGTCGCGACCTACGACATCGAGCAGATGGTGCGCGAGATCCAGTCGGCCGTGGCCGCGGGCGTGATGGGCATGGACAAGTTCTCGGAAGAAGTGCGCCGTGGCATGTCGGAGGTGACGCAGGTCGGCGACCAGCTGTCGCAGATCATCGGCCAGATCCAGTCGCTGGCGCCGCGCGTCCAGATGGTCAACGAAGGCATGCAGGCGCAGGCCGGCGGTGCCGAGCAGATCAACCAGGCGCTGATGCAGCTGTCGGAGGCCGCGCAGCAGACCGTCGAGTCGCTGCGCCAGTCCAGCCAGGCGATCGACGAGCTCACGCTCACGGCCAACGAACTGCGCAGCGGCGTGTCCCGCTTCAAGGTCTGAGCGGCATTGTCGCCCGCGATGAAATTGTTCCTGCTGTTCCGCATCGGTAGCGATCATTACGCGCTCGACACCGCCGAGATCGCCGAGGTGCTGCCGCTGACCGCGCTGAAGCAGATTCCCGGCGCGCCGGCGTGGGTCGCGGGACTGATGGTCCGGCATGGCAAGCCGGTGCCGGTCATCGATATCTCCGCGCTGGCCGTCGGGACGCCCGTGGTGCCGCGCACGAGTTCGCGGACCGTGCTCGTCCACTATCGTCCGGCGCATGCGGGCGACGATCGTCCCGCGCAGTTGCTCGGCCTGCGGCTCGAATACGCGACGGAGACGCTGCGCTGCGAGGAAGATTCGTTCGTCGATGGCGGCATCGATCCCGGTACGGCGCGCTACCTTGGCCCCGTGCGGCATGACGCGCGCGGGCTCGTGCAATGGATTACCGTGCCGGCGCTGCTGCCGGACGATGTGCGCGCGCTGCTGTACCCCGAGAGCAATGCCGCCCGGGATCTCGCCGTGAGTCATCCATGATCAACGCCATTCCGGACGCCACGCATATCGCGCTGCTGCTCAAGGAGCGGATCGGGCTCGATGCCGAGACCATCGGCGCCGGCGCGGTGGCGCGCGCGGTGCGCGATCGTCAGCTGGCGGTGGGCGTGGAGGATATCGCCGCCTACTGGAACGTGCTGCACGCCGCGCCCAACGAGCTTCAGGCGCTGATCGAGGCCGTGATCGTCCCCGAGACCTGGTTCTTCCGCCATCGCGAGGCGCTGCTGGCGCTCGCCCGCGCGGCCGCGCAGCGCGTGTTCGGCCTGCCGGCCGAGGGGCCGGGCGGGGTGCCGCTGTTACGCGTGCTCAGCGTGCCGTGCTCGACGGGCGAGGAACCGTACTCCATTGCGATGGCGCTGCTCGACGCCGGGATTCCGGCCGACCGCTTTCGCGTGGATGCGATCGATATCAGCGCGCGTTCGCTGGAGCGCGCGCGCATTGGCATTTATGGCCCCAACGCGTTCCGGAGCGGGCCGCTCGATTATCGCGAACGGCATTTCTCGATCGCGCCCGGGGCGGTGCACGGCAGCTATCAGATCGATTCGCGCGTGCGTGCGCAGGTGCGACTGCTGCGCGGCAATCTCGTGGACCCGCTGCTGCTCGCCAACGAGCTGCCCTATCACTTCGTGTTGTGCCGCAATCTGCTGATCTATTTCGACGCCGAGACGCAGCGCCGCGCGGTTCGCACGCTGACGCGCCTGACGGAGGCGGACGGCATGATCTTCGTCGGTCCGGCGGAGGCGAGCCTGCTGACGCGTGAAGGGCTGCGCAGCACGGGGGTGCCGCTGGCGTTTGCGTTTCATCCGGTGCCGGCGGCGGATCCGATTGCCGCGAGCGCCGCGATTTGGCCACCGGTCCAGCACGCGCCGCCGCGCGCGGCCTTGCCGCCGCCCGCGCGGACGACGGTCCGGGCGCGGCGCCCGGACGCGCAGGGGGATGGTCGCGCGGATGGCGCGGGCATTGGCGGCAGCGGGCTCGCGAAAAGAGCAAGGGACGGTGCCGCGCGAGACGTTGCCGACGACAAGGGCGAGGAGGCGGAACGGCGGTCCGCGCTGGCCGCCATCGCCGCGCGCGCGGACCGTGGCGAGCTGGCCGAGGCTACGGCCGCCTGCCTCGACTATCTGGACGCACACGGCCAGTCGGCCGACGGATGGTGCCTGCTCGGCGTGCTGCACGACGCGGCCGCGCGTACGTCGGATGCGCAGGCCGCCTATCGCAAGGCGGTCTACCTCGACCCGGGCCACGAGGAAGCGCTCTATCATCTCGCCGCCTTGCTGGAAAGCGTGGGCGACGCACCGGGGGCCATGCGCCTGCGGCAGCGCGCCCAGCGGCATGCACGCATGAACCATGGCTAAGCCCTCCGCGCCCCACGGGCCCGCCGAGGCCAACGTAGCAGCCAGGCCGAGTGGCGTTGGTGCCGACACGGGCGCCGGGCTCGTCGCGCGTACGATCGACGCCCCCCTGGTGCTCGACGAAAGCGCCGGCGCCATCGACGATTGCTGGCGCCGGATCGGCGAGACCGGCGACCGGAGCTGCCCCGAGCTCGTCAAGTACGTACGCTGCCGCAATTGCCCCGTCTATGCCAACGCAGCCGTTGCGCTGCTCGATGCGCTGTCCGTTGACGCGCCCATCGACATGGCCCAGCTGGAAGCCGCCACCGAGGCCCACCGTACCGCCCATGCGCGTGGCCGCTCGTGCCTCGTGTTCCGTGTCGGCGACGAATGGCTGGCGTTGCCGACCGTCGTCCTCGGCGAAGTTACCGCGCCGAGCCGCGTCCATTCGCTGCCGCATCGGCGGCATGCGGCACTGCTCGGCGTGGCGCCCGTGCGTGGCGCGCTGTTGCCCTGCCTGTCGCTCGCGCTGCTGTTCGACGTCAACGGCGCCACGGGCGACTTCAGCGCCGATGGCGACGCGCAGGCCGTGCGCGGGGCCCGCTTTCTGATCCTCGGGCAGGGACGCCAGGCACTGGCGCTGCCCGTCGATGAAGTCGCCGGCGTGCACGGCGTGCCCGATAACGCGCTGTTGCCATTGCCCGCGACGCTCGCGCGCGCATCGTCCCACTATACGGAGGCGCTGTTCGACCACGATGGCCGCACCGTCGGTCTGCTGAACGCGGCGATGCTGCGCCAGGCCCTCGCACGGAGCCTGTCATGAATCCCGAACAGCTACGCGATGCGTCGATGCTCGAGCTGTTCGCGCTCGAGGCCGACTCGCAGGCGGAGGTCCTCAATGCCGGCGTGCTCGCGCTCGAACGCGACCCCGTGGCGGCGGATCACCTCGAAGCGTGCATGCGCGCCGCGCATTCGCTCAAGGGCGCGGCGCGCATCGTGGGACTCGATGGCGGCGTGCGGGTCGCGCATGTCATGGAAGACTGCCTGGTGGCGGCACAGCGGGGCGGGCTGCTGCTGTCGCCCGCGCATATCGATGCGTTGTTGCAGGGGACTGACCTGCTGCAGCGCATCGGGCGGCCGCCGGGGGGCAGGGTCGATTGGTCGGAGACCGATGGGCGTGCGGAGATCGATGCGTTTGTTGTGCATATGTCTGCGGTGCTCGATGGGACGGTGGGGTCGTCGGTGCAGGGGGGGCGTGTAGCGGGACTGAGCGCGCATGTGCCATCGGCAACCGTGGCCGATCCCGACAGCCGGGGCCGGGCCGACGCGGGCCCAATGGCTGCCCCGACGGCGGGTCCGACCGCCGCCCCGATCACCGCCCCAATCGCCGCCCCAATCGCCGCCCCGATTGCCGACCCGATCGCCGCCCCGATTGCCGCCCCGATCGCCGCCCCGATCGCCGCCCCGATTGCCGCCCCGATCGCCGCCCCGACTGCCGCCCCGATCGCCGCCCCGATCGCCGCCCCGATCGCCGGCCCGATGGCTGGCCCGATGGCTGGCCCGATGGCTGGCCCGATTACCGGCCCGGTCGCTCGCCCGTTTGCTAGCCCGGTCGCTGGCCCGATTACCGCCCCGGTCGCTGGCCCGATTACTGGCCCGATTACCGGCCCGGTCGCTGGCCCGGTCGCTGGCCCGGTTGCTGGCCCGGTTGCTGGCCCGGTTGCTGGCCCGGTTGCTGGCCCGGTTGCTGGCCCGGTCGCTGGGCCGGTTGCTGGCTCGGTCGCTGGGCCGGTTGCTGGGCCGGTTGCTGGGCCGGTTGCTGGGCCGGTTGCGGGCCGGGTTGCTGGCCCCGCTGCTGGGCCGACTGCTGGCCCGGCGGCCGGGGCTTCGCCCTCGGCGTTCGCCACAGCGCCCGTATCCGCGCGCGGCTCGGCGCCCAGTGGCACTCCCGGTGGCGCGCCCGGCAGCGCGTCTGCCGCCCCCGCGCCCATCCCGCGCCACGACACCGGCCTCGTCGACGACAGTCATGGCAAACAGGAACGCATGCTCCGCGTCAACGCCGACCGCCTCGACAGCGTCCTCGCGATGGCCGGCGAGGCCATGGTCGAGACGCACTGGCTGCATCCGTTCGGCGTGGCGCTCCAGCAGACGCGCCGCCAGCAGATGCGCGTCATGCAGGCCGTCGACAGCATGCAGGCACTCCTGGCCAGCCCCGATGCCAGCGCCGCCCGCATGGGCGCCGCCCTCGCCGACCTGCGCCGCATGCTCGGCGAGGCCAGCGACCAGCTCTCCCAGCGCGCCGACGAACTCGACCAGTACGATCATCGCGCCACGCGCCTCTCCCGCCGGCTCTACGACACGGCGCTCTCGTGCCGCATGCGTCCGCTGTCCGACGGCATCACCGGCTACGCACGCATGGTGCGCGACCTCGGCCGCGCGCTCGGCAAGTCGGTGCACCTCGAGCTCTCGGGCGAACACACGCAGGTCGATCGCGACATACTGGAGCAACTCGACGCCCCGCTCGCGCACCTGCTGCGCAACGCGGTGGATCACGGCATCGAGACCCCCGAGGCCCGCCGCGCGGCGGGCAAGCCCGAAGAAGGCCGCATCTCTCTGCACGCGCGCCATAACGCGGGCCGCCTCGTCATCGAGATCTTCGACGATGGCGCTGGCGTCGACTTCGACGCGCTGCGCGCGACCATCGTCCGGCGCGGCCTCGCGCAGCCCGATACCGCCACGCGCCTGTCGCAGGCGGAGATGCTCGAGTTCCTGCTGCTACCCGGCTTCAGCCTGCGCGAGACCGTGTCCGAGGTATCGGGCCGCGGCGTCGGCCTCGACGCCGTACAGGACATGGTGCGCGGCGTACGCGGCAGCCTGCGCGTGACGCAGCAACCCGGCAGCGGCATGCACTTCCACCTCGAACTGCCGCTCACGCTGTCCATCGTCCGCGCGCTGCTCGTCGAAGTGGCCGGAGAAACGTACGCGTTTCCGCTCGGCCATGTGCTGCGCGCCGTCAGCGTGGCCCGCGAAGACATCGAGCAGGTCGAAGCGCAGCAGCACTTCCGGCACGACGGCAAGCCGGTCGGCCTCGTCAGCGCCGCGCAATTGCTGCAGCGCCCGGAACGCCCGCAGGAAGATGCCGCGATTCCGGTGGTCGTGCTCGGCGAGCACGACCGCGTCTATGGCGTGGCCGTGGACCGGCTGATCGGCGAACGCACGCTCGTCGTGCAGCCGCTCTCGCCGGCGCTCGGCAAGATCAAGGACATCGCGGCCGGCAGCCTCACGGACGACGGCACCCCCGTGCTGATCTTCGACGTCGAGGACATGCTGCGCTCGGTCGAGAAACTGGTGTCCGACGGCCGCCTCGCGCAGGTGCGCCAGGTGGGACCGGAAGCCGGACAGGTGCGCCGCAAGCGCGTGCTCGTCGTGGACGATTCGCTGACCGTCCGCGAACTCGAGCGCAAGCTGCTTGCCGGACGCGGCTATGATGTCGCCGTCGCCGTCGATGGCATGGACGGCTGGAACGTGCTGCGCGCGGAGAAGTTCGACCTCGTGATCACCGACGTCGATATGCCGCGCATGGACGGCATCGAACTGGTCGGGCGCATTCGCGCGGAGCCGGCCCTCCAGCAGTTGCCGGTGATGATCGTTTCGTACAAGGACCGTGAACAGGACCGCGAACGCGGCCTGCAGGCCGGCGCGGATTACTATCTGGCCAAAGGCAGTTTCCACGATACCGCACTGCTCGACGCGGTACAGGACCTGATCGGCGAGGCACGCGCATGAAGATCGGTATCGTCAACGATTCACCGCTGGCCGTCGCGGCCCTGCGCCGCGCGGTCTCGCTCGAGAACTCGCACGAGATCCTGTGGGTCGCGGGCGATGGCGAGCAGGCCATCCGCATGGCGGCGTCGCGCACGCCCGACGTCATCCTCATGGACCTGCTGATGCCGGTCATGGACGGCGTGGAGGCCACGCGCCGCATCATGGCCGCCACACCCTGCGCGATCGTGATCGTAACCACCGACCTGGGCCGCAACGCCACGCAGGTCTTCGACGCCATGGGCCATGGCGCGATCGACGCCGTGGACACGCCCACGCTGACCGAACCCGATGCGCAGCTCGTCGCCGGTCCGCTGCTGCGCAAGCTGCGGAACATCGGCCGCCTGCTCGCGGGCCGCGGCGCGGTACCGCTCGCCGTGCGGCGCGCCACGCCGCTGCCGGCCGCCCCGCGGCTCGTGGCGATCGGGGCGAGCGCGGGCGGTCCCGCGGCCCTTGCCACGCTGCTCGCGGAAATTCCCGAGAACTTTGGGGCTGCCGTGGTGATCGTACAGCACGTGGATGAAGCGTTCGCGCAAGGCATGGCCGAATGGCTCGACGCGCAGTGTGCGCTGCCGGTACGCCTGGCACGCGCGGGGGAGACGCCGCAGACGGGCACGGTGCTGCTGGCCGGCACCAACGACCATCTGCGGCTCGTCGCGAGCGCGCAGTTCGCCTATACGCCGGACCCCGCCGATTCGCTCTACCGGCCCTCGATCGACGTATTTTTCGAGAGCGTGGTGGAACACTGGCGCGGCGAAGCGGTCGGCGTCCTGCTCACGGGCATGGGCCGCGATGGCGCGCTCGGGCTGCGAGCCATGCGGGAGCGTGGCTATCTGACGATTGCGCAGGACCAGGCGACCAGCGCCGTCTATGGCATGCCGAAGGCCGCCGCGGCGCTCGACGCGGCCTGCGACATCCTGCCATTGCCGAGGATCGCGCCACGATTGATCAAGGCCTGCGGCGGCGGACGCCCGGCGTGCTGACGCGGCACGCCAAAGGGCAACGACAAGAATAGAATCAGGAAGCACACCATGTCCAGACACAACGAACCGGCCGACGCGGCGGCCAATGCCGAGTACCTGTCGATGGTGCTACTGGTCGATGACCAGGCCATCATCGGCGAGGCGATCCGGCGCGCGCTCGCCGGCGAGTCCGATATCGATTTTCACTACTGCGCGCAGCCCGAGGAAGCGGTGGCCGTGGCCGAGCGCACGCAGCCCACGGTGATCCTGCAGGATCTGGTAATGCCCGGCACCGACGGCCTGACCCTCGTGCGGCGCTATCGCGAGAACCCTGGCACGCGCGACATCCCGATCATCGTGCTTTCCACCAAGGAAGAGCCGACGATGAAGAGCGCGGCGTTCGCGGCAGGTGCCAACGACTACCTCGTGAAGCTGCCAGACAGCATCGAGCTCATCGCGCGCATTCGCTACCATTCGCGCTCGTACCTGAACCTGCTCCAGCGCGACGAGGCTTACCGCGCACTGCGCCAGAGCCAGCAGCAACTGCTCGAAACCAACCTCGAGCTCCAGCGGCTGACCAACTCCGATGGCCTGACCGGCCTGTCCAACCGGCGTTACTTCGACGAGTATCTCGGCGCGGAATGGCGCCGCGCGCAACGCGAGCAGACACAGCTCGCGCTGCTGATGCTCGATGTCGATGCGTTCAAGGCGTACAACGACACCTACGGCCACGTGGCCGGCGACGAAGTGCTGCGCCGCGTGGCCAGCGTGATCCGCGACAACTGCACGCGTCCGGCGGACCTGCCGGCGCGCTTCGGTGGCGAGGAATTCTCGATGATCCTGCCGTCGACCTCGCCCGGTGGCGCACGCCTGCTCGCGGAGAAGGTGCGGCGGGCGATCGAGGGCATGAAGATACCGCACAGCGGCTCGCCCAATAGCGACTACGTGACGGTGAGCATCGGCGGCGCGGTAATCGTGCCGGAAGCCGACAGCATCTTCAGCAGCATCGTCGAAGCCGCCGACACAGGGCTCTACCAAGCCAAGCGCAGTGGCCGCAACCAGGTCGTCATGGTGTAACTATTTCCGCTTCTTTCGCGCGATGTAATGTTTTCCGCATCGCGCGCATCCCTTGTCCCGCCTGGCCTCGCGGGCAATCGTCACGCATCGTGTGTGTCCGGCGTGTAACCGGATTGTGGGATTCCTCCGACATGGATATCGGAGCCGTGCGTCTGCTCCGCGAGGTCCGACATGCCTATCGTTGCATCACGGCATGCGCGACTTCCTTCAGCTGCCTCACCGCTGCCCCGGCACGGCTGCTTCGCGCCCTTCTTTTCCACAACGGCGAGGTGAATCCATGACAAGCTTTAAGAACAAACTGACGGTAGGACTGGTGGTTGCGGCAACGGCACTGTTGGCCGCTTGCGGTGGGGATGACGGTATCGACGACCGCCTTGGCATTTCCAAGCCGGCCGTGCGTCTGCTCAACACGGTTCCGGTTGGCGTCAATGTCGACCTGTTCCAGAACGGCGCGCCGACGCAAGTCGCGAACGCGCCGTACAAGTACGTTTCGGCTTACTTCGACATCTCGAAGGACAACAACCTGTTCCAGCTGCGCGTCGCCGGTACGCAAACGGTGATCGGCCAGCAAACGATCAACGGCGCCACGGGCCACAAGTACTCGCTGGTTGCCACGCCGGGCTCGACCGGTGCCGAACTCGTCGTGATCGACGATCCGTATGACAAGGGCCTGACGTCCGACAAGGCGCGCGTGCGTGGCTTCAATGCCGCGCTGAATGCGCAGAACATCGACATGTACATCACGGCGCCCGCGATCGACATCACCTCGGTGAACCCGACGCTGGCCGCCATCGCGTACAAGAGCGCCAACCCGGCTTCGGGCTCCGATTCGATCTACTTCGACTCGGGTACCTATCGCCTGCGCATCACGGCAGCCGGTACGAAGAACGTGATCTTCGATTCGGGCGCGCTGACGCTGCAGAACAACGCCGACTGGCTGATCACGACGATCCCGGTGGACGGCATCGGCGCCGTGGTCCCGAACCGCATCAAGGTGCTGGTGGCACAGAGCAGCACGGGTCCGAGCGATTCGCAGGAACTGGTCACGCAGCCGCTCACGACCGCACCGGCAGCGCCCGCCTCGGCAGCCGCCGCTCAGTAAGCAGCACTCCGCTCCAAAGAAAAACGCCGCGAATCGCGGCGTTTTTTTTACGCCGCATCAAGCAGCGTTCTTTCGTTCCCCCACATCCTCGATGTCTTCCCGCAGCACCGCGAGGTGCGACAGGTAGGCATCGAGCTCGGCACGTCCGGAATCGGTAATGCAGTAGACACGACCGTTGCCTTCCACAAGCTCGGCGGTGATCGCGCGCGCCATCATCAGGCTGCGCAAGATCGGCCGCAACGCGCGGATATTCTTGTCGATGCCGCGATCGCGCAGCCGCTCGACGAGGTTGAACACCGTCGCCGGACTGGCCTGTACGAGCTTCAGGATGTAAAGCCGGAATACAACCCGGTCCAACGGAGGCGGTTTCATGGTGGTTATCATGCTGACACGCCAAAAAAGCGGGGTGCACGCGGCACCCCCAAAGCTTGCGTTGTGTACGCCCGAGGTGCGGGCGTAGTTCCGTAGCGCAGCGCGCTATTCTTCCTGGAACGCTTCCTCGCGCTTCGCCTTGATCGACGGCAGTGCGACCACGGCGACGAGTGCGGCGGCTGCGATCAGCAGACCGAGCGACAGCGGACGGGTGAAGAACACGCCGAAGTCACCACGCGACAGCAGCAGCGAACGGCGGAAGTTCTCTTCCATCATCGGTCCCAGCACGAAGCCGAGCAGCAGCGGGGCCGGTTCGCACTTGAGCTTCAGGAACAGATAGCCGATCACGCCGAAGGCCGCAGCCATGAACACGTCGAACGTCTGGTTGTTCACCGAGTACACGCCGATGCAGCAGAACGTGAGAATCGCGGGGTACAGGAAGCGATACGGCACGGTCAGCAGCTTCACCCAGATACCGATCATCGGCAGGTTCAGGATGATCAGCATCAGGTTACCGATCCACATCGAGGCGATCAGGCCCCAGAACAGCGCGGGGTTGCTGGTCATGACCTGCGGACCCGGCTGGATGTTGTGGATGGTCATTGCACCGACCATCAGCGCCATCACGGCGTTCGGCGGAATGCCGAGCGTCAGCAGCGGGATGAACGAGGTCTGCGCCGCGGCGTTGTTGGCCGATTCCGGACCCGCCACGCCTTCGATGGCGCCCTTGCCGAATTCATGCGCGTACTTCGAGGTCTTCTTCTCGAGCGAGTAGGCCGCGAACGAAGCCAGTGCCGCACCGCCGCCCGGGAGGATACCCAGTGCCGAGCCCAGGAACGTGCCACGCAGCACGGCCGGGATCATGCGCCTGAAGTCTTCCTTCGTCGGGAACAGGTTCGTCACCTTGTTCGTGAACGTTTCGCGGGCTTCCTTCTGCTCGAGGTTCGCGATGATTTCCGCGAAGCCGAACATACCCATTGCCAGCGCGACGAAGTCGATGCCGTCGGTCAGTTCAGGCACGTCGAACGAGAAGCGCGCCGCGCCCGAGTTCACGTCGGTACCGATCAGGCCGCACAGCAGGCCCAGCACGATCATCGCGACGGCCTTCGGCAGCGAACCCGATGCCAGCACCACGGCACCGATCAGGCCCAGCACCATCAGCGAGAAGTATTCGGCGGGGCCGAACTTGAACGCGAGTTCCGACAGCGGCGTTGCGAATGCGGCCAGGATCAGCGTGGCCACGCAACCGGCGAAGAACGAACCCAGACCGGCCGTGGCCAGCGCCACACCGGCGCGGCCGCGCCGTGCCATCTGGTAGCCATCGATCGTGGTCACCACCGACGACGATTCACCTGGCAGATTCACCAGAATGGCCGTGGTGGAGCCGCCGTACTGCGCGCCGTAGTAGATACCGGCCAGCATGATCAGCGCGGCCACCGGCGGCAGCGAGTACGTCACCGGCAGCAGCATCGCGATGGTCGCGAGAGGGCCGAGGCCCGGCAGCACGCCGATCAGCGTACCGAGCACGCAGCCCAGGAACGCGTACGCGAGGTTCTGCAGCGTCAATGCCGTGGAAAAGCCCAGGGCAAGGTGATCGAACAATTCCATATGCGTGCGCTCCTTAGCCCGTAATGAAAGCAGGCCACACCGGCATCTGCAGGTTGATACCGTAGACGAAGGCGCCCATGCTGATCAGTACCAGCACGACCCCTGCGCACAACGCACCCTTCCAGCTGAATTCGTGGCTTGCCATCGACGAGATGACGACCAGCACGAACACCGACAGCACCATGCCGAGCGGCTTCAGCAGCAGACCGAACAGCACCACCGAACCCAGAATCCACAACAGCGTCTTCAGGTCCCAGCGGGCCAGCTGGTCTTCTTCACCCTTGGTGCCCAGCGAGCCGATCGTCACGATCACGCCGAGCAGGGCCAATACGAGGCCCAGCAGGAACGGAAAGTATCCGGGGCCCATTTTCGCGGCTGTTCCCATGGAATAACCGCGCGCGACGAAGGAAAAGCTCAGGCCGACCAGGATGAACATCAGGCCGGAAGCGAAATCCTTTTGGCTGCGTATGCGCAAAGCGAATCTCCTCAACGTTTAACAAACCATGCCACTCGCGTGGTGCGCCGGCTCAGGCGCGAGATGCGAGCGCAACCAGGAAATGGGTGCGGTCGGCAGGATGGGACGAACAGTAGAGACGCGATCTTTCAGCCGCCTTTCAGTTGTCTGGTGTTTAGGGTATTCACCGAGACACGACGATGACCGCTGGAAAACGCTATTTTTCGCGTTATATCACGTCGTGATATATCTATGCGCATGCAGCGGAAATGATGGTGCGTTGCGTCGAAAGGGGATTGAAAGCGAAGGGTCCCGTAACTGGCGGATCGAATCTTTCGATTGCCTTACACGTGAATGCTCACGCGGACATTCGCGCGCTCGCGCAAATGTCTCTCATGTGAAATTGCGATGAATGCGTTGAAACTATCGCCCTACTTCAGCGGGGGTCGGTAGCAGGAGTGGGTAGCGTGTCGCGCGCGGCGTCCTCGCAGGGCGTGGCCATGCTCGTGTCCGCGGCCTGCCCCATCGCGGCGGGTGCCGGCTCCTCCGGCAGGATATGGCTGCGCCGCCAGTTGCCGAAGCGATAGTAGCCCCATGCCAGCGCGACGGAGATGATCGACCCGAGCGGAAAGCTCCACCAGATCGACTCGGCGCCGATGCGCTCCCCGAGCAGCCAGGCGAACGGCAGCCGGATGCCCCACATCGCGACGAACAGGATCACGAGCGGTGCCATCACGGCACCCGTCGCGCGCACGGTGCCGAAGATCACGATCGTGAAGCCGAACAGGATGAACGACCACAGCACCACATGGTTGATATGCTGCGCGATGGAGATGGCGAGGCTATCGTCGCCGAGGAACAGGCTCAGCGAATGGCGGTTGAACACGTAGAGCAACGCGACCAGCGCGCCGGTCATGGCCAGGTTGAACAGCAGGCCGACCTGCGTGATGCGCGTGACGCGCGCCCACAGCCCGGCGCCGACGTTCTGCGCGACCATCGACGACACGCTCGCGCCGACGGCCAGCGCGGGCATCTGCACGTACGTCCACAGCTGGGAGGCCACGCCGTAGGCCGCGGTGGTCTGCGAACCGTACGTATTGACCAGCGACATCATGACGATGGCCGACGACGAGATCACGACCATCTGCAGGCCCATCGGCAGGCCCTTCATCACGAGCGCGCGCAGGATCGCCCCATCGGGCCGCAGCAGGTTCAGTTGCCCGCGATGGAGCAGCAGGAAATGCTTGCGTCGATAGAGCAGCGCGATCATCGCGAACAGGCTGGTCACCTGCGCGATCAGCGTCGCCATGGCCGAGCCCGCGATGCCCATCGCCGGAATCGGACCCACGCCGAAGATCAGCACGGGATTGAGCACGACGTCGATGACCACCGACAACAGCATGAAGTAGAACGGCGTGCGCGAATCCCCGGCACCGCGCAGCGCCATCATCACGAAGTTGTAGAAGTACATGAACGGCAGCGCGATGAAGATCACCCGCAGGTACACCTCCGCGAGCGGCGTGGCATCGACCGGCGTGTGCATGGCGGCGAGGATCGACGGTGTGAACACGTAGCCGAGCGCCGCCGCGAATACGGACAGCAGCACGAAGAACGTCGTGCCGGTGCCGACCACGCGCCGCGCCTCCTCGATGTTCCGCGCGCCCACCGCCTGGCCGATCATGATCGTATTGGCCATGCTGATGCCGAACACCACGCCGAGCAGGAAGAACAGGATGATGTTCGCGTTGGACGTGGCCGTGAGCGCGGCCTCTCCCAGATACCGCCCGACCCAGACCGCGTTGACCGAGGCATTGAGCGACTGCAGGATGTTGCTGCCGAGCACCGGGAGCGAAAAGGCGAGGAGCGTTCGGCCGATCGGGCCGGAGGTCAGTCTGGCGTCTGGTTTCATCCGCACGATTATAGGTGCGGGGCGCGGAGAACCATGTCGGTGCATGGCCGACGCGAGGGAGGGAAAAAGGGGGGTATGGTGCGAATTGCACGCGCTCGGGGTAAGCTTGCGGTTTCGTTCCCGCCCACCCCGCTGGCGCCCTCAATGTTGCGGCGCCGCACCTCAGGAGACACGCATGTACCAGGATCTCGCCCTCTATATCGACGGAGAATTCGTCAAGGGCGGCGACCGGCGCGAGCAGGACGTGCTCAACCCGGCCACCCAGGAAGTCATCGGCAAGCTGCCGCACGCCTCCCGCGCCGACCTGGACCGCGCGCTCGCCGCGGCGGAGCGGGCCTTCGAGTCGTGGAAGAAGACTTCGCCGCTGGACCGCTCCAAGATCCTGCGCCGCGTGGCCGAACTGACCCGCGAACGAGCCAAGGACATCGGCCGCAATATCACGCTGGACCAGGGCAAGCCGCTCGCGGAAGCCGTGGCCGAGGTCATGATCTGCGCCGAGCATGCCGAATGGCACGCCGAGGAATGCCGCCGCATCTACGGCCGCGTGATTCCGCCGCGCCAGCCCAACGTGCGCCAGATCGTCGTGCGCGAGCCCATCGGCGTATGCGCGGCCTTCACGCCGTGGAACTTTCCGTTCAACCAGGCCATCCGCAAGATGGTGTCCGCGATCGGCGCGGGCTGCACGCTGATCCTGAAGGGGCCGGAAGACTCGCCGAGCGCCGTGGTCGCGCTGGCCCAGCTGTTCCACGATGCAGGCCTGCCCCCGGGCGTGCTGAACATCGTCTGGGGCGTGCCGGGCGAGATTTCGTCGTATCTGATTGAATCGCCGATCGTGCGCAAGATCTCGTTCACGGGCTCCGTGCCGGTGGGCAAGCAGCTGGCCGCGCTGGCCGGCGCCCATATGAAGCGCGTGACCATGGAACTGGGCGGTCACTCGCCGGTGCTGGTGTTCGACGACGCCGATATCGAGCCGGCCGCCGAGATGCTGGCCCGCTTCAAGCTGCGCAACGCCGGCCAGGTCTGCGTGTCGCCGACCCGCTTCTACGTGCAGCAGGGTGCGTACGACAAGTTCCTGGCGCGCTTTACCGAAGTCATCGGCTCGATCAAGGTCGGTAACGGCCTGGAAGACGGTACCCAGATGGGCCCGCTCGCGCACGAGCGCCGCATCGCCTCGATGGAGCAGTTCCTCGACGACGCGAACCATCGCGGCGGCAAGATCGTCGCCGGCGGCTCGCGCATCGGCGACAAGGGCTACTTCTTCGCCCCGACCGTGATCACCGACCTGCCCGACGACGCCAAGCTGATGACCGACGAGCCGTTCGGCCCCGTGGCGCCGGTCGTGCGCTTCAAGGATACCGACGAAGTGCTGCGCCGCGCCAACAGCCTGCCGTTCGGCCTGGCCTCGTACGTGTTCACGAACTCGCTGAAGACCGCCAACTACGTGTCGAACGGGCTCGAAGCCGGCATGGTCAATATCAACCATTTCGGCATGGCCCTCGCCGAGACCCCGTTCGGCGGCATCAAGGACTCGGGCATCGGCAGCGAAGGCGGCCAGGAAACGTTCGACGGCTACCTCGTGACCAAGTTCATCACGCAGGTCTGACGCCTATCGGAAGAACGCCCCACGTGTCAGGAACGTGAAGTTGGCCTCCTCGGCCATCAGCCATACGAGGACCAGCAGGCATAGCGGGGGCAGGAGGATGGCGCAGATCAGTGCCATCCTCTCCCATGCCATGTGCATGAACACCGCGATGATCAGGCCGGCCTTCGCCGCCATGAAGATCAGGATGAGCGTCCAGCGCAGATAGCCCTGCACGTGGAAGTAGTCCACCCCGTACGACATGGCCGACAGGACGAACAGCAGCAGCCACACTTTCAGATACAGACTGATCGGATGTTGTTGATGTTGTTGATGCTGTTGATGTTGCGGATGCAGTTGATGGACCTGGGCTTCCATGGGACACCTCACCAGAGGTAGAACAGCGCAAAGATGAATACCCACACCAGATCCACGAAGTGCCAGTACAGCCCGGCGATCTCGACGATCTGGTAGTTGCCGGTCCGCTCGTAACGGCCGCCCAGTACCCGCAGCGCCACCACCAGCAGATAGATCACGCCGCACGTCACGTGCAGGCCATGAAAGCCCGTGATCATGAAGAACGTCGAGCCGAACTGCGCGGCCCCCATCGGGTTGCCCCACGGCCGCACGCCCTCATCGACGATCAGCTTGGTCCATTCGAACGCCTGCATGCCGACGAACATCGCGCCGAACAGCGCGGTCACCAGCATCAGCATCGCGCATTCGCGACGCTGGCGCCGATAGGCGAAATTGACGGCCATCGCCATGGTGCCGCTGCTTGTGATGAGCACGAACGTCATGATGGCGATCAGGATCAACGGCACGGGCTGCCCGCCGAAATCGAGCGCGAACACTTCGCTCGGATTCGGCCACGGCACCGTCGTCGACATCCGCACGGTCATGTAGCCGGTCAGAAAGCAGCTGAACACGAATGTGTCCGACAGCAGGAAGATCCACATCATTGCCTTGCCCCAGGACACCTTGAACGCGCGCTGGTCCGACGACCAGTCCGCGACGAGGCCCCGGAACCCATCCGGCAGCCTGGCCAGCGGATCCTGTGCAGTGGAGAGTGGCGCGGTCATGGCGTCTCCTTCGTTGTCGCGCTTACGCGGTGCCGCAGAGATAGCGCACGATCTCCGGCGTGAGCCAGCCCAGCGCGCCGAGCAGCACGACCCAGACCGCGAGCAGGAAGTGCCAGTACCGCGCGCACAGCCGGATGCGCATCAGCGTGCGCGGCCCGCTTCCGCGGTCGGTCACCACCATCGCCCATCCCGCGACGCCGCCGAGCATGTGCAGCCCATGCATGGCCGTCAGCAGATAGAAGAAGCTGGCGGCCGGGTTGTTCGCGGGTACCACGTGCAGGGCATACAGCGCCTCCCAGGCCCATAGCTGCGAGGCCACGAACGCAATCGCCCCCACCCCGCCCAGCCGCAGTGCCAGGCGCGCGGGCGCCATGCGTCCCGCCGGTGCCAGCCGCGCGGCGGCCTCCATTGCCACGCATGCACCCACCAGCAGCGCCGTGGACAGCCAGCTCTGCCAGGGCAGCGTGACGCGATGCCAGTCGGGACTGTCCATGCGCATGACGTACGCGGCCAGGAACAGCGAGAACAGCGACGTAACCACGGCGATAAAGGCCCATAGCCCGATGCTGCCCGGCATCGGCGTGCGCGCACCCGGACGCGTATCGCCCGATGTCGCCCCACCGCCCGCGCCACCGCCCATCCCCGGGCCCGCGGCGAAATTCGATTCGGTTTTCATGCCACGGCCCCCCGGCTCGAATGCGGTTCCGGCTCCGCGCCCCCGGCATCGGGCGGCGCGTTCTGCGCGACAAAGTCCTCGCGCGCGCCGGGCACGCTGTACGCATAGGCCCAGCGGTAGACGACGGGCAGATGCGGTCCCCAGTTGCCATGCGCGGGCGGCGTCTCGGGCGTCTGCCATTCGAGCGACGCCGCGCGCCATGGATTGGACCCGGCCGGCCGCCCGCGCACGAGGCTCCAGCCGAGGTTGAAGACGAACAACAGCTGCGCCGCCGCCACGATGAACGCGGCAATCGAGATATACATGTTCATCACGTGCGCGGACTCGGGGATGAACGCGTAGTTCTCGTACGCGTAATAGCGCCGCGGCATGCCGAGGATGCCGAGGTAATGCATCGGGAAGAAGATCGCGTAGGTGCCGATGAACGTGACCCAGAAGTGAATGCGGCCCATCGTGTCGTCGAGCATGCGGCCCGTGACCTTCGGATACCAGTGGTAGATACCGCCGAAGACCACAAGGATTGGGGACACGCCCATCACCATATGGAAATGCGCGACCACGAAGTAGGTGTTCGACAACGGAATGTCCACGCTGACGTTGCCGAGGAACAGTCCGGTCAGCCCGCCGATCACGAACGTGCTGATGAATGCGATGGCGAACAGCATCGGCACCGAGAAGTGGATATCGCCGCGCCACAGCGTGATGACCCAGTTGTAGACCTTGATGGCCGTGGGCACCGCGATGATCAGCGTGGTCGTGGCGAAGAAGAATCCGAAGTACGGGTTCATGCCGCTCACGAACATATGGTGCGCCCAGACCACGACGGACAGCAGCCCGATGGCGAGAATCGCCCACACCATCGTGCGGTACCCGAAGATGCTCTTGCGCGAATGCACGCTCACGAGGTCCGATACGATACCGAACGCGGGCAGCGCGACGATATAGACCTCGGGGTGCCCGAAGAACCAGAACAGATGCTGGAACAGCAGCGGACTGCCGCCCTTGTAGTCGAGCTGCTGCCCCATGGAAACCATCGCCGGCATGAAGAAGCTCGTGTGGAGCGTCTTGTCCAGCAGCATCATCACGCCCGAGACGAACAGCGCGGGAAATGCGAGCAGCGCGAGGATCGTCGCCATGAAGATGCCCCACACCGACAGCGGCATGCGCAGCAGCGTCATGCCTTCGGTGCGCGCCTGCAGCACGGTCGTCACGTAGTTGAGGCCGCCCATGGTCGCGGCGACGATAAAGATCACGAGCGATACGAGCATCAGGATGATGCCCCAGTCATAACCGGGCGTACCCGGCAGGATCGCCTGCGGCGGATACAGCGTCCAGCCCGCCCCCGTGGGCCCGCCCGGCACGAAGAAGCTGGCCAGCAGTACGAGCACCGAGAGAAAGTACACCCAGAAGCTCAGCATGTTCAGGTACGGGAACACCATGTCGCGGGCACCGACCATCAGCGGGATCAGGTAATTGCCGAAGCCGCCGAGGAACAGCGCGGTCAGCAGATAGATCACCATGATCATCCCGTGCATCGTCACGAACTGGTAGTAGCGGTTCGCGTCGATAAACGAGAAATGCCCGGGAAACCCGAGCTGCAATCGCATCAGGTTGGACAGCGCGACGCCCACCAGTCCCACGAAGATCGCGACGATCGTGTACTGGACGGCAATCACCTTGTGGTCCTGGCTCCAGACATAGCGCGTCCAGAAGCTCCTCGGCCCGTGGTCCGCGGCATCTTCGGCATGGCTCATGCGTGACCTCCCTGCTTCGTCTATTTGGCTCCCGCCTGCGGTGCGCCGCCCGCCGCCGCGCCCTGCGCGCGGATATACGCGCTCAGCGCGGCCACCTCTTCCTCGGTCACCGGCATCTTCGGCATCAGCGGGCCGTAGCCCTTGACCAGCCGCGAGTGCGGGTCCTCGATCTCGTGCTTCAGGAATGCATCGTCAACGGGCGCCGTGCTGCCATCGGCAAACGTCTCGGTCTTGCCGTACAGCCCCTTCCAGGTCGGCCCAACGCCGGGCGCGCCGTCGATGCTGTGGCAGCCGACGCAGCCCTTGCTCTGCGCCAGCGCGCGTCCCTGCTCGATCAGGCCGGCAGCGGCGGCCACGCCGGCACCGCCCGTGCCCGCCTCGCCGCCGGCGGGCGCCGCGGCGACCGGCGCCGTCGCGCGCACCTGCGTCATGGCGAACGTCTGCTGCTTCGTCAGCCAGGCCTCGAATGCCGCCGGCTCGTCGACCACGACGTGCCCGCGCATGTTGTAGTGCCCGACGCCGCAGAGTTGCGCGCACAGGATGTCGAAACGCCCGGTCTGTGTCGGCGTGAACCAGAACGACGTGATCATGCCGGGCACCATGTTCATGCGCGCGCGAAACGGCGGCACATAGAAATCGTGCAGCACATCCTTCGATCGCAGCAGTACCTTGATGGGCTGGTTCAGCGGCAAATGCACCTCGGGCCCCACGACGATCACGTCGTCCTGTCCGTTGGGGTCGTCCGGGTTGACGCCGAGCGGATTCGTCGCGCTGACGAAGCGCATATCCGACGTGCCGAGCTGGCCACCGCGGCCCGGAAAGCGGAATGCCCACTGCCACTGCTGGCCCACGACCTCGAGCACCATTGCCTGCTGCGGCGGGCGCACATAGTCGGCGTAGACGAAGAGGCCCGGCGCAAGCAGCACGATGATGCCGACGGTGGTAATGGCGATCAGCCCCCACTCGAGCCGCCGGTTCTCGGGCGCATAGTGCGCGCGATGTCCGTCGCGGTGACGGTCGCGCCAGACGATATAGCCGAGGAGGAGATTGATGACGACGAAGAAGACGCCGGTGATGACGAGGGTAATGGTCAGCGTGTCGTCCATCTGCTTCCAGTTGGACGCCAGCGGCGTCGCCCACCACGGGCTCAGAAAATGAAAGAGCACCGAAGCGACGACGAGGACCACGAGCGCAATGGCGATTGCCATATCCACCCTCCTCTGCGCGGACAACTGCCGCGAGAGACGCGCAACCCACGCAAGTGGTTAAAGCGTAGTGCATGGGTTGCGAATGCGGCAAGTGCTCTTGCGCGAGCTTCAGTGCCGCGGAACGTGACACATGCTGTGCCGCATTCAGTGCATCACGTCCCTGGATTCGAGCTTCCAGTAGCAGATGGCCATCACCATCCCGAACAGCATATGGGCGATCAGCGTGTGCCAGCCGCGCGCTTCCACGAACCACGGGAACGCGCCCGTCATCACGTAGAAGTTGAAGAGGTAGACCACCACGCCGAACACCGCGCCGGCCAGCACCGCCATGCCCGGACTCGAGTCCAGATGAAACGGCGCCATGATCGCGCCCAGCACCATGCCGAGTACCGCGCCGAGCACGAAGTGGATCAAGAGCGCCGCGCCGACGGTACCGATGCTGAACAGCGCGTTTTGCATCACGTCCTGACCCATGACGATCGCCGCGATCATGCGCGTGGGCACCCACGGGTTGACGCCGGACATCATCGACGCCCAGAACAACTCCAGCACGATCAGGAAGGCGCCGGCCGCGATACCTGACACGGCCGCGGCGCTCCAGTCGGGCAGACGGCGCACGTAGTGATGCGAATGCACGTGAAGTTCCATGATGGTCTCCTTGTCGCTTCGGCTTCGTGAGTCCAGCATAGGACACGCGACGCACGATTCCGCGCCATGGAACGCACATAGGGACAACCCTGAGGCCAACTGCCTTGTATTCGCCACACACGGCCTATACTGGAAGAACAAAAGACAAGAAAGGAGACCGCCATGTTTCATCTACAGGCGCACGATCTTGTATTTCTGCTGCCGATGGCACTCGTCGGCATGCTGGCGATGGGCGCGGTACCCGTCGCCGCCAAGGCGCTCAAGATCAGCTGCCGCTGCTGCGGCGTGATCATCGGCCTCATGATGGGCGTGCTGGTGTTGGAAGTGTTGCCGATGCTGATCTGATCGGCCCCTCTCCCTGAAGGAGAGGGGGAACACTCAGGTGTTTGAAACGCCCGATGGTCGAATCACAGTTCGATCATCGCGAAATCTTCCTTGCCGACGTCGCACTCGGGGCAACGCCAATCGGCCGGGATGTCTTCCCAGCGGGTGCCCGGGGCGATATTGTCGTCGGGCCAGCCCTGCTCTTCGTCATACACCCAACCGCAAATCACACAAACCCAGGTCTTGTAGGCGACGGCTTCCTGCTGCAAAACGTCTCTCCGTTAAATAAAGTCGATGGAACGGGCCGCATGATACCGCGCCTGCGGTTGCGGCCCGATTTTCGGTCGTTACTGGCGGATCGAGAAATCCACGCGGTTGGGACCGCCCTTGTCCTTGATGCCTTCGGCATTGAGCTTCGGCGCGGTCAGGAACAGCTTCGAATCGGGCACCTTGCCGTCGCGCTCGAGCGCCTGCTTGACGGCCAGCGCACGCTGGTCGGCCAGCTGGCGCAGTTCCGTGTCGGTGACGGGCGCGTTCTCCAGCAGCAGCTTTTCCATCTCCGCCGTCGACAGGGACTTGTTCAGGCCGATCATGTTGGTCGGCTTCTTGAACGACTGGCGCTTGTACACGGCCTCCAGATACTTCGGATACTCCTGCCTGGAGACCGTGATCTTCGCGCCCTGCTCGCCGCTTTCTTCCTCGTCGGCCTGGCCGCCCGAACGCGCGCTGCGGCGCAGTTCGCGCTCCTTCTGCTCCGCCACACGCTGGTCGAGCCATACGCGGCGCGCGCCGTCGGCGTCCGTTGCGGGATCGATGCGGCCGCTGATCTCGAGCCGCAGCGACGGCCGGTCGTTCAGCGCCTTGGCCACCGTGGCGATCTTCTCCTGCGCTTCCTTGGACAGCGTGGCGCTGCCCGGCGCGAACTCGATATAGCCGAGTTCGTCGCCGCTGCCGCCGAACGCGGAGGCGATCAGCGAGAACGGTGACGTGATGGCCTTGGTGAGCAGGTTGACGATCACGCGAACGATCACGCCGCCGATGCTGAACTCGGGGTCGGAGAGCGAACCCGACACCGGCAGGTTCACGTCGATCACACCGTTGCGATCCTTGAGCAATGACACCGCAAGCAGCACGGGCAGCTTGGTCGCATCGGGACTGTCCACGCGATCGCCGAACGTGAGCTGGTCGAGGTACAGGTGATTGCGCGCATCGAGCCTGCCGTTCTCGATCTTGTACCCCACGTCCACCGTGAGCTTGCCCTTGGTAATCGGGTAGCCCGCGTACTTGGCCGCGTAGGGCGTCAGCCGCGTGAGCTCCACGCCCGCCGCTTTCGCCGCGATATCGAGGAACAGCTGCTCGCCGAGCGGATTCAGCTTGCCGCTGATGCTGACCGGCGCATCGTCGTCGAGCCGGCCGTTGAGCACGATATCCGCGGGGGTCGGGTCCGACGACGACACCTTGGAGATCGAGCCCTTCATGTCGGTGAGGTTCGCCGAGTAGTTGGGCTTGACGAAGAAGTCCGAGAAGTTGATGTTGCCCTTGTTGATGGACACGCCGCCGAGACGAATCTGCGGCGCGGGGCCGGCCTTGCCCTCCTTCGCGACCGTCGCCGTTGCAGGGGCCGCGGCCGGTGCGGAAGCGGCCGGTGCCGAAGCGGGGCTCGCCTGCGTGAGGCTCGTCGATGGCGCGGGCTGGCCGCGATCGCTGCCGCCGGCCATGACGTCCTGCAGGTTCAGGCGGCCGTTCGCGTTGAGGATCACGCGCGCATAGAAGTCCGAGAGCGCGACGTTGTTCACGCCCACGCGCATCGGCCCCTTCGACTCGTCCATTGCGAAGTCGATGCCCGTTACCGCGAGTGAACGCCAGCGCAGGAAGTCGTCGCCGCTGATGCGGTCGACCGTACGCACATTGCCCGCCAGTGCGTTGCCGGCGAAATGCGCGACGATCGGCTTGCCGGCCGGCGCATTGAAGTCGAGCTTGCCCTTGAGCGTCATCGTGCCGCCGCGCAGTGCCGCGTTGAAGCGATCGGCGATATAGGGCTGTAGCGGCGCGATATCGAGCTCGCGCACGTCGAGCTGCATTTGCGCGCCCGGCGCGGCGGGCAGCAGGCTGCCTTCGAGGCCGATCACGCCGCGGCGTCCGGACTCCGCGTGCAGCTTGACGGGTATCGCGGCGTTGGCAAGCGGCCATGTCACGGTACCGCCCGTGAAGCCGATATTGCGGTACTGGTGGATCACGGGGCGGCCACGGTTGGCCTCGGCGGGCTCGTAGTCGGCGAGGCGTGCCGCGCCGCCGTCGACGTTGATCTTGCCGATGCGGACTTTCCAGCCCGGTGGCGTGGCCGTGCCGCGCGCGGCCGCGCTGCCGTTAGCCGTGCCATTTGCCGTGCCGTTTGCCGTGCCATTTGTCGCGCCATTTGTCCGTGCGGTCGCGGCCCCGGTGCCCTGCGGCGCGCCCGAAGCAGCCGCTTGCCGCGCCGGTGCTGCCTTCTCCTGCGCCGATTGCACGGCCCAGATGCGGGCCATCTCGAGCAGTTGCCCGCGATGATCGCGCGTGGCCGCGATCTGCGGCTGCACCAGCGATACGGCGCTCGTATCGAACGTCTGCTTCGCGAGGTCGAGGTTGATGTCCTCGAGTACGAGCTTCTCCGCGCGCACGAGCGGCAACTGCGCGCCCTCGATATCGGCCACGCGCCGCTGCGCCTGCGTGGTGCGCTTGCGGGTCGTGCCCTGCCCAGCTTGCGCGGCCTGTGCCGACTGTGCCGCTTGCACATTGCCGCGCTGCGCGCGCTGGCCATCGCGGCGCGCGCCATTGCGCGCCCTGTCGTTTGCTCGGTCATTCGCGCCGTCGCTTGCCGCGGCGGCATCGTCGCCCTGCCCGGCCGGTGCGGCCGGCAGCGCGATGGGCTCGCGCGTCGCCACATACACCGGCGACAGCTCGAGGCGCGATTTCTCGAGGACGAACTGGAACGTCGGCTGCGTCCACGCCATGCGGTAATTCAGCTCCGCGTTGATGCCCGTCTCGCCGAACTGGCTTTGCAGTTCGCGCGGCCACCATGCGGCAAACCCCTGCGGCCGCAGGCCCGTGGTCTTCAGCGTGCCCGCAAGCGTGCCCTGCCGCAGGGCCAGCTGGCCCTTGTGGTCGAGCGTCTGCCCATCGGCAATCGTCACCTTCGCGTCGAGTTGCGCGGGCTTGTCGCCCGTGCTGGCAAGGTCCGCGATCTCCACGTTGACGGGGCCGATATCGAGCTTCCCCGGGCCCGACGGCGCGAGCTCGTCACGGAAGCCGAGCTTCGCGTCCTTCAGCGTGATGCGCTGAATCGCATAGCTGAACGGCTCGGCCGGTGCGGGTGCCGGGGCCTGCGCGGCAGCCGGCGCGGAGGCCGAAGCTGCCGGCGCGGAAGCCGGAGCGGGAGCCGGAGCCGCCGGCGTTGCCTTCGGCGTCGGCGCGCTCTCCGGCAGAAACGCCGTGGCAAGGTTCAGCGAACCGTCCGCGCGCCGAATGGCCTGCAGTGCCAGTCCTTCCAGATCGATGCTACGGATGGCCGCCCGATTCGCCAGCGGCTCCACGCGGTCGAGGTCGATCGCCAGCCGTCCCGCCTTGACGATCGGCGCTCCCGCATGGGTCACCACATCGGCATCGCGCAACACCACGGTGCCCGAGACGAACAGGTCCTGCTTGTCCTTGTCCTGGCGGAAGCCGACCACCAGGCGGGTATCGACGAGCCCGCCTTTGATCTCGGCGTCCTTGAGCCGCGGCGCAAAGGCCATATAGGTGGGCACCTCGAGCGCGTCGAGGTTCACGTTCAGGTTCGTCTCGCGCGTATCGGCAAATGGCTGCGTCGTACCGTCGAGCGACAGCGGCGACCCATTGATCTTCGCGAACAGCGTCGGCCGCGTATTGATGGTCGCGTCGTGCGGCAGGTTCGAGAGGAACGGCAGCGTCAGCGTGAAGTTCTCCACGCGCTGCGTGGTATCGCGCGGCTTGTCCTCGTACACGAATGTCGAGTTGGTCACCGCGATATTGCTGATCGAGAACCGCGCGGGCTTGCTGTCGGCGGGCTTCGGCGGCATGGCCGCGAACTTTTCTTCCACGTCCGCAAAGTTCATGCGGCCCTGCGCGTCGCGCACCACGTGCACGGACAGCCTGTCCACATGCAGGCTGTGCACCACGGGCGCCAGATGCCAGAGCGACGCGATGGACGCATTGGCATCCACTTCGCCCAGCGTCACCATCGGCGTCGTGCCGTCCGGCTCGAAGATCGTCAGGTCATTGAGCGTCGCCGCGAGGTCGAACGGCCGCACCTGCGCCGCCCCGAGCGTGACCTTGCGTCCCAGCGCCTCGGTCGCCTGTTTCTCGACGAGATATTTGACCAGCGGCGGGCCGCCGAAATATCCCGCAATTCCGAAAATCGCCACGGCGACGACAATGCCGCCGAGCACGCGCAACGCGAGCCGCCTGCGCGGCGTGGCCCTGGCTTTCTCGCCGGCCGTTCGGGCCGCAGTGCCGATGGAATCCTTGAATGACATGGTTACCCAGAAAAGATGACCCCTGTGCATCGGAAATCACTGTCGGGTAGTGTGCCCCGGATTTCACTTTTTTTAGCATTATGGCAACGGATTATGGCAAGGCAAAGGACCATTTCAAAACATTCCGGCATTACCAAAAAGGGAGAGCGGCGGTTCTGGTATCGTTACGCCTTTCGCGAAGCGACCCCCTTTCAGGCCGGCAGGCATATCCGCCGCCGCGCGCCTGGCCCGGCACGCCATCCTCCGTGCCCCTCCGCCCCACGCCATCCGTGTAGCGCGCTTCGTGTGTGAATTCACTATGCGAGCTTTTTCATGTCTACCTCCAGCAGCACTGCCGGGGCAGTGGGCGCGCCCGGTCATGCCGCGCGTCCCCTGACCGGGCAGGATTACAAGACTCTCGCGCTCGCCGCCCTCGGCGGCGCGCTCGAGTTCTACGATTTCATCATCTTCGTCTTCTTTGCCACCGTCATCGGCCAGCTATTCTTCCCGCCGTCGATGCCGGACTGGCTCCGCCAGTTCCAGACCTTCGGCATTTTCGCCGCCGGTTACCTGGCCCGTCCGCTGGGCGGCATCATCATGGCGCACTTCGGCGACCTGCTGGGCCGCAAGAAGATGTTCACGCTGTCCATCCTGCTGATGTCGGTGCCGACGCTGGCGATGGGCCTGCTGCCGACCTATCACTCCATCGGCCTGCTCGCGCCGCTCGCGCTGCTGCTGCTGCGTGTGCTGCAGGGCGCCGCCGTGGGCGGTGAAGTGCCGGGCGCGTGGGTATTCGTGTCCGAACACGTGCCGAACCGGCATGTCGGCTATGCCTGCGGCACGCTGACGGCCGGGCTGACCGCCGGCATCCTGCTGGGCTCGCTGGTCGCCACCGGCATGAATTCGGCGTTCACGCCGACCGAGCTCCATGACTGGGCATGGCGCGTGCCGTTCCTGCTGGGTGGGGTGTTCGGCATTGCCTCGATGTACCTGCGGCAGTGGCTGCACGAGACGCCGGTGTTCGCCGAACTGCAGCAGCGCAAGGCGCTGGCGGCCGAAATGCCGCTGAAGTCCGTGGTCCGCGACCACCGTGGCGCCGTGGCCATCTCGATGCTGCTGACGTGGATGCTTTCCGCGGGCATCGTGGTCGTGATCCTGATGACGCCGACGTTCCTGCAGAAGCTGTTCGGCTTCGATGGCCGCACGGCGCTGGTCGCCAACAGCTTCGCCACGCTCGCGCTGTCCATCGGCTGCGTGGTGGCGGGCATGCTGGCGGACCGCTTCGGCGCGCGCCGGACGCTGTTCGTGGGTGGATTGCTGCTGGCCGGTACGGCGTATCTGCTGTACACGACGGTGGGCACGCATCCGCAGCTGCTGATTCCGCTGTACACGCTGGCCGGCTTTATGGTCGGCACCGTCGGCGCGGTGCCCTATGTGCTCGTGAACGCGTTTCCGGCGCAGGTCCGCTTCTCGGGGCTCTCGTTCTCGTACAACGTGTCGTACGCGATTTTCGGCGGACTGACGCCGATGATCGTCACGCTGATGCTCAAGGACAACCCGCTGGCCCCGGCGCACTACGTGATCGCGGTCTGCCTGATCGGTATCGTGACGGCGCTGTTCGTGAAGAAGGCCTGATCGGGCTATTCGTCGATTCGTTGCGGCACGTCAAGAACAAAGGGGGCAATCGCCCCCTTTGTCGTTTCCCGCCTTCGGCGCCCTACTTCCGCCGGTGCTCCCGAAAGAACTCCCACATCATCGCGCTGGCGTCGGGCCCGGTGCTGCTGTGATACTCGACCCGCCCGTCACCGCCACTCCACGCGTGATCGAGCCCGGCAACCTCCACGAGCTTCACCAGGTCCTTGTTCCACCGCCCGAACCGCGCCTCGCGATAGTTGCCGCGCCGGAGCGCTGGCCTTTCGTTGGCTGCCCGGGCGTTGGCCACACCTTCGTTAGCGACACCCTCGTTGGCCGCCTCCGCGCCGGCACCCGCCATCGCCGCCACCCGGGGCGGCATCGCCACCGAGAGCCGGTCGTCCATGCGGTTGTAGGCAAGAAACTGCCGCGCCAGCAGACGCCCGTTGACCGGGTGTACCGCCTGGTCCTCGAGCCCGTGCATGACGATCGCGGGCATCGTGGGGCCGCCCGGCGTCACGCCCGCGGCGTCGAGCAACACGAGCGGATCGGTCGCGGAGCCCTGCTCCATCGCGCGCAATCCCGCCCGCGGCGAATCCGCGGCACCGATGACCACGCCCGAGTGCAACCCGACCGCGGCCACCTTCTCCGGATAGCGCAACGCCACCAGCGCCGCCATCGTGGCACCGGCCGACAACCCTGCCAGATAGATTTCGCCCGCGCGCACATCGGGCCGCTCGGCAAGCTCGTCGATCAGCGCCGCAACAGCCTGCGCCTCGCGCCCGCCTTCCTCGGCGCCGAGGTCGAACCACTGCCAGCAGCGATGCACGGACCGCCGCAGCGGCTGCTGCGGATAAGCCACCATAAAGCCTTCGCGCTCGGCGAGCGCGTTCATGCGCGTGCCCTCGGCCAGCGCCTCGGGTGTCTGCCGGCAGCCATGGAGCAATACCACGACGGGCATCGGACCCGTTCTGCGCGACAACGCGCCCGACGGAATGTAGAGACGGTATGACAGCTGCGGAACGAGTTCACCCGGCAGCGGCGCAAGGCCAAGCCGGTGGGATTCCCATGTGCCGGGCAGCGAACCGGGCGCATGCTCGCCGACCGGAGGTACCGGGCGGAGCGGGGGGGTGGGCTGGAACGCGTCGAAGCGTCGCAGCCAGGACTTCAATTGCTGTGCGGCCTGGTGCTGCGCGTGGCCGATTTGGCGCCATTGCGTTTCCCAGTCCGAGGACAGGCTTTTGGCCATTAGAGACTCCTGCTCGTCTTTGGAACGGATCCCCTCCTATGTTTGTGCGATGCAGCATAACACAAGCCGCCGCGGCGTATCGCTCACTCCAGTGCGGCAATGTATGCATCTTGCAACATTAAAAAAGACCTGCGGAACTGGCTCGCAGGTCACTCGATAGATGCGGAAGTGCGGCAGGCGCCTATTTATCGGCCACGCGACGCCATCCTTCCGTGGAAAACGACCGCATCGCGGCGGCCCGACTGGCCGTGGAAGTGCCGAGATCGCGTTCGTAAAAATTTCTTTCCGCGTCGATCAAAAAGGTGTGTACGCCACTTTCGCCGTATCGGGCGGGCCATGCGATAAACGCGAACCGCGTCGCGCCGGCGCCCGTGCCGGGCGGGAGCACGCGAAAACGGTAGCCGTAATAGGCGTCTTCGGGCGGGACATCGGGGCCCATGGCGAGGGCGTCGGGGCCGATCGGGCTGGCGTCGGCCTCGGTGTCGGACGGCCAGTAGAGGCCATCGGTGCGGCCCCGCGAGCTCACGATACGTTTGGCGAAGGCGCCGTTGCCGACCTGCTGCGCGTAGCGCTGCTGGGCATCCGCGAGTTGCAGCAGCGAATCCATCGCCACGAGTTCGTTACGGGCGATGCGGCGGTCGCGCACTTCCTCGCGGCCTGCCTTGAGGTCGAACTGCCAGCCGGCGGGGCGCTTGACGATCGGCGCGGGGAACGTCCAGCCGCTGTCGCCCACGGCAATGCGCATGGCGTTGTCGCCGGCAGGCTGGAGCGCGTGGTGCGCGGCCCAGGCGCCGAGAAAGTCGTAGATATCGTCCTGCGTGATGCCTTCGGGCGGCAGAAGCGTGCGGTATTGATTGCCGAGTACCTTGCGCAGGGCATCCTGGTCGCTGCGGGCGATGGCATCGCCGAGGGCGTTCGAGGCGGCTTCGGCGGTGTCGAAGACCTGCTGTGCGGCGACGGGTGCGGCCACCATGACGACCGCAGCCATGGCCACGACTGCCTTTAGCGCCGCCCTCATCGCCACCTCGATCACCCTCGCCAGCCTCGCCGCCCTCGCCAGCCTCGCCAGCCTCGCCGCTCTCGCCGCTCTCGCCGCCCTCGCCGCCATCGCCGCCATCGCCGCCATCGCCGCCATCGCCGCCATCGCCGCCATCGCCGCCATCGCCATGGTCGCCATGGTCGCCGGGGCCGCCGGGGCCGCCGTGGCCGCCATCGCCGTGGTCGCCGTGGTCGCCGTGGTCGCCGTGGCCGCCATCGCCGTGGTCGCCGTGGTCGCCGTGGTCGCCGTGGTCGCCGTGGTCGCCGTGGCCGCCGTGGCCGCCGTGGTTGCCGTGGTTGCCGTGGTTGCCGTGGTTGCCGTGGTTGCCGTGGTTGCCGGGGTTGCCGGGGTTGCCGGGGTTGCCGGGGTTGCCGGGGTTGCCGGGGTTGCCGGGGTTGCCGGGGTTGCCGGGGTTGCCGGGGTTGCCGGGGTTGCCGGGGTTGCCGGGGTTGCCGGGGTTGCCGGGGTCGCCGGGGTCGCCGGGGTCGCCGGGGTCGCCGGGGTCGCCGGGGTCGCCGGGGACGGCATGGTCGCCCGGGGCGCGGCGGTGGGCGCCTCGCATGCCGTCGTCGTACCCGCTACGCCATGTGCGTCGCCGCGGCCTGTGGTTGCCTTCCCGATCGTCGTTCCGGTCATGCTCACCTCCGTCCGTGCCCGCCATGGCCCATGCCGCCCCGTTGCACGCCGTGCGGAGCACTCATGCCGCCCGCATTGCCGGTTCGCTGGAACCCGCCCTGCATCTGCCCCATGCGCGCACCCTGCTGCTGCAGGCGCTGGCCGTTGCCGGCGTCCCGCAGCGCGCTGTCGCGGTTGGCTGTATGCGCGCGATTGCGTGCCTCGCTCGCGTCCGCGCGTTGCCGGTCCGCGCCGGCCGGCCGCGGATTGGCATTCGCGCCGCCGCCGTGCCCGGCGATCGACTGTCCCGTGTGCCCCTGGAACGACTGCGCGGCGCGATCGCGCGCCGCATCGCGCGAACCGGGCTGTGCCTGCGTGCCACCGCCGCCCGCGCCCAGCCGCTGTTGCGCGCCGCCCTGCCCGAGTTGCTGCCCCGCCTGCTGGCCCCCACCCCCTTGGCCCAGCCGTTGCTGCCCGCCGCCCTGCCCGAACTGCGGCCCGGCCTGCTGGCCCGCGCCGCCCGCGCCCAGCCGTTGCTGCGCGCCGCCCTGCCCGAACGGTTGGCCGGCCTGCTGGCCCGCGCCCCCCTGCCCGAGCCGCTGCCCACCTTGCCCGCCCTGCGTCCGACTGGCCAGTGCCTGCTGGCGCTGCGCATCGTACCGATTGGCCACCCCCGGATTGTTGTAGGGCACGTTGCCACGCGCGGCCGGATTGTGTTGCCAATTCACGTTCGACCGATTGACATCGAGTTGTCGGTTCACATTGATGTTGTTGTACCGATTCACATTGATGTTGACGTCATGACGCCCCCAATCGCAACCGCCCCATAGCGAATTGACGGCCGCCACGCCAAGCCCGAACCCGATGCCCGCCACCAGCGACGTGGCAAACACCGACCCCGGCGGCGGCGGATAGTAGGCAGGCGGATAGGCCGGATACGGCCACGCGCCATAGACCACCGTCGGGTTGTACGACGGCACATAGACCACCTGCGGATTCGCGGGCTCGATCTGCACGATGGTCGTGCCGCCACTCTGCTGCGTCACGACCTTCTGCTCGGGCGTGGTTTTCAGCGAGCCCGCCTTCTGGGCCTGCGCGCGCAGGCGCTGCACGCCATTCATGACATCGTCGGGTTGCGCGAGAAATGCATCGCCGACCGACTGCACCCATTGCGGCTGCCGGCCCATCATGTCCATCACCGACGGAAACGCCACCAGCGACTGCACGCTCGGATCCCACGACTCGCCCTGCACCGCCTTGGTCGCGGCATCGCCGGACAGCGACGGATTGGCCTTCGACCATTGCGCGGCCGCCGCGACATCGGCCGGATAGGTCGACGCCATCAGCACCTGCGACAGCAGCGCATCGGGATACAGCGCGATAGGCGCCAGCAACTGATCGAGCTGGCCGTTACCGAGCTTTGCCTGCGCGTAGACGGAGGTCGGCGAGAACGACACCGCTGCCAGCATCAGCAGCGACAACACGGCACGCATCAGGCGATGTGACATCGTGGGCCTCCCTCAAAGCGCTCGGCAGTGCAACGGTCAGCGCGCGCGTCATCGTCCCTGCTGCGCGCACTCCTTTCGATAGGCATCTTCCATGCGGCCCCGATCCGGCGCGGCCGCGGGCAACGCCTCGATTTGCCGGAGCAGCCCCGTGCAATACTGCCGCTGCGACGTGGCCGGCCTGCTGTCGCCCTCGGCCGACGTGCCAGGCTCCAGCATGCGCGGCGGCGGGGGAATATCGGGCATTCCGCCCGGCGCATTGCCACGGCCGCCGCCATAGACCGGCGGTGGCGACGACGGCGGGTTCGATCCCTGCGCGGCGACATCCCACGCACCGGTCGTCGCCGCGATGGCCATACCCGCGATGGCCATACCCGCGATGGCCATACCCGCGAATGCCAGCACGCGCCATCGGGCCGGCGTGCTAGTCGGCACTCTCGCTACCCACTTCCCTCTCTTCCCGTTCGTCATGATGTCTGCCGCCACGCTGGCGGGTGGTGCGATGGCGCAGCAGTTCGAGCCTGAGCAACGCGTCCGCAAGCAGGTTTCTGAGTCGTGCGTTCTCGTCTTCGAGTTCACGCAACCTGCGGCGCTCCGCATCTGCCGGCGCGCCGGGCGTGCCGTAACGGGCGCGCCATCCGTAGAACGAAGCATCGCTGAAACCATACCGGGCGCATAGCTCCTTGACGGGCACTCCCCGGGCGGCCTCGGCAAGGTACATGCGGATCTGCTCTTCCGAATACCGTCTGTTCACGCTCCGCCTCCACTCGCCCCCCGGATGGCCGCGGGTTCTCACTCGACCCTTGCCGTACGTTAACCACCCCTCGCGCGGAAGGCAATTCAGTGTCTTCGCGGCCCGAGTTAAGCAATTTGATCGAGATAACGATTTCCGAATTTCGTTGTTCCAAATTGGAAAAATTCAATGACCAGCTTCTGTCGTCTCAGTCGTGATCTGCGAGATTTCGCGCAATAAGAAATGCACGACGATTCACGTTACATCGACATAACTAACCGGGAACCCTTACGTAGACTGGGTTTCCGGGAGGCATGCATCAAGACGACTGACCTTGTCAAATATCGCGGCATAGTGATAAATCGTACTGCTTCCTAGGAAGTTTCAAATTCATGTATTAACATGGCTCGGACAAACTAAATTTAGAAGAAGCGTAGCCGCCGCGTGAGAGGTCCCTGACGTTCGCGCGGCGCGCAGCCCGTGTTGCCCCAAACCATAAGAACGAAGAACGAAACAATCGTGGACAGGGAGAGCTCAGCATGCGGCACGTCAGCACCAAGCTATTGCACGTCTTCGTCCTTTTGATGGAGTACCGCGACCTCAATGCCGTGGCCGCATGTACGCAGGGACGAGTCCCCACGGTGGCATACGGTCTGGCGAGGTTGCGCGAGATCACCGGCGATCCGTTGTTCATCAAGCGCAACGGCAGGCTCGAACCCACGCCCCATGCGTTGCGGCTCGAGCAAACGGCAAGGCAGATCCTGACCCGATGGAATCAGCTCGTACGGCCGCAGCGCGCGGCCGTCGCGCGGCGCGGACAGGGGCGCCGCATCTCGATCGGCTTCTCCTCGTCGATCGGCGACCCGGTCATCACCGAGATCCTCACCACGCTCTGCGAACAGTTTCCGCGCGACAGTTTCATCACGCGTCCCGTCATCGCCGACGCCTCGCTGGCCAGCCGCCTGCACGCGGGCGAGCTCGACTGCGCGTTCGTCGTCGATGGCACACAGATCCCGGACGGCGTGGTGCCGCACAGTCTGCTGGCCACGCCGCGCCGGCTGGTCGGCGCGCTGCGCGCCGACGGTCACGAGGACACCGAAACCGACTGGATCCTGCTGCAGGAAGACTGCGAGGCCGGCAGTCCCCTGCACGCGTTCCTGGCGCGCCAGGCGAACGCGCCCGGCCATCGCGAAACCGTCGTGCCATCGTGGCACACGCAGATCACGCTCCTGCATGCGACCGGCGGCATCTGCCCGGTGCTGGACTTCAACGTGCCGCTCGTCACGCGCCATCGCAAGGCACGCCTGCTCGCACCGCCCACGAATTTTCCCGGCTGGGCCGCGCTCCATTTCTGGATGCCCGAGCAGACGTCCGACGCGTGCGACGGCGGCGTACTGCGCGACGTGATGGAGGTCGGCGCGGCGGTTCTGCGAGATCCGCTCAAGGCGATCGACGACCGCCGCCATCATCAGGAGAGCGCGCGGCGCGTCGCGGCATAGCGCCTCCTTCGCAGGCGCCTTCGGTTTTTTTCTCATTCGACACGACGTACTGCCTGAATTTGGCGCACGTTTTGCGAATCGTCTCACTCCCACGGCAACGACACGCCAGTATGCTCGGCGGGCATTGCCGTGCTCCGTATCCCCACGGGGCGGCATGCCGCACAGGGGATCCGCCGGGATCCACCGGACAGGAGTGACCGGATGACATCGACGATATTGAGAATTCTGCTGGCCGACGATCATCCCGTCATCACGGCGGCAATCGGCGCCAGGCTGCAGACGCAGACGGGCTGGGAGGTCTGCGGGGAGGTCAACAGCGCCGCCGAACTGCTGCACGAGGTCGATCTGCTCGCGCCCGACGTCATCGTCACCGACTATCACATGCCCGGCGTGGCCGCGCTCGACGGCGCGCGGCTGCTGCTCGCATTGCGGCGCCGCTATCCCACGATCGCCGTCGTCGTGCTCACGATGATCACGAACCCGCTCGTGCTGCGCGCGATTCTCGACGCGCGCGTGCATGGGCTGCTGCTCAAGGACTGCCCGCTTGCGGAGGTGGTCGTGGCCATCGCACGCGCGCAGCGGGGGTTCACCTATATCGGCAAGTCGGCCTTGCGCGCGCTCGCGCCGATCGACCCGCGCACCGCGCTGCCGATGGGGCGCAACGGCACGCATTCGCTCTCCATGCGCGAGATGGAAGTGCTGCGGCTTTACCTGACGGGCCGCACCGTGACCGAGATCGCCGCGACGCTGTGCCGCAGCGTCAAGACCATCAGCCGGCAGAAGAACAGCGCCATGAGCAAGCTCGGTGTCGGCAACGACCGCGAGCTGTTCGAATGCGCGGCACTGCAGGGCATGGTCCTGCCGCGCCGGTGAGGGACATGCGGGGACATGCGGCGACATGCGGGGGCAAGCGAGGGATCGATCGAAGCCGATATAATCGGTCGCCTCATCGCGAGACGCCCCTCCCCCGTGCCGCCCGACATGTCCGCAACGCCTGCCCCCTCCCTCCCTGCTGACGCGCATCGCGCCGCCGCCGCGCCCGCCGCGCGTGCCGTGCCCGCGATGATGATCACGGCCTCGGCCTCGGGCCAGGGCAAGACCACGGTCACCGCGGCCCTTGCGCGCCTGCATGCGCGGCAGGGCCGCGCGGTGCGGGTCTTCAAGTCCGGACCGGACTTTCTCGATCCGACATGGCTGGCCGCGGCCAGCGGCGCGCCCGTGCATTCGCTCGATCTCTGGATGACCGGCGCGGACGATGCGCGGCAGCGGCTCGCGCAGGCCGCGCGGACCGCCGACGTCATCCTCGTGGAAGGTGTCATGGGCCTGCATGACGGCGACCCCAGCAGCGCCGATATCGCGCGCCGCTTCGGCCTGCCCGTGCTGACCGTGATCCAGGCGAGCGCGATGGCGCAGACGTTCGGCGCGATTGCCTATGGGCTGGCGCACTATGGTGAGCCGTTCGCGGACATGCGCGTGCTCGCCAACGGCGTCGGGTCCGCGCGCCATGCGGACATGCTGCGCACTAGCCTGCGCGAACCGGGGCAATGGGCCGGCGCGCTCGCGCGCGATCCATCGGTGGCACTTCCGGAGCGGCATCTCGGCCTGTACAGCGCGAACGAACTGCCGGACCTGATGGCGCGTCTCGATCGGCTGGCCGATCTGCTCGCGCCGTTGCCGGTCTCGCAATTGCCACCTGCCGTGCGCTTCGATACCGCGCTCGATGCCGCGTCCGCGCCACCGGTATCGCGCAGGCTCGAAGGCAAGACCATCGCGGTCGCCTGCGACGACGCGTTCCGCTTTATCTACCCCGCCAACGTGGACACGCTCGAAGCGCTCGGCGCGCGCGTGGCGCTGTTCTCGCCGTTACGCGATGCCGACCTGCCGGCATGCGACGCGGTATGGCTGCCCGGTGGCTATCCCGAACTGCACGCGGCCACGCTCGCCGCGAACGCGGGCATGAAGGAAGCACTGCGGCGCGCGCGTGCGAGCGGCATGCCGATGCTGGCCGAATGCGGCGGGATGATGGCGCTCTTCGATACGCTGATCGACAAGGAAGGCAACGCGCACGAGATGGCGCGCGTCCTGCCGGGCACCGTGCGCATGCAGACACGGCTCGCGGCGCTCGGACATCAGGCCGTGTCGCTGCCGTGGCTCGGCGCGGAACACGATACGGTGCGCGGCCACACGTTCCACTACTCGCAGACCGAGACGACGCTCGCACCGGCCACGCGGGCGGTTTCCCCGCGCGACGGCAAACCCGGCGAGGCGGTCTACCGCGCGGGCGCACTCACGGCGTCATACGTGCATTTGTATTTTCCGTCGAACCCGGAAGCCATCGCGCGCCTGTTTGGCGGCTGATGGCGATTGTCGACGGCGAAGGCGGGTTCAGGCAGCGTCGCGCTGTGCCTGCGTGCGGGCGACGGCTTCGGCGATGCCGGCCTCGAGTTCGCCCAGTCCCTTGGACAGGTTGTGCATCGTGGTCTCGGTGACGTTCGTCAGGACGTCCTGCAGGAACTCCGCACGGCGCGGCAGCGCCTCCTCGACGATCTCCCGGCCCAGCGGCGACAGCGTGACGTTGGTCATGCGATTGTCGCGTTCGCTCGTGGCGCGCTCCACCCAGCCCAGTTCCTGCAACGCCTTGAGCTGCCGCGTGAGCGCGCCCGGGTCCATGCCGACCCGGTCGGCCAGCGGCTTCTGCGCAATCGCGCCCTCGTGCCCGTACAGCGCGTACAGGATGCGCCAGCGCGGCATGGGAAGGCCGATGCGCGCCTCGAACGCCGATGCCCACGCGCGGTAGGTGCGTCCGAATTGCTGCAATACGGCCAGGCTTTGTCGCTCCAGTTCCAATCCACTCTCCAGTCTTCAATCCGCCGCCATCACGGGCTCGTGCACGCGCACGAGCTTGACGGGCGGCACGCGGCGCGAGCGCCAGATGCCGATTACGGCGATCACCGCGGCAAGCGCCATGCCCAGATGGATGGCGCCGACCAGCGACAAACGCGCCTGCTCGAGCAGCAGGGCTCCATTGTGCCCTGCCTGCTGCAGTTGAGTCAGCAAGGCCCCTTGCGCGGCGCGGTCGATCAGGATCTGTGGATCGCTCATGCGCGACGCCCAGTCCATGGCACCAGCCGAACTCAGCGCCCGCTCCACCCCGCCCGTATAGCTGCGGGTAACCAGCGTGCCCACGAGCGCGGTACCGACCATCCCGCCGACCATCCGCAGCGACTGCAACATCGCCGTGGAGATGCCGAGCTGCGAGCGGCCCGCGGTCTGCTGCGCGAACACCGTCAGGTTCGGCATGATAAAGCCAAGACCCAGACCGCCGAACAACATGATGGCGAGCAGGAGGTTATGGTGCATGCCGCGCGTGGCCTGCGTCAATCCAAGACAGGCCAGCGCCAGCAGTGCGAAACCGGCATACAACATGCTGTTCGGTAACGGAATGCGCGTGATGATGCGACCGTTGACGATGCTCCCGATGGTGATGCAGACCACGAGCGGCGTGACCAGGAGGCCCGCATCCTTCGGCGAGTAGCCGAACCCGCCCTGGAACAGCAGCGGCGCATACAGCAGCAGCGAGAACATCACGAAACCGGACAGCACGGCCAGCAGGAACAGCGGCGCGAGTGCCGGATTGCGGAACATGTCTAGCGGCAGGATCGGATTCGGGCACCGTAGCGACCAGCGCCATAGCGCCACGAACGAGGCCACCGACAGCAACAGCAGGCCCACGGTCACGAGATCGAGCCCGCGCTCGGGCAGCCACTCCACCGACAGCTGCATCGTACCGAGGCCCGCGGCGATCAGGAACGCGCCGACCCAGTCGACACGCGTCGAACCGCTGTGCGCCTCCGTGTGCATCTGCTGGCGCAGATGGGGCAGATAGCGCCACGCGAACCACAGGCCGAGCAGGCCCACCGGCAGGTTCACGTAGAACACCGCGCGCCAGCCGTACCACTCGGTCAGGATACCGCCGAGCGATGGACCCACCGCATTGGCGAGGCCGAATGCGGTGCTCATCATCACCTGCCAGCGCAGGCGGACGTGCGCATCGGGAAACAGATCGGGAATGCATGCGAACGCGGTGCCGACGAGCATCCCGCCGCCAATCCCCTGCAACGCGCGCGCCACGACGAGGAACTGCATGCTGTTGGCCATGCCGCAAAGCGCCGAGGCCGCGAGAAACACGATGATCGAGGCGAGCACGAACGGCTTGCGCCCGTAGTAGTCGCCAAGCCGGCCGAAGATCGGCACGGTGATCACGGAAGTCAGGAGATAGGCGGTGGCCACCCACGCATAGAACTCGAACCCTTGCAGTTCGGCGACCACGGTCGGCAACGCGGTGCCGACGACGGTCTGATCCAGTGCCACCAGCATGACGACGAACGCGATACCCAGCATCGCCATCAGCGATTCGCGGAACGGCAGCACCTGTCCAGCGCGCACCACTGCGGCGCCGTTCTGCCCTTCGCGTGACTCGGAGGTCATTTTATTGCCCAATCAATAGTTGCAATGTCAATGATTATAGGACAGTTGAAATGGTTTTGCAGAACGGTGGGCGGATCGTGCGTTTTACTCATCAAACCGGAAGGAATCATCGCTTTCTCTCTCCCGCGCGGCCCTCCAGAATCCCTGCCATACCCGCAACGTCGTGGCGGGGCCATACGGGAGAGGCTGGATGCAGTGGACAGTGGAGACGGTATCGACGGACGTACTGGTGCTGGGCGCCGGCATGGCGGGCTTTCGCGCGGCCCTCGCCGCCCGGGCCACGGGCGCGCACGTCACGCTGGCCTATCGCGCGAAGGGCGCTTCTCCGTACGTCATCGGCTTCAACGCGCCGATCGGCAGCATGGACCCGGCCGACAGCCCCGACGTGTTCTACGACGACATGCTCAGGGGCGGTTACTTCCTCAATGACCGGCGGCTGGTACGCCTGCTGGCGGAAAAGTCGGTCGATGCCTTTCATGAACTGGCCAGCTGGGGCGTGCCCTTTGCCCATTCGGTCGATACGCAAACCGGCGCGAGCCGTGTCCTGCAGCGTCACCTGAGCGGGAATCGCTATCCCCGATCGGTGTTCGTTCCGGAGAGCACGGGCGGCGCCATCCTGCAGGTGATGGCCAATCGCGCGCGGACGCTCGGCATCGGGCAGATCGCGGGGCAGAAGGCCGTCGAACTGCTGCGCGACGGCACCGATGTCGTCGGGGCGCTCCTGTGGAAGCCGCACTCGAACCAGATGACCGCCGTGCACGCGCGCGCCGTCGTCATTGCCATGGGCGGCATCGGCCGTCTCTATGCGGACAGTACCTATCCCGTCGACGTGGGCGCGGACGGGCTGGGCATGGCGCTCGATGCCGGCGCGCGGCTCATCGACATGGAGTTCGTTCAGTTCGAGCCCGTCGTGACGGTCTGGCCGCAGGAATGCCGCGGCATGGAAATGCCGACCTCGATGCTCGGCGACGGGGCTCATCTGCTGAACAACCGCGGCGAGCGCTTCATGCTCGGCTACAACCCGCCTTCCGGCGAACGCGGTATCGAGAAGGCTCGGCTGGCGCTGTTCATCCAGCGCGAGATCGACGAAGGGCGCGGCTTCCCCGAAGGCGGCGTCGCGTTCGATGCCACGGTCCTCACCGACGCGCAGCGCGAAAGCTATGTCTCGCATTGCCGCAGGCTGCGCGCGGCAGGCGTCGAACCGGCGACCACCCCGCCCATCGTCGCGCCCGCCGCGCACAGCATGATGGGTGGCGTCGCCGTCGATGGCGATTGCTGGTCCGGTGTGCCGGGCCTCTATGTCGGCGGAGAGGCCGCGGGCGGTGTGCACGGCGCGAGCCGCATCGCCGGCAATGGCTGCAGCGACACGCTCGTCTTCGGCGCCATCGCCGGAGGCGGCGCGGCACGGGGCATGCTGCCCAACCTCGATCGCGACTGGCAAGCCATCGAAGCCGATGCCATGGCCCGCCTCGCGCATGCGGATGGCGGCGTGCCCGCCGAGGACGTGCAGCACGCCAAGGACGGCATGCGCAAGGTGCTTTCGGCCTCGGCAGGGATCTGGCGCAACGGGCGCGACCTTGCGGCGGGGCTGACCGCCTTCGAAGCGATGCACAAGGAGATCCTGCAGATGCGCGCGGGCAGCCGCGAAGCCGCGGTGGAACTTCGGGAGGCGCGTCGCATGGCGGGCGTCGGCACGGCGGTCCTGCAGGCAGCGCTGGGACGCACAGAAAGCCGCGGCGCGCACCAGCGTACAGACTACCCGGCCATGAATGATGCCCAATGGCTGCATCACATCGCCTTTGCCCGGCGCGGCGATGACGAACTCGTCCAAAGCAAGGAGCCCATCCACTAGACAGCATGGTTTGACCATAAGAGTGCCTACGCACCATCACGACATACGGAGACAACATGCGTTTCAGATCCACACTTTCGCTTCGCGCGCGCGCCTTGCTGATAGGCGCGTTTTCGCTCGCTGCCGCCCTGCCTGGCGCCATGTCGCCCGCCCATGCGGCCGATGCGTTTCCAAGCCGGCCCGTCAAGCTCGTCGTTCCGTATCCGCCCGGTGGCGGCAACGACGTCCTGGCCCGCATCGTCGCGCCGAAGCTGGCGGAGGAACTGAAACAGCAGGTGTATATCGAGAATCGCGGCGGCGCGGGCGGGACCATCGGCACCACCGCCGTGGCGCAGGCCGCCCCGGACGGCTACACGATCCTGATCATCAACACCCTGCCCCACACGTCGGCCGCGGGGCTGTATCCGTCGCTGCCCTACGACCCCATCAAGAGCTTCGCGCCCATCGGCGAGTTCGCCACCGTGTCTTACATGCTCGCGGTGAATCCGAAGCTGCCCGTGCATACGGTCAAGGATTTCGTCGACCTTGCGAACGCAAAGCCCGGCAGCATCAACTACGGGTCCGCCGGCAACGGCAGTGCCACGCACCTTGCCGCCGAACTGTTCAAGTCGGTGACGAAGGCGCAGGTCTCGCATATCCCCTACAAGGGCGGCGGCCAGGCCCTGACCGACCTGATGGCCAATCAGGTGCAGGCGACCTTCGAGAACGTCGCGGCGCTCGTCCCCTACGTCCAGCCCGGCACGCTGCGCGGCATCGCGGTCACGGGTCCAAAGCGCGTGGCCCTGTTTCCATCGCTGCCGACCGTCGCGGAGTCCGGCTATCCGGGATTCGACGTATCGGGCAAGTTCGGGCTGGTCGCGCCCGCGGGCACGCCCGCGGATGTGATCGCCGTATTGAACAAGGCGCTGAACCGCGCGCTCACCGACCCCGACCTCGTCAAGCGGCTGGCCGCGCAGGGCGCGGAAGCGACAACGAGCACACCGGCCGCCTACGACGAACTCATCAGGAAAGAATCGGCCGTGTGGCTCAAGGTCGTGCGGGACACGAACATCAAGAGCGATTGAGCACCGGCACTTCCACGACAGGAGGAGATGCATGAGCATTCTGATCGAAGCGATGCACGGCGCGTCGCTCGTACTGACACTGAACCGGCCGGAAGCGCTGAACGCGCTGTCGTTCGAACTGGTGCAGGCGCTGCGCGATGCCATCGGCCGCGCGGCCACCCTGCATGAAGCGCGCACCGTGATTCTTGCGGGCGGCCCGCGCGCGTTCTCGGCGGGCACCGACCTCAAGCAGCGCCGGACGCTGTCTCGCGAACAGAAGGCGGAGCAGAGCCAGCTACTGCTGACGTTGAGCGAGGAGATCTGGACGTTGCCCAAGCCCGTGATCGCGGCCGTCGGCGGATGGTGCCTCGGCGGCGGCGCCGAACTGGCGCTGGCCTGCGATCTGCGCATGGCGGCGGACGACGTGACGTTCGGCTTTCCCGAGATGACGTTGGGCGCGTATCCCGGCAGCGGCGGTCCCGTGACGCTCAGCCGCATCGTCGGGGTGTCCCGCGCGAAGGACATTCTTTTCACGGCCCGCCGGCTCGGTGCCGCCGATGCGCTGCGGCTGGGGATGGTCGATCGCGTCGTGCCCGCCGACAGGTTGCTCGAGGAAGCGCTGAACTGGGCGAAAGAGATGGAAGCCACGGCGCCGCTGGCGCTCGCGGCACTCAAGCGTTCCCTGAATGAGGGCGCGAATCTGTCCCTGCGCGACGCGGCCATACTGGACCAGCAGTTGCGCCGCCCCCTCGACACCACCGAAGACAACGAAGAAGGCATGCGCGCCCACTTCGAGAAGCGGCGTCCCGTGTTTCGAGGCCGATGATGGACATGCCCGGCAAGGCGCTGCGCGGTCTGCGTGTGCTCGAATTCTCGGCGGGTTCGCGCGCTGGCCAGTATTGCGGACAATGCCTCGGCGATCTGGGCGCGGATGTCGTGCGCGTCGATGGCGCATGGCCCCCGGACATGACATTCTGCGCGGCATCCCATACGACATATCACGCCGCATTCAACCGCAACAAGCGCGCGCTGGACGTGGACCCCGCTAGCGGCCCCGCGTTGTTGCGGCAGCTCTGCGGCCGCGCCGACGTCCTGCTCGACGCGCTGCCCGCGGGCAGGCTCGACGCGCTGGGCATCGGCTGGTCCGATCTGTCGCGCATCGCGCCCAAGCTCGTCTACGCGCGCGTGACGCCGGCCTCGGTGCCCGGTGGCGCTTGCGCGCCGGATGCCGCCGATCTCATGATGGAGGCCGCCGGCGGCTACATGGGCATCACGGGCGGGCGCGACGGTGCGCCGAGCCGCCTCGGCACCTCGGCACTCGAGGTCATGACGGGCGTCAACTGCCAGTCGGCCATCCTCGCCGCGCTCTTCCAGCGCGCCGCGACTGGGCAGGGACAGTACCTCTCGACGAGTGTGCTGGAATCGGAAATCGCGTTCCTGGCCAATGCCGCCGTCGAACATCTGCTCGGGGGTCCGCAGCCGAAGCGATGGGGATCCGAGCATGCGCAGCAGGTTCCCTACAAGGCGTTCCGGACGGTCGATGGATGGATCGTCGTCGCGGCGGGATTCCAGAACCTGTATGAAGCCTTTGCGCGGGTGCTCGGCCGTCCGGACCTCGCGCGCGATGCGCGTTTCGCCAGCATGGCGGGCCGCGTCGAACATCGCGATGCGCTGTATGCCGAGCTCGACGCCGAAACGGCCCGCTATCCGGCCGCCGATCTGTTGCGCCAGCTGGAGAACGCGGGCGTGCCCTGCGCGCCGGTCAACGATCTGGCGCAGGTGTTCGCGCACAGGCAGGTTCTTCACCACGGCCTGCGCGTCGACCTGGCGGACGCTCCCCCGGACGCCCCACATCCGCACGCCGTGCTCGGTCCCGCCGCCCGGTACTCGGCGTTTTCCGTGACCGATGGCTGGACATCTCCGCCCGGCCCCGGCCAGCACACCGAACACGTGCTGCGGGACTGGCTCGCGCCCTCGAGTCTCTCCGAATCTTCCACCCCCTGACCGTCCCCACTCTGGAGCACTTCTTTCATGGACCTCGAATACTTTCAATCGGCATCCGGCAAGATCGAAGACGTCGTCATCGGCACGACGATCGTCTTCACCAAGACCGTGTCGGAGTCCGATGTCTATCTCTACGCCGGCATCACCGGCGACTTCTCTCCGAACCACGTGGACGAGGAATACATGCGCCAGGGTTCGTATGGCACGCGCATCGCGCATGGCACGCTGCTGATGGGCTTCATGTCGACGGCATCGGCCCGGCTGCGGATCGGCCGCACCGTGTCGCTGGGCTACGACAAGGTGCGCTTTCTGGACGGCGTGAAGTTCGGCGATACCGTCACCACCCGCTACACCGTGGACAGCGTGGACCTGTCCACGCGCCGGATGACCGCAAGGGTGGAATGTCTGAACCAGCACAAGAAGGTCGTCGCCGTGGCCACCCATATCAAGGCGTTCGTCGATTGAACGGTCTCATGCCCGCCAAACCCTATGCAGGGCTGAAGGTCCTCGATTTCACGCGGGTACTTGCCGGCCCCTATTGCACGATGCTGCTGGGCGATCTCGGTGCCGACGTGGTGAAGGTCGAACTGCCGGGCACCGGCGATCCGTTGCGCCTGCAGGGTCCGCCGTTCCATGCCGGCGATGGGCTGACGTTCCTCGCATGCAACCGCAACAAACGCTCGCTCGCGCTAGATCTGAAATCGGCCGAGGGCATCGCGCTGGCGCGTCGCCTCGCGCGCGAGGCCGACGTACTCGTCGAGAACTTCCGTCCCGGCGTCATGGCGCGCCTCGGACTCGATTACGCAAGTCTCGCGGCCGATGCGCCGCGGCTCGTCTACGCCTCCATTTCCGGATACGGATCCGAAGGACCCGACAGCCGCAGCGGCGCCTTCGACCTGACCATTCAGGCGATGGGCGGCTATATGAGCCTGACCGGTGACGAGGCAGGCGGCCCCATCAAGCTCGGCACGTCGGCCATCGATCTTGCGGCGGGCATGCATTGCGAGGTCGCCATTGCGGCGGCATTGTTGCAGCGGCTTCAGACCGGCACGGGGCAGCACGTGGAAACGAGCCTGCTGGAAAGCCAGGTAGCGCTGCTCGTCGACACGGCCGTCGATTACTTCCGCACTGGCAAGGTACCCGGGCGCAGAGGTGCCGCGAGTACGCATGCCGCCCCTTGCAAGGCGTTTCGCACACGCGACGGCGCATGGCTGGTCATCGATGCCGCACAGGACGACCACTTCATGGCGTTGCTGGCCATCGTCGGCCGCACGAGCATGCAGCGCGACCCAAGGTTTTCCTCGGGCACCGCGCGCTTCGGGCATCAGGCAGAACTCTATGCCCTGCTCGAGCCGCGCATCGCGGCGTTCGACCTCGCGGCGCTGGCCTTCGCCTTGCGCGAGGCCGGCGTTCCGCATGCTCCCGTGCACGACATCGGGCAGGCGCTCGAGCATTGCCACGCGACCCATCGGGACATGGTGACCTCGTCGGCGGGCGTCGGGGGTACCGCGTTGCCGCAAGTGGCATCGGCCGTGAGCTATTCGGCGTTCGATATCGGTAGCGGCTGGACCGCCCCGCCGTCCGTCGGCCAGCACAGCGCCGAGGTGCTGGCCGAATGGCTGGGCATGTCGGCCGCGGATATCGATACCCTTACATCCATCGCACTCAACGGTGACCCACGAACATGACGACTCCTCTCCGTGCCGCGCTCGACGGCATCTCCGGCATCCTTGTCACGCCCCTCGACGCCCATGACCGGATCGCGCCCGCGCGTCGCGCCGCGCGGCGTGATCGACTATGTGCGGCGCATCGCTGACGCCGGAGACGGCTTGCCCGTAATGTTATATTTGCGCAACGAAACGATCGGGCTCGAAGCGATTGGCCTGTCGCGCCAGACGACATGGAGGAACTAAGGGCCTTGCTGGAAGCCTGGTGAGGACCCGATGGTCGAACGATGAGTTGGCAACTACCTTCACTGACCGCACTACGCACTTTCGAGGCCGCCGCGCGCCACCTGAGTTTCACGCGCGCCGCGCAGGAGCTGAACCTGACGCAGAGCGCCGTCAGCCGTCAGATCCGCCAGACCGAGGAATACCTGGGCCTGATGCTGTTCCAGCGCGTGAAGAAGCGCCTTGTCCTCACCGAAGCGGGACGCAGCTATGTGGAAGATATCCGCGCGTCGCTCGAACAGATGCAGACGGCCACGGTGAACCTGCTCGCGCACAAGGGCAAGGGCGGCATCATCCGGCTGGCCACGCCGCCCGCGTTCTGCGCGCGCTGGCTCATTCCGCGGCTGGCGGATTTCTCCACGCGCTTTCCCAATATCTTCGTCAATCTCTCCACGCGCGCGCATCCGTTCGACTTCCAGTCGGAGCCGCTCGACGCCGCCATCTATTACGGTGCGAACGACTGGCCCGGCACGGTCGTTACCGAACCGCTCGTGGGCGAGGAGTTACTCGTGGTGTGTTCGCAGGGTTACTACCACGCGCATCGCGAGCATCTGCAATCCCTCACGCAGTTCGGACATCATGTGCTCCTGCAGCAGACGAGCCGCCAGACCTGCTGGCCGCAATGGATGCAGAGCCACGGCGTATCCGGCGTCAACGGCATTGCGGGGCCGCGTTTCGAGCATCTCTATATGGTGCTGCAGGCGGCCGTGGCCGGGCTGGGCCTGGGACTGCTGCCGCGTATCCTGATCGAGGACGAAGTGGCCACCGGGCGCCTCGTGGTGCCGTTTCCGGGAACCTTCGTCAGTGACGACGCCTACTGCCTCGTCTTTCCGGAGGCCAAGCGGAACGAGTCGCGGCTCGAGCTGTTCCGCGCATGGATCCACGAAGAAGCCCGCAAGCCGACCGCGCCATCGCCGTAGGCACGCCCCTTCCGCGCGCATGACGTGACAACTTTTTATCGCTTTCTACCCGCGTACCCCTGACACACAATGGGATCGCCACGACGATGGAAACGATAAAGAGGAGACACCCATGCTGCAGAAGTTCACCGTCTTGATGGTCATGCTCGGCGCGGCAATCGGCGTCACGCCCGCGGCGGCCGAGCCCACCTATCCCGACAAGCCCATCCGCCTCATCGTCCCGCAACCGCCCGGAGGGGCCAACGACAACCTCGCGCGCATCGTGAGCGACCGGCTCTCGCCGCGCATCAAGCAGGCCGTGGTCGTCGATAACCGCCCCGGCGCGGGCATCACGGTCGGGACTTCCATCGCCGCAAAATCGCCAGCCGACGGGTACACGATGCTGATGGTCAATTCCATCATGTTCTCGGCGAGCCCGAGCCTGTACAAGAATATTCCGTACGATCCGGTCGGCGACTTCCTGCCCGTCGCGAGCCTCGGCGTCGGCGCCTACGCGCTGGTGGTCGCCGAAAGTTTTCCGGCGCAGAACTTCGCCGACTTCGTAAAGCTGATGAAGGCCAATCCGGGCAAGTACAACTACTCGTCCTCGGGTATCGGCAGCACGCCGCATCTGATCACGGAGATGCTCAAGCGCGCGGCCGGATTCGAGGCCACGCACGTGCCCTACAAGGGCGGCGGTCCCTCCATCGTCGCGTTGATGGGTGGCGAGATCTCGTTCACCGTCGAAAGCACATCGACGATCGAGCCGCACGTCCGGGCCGGCAAGCTGCGCGTACTGGCCGTGACGAGCAACCAGCGGCTCGCGACGTATCCCGACGTGCCGACCGTCGCGGAGAGCGGCATTCCCGGATTCGAAGTGACCGCGCTTTATAGCCTTGCCGTACCCAAGGGCACGCCCCAGGCCGCCGTCGACAAGCTCGGCAAGGAGGTGGCGCTCGTGGTCTCGTCGCCGGAGGTCGGCAAGGCCTTCGACAAGCAGGGCGTCCAGGCGGTGAGCCTGCCCGCCGACCAGGTGCAGGCGCGCACGCGCTCCGAAGTCGCCAACTGGTCCCGGATCGTCAGGGAAGCGAACATCAAGGCCGAATGACCCTCACCCATCCCAAGGAGACAGAACGATGCAGAAGACAGACAAGCCGCTGAGTGGTGTACGGGTTCTCGATTTCACGCGATTCTTTGCGGGGCCCTACTGCGCCCAGCTGCTTGGCGACCTCGGGGCGGATGTGGTCAAGGTCGAATCGCCGGACGGCGGCGATCCGCTGCGCGAACAGGGGCCGCCCTATTTCAAGGACAACGGCATCACGTGGTACGCGACCAACCGCAACAAGCGGTCCATCGCGCTGGACCTTCGCAGCGACGAAGGCAAGCAGACCGCGCGCGCGCTCTGCCTCAAGGCCGACGTGGTGCTGGAAAACTTCCGTCCCGACATCATGGGCCGCATGGGCCTGGACTACGAGGCGCTGGCGGCGGACGCGCCACGACTGATCTATGCGTCGATATCGGGATTCGGTCCCGATGGTCCGGACGCTGGGCTCGGCGCGTTCGATCTCACGATCCAGGGTGTCGGCGGGTATATGAGCATCACGGGCTCCCGCGAAGGCGCGCCGGTCAAGCTCGGCACCTCCGCGTTCGATATGCTTGCAGGGATGAATTGTCAGACCGCGATCATCGCCGCGCTGCTACAGCGGGAGCGAACGGGCCGGGGTCAGCGCGTCATGACCAGCCTGCTGGAGAGCGAGATCGCCTTTCTCGCCAACGCCGCGCTCGAGTATCTGATGACCGGACAGGAGCCCCAGAAATGGGGATCCGAACATGCGCAGCAGGTTCCCTACAAGGCCTTTCAGACCGCAGACGGCTGGGCCGTCATCGGCGCGGGCTTCCAGGGGTTCTTCGAATCGTTCATGAAGATACTGGGTCTTTCGGAACTCGTTCAGGACGAACGCTTCGCCACGATGTCGGGACGCGTGGTGCACCGCGGCGAGCTCTACGCCATGCTCGACGCCGAGGTGCGCAAATGGCCGACCGCGGACATCATCGCGCGGCTCGAGGAAGCGGGCGTGCCCTGCGCGCCCGTCAACAATATGAGCCAGGTCTTCGCGAACCAGCAGGTCCGGCATCGCGGCATGCAACTGACGCTGAATCATCCGCGGTATGGCGAGGTGCCGACGCTCGGCCCCGCGATGCGCTACAGCGGCTTCGATATCACCGACGGCTGGACCGCGCCGCCCGAAGTCGGCGAGCACAGCGAAGCCGTCATGCGGGAATGGCTCGGCTGAACGCCGTCATCCGCGACAGCATCCACTTCCGCAAGGCATCGGCGGCCGGTGACAGTGGCCGCCCCGCGCGCACCAGCAGCTTGGCCTGTGCCGCCTGGAACATCGGATGATGGATCGGCCGCGCGACCAGCTCGCCTGACGCGAGCTCCCGGACGGCGGCGAACTCCGGGGCGAAGGTCACGCCCTTGCCCGCGCGCAGAAAACGCTTGAGGACCACGAGCGAGTTGGCGGTCAGCGCTGGCGCGATGCGCAGTTTCTCCGCATAGGCCACGGCCTGGATCAGTTGCCCCAGGCCGTAGTCCTTGCTCATCAGCGCCAGCGGATGCGCCAGTATCTGGTCCAGCGACACCGGGCCCTTGCGCCGGGCGAGCGGGTGGGATGCGCCGACCAGCAGCTTCACCGGGTGCGATGCGCTGACGCGGCAGTGCGCATCCGCCGCGACGGGCGGGTTGTAGGCCAGGCCCACGTGCGCGATGTCGTCGATCACCTCCGCCACGACATCGCTGACCGACACCACGCTGACCACGACCTCGATCTTCGGATAGCGGTCAGAGAACGCGCCGAGCACATCGTCCATCAGGCTATCGACGAAGCCCTCGCCGATCGCCAGGCGCACATGACCGCGTTCGAGCCCGCGCATCTGGTTGAGCTGGTCCTCCAGATGCTGCTTCTGCGTCTGGCACCCACGCCAGTATTCGAGCAGATGATGCGCTGCCTCCGTCGGCAGCATGCCGTGCGGCGCGCGTTCGAACAGCACGCTGCCCACCTCTTCCTCCAGCAGCCGGATCTGCCGCGTGATGACCGACGGCGCCGTATTGATGCGGTCGGCCGCGGCGCGGATAGAGCCCAGCGTCAGCACTTCATGAAAGTAACGCAGCCGCCGCTGGTTCACGTCGTTCATTGCGCACCCCGATTCAGGCGTTGCCAAAATGGCAACTCTATTCGACTTAAGTTGCTATTTCAATCACCCCCTCCCGCCCCTACCATCCGAAATCGTTGTGAGTTCCCTGACTATCATGCGGATTCTGATCGCTGGCTTCCAGCACGAGACCAACACCTTCGCGCCGAGCCGCGCCGACTACGACAACTTCGTGCGCGGCGAAGGCTTTCCCGCGATGTCGCGCGGCGACGCCATGCTCGCGCTGCGGGACGTGAACATTCCCGCGGGCGGCTTTATCGCGGAGGCGCAGGCACAGGGGCATGCGCTGCTGCCCGTCGTCTGGGCCGCCGCCAGCCCCTCCGCGCACGTCACGCGCGCGGCCTACGAGCGCATTGCGGGCGAGATCACCGATGCCGCCGCGCGCCTCGCGCCCGATGCGATCTACCTCGACCTCCATGGCGCGATGGTCGCCGAGCATATCGACGACGGCGAAGGCGAGTTGCTGTCGCGACTGCGCGAGATCGTGGGCCCGCGAGTCCCGATCGTCGCCTCGCTGGACCTCCATGCCAATGTCACCGAGCGCATGCTGGCGATGGCGGACGCGCTCGTCGCGTATCGCACGTATCCGCACGTCGATATGGCCGATACGGGGCGTGCCTGCGCACGGCTGCTATCGCGAATCGCCGGTGGCCAGCGGCTGGCCCGCATCTCGCGGCGCCTGCCGTTCCTGATTCCCGTCAACGCGATGTGCACACTGATGGCGCCGGCGAAGCAGATCTACGAACGTATCGCCGGCCTCGAAGCCACCACCCCGGTCGCCTCGATGTCTTTCACGCCGGGGTTTCCCGCGGCCGACTTTCCCGGCTGCGGCCCCGTGGTGTGGGGCTATGCCGAGGACGCGAACGTGGCCCGCGTTACCGTCGACGCGCTCTACGCAGCCGTCGCGGATGACGAAGGGGCATGGGCCATCGACCTCCTGTCGCCCGACGCCGCCGTGCGCGAGGCCATGCGGATTGCCGCGAACGCCGCGCGTCCGGTCGTGATCGCCGACACGCAGGACAACCCGTTTGGCGGCGCGGACGCGAACACCACGGGCATGCTGCGCGCGCTGATCGACAACGGCGCCACCGACGCCGCGCTCGGCCTGCTCTACGACCCGGCCGTGGCGGCGCTCGCGCACGAGGCCGGCGTCGGTGCCACCATTACCTGCGCGCTCGGCGGCCACTCTGGCGTGGCCGGCGATGCGCCGCTCGAAGCGTCCTTCGAGGTCGCCTATCTGTCCGATGGCCGCTGTGTGTTCGAAGGCCCGATGATGACCGGTTCCAGGGTCGATGTCGGTCCCACCGCGTGTTTGCGCATCGGTGGCGCCGGCGGCATCAGCGTGGTGGTCTCCAGCGCCAAGACCTCGATGAACGATCGCAACCTGTTCCGCATGGCAGGCATCGAGCCGGAGCGCATGAAGATCCTCGTCAACAAGAGCTCGGTGCACTTCCGCGCCGACTTTGGTCCGATCGCGGAAGCGATCCTCGTGGCCAAGGCCCCGGGACCGATGGCCGCCGACCCGGCCGACCTCCCCTGGACATCGCTTGCCTGCGGCATGCGGCTCAAGCCGAATGGCGCCGCCTTCCGCGCAGCCCAATCTTCGCAAGGACCGCAATGAACTCTCCGTTCGATTCCCTCGACCGTATCGCCCGCGCACGCCTCCTCGACGGTCCCACGCCCATCCAGCGGCTGAACCGGCTGGAATCCGTACTTGGCAAGGACGTGGCCATCCACGTCAAGCGCGACGACCTGATGAGCCTCGGCGCTGGCGGCAGCAAGCTCCGCAAGCTCGAGTTCCTGATGGGCGACGCCCTCGCGCAGGGGTGCGATGCGTTCGTGACCACCGGCGGCCTGCAGTCGAATCATGCACGCCTCAGCGCGGCCGCGTGCGCGCGGCTCGGCCTCAAGTGCGAAGTGGTACTCGCCCCGATGGTGCGCTACCACGGCGACGGGTATCGCGACAATGGCAACGTATTGCTGGACAAGCTGCTGGGCGCGACCGTCCACGAGGTGCCCGAAGGTACCGATGCGCTGGCGTTCGCGCACGAGCGCGCGGCCGTGTTGCGTTCGCTCGGCTTCAAACCCTATGTGGCGGGGCTCGGCGGCTCGACGCCCGTCGGCGCGCTCGGCTATGTGTCCGGCGCGCGGGAATTGCTGGCACAGGAAGCGGAGCGCGGCGAGGCGTTCTCTCACATCGTGCTCCCGACCGGCAGTTGCGGGACGCACGCGGGCCTCTCCGTCGGGCTGGCGATGGCCAGCGCGCGGCCCCAACGGCTGCAGGCGTTCACGGTACTGAGCCCTCGCGACGTGGCGATGACAAAGACGCGCGAGTTGATCGGGCACCTGCAGGCACAGCTCGAGTTCGCATCGTCCGAGGCTGCCGACGCGGTGCGCATCGACGAAGGCCAGCTCGGCGACGACTACGGCATACCGACCGATGCCATGCGCGAGGCCGTGCGGCTGATGGCGCAGACAGAAGGGCTGCTGCTGGACCCCGTCTACAGCGGCAAGGCCTTCGCCGGACTGCTGCACGACATCCGGCACGGCGCCATTCCGCCAGGCAGTAGCGTGCTGTTCATCATGACCGGCGGCATGCCGGGCCTGTTCGCCTACCGGGAGGTGTTCGACGCCGATCAGGTGCGCCGCACGTCGTCGTCGATGTTGTATCTCGATCGCTGACGCGCGGCATCCCTGGGCCGGTCAGCCCCCGGCCCGCAGCGTCCGGGCCGCCGCCACCATGTTCGTCAGCGCCGGCAGTACCTCCGCCCACTGCCGCGTCTTGAGGCCGCAGTCCGGATTTACCCAGAGCCGCTCGCCGGGCACGCGCTCGGCCGCCTTGCGCATCAGTTGCACGATGTGTTCCTGCGACGGGATGTTCGGCGAATGGATGTCGTACACGCCCGGCCCGATCTCGTTCGGATACTTGAAGTCGTCGAACGCGTCGAGCAGCTCCATATCCGAGCGTGACGTCTCGATGGTGATCACGTCGGCGTCCATCTCGGCGATCGACGCGATGATGTCGTTGAACTCCGAGTAGCACATATGCGTGTGGATCTGCGTTTCGTCGCGCACGCCATTGGCCGTGATGCGGAACGATTCCACCGCCCAGTCCAGGTACGCCTTCCACTGCGCGCGGCGCAGCGGCAGGCCTTCGCGCAGCGCGGCCTCGTCGATCTGGATCACGTTGATGCCCGCGCGCTCGAGGTCGAGTACTTCCTCGCGGATGGCCAGCGCAAGCTGGTAGCACGATACCGACCGCGGCTGGTCGTCGCGCACGAACGACCAGTTCAGGATCGTCACCGGGCCGGTGAGCATGCCCTTCATCGGCTTGCTCGTCAGCGACTGCGCATACTGGATCCATCCCACGGTCATCGCCTTCGGACGGCTGATATCGCCGAACAGGATCGGTGGCTTGACGCAGCGCGAGCCATAGGACTGCACCCAGCCGAACTGGCTGAACGCGTAGCCTTCGAGCTGCTCCCCGAAGTACTCGACCATGTCGTTGCGTTCCGCTTCACCGTGCACCAGCACGTCGAGGCCCAGCGCTTCCTGCTCGCGCACGCTGCGGGCAATCTCCGCTTCCATTGCCGCCCGATAGCGCGCATCGTCGAGCGCGCCGGCCTTGTACTGGCTGCGCGCATGGCGAATGGCCGCCGTCTGCGGGAACGAGCCGATGGTCGTGGTCGGGAACAGCGGTAGCTTCAGATGCGCGGCCTGCTTCGGTGCGCGGTCCGCATACGGGCGCTGGCGTTTGCCGAGCGCGGCGTCGATGGCGGCCACGGCGGCCTTGACCGCGGGGTTGTTCACACGCGGCGACTGGCGACGCGCGTCGATCGCGGCGCGGTTGGCCGACAGCGCGTCGGCCACGCTGTGCCGACCATGGCGCAGCGCGCCGGCCAGCACCCGCAGTTCGTCGAGCTTCTGCAGCGCGAATGCCAGCCACGATTTCACGTCGGCATCGAGCTTCTGCTCGCTGGCCAGATCCACCGGCACGTGCAGCAGCGAGCAGGACGGCGCGATCCACAGCCGGTCGCCGAGTTGCTTCGCCACCGGCTCGAGCCAGTCCAGTACGGCGTTCAGGTCCGTCTTCCAGATATTGCGGCCGTTGATCACGCCGAGCGAGATCACGCGATCGGCCGGCAGGCCCGCGATCAGCGCGTCCACTTCGCCGCGCGCGTTGATGGCATCGAGGTGCACGCCCTGCACTGGCAGTTCGCATACCAGCGGCAGATTGTCGAGCAACTGGCCGAAGTAGGTTGCCAGCAGCAGCTTGACGCCAGCACCGTTCAGCGTGGCATAGGCCGTGCGGAACGCCGCGCACCATGCGTCGTCGAGTTCCGTGACGAGGATGGGCTCGTCGATCTGCACCCATTCGACGCCCTGCGCGGCGAGCGTCGCCAGCAGTTCGACATAGGCGGGCAGCAGACGCGCCAGCAGCGCGAGCTTGTCCGAGTCATCCTTGGCCTTGCCCAGCGCCAGATAGGTCAACGGGCCCACGATCACGGGCTTGGCCTGCACACCGGCCGCGCGCGCTTCGGCCAGATGCTCGAGCAGGCGCGACGCATCGAGGCTGAACGTCGTGGCGGACGAAAACTCGGGCACGATGTAGTGATAGTTCGTGTCGAACCACTTGGTCATCTCGCCGGCGGCCACGCCGCCGCAGCATGCGGCATGCTCTTCCGCGGATTGCGCCGAGCGGCCGCGCGCCACGCGGAAGTAGTTGTCGAGCGCATCGCCATGAAAACCCTGCACGCGGTCCGGCAGGTTGCCGAGCGTAAAGCTCATATCGAGCATCTGGTCGTAGAACGCGAAATCGCCAACAGGTACGAGGTCCAGCCCCTTCTGGTCGTTCCAGTGCCGCCATCGCAGCGCGGCACCGACGCGCGTCAGTTCCTCGCGCGAGGATTCGCCCTTCCAGTAGGACTCGAGGGCAAACTTGAGCTCGCGCTTTGCGCCGATGCGCGGGAAGCCGAGGTTATGGGTCTTGGTCATCGCAGGTCATTCCGTATTCAGGTCGATGCCCGATTCTAGAAATCACCGGCCATGAAGTAAAATGGTCATTTTTCAGAAACGTATGAATCGCGTTCATACGCATCGTCCGCACGCTATGCATCGGCACCGCCGCCGGGCACCTTGCCCGCTACAGGGGCTTTATGGCCGCGACTGGATAAGCGCCAACGCATGCTGGTGGCCGAGCATCCAGCCGGTCGTAACGACGCATTTCATACGGACCAGTCCGACAATTCGCTGGAAGTCCTCGGTCAGGTCGCGCATGAAGATTGGCTCGTGATGCGAAATACGATTGCGCAGCTTGCGAACCTGCTCCAGGTCGCCATAGATCGCTTGCCTGAGCTGGCACACTGGCTTACCCGCATCCAGATTTGGGAATACTCTCAGCAGATGCGGCTGCCATAGCCGGACATCGTAGCGGCTGGTGAACATTCGCTGCCAGAAGTGAAACGAGAGTTCCGGGATGACTTTTCCCGCCGACGAACAACCGTCGCGTGCCTGCCGAAGCGCCGTGGCCATCGGGCCGGCCGGCAAGCTTCTTTCGAACGTGGCGGACCACGGCCAGAGCGGGCCATAGATCGCCTCCAACACATCCGCTACGGCATTGCGAACCGTGACCTCGCAGACATGAAGAGGGGGCATCAAGGCACCCGATACTTTTGCGTTCCAGGCGTACAACTCCAGCGCCGCGGGACTTTCATCGCCCACGACCTGGCATGCCGCCTCGTAGGTTTCCATGCGCGCAGTGGAGATAACGCGCCTGACAGCATGGATCGTTTCTTTCGTTGTTGACGTCATTTGCCGGATGCCTTAGAGTCGGGCCCATGAGCTTTGGGACTCGCGGGCGCAAGCCTCCCCCCAGGGACGTAGGAGTAAGCAACACAGTAAGCAGCACAGTAAGCAACACAGTAAAAGCCCGCCGACAGGCGGGCTTTTACGTTCTTCGCTTCAACTCACGCAAGTGTGCATCCGTCGGTGCAACACCGTCTCGTCCTTAAGCAAATCCAGTCATCAGCAGCGCGGTCCTCTCGCTCGCATCGCGAAGCAGATCATTGCCCCCACCGTCAGCGCCCCCGCTGCAATCGACAGTGACACACCGAAGCTGCCCGTGCGCGCCACCGTCGTTGCCGCCAGTGGCGGTCCGGCGATCTGGCCCACGGCGTAGATCGCCGTCATCAGGCTGATCAGCGTCGGGGAGCGCGGGCCCGCCAGGCGGTGGGCTTCGCGCATCGAGACGGCGATCAATGCGGTGAAAGGCAGGCCTACCAGCACGCTGCTGAGCGCGAGGCCGTTCGTCGATTGCCATGCTGCCGCGAGCGCGACGCCGACCGCCTGTGTGAGGTACAGCCCCGCCAGCATGCGCCAGTTGTCCCGATGGCTGCCGACGCGCGTGACGAGCGCCGCGCCGATTGTCACGCCCACGCCGAACAGTGGCCAGAACAGATCCACCCAGATGCTGCCCGGCATCGCCTGCCGCGCGATGACGGGCAGGAACGTCGCGGTGATGATGTAGCCGAAGCCGGCCAGCCCGTAAGCCGCGGTTAGCGCGAGCGCGCGCGGGGCGAGCCACGGCGCCGAACCCCCATCACCGGCCCCATCACCGGCCCCATCGCCGGGCCCATCGCCGGGCCGCGTTCCCACGCCGGTGGGCCATGGCGTGAGCACGCGCCAGATCGCCGCGACGAGTACCGCGCCCACGCCGGCAAAGCACGCCCACCCCTGCCGCGCGCTCCAGTGCATCGCCGCCATCGCGAATGCGGGGGTCCCAGTGAGAACGATGCCCACCCCCGTGCCGCAGAACATCAGCCCGATCCACGTGGGACGGCCAAGCCCAGTCAGCCCCTGCATGCACCATGCCGTCGCGTGAATCATGACCAGCGCGCTCGCCATGCCGGCCAGCGCGCGCCAGAGCATCCATAGCGCCAGACTGCCGGGCAACGCCATGGCAAAGGTGAGCAGCACCGTGAGCACCAATGCGTATCGCGCCGTACGCGCGGACTCCGTACGCCAGACCAGACCGAGCAGCGATCCCGCGAGATAGCCCGCGTAGTTCGCAGTGGCCAGCGCCCCACCCTGCGAGAGCGTGACGGTGCCGTCGTGCAGCATCATCGGCAGCAGTGGCGTGAATGCAAACCGGCCGATGCCGAGCGACACCGCAAGGCAGACGAGTCCTGCAACGGCCACGGTCCATGGGCCGGTCACCGGCCTCGCGCCGTCAGCGCCCTCGACAGCCCTCGCGATGGCCATCAGTGCGTGGCCCCCGCCGACTCCCTGACGTCCTGCACCGTCGCCAGCGATGTCGCGACCATGACCTCGATGGCCGCAATCAGCGTCCGCACATCGAGGCTCGGTGCCCCGGGATGATGGGCGGCCATCTCCGGCAGATACGGCACGTGCACGAACCCGCCGCGCAATGCCGGCCGCTCCGTCGCGATGTAATGCGCGAGCGAATAGAAGATGGTGTTGCAGTTATAAGTGCCCGCCGTCTGCGACACCGACGCTGGAATGCCCGCCTCGCGCAATGCGCGCACCAATGCCTTGATCGGCAGCGTCGAGAAATAACCGACCGGACCGCCCCCGACCACCGGCACATCGACGGGCTGCCGCCCGGCATTGTCCGGAATGCGCGCATCGACGATATTGATCGCCACGCGTTCGATCGACACATCGGGACGGCCGCCTGCCTGTCCGAGGCACAGCACGAGCACGGGATCGACCGTCTCGATATGGCCGATCAGCGCCTGCCGCACCTCGCCAATCACGCAAGGCAACTGGCGCGCCACGATGCGCGCCTCACCGACGACGCGCCCGTCCACCGCACGCACCGCCTCCCATGAAGGGTTCAGCGTCTCGCCATCGAATGGCTCTATGCCCGTTACCAGTACTGTGTCCATGGAATCCCCCGTGCACGAAATCATCGAAACAGATATCGTAAGCATCTGATCCGCATTCCTGAAATGGATATTCGATATCCATGACATTCACAGCATGAATCTATCCCGCGTCGATCTGAATTTGCTCGTTACGTTCGAAGCGCTCTACCAAACCCGCAATGTCACGCTCGCGGGCCAGCGCCTGAACCGCGCGCAACCGTCGGTCAGCAACGCGCTCACGCGCCTGCGCGCGCTGTTCGGCGACGATCTGTTCGTGCGGGGTACCGCCGGCATGCAGCCGACCGAATTGGCGCACGCGCTGATGCCCGGGATATCGCTCGCGCTCGATCATGTCCGTCAGACCATGGGTCAGACCGTGGCCTTCGACCCCGCAGTGCCGGCGGGCCGCCGCTTCACCATCGCCGCCAGCGACTACGCAGACGTCGTGCTGCTGCCGCATGTGATCGGCCGCCTTCGGCGATCGGCACCCGATATCGACCTGCGCGTCATGGCGCTGGACCGCGCCACCATCCACGATCAGCTCGATCACGGCGTGGCGGATGTCGCCATCAGCGGCCACCTGTCCACGCCAAAGCGCATGGTCCGGACGACGCTGTATCGGGAAGATTTCGTCTGCATCGCACATCGCGAGCATCCACTGCTGCGCGGAACCCGCCAGCGCCGCACGATCGATCTCGCGACTTATCTGAAGCTGCCGCATGCGCTGTTCGTCCCCAGCGACGACGGCTCGCGGCGCGGCGTCATCGACGGCAGGCTCGAGCAATTGGGCGAGCATCGCCGCGTGGCCGCGACGTTCTCGCATATCGTCGCCCTGCCGCTCGCCGTCGCCAGCAGCGATCTCGTGGCGACCATGGCCAGACGCGCGGCACAACAACTCGCCACGCCTGATGTCAGGATCTACGAACTGCCGAAGGCACTGACCGAGACCGCGTTCGATATCGATCTGATCCACACGCGGCGGGCGCGCGTGGATGCGGGCGTGACGTGGCTGCGGGAAGAGATCGCCGCAGCCGTGCAGGCGCTTTAGAGGCCGGTCATTTCTTGAGCGGCGGATAGCCCTGCGTGAAAATCCACTCGGTCGCCTTGGCCGGCGTATGGCAGGCCAGGCAGTTCTGCTTGTAGTTGAAGGTGGGCATCGGCACACCGCTTTTCATCGGCAGATTGCGGGAGGCCACGGTCGGCTTGCCATCGTCGAACCACGCCCATCCCCAGCCATCGCCCCACGTGTCACCCTGCGGATAACGCCCCTTGGCATCGCGCACCATCACGAACCATCCGCGAAGTTTCTCCGAATGGCTGACGGTGCCCGTGGTCATCGGCTCGGTTGCCGCGACGTACACTTCCTTCACGAGCACGGTGCCGTCGGGAAAGCTCCCGTTCTTGCGATAGGCATCGATGGTGCCGGGCGAGGCATAGACGACGTGGAGTTCTTCCGAGCCCGCCCCCTGATCCTTGGCGACTGCCCACGTGCCGAGGAAGTTGTATGTGGTGCGATAGCCATCGGGCACCCGCAGCTTGCCCGAAGCATCGACCGCCGCACCGGGCTTGTCGGCCGCCGACGCGTGCGGCGCATGGATGGCAACGCCAATCGACACGGTGGCCACGGCGGCCACTAACGCACCGCGCCACCCGCGACGCACCGATCCTCGATATGCACTCATTTGCCGTTCCCCTGCTTGTGGTGTCAACAAGCATGGTTCAGCACAATGGGCTCCGCAATACTGCCTTGGTAGAACGAGATATGGCCGAGGGCGTGGTCCGCGCTTTCAGTCCGCGATGGCGAACGCGCCGCCCCGCCCAAACACGGCCTCCGCAAAGCGCTCGCCCATCCGCAGGTGCGCGGCCCCGTCGGGGTGGAGTTCGTCCGGCAGCGGCAACTCGCTGGCGTCCTGCTCGCCGTATAGTGCGAGCCCGTCCAGGTAATACAGGTTCGGATCGGTCGCCGCGCGCTGCCGCACGATGTCGCGCAACGTATCGCGGATGACAGCGAGCGTCAGCTTTCCATTCGCGACGTCTGCCGCGTCGCCGCCCGCCAGAAAGGACAGCCGGCCGGCCGCCAGTGCCGTCATATCGAACACGGTGGGACCCGGCGCGTGCTCATGGATCGGGCAATAGATCGGCGAGACGATCAACAGCGGCGTCGTCGGATGCCCCTCGCGAATCGTGTCGAGGAAACCGTGCACCGCGGGCGTGAAGGCCCGCAGCCGCATCAGATCGTAGTTGACGACGTTGATGCCGAGCTTCAGGCTGATGAGGTCGGCGCGCGTATCGCGCATCGTGCGCGCCGCGAACGGGTCGAGCAGTGCGCTGCCGCCGAGTCCGAAGTTGATCAGCTCCACCTCGCTTTTCAATGCCGCGACCGCGGGCCAGGTCGTTGTGGCACTGTCGCCATTCGATCCATGGCTGATGGAACTGCCATGATGGAGCCAGACGCGCCGGCCATCGTTGCCGACGGGTTCGACCGGTGCGGAGGCATGCAGTGCGACGAGCTCCGTGATCTCGCTGTACGGCAGCCAGATCTCGACGCGCTTGTCGTGCGCGGGCAGTCCGCCGAACACGAGCCTGGCAATCTCGCCCGGTTGCGTGGTGGACGTCCCGGCCTTCATATCGAGGATCACGGTATCGCCGCCATCCGCACTGCATTGCCGCACAAGCCGCCCATCGACCAGCAGGTCATAGACGCCAACAGGGCGCGGCGGCATACCGGCATACGAGCGCCGTATGGGAAACACATCGAGCGCGATATCGGTTGCGGCAGTCCGAAAAACGAGCCGGACACCGGAAGGCTGCGCCTCGGCCATCCCAAGCTGCGGATCGGCACACTGCGCACGCGCCCACGCAGGCAACCGGTGCGGCATCAGCCCCCGCGCCGTCGCCTCGAGCTCGCAGGCCCCTCGAAGGATCGATGCGGTGATGGGTACCGTGACCCAGGTGAATTGATCGTTCATGGTGATCGGGAGCAGCGCGGCAAGAAAAGAAACCGCCATGATAATCCCGCGGGAATGCTGTCGCCGTGTGACAACACCCCACTTCGAGGGGCGGCCGGGGCCGAGGCCGGTTTGCTAATCTCGGCGCCTTGCCCGGTTAGTCTTCTCATGAAAAAGCTCCTTCTGCTCGCCCCCGTCCTGCTCCTGGCCGCATGCGCGACTCGCGTCGACTACCAGGCGTCTACCGTCAGCAATCCGCAGGCGGTCGTCCAGCGCATCCTGTATGAGCAGCCCGGCAAGCGTCGCCCCGAACTGGTTCAGGTCACCGACCGCTATATGGAATACGGCCGTGGCGTGAAGACGGTGCCCACGCCGGGCACGAGCACGGAGGCCGACACGACGACGACGATTCGGAAAGGCACCCGTATCTACTACCGGTCCATTGCCGAAACGCGCATCTATCAGAAGAGCAGCCTGTTTGTCGTCGAACCGCGGACGTCGGCAAACCGGCCATTGGCGCAAATCCTCGTCGTCGACGAGGAATCCGCCAAGCGGATGGCCGATGCGCTGGCGACATTGAAGTCGCAGGCGCCCGAGGGAGATTGAGCGCATCGCGAGCGGCAGTTCCCGACCATCAAGGAAACCGCCAATATGGCAGCATGACATTTCCCCGTACGCTGTTTGCCGCAGAGATTCGCGTTCAAGCCAAGACACGCGATTTCACGTTAACCCGAGCAAACAATCAAAACAACGGAGGAGACCCGTCATGCCGTATCGCCACCCCATTCTTGCAGGCGCCCTCGGTGCCTGTCTCGCATTCAGCGCAACGATTGCGGGGGCGCAGCCGGCTGCCTTCCCCACCAAGCCCATTTCGATCGTCGTCCCCAATCCGCCGGGCGGCGTCGTCGATACCTCGGCGCGGCTGATTGCCGACTCGCTGGCCAAGGAGATCGGGCAGGCCGTCGTCATCGACAACCGCGCCGGCGGCAGCGGCAATATCGCGTATCAGCTCGTCGCGCGCGCGCCGAAGGACGGCTATACGCTGCTGGCCTCCTACTCCGCCTATCACGTCGGCAATCCGTCGATGTTCTCGAAGCTGCCGTGGAGCCAGAAGGATCTGATTCCCGTCGCGCTGATCTCCGTGGCGACCAACGTCATTACGGTCAATCCGTCGCTGCCGGCGAACAACCTGAAGGAGTTCATCGCGTATCTGAAGCAGAACCCCGGCAAGGTCAATTACGCGTCGCAGGGCAACGGTTCGCTCTCCCATGTCGGCACGGAACTGTTCGATCAGGTCACCGATACCAGAATGGTGCACGTTCCCTACAAGGGTTCGGGTCCCGCCATTCAGGATGTACTGGCCGGCCAGGTGCAGGTGTTCATCACGACGCCGCCGTCGGTGATCGGGCATATCCAGACCGGCAAGCTCCGGGCACTGGCCGTGACCAGCAAGACGCGGCATCCGATGCTGCCCAACGTTCCGACCACCGCCGAGGCCGGGCTGCCCGGCTTCGAACTGGAAGCCTGGGTGGCCCTGTTCGCACCGGCCGGCACGCCGCCGGAAGTCGTGACGAAGCTCTCCACGAACGTGAAGCAGGTACTCGAGCAATCGGAAACGAAGAAGCGCGCAGAAGGCGTCGGCATCGAAGCGCGCTATCTGGACCCGGCTGGCCTGTCCGCGCTGGTGGCGAAGGATACCGAGTACTGGGGCAAGATCATCAAGGCCAAGAACATCACGGCCGATTGATCGTCGTGGCAACCGCCGACGCCCGCACGGGCGTCGCGGGTCAAGGGCCGCTACCGGCCATAAGCGGTCCTCGAACCATGACTACAACCCGATATCTCCGGTTGAGATGTTGTTGGTGTTAAGCCACTTCACTCATGAATTGGTCATAAGGTCGGCGAGTCAGGTCAAAGCCAGCATCTAGAGCAAGGACCCGATTCTTCACTTCTGCATGATCGGCCCTTGCGCGACCGCGGTAATAGCACTGATTGTTCGCGCCGCCAAGTTCCATCAGGTCACGGAGATCTGCGAGCCCATAATTCGGCAGGTCGGGCGCGATCGCGTGGGCGAACCGCCGGTCAGCAGTATCGAAGCCTCCGCTGCACGAATAGTAGAGGTTAGCGATATGCCGCGCCGTCGAACTCCATGCCTCAGTGTTCTTTTGCGCACGGAACGCCGTCCAGACCGCCGAGTCAATCGTGTGGCCGACCTGGGTCCGAACGTGTTCTTCTACTGCGGCAATGTATGCTTGATCATTCTCGTATACGAAAGCAGCAAGCATGTTGGATGAAGGGTTCTGAGCAAGACCGTGTCGAACAGTTAGCTGCGCATGTTCAGCTAGATGATGATAAATGCCGTCGTTCTCCGAAAGGAATTGGATCAGGAGCGCGACTATTCCAATCCTCGTCGAAACATTGCTGTAGTACTCAGTCGCCGACGCTACCCAGCCTGAGACCAATGCAGGCTCCTTTTTGGCGATTAGTCTCAACACACGAAAGTTAATCGCACGATTGACGTCACAAGGCCCGTCCTCAGTGCGGAAAACAAACTTCCAAAGAATCTTAAAGACGGACTCCGCAACGCCCGCCGAAAATTGTGAAAAGTATTTGCTTTCCAGAAATTTGCTGAGCTCGTCATCGTAGGCAAAGAGAGATTGCATGCCCGCAACGTCTTCCAGCAGTCGATCAAGGATTCGCTTGCTCACTAATGCGGGTTTCGTGAGAACGGATTGAAGCGCCATCCGCATCAAGGCGCGCACTTCATCCTTGTTGGGCCGATGCAGTTCCGCTCCCTCTTTAATGATTGGGTGAGCGGCCAGGTGCCTTTGACGCTGCAAATTTTCCAACCCTTGCTGATCAACGGCATCGAGAAGCCCTGTCTGAGCTTTGACCTTAAGAACGAGGCTCCACTCCCACGACGGCGAATTCGGGTTCTTCTCTTGTTCTTGATCGATCTCTCTAAGGATCTGCTGCGCAGTCAAGTCGTTGTGGAGTTCGGCCAAGCGTTGTAGTTTGAAAACCAAATCACAGACAACAACTGACCAAAGCATAACGACGGCCGAACGATAATTCCCGATTGTGAAGCTTGATTTTACTTCCTCGAAATATGACCTTGTTCTTTCATCCAAAATTTCATCGCTCTTATGATCGATGGAAAAGTTGTCCATTTTTTCTCCGTCCCATTCTCTAATCTGCGAATTTTAACAGATGGGGTAACGACACAGCTGTGCGTTTTTTTAACCGTTAACGGTTTCTTGTCAATTTTTTCAAGGAGAAGATGTCTGGCACCATTGTGCGAGCTCGCAAGTTTGTTGACCTGCCAGGGGGAGGGAAGCGTTTTGTGGATGGCCAGTTGCGTCGGGAGGCACGATTGCTAGCACTCGCCGCCATTGACGCGCTCTACAACTCCTCGGGGATCAGCGGCAGGATTGGGAGAAAATCGCGTCCGGCGCCGGCAAGCCATTTTCCATGCGGGCGCGGGCAGAGGCCGGCCAAGAGCAGCCGGTCAACCCGGACCACTTCGTGGCGGCAAGAAGCGGTCATTCGCTGTCCCTGGGCGCATAATGAGTCCCGCCACTACTGCCACCCACTAAACGATGCGTGAGCCCAGTTTTGAGTTGCATTCCAAAGTAGACGAGGACGGCTTTGTTGCCGTCGTTTGCCCTGACGAGTACTCCGGGTACGTCGGTGAGGATTGGACCCTTCAACAAATGCTTAGCCGGTTTACCGAGCAAATGAACAACGGAACGTTGTTTGCTGTTTGCCTAGGCCCGAATTTGGCTGACCTGCCGCTCCGCATCGCAGACGCACCTTCTAAGCTCAACGCGCAGCGGGAGGTGTCGGGATTCTTGCGCGTTCACCACGGTGGAGCATGGCTGACCGACTACGGCCAATTGACAATGGCCGCACAGTTCAGCGATGAACGTCCGCTGCGTCAGTTTCACATCCGACTACCACTTTCCCCTGGAGAGTACTGGGCAACGTTTCGGCAGTTTGCACGGTCCCATGAAGACCACGTCGAACCAGCGGCGGAATTGGTGATTAGCGCCGCGGAGCCTGGCGATAGTCCTTCGAAATTCGATGCCTTTCCATGGTTTGGCTAATCGCATGGAGCAGCGATAAGGTTGCTAGTGATGTGCCCCGGTGGAGTCCGCACCCGGCCGCAAGCGGACGGCGAGTTCAATCACGCATCAGACTATGATTTCCGAAACCCGAACGTGGTTCAAAGCAGAGGGCGCCACGACCGAAGCCATTGCGGCCCTTCGCTCTGCGAGTCCAATCGGCGTGCCAGAGCGGTATTACGAGTTGCTCGCGTTCAGTAACGGCGGAGAGGGCCCGCTTCCTGTTCAGCCACACAACTTTTGCCTGGACACTGCGGAGATGGCAGCGGCCTCCGCACGCGACGGTAGCCACCAGGAGTTCTTCGCTAAATTCTTTGTCTTCGGAGGAAACGGTGCCGGCGAACTCATCGCATTTGACACGAGAGCCGATGCGCCTTGGCCTATTGTCGCCATCGACATGACGAACATCAACCTCGAGGAAAGCGTGATGTTAGTAGCGTCCGAGTTCGAAGAATTCGTTGCAATGATCGGCTTGGAGACAGGGAACTGAGGAAGCGGACGCCCGCATTGAACGACCGCTTTAGGGCAGCCGAGCTGCTCGCACACCTCGACACACTGGCCGTTAGCGAAGGCGCCCGCGCGCGTATCCCGCAGTTTCCCCTGCTGGCGAACGACAATCTCGTGCTGCGGGAGACGCTGATGATTCGGTTAAGCGTGGCGGGAAGTCACTTCAAATTAGAATGGACGCGGCGACGGAGGAGCGCCTGTACACACGATAGTGACCCGACTGAACTTGGCGTGGGACGCGCAGGCTGGAACCCTTAGACGTCCGCCAGGGTAGGCTTTGCGATCGGCGGGATGATGCCAACCGAAAGTGAGGCGACTGCGCAGGCCGATCCGCGCCAGCCTCAGAACGTCCGCTTCCCTAACCTGCTCGGGTAGCGCCTGCTTTCGTCCTCCGTCGGTGGTATCTCGCTCGCTGCGTGGATGCACCCGATGCCGCGCAGCGTCGCTTCAATGGCCTCATCCAGCGGCGTGTGCGGTTCATCGCCGAGGACGGATTTCAGCTTGTCATTCCTGAGGCGAACCGGCATTTGCCACAGATAGCGCATCTCGCGCATCTCGCGGAGTGTGGCGACGAAGGGCGAGGCCAGCATGAGCCATCGCCATGGGAAGGCCCGCAGTTTGGGCGCACGGCCGCCGCGACGCACCACGACGCGGCGGATGGCTTCGGCCATCTGCCCGCCATCTGCGTCCCAATGGCCTGCCATGTGGAACACCGCAAACGGCGCCAGTGTTTCTCGCCGCGCGAGCAATGCCACCATCGTGCGGGCGACGTCCGGCAGATAGGCCCACTGATGTCCGATGCCCATACGCCCCGGAAGATTGACGACGTCGACAGGACGGCCGGGCTTGACCAGCCCTTGCGAGAACCAGTTATTGCCGGCCTTCGGGCCAAAGAAGTCCCCCGCGCGGACTACGATCGCGCGTGCGCCGCTGGCCGTGGCGGATCGCAGACGCCTTTCCAGCTCGACCCGGATGCCTCCCTTGCGTGTTCGCGGATGCTCGGGCGAGTCTTCCCGCAGTTCCGGGAAGGCGTCCGGTCCGAAGTTATACACGGTGCCCGGCAGCACGATGGTGGCGCGTTGCGCTGTCGCCGCGGCGATCGTGTTATCGAGCATGGGCAGCACCAGTTCGTCCCAGCGGCGATAGCCGGGTGGATTCACCGCATGCACGATGACCGAGCACCCCTCAGCGGCCGCCATGACATCGTTCCGGCGCATGGCATCCCCAGCGATCCACGTGATGCCATCCTCAACCGGCGTGGGACGCGGGCCGCGAGTCAGCGCGCGCACGTTCCATCCCGCGTCCCGAAGCTGTCGAGCGACTTCGCCGCCGATCCCGCCTGTCGCGCCAAGAACCAAGGCTGTCTTGCTGGTCTGCATGTCGAATCTCCCCTGAACTCCCATGAACATGCGAGCATTTTCAATGCACCGGCGTTCGAATAAAATTGGCTAATCTCGTATATCCGTTATAGATTTTTGTATGGCTACCGAACCTAGCTGGGAACTCTATCGCTCATACCTGAGCGTGCTGCAGGAGGGTTCGCTATCGGGGGCCGCGCGCGCTCTGGGGCTCGCGCAACCCACGGTGGGCCGCCATGTCGAAGCACTGGAAACGTCCCTCGGGCTCAATCTTTTCACGCGCTCGCAGACGGGATTGCTGCCCACGCCGGCCGCTCTGGAACTCAAGCCCTACGCCGAGGCCATGCACAGTGCCGCCGCCGCACTGATGCGCGCCGCCGAAAGTCAGGGGGACGTCAAGGGGACCGTGCGCATCAGCGCGAGCGAGATGATCGGCGCGGAGGTGCTGCCGCCCATCGTGGCGGAACTGCAGGCCGCACACCCGGGCCTCAAGATCGAACTTGCGTTGACGAACCGCGTCGAGGATCTGTTGCTGCGCGAAGCCGACATTGCCGTTCGCATGGTCAGACCGAATCAGGACGCCTTGCTGGCCCGGCGCATTGGCGTCGTCGAACTGGGCCTGTATGCTCACCGAGCGTACTTGCGCAAACACGGAACACCGGGAAAAACCGCCGACCTGGCGAAGCACGCGTTGATCGGCTTCGACGAGGAGACGCCGTTCCTGCGAGCCGGGAGCAGGTCGCTGCCCGGCTGGCGTCGCGATGCCTTTGCGATGCGCACGGACAGCGACCTTGCGCAATTCGCGCTGATCCGCGCGGGAGCGGGCATCGGCGTCTGCCAGGTGGCACTGGCCCGGCGCTATCCAGACCTCGTGCGGGTCATGGGCGACGATTTCACGTTTCCACTCGAGATGTGGGTCGCGATGCATGAAGACCTGCGCCACAGCGCGCGCTGCAAGGTTCCATTCGACGCCCTGTGCGTGGGCCTGGAGCACCACGTGGCATGAGCTGCGAGATCATGATGAACCAGCGCGCGTGCCCGGGGGCGGCTCGCTACTGCACATGCAGGATCACAATGCCTTCCGAGATGGTAGGCGCGCTCGCGCCCAGGCCTGCGGCGTTCTGGCCGATCCAGTCCCGGGCGCGTCGGCTGCTTTCATCGACGCCCGATTTGTCTTCGCAGACGGTGACCGAGAAGCCGAATTCGCCGTCTTCGCTTCGCGCTAGCGTGTAGCTGACGAAGCCATTCACCTCGCGCATCAGCGATCCGATCTCGCCAGTGCGTCGTTCCAGGACGTCGAAGAGTTCCTTGGCGCCTGCCCCTGAATATGCGCGTATGACTGTGTGCATGATGGTCACCCAAACGTGATCGCTCGAGTTGGCGCGGGGGCGCCAGACGATCGGTTCTCACAGGCACAGTTGTAGCGCGTTATCCGGGAAATACCAGTTGCCTGACGCTCGACGTCGCCGGGCGACCGGTGCAAGTCACCTACGACGCCACCTTGAAGATAAAGTCCACCTCTACCGAAGCGCCCTTCGGCAACTGCAGGACGCCGATGGACGAACGCGTGTGGATGCCGACGTCGCCGAGCACCGAATACAAGACGTCGGATGCCCCGTCCGCGACTTCGCTTTGCATCGTGAAGTCTGGCGCGCTACGAATGAACACGTTGATGCGCGGCACTGCCTGAATCGCATCTAGCGTGCCGCAGGCTTTTTTGATGAGCGCAAGCGCCCGGAGCGTCGAGATGCCTGCCGCGCGCCGCGCCTCTTCGAGCGAGATGGATTCGCCCACGACACCGATGAAACGTACTACATCCCCGACGCGCGGGAGCTGCCCGGCGATATAGGCGAGGTTCCCATCGACCAGGACCGGGGTGTACTTTCCACCGATCTTGATCTGCTCATTCGGATCGAACCCAAACTCCGCCGCGATATGTTGCAGCTTCTGGTCTCTTGTTTGGCCGCTTGTCATGGGCACCTGTACGGACGCTGTCGGAAAAACATAGAGCGTAATCCATCGCTCCGGGTTTGTCCGACATGAAGGCGAACGCGCGACGGATCAGTCCTCCGCCCCCTGTTCCCCGACATTGCCTACGACCACCGCCTTCAGCCCGTCACGCAATGCCGTCGCCTGGGCCGCGCCGTTCAATTGCTCGAACTCCCGTTGCGCGCTCCGCCAGAGCGGGGCGGCCTTGTCATGCAGCCGCTGCCCTTCCTTCGTGAGCGCGATCAGCCGGCTTCGGCCGTCCGTTGGCGACGGAGTGATCGTCACGTAGCCATCGCGTTCGAGGAAGCCGACCATCTTTCCCATCGCCGTGCGTTCGATGTCGAGCCGCTCGGCGAGCGCGTTGATCGGCGCACTGCCTACCTCGTTCAGTACCGCGAGCGTCATGAATTGGGTAATGCGCAATCCCGCCGGTTCGAGGTGGCTGTCGTAGAGGCGCGAGATCTGCCGGCTAGCCTTCCTCGCGGCAAAGCAATTGCACGCATCGATGCCAAGCGGCTCGTTCAACGGCGACATCTCGATTTCACTCCTCGTTCGGTTGCTACACGCCCTCTGGCGGCTCGATATAGCCCGGCACTTCGGCCGCGAGGGTGCTCTTCAGCACGGCCGTTCCCTTGTCGGCCATGACTTCGTTCTTGCCAGCGGCGAGCGCGTCATAGGTCTGCCGTACGACATCGTCCGGACTGGATTTCGGTACATCGATGCCCTTCGTCAAGTCGGTGTCAACGAAGCCGACGTGCAGGCCGAGGACGTGGATGTTACGCCCTTTCAGATGGAAGCGAAGCTGATTCGTGAAGCTCCACGCCGCAGCCTTCGAGGCGGCATAGGGCGTCAGAATGGGGCGCGGCAGCCAGACGATGTCGGAAAGAACGTTGATGATCGCCGCCTGCGGCTTGTCTGTCAGTACCGCTTCAAAGGCCTGCGAGACACGCACCACGCCATAGTAGTTGGTCTCGAACATCTGTTTCGACTGGTCTTCGGCATCGCCCGCGAGCGGCCCTTCGATCAGGGCGGCGATACCGGCGTTGTTGATCAGCAGCGTCGTATCGGCAGCGATCTTCGCGGCAGCCGCGATCGAGGCTTTGTCGGTGACGTCGATCTTCACGGGCACGATGCCCGGTTCCTTGAATCCGTCGATATTGCGCATGCCCGCGTACACCTTCGCCGCACCGCGACGAACGGCCTCGCGTGCAAACGCCAGGCCGAGGCCGCGGCTGGCGCCGGTGATGAAGACAGTTGCGTTTTTCACGTTCATGACACCCTCCTGGGTTTCGTATAAGAGCATATGCTCTCTTTCGACGCAGAATAGGAGCATATGCACGTAGTGTCAAGAAGGAAGCAGTGGCAACAAGGAGGATGTAGAGATCTCTACACCGTTGAAGAAGCCTATGCCCAGCGGCATGTACGTAGTGCGGTCCTTTCGACCACTCAAGTGAGCGTGCCTTCAGCCGTCCGAGAGCACCTTCAACGCAAGAGGATTCGTGGCGGCCGTCTTCACCGAACCGATGGCGACGACGCTGTAATTGGTGCCCGCATTGACCGTCAGATTGGCTTGAATCGCGGTGGCGGACGTGCCAGCCAGATTCACTTGAACGAGATAGCTCCCCGCGCTCAGATTCAGGTAGTCACTGATGGCGGCGAACGGTACGTTCGCGAGCACCTTCTGACCGTTGACGAGAACATCCACGGCGCCGGCGTCGGGCGCGGCATGCACGACCCGCACACTCGCCTGACCCGCCGGTGGCGGGGTCGTCCGGTCCGTCGCCAGCAGCAGTTGAATGCTGGCCACGAAGTTGGCCGCAATCGCCGTGTAGGTTGCACCGCCATTCAACGTCGGCGATACATCGATGACCGTCTTGCTCGTGCCGGCCGCATTCACCGTGATGCGGTGAGACCCGGCCGGGACATTCAGGTAATTGGAAACGGCCGGATACGGCACATCGCCGAGCACTTTGCTGCCATCTACAAAGACATCGACATTCGGCGCATCGGGGGATGCATGAAGGACCCGCAGCCGCCCGTTCGACGGGCCGTCGTCGTCACCGCCGCACGCGCTCAGCACCACCGCGGAAACCATCGCCAGGACAAGACTCAACAGGATTCGCATAGTCACCTCCGTATCCGTATCGGCATTACCGGTCACTCACCAGCGAAGCCAGCCCGCCTCGAGGGTGCCTCGCTACTGATTGGTAGCAATTTATACGATGGAGTAGCGACGGGCAAGGAATCCGCCGAGTCAGTCCAGCGCGCGGAGTCAGTCCAGCGTGATCTCAGGCCACGGCCTGCCCCAATGGCGGCATGACGTCTGCCGGGATGGGACACACGTAAGGCTGGCCGCCCAGGCGCTGTTCCAGCTCCTGTCGTGCGGCGGCCAGCAAGGCGGGGTTCTGGAAGAGTTCCATGGCCGTACCCGCCATCGTCTTGGCCGCGAGCAGCATGCCCTTGTGCGCGATGGAGCTTTTGCCCTGTGCAACCCACTGCCACGAGTGTGGCGACGTGCCAAACGCGAAACACGCGGTCATGCACTGGGCGGTCGGTGTCACCCAGCTGACGTCGCCGACGTCCGTGGAAGCATGCATGCGCATCGGCCGCGCGCTGTCCAGCGCTTCCACGCCGTCGTACAATGGCTTCGGGTCCTTCCAGGCGTTCTGCAGCATGCGGCCGGCCATCTCGATTTCTTCGGGACGCGTGGTGGCGTGCATCGATGCAGCGAAGCCGAGCTCGGCCTGCTCATAGGACGGCGCCCCGAAATGCGAGAGTTGTCCGTGCATGGCGCGGTTGAGCACATCGTTCAACATGATGTTGGAGCACGCGGAATGCATCTGGATCTGCAACTCGCAGCCCGTCATCAGCGCGGCACCGCGCGCGATGTCGCACACGCGGGCGTAGACCTCCGAGGCATCGGCGTTGCGCGGCGCGCGGATCATGTAGAGCGCTTCCGCCCGGGGTTGCACGACATTGGGCGCCACGCCACCAGCGTCCGTGATCGCGTAATGGACGCGCGCGTCCGGAATCATGTGTTCACGCAGGAAATTCGTGCCGACGTTCATCAGCTCCAGCGCATCCAGCGCGCTCCGCCCGAGGTGCGGTGAGGCCCCGGCATGCGCCGATATACCCGTGAACCGGAAGTACGCCTGCACGACGGCGAGCGATTCGAGGTTCATGATGCCGTTGAACACGCCGGGGTGCCACGTCAGCGCGGCGCCCAGATCGTCGAACAGGCCTGCCCGCGCCATATACGTCTTGCCCCAGCCGCCTTCCTCGGCCGGGCACCCATAGAATCGCACCCGCCCCTGCAGCCCGGCATCGTCCAGCATCTGCTTGACGGCGACGGCCGCGAGGTGTGCGCTCGTGCCCAGCAGATGGTGGCCACAGCCATGTCCATTGCCATTGGCGATTTCCGACGACGGCTGGCAACTCAGGGCCAGGTTTTCCTGACTGAGGCCCGACAGCGCGTCGAACTCGCCGAGAATGCCGATCACGGGACCGCCCTCGCCCGCTTCCGCGACAAACGCTGTGGGGATGCCGGCCACGCCCTCGCGCACGGCGAAGCCTGCCTCTTTCAGGTAATCGATATGCAGGCGCGCCGAATCGCGCTCCTGATAGCCGAGTTCCGCATACCGCCAGATTTCGTCGGACAGTGTCGCGTAACGCTGTCCGTGTTCGTCGACGAAGCGGCTTATGTTTGGGCCGATTTTTGCGCCGATGTTTGCTGCGTGCATTGGGTGGAGTCCTCGTGTTGTTGCAGGGGAAAAGGCGGGAATGCTTTCAGAAGTGGTGGGTGATGCCGACCGTCACGCTGGTCACCGTGCGGCCCGGCGCGCCGATGAACGCGCCGCTGTCGTAGTTGTAGGTCAGGCTCGCCTCGGGCCCATTGCGCATCAGGCCGGCTCGACCGTAAAAGGCGGTCCGCTTCGACAGGAAATGGTCGATGCCCACCGTGCTGCCGTAGCTGTAGTTGCCGTCACGCGACGTGCGCCGATAGCCGAGCGACATGCGAAGCAGGTTGTTGCGCCAGATCTTTTGCAGTCCCAGCAGATAGAGGTTCGAGATATCGCTGCCGTCGTGCTTCGGGACAATGCGGATGTAGGCCGCCTGGCCGATCAGCGGGCCGAAGTCATACATCGCGCTGGCCAGATAGGTATCGGTACGCTGGGACGCCGCTTCGGTGGCGTTACCGTTGCAGCTTCCCTTGACACTTGGGTCGCACCAGCTCTGGCCGAATGCCATCGTTGCCGCAAAGCGGTCGCCGTAGTAGGACCCCATCGCGGTCCGCGCCAACACCGCGGGTCCGACGGTTTGATCCGACTTGAACGAGTAACTGACGTCGCCTGCAAACGGACCGAACCGCGGTGACGCGTAGCGGATGGTCTTGTTCAACCGTGCGAGGGCATCGCCGCTTGCACCCATGCCGAGGTCGGCGACGCCGCCGAGGTATGAGTAGACCGATTCGTGCGCGGTCGCGAGGAACGGATCGGCATAGAGCGCCGCCGCGCCCAGTGACGTGTACTGGCGGCCCAGCATCAACTGCCCGAATTGCCGGTGATGCAGGCCGATGTACGAGGCACGGTTGAACAGCGTGCTGCTGTCCTGCATCGAACCGGAGTCCGACAGGAAGCCGTTCTCGATGCGAAAGAACGCCGTCCACCCCGCGCCAAGCGCCTCTTGTCCGTAGATGCCGAACTTGGACGTGTAGGACCCTCCGCTCTCTACCCGGGCCACGCCGTTGCTGCCGGAGCGCGTGTAGTTGAAGCCGATATCCAGTGTGCCGTACAGGGAGAGCAGCGATTGCTGCGGCGCCACGCCGATGGATCGTGGGCCCAGGCCCACGGCCAGATAGGACACCAGCTGTTCGTACTGGGTCGGCGCCGCGTTGGCCGCCCCCATTGCGCTGAAAAGTACCGCGACACCTGCAAGAGATTTCCTGAACATTGATGCGCTCTGAAGAATGCGTAATGCGTGAATGGGCATGTCGAAAGGCAAAGCGGGTCCCCGGCACGCCGGTGGCGTGCCTGATGCGAACATCGGGGGAAAGACGCGTCAGGCGGCGCGGCGCGACTGTGCGGCGAAGCCCTGGAGCAAGGCGTTGTGCAGCCGTTCCGCGGGACCCGTCAGAACATGGTGGTTGTGCCGCAGCAGGCAGATCGGCTGGGCGGGCAGAGGCTCGGCGATGTCGAGGTACGCCACCCGCTGGCTCAGGAATTCACTGCGCATCGACTCGCTCGACAGGACCAGCAGCAGATTGGCGCGCCAGCAGAGCTCCATGGCGAGGTGGATCGACGCGCATTCCGTCACGCGCAGCGGCGGCTCCAGACCGTTCTCGGAGAACAACCGGCTGAAGGACGACTGCCGGTCGGGTAGCGGATCGAGCGATATCCAGTCGGCCTGCCGCAGTACACGCAAGGAGCGGGCGTTGCGCAGCGGGTGCTCCGGGCGGGCGACGATGACGCTCGACAGCCGGCTGACCTCGATCGACTGGAAGAACCGATCCGGCGATTGCAGGTGCGACGAGACGGCCATGTCGATAGCGCCCTGACGCAACTGCTCCACCAGCTGATTGGGGCGCATTTCCAGGACGCGCAGACGAACGTCCGGATAGGCCGTGCGAAATCCATCCAGCGTGTCGATCATCGGCTGCAGCATGGCGGTCAGCGGCGTGGTGCCAAGCGTGACCGTGCCACCCACGCCGTCCTGCATGTCGTCGAGGTCGGTCTTCGCGTGCTGCACGCTTTCCATGATCAGTCGTGCGTGCGCGAGTAGCCGGTGCCCCGCCGGCGTAAGCCGCGTTCCGGTGCTCGACCGTTCCAGCAGCGTGGTGCCGACGCTCGACTCCAGCTCCTGCACGGTCTTGCTCAGGGCGGGCTGCGTCACGTGGAGCTGACGGGCCGCTTCGTGGATACTCTGGCATTCGGCGATGGTGATCAACGCACGCAACTGGTTCAGTTTCATCTCAGCGCCCCGTTTCGCGGATGCTCGACAGCGCGAACAAGGTCACCACGCCGCACGCCATCATGTAAAGCGCAGGGGCCATCGGGTTGCCTGTCACGCCGATCAGCCAGGTCACCACGGCCTGCGACGAGCCGCCGAAGATCGTGACGCCGATGCTGTAGATCACGGACAGACCGCTGGCACGGACCCCGGCGGGCAGCATTTCCATGATCAGCAGCAGCATGGGCGCCGAAGCGATATTGCCGAGCGCGGTCAAGGTGGCCGTCACCGCAAGCACCAGCGGTACGCTCGGATAGGTATTGATCAGCCAGAATGCCGGATAGATCAGCGTCGTCGTGGCGAGCAGCGCCGCCAGCGCGATGGGCTTGCGGCGCACCAGACGGTCGGCGATGCGCCCGGCCAGCAGCGAGGACACGATCATCGTCGCGCCGGCCACGCAACCGGACAGCAGCGACAGCGACGACGGCATGCCGAGCACGCGGATCATGTACGTCGGCATGTAGAACACCACCAGGTACATGGCGACGGTACCCGCCGTGATGGAAAGCACCCCCTTGAGCACGCTGAGGCCGTGCTCGCGAAACAGCGTCCGCAGCGGGCTGGCCTCATGGGCGTGCTCGGGCAGCGTTTCATCGAGGTTGGCCCGGATGTACAGCCCCACGGGCGCGATCAGCAGGCCGAGCAGGAACGGCAGGCGCCAGCCCCACGCCTCCAGCGATTCGGCGGGCATCAGCGCATAGAGCGCCGTGCCGGTGGCGGCCCCTAGCAGCGCCGCGGCGCCCTGGCTCGCTGCCTGCCAACTGATGCGGTAGCCGCGACGCTGCACGCCGCCTGCTTCCATCAGCATCGACGTGGACGCGCCGATTTCGCCGCCCAGCGAGAAGCCCTGCAGCAGCCGCCCCGCCACGATGATGGCGGGCCCCCAGGCGCCCGCCATGGCATAGGTCGGCGCACAGGCGATGCACAGCGTTCCCACGACCATCAGGCCGATGGTCAGGGTCATGGCGGCCTTGCGGCCGCTGCGGTCGGCATAGCTACCGATCACGAAACCTCCGAGCGGGCGCATCACGAACCCGATGCCGAAAGTCGCGACGGCCAGCAGCAGCGACGCATAGGGGCTGGTGGCGGGAAAGAACAACTTGCCGATCATGACCGCGAAGAAGCTGTAGACGGTGAAGTCGTACATTTCCAGCGCATTGCCGACCGAACACGCGGCGATCACGCGGGACTGGTTGGACGTGAGGGACGGTGCGCGTGCAAGGGTAGCCGGGGCGCCAAGGGTTGCGTCATTCATGAGAATTGTCGAGAGCAGGTAAATGAACCACTGATACGATCCACCGATACGAACCACTGAAACGCATCGCGCGTCCAGCGGACGGCCACTTCATCTAGCAAGGCGCGTACCGCTGCGTCCTTGGTCACAGTATTCGTGGATTCCACACCCGTGCAAAATCGATAATTGTCATCGCGAAAACCTTTGGTTATCGCGAGCCCGCTGCGGGCAAATTAACCTGTCGCACGCACCATCGTCGTGCCCGGGTCACCAATGGCAGGCAACAAATCCGGGCCATTCCCACGGACGGGGCATCACAACCGTTCCACACATTCACGAACGCGAGACACTCCGTCGCTACATTCGTCCCTTTTTCCATACGCGGATCCTTGTGCCGCGTTCTTGTGAGACTGGGGACGGATATGTCTTTCCAAAGACGAGCCATCGCGGGCGCTTGCGCGATGTTTCTGGTGAGCGCCTGCGGTGGCGGTGATGACAGGGACACGGCCGCAACCAACCAGCGTGGCGATGCGCGTTATGTGACCGTGGATACCAACGTGGGTGTGCGAGTCGTGCGGGGCTTCCTCGATGTCTGGGAGCCGCTGACGCGTCTGGTCGATGCCGGCGCGCCCGCGCAGGCGAACGGCTCGTTCCCTGCCGTCGTGGCAAGAACTACAGCGTGACGTCAGCCCGGATCCGACGACCCTCGTGCCCGAGCGGTTCCAGGAGAGGGATAGTTGGACAAGTCCAGGGACATGCGTGTAATCAACGGAAAAGGATTCGACGCATTCCAACATCCAATGCATCGCAAGGCGGGAAGAACCGGGCTATGAGCCAGCATCAGATGGGGTTTCGATCGACCTTGTTTGACGCCGAAGCTGGTGGGCCGAATGGTTACGCGACCGCCTTGAGAGTGAGGGGCAAGCCGTCGACTCTGTTATCCCCGAAGACTGGGGGTGGTGCATCGTCGTGCAGCGAAAACCCTCTCGACTATGGATTGGCTGTGGTCGCGTCGAGGAGGACCCGGCCGACGCCGAGAGATCGACTGGGCGCTCTCCCGCAACGGAGGTGATCTGGTCATGCTTTGTGGCCGCTGAACGGCCCACTCTCGCTGGCGGCCCCTTCCTGCAGCAGCGCCCAGCCCTGATCGTCACCGCCCTTGGCCTCGCGATACCGCCAGACGGCACCGCATTGGGCGCAGTGAAACATGCTGACCGTCTCGGAAAACGATCCGGGAAGCTTGCGGCGCTGCGTATCGGTGATACGCAATGCCGGATGCCCGGGCGCGCCGAGCGTGTCACGCTGAATCGAGAGGCAGTTATCGCAAAGGGGCATACCGGTCTCGATGTCGGGGGAGCAGCCACTGTAGCATCCTTCACGCGATGCGGCGGAATCTTTGCCCTGCGGTGCCTCCATTGCGCCGTCCATTGCGCGGTCCGTTACGCGCGTCCCAGCTTCCGGATCTCCGCGGCGCCGGCCGTCATGCCCGCGCGAATGGCCTCGCACTTCGTTCGATGCGTGGAGCCACGCATGGTCACGTTGGCCACCACGCGCTCGATCCCCGCGGCATAACGCCGGATGAGGTACGTCGGAAACCATACGCCCGGCTCCTGCTGGATGGGGTACACGGCAACCGTATAGGGTGAAGCGGGCAACGTCGGGAAAAATGTCGTCATAGTGTTGTCTCGAGATGTGCGCGCGCATCGCCATGACACATGGCGATAAAGCAAAGCGAGAGCGCTTGCAATGCGGGGCGATGTTGGGAGAGACCTGCCGCACACGGACAAAACACGCGGATAGGCAGGAAAACTTCGGCCAGATTGGCCGCCGGCAAGGTGGTAGCCGGCTCGATGGCGGGCGAACGTCGTTAATAGTACGTCGTTAGTAATATGTCGCCAGACCATCATTCCTGAAAAACAGGAATAACCCGCACTGTAACACATCGCATCGTCTATTGCGCCTATTGCCTTGCCGGCGCCTCGAGCGACCCGGCGAAGACGATGGTCACGCGCTTCGGATCGATGTACCTGCGAATGGCCGCGTTGACCGACTGGACCGTGGCGTTGCGCACACGCTGCACCTGCGTCTCGGCGAATGCCATCGTGTGGCCGGCATAGAGTTGATCGGCCATGGTCTGCGCGAGCAGGCTGTCGCGCGTAAGGCCGACCATGGCCTGCTCGAGCAGGCCACGCTTGGCGTCGGCGAGTTCCTGCTCCGTAATGCCGTCGCGCGCGAACCGCGCGAGTTCCTCCGCGGCGGCGCGCCTCACGCGCTCGAGATTGCGGGGCGCGAAGGAGGCCCGTACCGTGAAGCTGCCCGCGGTATCGATCGCGCCCACCTGCAACCTGCTGCCCGCCGAATAGCTGATGCCCTCACGTTGCCGAATGCGCTCGGACAATCTGCCGCGGAGTGGATTGCCGCCATAGATCCGATTGGCGATGGCCAGATCGGCATAGTCCGGCGAGGACGTGGTCATCGCCATCGCGATGCGCGCGAGGTAGATCGCGCTGGCGTTCTCGGCCGTCTGCACGGTCAGCGTGGCGGGCGCGATGCCACGGTACGGGCGATCGACGCGTGCATAAGCCTCTGGCGCATTCCAGTCGCCGAACAGCGCCTGCAGCTGCTGCCGGGCCGCGTCGATATCGACGTCGCCCACCAGCGCCACCTGCGCGTGGCTGGTCCCATAGAAACGCTGATGGAATGCGCGGACGTCGTCCATCGTCACGGCGTTGATGCCCGCGATGCGTTCCTGCTGGTTCGGCGCGCGACGCGGATCGCCGGGCGGATACGGGCTGCCATGCTGATCCATGGCACTGGCCGCGACCGCGTCCGGGGCATTGCCCACACGCTCGAGTTCGGCCACGCTTGCGCGCCGCACATCGTCGAGCTCGGTGGCATCGAGGGCCGGCGCGCGCAGGATGTCGCGCAGCACGGGCAAAAACGCCGCAAGATGTTCGCGCTGCGTTTCGAACTGCACCGTTGCGCGATCGGCCTGCGCGGTAATCCGCACGGTGGCGCCGAGTTCGGCCAGCGCATCCGCGAGCTGCTGGCGATCGCGACCGCCAGCCCCGCGCATCAGTGTCGCCGCCGTGAGCGTCGCCGCATAGGTGTTGCCCGTCAGGCTGCCGGCCGTTCCCATGTTCAGCATCATCACACCGGTGACCGTGTTGCCGCGCGTCGGGCGGCTCAGCACCGCGAGCTTCATGCCGTTGGGAAAATCAAAACGCTGGGTATGTGCCTCGATGTTCGCCGGCGACGAATCGAACGGCGGCGGTGGCGGAGGCAATGGCCGGCCGTGGTAGCCCGCGAGGACGCGCGGCAGATCCACGGGTGCGGGCATCGCCACGCGCTGGGTCTGCGCCACGGGATACAGCCGGCCCTCCGTGCGATTGGCGGCGCGCAGGTACTGGGCGGCCACGCGCTGCAGATCCTCCACGCGCACACTGTCCACGCGATCGCGCAACAGGAACAGCAATCGCCAGTCGCCCCATGCCACCGACTCGGACAGCTGCATGGTCAGCGTGTCGGAGTTCTTGAACATCGTCGCGATGGCGTTGTGTATCTCCACCCGCACGCGTTCGAGTTCGGTCGCGGTGACCGGATGCGATGCGAGCCCTTCCACCTGCGCGAGCAGCCTGTCGCGCGCGGGCTCCATCGACTGCCCCTTGGGCACCTCGGCGAGAAACAGCACGGTGCCCGGATCGCGCATGGCATCGATCGATGCCGACGCGCTGGTGGCCAGCTTCGCCTCGACCAGGCTTCTGTACAGGCGCCCGCCCGAGGCTCCGGCCATCACTTGCAGCAGCATCCACATCGGCACCGCATCGGGGTGGGCGGCCTGCGGCACGTGGTACATCTCGCCGAGCAGCTGGGTATCGCCAGCGCGGCGCAGCGTCACGGAGCGCTCGCCTTCCTGCGCGGGTTCGGCCGTGACCGCGGTCATCAGCGTGCGATCGGGACGCGGAATAGCGCCGAAATAGGTGGAGACGGTGTCGAGCACCCAGTCCGGATCGAACTTGCCGCCGATCAGCAGCACGGCATTGTCGGGCTGGTAATAGCGCCGATAGAACGCGCGCAGCATCGGAATCGACACGTTCTCCACGTCCTCGCGCGTGCCGATATTGGCCTTGCCGTACGGATGCCACGCGTAGGCGGTGGCATTCAACGCCTGAAGCAGCACCCGGTCCGATCGCGTCTGCCCGATTTCCATCTCGTTGAGCACCACGGGCATCTCGCTGCGCAGGTCGTCCGCCTCGATCCGGCTGTTCACCATCCGGTCCGCTTCCATGCGCAGCAGCCATTCGAGGTTGTCCTCGCTCGACGGAAACGTCGCGAAGTAGTTGGTGCGATCGGGCGAGGTGGTGCCATTGGCCATCATGCCGCGACGCGCGAACTCCTCGCGCAGCGCGGTGGCCGTCAGCGTGGCGGTGCCCTTGAACTGCATATGCTCGAGCAGGTGGGCCATGCCGGCTTCCCCACGCCCTTCGTCGCGGCTGCCGACCAGATACGTGATGTTGACGGTCGCGCGCGGCACCGCGTCGTCCGGCGCAAGCAGCACGCGCAGGCCGTTGGGAAAACGGTATTCGGTGACGCCCTCGACAGCGGTGACGCGCGTGTAGGCGTCCGTATTGCCTCCGCCGGGCGCGGCGCGCACGGTAGCGCCCCCGCCCAGCGCGAGCACGCATGCAAGCAGCAGGCGAATCGTTCGGCACACGATGGCGGGCACTCCACGAGATCTGGCTCCGTAAAGTTTGCAACCGCGCCCCGGCAAAGTGAATTCAGTTTTTTCGGCGACGTGTTAACTGGATTTCAACCACGCTTCGCTCAACGCCCACAGCCGCGCCGCCTTGTCCGCATCCCCAAGATACGCGCGCGCCCCGTCCGCAAACGGGTTGTCCGTATCGTTGATCGTCGCGACCGCGCAGTCTTCGAGATAGCGGCCGCCGATCTCGGCGCCCTCGGCCACCACCGCGGCCCACACGGAGGTCGCCGCGGCCTGTGCGACGGACTTCAGGACCGGTGGTGGCAGGCCCGCTTCGGCGCGTGCCTTGCCGACGGTGTCGAACAGCCCCTGCAGCGCTTCCTGCGAGAAATGACGCGGCAGATCGGTGAGGCTGTTTCCCGGCATCACCGACGCGGCCCGCACGCCGCGCTCGCGATGGCGCCGGTCGAATTCGAGCGCGAATAGCGCGTTGGCCGTCTTCGACCGGCCGTAGCCGACGAACGGCTCGTACGGCTGCCGATCGAAGTTGGGATCGTCGAGGTCCACATCGGCGACGCGATGCGCCTGCGACGACAGCACGACCAGGCGCCCGTTGTCCGCAAGCAACCGCGCGATGCGCGTGATCAGCGCGAAGTGCCCGAGATGATTGACCCCGAACTGAAGCTCGACGCCATCGGCAGTCTTGCCGAACGGCGGTGCCATGATGCCGGCGTTGGCAATCACGGCATGGAACGGCTGGCCATCGGCGAGCAGGCGATCCGCAGCGGCCCGCACGCTCCGCAGCGAGGCCAGATCGAGGTCGATCAATGCCAATTGACCGCCGCCGCGCGACGCGGCGTCACGGACCGGCGCCACGGCCTGTTCGGCGACATGCCTGACGGTGCCCACCACGCTGGCCCCCCGCGCGGCGAGCGCGCGCGCGGTTTCGAGGCCGATGCCCGACGACACCCCCGTGACAAGAAACCGCTTGCCGGAGAGATCGATGCCCGCGAGGACGTCGTCCGCTGTCGAGGTTGCACCGAAATGCTTGCTCATGATGTTCCTTTGTGATGGTTTGCCGTGTGGTCAGATGCCAAGTCCGCCAGCCACGCTGATGACTTCGCCAGTGATATAGCCCGCGCCCGGCCCAGCCAGGAAGCACGCAAGCGCCGATACTTCCTCGAGCGTCGCGATGCGGCGAACAGGATGCAGGTTCAACAGCGCCTCGGGCACACCATCGCCGAGCACTTCGGCCGCCATATCGGTCGGCATGACGCCTGGCTGAATGACATTGGCGGTGATGTTGCGGCCGCCGAGGTCGCGCGCGACGCCTTTCGCGTAGCCGATCAACGCCGACTTGCTGCCCGCATAATCGGCGGCACCGGCGAACGGAACCCGCGTTCCCAGCAGCGAACCGATAAAGATGATTCGCCCGCCATCGGACAACACCGGCGCGGCCGCACGCGTCATCGCCACGGTGCCCAGGACGTTGATCTGCCACTGCCGGTCGAGGTTGACGGTATCGAGATCGCGGTCGTCGACCGTCTTGCCCTGCACGGCGATGGCCGCGTTGTTGACGAGCACGTCGAGCCTGCCGAAATGCGCGAGTACCTTGTCCATCAGCGGCCTGGCCGCCGCCGTATCGGCCTGGTCGCTCCGGATGGCCAGTGCCCGCACGCCCTTCGCGCGCAATGTCTGCGCGACGCCTTCGGCCTTGTCGGCCGACGTCACGTAGGTGATGGCCACATCGGCGCCCAGTTCCGCGAACGCCGCCGCGGTCGCCGCGCCAAGTCCGCGCGAGCCACCGGTGACGAGCGCGACCTTCCCTTTCAATGCTCCCTGCATGTACGGCCTCCCTTTCCTTTTATCGTAACGATCATTACGTTAACGAACGTTACGTTATGGAAACACGGCGTGTCAAGGCGGCAAGGCCAAAAAAACATAACGGGTGTTACGATACCGGCCGGCACAGGAAGATCGAGGCAACTGGGGTATGGGACGTCACCGCGAATTCGATGTGGAACAGGCGCTGGACGCGGCGCTTCGCGTGTTCTGGCAGAAGGGATATGAAGGGGCGTCCTACGCGGACCTGACGCAGGCAACGGGCGTGGAACGCCCCGCGCTCTACGCCGCGTTCGGCAACAAGGAGACCTTGTTCCGCCGCGCGCTCGAACGCTACTACGCGCACTATCTCGATTTCTTCGCGGCCGCGCTCGATCTGCCGACCTCGCGCGAAGTGGCGACGGCGATTCTGCGGGGCACGGCCGAGCTCAACACGCGGTATCCGGATCGCACCGGATGCCTCGGCGTCCACGGCGCCCTGGCCGTGTCGGATGACGCGGAATCCGTTCGCTGCGCCGTGACGGACGCGCGTGCCAGCGGCCAGGCCCTGCTGCAGGCACGACTCGAACGCGCGCGGGAGCAAGGCGACCTGCCCGCGTCCGCCAACGCCGCCGCGCTGGCCGCCTACGTTTGTGCCGTGGCCCACGGCATGGCCGTTCAGGCCAAGGCCGGGTTCAGCCGAGAGACGCTGGAAGCCGTCGCCGAACAGGCGCTTGCCACCTGGCCCGCCAGCGCACGAAAGCGCAAATCATGACCGCCGCCTGCTGGCTGCTCTGTCTCCGCTACACGCGGTAATACGCGAGCTCGCCGCCCTGTACCGCATCGAGAGGGCCGCGAAGCCGGAGTTTCACGATTGCACGGAAGTTTTGCGCTACGATGGCGCTTTCGTCCAAGGACACTCCGAAGGATTTCCGCACTTGCCCGACGCCCTGCCCGTCTCCGCTGCCGGTGAATTTCCCACCTTCGAGACATCGGATTTCGCGGGCGAAGGGTCGTTCTACTTCGACCTCGTGCGGCTGGAAGACCGGGACGATATCCCGCGCGGATTCCTGCATCGGCACAACTACTACCATCTGCTCTGGATGACCCGCGCGAGCGGCACGCATACGCTCGACTTCGCGCATTTCGACGTGCGCGACCACGCGGTGTTCTTTCTCTCGCCGGGGCAGGTCCATGCATGGACGTCTTCGGTCAAGCCCTACGGTTACGTGCTGAACTTCAGCACCGACTTCTTCGCGCGGATGTTCCCGCGTGCCGACGATGTCGCGAAGTTCCCGTTCTTCCATCCCACGCGCGGCAACAGCGCGCTCTATCTCTCGCGCGACCAGCATGATGGCATGCTGCCGCTGCTCGACGAGATGGACCGCGAAGCGCGAGATCGCCAGCCCGGCTCCACGGACGTCGTGCAGGCCTGCCTGCTGATCCTGCTCACGCGCCTGCGCCGGCTATGCCCCGACAACGAGCCCGCCGGTGGCGTCGGTCCGCATCAGGCGCTCACGCGGCGGTTCACGATGCTCGTGGATACGCATTACCTGACCTTCGGCACGATTGGCCAGTACGCGGATGCCCTTTGCGTGAGCGAGCGCCAGCTCAACGACGCCGTCAAGCGGACGCTGGCCCGTACCGCGAGCCAGGTGGTACAAGAGCGCGTGGTGCTGGAAGCGAAGCGCTGGCTCAGCAATACGGAGACGGGCATCGCGGAGATCGCGTTCCGCCTCAACATCGAGGACCCCGCCTACTTCGCGCGGTTCTTCAAGAAGCAGACGGGCCTGACCCCGGGCGATTTCCGCAAGAAGCACTGCCGCCCGCTCTCCTGATCCTCGCCTGACCCTGGCCTGACCCTCGCCTGACGCCGGCAAACGCCGCGCAAAAAAGTCCAATACATCGTCTGATCCGTCCTAACGCTGCCGTGCGCTGGCTGCGTAAAGTGCCGGGCATGGGGCAAGCGGGACCCGCGTCCGGCCTGCCATAAGAACCAGAAGCACAGGAGACAGACATGTTCAGCGCCATCGCTCCCTTGCGGAGCTTTGCCGTGGCCGCAGCATTGGCCATCACCACGTTCAACGCCATGGCGGACTATCCCGACAAGCCCTTGCGCGTCATCGTACCGTTCGCTGCCGGCGGCGCCACCGACGTCATCGCGCGCACCGTCGCCCAATCGATGTCCACGCGTCTCGGCCAGTCGATCGTCGTGGAAAACAAGGCAGGCGCCAACGGCAATATCGGTGCGGTGTCGGCCGCGCGCGCGGCGCCGGATGGCTACACGCTGCTCATGGCCACGTCGAGCCATGCGATCAACGCCTCGCTCTACCAGAAGCTCGACTACAGCCTGACGAAAGACTTCGTGGGCCTGTCGAATCTCGCCTCCGTACCGCTGCTGCTGGTCGTGAATCCGTCGGTACCAGCCAAGTCCGCGAGCGAACTCGCCGCCTATGCGAAAGCCAATGCCGGCCGCGTCAACTATGCGTCGGGCGGCACCGGCACGGCATCGCATCTGGCCGGCGAGCAATTCGCCACGCTGACGGGGGCGAGGATGACCCACGTCGCCTACAAGGGCGGCTCGCAGGCCCTCAACGACGTGATGGGCGGCCAGGTGCAGGTCATGTTCGCCAACCTGCCCGAGGTCCTGTCGCAGGTCCAGGGCGGCAAGCTGCGCGCGCTCGCCGTCACCGGCAACAAGCGCCACGCCGCACTGCCCGACGTGCCCGCGTTCTCGGAGACACCGTACGCCGGCATGACCGCGCGCTCGTGGTTCGGCCTGTTCGTGCCGGCCGGCACGCCGCCCGCCGTCGTCGAGAAACTGTCGCAGGCGATCGTCCAGAGCGTGGCCGACCCCGCCGTGAAGGAACGCCTGAAAGGCCTTGGTGCCGACCCGGTCGGCGACGACCAGCCCTCGTTCCAGAAATACGTGAATCAGGAAGTGTCGCGCTGGGCCGTGCTCGTCAAGCAGTCCGGCGCCACCGTCGATTGATTTCACCCCCCATTCGCCATCCTTCGAGGAATCCCATGCTGTACGACGTACGCACCTATACCTGCCGCCCCGGCACGATCAAGAAACACCTGGCGCTGTACGCCGAGCACGGCTACGCGATCCAGAGCCGCCATCTGGGCAAACCGCTGGCCTACATGCAGACGGACGCCGGCAACGTCAACAGCTACACGCATATCTGGGTGTACGACAGCGCAGCCGACCGCGAAGCCAAGCGCCAGTCGCTGCAGAAGGATCCGGCCTGGGTCGAATACCTGAAGCTGAGCGCGGAAGCCGCATACCTCGTCAGCCAGGAAAACAAGCTGATGACGCCGGTATCGTTCTTCCAGCCGTGAGTCCCAACCGGTGACCTCTTAACCGGCGACATCCTCGTCGCCGGAGAACTTTCGCAGCAGCCGCAGGAACTCGTTGAACTCCTCGGTCGTGAAGTCCTGCAACCGTTGATTGAGCACGTCGGGCGTGACATCGGGAATGCGCTTCGCGACCTCGGTGCCCTTGCGTGTGAGCAGCACATGCACGACGCGCCGGTCCTCCTCGCTACGCTGGCGCCGCACCATCTCCTTGCTTTCGAGCTTGTCGAGCATGCGCGTGGTGAGGCCGGTGTCGATGCCGAGCGCCTTGCTGATCTCCAGCGGCGTCGTCACCTCGCCGCGCGCCAGCGCCAGCAGGATGCCCATCTGCTGGCCCGTTATCTCGAGCGGGCGTAGCGCCGCATCGACCTCCATCAGCAGGCCATTGCGGGCCTTGTTCAAAAGAAAGCCGATGCTTTCCGTCAGCTCGTAGTTCTTGCGGGTGTAGTGCTTCACGGCGGCTTGAACGGTCTCGGACGACATGGAGCCCCCAATATATCTGATCTGTCAATCAATGGACCGGGGAAGGCTCACGCGACCTCCAGCCCCAGCACCTTTGCCGTCGACGCCCGAATCGCCATGCACGCATTGGCATCGGTTTTCAGATCGATCCCGTAGGTCGGGATGATGTTGCGCAGCTTGTCCGTCCACCCGCCGCTCTTCAGTTGCCGATCGAAGCATGCCTCCAGCACCTTCACCGCGATGGCTGCCGCGGTCGAGGCACCCGGGGATGCCCCGAGCAGCGCGACGATGGACTTGTCTGCGCTCGCGACCAGTTCGGTACCGAACTCCAGCGCGCCCGAGTGGTTCGGCTCCGGCTTGATGATCTGCACCCGCTGGCCCGCCACCGCTTCGACCCACTGTTCGCGCCGCGCGCCCGGATAGAAATCCCTGAGCGTGGCGAACTGATGCGCGCCCGTTTGCAGGACCTGTCCGATCAGGTATTCGGCCAGCTGCAGGTTGTCGCGCGCCACCGCCAGCATCGGCAGCACATTGCCAGGTTCGATCGAACGGAACAGGTCGAAGTACGACCCGTGCTTGAGGAACTTGCTCGAGAAACCGGCATAGGGGCCGAACAGCAGCGACCGCTTGCCCTGTACGATGCGCGTGTCGAGATGCGGCACCGACATCGGCGGCGAGCCGTGCGCGGCCTTGCCGTAGACCTTGGCATGATGACGCGCGGCGATATCGTCCGCGTCGCAACGCAGCCAGATCCCGCTGACCGGGAAGCCGCCGTATCCGTGTCCCTCCGGAATATTCGCGCGCTGGAGCAGATCGAGCGCGCCCCCGCCCGCACCGATGAATACGAAGCGCGCGGTCACCGTACGCTGCGCGCCGCTGGCTTCGTCCACGGCCGTCACACGCCATCGTTGTCCGTCCGCACGGGCAAGCGCCGTCACACGATGGCGGTAATGGACAGCAAAGCCGCCACTCGCCTGCAGATGCGCCACCAGCAGATGGGTCAGCGTGCCGTAGTCCACGTCCGCGCCCGAGTTGATGCGCGTCGCCGCGACGGGCTGCTTCCCGTCCCGGCCCTCCATGATCAGCGGCGCCCATTCGCCGATCTGCCCATGGTTCTCGCTATAGGCCATGCCGTGATAGCAGTGGTGCGCCGACATCGCCTTGAACCGCGCGCGCAGAAAGTCCACGTTCTCCTCGCCCCATACGAAACTCATATGCGGGCAGGCGTGCAGAAAGGCTTGCGGATCCGCGATCGCGCCGCTGGACACGAGATACGCCCACAACTGCCGCGAGAGGTCGAACTCGGTGTTGACCTCCAGCGCCTCGTGGATATCGATGCTGCCATCCGCGCGCTGCGGGGTGTAGTTGAGCTCGCAGTTGGCGGCATGCCCGGTACCCGCGTTGTTCCATGCCTGCGAACTCTCCTGCCCGCAATCGCCAAGCGTCTCCAGCATGACCAGTTGCAGCGACGGCTCGAGGCTCTTCAGCAGCGTGCCGAACGTCGCGCTCATGATGCCCGCGCCAATCAGCACGACGTCCGTGCTTTCGGTATCGCTTCCGCTCATGATGGTGCCCCCTTCCCTTCGCCGGCCACGAACCGAAGCGGCGTGCCTTCCTGATACACCACGTAGGCGCGGCGCCACGGCTGATCGTCCAGCAGCCGCCACGTATGGCCGGATCCACTGTTGTCCTGGGCAAGCAGGACATCGCCGGGACGGATCACGAACGTCGCGCCGGATTTCGTCTCGAACTCGAGCGTGCCCGACAGCGTGATCACATAACGCGGCACGGGATCCTGATGCCACGCGTAAGAGCCGCCCGAGCGCGTTTCCTGGAACGACAGCGCCGTCACGGCGACCGGCTGGCCCACCGCATCGCCACGAGCGCCCTCCACGAGTTCGAGGTGACCTTCCTCGAATAGCGAGTTGCCGTCCTCGCCGGTCCACATACGCACACATCGGATCATCGCGATACTCCTTTCGATTCGAAGAGACGGTGAGGCGAACTGGGGAAGGACGCCAGCGCGAGGCAAAGGCCGGCCGCAATCGCGGTGGTGACGACCATGGCGGTCACCGCCAGCCCGAGCGTGCCGGCGACCACCGCCAGCGGCGCGTGTTCGCCAGCGTTCATCAGCTGCAGCCCCCCGATTGCCGCGCGGAACGCGTACGCGCCGGGAATCATTGCCACCACACCCGGAAACGCAAAGGTCACCGCGGGCACACCGATGCGATGCGCCAGGCCGCGTGCCAGCAACGTGGCGACGAACGCGGCCGCCAGCGATGCCGCCGCGAGCCCCACCCCGAGCGTCTCCAGTTCCGTGCGCAGGCCATGCCCGACCATCGCGCAGACGATGCACGCCCATGCCATGCGCGGCGGTACGTTGAAGAGCAACGCATAGCCTGCGCCGGCCAGCGCGGAAAACAGAAAGTCCTCACCCACGGTCAGCATGACCGACGGCGCATTCAGCGGCAGGTCGTCGTTGAACAGGCCCGCGGCGAGCAGCAGGCCCAGCGCGATCGCGAGCACGATCGCGGTCCCGGTCAGCAATCGCGCGATGCCCACGCCGGCATGCCCCGACAGCGTGTCCCGAATGCCGTTGAGCAGCGGCACGCCGGGCACGAGAATCATCCCGGCGGCCACGAGGCAAAGCGTCGGCGACGTGCCCGGAAACAGCCGCATGCCGACGGCGCCGACGGCACCGCCCACGAACGCGCAGATCGCCGCGCCCGCCACGGCGTTCATCTGTAAGCGTCCGAGCGCCATGCGCAATGCCTGCGTCGCCATGCCGACGACGAGCGAGACCGCGACCACCTCCCATGCGCCGCCGAACAGCCGCGCGAGCGATGCCGCGGCAACGCCCACCCCCACGATGACGATCCAGTGCGGATAGCCCGGGCGCTCCCATGGCAGGCGATCGAAGACCGCGGTATCCAATGCCGCCGGGTCCTGGCTATCGCTATCGGCAGGCCCGCGGCGCAGCATGTCCGCGAGCACGGCGAGCGTGCCGACGTTGACGGCGGCGCCCGTGAACGTGGCGCCCACCTTCGTGCGGAATCCGGCTTCGTTTTCGAGCGTGAGCACGAGCCCGTCCACACAGACGAGCACATGCGCTCGGTAGCCCATGCGCGTGGCCAGCGCCGCCATCGCGGCGCTCGTATGCGCGGCATCGGCACCGTTCGCCATCATCGAACGGCCAAGCCGCAGCGCAACATGCGCCACCTGTGCAACGTGTTCTACAGGTGCGGATCGGTCCGTCGCGGCCAGTGCGTGCGTATCGAGATCAAGCCCCGGCGAGTCCATGGCCGACCATGTCGAGCGGCTTGATCGTGCGATCGAACAGGGCCTCGTCCACCTTGCCCGAGGCAAGCGCGGCCTGCCTGAGCGTCAGGCCCTCGGCAATGGCCGTTTCCGCGATATGCGCGGCGTTCTGGTAGCCGATGACCGGCGACAGCGCCGTCACCAGCATGACGCTGCCTTCCACGTACTGCTGGATCTTCTCGCGGTTGATGTCGGTGCCTTCCACCGAATACTTGCGGAACTTGTCGCAACCGTCGGCAAGGATGCGCGCGGAGTGCAGAAAGTTGTTGATGATCACGGGCCGCATCGCATTGAGCTCGAAGTTGCCCTGGCTACCGGCGAAAGCCACCGCCGAGTCGTTGCCCATCACCTGCAGGCAGATCATGACCATCGCCTCGCACTGCGTGGGATTCACCTTGCCGGGCATGATCGACGACCCCGGCTCGTTGTCGGGCAGCTTGAGCTCGCCGAGCCCGCAACGCGGCCCCGACGCCAGCCAGCGCATATCGTTGGCGATCTTCATCAGCACGACGGCCAGGTTTCGCAGCGTACCGTGCGCGCGGACCATCGCGTCGAGCGAGCCTTGCGCGGCGAACTTGTTCGGCGCGGTGATGAACGGCTTGCCGGTCAGTTGCGCGATCTGGGCGGCAACGGCCTCGGAAAAGCCCTTTGGCGCATTGAGCCCCGTGCCCACCGCCGTGCCCCCTACCGCGAGCTGATAGAGCCCGCCACGGCAGCCCTCGATATCGGCAATCGCATCGCGGATCTGCGCGGCCCAGCCATGCCATTCCTGCCCGACCGTCAGCGGTACCGCGTCCTCCAGATGCGTGCGGCCGATCTTGACGACGTCCTTCCACCCTTCGGCCTTGCGCTCGATCAGGTCCGCCAGCTCGCTGACCCGCGGCAACAGCACGGCGTCGATCATCTCGACAGATGCGATATGCATGGCGGTGGGAAACGTATCGTTCGACGATTGCCCCATGTTCACGTCGTCGTTGGGGCCAACGGGTTCCTGCGTGCCGAGCGTTCCGCCGAGCAGCTGGATGGCCCGGTTGGAGAGCACCTCGTTGACGTTCATGTTGCTCTGCGTGCCGGAGCCCGTCTGCCAGACGTACAGCGGATAGTGATCGTCGAGCTTGCCGGCGATGGTCTCGTCCGCGGCGCGCACGATCGCCGCCTTCTTCCACTCGGGCAGGCGTCCCGCGGCATGGTTGACCAGCGCGCACGCCTTCTTGACGTAGCCGTACGCGTGATAGACGGCTTTCGGCATGCGGTCGTCGCCGATCGCGAAGTGCTGCAACGAGCGTTGTGTCTGCGCGCCCCAGTATCTGTCCGCCGGCACCTCGACCTCGCCCATGCTGTCGAACTCCCTTCGCATGCCTGTTGCGGTGAGCCCGATTGGGACGTCGCGGAGGACAGGTGTCGAAGGACTGGAGTTCATGATGGGGCTCCCAAGGTCGGACGATGTTTGAGTCTAGTACAGATGCGGACATCACAAACCCTATTACACTCCCCCGATGCGCGATCATCCGCTCCAAATCCCCGCCGACGCTCTTGTCTGCCACTACTGGCAGGGCGAGCGGTTACGCAGCCGCTCAGTGAGTCACCTCGTGCTCTCGGGCGTCGTCGATATTCCCGAGGCACCCGCCCGTCTGCGCGCCGACTGGGAACGCGAGATCTCGCAGCATATGACGCTCGACCCCGGCGACGTCGACCAGCTGCCGCTGGCAAGGGCCCGCACGCGCTGGCCCGATTTTGCGCAATGCGTGCGCGCGGCATCCGGCTGGACCGCCGGGCTCGGCCTGGATGGCCTGCTCGCCGAAAGCGATATCGCGCTCATGGTCTGCCGCGGGGCGCGGTATCACCACGATGGCGACTACGGCGGCATGGCGTTCTGCAATCTGTTTGTCGGCGAGGACAAGGGGCAGGACGTGCATTTCCCCTGGCTAGGCCTGCGCATACCGCTGCAGCGCGGCACGATGCTCGTCTTCGATACCTGCCAGCCGCATGCGGTCATCGCGCGCGGCGGCGAGGGATTCAACCCGGCCGATTTCCCGGCGGACCGCGACGACACGCAGCCGTTTCTCACCTGGGAGTTGCCGATCGAGGATCCGCGCGTCGCGCGGGCGCTGCGGATCGACTTCGATATCGACGCGGCCACATCGGCCACGCTGGCGGAAGGCCAGTTGCGGCGGGGGGACCAGCGCGTGGCCGTACGTCCCGACTCGGGGGAGTTATTTCTCTCTTGACAGAAACAACCGAAAGCCTAGAATACGTCGCATGGAACTGAAACCGATCGCCGAACGTTTCGTGCTGCACTGGGGAGAGATGGGCTCGCGCTGGGGCGTGAACCGCACCGTCGCCCAGGTCCACGCGCTGCTCTACCTTGCGGGCCGCCCGATGGACGCGGAAGAGATCACGGTGACGCTCGGCGTGGCGCGATCCAACGTCAGTAACAGCCTCAAGGAACTCCAGTCGTGGCACCTCGTGCGCGTGGTGCACCTCAAGGGCGAACGGCGCGATTTCTTCGAGACGTCCACCGATGTCTGGGAACTGTTCAAGCTGATCGTGGCGGGACGCCGGCAGCGCGAGATCGATCCGACGGCGGTGGCATTGCAGGAATGCCTCGACAATCCGGAAATCGACAAGGAAGACGAAGGCACGCGGCAGCGCATCGAGGAGACGCTGAAGTTCATCGAGACGATGAGCACGCTTTCCGACGAGATGCTGCGGCTGAAGCCGGAAACACTGATGAAGACGCTCGGCGTCACGGCGAAGATCAGCAAGGCCGTGCGGCGCCGCGGCTGATGCGGTAACCCCGGCCACCGCCGTCGAGTCGCAGGCCAGCCGCTTCGAGGCGCTGCATCATCTCGCGCCCGCCGCGCTGTTCCGTGCGTGCGCGGCGGCGGGCGTCGCACGCGTGATACAGGTCTCGGCGCTCGGCGCGGCCACCGGCACCACGCCGTACTTCCGCAGCAAGCATGCCGCCGATGAGGTGCTGCGCGGATTGCCGGTGCCGTGGCAAATCCTCTATCCATCGCTCATCTATGCCGACGATGGCGACTCGGCCGCGATGTTCCGCAGCCTGGTCACGCTGCCCGTCATTCCCGTCCCCGACCTTGGCGACGCGCAGTTCCAGCCCGTGCATATCGACGACGTCGCCGATGCGGTGGTCGCGGCCATCGATCCCGCCACGCCGGCCGGGCAATCGTTCGAGCTCGTCGGCACGCGCCGCGTATCGTATCGGGCGATGCTTGCGGCCTACCGCCGCGCCATGGGGCTCTCCCGCGGGGTCTGGGTCACCATCCCGTCCCCGGCGATGTCCATCGCCGCCCGCGTGGCGGGACGGATTTCCGGCTCGACGCTCACCCCCGACAACTGGCGCATGCTGCGTGCGGGCAGCAGCGGCGATCCCCGCGCGATGACCGCACTGCTCGGCCGCGCACCGTTGCCAATCGAACGATTCATCGCGCCCGCCGACGCCGCCAAGCTGCGCCAGCGCGCGCTGGCCACGTGGCGCACGCCACTGCTGCGCGCGGTGCTCGCGATCGTCTGGCTGGCCACCGCGCTCACGCTGTTCGCGTATCCGCGCGATGCCAGCCTCGCCCTGCTCGCGGCGGTCGGGTTGCAGGGCGATGCGGCCAACGTCGCCCTCTACGGTGCCATTGGCGTGGATGCCGCCATCGGCATCGCGTGCCTGGTCTGGCCGCGTCGCGCGGGGATGAAGCCCACGTCGCGGTGAGGGCATTGATAGGGAAGAAACTGGCTCTGATAGTATACCCCCCTACCCTATTTTCGATACCCCATGAGCCACACGATCCACGACAAGCAGAAGCTGCTCAATCGCGTCCGCCGCATCCGCGGACAGATCGATGCCATCGAGCGTGCGCTCGAGGAGGAGAAGGGCTGCATGGACGTGCTGCAGCAGATCACGAGCTGCCGCGGGGCGATGAATGGGCTGCTGACGGTGGTGCTCGAGGACCATATCCGCACGCATCTGACCGATGCCGAGCCCGCCGAAGACGGTGAGGCCAACGCGCGCGAGCAACTGATCGAAGTCGTTCGCAGCTACTTCAGGTAAGCAGGATTTCGCCATGCATACGCACGACCTTTCCCCCTGGACGCACACGCACGTTTTCGACGCCGGCAACCGCGCGGCCGAGCGCGGCACACGGCTCGTCATGGTCATTACCGCGGTCACGATGTTCGTCGAGATCGCCGCGGGCCTGTGGTTCAATTCCATGGCGCTGCTCGCCGACGGCTGGCATATGAGCTCGCATGCGCTGGCCATCGGCCTCAGCGCGTTCGCGTATGCGGCCGCCCGCCGTTATGCCGGCGACGCGCGCTTTACGTTCGGCACGTGGAAGATCGAAGTGCTGGCCGGCTTTGCGAGCGCCATCTTCCTTCTGGGCATTGCCGCGCTCATGGTGTTCGGCTCCGTCGAGCGCATGATCAGTCCGCAGGCCATCCACTACCAGGAAGCGATGGCCGTGACCGCCATTGGCCTCGTCGTCAATCTGGCGTGCGCGATGATCCTTGGCGGCGCCCATGGCCACGATCACGGGCACGCTCATGGGCACAACCATGGCCACAACCATGGCCACGGGCACCATCACGACCACGCGCACGACCTGAACCTTCGCTCGGCCTACGTCCACGTGCTGGCCGACGCGGCCACGTCGGTGCTCGCCATCCTTGCCCTCGCGGGCGGCTGGCTGTTCGGGTGGGGCTGGCTCGATCCGGTCATGGGCATCGTCGGCGCCGTGCTGGTCGGCGTGTGGGCCTTCGGCCTGCTGCGGCAGACCGGCGTGGTGCTGCTCGACCGCGAAATGGATCATCCGGTCGTCGCCGAGATCCGCGAGGTGCTGGCGTCGTTCAACGTCGGCCCCGAAGGCACGCAGGTCGCCGACCTCCATGTGTGGCGCGTGGGCAAGGACAAGTTTTCCTGCGCGATCAGCCTCGTGACCCATGACGCCGACCTGTCGCCGGCGCACGTGCGGAACGCCCTGCGCATCCACGAAGAGATCGTCCACGTGACCGTGGAGATCCATCGCTGCGCCGACTGACGCAAGAAAAAATGGCCCGTCGCGGATGACGGGCCATCTTCACTACCCCTGCGTGACGTCCGCAGTTACTTCCTCAGATCGAACCGGTCCAGGTCCATCACCTTGGCCCACGCGGCAACAAAGTCCTTGACGAGCTTGTCCGCCCCATCCTCGCTCGCATAGACCTCGCTCAACGCGCGCAACTGCGCATGCGAACCGAATACGAGGTCCACGCGCGAGGCCGTCCATTTGACCGCGCCGGTCTTCCGATCCTTCCCTTCGTACACATCGCGCGACACGGGTTTCCATTCCACATTCATGTCGAGCAGGTTGCGGAAGAAGTCGTTGGTCAGCGTACCCGGACGATCGGTGAACACACCGTGCTTGTCGCGTCCCACATGCACATCGAGCACACGCAGGCCGCCGATCAGCGCCGTCATCTCCGGCGCGGTGAGCGTCAGCAGCTGCGCCTTGTCGATCATCATGTGCTCGGCCTCGACACGCACCCGCGGATTGATGTAGTTGCGGAACGCATCGGCCAGGGGTTCCAGCGCGCCCATCGAATGCGTGTCGGTCTTGTCCTGCGACGCATCCATGCGGCCCGGCGAGAACGGCACGGTCACCTTGGTACCCGCGCTTTCCGCGGCCTTCTCGATACCCGCCGCGCCCGCGAGGACGATGAGGTCGGCCAGCGAGACCTTCTTGCCGCCCGACTGCGCGCCATTGAAGTCGCGTTGCACACCTTCGAGCGCCTGCAGCACCTTGCCGAGTTCGTCGGGCTCGTTGGCGATCCAGTCCTTCTGGGGTGCCAGACGAATGCGCGCGCCATTGGCACCGCCGCGCTTGTCGGAGCCGCGGAACGTCGACGCCGAGGCCCACGCGGTCTTCACGAGCTGCGAGACCGACAGGCCCGTCGCGAGGATCTTCTGCTTGAGTGCCGCCACGTCGCCGTCATTGACGAGCGGATGATCGACCGCGGGAATCGGGTCCTGCCACAGCATTTCCTCGGCGGGGACTTCCGGACCGAGGTACCGCGCGCGCGGCCCCATGTCGCGATGCGTCAGTTTGAACCACGCCCGGGCAAACGCATCGGCGAAGGCCGCCGGATCGTCCTTGAACTTGCGCGAGATCGGCTCGTAGACCGGATCGAAGCGCAGCGACAGGTCGGTCGTCAGCATCGTCGGCTTGAGCTTCTTCGACGGATCGTAGGCATGCGGCACGGTTTCGGGGCCGTCCTTCGCGACCCACTGGTGGGCACCCGCCGGGCTCTTGGTGAGTTCGTACTCGTAGCCGAACAGGTTCTCGAAGAAGCCGCCGCCCCACTTGGTCGGTGTGGTCGTCCACGTGACTTCGAGCCCGCTGGTGATGGTGTCGGCGCCCTTGCCCGTGCCGAACGAACTCTGCCAGCCAAGCCCCTGCAACTCGAGCGGCGCGCCCGCGGGTTCGGCGCCGACGTTACTGGCCGGGCCGGCACCGTGCGTCTTGCCGAACGTATGGCCGCCGGCAATCAGCGCCACGGTCTCCTCGTCGTCCATCGCCATGCGGCCGAACGTCTCGCGGATATCGTACGCGGCTGCCAGGGGGTCCGGATTGCCGTCGGGTCCTTCCGGGTTCACGTAGATCAGGCCCATCTGCACCGCGGCGAGCGGATTCTCGAGATGGCGTCCCGGATCGTTACGGCTGACTTCCTGCCCGTGCATGTCCTTGTCGGCCACGAGCACGGCCGCGTCGTCGTACTTGCCCGCCGCGCCCTTGCCATACCGCACGTCACCGCCGAGCCACGTCTTCTCGTCGCCCCAGTTGACGTCCTGATCGGGTTCCCACGTATCCTCGCGGCCGCCGGCGAACCCGAGCGTCTTGAAGCCCATCGACTCGAGCGCGACGTTGCCGGTCAGGATCATCAGATCGGCCCACGAGATCTTCTGCCCGTACTTCTGCTTGATCGGCCATAGCAGGCGCCGTGCCTTGTCCAGGCTGACGTTGTCCGGCCAGCTGTTGAGCGGCGCGAAGCGCTGCTGCCCGCGTCCGCCGCCTCCCCGGCCGTCACCGATCCGATAGGTACCGGCGCTATGCCAGGCCATGCGAATAAACAACCCGCCGTAGTGGCCGAAATCCGCCGGCCACCAGTCCTGCGAATCGGTCATCAGCGCGGTCAGGTCTTTCTTGACCGCCGCGAGGTCGAGGCTCTTGAACGCCTCGGCGTAATTGAAATCCTTGCCCAGGGGATTGGACTTGTCGGAATGCTGGCTCAGCAGGTCCAGCCGCAATTGTTTTGGCCACCAGTCCTTGTTGGTGGTGCCGCCACCGGCGGCATGGTTGAAGGGACACTTTTCGTCAGACATGCTCTCTCCTTTGGGGGACTACCGCACGTAGTTCTGATGATTCCGCGTCAACGCAAAATATAGGTGAGATGCCGCGTCAACAACATGTGAGGATAGCAATCGCCTCGATAGCGCATTGCTATGACGCCTGTTTGAATGCGTGCCCGTGGTGGGGTTAGTCCCCACCGAATGCTGCGCGGCACCTGACCTATAGTGGGCTTACGCAAGACAACTGCAGCGATCACGCTCGGAGGTTGCGTCATGACCATGGCCACCACGCTGGCGCGGAGCCTTACCCGCAAGCAGGTCCGCTTTGAAACCGTGCGCCGCGCCCGCGGCCCGGATCCCGTGCAAGACACGCATATTCCGGGCGATCGGCTGGCCCGGGCCGTACTGCTGGAGGACGATCGCGGCTACGTCATCGCGGTGCTGCCCTCCACGCATCGATTGCGATTGTCGGAAATCTGCGCGCAGAGCGGCCGCGCGCTCCGGCGTGTGCATGGCGACGGCGTGCGCGAGGTGTTCCGCGACTGCGCTTTCAATGCGCTGCCCCCGATCGGCATGCTGCATCGCACACCGACGTGGGTCGACGACAGCCTGCTGCTGCATGGCGACGTCTACTTCGAGTCCGGCGACCGGGAAGAAGTCGTGCATATGACCACCGCGGAGTTCGGCGCGCTGCTGGCCGATGCGCGGCACGGGCATTTCTCGCATCGGTCGATGTAGACCGCGCCGCACTCCGTAACTTTCAATAAAACACGTTGAAGGTTACGTTGGCGGCGAACGGGAATACAATGGTGCGCTCTTCCTGGAGGCACCATGGCATCTCACGCCCCCCACGCCCATCCCGCGCCGCACGCCGATGACGTGCACACGCTTCCGCGCGTGCTCGCGGACCACGTCGCCCTCGACCTCATCAACACGGTGGGACTCGTCGATGGCGCACCCGTCGACTATTGGCAATCCGATGCCGATGTCATGCACTGGCTCGGCCGCACGGGCCTGCTTCCGGAAGGCGCGCCCGCCAGGACGCCGCCCCGGGGCCTGCTGGACGCCGCGCGCGCATTGCGCGAACCGCTGCGGCAGGCGATTGCGCGCCGCAAGGCAGGCAAGAAGCTCGACCTTGCCTGGCTCAACGGCGCCCTTTCCGCCGGGGGCAGTCACCTCGCCACGCAGATCGACGCGAACGGCAGCGTGATCATGACGCGCGTCTATCCGATGGAAACCGCCGGTCACTATCTCGTCCCGCTCGCCGAGGCCATTGCCGACCTGTTTGTCCATGGCGATTTCGACCTCGTCAGAAAATGCGAAAGCGACAACTGCATCCTCTGGTTCTATGACCGCACGCGCTCGCATCGCCGACGCTGGTGCAGCATGGCGCTCTGCGGCAATCGCCACAAGGTGGCCGCCTTCAGGCGCCGCGAGGCGGGCGACGCCGAGGGCTGATCCCGTGTAACCTTCTAAAAATGATTTGACAGGTTACGTAAAGTCTCTAGAATTCGTTCCCAAGCGGCAACGACGCCGTCCCACGAACCCATTCCGGAGCAAGCCATGCGCACGAACGTACAACCCGATTCGACCGTGCAGTATCGATTTGCCGACGCCGACGGCGTCCGCGTGTTCTATCGCGAGGCCGGCGACGCCAGCCTGCCCACGATGCTGCTGCTGCACGGCTATCCGAGCTCGTCGCACCAGTTCCGCCACCTGATTCCGCAGCTTGCGCAGCGCTTCCATGTGATTGCGCCAGACCTGCCCGGCTTTGGCTTCACCGAAGTGCCGGCGTCGCGCGGCTATCGCTATACGTTCGACGATCTGGCAAAGACGCTGGAAGCGTTCGTGGACGCCGTTGGCCTGCAGCGCTATGCAATGTATGTGTTCGACTACGGCGCGCCGACGGGCCTGCGGCTGGCGGTGGCGCATCCGGAGCGCGTGACGGGCCTCGTGTCGCAGAACGGCAATGCGTATCTGGAAGGGCTGGGCGATGCATGGGCACCGATCCGCAACTACTGGGCGGACCCGAGCGCGGCCAACCGCAAGATCGTGGCCGACGCGGTGCTGCATTTCGAAGGGACCAGGTGGCAGTACGTGCACGGCGTGGCAAACCCGGACAGCGTCGCGCCCGAGTCCTATGCGCTGGACGCGGCGCTGCTGGAGCGCCCCGGCAACAAGGATATCCAGCTCGACCTGTTCCTCGATTACGCGAACAACCTCAAGCAATACCCGGCCTTCCAGGCATTCTTCCGCGACGCACAAATTCCGACGCTGGTGATCTGGGGCAAGAACGATCCGTTCTTCATCCCGCCCGGCGCGGAAGCCTATCGGCGCGACAATCCCAATGCCGTGGTCGAATTGCTCGACACAGGCCACTTCGCGCTGGAGACGCACGGCGAGTACATCGGCCGGCGCATCATCGACGTGCTAGGCAAGTAAGCTCAGGCGCCGTCGCGTGCCATCCGCGCGCGCCGTGCGAGCTCCTTCTCGCTCGGCGCGACGGTCTCGAACGTTCCGACCTTCACGCCGCCCGACGGTTCGTAGGTGCTCATCACCACGCCGGTCGTGGATGCCAGCGAATGCACGAGCCGCAGGCCGGCGGGCGTCGCGGTGGATTCGAACAGCCGTTTGCCTCGGCCGAGCACGACCGGAAACGTCCACACGTTGTACTCGTCGATGAGGTTGGCCGCCTGCAGGGTCTGGATCAGGTTGCCGCTGCCGATGATCTGGAGGTCCTGCCCCGCCTGCGCCTTGAGCGCGGCCACGGCCGTCGCGACGTCGCCGCGCAGCAGCGTCGAGTTATTCCAGCCGACTTCGGAGAGCGTGCGGGATGCCACGTACTTGCGCGCGGCGTTGAGCGTCCGCGCGATCGGGTCATCCGCCGATTGATACGGCCAGTAGCCGTCGAAGATTTCGTAGGTCTTGCGGCCCAGGAGCAGTTCGCGGTCCTTGCCGTCGAAGCCGCGCATGTCGCGGCCCATGACCTCGTCCCAGAACGGGAAGGTCCAGCCGCCGTGGGCAAACCCGCCGGTGGGATCTTCCTCCGGGCCGCCCGGCGCCTGCATGACGCCGTCCAGCGAGACGAAAGTGGATGCGATGAGTCTTCTCATGGTGCAACTCCGCTTCGATCGAAGAGCGCACCATTCTACATGCCGTCTATTGGAGCAACGCGAGCAGTCCGTCGATGTCCTGTTTGCACGCCCTGGCCGCCGTGACCTCGATCTGCCGATAGAGCCGAATAACCGCTTCGCCTTCCGGCGTCAGCGTGGTGCCCCCGCGGCCTTCGCCGCCGTGCTCGGACACCACGGCCGGAGACTGCATGGCCTTGTTGAGTTCCTGCACCAGCAGCCAGGCGCGCCGGTAGGACATGCCCATGCTGCGCGCGGCGGCGGTAATCGACCCGTGTTCGCGTATCGCCTCGAGCAGGGACACCTTGCCGGGGCCTATCGCCACGACATCCGCCACCGTGATCCGCGCACGGAACTTGAAACTGGTCCGAGAGGCTGTGCCCTCGTGCGTTTTGGTATTCGTCTTGGCCATGGCGCAGTCTACTGCATCTATTCACTGTACTGCCCGTCGCGCACCGGATCTGTGTTGCTGCTATCCGTTATATTCAGTGGTATATTTCGGCAAGTTCTTTGCATTGGGGACCTGCCATGAAATTCCGCTTCGAACTGACCCCCTTCGTCGAGATCGGCAGCGCCAGCAGTACCGCCGACACCGGCGCCGACCCTGCCGCGGGCTCGCATGCCGCCGGGCAGATGCTCGCGCTGCTCGGCGCCATTCGCGCGACCGGTTCGCTGCAGCGCGCCGCCCTTACCGTCGGCCTGTCCTATCGGCACGCCTGGGGCACCATCCGCCATTGGGAAACCCTGCTCGATCGCAGCATCGTGAGCATGCAGCGCGGCAAGGGCGCCGAACTGACGCGATTCGGGGAAGATCTGATTGCCGCCGAGTCCCGCATGCGGGAAACGGTGGAGCCGATGATCGAGACCGCCACCGCGGACTTCCACCAGTACCTCGGCAATGCCCTGGGCTCGCGCGCGCAGGTGCGATTCTCGGGGCGGCCCGATGCGACCATCGACGTCGTGCGCCAGTCGCTCACCCATGCGGAGACCACGGTGTCGCTCGATACCGTCTTCTGCGGCGCCGTCGATGGGCTAATCTGCCTGCATGAGCGGCAGGCCGAGCTTGCTGGGTTCCACGTCTCGCCGATCCATCAGGCCGGCACACGCGTGCATACGGCGTTCCGCCCATGGCTCAAGCCGTCGGATGTGCGGCTGATCCGGCTGGCGTGGCGCGACCAGGGGCTGATGGTGGCGCCGGCCATGAGCACGGCGGTGCGCGGCGTGAAGGACCTCGTTACGCGCCGCGTGCGCTTTATCAACCGCGAACGCAGTTCCGCGACGCGCGCGCTGTTCGATCAGGTGGTCGCCAATGAGGGGGCCTATCCCGAGCAGATCGCCGGCTACGACAACTATGCGATGAGCAACCGCCAGGTCGGCGAGGCGATCCAGCAGGGCCATGCCGATGCCGGTTTCGGCCTGCGTTCCACGGCGGACGCGCTGGGCCTGAGCTTCGTGCCGCTGACGCGCGAGGCGTATTACCTGGCGCTGCGCAACAGCGACCGCGACGCGACATGGGTGTCGGACCTGCTCGAGCTGCTCTCGTCGGACCGTGTGGTCGGCCGCATCGGGGCGATTCCCGGCTACCAGCCGGAGACCTCGCTGAAGCTGATGCCGCTGCATGAAGCGCTGCCATGGTGAGCCGTCGATCACCGGCCTCGGTGCCGACGCGCGCCGGGGACCTGCTCGATGCCGCCGGGCTCACGGCGCTGCCGCGCTCCCGATGCAAGCAACTGATCGTCGCCGTACGCGCGCGGGATGGCTACACAGCCCTGATCAGGCGCTGGGCAGGAACCTGATGGCCACGGTCTCTTCCGAGCCGTGGCATTCGGCGTAGTGATCGCATCCGCTGCACGACGGCTCGGGGCACGGATGAAGGTCCAGTTCCTCGCACACGCGGTGGTAGAAGAACTTCTTCCACTTCATGTTGGTGGTGTTCGCCGAGAACACGGGCAGGAACGTGCCGCTCAGCAGCGCGGACACCTCGTGCCGCCCCGACAGCCCCATGTCCTGCCAGAGATGGCCCTGCCCGAAACACCCGCACGCGAGCGCGTGCGCGGCCCATAGGGCGTGGCGCGGATCGGCCTGCGCGGAGCGGCCGAACCACAGCATCCGGACGAGATCGTCGAATTCGCACGGCAACGCCGCGGGCTCGACCTGCGGCGCATCGGGCTCCCAGCCGCTCTGCGCCGCGCCCGGAAAGCAGGTATCGAGCATGCACAGGAACTCGTCCGGCGGCAGTCCCAGCCATTGCGCGAAACGCGGCAGGCCGCCTGCCGACGCGGCTTCCAGCACCCCCGACAATGCGCGCGACACCGCGTCACCGGGGTGAGCGGCAAAGGCATCGAGCAGGAGGAGCGAGCGATTCATGCAGCGAAATATAGGCAGATATACAACGGTCGTCAACGCATGAACGCGCATCCGTTATGCACAATGGTATATTTCGGAAACGCTTCGGCACCGCCTGGGCCACACCGGCCCGGATTCACGAGTCCAGACGCCATGCAACATCCACCTTTCGCGCTCGCCCGTACCAGCCTGCTCGGCACGACGATCCGCCACGGCGATGCGCCGGGATGCTGCACGCCTCATCCCGTCCCCACGCCCGCGCCCGCGACATCCGCGGTCAGGAACGTCCGCCATCGCACGACACTGGCCGAGCTCGACGCGACCTTCCACTGCTCGATCATCGGCACGTGCCTGTCCACCGGCGAGCTGCGCAAGCTGGTCCGGCGCCTGATCGCGATGGATGCCACGGCCTCCGACATGGAGGTCCATCATGAAGCGGTGAGCCTGGCCACGCGTGGCGGCGTGGGCGCCAAGACCCTGCACAAGGCGCTCGATCAGCGCCATGCGCTGGCCATCCGGCAGTTCGCGTCCGCGACGGACCCCGACGCGGTGCGGGCCATGTGGGACACGGCACAGGCCACCGGCGATATCGCCGGCGCCTACTGGGCCACGATGACCCATCCCGAGGGTTCCGTCGCGGTACGGCAGAAAGCGTTCGGCGATGTCCACATGCTGTCGCATCTGGTCGGCGCCTCCAATCGCGCCGATATCCGCCGGCTCGTCGCGCTCGAGGCGGAGAACGAGACGCTGAAGGACACCCTCGCGCGGCAACAGCTGCGCATGCAGGAACTCGGCAGCGAACATGCGGTGGCCATGCAGGAGGCCAGCGCGCTGATCGCCACGTTGCGGGGCCGCGAACAGGCGCCGGGCGAGGCCGTGCCGGCCGACGTGACCGCGCGTCAGCAGCTGATCAGCGCCCAGGTCGAACGCATCGCCACCGCGGAGGCCCGGCAGGCATTGGCCGCAGAGGCCGCACGCACGTTGCGCGATGACGTCGCGCAACTGCGGGCGCAACTCGCGGCGAGCCGCGCCGAGACGCAAGCGCTCGAGGCATTGGTGACCCGGCAACAGCAGGAAGGCCGCGAAGACGATCGCGCCTCCACGCTGCCAGCGCTCGACAACCGGAGCGTGCTGTACATCGGCGGCCGCCCCGGAACGGTCACCACCATCCGCACGCTGGTCGAACGCGCCGGCGGCCGCTTCCAGGACCACGACGGCGGCCTCGAGGACCGCAAGGGCCTGCTCCCCGCGATGGTCGCCTCCGCGGATATCGTCGTCTTCCCCGTGGACTGCATCGACCACGATTCGGTCGGCATGCTCAAGCGCATCTGCCAGAAGCAGGGCATCGACTACCACCCGGTGCGCAGCGCCAGCGTGGCCAGCTTCGTCGAACTGCTGGCGCGATTGCCCTGAGTCGATCATCCTCGACCTCGACCTGTATCGGCTGGCCGTGGACTTCGATGCTTTCCAGCGGCACGCGCATCGCGGCACGCGCGAGCTAGTCGTCGCGCGCGATCAACGCAAGCACGGCTCGGGCGAGTGGGCCGTTTTCCTCGCCGAGGAGATCCACGGCATCGAAGTGATGGCCCCCGTTCTGCACCACGACCTGCACCGCGAATCCGTTCTGCTCCAGAACCGTCTTGTACTCGCCCTGCAGCCGATGATATTCGTGCGACTCGTCGCCGCCGACGGTCAGGATCATCGGCATCGCGGTCTTCGGCAAATGTGACATCGGACTATAGGCCGCCACATCGGCCTCCTTGAGCCCGACCACCTTGTTCAGATAGCAAAGACGAATCGGTTCCAGATCATACAAACCGCTGATTGCGCACGCCCCCTTGACCACATCGGCCGGCAAGCCGTGAAGTTCCCACTCGGTCCCGGCGAGGATCGCCGTGAGGTGACCTCCGGCGGAGTGGCCCGACACATAGATGCGATGCGCGTCCAGGCCGAGCTCGTCCGCATTGCGATGCAGCCATGCCACGGCGTCGCGATTGTCGCGCACGATATCCGCCATGCCGACGTCGGGTGCTAGCCGGTAGTTGACCACCGCGACGTTGATGTCGTGTTTCAGGTACGGCGCCGCAACGTGGCTGAAGTCGGATTTGTCGAGCGACTGCCAGTAGCCACCATGAATAAAGACGAGCACGGGTCGGCCGCGACTTGCGGCTGGAAAGAAATCCAGCGTCTGCTTGGCATCGGTACCGTAGGCGAGGTTCTCCCGCACGGAATGAGTCCGACGGAACGCCGCGCCACCGGCTGCCCATCGCTCGAAGATGCGTTCGAACCCGGGGATGCCGCCACGAACGTTGTACTGCGTGTCCAGTTGTTCCTGATTGAAGTTTCGATACACTGACATTACATTTGGCTCCTGACTGTGGAGATCGATCCCGCGATCTCCTGAACATTGCGACGCACGCAGGCGTCGAGCCAAAGATACGTGCAGGGGTGCGGCGACGCGCGCCCGCAGATGCCAGCGACTGTCGCGGATACGCCATGTTCGGAAAAAGCGAAAATCGGGAGGACTACCAGACCATCGATCGCCCCGTCGGCGGGATGGCCAGGCGGCTCGCCGACGGCCATTACATTCCCCCACATTCGCACCCGAGAGGCCAGTTGATCTACGCCTTTGAAGGCGCGATCCTCGTCAATACGGACTTCGGCTCGTGGGTCGTGCCGCCGCAACGCGCAGTCTGGGTGGCATGCGAGGTCGAGCACGCCATGCAGGCATGCGGCGTCGTGGAGATGCGAACGGTCTATATCCGGACGGATGCCGTCCCGACGGAACTGCCCGGGTGCTGCGTCGTGGCCGTGCCGCCGCTGCTGCGCGAACTCGTCTCCGCCGTCGTCGCCATGCCAGTCTCCTATGACGAACAGGGACGCGATGGACTGGTTGTGCAGCTGCTGCTTCAGGAACTGCGTCCGCTCTCCGTGGTGCCCTTGCACCTGCCCATGCCGAAAGACCAGCGGCTGATCAAGATCTGCACCCGCATCCTTGCGGACCCTGCCGACGAAACGTCGGTGGAAGCGTGGAGCCGTTCGGTCGGCGCCAGCGAGCGCACCATCATTCGATTGTTTCCCGAGGAAACAGGCCTGACGTACAGCCGATGGAAACAGCAGGCACGCCTGATGGCGGCGGTCCGCCTGCTTGCCCAGGGCGGAAACGTCACCGACATCGCATTGCAACTCGGTTACGAGAGCCCCAGCGCATTCAGCGCGATGTTCCGGCGTGCGCTCGGCATGACGCCCACGGAGTACTTCCGGGACATGCGCTCGCCGGTATTGGCGTCTGCGCGACAAGGTGTGGCGTGATGGCGTGATCCCGGGTCGCTGGCATGCGGCACAGTCTGAAGGTCGTCGGTCGGCAGGCTTGCCGCACCGCCGTCATCTTTCAGCCAATGGAGTCCGCATGTCAGTGATTGCCCGTATCCAGGCGGCCGGTATCGTATTGCCGCCCCCCGATCTCCCCAAAGCCCTGTACGTTCCCTATACCATTCATCACGGCCTGCTGACCGTCTCGGGCCAGTTGCCGATCGAGGGCGGTGCGCCGCGATTCGTTGGCAAGGTGCCGACGGATGTCGATCTCGACACCGCGCGCGAAGCGGCGCGCCTGTGCGTCGCGAATCTGCTGGGGTGGGTGAGCGCTGCCACCGACGGCGCGTTCGATCGCGTGCGCGGCGTGGTACGCCTGGCGGGCTATGTCGCCGCCGCGTCCGATTTTCATGACGCGCCGCAGGTCATCAATGCCGCGTCGGTCCTGATCAACGAGATCTTCGAGGAACGCGGCCACCACGCGCGGCTCGCCATCGGCGTTGCCACGCTGCCGTTCAACGCGCCCGTGGAAATCGAGGCGATCTTTGCTCTGGACAGGTGAGCCATGACGCGTTCTTCGGATATCGGACTCCCGCCCTTCTTTCGCACCGACATGCGCCGCACCGACCTGGCATGGACAGACTGGAAAGCCATCCACGCGTTCCTCAGGGACGAACTGATCTGCCGCGTGGCCGTACACGACACGCCCTACCCGTACGTGACGGCCCAGAGCTTCACGTTCCGCGACGACGCCTTCCTCATTCACAGCTCGCGCTTCGGCAAGCTGGCCGGAGCGATACGCGCCAACCCGCACGTGACGATCGAAGTTGATCGTCCGGTCGCCCTGCTCAAGGCACCGAAGGGTCAGAACACGAGCCTCGAGTACTACAGCGTGATTGCGCGATGCGATGTCGTGCTGCGCGACGACACCGACACTGTGCGCGCGCATCAGAACCATGCACTGGACAAGTTCAGGCCGGAGAAGGACTACACGCCCATCGAGAATGGCGCGGCGAGTCAGATCGTGGCGTATCGATGCATCGTGCGAGAAATGACTGCCAAGAAGCGGATACTCGCTGACGGCCAGTACTCGCCGCCGGGACAGCCGAAGGCACCTTATCTTCGCTACCCGTTCCCAACGGGCGCGACGCTATCGGGACTGGGTGCCGATGCGTTCGACCCTAACCGGTTCCGGACGCACACCGATATGCCATGACTGCCGACGGTGCCATAACAGCGCAAAAAAGGTGCTTCGGCACCTTTTTTTTCACTCGGTTTTCCTTGGCATCTGCACGACAGAGCTTGGCCTCGGCGCATCAGTGTCAGCAGCGTCTCCACGTGACATTAGCAGGCGATGCCGGCTGTGCCGGTAACCACTGGAGAGAGCATGAAACTGACCCCCATCGAGTTGATGCGCGTGCGTACGGGAGACCGGCTGGAGCGGTTGCCGGTATGCGGATATCACCGCGTTCTGTTCGCGATCATTGCGCTGGCATTCTTCTTCGACAACCTCGACCTCGCGATGATGACCTACCTGCTCGGGTCCATTCGCACGGAGTTCGGCCTGACACCCGCACAGGCTGGCATGCTCGGCAGCGCGAGCTTCGTCGGCATGGCGATCGGCGCGATGAGCTCGGGCCTGCTCGCGGACCGCTTCGGGCGCAAGCCCGTGTTCCAGGTCAGCATGATCATCTGGGGGGTTGGCAGCTACCTTTGCTCTACCGCGGACAGTGCGCTGACACTCGGCGCATGGAGGCTGCTGCTCGGCGTCGGGATGGGCATGGAGCTGCCGCTCGCGCAGACGCTCATGTCGGAGTTCATCCCGGCGCAGAAGCGCGGCAAGTACCTCGCCCTGATGGACGGCAACTGGCCCATCGCCTTTATCTCTGCCGGCCTGATGTCGTACTACGTGCTCAGTGCGTACAGCTGGCGCACGATGTTCCTGCTTGGCGCGATCCCGGCCGTGTTCCTGATCGTGGTGCGCCGCTACGTGCCCGAGTCGCCACGGTGGCTCGAATCGCGGGGCCGTCATGACGAAGCCGCACGCATCGTCGATCGTATCGAACGGAACGTAATGCGCAGGCTCGGGCTATCCAGTTTGCCTGATGTCGCGCCATCGCTCGCCGCTGGCGATGCGGAATCCTCGGGATTGCGCGTACTGTGGTCGCCCGCGTACCGCCGCCGGACGCTGACTGTCTGGGGCCTGTGGTTCTTCGCTTTGCTAGGCTTCTATGGCCTCAACACGTGGATCGGCGCGCTGCTCCAGCAGGCAGGGCTAGACGTCACCAAATCGGTGCTATATACGGTCTACATCTCTATCGGCGGCATTCCCGGGTTCCTGTGGGCGGCATGGTCGGTGGAGCGCTGGGGCCGCAAGCCGACCTGCGTTGTCACGCTCGTCGGAGGCGCCTGCATGGTGTTTCTGTACGGACGCGTGGCCGGTGCCGGCACAGAGCCCGCCCTGCTGTTCATGTCCGGCGGCATGATGCAGTTCTTCATGTTCGGCATGTGGGCGGTGCTCTATACCTATACCCCCGAACTCTATCCGACCCGTGCCCGCGCGTCGGGTTGCGGCATGGCCTCGACCGTCGGGCGCGTGGGGTCGTTGCTGGGACCGTCCCTAGTGGGGCTCGTGCTGCCGGCCACGGGGCAGACTGGCGTCTTTCTGCTTGGCGCGATGTGCTTTCTGTCCGCCGCTGCCATCGTCGTCCGCTACGGCATCGAGACGCGCGGACAGGCACTGGAAACCCTCTCGGAATAGTCGGGCACTCTCAATGCCCCGGAACAATTGAATTGCGACGGACCCCGATGATCATTGGCGAGCCGTTGCCCAGAATGACAGGCATCTCATCTCGCTCCAGGAGCCTGTCATGCTGACCGCCGCCTCTGAAAGACCGCCTCAATCGAACCCCGGGTTCTCGCGCATGTTCGCCCCGGGCCAACTGACGCTCGGCGTGCTGTTCGCGATCGAGTCGTATCCCGGCGATGCGCCCACCATGAAGGACCAGATTCGTCTTGCGCGTCTTGCCGAGTCCGCGGGTTTTGCATCGCTCGGCGTGCGCGACGTGCCGTTGCGCGATCCGTCGTTCGGCGACCTTGGGCAGATCTACGATCCGTTCTCGTGGATGGGCTATGTGGCGGGACAGACCTCGTCCATCGCGCTCTTCACCGCGGCCATCGTACTGCCGCTGCGCCATCCGCTGCATACGGCCAAGTCCGCGGCGAGCATCGACCGGCTATCCGATGGCCGCCTCGTGCTCGGTATCGCCTCGGGCGACCGCGCCATCGAGTTTCCGGCGTTCGGGGTCGATCATGCGAACCGCGGCGCGCTGTTCCGCGAACAGGTGGCGTTCCTCGAGACCGCGTGGGACCAGAACTTTCCGCGCATCAGCAGCCCGTATGGTCTGCTCGACGGCGCCGATCCCGTGCCGAAGCCCGTGGCACGGCGTGTGCCGCTGATCGTGACCGGCAACAGCCAGCAATCGGTGGATTGGATCGCGCGCAAGGCCGATGGATGGATCACCTATCCACGCCGGCTCGATATGCAGACCGAACTCATCCGCAACTGGCACGATACGGTGGAAACGGTCGCCCCCGGCGCGTTCAAGCCCTTTGCGCAGCCCTATCACATCGACCTCGTCGCCGACCCCGACGTGTCGCCCACGCCGATCCACGGCGGACACCGGCTCGGGCGCAGCTGGTTGATGCGCCATCTGGAAGCGCTCGAACGCGCGGGCGCCAATCACGTGCTGTTCAACCTCAAGTACGGCAGCCGTCCCGCCGAAGCGGTACTCGAGGAGATCGCGACGCACGTGGTGCCGCGATTCCCCGCGCTGGCCGATGTCAGTCAGCCTTGACCTGCGCGATCACGACCAGGATCACGGCGGCGTTGCCGGGCTGTTGCGTCTGCGAGTACGCGGCGCGCGCATGCCCCGCCTTCTCGCCAAGCACATCGGCGAACAGGTCGGATGCGCCGTCGAGCACGGCCGGCTGATCGAACGAGCCCGGCGCGCTGGTCACGTGCCCCTCGAGGCGAACGATATGGTCCAGCCGATCGAAGCCGCCGAGATGCGCGTGGATCTGCGCCAGGACATTCAGCGCCGCCAGTTCCGCGGCCTGCTTTCCCTGCTCGACGGTCAGATCCCTGCCGACCTGCCCCTGCCAGACCACCTTGCCATCGCGCAACGGCAGCTGGCCGGAGATGAACAACAGATCGCCGGCACGGCTGACGGCGGTATAGCTGCCAAGTGGCTGCGGCGGGGCGGGCAGCGCCAGTCCGCGCGCCGCGAGTTTCGATTCGACCGACATGATGTTGCTCCTCGATGATGGTTGGCTTTCGCCTTGTCACGAACTATAGAAGGAGCGCCCGGTGCCGATAAATGGGAAAGCGCGCACAGGAATTGATACATCGCGGAACAACTCCGGCGCGCCGTCGCGTTGGGCAGGCAGGCCGACCCATACCAAAGTGTGTGCGGTATGCCCCGCAGAGATCATTTCGCGGCGGCCGCCAATGGCCTACATTGGCAGTAACGCGCGGTGACGGCGCGGGCGTCTATATTTGTCGAGGATCACCATGCAGGAGCTTGCAAACATCGGAACCCGCCGCGTGCGCGCGGGTGCCACCGCCAATATCCAGGACGCGGCGCTCTGGCGCTGGTATGCGGACCTGATGGAGGACAACCGCGTGGCCTGCGTGCGCAAGGAAGGGACGTGGTCGGTGTGGGTCGATGGCCGGCTGCTGGCGTCCGATCGGTCGTACGACCTGACGCTGCGCACCGCCTTCGTCATGCAGCGCGCGCTCAAGGCGATCTGACCCGCGCCTGGCCGGTCGGGAACCCACCTATTCTCCGCCCGGCGCTTTGCTGATATGTTCTGAACGTCCCGCCGCGCCTCCGCGCGACGCATTGCGTGCGCGCCGCAGAAGGGCGCTTCCATCACGCGAGACGAACAGAACATGTCGAGACAGATCCCTCCCCTGAATCCCCTGCGGGCCTTCGAGGTCGCCGCCCGGCATCTAAGCTTCACGCGCGCCGCGGAAGAACTGTTCGTCACGCCGTCCGCGGTCAGCCATCAGGTGAAGACGCTCGAGGAAAACCTCGGCGTCCAGCTGTTTATCCGCGAGGCCAAGGCGCTCGTGCTCACGCCGGCCGGCACGGCCTACCTGCCGAGCGTCCAGCTGGCATTCAGGCAACTGGCCGAGGCCACCCAGCGCCTCCAGAGCAAGGACCGGCCTTCCCTGAAGATCAACATGCCACCGACCTTCGCGGTCAAATGGCTGATCCCGCGCATGGACAGCTTTATGCGCGCGCACCCGGACATCGATCTGAAAGTCTCGACGTCGAACCATCGCATCGATTTCGAGCGCGACGATTTCGACATGGCGATTCGCTATGGGCGCGGCGACTATCCCGGCCTGCATGCCGAGCTGTGCCTGCCGGTCGAGGTCATTCCGGTGTGTGCGCCGTCGCTGCTCAACGGCGACCGGCCGCTGGAGACGCCGTCGGACCTGCGCCATCACACGCTGCTGCACGACGACAGCACGTATACCGACGTCAGCAATCCCGACTGGTCGATGTGGCTCGAACACGCGGGCGTGACCGACGTCGATGCCACGCGCGGCCCCTCGTTCTGGCCGAGCCACCTCGTCATCAACGCGGCCATCAGCGGACTGGGCGTCGCGCTGATCAAGAAGAACTGGATCGAGCAGGATCTGGCCGAGGGCCGCCTCGTGCGGCTGTTCGAGTCGATCCGCCTGCCGGTGGAGTTCTCCTATTTCGTGGTCTTTCCGACCGACCGGCTCGACGACCGCCGCGTCCGCTGCTTCACGGAGTGGATCCGCGCGGAAACGGCGGCAACGCGACAGCCCGCCGCGCCCGCCGCCACGCCAGCCTGAGCGTTACGACACGGCTAGGCCGCCGCGCGCACCGCGTCGGTCTTCTTCTGCACGCGCGCCGCCAGCTTGCCGATATCGACGACAAAGCGCTTGTGCGTGCCGGTGCAGATCGTCTCCACACGGTCCGCCGCGCTGACGCGAAACGTCACGCTACGCCCATCGATGGCCGTGATCTCCGCGTCGATGCGCACATCGCCGCCCAGCGGCGTGGCGCCGGTATGGGCGATCGACACCTCGGTGCCTACCGAACTCTCGCCTTCGCCGAGGAAAGCCTGCAGATGATCGAGACACGTCTGCTCGATATCGCGTACGAGTTCCGGCGTCGCGTAGATACGCAGCGCTTCGCCAAGAAAGTCGATGGTCCGCGCGCGATCCACGTTCAGCGTGCGGGAAAAGGCGGTGCCGGTCTTGAGTGCGTCCACGTGTCGTTCTCCGAAAGAAGTTGTCATGCCATGCGATAGATGCGCACGGCGTTGTCATGCAGCAGGCCGCGCCGTTGCTGCGCGCCATAGATGTCGATCGCCGCGACGAAGCCGGCAAGAATCGTCTCGTAGGGAGCCACGAGGCTGTCCACCGGATAGTTGCTCGCGAACATGCAGCGTTCGGGGCCGAAGATATCGATCGCGTCGCGGATCACCGGCACGTTGTCCGCCTGCGTCCACGCACGCCCCGGCAACCCGAGCCCCGAGATCTTGACGGCCACATTGGGCTCGCGCGCCAGACGCGCCATCGCCTCGCGCCAGGCCTGCAGCCCCGCCTCGCTCCGGTCGGACGGCAGCCCCGTGTGATTGAGCACGAGCTGGATACGCGGAAAATCGCGCGCGAGATCGGCGGCCTGGTCGAGGTTCCACCACGGCGCCTGCAGGTCGAACGACATGCCATGGCGCTCCAGCAGCGCATAGCCCCGGCGCCAGCGCTCGTCGTCCATCGACCCCGGCGCCCCACGCCGCACATCGTCCCGGCGCGCGGCGGTGGCCGGCTTGTTGCGGATGCCCCGCATTCGCGCCGAGGCCGCGTGCCCGGCCAGCACCGCCTCCACATCGCCGCGGTCGAGTTGCGCATGGCCCACGATCACGGTCGGCCGGCCGTGGGCGTCGGCCACGTCCATCAGCCAGCGCGTCTCGGCGACGGGATCGTCGCGTGCCCATTCGGCCTCGACGTGCACCGTCAGCGCTGGCGCACAGGCCGCCGTGTCCCGCGTGTAGTCCTCAGGCAGATAGTTGCGGCGCAGCGCGCTGTAGTCGCCGTAGCGGAAGTTGGGCACCGTCTCGCCCTGGAGCCACGGATAGGGATTCACGTCGAGGTTCCAGAAATGCTGGTGCGCGTCGACGAACGGCTCGTTGAGCATATGACTCATGGCATGTCATGCATGGCGGGGCGGCTCACTGCTGCGCGGCAATGCGGGTGGCGAGCTGCCGGAACTGCGCGGACTCGCGCACCATCTGCGCCTGCAGCGCCGCGTCATCGGCGTACGTGTCCGTGCTGAAGTGCAGCTTCTCCAGCGTCTGCACCATGATCGGCTCGCGCACCGACTTCGCGATGGCGGTCTTGAGCACGGCCAGCACCTCGGGCGGCGTGCCCTTGGGCGCCGAGATGCCGCGCCAGATGCCGATGGACAGATCGATATTGCGCTCCTTGAGCGTCGGCACCTTGTCGTAGCCCGGCACGCGCTGGTCCGCCATGACCGCGAGCACCTTGAGCTTGCCCGCTTCCACATACGTGGCCACTTCGGCGGTGCTGACGGTCACCGCGTCGATATGGCCGCCGAGCAGCGCGAGCGTGGCCGGAGCGCCGCCCGCAAAGGGGATGTAGTTGAAGCGCGCGCCGGTCTTCTCCGCGAGCGCGGTGGAGGCCATATGCCACGTCGAGCCCTGCCCCGCGTTCCCGACGCGGATATTGCTGTCCGGCTTGCGCGCGTCCGCGATGAACTCCTCGATGGTCTTCCATGGCGCATCCGCGCGGACCGCCACCGCGGCGGGGTCGGCATTGAGTCGCGCGATCGGCACGAGGTCCTGGTACGTGAACTTGGCGAGCCCCATGTAGTTGAGGAAGGTCAGTTCGCTCGACGACAGCACGAGCTTGTAGCCATCGGGCTTGGCGTGCACGACTTCGCCGAGGCCCACGGCGCCTGTGGCGCCCGGCTTGTTGATCACGACGATGGGCTGCGGAAGATGCTTTGCCGCCGCGGCGGACAGCGCGCGCGCCACCACGTCGGCGCCGCCGCCCGCCTGCCACGGCACGACCAGTTCGATGCGCTTGCTGGGATAGATGTCGGCCGCCACGGCCTGCTGCGCGCATGGCATCAGCGCGAGCGCCGCGAGCCCCATCGACGCGGCGAGGGTTCGCCACGTCATCGGTACGTAGTTCATGGTTGTCTCCTGCTTTTTTCTTTCTGGTGCCGCTTAACTTGTCACGCGGTCTTGCGCTGCGGCACGGGCGCGGTCTGCTCGGGCGGCCGGCCGAATGCGCCCTGCCCGCGCAGCCGGGCAATGGTCGCCGCATCGAAGCCGAACTCGCCAAGCACCTGATCGGTATGCTGCCCGAGCAGGGGCGCCGGATGGCGAACCTGCTGCGGCGTGCCGTGCAGCTTCACCGGGAAGCCGAGCACCTTCACCGGGCCCTCCACCGGATGCTCGATATCGAGCACCATCTCGCGCGCCACGGCCTGTTCGCTGACCAGCGCCTCGTCGTAGGTATAGATCGGTGCCGCGGGCACGCCGGCCGCCAGCAACGCCTCGACCCACTCGTCGGCCGGCTTCCGCGCGAACTCGGCTTCGATCGCCTCGATCAGCGCATCACGATGCCTGATGCGCGCCGCGTTGTCGACAAAGCGCGGATCGGCAACGAGGTCCGGCCGGCCGATGACGTCGCACAGCGCGGTCCACAGTTTCGGATTCGCGGCGCCGATCACGAAATGGCGGTCCGACGCGCGCACGGCCTGATACGGCGCGCTCATGCGGTTGGCGCTGCCAATCGGCACCGGCACCTGCCCCGTGCCCCAGTATTCGGCGGACTCCCACACCGACAGCCCGAGCGCGGTCTCGAACAGCGACGCGTCGACATACTGGCCCTGCCCCGAGTGCTCGCGGCCCATCAGCGCGCTGAGCACACCGTACGCGGTGAACAGCCCCGCGCCCAGATCGGCGATCGGCACGCTGGACTTCACCGGCGGCGCGCCGGGATGCCCCATCACGCTCATCACGCCCGACATCGCCTGCGCAATCAGGTCCAGCCCCGGCCGGCGTGACCATGGGCCGGTCTGCCCGAACCCCGAGATGCTCGCGTACACGAGCCGCGGATTGATCTCGCGCAGCGTGGCGTAATCGATCTTGAGCCGCGCGGCCACGCCGGGGCGATTGTTCTCGACCAGCACGTCCGCGCCGCGCACGAGTTCGTAGAACGCTTCGAGCCCGGCAGGATTCTTGAGGTCGATCTCGACGCTGCGCTTGTTGCGGTTGAGCGCCAGAAAGCCACCACTATCGTCGCCCTTGAGCCGGAAGCCCATCGCCTTGCGGGTCTGGTCGCCGACGCCCGGCGTCTCTACCTTGATGACGTCGGCGCCCATGTCGCCCAGCAGCATGCAGCAGAACGGGCCGGCCATGATCTGGCTGACATCGAGCACCTTGATTTTCGACAACGGCAAAGTCATGAATACACCTTTGAGTAAGCGCCCGGAGGGATCAGCGTCCGGAAAATTGCGGCTTCGTCTTGCCGACGAAGGCTTCGAAGCCGATATGGAAGTCCTGGGTATCGAAGCACGCATAGGCTTCGTCGGCTTCCTCGGGACGCAGCGGCGTCGGGTCCAGCAGACGGCGCACGAACTGCTTGTGCCAGCGCGCGACCAGCGGCGCGCCTTGTGCAATGCGGCGAGCGGCCGCGTAGGCCTCCTCAGGCACATCGGCATCGGCCACGATGCGCGTCACGAGCCCCTTCTCGCGCGCCTCGGCGGCATCGAACACCCGGCCTTCCAGCACGATCTCGATCGCGGCCGCCGGCCCGGTCAGCGCCATCAGCCCGCCGAGCTCGCCATACGACATCACCAGGCCAAGGCGGTTGACGGGCACGCCAAAGCGGCTCGACTGCCCGCAAATGCGCAGGTCGCACATCGATGCGATTTCCAGCCCGCCTCCCACGCACGCGCCCTGAATCAGCGCGATGGTCGGATGCCGGCAGTCCTGGATCGCACGCATCGTGGCGTGGGTGATCTCGCCGTACTCGCGCGCCTGGTCCCGGGTAAAGCGCCGCGTGCGGAATTCCTCGATGTCGGCGCCGGCCGCAAAGGCCTTGTCGCCCGCGCCGCGCAGCACCACGCAGCGGACCGAGTCGTCGGCGGAAAGCGCCGTCATGGTCTCGGTCAGGCCTTGCCACATGCCGAGGTCCAGCGCATTGAGCTTCTCGGGGTTGTTCAGCGTGACGGTGGCGATCTGCCCCTCGCGCTCGGTCAGGATCGGTTGTCTCATGGTTGTCATAGGTATCGGTATTCGGGTCCCGGCGACGTGCCGTCCGGCCATCCAGAGTCTAGGGCCCGCGCCGCGCGTGGCAAAACGAGAAAATCTCGGGGGCGCTTCAAGAAAAACTGGGCCGTGGCTGCTGTGAGTTTTTTTCGGTGGCCCTTCAAGTAAATCCACGTTGTGACCTGTGGCCGTTGTTTCCTAGACTTCGTCACCAATTACATCGATGCCGCGTGGAGACAGCATGGCCCTCATCAACTACATCACCCAGATCCAGATCGACTTTGGCGCCGTGGCGCTACTGGCACAGGAATGCGAGCGTATCGGCATCACCCGCCCGCTGGTCGTCACGGACGCCGGGGTCAAGGCGGCCGGTATCGCCAAGCGCGTGCTCGAGCAGCTGCCGCCGGGCATGGAAGCGGTGATCTACGACGGCACGCCGTCCAATCCGACCGAACGCGCGATGCGCGAGGCCGTGGCGCTCTATCGCGACTACCGCTGCGACGGCATCGTCGCGGTGGGCGGCGGTTCGCCCATCGACCTCGCCAAGGGCGTCGCAATTTGTGCAACGCACGATGGCCCGCTGCGCCAGTTCGCGGCGATCGAGGGCGGCGTGGCGCGCATTACCGCAGCCACCGCGCCCGTCATCGCCATCCCCACCACGGCCGGCACCGGCAGCGAAGTCGGCCGCGGCGCGGTGCTGATCCTCGACGACGGCCGCAAGGTCGGCGTGCTGTCGCCGCATATCGTGCCCCGCGTGGCCATCTGCGACCCGGAACTGACGTTTGGCCTGCCTCGCTCGCTCACCGCGGCCACCGGCATGGATGCGATCGCGCATTGCATGGAAACGTTCATGGCGCCTGCATTCAATCCGCCCGCCGACGGCATCGCGCTCGACGGCCTGCGCCGCGCATGGCGCCACATCGAACGCGCCGTCAACGAGCCGCAGGACCGGGAAGCGCGCCTGTCGATGATGAGCGCGTCCATGCAGGGCGCCCTGGCGTTCCAGAAGGGCCTTGGCTGCGTGCACAGCCTGAGCCACGCGCTTGGGGGCCTGATGCCGACGCTGCACCACGGCACGCTGAACGCGGTGCTGCTGCCCGCGGTCATTCGCTTCAACGCGGAGGCGCCTTCGGTACGCAACGACGAACGGCTCGAACGGATGGCGCAGGCCATGGACCTGCCCCGGGGCGAAGACCCCGGTGCCGCCATCGCGGACATGAGCCAGCGGCTCGGCCTGCCGTCCGGCCTTGCCGCCATGGGGGTGGATCCGGAGATCTTTCCGCGCGTCATCGAGTATGCGCTGGCCGATCACTGCCACAAGACCAACCCGCGTGTGGCGAGTGCCGAGGATTACCTCGCCATACTGACGGCATCGATGCAGGTATGACCGCGAAACGCAGAAGTACCAGGTAGCAGGTAGCAGCACGCAGGGGGCGACGCAGATCGCCGTCACGATACAAGAGGAGACCACCATGCAACGTCGCACCTTCCTGCGCGCGGGCACCGCCACGCTCGCCGCCGCACTTCCCGCAGCCTTCTCCACGCGCCTGTTCGCGCAGGACCTGCCCACACAGCCCATCCGCATCGTCGTCGGCTTCCCCCCGGGGGGCGGCACCGATGTCATGGCGCGCGTGCTGGCGGAGAAACTCTCCACGCTGTGGCAAACGACCGTGCTCGTCGAGAACCGCCCCGGCGCGGCAGGCGTCGTCGCCGCCGAATATGCGGCGCGCCAGCCCGCGGACGGCACCACGCTGCTGATGACCAATATCAGCAACCACGCCATCGCCCCGAGTCTGTATCCCAAGATCAGCTATTCGGTCGAGAAGGACTTCACGCCGATCATGCTCGTCGGGGTCACCCCCAACCTGCTCATCTGCCGCACGGGCGGTCCGGCCAAGACCGTGGCCGACGTCATCGCGCTATGCCGCGCCAATCCCGGCAAGATCACGTTCGGCTCGTCGGGTGCCGGGGCCTCGCAGCACCTCACGCTGGAAATGTTCAAGCTGCGCGCGGGCGTCGATGCGCTGCATGTCCCGTACCGGGGCTCCGCGCCGCTGCTCACCGACCTCATCGGCGGACAGATCGACCTGTGCTTCGAGACCATGACCTCGGCCACGCCACAGGTGCAAGGCGGCAAGGTGGTACCGATTGCGCAGACGCGCACGCACCGCGCGAAGAACTTCCCCAACGTCCCGACGCTCGCGGAGTCCGGCTTCCCGGGTTTCGACGCGGGCACATGGTATGGCCTCGTCGGCCCCGCCCGCATGAATCCCGCCATGGTCGCCCGCATGAACGCGGATATGAATCGCGTGATGGCGATGCCCGACGTCGTGGCCAAGCTCGAAGGCTTTGGCGCCGAGGATGGCGGCGGCACCGCGGCGCGCTTCGCCGAGTTCATCGCGACGGAGCGCGTCAAGTGGGCGCGCGTGGTGAAGGAAGCCAACGTGAAGGTATAAGCCATGACCCGGCATATCGACATGGACACCATCCTGCCGGCGGACGCCGACCGTGCCGTGCTGGTCGGCCGCGTCTGGCAGCCCGCCAGCGCGGCCGGCGTGGGCGGCGTGGGCGGCCCGACGCTCGTCACCGTGCGCGACGGCATGCTCGTCGATATCGGCGCGCTGGCACCGACGGTCTCGGCGCTGCTGGCCTTCGACGACTGCGCCGAACGCGTGCGCCGCGCGCGAGGCCCGTCGCTCGGGCCGCTGCGCGCCTGGCTCGACGACACCTGCGCACATGGCGCGGACCCCGCCCATCGTCATCTGCTGGCACCGAACGATCTGCAGGTCGTCAAGGCAGCCGGTGTCACGTTCGCCAACAGCATGCTCGAGCGCGTGATCGAGGAGCGCGCGCGTGGCGATGCGGGCAGCGCCGCGGCGATCCGCGAAAGCATTGCCGGCATCGTCGGCGACAGCCTCGCCGCGTTGCGCCCCGGCTCGCCCGAGGCCATGCGCGTCAAAGCGGTACTGGTCGCGCAGGGCCTGTGGTCGCAGTATCTGGAGGTCGGCATCGGCCCCGACGCCGAGATCTTTACCAAGGCCGCGCCACTCGCCTCGGTCGGCGCCGGTGCCGATGTCGGCCTGCATCCGATGTCGACGTGGAACAACCCCGAGCCGGAGATCGTCCTCGCGGTGGCGCCCAATGGCCATATCGTCGGCGCGGCACTCGGCAACGACGTCAACCTGCGCGACGTGGAAGGCCGCAGCGCGCTGCTGCTCGGCAAGGCGAAGGACAACAACGCCTCGTGCAGCATCGGCCCGTGGATACGCCTGTGCGACGCGCACTTCGGTATCGCCGATATCGAAGCCGCCGACCTGACCCTGCGCGTGGAAGGCGACGACGGCTTCGTGCTCGATGGCACCAGCACGATGAAGCAGATCAGCCGCTCGCCGCACGAACTCGTGGCCAACGCGATGGGACCGCATCACCAGTACCCGGACGGCATCATGCTGTTCTGCGGCACGCTGTTCGCACCCGTGAAGGATCGCGACGCGCCCGGCGCCGGCTTCACGCATCACCTCGGCGATCGCGTCGCCATCGCTTCCCCGAAGCTCGGCGCGCTCGTCAACTGGGTCGGCGACTGTACGCAGCTGCCGCCGTGGAATTTCGGCATCGGCGCGCTGATGACCAACCTCGCGCAACGCGGGCTGCTGCATCCGCCCCCCTGAAGCCGCCCCCGACGCCACCGAGACCCGAGCCCGCGATCCTCACGCGGGCCACCCCTTCCGATTTCAGGAGACACCATGAAAACCACGATCGCACGCATCGTGCTGGCCACCCTTTTGTCCGCCGCCAGCACCTCCCCCTTCGCGCAGAGCGTCAAGCTGCGCTTTGCCCATACCGTCCCGGAGAGCGACTCCCAGCATCAGGCCGCGCTGCAGTTCGCCAAGCAGGTCAAGGCACGCACCAACGGCGATGTCGAGATCCAGGTCTTCGCCAACAGCCAGCTCGGTAACGATACGACCCTCGTGACCGGCGTGCGCAGCGGCACCATCGACATCGGCGCCACCGGCAACCCCTTCGTCACCGGCCTCGTGCCCAAGCTCAACGTGCTGGACCTGCCCTATCAGTTCGAAGACGGCCCCAGCGCCTATCGCACGCTCGATGGCCCCGTCGGCCGATCGCTGCTCGACGAGCTCGGCGCACACCGCATCAAGGGCCTCGCGTTCTGGGAGATCGGCTTCCGCAGCCTCGGCAACAACAAGCGGCCGATCAACAAGGCGGACGATATCCGCGGACTCAAGATCCGTACGACGCCGAATCCTTCGCATATCAAGGCGTTCCAGCTGCTGGGCGCGAGCCCGCAGCCGATGCCGTTCGCCGAGGTCTTCGGCGCGCTCGAGTCGGGTGCCGTCGATGGCCAGGAGAACCCGCCCACGCTGATGGTTTCCGCCAAGCTGTACGAAGTGCAGAAGTACGTGTCCATGACGCGGCATGCCTACACCGCGCTCGTCGTGCTGATGAACAAGACGAAGTTCGATGCGCTGAAGCCCGAGTACCAGAAGATCCTGCTCGAGGAGGCCGCGGCCGCCGCCACGTTCCAGCGCAAGCTCAATGCCGACAACGAACGCTCGGCCATCGCGCAGTTGCGCGCCAAGGGCGTGCAGGTCAACGAGCAGCCGGATGTGGCGAGCATCCGCAACGTGGTCCGCGAAGAGACACGCCAGCTCTACGTGCAGAAGAACGGCGACGCGGTGCTGCGCGCCATGGAAACCGCGCGCTGAGTGCCGAACCGACCGGAGTCGCCAATGAGTACGTCGCCCCCCGCACTGCCCACCGCCGTCGTCGATACGCACCACCATCTGTGGCGCCTGGAAACGGGCCACTACCCATGGCTGCAGGACCGCTACGACGCCGCTGCCTTTTTCCTCGGCGACTACGCGTCCCTGCGCCGGGATTTCGATACCGCCGACTACCTCACGCACTGGCGGCGCGTACCGGGCGTGACGCTGGCCGCCACGGTCCACGTGGAAGCCGAGCGCGACCGCGCCGAATCGCTGGCCGAGACCGCATGGCTGCACGCGGTGCATCGGGAAGCGGGCTTCCCGAACGCCGTGATCGCACACGTGGATTTCCTCTCCCCGACGCTGGATGACGACCTGCGCGCGCAGCTCGACTATCCGCTCGTGCGCGGCGTACGGTGCAAGCCGCTTACGGCGGCAAGCGCCGACGCCGCGGCCGCGCTCGCGGGCCAGTCCGGCACGCTGCAGGATCCGCAATGGCGCGCCGGCCTGCGCGCGCTGGCCGATCGGGGCCTGATCTACGATCTTCGCGTCCCGTACTGGCACCTCGAAGAAGCCGCCGAGGCGATCGCCGCCGTGCCCGAACTCGACGTCGTCGTCGAACACGCGGGCCTGCCGTGGGACCGCTCGCCCGAAGGCCTCGCTCGCTGGCGTCGCGGCCTGGCCGCGCTGGCCAGCCTGCCCCGTGTGTCCATCAAGCTGTCCGAGTTCGGCCTGCCGCAAACCCCGTGGCAGCGCGAGAGCAACGTCGCCGTGATCCGCGAGGTCCTGTCCCTCTTCGGCGCGCACCGCTGCATGTTCGCGAGCAACCTCCCCGTCTCGGGCCTGCGCGCCAGCCTGCCGGAGATCGTCGCCACGGTCGGCGCCGCGCTCGAGGGATTGCCCGCATCCGACGCCCGTGCCGTCTGGCACGACAACGCGCTACGCATCTACCGCATCACGCAACAAGCAGGAGCAAGTTCATGAACTCCCTATCCGTCCGCATCGTGCGCGCGCTCATGGTCGCGATGATGACCGCCATGATCGTGCTGGTCTTCGGCAACGTCGTGTTGCGCTATGTCTTCAACTCCGGCATCGCCTTCTCCGAGGAGGCATCGCGTTTCCTCTTTATGTGGCTGACGCTGATCGGCGCGCTGCTCGTCATGCATGACAAGGCCCACCTCGGGATGTCCACCGTGGTGTCCCATCTGGGCGAGAACGCCCAGCGCGCGTGCCGCCTGCTGGCCGATGCCGGCGCCCTTGCCTGCTGCCTGCTGCTCGCGCACGGCGCCTGGCAGCTCGTCGAGATCGGCATGGACGATCGCGCGCCCGTCACCGGCGTGCCGCTCGGCATCGTCTATGCCTCGCTCCTCATCTGCAGCCTCGGCATGGCCGCCATGCTGCTGCATTCGCTGTGGCGCCTGATCAGCGGGCGCATGGCGCAGCACGAACTGGTGCCGCAGTCCGGCACGAGCGGCGAATAAGCGCGAAGGAGTCCCATCATGACCATCTTCGTCTTTGTCGGCTCGCTGCTCGGCGCCATGTCGCTGGGCATGCCCATCGCGTTCGCGCTGCTCGCATCGGGCGTTGCCCTGATGCTGCATCTCGGCAACTTCGACACGCAGATCCTCGCGCAAAACATGCTCGAGGGCGTCAACAACTATCCGCTCATGGCGGTACCGTTCTTCATGCTCGCCGGCGAGCTCATGAACGCGGGCGGCCTGTCCCAGCGCATCGTGCGCGTGGCCGATGCGGCCGTCGGGCACGTTCGTGGGGGCCTCGGCTACGTGGCCATCATCGCCGCCACGGTGGTAGCCAGCATCTCGGGCTCCGCCGTCGCCGACACGGCCGCCGTGGCCGCGCTGCTGATCCCGATGATGCGCAAGGCCGGGTACAACGTACCGCGCGCGGCCGGATTGATTGCCGCCGGCGGCATTATCGCGCCCGTGATTCCCCCGTCGATCGCGATCGTCGTGTTCGGCGTGGTCGCGCAGATCTCCATCACCAAGCTGTTTCTCGCCGGTATCGCACCGGGCGCGATGATGGCGGTCACGCTTGCGGCCACGTGGTACGTCTGCGCGCGCAAGGAGACGCTCGGGCCCGTGCAGCCGTTCTCCGCCCGCAAGCTGCTGCAGTCGCTGCGCGAGGGCGTCTGGGCGCTGGTGCTGCCGATCGTGATCATCGGTGGCATGAAGATCGGCGCGTTCACGCCGACCGAGGCCGCCGTGGTGGCCGTCGTCTACGCCATGGCGATCGGCCGCTTCGTCTATGGCGAGCTCAAGCTGCGCGAGCTGCCGTCGCTGATCGTCACCGCGTCCAAGACCTCGAGCACCGTGCTGTTCCTCGTCGCCTGCGCGCTGGTATCGGCATGGCTCATCACCATCGCGAACATTCCGGCGCAGGTCACCGCCCTGCTCGACCCGTTCGTCGATAACAAGATCCTGCTCATGTTCATCATCATGGTTCTCGTGATCATCGTCGGCACCGCGCTCGATCTGATGCCCACGATCCTGATCATGACGCCGATCCTGATGCCCGTGATCACGAAGGCGGGGATCGACCCCGTCTACTTCGGCGTGATGTTCGTGCTCAACAACGCGATCGGGCTGCTCACGCCACCGGTCGGCACCGTGCTCAACGTCGTCGCCGGAACCTCGCGCTGCAGCCTCGACAGCGTGATCGGCGGCGTCTGGCCGTTCCTGCTGAGTCTTACCGCGCTGATGTTCCTGTTCGTGCTGTTCCCCCAGCTGATCCTGGTGCCGGCCACCTGGCTGCGTTGAATAACTGGAGACCCAACATGACCCCTGCGATGAAATCTGCCCCCGCGCTGCTGGCCACGGCCGTCGCGCTCGCCGCACTGACGGCCCTCACGGCCCTCACGCCCCTCACGCCCGCACACGCGCAAACGCGCGCCGACAGCCACGCCGCCGCATGCAAGGCCGCGCACGACACCCGCCCCGACAACCGCAACTACCCGCGCGACACCGTGCCGCGCTACATCAAGACACCCACGGGCTATCTGATCGTCCTGCGCATGGGCGACAATGTATTCGAGCAACTCGAGTCGTTCGCGATCTGCGAGAACGTGCCGGCCGCCAGCCTCTCCGCCATCGGCTTTGCCAACGTCACGTTCGGCTTCTGGGATGCGGGCAAGCAGGATTTCAATCCCAAGACCTACCGCAATGTCGAGATGGCAAGCATCGTCGGCAGCCTCGCATGGAAGAATGGCAAGCCGTCGATTCATGCGCACGGCGTGGCGGGCGACTCGCAGTTCGACACTTACGGTGGCCATATCCTTTCGATGGAGGTCGGCACCGGCTCGCTCGAAGTCACCGTGACATTGATCCCGGAGAAACTCGAGCGCGCGGTCGATCCGCGCATTGGCGCAAACGTGCTGCAATTGTCGAGTTCGCACTGAAATGCCTCACCGGCCACCCTCCGCCTATCGCGCTGATTGGAAATCGGTATTGGAGTGAATCCACGATGCGGGACTACATTTCCACTGCTCCGTCGCACGACGCTGCATTCCCAATGTCGAGTCCCCATCGAACGGAAACTCCATGCAAAGCCGAAAAAAAACATCACTGCGTGCCGCACTCTCCCTCGCACTTGTCGCCGCCGTTCCCCTGGCCCACGCGCAGATGACGCGCGATAACGGATCGCCCGTCGGCGACAACCAGAACTCGCAGACCGCAGGCCCCAATGGCCCCGTGCTGCTGCAAGACTCCCACCTGATCGAGAAACTCCAGCGCTTCGACCGCGAACGCATCCCCGAGCGCGTGGTGCATGCGCGCGGCACGGGTGCCTTCGGCGAGTTCGTACCCACCGCGGACCTCAGCGATCTCTCTGTGGCACAGGTCTTCACGCCCGGCAGCAAGACGCCGGTGTTCGTACGCTTCTCCACGGTCATGGGCTATCGCGGCTCGCCCGAGCAGGCCCGCGATCCGCGCGGCTTCGCCATCAAGTTCTATACGCAGCAGGGCAACTGGGACATGGTCGGCATCAACTGGCCGATCTTCTTTATCCGCGATGCCATCAAGTTCCCGGACTTCGTGCACGCGAACAAGCCCAGCGCGGTCACCGGCGTGCAGGATGCCGATCTCGCCTTCGACTTCTTCGCGCATACGCCCGAAGCCACCAACATGCTGACGCACCTGTACAGCGTGGCGGGCATGCCCGACTCCTATCGCAAGATGGATGGCTTCGGCGTGCATGCGTTCAAGCTGGTCAATGCGCGCGGCGAGGTGCACTACGTCAAGTTCCACTGGAAGAGCCAGCAGGGCATTCATGGCCTGCGTCCCAACGAGATTGCCGCGTCGATCGGCAAGGACTGGAACGTGACGACCAACGATCTGTACGGCGCCATCCGCAATGGCGACTTCCCGAAGTGGGACCTGTATATCCAGGTGCTCAAGCCCGCCGATCTGCAGCAGTTCGACTTCGACGCGCTCGACGACACCAAGGAATGGGTCGGCGTTCCCGAGCGCAAGGTCGGCACGATGGTGCTGAACCGCGTGCCCGACAACTACTTCGAGAGCACGGAAGAGTCGGCCTTCGCGCCGTCACGGCTCGTGCCCGGCATCGAACTGTCGGAAGACCGCATGCTGCAGGGCCGCGGTTTCTCGTATGCCGATACGCAGATGTACCGGCTCGGCGCGAACTTCAATTCGCTGCCGATCAACAAGCCGCTCGTTCCGGTGCGCAACAACAACCAGGACGGCGCGATGAACGCGAGCGGCCGCACGGGCGACGTCAACTACGAGCCTTCGACCATCGCCGAAATCGGGCAGGACGCCAGGTACAAGTACTCGAACCTGCCGCTGTCGGGCACCACGCAGCAGCGTGCCATCGACAAGAAGCAGCCGTTCAAGCAGGCCGGCGTCTATTTCCGCTCGCTCTCGGAGCAGGACAAGGCCGACCTCGTCACCGCGCTCTCCGCCGATCTGCGTCACGTGCGCAACCGGGGCAATCTGTACACGATGCTGTCGTACTTCAACAAGGCCGATAGCGGCTTCGGCGCGCGGCTCGTGAAAGCCCTCGATGCGGATGGCGCGAAGGTCAAGGCGCTGTCGGACAAGCTGACGGACGATTGACGTCATGCGCGCAGAGACTCGGCTACTGCTGTCGGCCGCCGCGCTCTGCGCGACGCTCTGGCTCGGCGGGTGTGCAAGCTCCAGACCCGTCGAGGCCCCACCGCTCGTCCCCGGCGAACGCGTCAGTGCCAGCCAGTTCGACGGCTACTGGTTCGACGCGGCGCGCCAGGGCCGCTGGGATGTGCTAGACAGTTTGCTGCAGGCCGGCTATCCGGTCGATCGTGCCAATCCACGCGGTTTCACGGCCGTCATCCTCGCGGCGTACAACGGCCATCCCGATACCGTTCAGCACCTGATGCAGGCCGGCGCGGATGCGTGCCTCGGCGACAACAGCGGCAATACGGCGTTGATGGGAGCCCTGTTCAAGGGCGAGATGGATTCGGCCAGGGTGCTGCTGGATGCGCGCTGCGACCCCAATCAGGAGAACAACAGCGGCGAGACCGCGCTGACGTTCGCCACGTTGTTCGGCCGCTATGCCATCATGCCGTCGCTGATCGCGCACGGTGCCGATCCGAACCACCAGAGCGCGCGCGGCAATACACCGATGCGCACCGCGCAGACGCAGGGCAACCGGCAGGCGGAAGACGTACTGAAGCGGCTCGGGGCGGATTGAGTTACCTGAGCAATATCAGTTGCGGCACGGCATCCGCGCCGCTCCATACGATCGCGTTCTGGCCGAACCGCACGCCGAGCGCGCGCGCCACGTCGAGCGGAAGACCGGGCACGAGACAACTCTCTTCGCCCGGCCAGTCGTTCGCCGGATGCTGCCCCACGCCGGGCACCCACGACAACCCCTTCTCCGCCAGCCACGACACCAGCTCACGCTGGCGTGCGGCGTTACGGGCGGGCGTATCGGCTTCGCTGAACGGATTCCACGCGGTCACGAATGCGCTGCACCCCACACCATGGAAGCGATGCAATGCGGCCAGCGTTGCGGACGCTTCACCCACCTTCAGCACGCATGGCATCTCCCCGCCGACGCGATATTCGGTCTCGAGATAGGCATCGATGATGTCGCGCGGAATCGCGGTATGCGGGTCGTGAGGGTTCATGCGCCGAGCGTGTCATGGCCGACAGCCATGCGTCAAGCATGCCCCGCCACAATTCTTTGCAATTGCGACCATCAGGATCGGCGGCGCCGCGCCGTTAGGCAGTGTGTCCCAGGTGCCCGGAAAGAGCATCGGCACCATCGATGCCCCGGCTACCGGGTGCCGCGCCATGGGACATCCCTCCCCCTTCCGATCGGCCGCGGGCGCGTTACGATGCCGCGCCGCCGCTGTTGCGCCAGACCAGTGGCGGCCGGCCCACGAAGCGCTTGAAGACGGTGGTGAAGTGCGCCTGCGAGCGAAAGCCGCAATGCATGGCCACATCGAGTACCGAGCACTGCTCGCGGCGCAGGATTTCCTGTGCCCGTTCCACGCGCCGCCGCTGCACGAACTCCTGCGGGCGCACGCCTGTCGCGCGCCGGAACTGCGCCGCGAAGTACATGCGCGTCAATCCGACGCTGCGCGCGATCTCCTCGAGCGTCAGCGGCCGGGAAAGATGCGCATCGATGAACTCGATGGCCCGTCGCAGCCGCCACTGCGGCAATGGCGACAGCTGCCGCGCGGGCAGCGGGCCCGCCATCGCTGCCTGCGAGAAATGCTGCGCGACCAGCCGCGCGACGATCGCCATGGTGACACTCTCGCAGAACATATGGCTGAGGTGCGCGTCGTTGGCATGCGCGAGCGCGAGGGCCTGCGCCAGCCGTTCCACGGTGGGATCGCCGAACAGCCGTGGGTCGTCGAGCACGATCGGCCCTTCGTGAGGATGCCCGAAGCGCGCCTCGTAGCACGTTGCCAGCACGCGTTGCGGCACGAACAGATGCAGCACGTCGTAGGCCGTGTGGAATGTCACGCTCACGGGTGTGCCCGGCGCGGTGATCTGGATCATGCCCGCGGGCACGCGGCCATCGCACAGCACCTGCTCCCGCGATACGAAGCGCAGATTCGCGCCGCGCAGCGTCAGGGCCACGCAATGCAGATCCTTGTGCCCGGCGTGGGAGACCGCCACGGGTTCCGGCACCGCCGCATCGGTCCATCGCGAGACGATGACCCGGCCGGCATCGCCTTCCTTCCCGTCGTGCCGCGCGGCACGCACGTCACGCCAGCCATCGGCCTGAACGATCGGATCGGTGTTGAGAGCACTCATTGCGTCATATCCTCTGATCGCACGCGCCGGACCCGCCAGCGCAACAGTGCAAAGGTACCCATGGCGGCGGGGCCGCGCCATTCTGCCTTGGGTCGCCGAACTCATGCCTTGGCGTAACGTACTCATACCTCGGCAGCAGGCGTCGCCACGACGCGTTTCATACGCGAAATCCGGGCTGCGAATACGAAAGCCGACGCAGTACGCTCGCCATAGCCTGAGCGCACTCTCAGTTGCGACCCCTACCTGCCCAGAAAGGTGTAACCATGGCTTCGTCCAGACCGGAAGGCGCCTATGTGCGCGGACTTCCCCAACAGACCGCCATCGTCACGAGCGCCGCGCGCGGCATCGGCGCCGCGATGGCGCGCAAGCTCGCGACGCAAGGCTTCAACGTCGTGGTCAATCATCCCGTCGACGATGCCGCCGCGCAGCATGTGGTGACGGCCATCCGCGCGGCAGGCGGACGAGCGATCGCCGTGCGCGCGGACGTATCCCGCCACGACGCGTTCGCGCAACTGTTCGACGCCGCCACCGCGGAATTCGGCGGCGTCGATGTCCTCGTCAACAACGCCGGCCTTGCGAGCAACATGCCTATCGGCAGCATCGACGAACTCACGTTCGACAGGATGTTCGCCATCAACGTGCGTGGCGTGCTCAACGGTCTCAAGCTGGCCGCCCAGCGCATGCGAGACAACGGCCGCATCGTCAATATCTCCACCAGCGTCGCGGGGATGTCGCCAGCGGGCTACGGCTCGTACTGCGCATCGAAAGCCGCCGTGGAAGCGCTCACGCGCAGCCTGTCGAAGGAGCTCGGGCCACGCGGCATCCGCGTCAACGCCGTGGCACCCGGGCCCACCGGAACGGGCCTCGTCACGCATATGCGCGACCTGACCACGCCGCTCGGGCGCATCGCCGAACTCGAGGATATCGCCGAAGTCGTGGCGTTCCTCGTCAGCGACAGCTCGGGCTGGATCAACGGCCAGTCCGTACGCGTGAACGGCGGCATCCTGTCGTAGGCGCCGCTCAATGCGGCTGGCGAGACAGGAACGTATCGACCCGTTGCGCGATCTCGTCGGGCCTGTCGTTGATCGCAAAGTGGCCGCCGTCGAGCACATGCACCTCTGCCTTCGGCACATCGCGCTGGAACGCGGCCACTTCCGCCACCTCGAACGACGGGTCGTACTTGCCCCAGAGTACGAGCGAACGCGGCTGATGATCGCGCAGCCACTTGCCCCACGCCGGATAGCTGGCGACGTTGGTGCGGTAGTCGTAGAACAGGTCGGCCTGGATGTCCTGCTGCCCGGGCCGCGAGAGGAACGCAAACTCGTCGGTCCAGCGGTCCGGGTCCACGGTTTCCGGATGCGGATTCGAACCGACATGCCGCTGCTTCGTGGTCGCGAGCGAGAGAAACGCCGCCCGCAGCGCCGCCTCATTGGCCGCGCGATTGGCCCAGTACTCGCGGCGCTTGACCCACAGCGGCCCCAGCCCATCCTCGTGCGACACCGCGTTCTGCACGATCAGCGCCTGCACGCGCTCGGGATGCGCAACCGCGAGGCGCATCCCGACCGGACCGCCGTAGTCCTGCATGAACAACACATACCGTTGCAGCCCCACCGCCTCGGTAAAGCCATCCACGACTCTCGCAAGGTTGTCGAACGTGTAGGCGAACTCGGTCGCGGCCGGTGCATCGCTATGGCCAAACCCGGGATAGTCTGGGGCAATCAGGTGATACCGCGTGGATAGCCGTGCGAACAGCGGCTCGAACATGCGCGACGACGACGGAAAGCCGTGCAGCATCAGCAAGGTGGGCGCATTCGCGGGCCCCGCCTCGCGGTAGAAGATGCGCAGGCCGTTGACGGTGACGGTACGGTACTGGGTCACGCCGGCCTCGGTGGGCGCCGGGGCAGCCGGCGCCGCGGCGTGGCCATTCGCCACGACGGCCAGCGAGGCCGACGCGATCAGCAGGGAGAGAATCGATTTGAGCATGGGGGCTCCTCGTTGGAAGTCCTGCTCAGAGTAGTCGCCCAAAGCTAACCCGTCAAACTAAATTTTGACGGTTACGTATAATCCGAGGCGACTGCTCTCTCTCAACCCCCGCGCGCAGGGCACTTCGCACACCTGCGGCGGCGCCGCGTCGGTGCCGGCGTGGTCACTGCGCGACGACGGACTGATACATCATCTGGTAGGCGGCGTCCCGATACTCCATGCGGCGGGTCAGCGTCAGGCGCAGACGCTCGATATAGGCAAACACGTAGCGCGACGTCATGGTCCCGTTCGCGGTGCTTTCGCACGCGATATCGATGGCCATGCCGGGCAGGGTCCGTAGCCCTTGCGGCTCAATGCCGCACGGTGAAGGAGGGTATGTTGTGGAGGGGCAACGGCGAACGCTTCACCCGACATCGCGCAACGCCAGTCCCAGAAAATCGCGCAGCATGCGCACGGTGTCGTTCGCTTCGGCGCCGTGCTTCCACACCACGCCGACGTCCATCGACGGGACGCGGTCCGCGAGGGCGCGTCGTACGATGCGCTGGCCCTCCAGCGACCACGGGCGGTAGACGAGGTCCGAGAGGATGGCCACGCCGCGGCCCGAGGCGACGAGGCTGCGTACCGCTTCGATCGAGCAGCTCTGGTAGCGGATGGCCGGTGCCAGCCCGTATTGGCCCCAGTACTTGATCACCGTGGAGATATGCTCGTCCATGTCGAGCAGGATGTAGTCGTGCCGCGCCACATCCGCCAGGTGAATCTCCGCGCGCTGCATCAGCGGATGATCGGGATGCCCCCATAACTGGCGCGGCGATCGCAGCAGCGTCTCGCAGCCGATATGGTCCATTTCCGGCAGGTTCGACACCAGCAGCAGCGCCAGATCGATCTCGCCCGCGTGGATGCCGCGTTCGACATCGTCCCGCTCGCGCTCGACGATCTGCAGCTCCAGCCGCGGAAACTTCTGCTCCACGGCCTGCAGCAGCCGCGGCAATACATACGCGGTGATGGTCTCGGTCACCCCCACCCGCACCACGCCCGCCAGCGGCATCGGCCGCACGCTCGCCGCGGTCACCGCCTCCTGCATCGATTGCTCGATCTGCTGCGCGTGCCGCAGAAACCGGATACCGGCCTCCGTCAGCCGCACGCCCGATGCATGGCGCGTGAATAACGCCGCGCCAACGATCTCCTCGAGACCCTTGAGCGCCGCCGTCATCGACGATTGCGAAACATGGCACCGAAGTGCCGCACGGGACACCTGCCCGGTCTCCGCAATGGCCACGAAGTACTGAAGTTGCTTGAGCGTGGGAAGCATCGAAAAAATCGATATTGCGATTTCAGAACTATGAATTAGAAATACCTGCCTATGCTAGCTAGCATCGAACCCGGAAACAAGTTATCGATCGAGAGGCAGCGGGTCCGGGATGACAATCGAGGAAAAGAAGGGGTTCTGCACGCTGTGCCGTTCGCGATGCGGAACCATCAACGTGGTCGATGGCGACACCCTCGTCGAGGTGCGGCCGGACCCCACGCACCCCACCGGACGCGCCATGTGCCTCAAGGGCAAGTCCGCGCCCGAGCTCGTGCATAGCGCCGACCGCGTCCTCCACCCGATGCGCCGGACCCAGCCCAAGGACGCTGCCGACCCCGGCTGGCAGCAGATCTCTTGGGAAGAAGCGCTGACCGAAATCGCCGCGCGCCTCGGCGCCGCGCGCGAGCGCGGGCACCCGGAATCGGTGGCGTTCGCGGTCACCACGCCCAGCGGCACCCCGCTCACCGACAGCATCGACTGGATCGAACGCTTCGTACGCGGCTACGGCAGCCCCAACATCATCTACGCCACCGAGATCTGCAACTGGCACAAGGATTTCGCGCACGTCTTCACGTTCGGCTGCGGCATTCCCACGGCCGACTACCGGCAGGCCGAGCTGATCCTGCTCTGGGGCCACAACCCGACCAACACGTGGCTCGCGCAGGCGGAGGCCATCGGCACGGGCCGGGCCGCCGGCGCGCGCATGATCGTCGTCGATCCCCGCCGTACCGCGCTGGCCGGCCAGGCCGACCAGTGGCTGCGCGTGAAGCCCGGCACCGACGCCGCGCTGGCCATGGCCATCGCCAACCTGCTGATCGAAGCCAATGCGTTCGACGTCGAGTTCGTGCGGCGGTGGACCAACGGCGCCCTGCTCGTGCGCGGCGACAACGGCCATTTCGTGCGCGGCCGGGACGTGGGATTCTCCGGCACCGATGCCGACGCCTTCGTGGCGTGGGACGCCGTGGCCGGGCGGCCCGTCGTGCATCCGCATGAAGACGGCCTCGAGCGGATCGCACTGCGCGGCACGTTTGCATTGCGCCTCGCGGATGCCGAGGGAGACATCGCGTGCGAGCCCGCGTTCGAACGCTATGCCCGCGCCTGCGCGCAATACCCCGTCGATGTGGCCGCGCGCCTCACATGGATTCCCGAGGGCGATATCCGTCACGCGGCCAGCCTGCTCGGCTCCGCGCGCCGCGTCGCTTATCACGCATGGTCGGGCGTGGGCCAGCACGAAAACGCCACGCAGACCGAACGCGCGATCGCATGCCTGTACGCGCTGACCGGCAGCTTCGACGTCGACGGCGGCAACCGCGTGCACCGCAAGCCGCCGCACCGCGCCGTCAATGGCCTCGATCTGCTCTCCGGCGCGCAGCACGCCAAGGCCCTCGGCATCGACGAACGCCCGCTCGGGCCGGCCGCCAATGGATGGGTGACAGGTCGCGATTTCTACCACGCGGTGCTCGACGAACGACCGTACCGCGTCGACACGCTCGTCGCATTCGGCACCAACCTTCTGCTCTCGCAACCCGACGTGGAACTCGGCGATCGCGCCTTGCGCGCGCTGGACTTCCACGTGCATTGCGATCTGTTCATGACGCCGAGCGCGCAGTACGCGGACATCTTCCTGCCGATCAACACGCCGTGGGAACGCGAAGGCCTGCGCATCGGCTTCGAGATCACCGCGGAGGCGGACGAGCTCATCCAGCTGCGGCAGCGCATGGTGCCGCCCCGCGGCGAATCGCGCGCGGACAACGACATCGTGTTCGACCTCGCCACGCGCATCGGCATGGGCGACCTGTTCTTCGACGGCAGCCTCGAGCGCGGATGGAACCATATGCTCGCCCCCGCCAACGTCGATGTGGCGGCCTTGCGCGCGCACCCCGAGGGCATCCGCGTTCCGGCGGCGTGCGCCGAGCGCAAGTACCGCACGCAACCGAAGCCGTTCGCCACGCCGACCGGCCTCGTCGAGCTGTACTCCGAACGCCTGCTGCAGCATGGCTATCCGCCCCTGCCCACGCACGAGGATCGCACCGAAGCCGACCATGCCGACTTCCCGCTCGTCATGACCTCGGCCAAGAGCGGCTACTACTGCCACAGCCAGCATCGCGGCAACGCCTCGCTGCGTCGTCGCGCACTGCGGCCTTCGCTAGACGTCTCCGATGCATTGGCGCGATCCATCGGCATCGAAGCCGGCGATCTCGTGCGCGTGACCACGCCAGGTGGCATGGCCACCTTCAGCGTGCGCATCGACGCCGCACTGCATCCGGCCGTGGTCGTCGGCGAGTACGGCTGGTGGCAGGCGTGCGACGCGCTGGGCCAGCCCGGCATCGATGCGCTGGGCGGCCGCCATAGCAACTACAACGCGCTCGTCGGTGGCGAACGGCAAGACCCCGTCAGCGGCTCCACGCCGCTGCGCGCCTATCGCTGCCGCGTGGAGATCGACCCCGCGTTCGACCGCCGCCGCGCATGGGACGGCTTCCGCCCGTTCCGCGTGGCCGCGCTGACGAAGGAAGCCAGCGACGTCACCACGGTCCGCATGGACGCGCTCGACGGCGGGCTGCTTCCCGACTTCTCGCCGGGCCAGCACATCACCATCCGCCTGCGCACGCGCGCGGGCACGGAAGTCGTGCGCTCGTACTCGCTGACCGGCCCGGCCGCCATGGCCAGCCGACGCCACTACAGCATCTCGGTACGCCGCGCGACCGGCGTGGCCGCCGACGGCATGCGCGTCGATGGCATCGCCTCGACGCATATCAACGGCACGCTCGCCATCGGCGATGTCGTCGATCTGCGCGCGCCGTCGGGCACGTTCGTCATGCCGCGTCAATCGCGGCGCCCGCTGATCCTCGTGGCCGGCGGCATCGGCATCACGCCCTTCATGAACCTGCTCGAATCGCTGGCCGACGAGCCCGCGCCGCCGCGCATCGTGCTGCTCTACGCGAATCGCAACCGCGCGGCGCATGCGTTCCGCGAGCGCATCCGCACGCTGCAGTCTGCACTGCCGTCGCTCTCGGTCATCGACTACTACGAGCAGCCAGGCCCCGACGATATCGCCGGCAAGGACTATGACGTCCACGGCCGCATCTCGCCCGCGCATATCGACGACGCGCTGCTCGCCCTGCGCCCCCTCATCTACATGTGCGGTCCGCCGGCGATGATGGATGCGTTTGCGCAAGGCATGATCGCGCGCGGTGTGCCACGCTTCGACATCCTGCGCGAGGTGTTCCGCTCGCCGGTTACCGCGAAACTCGCGCCTGGACAGCAGTACCGCGTGCATTTCGCGCGATCCGACCGCGCACTCGAATGGAAACCCGAGGACGGCTCGCTGCTCGGCTTCTCCGAACGCCATGGCGTGCAGTTGCCGAGCGGCTGCCGCGTGGGACAGTGCGAAAGCTGCGCCGTGAAGGTACTGAACGGCACGGTCAGGCATCTGCACGGGCAGGAGCCCGACGACGCCGATACGTGCCTGGCCTGCCAGGCGATTCCCACGAGCGACCTCGTGCTCGACGCCTGACCGATTCCTTTTCAACCGAAACGACGACATGCTCATTCTCGACGCCGCCACCACCCGGTCCCGCCTGCCCTTCGACACGCTGATTCCTTCGCTGCGCGCCGCGTTCGTTGCCGGTTGCGAAGTGCCGCTGCGCCATCACCACACGGTCGGTGACGGCACGGTGCTGCTGATGCCGGCCTGGAGCGATCGCTATATGGGCGTGAAGACCGTCTCGATCTTTCCCGGCAACGCGCAACGCGGCCTGCCGGGCCTGCATTCGACGTACATGCTCTACGATGCATCGACAGGCGCACCGCTCGCGCTCATCGACGGCAACGAGATCACGTCGCGACGCACGGCCGCCGCCTCCGCCCTCGCGGCCTCGATGCTCGCGCGCGCCGATGCGCGCAAGCTGCTCGTCATCGGCGCGGGCCGCGTCGCGAGCCTGCTGCCCCACGCCTATCGCGCGGTGCTGCCGATCGAGCAGATCCATATCTGGGACATCGACGCCGCGCAGGCGGAGCGGCTGGCCGGCAGCCTGCGCGACGAAGGCATCGACGCGCGCGCCACCGCGTGCGTGGAAGACGTGCTTGGCAACGTGGACGTCGTGACGTCGGCCACGCTGTCCACCGTGCCGCTGATAGAGCGCCAGCATATCGCGCCGGGCACCCATATCGACCTCATCGGCGGCTTCACGCCGCAGATGCGCGAAGCCGACGACGCCTGCTTCGCGGACACGTCCGTGTTCGTGGACACCGCGGAAGCCACCATGAAGGCCGGCGACCTGCTGCACCCGATTGCCGCCGGCGTGTTCCGCGCGGAAGACGTGCGCGCGGACCTCGCGGCGCTCTGCCGTGGCGCGCACGCGGGCCGCGCATCGAACGACGAGATCACCGTATTCAAGGCCGTGGGGACGGCACTGGAAGACCTCGCGGCAGCAGCGATCTGCTTCGAAGTTCACAACTGAGAGATCCAAACCCCGAACGAGAATCGACACGCATCCAGGAGGTTTTGCCATGAAAGACACACCGCTATCCGCCCCAGCCTACGCGCCACCCGCGCGCGGGGGCCTCGAACGCCTTGCCGTCCGGGTCACGGACTGGTCCGAACGCTGGTTTCCGGACTCCTACATCTTCGCGGCCATCGCGGTCGTCGTCGTGGCCATCGGCGCGATGCTCATCGGCGCTCCCGCGCAAGGCGTGGCACGCGCGTTCGGTGACGGCTTCTGGAGCCTCATTCCGTTCACGATGCAGATGGCGGTCGTCGCCATCGCGGGCTACGTCGTCGCCGTATCGCCGCCCGCGTCCATGCTCATCGCGCGGCTCGCGTCCATGCCGCGCACGGCACGGGGCGCGGTAGCGTTCGTCGCGCTGATCAGCCTCGGCACGTCGCTGGTCAACTGGGCCATCAGCCTGATCTTCAGCGGCCTGCTCGTGCGCGCCATCGCGCGCCGCACGGACCTGCGCATGGACTACCGCGCGGCCAGCGCGGCCGCCTACCTCGGCATGGGCGCCACGTGGGCGCTCGGCCTGTCCTCGTCGGCCGCGCAGCTGCAGGCCAACCCGGCCAGCCTGCCCAAGTCGCTGCTCGACATCACAGGCGTGATTCCGTTCTCGGAAACCATCTTCCTCTGGCAGTCGATGGCGATGACCGGGGTGCTGATCGTCGCCTCGCTCGTGGTCGCGTACTTCTCGGCACCGACCGGCGACCGCGCGCGCACGGCCGCGGACATGGGCGTCGATCTCGACGACAGCGACGACGCCATCACCAGGCCGACGCGTCCCGGCGAATGGCTCGAGTACAGCCCGCTGCTGACGCTGCTGCTCGTCGCGCTCGGTGCCGGCTGGCTCTATCACGAGTTCACCACCAAGGACCCGATCCTCGCGATCTCGAACCTGAACACCTACAACTTCCTGTTCCTGATGCTGGGCATGCTGCTGAACTGGCGTCCCCGCCGGTTCCTGCGCGCCGTGGCCCGCTCGGTGCCTTCCACGGCAGGGGTGCTGATCCAGTTTCCGCTGTATGGCGGCATCGCCTTCATCCTGACCAAGGCCACCGGTGGCGATGGCGCCACGCTGTCGCACCACCTGGCTTCCGCGTTCGTCTCGATGGCGACCACCGAATCGTTCTCCGCGGTCATGGGCATCTACTCGGCGGTACTGGGCTTCTTCGTCCCGTCGGGCGGCGGCAAGTGGATCATCGAGGCACCGTACGTCATGCAGGCGGCCAACGAACTGCACGTCCACCTCGGCTGGGCGGTACAGGTCTACAACGCGGCGGAAGCCCTGCCGAACCTGATCAATCCGTTCTGGATGCTGCCGCTGCTCGGCGTACTGGGCATCCGCGCCAAGGACGTGGTGGGCTTCACGTTCACGCAGCTGATCGTGCATACGCCACTGGTGCTGTTCATGCTGTGGGCGTTCGCGATGACGCTGGAGTATCGGCCGCCGGTCATGCCATGACCTGACGGTTTGCTGCTCCCTCCATGGGGGAGAGGGGGCAAGAGAACCAACCTATTATGGAAGCATCCCATCCAAGGAGCTTCCATGAAACCCATCCAGCTGATAGGAGCCCCCACAGACGTCGGCGCAAGCATTCGCGGTACGTCGATGGGCCCCGAAGCGCTACGCGTTGCAGATATTGCCAGCGCTCTGGCGCGCAACGGGCTCCAGGTCACCGACCTCGGTAACCTCGCCGGCCCGGGCAATCCGGGCCATGCTCCGGTCAACGGCATGCGCCATCTGGAAGAAGTCGTGGCGTGGAACACCGCGGTGTTCCACGGCGCCTATGAAATTCTTGCAAACGGCCGTATGCCGCTGCTGATGGGCGGCGACCACTGCCTGGCCATCGGCTCGATCAGCGCGGCCGCACGGCATTGCCGCGAATCGGGCAAGCAGTTGCTGGTCCTGTGGCTCGACGCCCACGCCGATGCCAACACCGGCAGCACGAGCCCCACGGGCAACATCCACGGCATGCCGGTCGCCTGCCTCTGCGGCGACGGCCCCGAGCCGCTGACCACACTCTCGGGCACGCGCCCCGCGATGCAGCCGAACGATATCCGCCAGGTCGGCATCCGCAGCGTCGATCCCGAGGAAAAACGCCGCCTGCGCCAGCTCGGCCTGCCCGCATTCGACATGCGCTTCATCGACGAAAACGGCATGCGCGAAACCATGCGCCAGGCATTGGCCGGCGTGGACGCCAACACGCACCTGCACGTGAGCTTCGATGTGGATTTCCTGGATTCGCAGATCGCGCCCGGCGTCGGCACGCCGGTGCGCGGCGGTCCCACCTACCGCGAAACCCACCTCGCGCTGGAGATGATCGCGGACACCAAGGCACTGGGCTCGCTCGACGTACTGGAACTGAACCCCGCCCGCGATATCCAGAATCAGACCGCGGAACTCGTGGTGGACCTGCTGGAAAGCCTGTTCGGCAAATCGACGCTGCTGCGTTGACGCCGGCAGGCCCGGCGTTCAGCGCCGGCCTTGCAACGGCGGCATCGCGGGCACATACGCGGCATCGGTCAGCGTGCGCAGGAATGCCACGATGTCGTCGATGTCTGCTTCTGTCAGCGCAGCGGGCATGCCGGGCTTGCGGTTCATCGGCGGCGAATTCACGTTGATGTTGTCGCGATACGCGGCGGGGACATCGTCGAAGACCTTGCCATCGGCATACCACTTGCCCGGATCGATCGTCCGCGTGTTGTAGAACGCCACGGCGTCACGCAACGACGTGAACACGCCGTTGTGCATGAAGCGCTGGCGTACCGCCACGTTGCGCAGGCCCGGGGTACGCAGATAGCCGCACCACTGCGTGGGTTCGGGCCAGCGCAACCGGCGTGCGGTGTCGCACAGGCCGTTGTCGAAATGCTTCGCGTCACGGTTCGCGGGCAGTGCCCGGTTACGCGGCACCGCGATGGCGTCGTAGCCGAAGTCCGTGAACAACGAGCGCTCGGGGCGGCTCGACGTATCGGACAACGTGTGGCAGCTCATGCAGTTGCCCTTGTCCGGATTCTTGAACAGCGCCAGGCCGCGGGTTTCCTGCGGCGTCAGCGGCGCGCGCCGGCGCAGGTAATCGTCGAAGCGCGACGTGAATGGCGCCATCTCGTCGCTCTGCATATAGGCTTGCAGCGCGGCACCGAGCGCGCGCAGCATCGCCTCGGGGTCCTTGCGCACGCCCGGTCCGAATTGCGCGGCCAGCACGGGAGCGAGGTCGGTGCCGTTGATATTGCGCAGCAGCCCGGCCGGCGTGCCGTTGTTCATTTCATTCGGATCCAGCAGCGGACCGCGCACCTGCTCGGCCAGCGTATCGGCGCGGCCATCGGCGAACAGGCCGCCGAACGGCGAGGCGGCGGGCGCATCGTCGTCCTGGTAGAAGTGCCTGCGCGGTACGTAGCGGACGTACAGCAACGAAGGCGGATTACGCAGGCTGAAGTGTCCGGGGCGGCTGCCCTGCGTCACCCCCGGTGTGCTTGCGGGCAGCGTGGCGGCAAACGCGCGCGCGGGATCGTGGCAGCTGGCGCACGACTGCCCGCGCGGCATCGACAGACGCGCATCGAAGAACACGCGCCTGCCCAGCGCGACCAGAGCCGGGTCCGGACGGAATACCGCGCCGGTGACATCCACCTTCGCCGTGACCTTGGGGGTCCCGTTACCGATCGTCGCCACGACCGTCGCGGGGGGCGCGCCCGGCAGCAGCATGGTCTCCGCCGCCAGCGCGGGGAATGCTACCGCCCACGCCAGCAGCGTGGCGCGGGCGGCGATACGGCGGCATGCATATGGCATCAGGGCATCAGGGCGTCAGGAAGCCGGTCTTGTCGCAGGTGAGCGTGTTGCCGGTCTGGTCGCAGGTGGCCAGCAGCTTGCCGGCCTTGGTGTACGCCTTGAACTGCCAGCCCGTGGCTGGCGATGCATGACGGTCCATCACCAGAAAGCCGAAGCTTGCGTGATGCGTGATGCGATCGATGGTCGTACCGGGTGCGGGCACGCTGCCGGCAGGCAACGGATCGGGCAATGCGACATCGAGATTGTCGCCGCCGTTGCCGGAGACGATCGTGGCCGGGTGCGCCGACGCGAAGTTGATGGCCTGGAAGTCATGCACGTGGCCGTGCAACGCGAGCTGGATGCCGGTCGGATAGTAGGCCTGCGCATTCAGGTTCGACATCACCGACTGCAGGGCCAGATTGCCCGGCGCGGGATTCGCGCCAGCCACCGGAGCGAACCCCAGGATCGGATGGTGATTGGTGAAGATCGTGGTGGTCATGCCCGTCTTCGCGGCCAGCGTCGCCACCGTCTGGAACTGCTTCTGGTAGGCGATGAACTGCGGGTCGTTGGTGGCCAGCGCGGCCTTGCCCGCCTTGGCGGAGTCGAACACGATGACCTGCGAGCCGCCGCCGAGCGACACCGCATACGGGTCCGCATAGTTGGCGATGGCGTCGTTGGCCGGATCGTCGCACGAACGCGTGGCGTCATACGGACGCGTATCCAGGAAGCGGGCCCAGCCCTGACCGGCACGCGCGCACTCCTCGTGATTGCCGCGCACCACGACCCACGGTGCCTTGGCCAGCAACGGCGCGGCCGGCTTGAACAGATCGGCCTGCCAGGTATCCCAGCCATAGCCCCACGGGCTGCCCTGGCAGCCGGCGATATCGGGCGGGCAGGCGTTCTCGCGATAGTGGTAGTCGCCGATATGCAGCACGAGGTCGGGATTGAAACCGGCCGCGGTGGCGGCCAGCGACGCCAGCGGCCAGGCCTCGGTATCGGAGCAGGCCTGCCATGCGTTGTCGGCCTTCTTCAGGCGGCAGCCGGTATCGGCCAGCACCACGATACGTTGCGGCGTGGCCTTCGGCAGCGGCAGCACCTGCGCCCCGATGGCGGCGCTGGCGGCGCCGGCCGGCAGCGTGGCTTCGCAAACGGACACCGGAAACTCCGATGGCTTGGAGTCGGCCGCCGCGCTGGCCGTGGTACGCAACGGCGCCGTGGCGGGGCCGACGCGCAGCGTCATGCGCGCGGCCTTGCCATCGACCGTCAACAGCGGGCACTGGGCGTTCGCGCCGGCGCCGGCCTCGGCCGTATAGCGCGTCACCACACGCGCCAATGCCTGGTTGCCATCGCCGATCTCGACCCATGCGGCCTGGATATTCGCGCTCGCCGTGGCCGCGTCCGGCGCGGGCGTCGGCGTCGTGGCGGGCGGATTGTTGCTGGCGGTATTGCTGGAACTGCTGCTGTCATCGCTGCCGCAGCCATGCAGCGCCGCCATGATGGCGATCGCGGCCGTACCTGCCATCCAGACGATGGTGTTCTTTTTTTGTGGGCGCATATGGTTCTTCCCTGTGTGGGTGGCCACCCTACCCCACCGATATGAAAGAACCATGACGCCGGGCGCGAACAAAAAAAAGCCGAGCCCTGTGCGAGACAGGACTCGGCCCTTACTTGGCGCTTACTTGGCGCTTACTTGGCGCTTACTTGGCGCTTACTCGGCCCTTACTCGCCCCTTTCGTGCTGCCGGGCGCTCAGGACTGCGGGATCAGGACTGTGGCTTCGCCGTGGGCGATTCGCCCGCCGCCGCCGCCGGCGCCGTGGTCGTCTCGTTCCAGCCACCACCCAGCGCCTTGTACAGATTCACCTCGCTCGTCAGCTGATTCAGACGATCGGTGATCAGCGTCTGCTGCGCGGAGAACAGCTGGCGCTGCGCATCGAGCAGCGTCAGGTAGTTGTCCACACCGGTCCGATAACGCTGGTCGGCGAGCTTGTAGTAATCCTGGCTCGCCGCGACGAGTCGCACCTGCGCCTGCAGCTGGTCGGTGTACGTACCGCGCGCGGCCAGCCCGTCCGCGACTTCGCGGAATGCCGACTGGATCGTCCGCTCGTACTGCGCCACCGTCACGTCCTTCTGGATGCGCGAGTAGTCGAGGCTGGCCTGCAGGCTGCCCGCCGTGAAGATCGGCACATTGATCTGCGGATTGAACAGCCACGTGCCGGATCCCCCTTCGAACAAGCCCGACAGCTGCCGGCTCGCCGTGCCGGCCGAAGCCGTCAGGCTGATGCTCGGGAAGAACGCCGCGCGCGCCGCACCGATCGTCGCATTGGCCGCCATCAGCTGATGCTCGGCAGAGAGGATGTCCGGCCGGTTCCGCAGCAGATCCGACGGCAGACCCGCCGGCACTTCGGCCACGAGCTTGTCGTCGAGCGACAGGCCCTCGGGCAGGTCGCCCGGTACCGATGCACCGATCAGCAACGACAGCGCATTCCTGTCCTGCGCCACCTGCCGCGTGTATTGGGCCAGGGTCGCACGCGCGTTCTCCACGCTCGTCTGCGCCTGACGCAGGTCCAGCCGCGACGAAATGCCTTCCTCGAAGCTGCGGCGCGTCAGGTTGAACGTACGCTCGTACGTGCCGAGCGTGTCGCGCGTGAGCTTCAGCTGCTCCTCATCCGCGCGCATCGTCAGATACGCATTGGCAACGCTCGCCACCAGCGCGATATGGGTGCTGCGGCGCGCTTCCGCGCTGGAGAAGTACGTCTGCAGCGCCGCCTCGTTCAGGCTGCGCAGGCGGCCGAACAGATCGATTTCCCACGCGGTGATGCCGAGCGCCACACCGAACTGCCTGCCGACGATCCCCGTCGATGCGGACGACAGGGGCGACAGCACGCGTTGCGCCGTGTACTGGCCGGTGGCATTGAGCTCCGGGAACAGTTCCGCGCGCTGAATGCGGTACTGCGCGCGATAGGCGTCCATGTTCAGCGCGGCAATGCGCAGGTCGCGATTGTTCTCCAGCGCCACCTCGATCAGCCGGCGCAGCCGCGGATCGGTGAAGTAGTCGCGCCAGCCGAGCTCCGCCGCGGCCACCTGCCCGCTGGCGGCGTCGCCGCCAACCGGATAAGCATCCCCGGTCGGATAGGCGGCATCCACGGGCGCGGCCGGCTGCTCGTATTTCGGAATCAGGCTGCAGCCAGCCAGAAAGACGCCGGCTGCAAGGCTAACTAGTGTTTTTCTCATGAGAGGGCTCCCTTCTCGAGGGAGGTGTCATCCTTGGGCTTTCGGCCCTTGAACAGCGACGTCACCGCGACGAAGAACAGCGGCACCCAGAAGATCGCAAGCACGGTCGCCGTGATCATGCCGCCGATCACGCCGGTACCGATCGCGTGCTGGCTGCCCGAACCGGCGCCCGTGGACACCGCCAGCGGGAACACGCCGAGCACGAAGGCCAGCGACGTCATGATGATCGGCCGCAAACGCATCCGGCACGCCTCGATCGCGGCTTCCACGAGCCCCTTGCCCTGCTCGTGCAGCTCCTTCGCGAACTCCACGATCAGAATCGCGTTCTTCGCGGACAGGCCCACGGTCGTCAGCAGACCCACCTGGAAGAACACGTCGTTGGACAACCCGCGCAACAGCGTCGCCATCAGCGCGCCGACCACACCGAGCGGCACCACCAGCATCACGGAGAACGGAATCGACCAGCTTTCGTACAGCGCCGCAAGACACAGGAACACGACGAGCAGCGACAGCGCATACAGCGCAGGCGCCTGGGCACCCGACAGGCGCTCTTCATACGACAGGCCGGTCCACGAATAGCCGATGCCAGGCGGCATCTGCTTCATGATGTCCGCCACCGCGTTCATCGCCTCGCCGGTACTCTTGCCCGCCGCCGGTTCGCCGAGGATTTCCACCGCCGGCACACCGTTGTAGCGCTGCAGCTTCGGCGAACCGTAGCCCCAGTGCCCCGTCGCGAATGCCGAGAACGGCACCATGTCGCCATTACCATTGCGGATGAACCACTTGGTCAGGTCTTCCGGCGACATCCGCGAATTCGGACGCCCCTGCACGTACACGCGCTTCACGCGGCCGCGATCGATAAAGTCGTTCACGTAGCTGGAACCCCACGCGATCGACACCGTGCTGTTGATGTCGGCCAGCGACAGCCCCAGCGCGCGCGCCTTCTCGTCGTCGATATCGAGCAGATACTGCGGCTCGTCGTTCAGGCCGTTGGGCCGCACGCGCTGCATCGCCGGATTCTGTCCCGCCAGCTGGAGGAACTTGTTGCGCGCCTCCATCAGCTTCTCGTGACCGAGACCGGCCTGATCCTGGATATAGAAGTCGAAACCGGTCGCGTTACCGAGTTCCTGCACCGCAGGCGGCGCGAAGGCAAAAGCCAGCGCATCGCGGAAGGTGAAGAACTTGGCCTGCGCCCGCTTGGCCAGGTCGAACACGCTCGTGGCATCGCCGCTACGCTCCTTGAACGGCTTGAGCAGGATGAACGCGAGACCCGAACTCTGGCCACGGCCGGCGAAGTTGAAGCCGTTCACCGTGAACAGCGATTCCACCACCCCGCCTTCGTCGCCAAGCAGATACTCGCGCATCTGGTCGAGGACCTGCTGCGTGCGCTCCGCGGTCGAACCCGGCGGCGTCTGCACCTGCGCGTAGAGCACGCCCTGGTCTTCTTCCGGCAGGAACGAGGTCGGGATCTTCGTGAACAGGAACGCCATCCCCGCGACGATCGCGATATAGATGATCACGAACGGCATCCGGCGCCGCAGAATCCCCTGCACGCCACGCTCGTACCGGTGCGTCGTCTTGATAAAGCCCCGGTTGAACCAGCCGAAGAAGCCCTTCTTGTGCTCGCCGTGGTCACCCTTCTCGATCGGCTTCAGCATCGTCGCGCACAACGCGGGCGTCAGAATCAGCGCCACCAGCACGGACAGCACCATCGATGCGACGATCGTGATCGAGAACTGACGATAGATCACGCCGGTCGAGCCGCCGAAGAATGCCATCGGCAGGAACACCGCGGACAGCACGAGCGCGATACCGACCAGCGCGCCCTGGATCTGTCCCATCGATTTTCGAGCCGCCTCCTTCGGTGGCAACCCTTCCTCGGCCATCACCCGCTCGACGTTCTCCACCACCACGATCGCATCGTCAACAAGCAGACCGATGGCCAGCACCATCCCGAACATCGTCAGCGTGTTGATCGAGTAACCGAACGCGGCCAGCACGCCGAACGTGCCCAGCAGCACCACCGGCACGGCGATCGTCGGGATCAGCGTGGCACGGAAGTTCTGCAGGAACAGGTACATCACCAGGAACACCAGCACGATAGCTTCGAGCAGGGTCTTGATCACCTCGTGGATCGAGTCCGCGATCACCGGCGTGGTGTCGTACGGGAACACGATCTTCATGCCCGGCGGCATGAAGCCCTCGAGCTGGCCCAGCGTCTGGTGAATAGCCTTGACGGTGTTCAGCGCGTTGGCGCCCGTCGCCAGACGAATGGCGATACCGGAAGCCGGCGCGCCGTTGTACTGCGCGTTGATGGTGTAGTCCTGGCCGCCGAGGCCGATATCGGCCACGTCGCGCAGGCGCACCTGCGAACCGTCGGTGTTGACCTTCAGCAGGATGTCGCCGAACTGCTCGGCAGTTTGCAGACGGGTCTTGCCGATGATCGTCGCATTGAGCTGCTGGCCACGCACCGCGGGCAGGCCGCCCAGCTGGCCGGAAGCCACCTGCACGTTCTGCGCCTTGACGGCGTTGCTCACGTCGAGCGGCGTCAGCTGATAGCTGTTGAGCCGCGCCGGATCGAGCCAGACACGCATCGCGTACTGCGAACCGAACACCTGGAAGTCGCCCACGCCGGACGTCCGCGACAGCGGATCCTGCAGGTTCGACACGATGTAGTTCGACAAGTCCTCACGCGTGACGCTCTTGTCCGTCGAGACCAGACCCACGATGACCAGGAAGTTCCGTACGGACTTGGTCACGCGGATACCCTGCTGCTGGACTTCCTGCGGCAGCAGCGGCGTGGCGAGCTGCAGCTTGTTCTGCACCTGCACCTGCGCGATATCCGGGTTGGTCCCCTGCTCGAACGTGACGGTGATGGTCATGCTGCCGTCGGAGTTCGATTCGGAGAAGATGTAGCGCAGGCCGTCGAGGCCGTTCAGCTGCTGCTCGATCACCTGCACCACCGTATCCTGCACGGTCTGCGCGGACGCACCCGGGTAGGTCACGGAGATGGCGATCGTTGGCGGCGCGATCGCGGGGTACTGGTTCACCGGCAGCGCGCGAATCGACAGCACGCCAGCCAGCATGATCACCAGCGCAATCACCCACGCGAAGATCGGCCGCTCGATAAAAAAGTTAGACATGGCGAATCCTTATGCTTGCGGTCGCGCTCAGGACTTGGCCGCGGGCGCGGACGCAGCGGCCGGCGCGGAGGCACCGCCCGCCGGCGCGGCGGAGGCTTCCACGGCCTTGACCTTGACACCCGGACGCACGAACTGCAGGCCCTCGACGATCACGCGGTCGCCAGCCTTCAGGCCGTCGGTCACGAGCCAGTTGTCGCCGATGGTGCGCGTGGTCGTCAGCTGACGCAGTTCCACTTCTTCCTTGCCATTGACCACGAGCGCGGTCGCCGCACCCTTGAGGTCGCGCGTCACGCCACGTTGCGGCGCCAGAATGGAGTTGGCGCGCACGCCTTCCTGCAGGCGCGCGTGCACGAACATCCCGGGCAGCAGGTCATGGCGCGGGTTCGGGAACACGGCACGCAGCGTCACGGAGCCCGTGCCTTCGTCCACCGAGACCTCGGAGAACTCGAGGCGGCCCGGTTCCGGATACGGCGTACCGTCCTCGAGGAACAGCGTCACCTTGGCGGCATTCGCGCCAGCCGATTCGAGCTGGCCGGCCTGAAGCTCGCGCTTCAGGCGCAGCAGCGACGACGACGGCTGTGTCACGTCCACATAGATCGGATCGAGCTGCTGCACCGTGGCCAGCGCGTTGGTCTGGCCGTTGGTCACGAGCGCGCCTTCGGTCACGAGCGCGCGGCTGATGCGGCCCGTGATCGGCGACAGCACCTTCGTGTAGCGCAGGTCGATCTTCGCGCGGTCCACGGCAGCCTGCGCCTGTTCGTAGGCGGCCTGAGCCTCGGCGTATTGCTGCTTGCTCACGGCTTCGTCGCCGACCAGCCGGCCATAACGCTGTGCCAGCAGCTTCGACGATTCGAGCGTGGCGGCGGCGGTCTTGTAGGCAGCCTCGTACGTCGACGGATCGATCTGATACAGCTGCTGCCCTTCCTTGACGTCGGTGCCCTGCTTGAACATCCGCTTGAGGATGATGCCGTTCACCTGCGGACGCACCTCGGCGATGGCGTAAGGATTGGTCCGGCCCGGCAATTGGGTTTCCAGCGTAACCGACTGCTCCTTGAGCGTCACGACCTGGACCTGTGGGGTCTGGGGTGCGGGAGCTTCGGCCTTCTTGCCGCAAGCGGCGAGCACCGCGACGGCAATGCCCAGCATGGCCGGAATCAAAGCACGCCTTGCGCGCATTGGTTGCATAGCGATTTCCTCGAGGATGAAACTGAAACAAATATGGGAGCCTGGTGCGATGCCAGGCGGGTGGTCCACGGTGCCGTACCGCATGCACGCGCATGAACGGTGGGGCGGGCATCGTGGCCCATCGCTTTTGTGTGTGAACAGCCGGTCAGGGGCATGGGTGCCGCACGAAGCAACAGCCATGCCCATGACCGGACGATTGCGGTCGGGCTCAGTCGGGGTTTCAGCGGATCGTGACCATTACCCCTGCTTTCGCCAGTGCCCTGGCCTCGAGTGGTACGCATCGCGGGCACGCATCGCGCGCGCCGAACCGCTCCCCGTTTTCAGAAAAATAGGCTTCGATCATGGCTTCTCAGTATTACCGTTCCATGCGCGAGGCTCGTGCACCGATCTGGTGTGGGCATCGACTCGCAATTCACCCCAGGCGCGGCGTCAATATCTGACGCTTCGCCGTGACATGCGCCTCCGGCAATGTATGCCACGCAGGACAAGACCTCAATGACTAAGTCAGCCGACCTCCCCCCTCCGGCAGGTCGGTATGTCCGTGCGTTTTTTCGCGGCGCTGCAGCATTTGAGGCACGCGGTGCGAAGTTGTTCCACTTGGCCTAAATGTTCGCAGCACGCCATGCTACCAGTTTGCTGAAATGTTCGGTTATGAGGAATTGGCGTGTAATCCGCTGAAATACGTCATTGCAGCCCCCGAAATGGCGGCATATGCATGCTACACGCGGGCTTGCAGCGTGCAATCACCAATGAGGCACCGGATTTTCTGAACAAATCGTTCAAATCTGATCACCGATCGCGGCGTCAGCCATCGAGCTGTGCGCGCAGGAAATCGACCAGCGAGCGTTGCCCGGCGTTCAGCGCACTGTCGCCTGCCACCAGCGCCAGTTCGGTGGGGGCCAGCGCAGGAAAGCCCTCGCACAGGCGGTGTTCGGGCAACAATGCGGTCGTCGGCAGCACCGACACCCCCAGCCCGGACGAGACCGCCGCCTGAATGCCGGTCAGGCTATGGCTGCCGAACGCCGTGCGCCAGCGCCGCTGCGCCTGGTCGAGCCCCCGGATCGCACGCTGCCGGTAGACGCACCCCTGGGGGAATAGCGCGAGCGGCACCGGTTCCTCCGCGCGGTCGTCACGATCCCATGCGCTGTCCGCGGCGGTCGCCCACACAAGCGTCTCGGGCCAGGCGGCAAGACTGGGCCCGCTGCCCGGCTCGCGCTTGACCAGGGCGATCTCGATCTCGCCACCTGCGAGCTTTTGTCGCAGGTCGCTGCTCATGCCGGCGACGGTTTCCAGCCTCACTTCGGGACGCGCCGCCACGAAACCGGACAGCATCGCCGACATGCGCCGCGCATCGAAGTCCTCGGGCACGCCGATCCGGACCGTCGAGATGCGCCCATCGCTGGCCAGCGCATCCGCGGCCTCCTGCGACAAGGCCAGGAGCCGCCGCGCATATTGCGCGAGCAGTTCACCATGCGCGGTGGCCGTGACCTGTGTGCCCGAGCGGTCTCGCAGCAGCAGCGGACGCCCCACGACCTCTTCGAGCTTGCGAATTTGCTGGCTGACCGTCGATTGCGTACGGTGCACCCGGTCTCCGGCGCGCGTAAAGCTGCCTTCGTCCACGACCGAAACGAGTGTGCGGAGTAGAACCAGATCGTCGAACATCGCGGCGCCTCTTATTTGAAAATCCACTGACGTGGATATCATAATTTCATTTTCAAATGGAGGCCAGACTCACTACGCTTCCGGTCAACGCAAACCGCTCCGGAGATCGCCATGTCCCTGCAACACACCCCCCGCCCCAAGTGGCTCACCTTCGACTGCTACGGCACGCTCATCCAGTGGGACGAAGGGCTGCAGCGGGCCGTCGACACCATCCTGCGCAACAAGGGCAATCCGGCGTCCATCGACACCGGCCGCCTGATCGAGGTGTACGACCGGCACGAGCATCGCCTCGAGCAAACGCCGCCGCATCGCAATTTCCGAACGGTCGCGGGCGAGGGATTGCGGCTCGCGCTCGAGGAATTCGATCTCGAACCCGCGCCCGACGATATCGCCGTTCTCACGCAGGGCATCTCGGCCATGCCGCCGTTCCGCGAAGTCGTGCCGGCGCTGCGCCGCCTCCAGGCCATGGGCTTCCGCACCTGCATCGTCTCCAATACCGACGACGACATCATCGCGGGCAACGTCGCGCAACTCGCCGACGCGACTGGCCCCTGTATCGACAGGGTGATCACCGCGCAGCAGGCCGGCGCGTACAAGCCCGCGCGCCGGCTCTTCGACTATGCTCACGAACAACTCGGCGTGACGAAGGAGGAAGTCGTTCATATCTGCGCAAGCCCGCACCTCGACCACGCCGCCGCACGCGATATCGGCTTCCGTTGCGTGTGGGTCGACCGCGGCACCGGCCGCAGGCTATTGCCGGATTACACGCCGGATGCGATCGTACACACGCTCGACGAAGTTCCCACCCTGTTCCAGACACTCGACTGGTAAAGTCGGCGATCCCCAAGAAAGGAAACCATCGTGGCCCACACACTGACCTCTCTCCGCACGGAACGCGCGCAGACGCGCGCCGGACTCGACGCCGACGCCGTGCACGAGGCCCGCATCGAACTCGCGGCATGCTTCCACCTTGCCGCGCAACACGGCTTCGCGGAAGGTGTCTGCAACCATTTCTCCGCGGTCGTGCCGGGCCACGACGATCTGTTCCTCGTCAATCCGTTCGGCTATGCCTTCGACGAACTCACGGCCTCGCATCTGCTCATCTGCGACTACGAAGGCAACGTCATCGCGGGCGAGGGCAAGCCGGAGGCCACCGCGTTCTATATCCACGCGCGGCTCCATCGTGCACAGCCGCGCGTGCGCGCCGCGTTCCACACGCATATGCCCAACGCCACCGCACTCGCATTGCTCGATGGCGAGCCGCTCGTGTGGGCCGGACAGACCGCGCTCAAGTTCTACGGCCGCACCGTCGTCGATGAGGACTACAACGGTCTTGCGCTCGACGAGACCGAAGGCGATCGCATCGCCGCCGCCATGGGCAACGCCGATGTCGTCTTCCTGAAGAACCATGGCGTGATGGTGGTGGGTCCCACCATCGCCGAGGCCTGGGACGATCTCTACTATCTGGAACGCGCAGCCGAGGTCCAGCTCAAGGCCATGAGCACGGGACGCACGCTGAAGCCGGTGCCGCATGACATCGCGCAGCGTACGTACGAACAGATGCGCGTCGGCGATCCCGACAGTGCGCGCGCGCACCTCGACAGCGGCATGCGCCGCCTGCGCGCGCAGCACGTGCCGTTCGACCGGTAGGCTGCATCGCGCCACTGGCACGCTTCATGCACCACCCTCCGATAAAACGACCACATGGAGGGCAAGATCATGAAGGTCCGTCTATTCCCGGGTGCGGTGATCGCCGCTACCGCCATGATCGTCGCCGTCACCGCGACGCCTATTCTCGTGAACGCCGCCGGTGGCGATGCCGATACGCCATCGTCCACCGGCCGCACCACGGCGCCACGCGACACGGCGGCCACGACCGACCGCACCATCACCACCGCGGTGAAAGCCAGGCTGGCCACGATACCGGGCGCCGACGCCAGTCGCATCGACGTGAAGACCGTCGATGGTGTGGTCCGCCTCGAGGGCAACGTGCGCGATGAATCGCAGCGCGCGGCCGTTCTCAAGGCCGCAAAGGATACGAGCGGCGTGACCGCCGTCTCGGACGAGTTACGCGCCGCCGGCCAGTGAACTTCGGAAAAGATCGAAGTACCGCCGCGGCAGTTTTTACATGGAACGCCACGCCATCCCAACCATGGCGTGGGCGCTTCGTTTAACTCTGCATTAGGAACACATGCCCGGTAGCCGCGATGCCGACAAGGGCATCCGCGGACGTGCGCGACATCTGGCATAGCATGGCCCGCTCCATCGTCACGACCCATGGAGCGCGCATGCCAGGGAATGCCGGCCACACATCCATCGCCCGCACCTTCATCGTCCACCGTCGTCACCTTCTTTGCATTGCCACGCGTATTCTCGGCTGCCCCGTGCAGGCCGAAGACGTCCTGCACGATGCCTACCTCAAGCTGATCTTTCATACGCCCGATGGGCCATGGCGCAGCGAACTGAGCTACATCTGCCGCGTGGTGCGCAATCTCGCCCTCGATGGCTATCGGCGGCAGCAGATCGAACGGCGCCTCTTCGCATCGGAATTCGCTGAAGCCGATGCCCCGCTCGACACCAACTCCCCCGACCGCATTGCCAGCGCCCGCGAACGCGAACGTTCGTTACGCGATGCGATGCGCGCCCTGCCGCCACGCACGCGCGACGCGCTCACGCAGTATTACTTCGAAGACCAGTCGCAGCGGACCATCGCCGCGCGGCTCGGTATCTCGCCCGCGATGGTGAGCTTCATCCTCCAGGATGCGCGCGACACGCTCGGCACACTGTCGTTGTAGTTGTTGTTTCCGATCGCTGGTTCGTCTTGATGAATGCCGGCTGCGGCAACGCGGCCCATTTCTCCCAAACCACGCGAGCCATCATGACCAACACGACTACCAGCGCGGATGACACACCCTACGATTTCATCGGCATCGGCCTCGGCCCCTTCAACCTGAGCCTCGCATGCCTCGCGGATCCCCTCCCGGGCATGCGCTGCCTCTTCCTCGAAAAGAAAGAAGCCTTCGGCTGGCACACCGGCATGCTGATCGACGGCACCATCCTCCAGAACCCCTTTCTCGCGGACCTCGTCTCGCTCGCCGATCCCACCAGCCGCTTCAGCTACCTGAACTTCTGCAAGCAGCAGGGAAGGCTGTACACGTACTACGTGCGCGAGAACTACTACCTCACGCGGCAGGAGTACGACCGCTACTGCAAATGGGCCGCCGCGCAACTGCGCAACGTGCGGTACCGCCGCAACGTGCTCGATATCCACTATGACGCCACGATGCCCGGCTACGTCGTAACGGGCGTCGATACGCATAACGGCACCCCGTTCCGTTATCGCACCCGCCGCCTCGTCGTCGGCATCGGCAGCGAGCCACGCCTGCCCGACTGCTGCGAAGGGCTGCGCGCCGGCTCGCGCGGGCCCATCCACTCGGCCCACTACCTTGCGCACAAGGCATGGCTGCAACAGCAGCGCGTGATCACGATCGTCGGCAGCGGCCAGAGCGGCGCCGAGGTCTACTACGACCTGCTGCGCGAATGCGGCCTGTATGGCTACACGCTCAACTGGGTCACGCGGGCACCGCGCTTTTTCCAGATGGAAACGGCCAAGCTCACGCTCGAGTTCCTGCTGCCCGCGTATATCGGGCACTTCCAGAAACTCGGCGATGCCGCGAAACACCGCGCGACGCAGGGGCAGCGCGCCGTCTACAGCGGCATCAACAAGACGCTGATCGACCGCATCTACGACCAGCTCGACGAGACGCGCCACCAGCCCGGCCTGCGCACGCAACTCATGCCGAACCTCGCGCTCACGGCTTGCTCGCTCGACGATGCGGGCAAGCGCTTCGCGCTCACATTCGCGCACAACGAACTCGGCGAGCGCTATCGCCACCTTACCGACGGCCTCGTCATGGCCACGGGCTACACGCATCGCATCCCGCCATTCGTGCGCGGCATCCGCGACCGCATCCGATGGGATGCGCAAGGACACTACGTGCAGGCCGACAACTATGCCGTCGATATCGCGGGCGACGAAATCTATGTGCAGAACGCGGGCTTCGAGGGCGGCATCACGAACCCCGACCTGGGCCTTGCCTGCCATCGCAATGCGCGACTGCTGCATGCGCTGACCGGTGCCGATCACTATCGCGCCGAGGCCCGCACCACGTTCCAGGATTTCGCCCCGCGCGCGGACAGCGGGTTCACGAGACTCGGCGCATCGCCCGACGCCGACGCCGCGCCCGCCCGCCAGACCGCGCCTCGCCCCCGGGACGCGGACGTCGCGGTGAACGACGCGCTCGACGACAACATCGACGCGCCCCGCCCATGACGCTGCGCCTCGCCATTCTCGTCATGACCGCCTGCGGGGTGGTCAGCGACGCCATTCTCATCGCGTTCTATCCGCAGTTCTTCGCCATGCGCTATGGCGTGACCGACCCCATCCACGTCGGCGCCTATGTCGCCGCGATCTCGATAGCGGTCATGCTCACGCTGCCGCTATGGGCCCGCGTCGCCCGCCATGTGGAGACGATGCACCTCGTCGTCCTCACGCAGGGCATCGCGGGCCTGCTCGGCCTCGCGAGCCTTGGCGCGGAGACGGTCGCCGCCTACTGGGCGGTGACGCTGCTCATGTTCATGACCAAGAGCAGCTACCTGCTGATGTTTCCGTACCTGATGCGCGTCGAACCTCCCGACACGCACGGCGCCACCGTCGGACTGCTCGCGGTCGTGGTCCATCTCGGCGGGATCTTCGGCGCGATGGCGGGCGGCTCGCTGCTCCAGCATCTGGGACCCGACGCCTGCCTGCTGGCCACGGCCGCCGGAGACTTCGTGCAGATGGCGCTGTGCATCCACCTGATACGCGCGGGCAAGATCGTCGGCGTGCTCGGCGCGGACCCGCCCACGTCGATGACAGACGCGCGCCGTCCCACGCTGCCGCGTGTGCTGCGGCTGAGCGCGCTGATGCTGGTCTTCGATTTCAGCGCCTATCTGGTGCGCCCGTTCTTCTCGGTGTACTGGGAGGCCGCGACGGGTATCGGCAGCCAGACGCTCACGGGCCTCGTGTTCGCCATTCCGGGGCTGATGGCACTGCTCGTGCTGTCGATGGACCGCCGCGCGCGCGGCGACACGGCCTCCACTGCGCTGCATCTGTTGCTCGGCACGGCCGGGCTAATGCTGCAGGCCGCCCCATGGCCACCGGCCATGCTGATCGGCCGCTGCCTGTTCGGCATTGCATTGTTCCGCGTGAGCGTGCGGCTGGACGTCACGCTGTTTCGCGTCAGCACGCCGCACGCCTATGCGCGCGACTTCAGCATTGCCAACGGCTTCCAGAACCTCGGCGTGCTGCTGTCGTCGTTTTGCGCCGGTGTCGTCGTCGACCGGTTCGGCACGGCCATGCCGTTCCTGATCGCCGCGGCGGGCCTGCTGCTGACCGCGACGCTGAACCATCGGCTCTTTCGCATCGACCGCTTCCGCACGCCCCGTCATCGTCCACCCACCTGCCGGACCGAACATGTCACCTGACCGCTGGCACACCGATCGCCCCGCCCGCGAGGATATCCCCGCCATCGTGCGCGCGGTGCTCGCCCCGCGCTTCGCCATACGGGCCCTGTCGCTCGACGACGATATCGCCACGCTGCACCGCTGGTTCGTCATGGACTATGCGCGCTACTGGAACATGCAGCATCTGAGTCTCGCGGAAACCCGGCAGTTCTACGCCGACCTGCACACGGCCGGCCACGGCTGCGCATGCGTCGGGTCGCACGACGGTCAGCGGGCCTTCGTCGCCGAGTTCTACGACCCCACTCACGAGCCGCTCGCCGGTCACTTCGCCGTGCATCCCGACGATATCGGCATGCACTTCCTCGTGGCGCCGGTCTCGGTACGCATTCCCCATTTCACACGCGACGTCCTGCGCCATGTCATGGCCTTCGCGTTCTACGCGCTGGGCGCGCGGCGCGTGGTCGTGGAGCCCGACGTCCGCAACGAACGCGTTCACGCCCTCAATCAAGCGGTCGGTTTCCGCTACGACCGTCAGATCCAGCTGCCGCAGAAAACCGCGTGGCTGGCCTTCTGTACCCGATCGGATTTCGAACGATCGCTCTCTGGAGACGTTACCGATGCATACACCGCCTGATGTATCGCTGCCCGCGCGACGCGCGCGCGAGCCGCAACATGTCGTTGATCACCTCGACCCGAGCGTCTGGGCCACGGTCAACCGGCTGCTGGTCCGCAAGGCACTCGCCGAGTTCGCCCACGAGTCCGTCATCGCCCCGGCGCCGGCCGGCAAGCCCGATGCCGACAACTGGCGCGCGTATCGCGTCGATGCCGACACCGCGGGATGCCACTACCGTTTTCGCGCGCGAATCATGGCCCTGCACCACTGGCGCATCGATCCCGCCTCCATCGAACGCATCGCCGACGGCCCGAAGTCCGGCGATCCGCTCGATGCGCTGACGTTCGTCAACGACTTTCGGCGCACGCTGGGGATTCCCGCGGACAAGCTCCCGATCTATCTCGACGAAATCAGCAGCACGCTCTTCGGCGCGGCCTACAAGCACACGCGCCCCTACCTCACCGCCGACGAGCTCGTGGAGCAGGACTATCAGGTCTACGAAGCCGCCATGACCGAAGGACACCCGTGCTTCGTGGCCAACAATGGCCGCCTGGGGTTCGATGCGGACGAATATCGAACCTATGCGCCCGAGACGGGTTCGCGCTTCGCCATCGTCTGGCTCGCCGTGCATCGCGACTACGCGCATTTCGCGAGCGTGCCCGGACTCGACCACGACACGCTGCTGGCGCGCGAGCTAGGCGCCGACCGTCTGGCTTCGTTCCGCCAGACGCTGCATCGGCTGGACCTCGATCCGTCGCGCTACCTGTTCATGCCCGCCCACCCGTGGCAGTGGTTCAACAAGCTGAGCATCGCATTCGCCGCCGATGTGGCCAATCGCAGGATCGTCGCACTCGGTTACGGCGAGGACCTCTACGCGGCGCAGCAGTCGGTGCGCACCTATTTCAACACGTCGCACCCCGAGAAGTGCTACGTCAAGACTTCGCTGTCGGTACTGAACATGGGCTTTATGCGCGGTCTATCGCCGCACTATATGGCGGGAACACCGGCCATCAACGCCTATCTCCACGAACGGATCGCGAGCGACGGTACGCTGCGGGACTACGGATTCTCGATTCTGCGAGAAGTCGCTTCGGTCGGCTACCGCAACCGGTACTACGAAGCGGCGCTCGAGAGCGATAGCCCGTACAAGAAAATGCTGTCGGCCCTCTGGCGCGAGAGTCCGATCGGCAAGCTGCAACAGGGCGAACGATTGATGACGATGGCGGCGCTGCTGCATGTCGATCCCGCGGGCCGGGCGCTGCTGCCGGCGCTGATTCGACGCTCGGGCATGCCGGCGCTGGCGTGGCTGCGCAGCTACCTGCGCGCGTATCTGGAACCGCTGGTCCACTGCTTCTACGCGCACGATCTGGTGTTCATGCCGCACTGCGAGAACCTGATCCTGGTCCTCTCGGCGCATCGCGTCACGCGCGTGTTCATGAAGGATATCGCCGAAGAATCCGCGATCCTCGACAAGGATGCGGCGCTGCCGGACGACGTCGCCCGTCTCGCGGTGGATGTGCCCGACGACTACAAGCTGCTTGGCCTGTTTATCGATGTGTTCGACGGCGTCTTCCGGCACCTGAGCCATCTGCTCGTCGAGCATGGCGTCTGCACCGAGGATGCATTCTGGCAATTGGTTGCCGATACCGTGCACGAATACCAGGCCGCGCATCCCGCGCTGCAACACAAGTTCAGGCGGTACGACCTGTTCCAGCCGGAATTCAGGCATTCGTGCCTGAACCGCCTGCAGCTGCGCAATAACCTGCAGATGGTCAACCTCGCGGATCCGGCTTCGAGCCTGACGATGGCGGGGACACTGAGAAATCCGCTGGCGAAATATCGGCGCAACTGACGTAATGAAATCGGCAGCTTAAAAAACAAAACCCCTCAGCGGGAAGCGCTGAGGGGTTCTGAGCATAAGAGCCTGGCGATGACCTACTTTCACACGGGTAATCCGCACTATCATCGGCGCGGAGTTGTTTCACGGTCCTGTTCGGGATGGGAAGGGGTGGTTCCAACTCGCTATGGTCACCAGGCATAAGGGGTTGTCACGCTGACCGGAGGTCAGCGTGACGAATCTGGGTGTAGTAAAGGGGGGGTTGTGTCGTATATGGCCGGCACATTAGCGGAACGCTATCACCAGGCAAGACACACTGGTTATAGGATCAAGCCTTACGGGCAATTAGTACTGGTTAGCTTAACGCATTACTGCGCTTCCACACCCAGCCTATCAACGTCCTGGTCTCGAACGACCCTTCAAGGAGGTCAAGCCTCCAGGGAATCCTCATCTTCAGGCGAGTTTCCCGCTTAGATGCTTTCAGCGGTTATCTCTTCCGTACATAGCTACCCTGCGATGCCTCTGGCGAGACAACAGGTACACCAGCGGTACGTCCACTCCGGTCCTCTCGTACTAGGAGCAGCCCCCGTCAAGATTCCAACGCCCACGGCAGATAGGGACCAAACTGTCTCACGACGTTTTAAACCCAGCTCACGTACCTCTTTAAATGGCGAACAGCCATACCCTTGGGACCGGCTACAGCCCCAGGATGAGATGAGCCGACATCGAGGTGCCAAACACCGCCGTCGATATGAACTCTTGGGCGGTATCAGCCTGTTATCCCCAGAGTACCTTTTATCCGTTGAGCGATGGCCCTTCCATTCAGAACCACCGGATCACTATGTCCTGCTTTCGCACCTGCTCGACTTGTCGGTCTCGCAGTTAAGCACGCTTTTGCCATTGCACTTTAGGTACGATGTCCGACCGTACCAAGCGTACCTTCGAACTCCTCCGTTACACTTTGGGAGGAGACCGCCCCAGTCAAACTGCCTACCATGCACTGTCCCCGACCCGGATTCACGGGCCAAGGTTAGAACCTCAAACAAACCAGGGTGGTATTTCAAGGACGGCTCCACGTGAACTAGCGTCCACGCTTCAAAGCCTCCCACCTATCCTACACAGATCGGTTCAAAGTCCAATGCAAAGCTACAGTAAAGGTTCATGGGGTCTTTCCGTCTAGCCGCGGGGAGATTGCATCATCACAAACACTTCAACTTCGCTGAGTCTCGGGAGGAGACAGTGTGGCCATCGTTACGCCATTCGTGCAGGTCGGAACTTACCCGACAAGGAATTTCGCTACCTTAGGACCGTTATAGTTACGGCCGCCGTTTACCGGGACTTCAATCAAGAGCTTGCACCCCATCATTTAATCTTCCGGCACCGGGCAGGCGTCACACCCTATACGTCCACTTTCGTGTTTGCAGAGTGCTGTGTTTTTATTAAACAGTCGCAGCCACCATTTTATTGCAACCCCTTCACCCTTCTGGCGCAGGCCAGTCAAGCTACCAGGGCGTACCTTATCCCGAAGTTACGGTACCAATTTGCCGAGTTCCTTCTCCCGAGTTCTCTCAAGCGCCTTAGAATACTCATCTCGCCCACCTGTGTCGGTTTGCGGTACGGTCTCGTATGACTGAAGCTTAGAGGCTTTTCTTGGAACCACTTCCGATTGCTTCGCAGCATAAAGCCGCTCGCCCCACACTCTTGAATTCCGCGCCCGGATTTGCCTAAGCGCCTTCTCCAATGCAGGGACCGGGACTTCCAACACCCGGACAACCTTCCGCGATCCGTCCCCCCATCGCATCATACGACGGTGCAGGAATATTAACCTGCTTCCCATCAGCTACGCATCTCTGCCTCGCCTTAGGGGCCGACTCACCCTACGCCGATGAACGTTGCGTAGGAAACCTTGGGCTTACGGCGAGGGGGCCTTTCACCCCCTTT